>NZ_FTOP01000001.1 GCF_900156785.1 Belliella pelovolcani | reverse complement strand
GAATTTTCAGCCTACTGTCTTAGTTTCCTTAAGGCAACTAAGACAGTAGGCTGAAAGAAAGATTAAACCTTAGACACAGTTTAATGAACTATCCCAAACCACCCCTCTCACTAAAATAAACCTCCAACCATATTGTGACTATTTTTTAATCCTCTAGATACATTCGCACCAATCACAGCCCTTCAGCACTCAAAATTCAAAAACATCTTAAATCCATTGCTACAACTTCAAGCCTCACCTACATTTCAAACTCCTAAAACTCCCCTTCGTGAAATTCGCAAAATTCCTGCCTGGCGGCAGACAGGTTCCCTTTTTCCTTTAACCTTTTATCTTTTCCCTTCCTCTTTCCCGCCTTACTTGGTTCAACTTGTCCGCCGTGGCGGATTGTACTTCGTACCCTTTAACCTTTTCTCTTTCCCCTTTACCCTCTTAATTCTTTGCCCCTCCGCGCCTTCTCGTATCAGGACAAGTTCTGCGAGATCCATTCGTGTCAAACCCAGCGCTTCAGCGCTACAAATAAAAAAACGCCTCAAGCTAATTTGAACTTCGTCAATTAACTCTTTCCCCCCAAACCTAAAATAGTTTATTTAATTAGTTCAATTCGTGTAATTTGTGGTTTCCCTTTTAACCTTTTATCTTTCTTTACCCCTTTACCCTTTACCCTCTTAATTCTTTGCCCCTCCGCGCCCTCCCGTATCAGGACAAGTTCTGCGAGATCCATTCGTGTCAATCCCAGCGCTTCAGCGCTACAAATAAAAAAACGCCTCAAGCTAATTTGAACTTCGTCAATTAACTCTTTCCCCCCAAACCTAAAATAGTTTATTTAATTAGTTCAATTCGTGTAATTTGTGGTTTCCCTTTTAACCTTTTATCCTTCATCCTTCATCCTTCTTAATTCCTTTCCCCTTCTCCCTCTCCCTTACCACCAAAGCTACATCAAAGTAGTATCAAAGCTGGGGTAAAGCTGGGGATAGTCTGACCCCGTGAGTAGACCCCGTAACAAAAACAAGGCTCCCATTTATATGAATTCTTAAAATAATACAAATGCCAACCTCTTTGGTATTTTCTCTAAGCCATGCTACTAGCAAAGCCATACCAAAGTAACATTAAAGACACACCAAAGTAATACCAAAGTAAGGGATACTGCAACCTTTGCGAGAATCCCTTTCCCCTATTCCTCCTTCACCCTTCAAAATTCCTCCTCCTTCCCTCCTTCCTCCTTTACTTGGTTCATTGTACTTTGTACTTCGTACCCCTTTCCCCTTTTTCCTTTCCCCTTTCAACCCTTAGACCTTCAGCCTTCCACCCAATCCCGAAAAGCAGCAGTATTCGCCTGACTCGTGATCAACTTCTGCTTGGCTCCCTCAACCTGAATGGCTAGACTATTCTTCCCATAGCGCTCCATACGCTGAATTGCCCGCTTATGAACCAACTCGGCCCTGTTGATTCGGAAAAACCTACTTGGATCTAAGCGCTCCTCAAGCTCCTTTAAAGTAAACAAGCCCATCAAGTGGCTTTTTCCAGCTAGATCTATCACCTTGACTACACCCTCCTCAGCCAAGAAATAAGCAATTTCCTCCACCGCAAGAAAGTAACTATCCTTGGCCGTATGGATGGTAAACCTACCTTTATACGCTGGCTTATCCAGCTTGATACTCGTCTCCGATTTGGTAAAAAGTAGAAATTTCTTCCAAGCTTTCTCAAAACGCTCAAACGTAAAGGGCTTCAATAGGTAATCGATCCCATTGCTTTCAAAAGCCTCGAGCATATGCGCATCATAAGCAGTTGTGAAAATCACGGGGGACTTCAAGGCAATTTCTTGATAAATCTCAAATGCATTCCCATCCTGCAAAGCGATATCAGAAAAGATCAGATCCACTTGACCTCCACGCTCAAAAAATACGATCGCCTCTTCCACCGTAGCACATTCACATACCACCTGCACAGGCTGAGTCAATTGTTCTAAGTAGCGCTTCAGCTTCCTCCTAGCCGGCAACTCGTCCTCTATGATCAAGATATCAATGTTCATTTTCAAATATTAAAGGAATGGTAACTTCAAAAGTACTTTCATTTTGCTTGATGTGCATGCTGTATTTGCCAAGCAACTCAAACTGTGTACGTAAATTCTGCAAAGCCCTGCCCCCACCTTTTTTCACTTGCTTTTTGGGCTTTAGTACATTACTAATTTTCAAAGACATTTCGCTAATTTTCAATTGAATAGCCACAGGAGACAGCTCAGTGCCAAGGTTATGCTCAATGGCATTCTCTATCAGCAATTGTAAACTAAGTGCAGGCAAAAAAGCCTGAGTTGGCACCTCTCCGCTGAGCTCCAATCGATAAGCCTGCCCATATTTCTGCTGCATCAATCTAAAATATCGCTGTGCAAAGGCCAATTCATCATCTAAAGGTACCAACTGCTGGTCCGACGACTGTAATACATAGCGATAGATATCTGAGAAATCATGTAAAAATGCGGATGCCTGTGCTTGATCTTCTTCTATCAGTTGATCGAGTACATTGAGGTTGTTGAAAAGAAAATGTGGATCAAGTTGCGCTTTGAGCTGAGCCAGCTGACTTTGCATCTGTGTCTTTTCCAAATTGGCCAGCTTGGCTTTATCCTCTTGGTTCTTCTGAAAATAGTAATGCGCCAAAAAGAACCCCCCATAGACAAATACATCCATGACATACTTGATATTGGAGCTAGTGAGTGATGCTTCATTGAAGTTTCGCGCTACCGTCCCAAAGGAAAGCGCAACCAAATAGGAAAGCAGGTTATTGCCCAAAACATAGATCAGAAGTGAAATAACAAAAACCCGAATCGCTCTAGAAAGGGAGACCTGCTCATCAAATCTTTTGATCACTATCCCAATGATCACAAACAAAAGCATGGCATTGAAGAGTTGTGCCACAGCTGCCTCTGGGGTAAATAAATACCAGTCCACCTTCCTTCCAAAGAAATACCTGATCTGAACAGACTCTAAGTAGGCAAAAATGACTATGAATGCCAGAAAGTACTTATTCAGGTAAAAGGATGCGAAAAACTGTCTCATGGTGGGGTATCTAAAAGGTAAAAATAGCCCTTTTCGGAAAAAGGGCTAAAAACATTACGATTACTTTTCAGGAGCAGGAGGGAAAGAATACAAGACTTCACCATTTTCACTGAAGAAATCCAGCTTGGCTTGATTCTCTTGATCCACATAGAACATCGCCCTAGGCATACCCTGATCATCAAAGAGGAAAAGTCCATTATTTTGACTACCTGTTTTGCCTAGCATCACTCTAGGGGCACCACCGACTAGACCTTGCTCCTGGTACTCCATCATCTTGGCACGAGCTGCTGAAGGATCTGTTTTTCTCAATTCCTGCAGTTCAGCCATGATTTCCATGGTTTTGAGTTGGTTCTCATTTTCTGCTCTATCCATAAATACCAAGCTACTGCTCACCCTTCTACGATCTCCTTGCTTGGAATCAGTAGTCAAGAGCTGCATCACCTGATCCCCATCATACTGGTCAAAAGTCAGGGAGAGTCCAGCACTATGTCCATTTTCAGTCAAAGCTCCATCATAGATAAAGCCACCACATTCGATCCCATCTTCATTGAAGAAGATCATCCCTGAGCGTTTTTTCCTATCTGCATTGGTTGGGCGATTGTTGATTTGCGTATCTCCATTTGGAAACTTGTCCACATTAGTAATGATCATTTTGACTGTCCCATCTGCTTCTACAATGTTGATGCGCTGCACATCGATCTCTTCAAATTGATGATGGCCATTGTTTTTGAATGCCACCGTTGCGACTAAGACCAGGCCCAAAGCCATGGCGGTCGAAAAACTCCTGAGTACTACTAATTCTCTGTTCATATTGTTGAGGTTTATGTTGAAATTCATGCTCCAAAAGTAGCATGACTGCTCACCAAACCCTCCCCCTTTCCAATGAACCAAGGAAAATACCAAATGAATATGGGGATTTGGGGAATGAACAAAAATTGAAATTTAAAATCCCCCCAAACAGATTCTCAAAATAATCTACGTCTTGCCGCCTGCCTCCATTCAGGTAGTCCATTCCTCCTTCAAAATTCCTCCTTCATCCTTCGCTTTCCCTTTCTACCCTTAGCACCTTGGCCGCCCTCTTCGAGATCCATTCGTGTCAATCCCAGCGCTTAAGCGCTCCAAATTGAAAAACGCCACAAGCAAATTTGAACTTTGTCAATTAACTCTACCCTCCCAAACCCAAAATAATTTATTTAATTAGTTCAATTCGTGTAATTTGTGGTCCCTTTCTGCTTTATCCTTCAACATTCCTCCTTCCTTTCCCCCTAAACAATTAAGCACCCCCGACACTTCGGGGCAGTTAAACATTTCCTTTCCCCTCTCCACCCCTTCACCTAATTAACTCAATCAACTTAATAACTAATTCCCTTCTCCCTAAAACAATTAAGCACCCCCGACACTTCGGGGCAGTTAAACATTTCCTTTCCCCTCTCCACCCCTTCCCCCTAATTAACTCAATCAACTTAATAACTAATTCCCTTCTCCCTAAACAATTAAGCAACCCCGACACTTCTGGGCAGTTAAACATTTTCTTTCCCCCCATCACTCCAACTTCACCTTATAAATCTTAACGAAGTCTTCTTCCTCTTCTAAGTTAATGCTGCTTTTGAAATAAAGAAAATCACCCCTGACTAGCCATTGGGTATCATCTAATTCAACTGGGATTTCTAGTTGCTTAATCAATTCACCTTCTAAATCCATCACCAAAAGCCTGCTTGGATAGTCCTTACGAGTTTTATTCATCAATTCACTCCAATGCATATTTTCATATTTGTCTTGATCCCTTTCCGAGATTCCTGGGAAAAATGAAACTAGAATGTACTTATCAGTGACTTTGATATTATCAAATCTCCCTGAGAAAATATCAGGATTGATAATTCTAGGATCTGCCTCTTCAAATGGCTCTCCTTGGTTAAAATGATAATCAGGAATATTGAGCGGAATTCTTTTGATTTGTTTATAAGGAGTATTTACATCGTGAATATTTAAAGCTGGTTCTATCCCGACTATATAATAGATTCTTTCGGTGTCTGTGGTTACTCTAGGTATTAGGTGGGCAATATCGTGTGCTTTTCCATTCTTAAAAAAGCTGGTTTCGTCTAGATACATAAACTGCTCCACATTTCTTTCTAAGGTGTCAAACCAAGCCAAGGCAGTGTAGTTTTCATAAAACTCAGCAGTATTTCTTTGATAATCTCCTCTTCCAGAACCCGTAGTTAGAATTCTATCTCCTACCCAGTAAAATTCGGTATCTGCAGAAGCCCTTCCAGAGAATGCAGGCATTTTTTCTCGCTGATGTTTTCCTCCATGAACCAAATTCCCCTCTAAATCATAGGTGTAGACTCCTTGATTGGAAACAATCGTGAATGTTTGTCCATCAGCACTGAATTTTCCTGCACCAAGTGGAAATGAACCATATCCATCTGGATCCTCACGGTCTTTTTTGATCTCAAAAATTTCTGTTCCTGTAAAATTACTGACAACCAATGAAGCTTTCTTTTGATCAAAGAACAACACGCGTTCGGTTGCAGGATGAATATCCATGAAATTCAATAAACCAAAGTATGGAACCTGAATAGAATCCACTTTAGTCAAAGTCAAATTTTCGACATTCGTGATATTTTCAGTATTTTTCTCCCCACAGGAAAGTAAAAACAGGACACATGCAAATGGTAGTAAATAGTTTTTCATAGGACTAAGAATTTCTTCTAAACTAATAAGTAAAAAGTTGAGATCAAAATTGAAGCTATTAAATATACATACCCATAGGCCGAATCAAGCCAATGCAATTTTCAACCAAGAGACTGCCACACAGCAAACCAAGTATTGCTATAGCCTCGGTCTACATCCTTGGTACTTGGATACCAACTGGGAATCTCTTTTACAAGAAATGAAAACGAAAAGTGATGACCCAAACCTCTTTGCCATTGGAGAGTGTGGGTTTGATTTGCTCAAAGGACCAAAGGAAGCCATCCAAATCGCAGCTTTTGAAGCACAGCTGCACTGGGCCAAAGAACTGGGAATTCCTATCATCATGCACCAAGTGAAAGGACTGCATGTATTACAACAATCCCTCATGCACTTCAAAGATCCTCCTCCCATAGTTTGGCATGGCTTTATGGGTAAATCTAGTAGCTTTCAAAGTCTAATGAACTTTCCAATTTACTTTTCCTTCGGTGCAGCCATTTGCAAAAACCACAAACAGACAATTGCTTCCCTTGAAGCTTTACCACTAGAGCGTATTTTTTTCGAAACTGATGATTCAGAATTGACCATAGAGCAGGTTTTTTCAAAAGCTTCTTTAATTTTGCGCCTTCCTGTAGAGAAATTGGCTAGACAGGTGATAGAAAATTGGAATCATATATCAAAAAGAAAAATACATGAATGATTTGGCTTGGCTTTCCAGAACGGAATTGATTGTAGGTAGAGCGGGTTTGGAGAAATTGGCAACAAAACACGTGCTGGTGGTCGGTCTCGGAGGAGTGGGGTCCTTTGCGGCGGAGTTTATCTGTAGGAGTGGTGTTGGTGAGATGACCATCATCGATGGTGATGCCGTGGATGTCTCCAACTGTAACAGACAACTACCAGCCACACAAAAAAATGTGGGACAGCTCAAAGCAGACTGGATGGAAGAGCGACTGACAGCAATCAACCCAGCTTTGAAAATTCACGTCATTCGTGAATTTCTCAAGCCAGATGCCATGTATAATCTCCTTCAAGATAACGAATACGACTATGTAGTCGACTGCATCGACAGCTTCAGCCCAAAGCTTCATTTGATTGAAAGTGCTTACAAGAGAGGCTTTCCATTGGTAAGCTCCATGGGAGCGGGAGGAAAAGTAGACCCTACACAAATTAGAATCGCAGATATTTCCGAGACCTACAATTGTAAATTAGCCAAGCATGTCAGAAAGCGAATTAAGAACAAAGGAATAGCTTCGGGCTTCAAGGCAGTATTTTCTACTGAACTTTATTTAAAAGACAGTTTGATGATGACGGATGGTCGTAATTTTAAGAAATCAGCCTATGGAACCATGTCCTTTTTACCTGCTGCATTTGGATGCTCTTGTGCTTCAGTAGTAGTCAATGATTTATTAGCCGGTTGATGGTTTAAGTGACAGATTACAAGCTTTTTAGGAGTTGTTAGAAGTTCTGTTTTAGTCCTTTTTTATTGACAAAACCTTTTCGTTTGATCCTCTTTTTTTGCCATTTAACCTGCTTTTTATCCACTCAAAATTAATTCAATATTTGAGTTAAACTATTTGGTAACTCGCGCTGTCTAAGAGTGGATTTAAATAACCAAAACGAATGAAAATTATTTACAAATTATTTTTCTTGTTGTTATTAACAGGCCTTTCGCTTGAGGCCTCAGCACAGCGAGGTCAAGGACAACAAGGCCAAAGGCCAGACCTGAAATTCAAGGGAAAGGTTATCGAAGGGCCTAGTAAATTACCTTTGATAGGAGCAAATGTCCTTGTGAAGACAGTTACTGATTCCTTATTGACATCTACAGTTACTGATGTTGACGGTAATTTTGAAGTTACCCGTCCTTGGATTCCGAATGTAAAAGTGGAAATCACTTTCTTAGGCTACGAAAAATTCTCCAAAGAAATGGGTATGAGAGATGGCTTAGATCTTGGAATCATTGCATTGAATGAAGATAGCAAACTCCTCGGTGAGGTAGTCATTGAAGGACAAATAGTTGTTGGAGAACAAAGAGGAGACACCACTTCTTTCAATGCCAATGCTTTCAAAACCAGAGAAAATGCAGATGCAGAAGACCTGATAAGAAAATTACCTGGTGTGACCATTCAAAACGGTCAAATCCAAGCTAGAGGTGAGCAAGTGCAAAAGGTATTGGTAGATGGAAGAGAATTCTTCGGAAATGATCCTTTTCTAGCCATGAGAAACCTTCCAGCTGATGTGATAGATAGAGTCGAGATCCTTGATCAAAGATCAGATCAATCAAGATTGACAGGTTTTGATGATGGTAATTACTCAAGAACCATCAACATCGTAACCCGTGGAGACAGAAGACAAGGCGTATTTGGAAGAGTATATGGTGGTTATGGTACTGATGACAGATATTCCGCAGGTGGAAGCATCAATATTTTTAAAGGTGATAGAAGAATTTCCCTAGTAGGTCTATTCAATAATATCAACCAACAAAACTTCTCCCAGGAAGATCTTGGTGGAGGTGGAGGCGGTCGCCCAGGTGGAGGAAGACCTGGAGGAGGACCTAACTTCGGTGGTGGCCAAGATAACGGTATCATCACCACCAATAGCATGGGCTTGAATTACTCTGATAAGGTAGGTGATAAAATGAATGTGACAGGTAGTTACTTCTACTCCAATTCAAGAAATAACCTGAGCAGTTTTACCAATAGAGAAATCATTCTTTCTGAGACAAACAGGCAGTTCTACACCGAAGATTTGATCAATACAGTAGAATCTGGCAACCACAGAGCCAATGCAAGAATTGAGTATGATGTCAATCCCAAAAATGCGATCATCATCACGCCTAGTTTGAATTACACAACAAGTAATGTTTTTTCGGACAGAGATGCTTTCACAGTAAACAATGCCCTGAACCCACTGAGTAGCACAAGATCGATCTCAGGTTCAGAATCAAGAGGGTATAACCTTTCCAATAACTTGGTTTATAGATACAAGTTTGAAAAGCAAGGAAGAACGCTCTCGACCACATTATTTACTGCGCTAAACGAAAGAGATTCGTATTCTGAATTACTTGCAGCCAATAGAGATTTTATAAGAAATATCAGTGATACCATCAATCAGGAAACGTTCGGTTTAACTGACGGGTTCAATTATAGAGCAAACGTGCAGTGGACAGAGCCTTTGAAAGAAAATAGCTTGATGACATTCTCTTATCAAGTTTCAAACAATAAGTCTTCTGCTGATCAACAAGTATTCAGCTTGGTTCCTGAAGCAGGAATCATGGTATTGGATACTGCATTGAGTAACGTGTTTGACAATAAATTTGTAGTACAAAGACCAAGTGTTGGCTATAGATACAACTACAAAAATTGGAATATCAATGCCAATTTGGATTACCAGTATGCAGTGCAAGACAACGAAGCGCTTTTTCCATTGGAAAGAGTTTTCAACAGAAGCTTCAGCAATTTCTTACCAGCAGTGAACTTGAACTATAGAAACATGATGAAAGGGACTACTTTCAGAATGAGATATAGAACTTCTACACAAGAGCCAAGTGTAAATCAATTGCAAAACGTAATCAACAACTCCAATCCACTCAACTTAAGTGTAGGTAACCCCAACCTAGGGCAATCATTCAATCACAATTTATTTGTGAATGTGGGTAAATTGAATCTTGAGAAATCTAGAACCTTCTTTGTGTTTGCATTTGCATCCTTAACAGAGAACTTCATTGGTAATACTACTTTTGTTGCCCAAACAGATACTTTGATCAATGGTGAAGTACTCTTGAGACCAGGAGGTCAGCTAAGTAGACCAGAAAACCTGGGTGGAAGATTCAATGGTAGAATTTTCTCAACTTATGGTGCTCCGATCAAGGCGATCAAGTCTCAGTTCAATATGAACACCTCCGTGTCATTCAATAGAACCCCAGGGATCATCAATGGACAAAGAAACCAAAATGACAATATTGATTTAAGTCAAGGTGTGACTTTGACGTCCAACATCAGCAAGGACTTTGATTTCACTTTGTCTACCACTGGTACTTATACGATAGTGAATTCTTCATTGCAAACCAACCTGAACAATAACTACTACATTCAGAACTCCAATATCAGGTTGTACTACTCCCCAAACAACGGAAAGTTGTTTGTGTCCAATGTAGTGAACAATGCACTTTATAGAGGTCTCTCTGCAGGCTTAGATCAGCAGGTTTGGTTGTGGAACATCGAAGGTGGTTACAGATTCTTGAAGGATAACAAAGGTGAGTTGAAGTTGACAGTATTTGATCTTTTACGTCAAAACAATGCCATTGCTAGAACGATCAATGACGTGTCTATCACAGATACCTTTACTCAAGTACTGACAAGATATGCACTATTGACCTTCACTTACAACATCGGAAGCTTCAAACAGCCAGCTAGAGAGCAAGGTGGTAACCCAATGATGCGGATGATGCAAGGTGGTGGCGGAAGAAGCTGGTAATAGATTAATTTGATAATGGTTAAAACGATAAAAGCCGACCCTTTTGAGGTCGGCTTTTTTATTGCCCAATATTCTAAAAGACTTATTCAGACTTAGGTAACACTACAGTATCAATGGAGTGAATGACACCGTTTGACTGATACACATCGGCAATGGTTACTTTTGATTTATTGCCGTTTTCATCAGTGATGTAAAGGTCTTTTCCTTGCATCCAAGCAGTGAGTTTACCTCCTTGTACTGTGGTCAATGTAGCTTTACCATTTCCTTTTTTGATTGCTTCGGCGATTTCTTTGGAGCCTAATTTGCCCGCTACCACATGATAGGTAAGAATTCCAGTCAGTGTAGCTTTGTTTTCCGGTTTCACAAGAGTCTCAACCGTTCCAGCAGGTAGTTTGTCAAAAGCTGCATTGTCTGGAGCAAACACCGTGAAAGGACCTGGGGTCTGTAGGGTCTCTACTAATCCAGCTGCCTGTACTGCCGCTACAAGGGTAGTATGGTCTTTAGAATTCACCGCATTTTCTACGATGTTTTTAGATGGGTACATAGGAGCCCCACCTACAGTAACTGTTTTTTCTTTCTGTGCAAAAGTTTCTGTAGCACTTAAAGCAATCATGGCAAAAAACGCCAAGGATAATAATTTAATAGTTTTCATAATAAGAGTGTTTTGTTTTAGATGAAAGCAAATACGAGAAGACTTTCTCAATTGGATTGCCTGTGGCAAAAAATTGCCAAAAAATTAAGGCTACCTCTGTTGAAGTAGCCTTAACGCATTTAGGTTTATTGGTATTTGCTTAATTATCTTCTCTAAATTTATCTACGACATACAAGAAAAGGTTAAAAGACAAGGTTGACATGCCTTCTTTCTTGTTGTCTTTTTCACCACCTTGTTTGTATAGTGGATTTTCCTTTCTAACTTGAGTACTGACGCTTGGTTTAACATCCTTTGAAGGATTCTGAGTACTTTGCCTCAGATAAAAATCAGATTTAAGTTCAACAGAATTTGATTCTGGGCTCTCAAAAGTGTTGATTGCATCAGAGTTTTTCTGAACATCCGTAATTGGCCTTTCTTTCTCACCTTGAGCTAGTGCATTGATCGTACCAATTACACAGAACATTATTGCGAATAAGAAACCTTTTGTGCTGATAGAAGAAATAATATTTTGCTCTGACATCATTTGTGGCTCTAGTCTGATTAAGTAACTGTGATTTAGCGTATAAGGTTTGTAAAAGTATAAAAAATAAATAGTAATGCAAACGATTGTGCTTTCAGATTTTCAAAAGATAGACCTAAGAATTGGGACGATCATTCATGCTGAGGTTTTCGAAAAAGCCCGTAAGCCCGCGTATAAACTAAAAATCGATTTGGGTGACTTAGGTGTCAAAAAATCATCCGCCCAGATTACTGACCTTTATCAACCGGAAGATTTGATTGGGAAGCAAGTAATCTGTGTCTGTAATTTTCCACCCAGACAAATCGCAGACTTTATGTCTGAGGTTTTGGTGACCGGCTTTGATAATGGAGATGGGGCTATTGCGCTAGCCACGGTAGATTTCCCAGTTCCAAATGGGGGTAAGCTACACTAAGGTAGCTCTATTACTAATCCGGAATCGGTGAGTTTGATCGAATAGGTTTCTAATGTTCCACAAGAACCCGCTTTTACTTCGCCAGATTTCATATGGAATCTATATTCATGAAGCGGACAGACTACTTCTTCAAAATCAGTGATCAATCCTTGATGAAGAGAGGCCTTGCGATGAGGGCAGAGTTGTTCAAAGGCATAAAAAGTCTCGTTTATCCTGGTGATGCAGATTTTTCTTGACCCAACTTGTAAGAGCTTGATCCGTTTATTAGGGATAATTTCCATTACCTCTTCGTTGCTTCGGCCTAATGTAAATGTTTTCATTTTGCGCTTATTTATTGGTAATTTAGAAATCTAAACCTAAACCATACATCTAATGAAAAAAATATTGATACTACCGCTTTTGTTTGTAATGGGTACAGTTATCGGTCAGACCTTAGAAGGTGCTTGGAAACTGACCCATCAAAATGGAAAAGAAGTCACAGAGAAAACAGTGGTAAAAATCTTTCAAGACGGTTATTTCTCCTATGGATCCAAAGAGTCCTTAACCAATAAATTTCTAGGGGCTGGTGGAGGAGAATTCTCACTTCGAGATAATTACTACACCGAAACATTTGACTTCAATACTGAAGAGGAAGATTTGATCGGAATAACAGTAGAATATTCCCTTGATATGGTAGATGGCAAAATTGTCACTTCTGTAGAAAAAGGAGGGAAAGCTGATGTGCAGATCTGGTCAAAAATAAGTGACGCTAAAGATGACCTGACAAGAAACTGGGTTTTTACTGGTAGACAAAGAGATGGTGAAATAAGTAGATCCACACCAGGAGCAAGGAGAACTGTGAAAATTCTTAGTGGTGGACATTTTCAATGGATTGCCTTCAATTCAGAAACCAAGCAGTTTTCAGGAACAGGTGGAGGAACTTATACAGCCAAGGATGGAAAATATGTAGAAAACATTGAGTACTTCTCTAGAGACGATAGTCGTGTTGGTGCTAGCTTAGAATTCAATTATGAAGTGATCGATGGAGAATGGCACCATAGCGGAATGAGTTCCACAGGAAGTCCAATCTATGAAATCTGGTCCAAGTATGCAGATGCTTATACAAAGCCAAACTGATAAAGCTATTCCTAGTCTAAAAATTCGATCCCAACTTTATTTGGTTGGGATATTTTTTGGCTAGAATTTTCCAAATAATTTAAAACTTCGATGTTATTTCTACTTGCTTTTGACACGAGTCTGCCACTTACAAATCCAGTATTGAAGTTTCTTCTAATACTAATTATCATTTTGTTTGCCCCAATTATTCTCAATAAGATCAAGATACCACATTTGTTGGGATTGATTATTGCGGGGGCTGTCATTGGTCCAAATGGGTTTAATCTGATGCAAAGAGATAGTAGCATCATACTTTCAGGCACCGCGGGACTGCTATACATTATGTTTTTAGCAGGTTTAGAGATAGACTTAGCTGATTTTAAGAAAAACAGTAAGAAGAGTATTGTCTTTGGATTATATACATTTATTATTCCTATGTTACTAGGTACACTTTCAGGTTTGTATATCCTGAATTTTTCAATTTACACTTCTATACTGCTTGCAAGTATGTTTGCTTCTCATACACTTATTGCTTATCCCTTGATCAGTAAATTAGGAGTTGCAAAAAACAAAGCGGTTAATATCACAGTCGGGGGGACAATGATTACAGATACACTTGCCTTATTGGTGCTGGCTGTAATAGTAGGAATGACCACAGGAGAAGTAAATACTGAGTTCTGGGTCAAGCTTTCTTTGTCAATCACAGTATTTGCTTTAGTTGTCATGTTGCTTTTTCCAATGATTGGGCGTTGGTTTTTCAAAAGATACGATGACAATGTGTCTCAGTATATATTTGTATTGGTAATGGTTTTTCTAGGGGCTGTGCTCGCAGAAATTGCAGGTATTGAGGCTATTATTGGTGCTTTCCTAGCTGGCTTGGCATTGAACCGCTTGATTCCTCATACTTCGCCTTTGATGAATAGGATAGAGTTCGTCGGCAATGCGATTTTTATTCCCTTTTTCTTGATTGGTGTAGGGATGCTAATTGATTATAGAGCTTTTTTCAAAGACTTAGAAACGATCAAGGTTGCTTCAGTAATGATTATAGTAGCGACATTAGCCAAATTTTTAGCAGCTTGGTTAACTCAGAAAACCTACAATTTCACATTAGATCAAAGACGTTTGATTTTTGGATTGAGTAATGCACAAGCAGCAGCAACTTTAGCAGCTGTATTGGTTGGTTATAATATTGTGTTAGGTGAAAGCGCCTCAGGCCAACCTATAAGATTGCTCAGCGAAAGTATCTTAAATGGAACAATTTTGATGATCTTATTTACTTGTACTATTGCTTCTTTTGTAGCTCAAAAAGGAGCTAAGAATATCGCCTTGTCGGAAGCCACAGAGAATGAAATAGATGATCAAGATAGTCAAGAAAAAATATTGATCCCCATCAGTAATATTGAGACTACAGATGAACTTGTAAATCTTGGCGTTACAATCAAATCAAAAATAAACAATAGTGGTCTTTATGGACTAAGTATTATTGACAACAATTCAACGGATGGAACTGCTGACAAAAATGCTAAAAAAATACTTAATCAAGCCGCCGTTACCGCATCAGCTACAGATAATCACCTCAATCAGCTGCTTCGTTATGATTTAAACATTGTAAATGGAATTACGAGTGTTGTAAAAGAACACAAAATCACAGACCTTATTCTAGGATTACATGTAAAAAAGGGAATATCAGACTCTTTCCTAGGACATCTTACAGAAGGCATTTTGACGAAATGCAATACCACTACATTAATATATAAACCTGCTCAGCCTTTTGGTACCATTAAAAGGCATATCATTATAGTTCCAAAGCATGCCGAAAGGGAAATAGGATTTCCATTTTGGATCATCAAAGTATGGAATATTGCTAGAAACTCTGGTGCAAAACTGGTTTTTTATGCTACTGGTGAAAGCTTAGCTATGATTAAAGAAATTCAAGCCAAACATCCTATAGAAGCTGAAATGCACGACTTTGATGAATGGGATGACTTTTTAATTTTGTCAAGAGATTTTCATAAAAATGATAACCTAATCATTGTGATGAGCAGAAAGGATAAGGCTTCCTACCACAATAACATGAATAAAATCCCTCTGTATCTTAATAAATACTTTAAAGAAACCAGCTACATTCTTATTTTTCCTATGCAGGCTGGTGTCACTGATGATTCTTCTATTGATTTGAAAAACCCAACTTTTATAGAGCCGCTTGAAAAGTTGGATGAGATAGGAAAAACACTTGTAAGATTATTTAAAAGAAAGTAAATATTGAAAAGCTCTGTGTACTAGTAAGTAGTTTTGTTCACCTAGCCAGTAATTTGACCTCTTCGTAGCGAAAGCAAGAAGTTAGGTGGTCATTTACCAATCCTGTGGCTTGCATATGGGCATAGATTGTAGTACTGCCGAGAAATTTAAACCCACGCTTTTTGAGGTCCTTGGCCAAACGATCAGATTCAGGCGTGGTTGCAGGTACCATTTCCATACTTTTTGCAGCACGATCAATCACTTTGCCATTGACAAAGTCCCAGATATAATGGCTAAAACTCCCAAATTCACTCTGAACTTCCATAAATCGGCGCGCATTATTCACTGCTGAGCGAATCTTAAGTTCATTGCGGATGATGCCAGGGTTGCTGAGCAATTCTTGAATATAACCTTCTGGCAAGTCTGCAACTACTTTATAGTCAAAATCAGCAAATGCTTCTTTGTAACCTGTTCGCTTTTTCAAAATAGTGGACCAGCTTAAACCTGCCTGCGCACTCTCTAATATCAAAAACTCAAAATGAACACGATCATCATAGACAGGTACACCCCACTCCTTGTCATGATAGGCTATATATTCCTCAAAGCCCATGCACCATGGACATCTATATTTGTTGGGGTCTTGAGGGAGGATGGGCATATCTATCAGTTCAAGTACCAAATACTAGCATTGAGCAATGTCGCGAAGCTAACCCATAAAAAGTAAGGGATAAATAAATAAGCAGCCAAATTGCTGATGGGTTTAAATACCTTGATACATGCCAAAATAGAAACCCAAAGTGGAATGATAACTATCAATCCTAAGAGCGGGGACTCTAATCCAAAGAATGCTGGAGACCATAGTGTGTTCAACACCATCTGAATTCCAAACAGCCACATCGCTTTTTTCTTGAAAGGGTGATTGGATTTCCATATCAAATAAAGTGAAATTCCAATCATAATATACAAGGACGTCCATACAGGCCCAAAGATCCAAGAAGGAGGATTGAAGCTAGGCTTATTGATCGTCTGATACCAGCTTCCTACAGAGGACACTGTGACCAATGCCCCCAATACCCCAGAAACTTGTGGGATTAAGATTGCAATGACGAGTTTTTGCCAGTTTTTCATATTAGACCATTTCCAGTAAGGTCATGAAGATCGCTAATTTTTTTGGGAATTTCTTTTGTACCACTGCATTATGCTGATCAAAATATTGATGCTGATAAGCCATCACCTGCTCCATGTTTTTGGCAAAGTATTGTACAGAGTAATTCACCCCACCATCTTCTGAGTCGTGCATGATTCTAAAAAGCTTATTTTCTACGAATTTATCTGTGGCTAGTACTTCTGGAATATGGGTTTCTTTCATCCAAGTGACCCAGTCTTGTTCCACATCCTTTTCTACATTGACAGTTATATTATATAGTATCATCCGTTTTAATCTTTATTTTTACGGCACAAATTTACCAACATTTATTGGTTTGACCTGTTTATTCCTGCATAATCCTCCCAAGAGCAAGTACAGATTCTCAGCATCACATGAAAAACAATACACTTTCAGATAGATTGACTGCTATCTTCAGCAATAAAGTTTTACTTTTTAAGATTGCCATTACCATTTTTCATTTGGTAGGAGTGATGGGAATGAGTCTACCAGTGTTGAGACCTTACTTTCAACTTCTGACTCCTTTTCATTTGCTTTTGAGTACCATACTTTTATTAGTATTTCACAAAGAATGGAATAAGGCCTTTATTGGCTTTATGATCATCTCCTTCACAATTGGGTATGGCTCGGAAGTAATGGGCGTACATACAGGGTTTCCGTTTGGAAACTATAGTTACGGTCCTGTCTTAGGTTTCCAAATGCTTGAAGTGCCTTTGTTAATAGGAGTGAATTGGCTTTTGTTGGTCTACTTGACAGGAGGTGTATTGCACGGTAAAATACACAATAACTTTCTGGCGGCTGCCATCGCGTCACTGATGATGGTTGTGTTGGATTATTTGATAGAGCCAGTAGCTGTGAAGCTAGATTTTTGGACTTGGGAAAATGATGTCATCCCACTAAGTAATTTTATCGGATGGTTTGGTGTTGCTTTTCTTATTCACCTGATCTATAGAAAATTGAGTTTTGAAAAGCAAAATCCACTGTCTCTATATCTTTTGATCAATCTCACGATATTCTTTATCTTGCTGAATATTTTGTTGTAAAAAACAAGCTTAAACAAAACACCCCCTAACTAGTTACCCCTATGATGAATGCGATCTTATTTACTATACTGGGTTTTGCTGTAATGGAATTTTCCGGTTGGTTTATTCACAAATACATCATGCATGGACCTTTGTGGAATATTCATAAGACACATCATCAGCCTTCAAAGTCCTATTTTGAACTCAATGACTTGTTTTCTTTGCTTTTTGGAAGCATCGCTATCATATTGATAATACTTGGACTATCAGAACTTGATTATAGGTTTTGGATGGGGACTGGAATTAGTTTATACGGAATCAGCTATTTCTTTTTGCATGATGTATTGATTCATCGCAGATTGAAATGGTTTGATAAACCTAAGAATTCTTTTCTTAGGGGGATTTTCAAAGCCCATCAGGCGCATCATGCTACCAATAAAAAAAATGATGCTGTGTCCTTTGGGTTGTTTATAGTACCAAAAAAATATTTTAAATAAGATGAACGTAAGTACCTATTCTATCAAGGATCTTGAACAGCTTTCTGGCATCAAGGCACATACGCTTCGTATTTGGGAGCAACGCTACAGCTTGCTTTCTCCCAAGCGGACGGATACGAATATCAGGTATTACGATGATGATGATTTGAAGCTGATCCTGAATGTAGCCCTACTCAATGACAATGGCTATAAAATCAGTAAGATTGCTAAAATGGATATTGCTGAAATTCGTGAAGAGGTAGTAAAACTTACAGAGCGAACACTTACCCACGATGATCAGATTCATGCGCTTACTATTTCTATGATCGAAATGGAAGAGGAGCGATTTGATAAAGTGCTTTCTACAAACATCCTAAAAATTGGCTTTGAACAGACGATGTTAAACATTGTCTATCCATTCATGTCCAAGATAGGTGTACTATGGCAGACCGGGGCGATCAACCCTGCACAAGAACACTTCATCAGTAACTTGGTTAGACAAAAGCTTATCGTTGCCATAGATGGTCAAGTTTATAAAGGTGGAGGCAAAAAGTTTTTACTATTCTTGCCTGAAGGTGAACTACATGAAATCTCTTTGTTGTTTGCTGCCTATTTGATCAAGTTGAAAGGACATAAAGTAATCTATTTGGGTCAAAGTACGCCAAGGGCTGATTTGGAATTGGTGTATAAGATGCACAAGCCGGATTACCTGATGACTGTAATCACTACAGCACCTAGTGCTGAGCAGGTACAAGAGTATATTGATAACCTTGCCTCTATGTATCAAGAGTCTGAAATAATCTTGTCAGGCTACCAGATCATCGGTCAAGACTTGAGATTCCCGAAAAATGTCAAAACCATGAATTACATCCGAGAGATCAAAGAGTATATAGAAGAGATGGAATTGATATCTCAAGAAAAATAATTAAACATTAACAAAAAAAGTTAAACAGACCTTCAGGTCTGTTTTTTTATTAAAAAGCATGTATATACACTTAAAAAGGCGATTTTGAGGAGTATATTAATTCTATGTTATGAGTACTAGGCTTTTTGTTTAACAAAAAATAAAAAATATTCCACAAAATGTTTTGGAGTTTGTTTAATCATTTATATATTTGATTCAACAAAAACAAAAAGCCATGACAACTCTAGAATTCAGTTACTCACTAAACAAGCTCTCTAGCTCTTTGAAGCCATTTGCTTTGAAATTGACCAGAGATATGGATGATGCAAACGACTTGATGCAAGACACGATGGTGAAGGCCTTCACAAACAGAGACAAATTTACTGAGGGTACTAACTTGAAGGCTTGGTTGTATACGATTATGAAAAACACCTTCATTACCAATTATCAAAGAATGGTAAGAAGGGGTACTTTTGTTGATACTACTGATAACTTACACTACATCAATTCAGGTGATGTTCTGGTTGAAAATGGAGCCTATGGAGATTTTGCAATGGACGATATCTATGAAGCCATCGAAAACCTAGATGATGTCTACAAAACTCCTTTTATGATGCATTACCGTGGTTTTAAATATCACGAAATAGCCGAAAAACTTGAGATTCCAATCGGAACAGTAAAAAATAGAATACATATTGCCAGAAAGATTTTAAAAGACGATCTTCACGTGTACAGACACAAAAATTAAGCATATGTCAATAAAAAATGTAGTGGTCATAGGGTCTGGTTTTGCTGGACTCTCAGCCGCCACACACCTTGCAAATCAAGGTTATAATGTATCACTCCTTGAGAAAAACAGTACCCCCGGTGGTAGAGCCAGAAAGTTCGAAGCCGAGGGTTTTGTTTTTGATATGGGTCCTAGTTGGTATTGGATGCCAGATGTTTTTGAAACTTATTTTGGACATTTTGGCAAGAAGCCCTCGGACTACTACGATCTCATCAGGTTGGATCCTTCTTACACGGTAGTATTTGGTGACAATGATTTTATGGATATTCCTGCGAATCTTGCTGCATTCAGATCCCTGTTAGAGACAATAGAACCAGGAGTTGGCCCTAAACTAGATGAGTTTTTGAAGCAGGCAGCTTATAAATATGAAGTTGGAATAAAAGATTTGGTATATAGACCAAGTCGCTCAATTTTTGAATTCACAAGTCCTGGTCTTTTATTAGACATGATTAGAATGGATATTTTCCAATCCATGTCCAAGCATGTCCGCAAGTTTTTCAAGGAAGACAAAATCATCCGCCTTATGGAGTTCCCAGTTTTGTTCTTAGGGGAAACAGCACAAAATATACCTGCACTTTACTCCTTGATGAATTATGCTGATATCGCATTAGGAACTTGGTATCCGGATGGCGGTATGCACAAGATCATAGAAGGTATGGTGAAGCTGGCTGAGGAAAAAGGTGTGAAATTCCATTATGATGCTGAGGTGACTTCCATAGGCATTCAAAATGGCATTGCAAAGGCTGTATTTACCAAAGATGGAAGAAAGTTTGACGCAGATGTGGTCGTGGCTGGTGCTGATTATAATCATATCGATCAAAAAGTATTAGAGCCTGCTTACAGAAACTACGATGAAAAATATTGGGATAAACGTGTGATGGCTCCGGGTAGCTTGCTTTTCTACCTAGGGGTAAATAAAAAGCTTGATAACCTTCGTCATCATAATCTTTTTTTTGATGAACCTCTAGGGCCTCATGCGGATGCCATCTATACCAATCCAAGATGGCCTGAGAAACCATTGTTTTATGCTTCAGTTCCTTCAAAGACCGATCCTACTGTAGCTCCTGAGGGAATGGAAAACCTTTTTCTACTAGTTCCTTTAGCTCCAGATTTGGAAGATACTGAAGAGATGAGAGAGAAATATTATAATATTATCATGGACCGACTTGAGCGGCTCACAGGACAAGAAGTAAGAAGCCATGTGGTATATAAGCGATCCTATGCCCACAAAGATTTCAAGTCTGATTATCATGCATTTAAAGGAAATGCATATGGTCTTGCGAATACTTTGTTACAAACTGCTATATTGAAGCCTTCATTGAAAAACAAGAAAGTTAAGAACCTCTATTACACAGGTCAACTGACAGTACCAGGTCCAGGCGTTCCACCTTCCTTGATCTCTGGACATGTTGTGGCCAAAGAGGTGATGAAAGAAAACAATTTGTAAATAAAATGGTATATTATCCATGATGGATGCAAAAGCGCTTTTTGACCAAACCACCTTCGAGTGTAGTCGGCTGATTACACAACGGTACAGCACAAGCTTTACTTTGGGTATCAAAACACTCGATAAGAAGTACCATATGCCTATATATGCTATTTATGGGTTTGTCAGATATGCAGACGAAATTGTAGATACATTTCACGATCAGGACAAAAAATCCTTGTTGGAATTATTCAAGCAGGATACTTACAAAGCGATCAGTGAAAAAATTAGTCTCAATCCAGTGCTGCATGCATTTCAAATAATTGTCAACCAGTATAATATTGATAGGGATTTGATTGAAGCATTTCTCCATAGCATGGAAATGGATTTGGACTTCAAAACTTACAATGATTCCAAGTACCACGAATATATCTATGGTTCTGCTGAGGTTGTTGGTCTGATGTGTTTGAAAGTATTCTGCGAAGGGGACGAAGCAAAATATCAGAGGTTAAAAGATCCAGCCTGTAAGTTGGGCGCAGCATTTCAAAAGGTAAACTTCCTGAGAGATATCAAGAGTGATTATGAAGAGCGAGGGAGAGTCTATTTTCCAGGTGTGGACTTCATGACTTTTGATAAGTCTGCCAAAGAGATGATCGAAGAGGATATACAAAAAGATTTTGATGAAGCTTTGATTGGAATCAATCAGCTCCCATCTGGTGCAAAAATGGGTGTAAAAGTAGCTTATCTCTATTATCAAAAGCTCTTCGATAAAATCAAAGCTTTGCCTCCTGAAACCATCACACAACAAAGAATCAGAATTCCAAATGCTAGAAAACTTTCACTATTGCTCGGCACTTACTTCGGTATGAAGCTTGGTTGGGCTTAAGGGAGTTTTTTTCTTTCTTATAGAATTATCAATAAAGATCGAATTAATTAACAGAACACTGATATAATCCATCGAAACATTTGAACAAGCTTTAAGTTAATAGCCTATGATGAATCTTCAAGTACATATAGATCAACACTCAGGTTTTTGTTTTGGAGTGGTGTATGCTATTGAAATGGCAGAAGAAATCCTCGATGAGCAGGGTTATCTGTATTGTCTTGGAGATATCGTTCACAATGACGAAGAGGTAAATAGGCTAACAGCCAAAGGTCTCAAAATCATCAATCATGATGAATTACATGACTTGGTCAATGAAAAAGTTTTGATTAGAGCTCACGGTGAGCCACCGTCTACCTACGAACTATCTATCAAAAATAACTTAACGCTTATAGACGCCAGTTGCCCTGTCGTATTGAAACTTCAGAATAGGATCAAGAATTCTTTCGATAAAGAAGAAACTATTTATATCTACGGGAAGCACGGTCATGCCGAGGTAGTAGGCTTACTGGGACAAACCAACAACAAAGCGGTAGTTTTTCAGGATATTTCAGAATTAGACATTGAGTCTCTGCCAAAAAATTTGACACTTTACAGTCAGACTACGAAAAGCACTGATAAGTTCTACGAAATCAATGAAATACTGAAAGACAATGGCATCACAGTCAATACCAATGACACCATTTGTCGCCAAGTTTCGAATAGGGACAAAGAACTGAGAGCTTTTGCCGAGAAGTTTGATAAAATCGTCTTCGTCAGTGGAACCAAGTCTTCCAATGGGAAGGTGCTTTATAATGTATGTAAAGAAAAGAATCCTAACACTTACTTTGTTTCCAATCAAGATCAAGTATGTCCAACTTGGTTTTCGCCTAATGACACGGTTGGTATCTGCGGCGCCACTTCTACACCCATGTGGCTGATGGAGCAAGTAAAAGCAAAATTGGATACTTTCTAACCAAGATTCTGCTTACCTTTATTTGTGCCTAAATTCATCAATCATACATCTGATATAGATCCCAAGGGAATTATCATCGCCTCTTTAATCATCATTTTGTGGGCTATTTCCCTAGTCATATTGCTTTTTTTTGAATTGAACTGGACGAATCCGCTCACCTATTTGGGTATTTTGATTCAGACCCATTTGTACACGGGGCTTTTTATCACTGCCCATGATGCGATGCATGGCTTGGTATCAAGGAATAAGAGAGTCAATCATGCATTTGGTTGGTTAAGTGCCATATTATTTTCTTATAACTTTTATTGGAAGCTTTTTCCGAAGCATCACGAACATCACCGATACGTCGCTACTGACAAAGACCCAGATTACCATGCTTCTGGAAATTTCTTCATTTGGTATTTGAGCTTTATCAGGCAATACGTTACCATATGGCAAATTTTGCTTATGGCTGTGACGTTCAATATCCTCAAACTTTTTCTTCCCACTGAAAACCTAATTGTATTTTGGATGCTACCGGCGATTTTGGCCACCTTGCAGCTATTTTATTTTGGAACATACAGACCACACATGGGTGAATCTGACAATGTGCATCATTCGCATACGCAAGAAAAGAATCATTTATGGGCTTTTGTGACCTGTTATTTTTTCGGATATCACTTCGAGCATCATGATTCTCCAGGCACTCCATGGTGGAGATTGTGGCAAGTCAAAGAGGAGAATCTCCAACTCACAGAAAAAAACCAGTAATTTTCTAAACTTTTATAAGTTGAAATAGATTAGGTATCTGTTAATCTCAGCCTATGAAACTTATATACTCGATTATCTGCTTTTTATTTATTTCTTCAAACTTATACGGACAAGGTGGAATCATCCAAGGTACAGTCAAAAATCCTGTAAATAATGAACCTGTTCCATTTGCTAATATTGTCATAACAGGCACTGAAATCGGCACTGTCTCAGATGAAAATGGTAAATATAGGATTGAAGGAATTAATCCTGGATTATATAATGTCAGGGCTAGCTTCGTAGGCTTCAAGTCCAAAACTATTTTCGAAGTCCAAGTAACGCGTGCACGTGCCGTCCAGTTGGATTTTGAATTAGAAGAAGAAGCCTCGGACTTGAATGAAGTAGTGGTCAGTTCGGAGTTTTCCAGGTCAGATGAAACCCCACTTTCTGTCCGAAGATTGAATGCCAACGAAATAGAAAGATACCCTGGAGGCAATAGAGATATCAGCAGGGTAATTCAATCCCTTCCAGGAGTAGCGAGTACTGCTAGCTTCAGAAATGATATCATCATTAGAGGTGGAGCTCCAAATGAAAACAAATTCTTCATAGACGAAATTGAAGTTCCTGTGATCAATCACTTTGCTACTCAGGGTTCTTCTGGCGGCCCTGTAGGCATCCTCAATGTAAACCTTATCAAAAATGTAGAGGTAGTTACTGGTGGATTTCCAGCCAACCGAATGAATGCACTCAGTTCATTTTTTGAATTTGAGCTCAAAGAGGGCCGAAGAGATAAAATGTTTACCCAACTAACAGTAGGAGCAAGCGAACTTACGCTTTCTAATGAAGGGCCTTTAGGCGAAAAAACCACATACCTTGTATCTGCTCGAAGGTCTTACTTACAAGGGTTGTTCAGGCTTTTGGGTTTGCCATTTTTACCTACATTCAATGACTTTCAATTCAAAACAACTACAAAATTTAATGACAAGACAGAGTTGACCTTGATTGGTGTCGGTGCCATTGATCAATTTGCCTTGAACTTCGATGTTCCAAATAATGAAACAGAAGAAGAAAGAGAGGAGCGCCTTTTTAGACTAGACAATTTGCCGATTTCATCTCAATGGAATTATGCTACTGGAGCTAAACTGAAAAGATACAGACAAAACGGCTTTTGGACTTTTATTCTCAGTAGGAATATGCTTAACAATGAAGCCTACAAATATCTCAATAACGACGAAAGTGATGCGGCAAACTTACTCTTTGACTACACTTCTCAGGAAAGTGAAAACAAGTTTAGAGCAGAGAACAGCATTTTCGGTAAAGGTTATAGCTTGAAATATGGCGTCAATTACGAATTTGCTAGATACCTGATCAATAATTTTGACAGGGCTTCACTTTCGCAGGATGGGGGCATCATCAATATTAACAATACAGCTTTTTTTAATAGCTATGGAGCTTTTGTTTCGGGAACTAAAACCTTTAAGGATGAGAGGCTCTTACTTTCTGGTGGGGTGAGAATGGATGGAAGTGATTTTGGACTCACAGCTCAAAACCCCCTGAATCAGATCAGTCCTAGACTTTCTGTTTCTTATCAATTTAAACCCAATCTATTTTGGACAGCCAATGGAGGGATTTATTACCAAAAACCACCTTACACAGCTCTTGGGTTTAGAAATAATGAGGGAGAATTGGTCAATCAGCTAAATGATATCAGATTCATCAGGTCAAGTCAACTGATCACTGGAATCGAAAGAGTTTTACCCGAGAAAAACAGGAGATTTACAATTGAAGCATTTTACAAGCACTACAATAACTATCCAACCTCCATCAGAAATGGCATTGCCCTGGCAAATTTAGGAGCTGATTTTGGAGTGATAGGCAATGAACCAGTAGCTTCCAATGCTGAAGGAAGAGCTTATGGAATAGAGTTTCTAGCTCAGCAGCGTCTATTCAATAATTTTTATGGCATTGCAGCAGTGACCTTGGTGAGAAGTGAATTTACCAATCCAAATACAGACGGCTTCATTCCTTCTTCTTGGGACAATAGATTCATAGTGACCATGACTGCAGGTAAAAGATTCGGAAAGAACTGGGAAATAGGAGGAAGATGGAGGTTCTTAGGCGGTGCGCCGTATACGCCATTCGACATACAGGCCTCTACATTGAGAAGCAATTGGGACTTGAGAGGAGGAGGAATATTGGATTTTAATAATATCAATGGTCAACGCTTAGATTCTTTTCATCAGCTGGATTTGAGAATTGACAAAAAGTATTTCTTCGACAAGTGGAATCTCAACTGGTACTTTGATGTACAAAACGCATACAATTTCAAAGCACAACAACCAGATGAATTGATTCCCAACAGGAATCCAGAGGGTGGCATCAATGTTGACCCCAATGATACCAATAGGTACTTGATTAGATCGGTCAGAAGCACAGCTGGAACTGTATTGCCCACCATTGGAATTATCATTGAATTTTAATGCTTGTATGAATAAGCTGAAGCCGTAACTTTGCTGCCGATGAAATATATATCGGCAGTTTTTTTATGGCTTTTTTGCTTTTCTCTTTTTGCTCAAGAGCTTGATTCAATTGATACAGGTAATCACAAGTCAAGGATTATTGAGAAACTTTTTGATTTTGCAGACAATACAGTTGACCTTATCTCTGGTGAAAAATGGTCTTTTATTCCCGCAGTGGTATATTCCCCTGAGACTAGCTTAGGCTTGGGAGCTAGAGCTATTAGAATTTTTAGACATAAAGGAGACTTAGACCCACTACTTCGGCCATCTTCATTGCCAATTACATTTTTGTATACGTTGAACAACCAAGCCATTTTCACAACAGAGCTGGAGCTTTGGTCTAATCAAAATAAGGAATATCTAAATGCTCGATTGGAACTGACTGATTATCCATTCAAATTTTATGGAATAGGGAATGATCTGGACGTAGCTAATGAAGAATTTTATGCTACACGATATATTTATTTCCATATAAATTATGAGCGGCAATTAGTAAAGGGTCTCTATTTGGGACCAAGGTATGAATTCCGATCAGATGACATTTACAAAAAGGAAGAGGGAGGTATACTCGACAATAATCTCGTAGCAGGAGCCAATGGACAGAGACTTTCTGGTTTGGGGTTGGTTTTGAATTATGATACAAGAGACAATATATTTCAACCAAAAAAAGGTTGGAATAATAGCTTTTCTTGGATGAGCTTTCAATCTGCAATTGGTAGCAATTTTACTTTTGACCAATATGCAATAGACATTAGAAGATATATCAGCACCTACAATAATCAAGTTTTAGCGATACAAAGCTATTTGAGTTTTACCACAGGAAATCCTCCGTTTCAGCACATTTCTCTGATTGGAGGGAGTGATTTGATGCGTGGGTATTTTGAGGGAAGATATAGGGACAATCACGCGATCGTTCAACAGCTGGAATACAGACTTCCTGTCTATCGCAATTTTGGATTGGTGTTTTTCGGAAGTGCGGGCCAGGTAGCAGATCGTGTCAGTGATTTTGGTTGGGACCGCACCCGGTTTGGAGGGGGGATTGGGTTCCGTTACCGACTAAATCCAGATGGACTGAACATCAGAATTGATATTGCCTATGGAGATCAGCGTGCTTTTTATTTTGGTTTGAATGAAGTGCTCTAAGTATTATTTGATGATATAAGAGATACCAAATCTAGCCATGAAATGCTGCCTATCATCACCTGGTACAAAATATTGGTTAGGGTCATTCTCTAGTGTCCATTTGTAATTCCATGTATTGACATATTGGACACTTCCAGATAGGAGTAGATTTCCAACTTTCCAATCAGTAAATAGCCCAGGAACAAGATCAATATACTTTCTTCTCCAGTCTCGAGATCCTTCAAACATGTAATAGTAAAAATCATTGTTGTAGGCGATTCTTTCAAACTGGAAACCTATTCTATTGAAGTTTTTCACCCAAGCTACTTCCATCCAGTTGACATTAGCAGCCGGGCCATAGCCCATACCCAACACTTGGCCTTGATGCGTATAGCCATGCCTTACATGATCATGAATATACCAAGTTTCAAAGTTTTGGATACCTTCTCGAATCGTTTGACCTGTTTGGGTCATTTCTGCGCTAAGTTGGATGTATTGTTGAGGCTTCTTTAGTGTAAATAGATTACTAAATCCAAAAGTAAAACCTCTATTGCGCTCGGGGGTAATGATAAAATCATTGAATCTTCTAGAATTGCCATTGGTTCCATATTCTCCATAGAATTCAAAGTGGCCCTCTTGGCTTATCCAGCGAAAAAACCCCGAACTGAATTGCTGTCTTTGTTCTCTTTTGGGATTGAATACATTGGCATTTGCCTTTTCCCCATTGAAAATTGGCAGATAATCACTGAACCGATCCATATCTGCTCTGTACATATGGTTGGTTGAAGCATACCCGATAGAAAGACCAGGAACCCATTTTGGTTGATAGGTCAATATCATACCCGAAAGGTATCGATCACCATTTTCTCGCTTAGGTACATAGGCATGGCTCTGTTGCCATCTTAAGTCTTGATGTGGGATGGGGTAATCAGTACTGTAAAGGTGCCCTGCGATAACTTGACCTTCAAAATGACCCAAAGGAGTCTGAACAGGCTTTCTGGTATTAAATGTTAAGTGGGTAAAGCCTGGTGCATTATTGCTTAAAAGCAATGAAGATCTTCTACCAGGACCCCACCAAAGATTCTCTGTTGAAATACCAATTGAGAAGTCTCCAGGATTGAATCGTATGCTTGACTGGCCAGGTAGAAATCTTCTGTAAGGCCTATCTCCCATTCGCTCTGGTAGGTCTATCCTATTCATATGCTCAAAATGGACAAAAACAATCGCAGGATGTGTTAGAGGCATTCCAACAAACTCGAGGTTTTGTGCTACAATCAATTCAGGCTGAATCTGTACGCTGAATTTGCCATAGCTTGCAAAAAACCCCATCCTGTATAATGATTGCCAGCCCTTATTAGGCACCATGGCTCCGTCATTGATACCAAAACTAAGCTCGGAATTGTACTGGCTTTGGATAGACATAGGCATCATTAAAAAAGTGCCTTGATTCTTTTTTCCAAATTTTCGATTGACAACGGAATGATCATAATCTTGGAATGTACTATCAAGATCAAATGCCGAATAGCGTTCGAAAGCTTCAACCGGATAAAGCGGTCTGATAGCAAAAGAGCTTGTGCCTGAGATTTCTCCAAGGAGCTGTTTTCTCCTCAAGTATTCATCTACTCCAGGAGTATTCAAAGGCATTGTTTGAGCAGAAAGTACTGATACTAGCCCAAAGTAGAAGAAAATTCCTATAAAAGCTGATTTAATTTTCTGCATAATTATCTTACCTCCATTGCACTTACCTCAATCTTTGAAACAGACCAACTTTCATCACAAAGAGGACTATTTGCATTCAATTGGAGCAACTCATCACCCATGGTTAATTTCACATCGTTACCGAAATGTGGGATTATTTTTGTGACCCTATACTTTGTTGTCCCAAGGTTATTGGGGCCTGTATTACATCTTCCCACATTGTAGGTTTGTATTGCGCCAGTCTTTGGGAAGTTCTGTCTAAAATATTCTTGTGGAAATGATTGCCGCAAACAAAAGCTACTTACGCAAACAGTATTTGAAAAAGTAGTTCGATAAACTTCTTCATCATCAATCTTGAAATACCAAAAGTCTGGCCCCGAAATACCATCATCTACATTACCGTCCCAACTGTCATGTGCTAATACATCTATTGTTATCCTAAGCGCATTGTGTGGCGGTAGTTCAAGCACTTTCACGGTAAGTTCTTCATTGTGATAAAACCCAGCTACTGTATCACCTTGAAACACGAACAACCTTGCATTGGTAAAATTCCTAAGATCTAGGGTGCTAAAATTATTAGAATAAACAAGTGTCTCGCTTAAAAGCTCGTCAACACAGGAACTTGAGGTAACTGTCAAAAAAATGTAAGTAATCAAAATAGTAATTAGTCTCCTGACCTGTAGCATTGCATTATTGTAATTTCTAAAGAAAAGTGAAATTCACTTTTTTTAATTATTGACCTACAAATAAACGAAATAAATCTGCAAAATGTCTTATTGTGAAAGTTTATTCCCTAGTCTAAGCCTTTGTTAAGACTCCAGATAATCTCTAATTTAGCTTTTCTATAAACGAAAGACAATGGTGAAGATTACATTGGTGGCAGGTGCAAGACCTAATTTTATGAAAATTGCTCCGATCATCCACAGTTTGCAGCGACGTAGCAACTTAGGAGCTAAACTGAGTTTTAGGTTAATTCATACAGGCCAACATTATGATAAAAAAATGTCTGGTGATTTTTTTGAGCAGTTGAATATTCCAGAACCTGATACCAACTTAGCCGCTGGAGGAGGAACACAAGCGGAGCAAACAGCCACAATTATGATAGCCTTTGAAAAAGAATTATTGGCAAATAAACCTGATTTGGTCATAGTGGTTGGTGATGTGACTTCTACATTAGCTTGCTCTATTACGGCTAAGAAGCTTTGCATTGACGTGGCTCATGTTGAAGGAGGAATTCGCTCTGGGGATTTGAGCATGCCAGAAGAGATCAATAGAATGGTAACTGATAGCATCAGTGATCATTTTTTCACTACTTCAGAAATAGCCAATCAAAACTTGCTCAAGGCTGGAGTTGGACAAGAAAGAATTCATTTTGTTGGAAATACAATGATAGATACACTATTAGCGAATAGATCCAGATTCAAAAGACCAGAAGGAGAGATTTTTGAACAACTAGAAGCCCAAAGATACTTTGTTCTCACCATGCATCGCCCAGCCAACGTAGATCAGGAGGGACAGCTTAAGGCGATGATTGATGCTATCATCGCAGGAAGTAATGACATGCCGATTATTTTTCCAGTACATCCTAGGACCGCTAAAAATTTGGAAAACCTTGGAATATCACATAAGAATTTATTCATGGTAGATCCATTGGGGTATCTAGAGTTCAATTACTTGGTAGAAAATGCCCTCGCTGTCATCACAGACTCTGGAGGAATTACTGAGGAGGCAAGTGTGATGAATGTGCCTTGCTTGACACTGAGAGATAATACAGAGAGAGCAGAAACTATTCAGCTGGGTACAAATGAATTGGTTGGTACAGATCCGCAGCATTTAGGACCATACATGGAAAAACTGATGAAAGGTGACTGGAAAACTTATCAAGGCATTCCGCTTTGGGATGGAAAAACAGCAGCACGAATCGTTGATAAAATTTTAGAAATATACGGATGAGCAAGAGGAGAATAGAGGAGCTTGTTGCTCAATTGGATTTAATCCCACACCCAGAAGGGGGATTCTATAAAGAATTTTATAGAGCTAATTTGGGAGTCAGCACGGACTCTGGAGAAAGAAGTATCATGACGTCAATTTATTTTTTGTTGACCTCTGAGAACATTTCGAAATTTCACCAGATTAAGAGTGATGAGATGTGGTTTTATCATGAAGGATCACCACTGACGGTGCACGTAATTGATTCAAAAGGTCAATATGAAAAGATAAAAGTGGGACCCGTTGGTGAAAAAAATAAACCCCAGCAATTGGTTCCTGCAGGGGTGATTTTTGGTTCTACAGTAGATGAAAACAATTCTTATTCCTTAGTTTCTTGTGTCGTTGCACCAGGTTTTGATTTCGAAGATTTTAGGCTGTTTGAAAGGGAAGAGCTATTAGACAGATTTCCCCAGCATGTAGAAATCATCAAACAATTGACCTAAATCACATCAATCCAGCAGCCTTCAAAGCAGCTTCAGCGATAATTCCATCTTGGGCGGAGGTCACTCCAGATATCCCGATGGAACCAATGATGATACCGTCTTTGAATATTGGTAGGCCTCCCTCTATTGCTGTGATAGGCATGGTAGTCAAATGTACTGCACCGCCTTTGATCATCTCTTCAAATACTTTTGTAGGACGCTTGAATTCAAAAGCAGTTTTGGCTTTGAGTTGAGCGATTTCTATACTTCCGATTTGTGTGCCATCCATTCTTCTCAGCAAAATCAAATTCCCGCCTTGATCAAGAATAGCAATGACCACATCCCAATTTTCGGAAAGGGCTTTCTTTTGGGCTGCATCAGCGATTTTAGTAGCCTGCTCTAAGGAGAGAGTTGGCTGAGTTTGCGCATGACTCAGTCCGAGAATTGAAATATTCAATAGGATGGTTATAAGAATATGCTTCATAGCAATTAATTTTTATTTGGTGAATCTCGTCATTTATCATTGGAAAGTGAAGTTGATTGAGATTTAGTTGAATATTAACTAAATCAGAAGTAGTTTTAGGGATGAAAAAATCCAACCTACTTATTTTTGTTTTTATTCTAATTGGAAGCATCTGTTCTTGTGGAGAGCGCTCTTCTAGGAACGATAAAGACCTAGAATTTGAATTTGTCATGGTAGACTCCTTGGTCATAGACATTTTAAAAACTGTCCGAATACTTGATTTTCATCCCGAAAAAGAACTTTACTTGATAGTTCCTCAAATGAGCATGGAAGGGCATTTTATGATCATTGATAAGGCTGGGGAAGTGGTGGCAGAAAATACATTAGCTGAGGGTCCAGATTCATTTGGGCTTGTGACTGCGAGAATGGGCTTTGTAGGAGATGAAATCATGGTAGTCACTGAGGGGAGCACCTACTTGTATGATCTAAACCTGAAAGTACAGAGAAGCTTTACTTTTGAGCAGGGCATTAGGTTTAGGTTGATCAATTTCACGCGTGATAACTTGAGTACATTCAGAACTAATGATGGGGCAATAGCTGCTGTAGTAAATATGAATGATGCTTTTCTTCAAAGATATCCTGAGGATTATTTTGATACACTCAATATGGTTCACCTGCAAAATGCTCGAACAGGAGAAGTCAATAAAGGTGGCAAGCTAGATGAAAGTAGCGCATTTAAGCAAGGGGCATTTATACCGTTCATGGATAACCCAATTTACTTTTCCGACTTGAACTCTACATTTATTTCATCAATGCTTTGGGGAGATTCTATATTGTATCAGTTAGACCCCAATGATAATTTTAAAATTGCCAATAAGATCCACTTAGAAAGAATTGCACCAAATAAATTGATCACTGTACCTTGGGAAGAAGCAACTAGAGCTGCTGTACAAGAGCATCGAGCAAACAATAATAGATTCGGTGGAGCATTTTCCGAGATCGTTGGGTATGGAGATGAAGTTATAGTTGGCTACAGAACTGGATCAGATCCTAACACTGTATTCGAAAACCCAAGTGAAGAGCAGCAACAATTGGAGACTAACTCCAGAAAGAAGTATCATTTTTTGATCAGAGATGGTGTACAAGTAGGTAAGCCGATTGAGTGGACGCTACCTGGTAAGATATTACTCAATGTAGGACCAAATCGCTATTTGCAATATGGTGATCAGGCTGAATTGCACGAGTACGAGAAAGATTATCAGTGCTATTACATTTATGAATTGAGAGAAAAGTCTTAAAGATTGTGTGCAATAAATGATTTGTTCATTCCCAAGAATTTCTCTTTGAATAAAGTCGAACCGGGAAAGAGTTTTATCAATTCTTTCATAGATAGTAATCTGATTTCTTCTAAATATTGTTGGGCTTTTTCAGGCCTCCAGCGATGAAGTCGGCTTAATTTCGTTTTAGTCAGGATGGTATATACCCATTTACTGGGGAGATACTGAGCAAAAGGAAGCGCATAGTGTGCCTCTATGGGAAAGTGTTTGTTTGGAGTTTGGATAAAAAACTTCTTTCCAACGCGCATACACTCTCGAGCCATTTTTTCTTGATTCTCGAATGTATAAAGATGCTCTATCACAGAATTAGAAAAAACTAAATCAAAAGAATCATCTCCAAATTCCGACAGGTCAGTAGCATCACCTTTGACTGCTCGAAGCTGTGGATGTCCTGTTTCTGAGGTATCTAAGTTGAGTAAAATGATTTCTACTTGATAATTTTTTAAAAAATTTTTGTCTTTCCAAAAGTACGCTGTTCCCCCAACATCGAGTATTTTAAGCTTCCTTCCGGCAGGGAAATTTTTAGCTATCAAGGTTTCAAATACAAAAAAGCGTCTATGTCTGAACTTATTCCCTATAGATTCTGGATTGTGTGAAGCGTCCAGTAAGTTTCTTAATTTCTTCATGATTGGAACAGCCTGATTTATTGGCTCAAAATATATTTTTAATTAACAAATTAATTACCTCAAAAGTAATACTGCTTTGTAAATCTTTTTTAATTTTACGACCAAATTTAACTATTTGAAGTTTAAAATTCAGATAATCCAAATAAGATTGAAAACTATTACTACTAGTTTCCACGTATTTGGACAAAGGAATTAAAAGATTTTTATGAAAAGACGTTTTCACAAATATTTCCCATGGCTTTTTGTTATAGGGGATTTACTAGTTCTAGTATTAGGGCTGACATTATCAGTGGCTTTATTCAGGTACTTCATTGGCTACCCAGAAGTTACTGTAAAACTGTTTGCTTACTTTATCTTTTTTTGGCTGCTTATCTCGGTAGGCAGAAGAGATTACAAGATTGGAAGGACAGCTGAATTAGGCTATACCCTAAAACAAATCCCTGAGTCATTGATTTGGCTTGTAGGGTTGATGGCTATATTCTGGATACCAACACAAGAGCATCCATTGGGTATATTTTTTCTAGTAGGGGTTGCTGTAACATTAGTAATTTTCTTAAGCATCTACCGAGTAAGTGTGCATCTACTACTCAAACAGTATAGGATACAAGGAAAAAATTATAGGAATGCAGTTATCTTAGGAAGAAATAGCGCTAGCAATAAACTTGCTCAAGTTTTCAAACAAAGAAGAGATTTTGGTATTAACTTTTTAGGGTTCTATGATCAACTTTCTACGAATCATGTTAACTCTCGTGGGGCATTGGAAGCCTTCTTTGAAGAAGCTGAATCTCTCGATTTGGATCTCGTTTATCTAAGCGAAGATTTGGATGCGCGTACGATTAGACAAGTGATGGATTATGCGGATGAAAGGTATTTCAAAGTAAAAATCATACCTAATGGCAATCTTCAACTTGAAAAGAATTTGTCTTTTTCAAAGTATGGAGAGTTTTTTGTCATCAATGTCAATGACATCCCTTTAGACAGTATTCCAAATAGAATTCTTAAGCGGTCCTTTGATATTGTTTTTTCTTTATTCGTTACTGTATTTATACTTAGTTGGATGATTCCCTTGGTAGGCATTTTGATCAAATGGGAATCTAAAGGGCCTATATTCTTTATTCAAGAAAGAAATGGAGTGAATAATGAAGTATTCAAGTGTCTGAAATTCCGCTCCATGACGCCAAACGACTATGCAGATACCCATCAAGCAACCAAAAATGATCCTAGAGTTACAAGAATCGGTTCATTCCTCAGGAGATCATCTTTGGATGAAATGCCACAATTCTTAAATGTTCTGTTTGGAAATATGTCTATTGTGGGGCCTAGACCACACACGATCCCCATGAATCAAAATTTTCAATTGCAAGTAGAGAAATACAATTCTAGACATAAAATCAAGCCAGGAATTACAGGGCTTGCTCAGGTTAGGGGTTACAGGGGAGAAATTGAAAACCTTAGACAAATTCGATCTAGAGTGAGATTGGACTCCTTTTACATTCAAAATTGGTCCATTTGGATGGATTTGAGTATTTGTTACAAAACTATCGGAGAGTTGCTCTACAATAGAGAAAATGCATATTGATTTTATTTTTCTGTACAAAGCTCTGATTAAGCTAAAAATAAAACAAAAAAGGCTTCCCCGTGAAAAGGAAGCCTTTTTTGATGAACTTTACTTTATATATTTCCGATTACTTGCACCTTGCCGAACAATTAATAGAAGAATGTATGATTTTACCTTCAGTTGACTACGGCACCGCGCACGAGCTATGGGCTGTTCTGTGGACGAGTTCCCCATGATATAATGCCTCTCTTTCCTTAACGTGCAACTTTGCGGATACTCATATTACATTTTATGATTGTCCGCTTTCTTACCAGTGGAGTTTTCATTATAAAATAAACCTTAGATTTATAGTCAATATCAATGAGTATCCAATATCTATTAATATCGGCTTGATTCAAGACAGACAATAAATTAGTTACTGGTCTAATTGCAGAAATACATATTATATTTTCATAAGTGCATCCAAGAAGTTCATGGTTTCACCTTTTTGTTTGAAGATAATCATCGGAATTTCATTATTGACCTGAACGAGTTTTTCGGCTGTACTACCTAGTAAGATTGCTGCTGAATTCGTACGTCCCCTACTACCCATCAGTAAGAGGTCTATATGCTCAGACTTGGCTGCCTGAAGGATATGGCGACCATCATTTCCATTTTGTTTGAGTACAAACTTACATTCAAAAGGAGATAAGTTATTTTTCTTGATAAAAGCTTCGCAGTCTTTCTGTGCATTGTCTTCCATGATTTTTGCAAATTCATCAAATGACTTTCCCGTTTTGTAGTATCCGATAGGAACTTCGTAAATATGAAACCCAATGATTTTGACATCGAGGGAGTTTTTTAAAGCCTCTGCAAACTTAAAACACATCAAAGAGTGACCAGAAAAGTCAAGAGGAATCATGATGTTTTTGGGTGTCTGAATTGCCCCTTTCTCTGTAAGAAAAAGCACTGAGCATGGAGCTTTTTGAGCCATAGTTTTGGCTAAAGAGCCACTACCCGGCAACACATCCTTTCTACCCATGATGATCAGATCAACATCTTTGATTTTCGCTTGACGAATAAATGTCTCAAAGGCATTTCCTTCCAATACTATGATTTCAAAATCTAGCTTTGGATCAAAGTCAGATTTTGAAATGATGTTGCGAATTTCAGATTTGATAGATTCATCAATTGGGGCTAGAAGATCTGGGTAGTTTTTCCTAATGTCTTCTGGCAAGGAGAGATCCTTTGCCACATGTACAAAATATAATTTCTCAAAGCCAATTGTATCAGAGATAAAGGCAACTTTTTTTAGGAGGATTTCATCCATTTCGGTAAGATCCAACCCTATCATTGCTTTTTGGAATTTGCTCATAGTCTGCTTTTCTGTCTTAGGTTACCTGTATATTCTTTTGATTTTTTGTCTTAAAATTCAAAAGAATGTGATTCCAATACCAATTTCGGTCTTGTCATCCCTATTTCCAATATATTTGTGCCAAATGGCGAAAATTATCAGCAAATATTTTATTGCATGGGTTCCCTCGGAAGCACTATTTGATCAAGTTCATCAATTAAAACTGAAGCTTAAAGATACTTTTGGGCTAAAATATGCACTAAAATCTCCTCCTCATATCACGCTAAAAATGCCTTTTAGCTGGAATGAAGCCAAAGAAGGTATATTAATTGAGAAAGTAAAAGAATTCTCCAATAACTTGAAACCGTTTTCCATTCAAATTGATGGCTTTGATCGATTTGGAAAGCGGGTCATATTTGTGAGGGTAAATGAAAACAAAGACTTGATTGCTTTGCAAAGTAGCTTGACAACTTTTTGTAAACAAGAATTGAAGTTAGTGTCTGAGTTAAGTGACCGAAATTATCATCCACACATGACCATAGCCTTCAAGGACATCAAAGAGAGACAGTTTGATCTATATTTTAGTTTCCTTTCGACTTTATCCATTCAAGCTCAAGATCAAGTGGACAGTATTTCTTTATTGAAGCGTATAGAGGGTAGGTGGGAGGTAGTATATCAAGTTTTTTTCACAACCTAAAACTTCAATATACCTGAAGTTTTATCCTTATATAGAATGAGACTTTTAGGTTTTTTATCAATATAAAAATTAATCAAGTTTTGCTGTTCAGCAAATTCTTTGACTAATAATGAATTGTAGATTTCTACTGTTATTGGCTTTTCCACAGCTTTACCTTCCATGTAAAACCAGGCCGCATCGTCCTCTATTTCATATCCAAGATATTCAAGTTTCACTCGCTTCCCATTGATGGTAACTTGATTGTGCATCAGAAGGTATTTTTTGATCATATCTTCTAATCTATTTCGAGAATCGGGATTCATGAAGTCTACTTTCGTATCAAAGGTTTTAGCTAGTGCTACTTCAAGATCATCCCAAAAGATTTTTTGAGCGATCTCTATCGACTTTTCTTTATCATTAAAACGAATGTCAGTCAAGCTGATATAAAAAGGGTGGAACATAACCTTCCATCCCAGTATAAACATGAAAATATAATTATAGACCATTTGAAACGCTCTTTGTTACTTTTTGTGCAAATTATGCATTATAATTACACTCCCTAAAAACCAGTTAAAATAAATTTAATCACCAAAGGCAAGCATGAGCCAATTCCAGTTATATTTTGAATTAGGATATAAGCATATCCTAGACCTTAAGGGTTTTGATCATATTTTATTTGTAATTGCGCTTTGTGCAATTTATTTGGCTAGAGATTGGAAAAAAATCCTCATCCTAGTAACCGCATTCACCATTGGACACTCCATTACCTTAGCACTCGCTACGCTCAATGTGATCAAAGTAAATTCTGATTTGATTGAGTTTTTGATTCCAGTGACCATCGCAATTACTGCGCTAGCAAATATTTTCAAACCAAAGCCTAGCAACAGCAGGGGCATACAATTGAATTATATCTTCGCAATTTTCTTTGGTTTGATCCATGGCATGGGTTTCTCCAATTACCTCAGGTCATTGCTGGGAAGAGAGGCTTCTATCTTTCAGCCACTCCTCGCTTTCAATATAGGTCTTGAGGTGGGACAGCTGCTGATCGTTGCCTTGTTTCTGTTGGCTTCATCACTCTTAGTAGGCCTGATAGGGGTGAATCGTAAAGAATGGACTTTAGTGATTTCCGCAGTGGTATTAGGGATGTCAATCATGATGATGATTGATACCAAGTTTTGGTAAAATATTAATTAACTTGTAAGCATATTGTCTAGTAAAATAAAATAACCTATGAATAGAATATTTACACTAGTAATCCTTGGCTTAATGGTGACTTTTAGCGTAGATGCACAGAGAAACCATGCTGAGAGATTTGAGCAGTTGGGAACGATGTTACGTTCGCCAAATGTATACAGAACTGCCTCTGGAGCCCCAGGTCATATGTATTGGCAACAAAAAGCTGATCACGAGATCGAGGTAGAGCTTGATGATGAAAAGCAAGCGATCAAAGGCTGGCAGAAGGTGACTTATTACAACAATTCTCCAGATCCACTTACCTACCTTTGGATTCAGTTGGATCAAAACGAGAGAGCGGCTGATTCTAGAACTCCTAAGATGGCTCAAAATAGCATCAATGCTAGAATGAACATGCGACAAATCGAAAACATTGTGTGGCATGACCAAGACTTAGGCTACAAGATCAACAGTGTGAAAACCATGGGGGGTGATGACCTCAAGATTACCATCAACAATACCATGATGCGTGTGGATCTTCCCCAGCCTTTGAAAAATGGCGAAACTTTCGAGTTTACCGTGGACTGGAGTTTCAACATTCATGATAGAATGAGCTTTATCGGTGGCCGTCCAGGATATGAATACTTTGAGAAGGATGGCAATTACCTCTACACCATGGCAGAGTGGTTCCCGAGAATGGCCGTTTATTCTGATTTCGAAGGCTGGCAAAACAAAGAATTTGTTGGCAGGGGTGAATTTGCCTTGACTTTTGGAGATTATAAAGTGAAAATCACCGTTCCTGCAGACCATATGGTAGGATCAACAGGAGTGTTGCAAAATCCTGAAGAAGTACTTTCAGCAACTGAGCTTCAGAGATGGGAGCAAGCCAAAAAGTCTTACGATAAGCCAGTAGTGATCAGAACTCAGGCAGAAGCAGAAAGATTGGAAAAAGGTAAAGCAAAAGATAAGAAGACTTGGATTTTCCATGCCGAAAATGTGAGAGACTTTGCTTGGACTTCTTCAAGAAAATTCATTTGGGATGCCATGGTGGTAAAACAAGGTGGTAAAGACGTAATGGCCATGTCTTATTATGGCAAAGAGGGGAATCCACTTTGGGAGCAGTATTCCACAAGAGTTGTAGCTCACACGATCAAGTCTTACTCAGAGAAGACTTTTGATTATCCATATCCAGTAGCGATTTCTGTAGAAGCTAGCAACGGTATGGAATATCCGATGATTTGTTTTAACTACGGAAGACCAGATGCTGACGGTACTTACACCGATGCTGTCAAATACGGAATGATCTCCGTGATCATTCATGAAGTGGGACATAATTTCTTCCCAATGATCGTAAATTCTGACGAGAGACAATGGTCTTGGATGGATGAAGGACTCAATACCTTCATGCAGTTCATGGCAGAACAAGAATGGGACAGAGACTATCCATCTAGAAGGGGACCTGCGCACAAGATTGCGCCTTACATGAGAAGTGATCAGAGCTTGCTTGAGCCGATCATGACCAATTCTGAGAATATCATCCAGTTTGGCCCAAATGCTTATGCAAAACCTGCGACAGCTTTGAATATTCTGAGAGAGACTGTCATGGGCAGAGAGTTGTTTGACTTTGCTTTTAAAGAATATTCCAAAAGGTGGATGTTTAAGCATCCTACTCCTGAAGATTTCTTCAGAACAATGGAAGATGCCTCAGGTGTAGACTTGGATTGGTTCTGGAGGGGTTGGTTCTTTGGGACGGACCCTGTGGATATCTCTATTGAGCAAGTGAGTTGGTATAAATTAGACAATAGAACTCCTGCTGAGAAAAAAGCCGATGCAAAAAAAGCATTTGATAGAGAAGAGTCTTACGTATCTAAAACCTATAATGCCAAGGATATCGAGCAGACAATCGTAGAAGCTGATCCTGCGACTAGAGACTTCTACAATAGCTACAATCCATTCTCTGTCACGCCAGATGATGAAAAAGCATACAAGGACTTCATGGCAAGGCTAAGCCAACAAGAAAAAGACCTCTTAAACAGTGGCTTAAATTTCTATGAGATGAAATTTAAGAATGAAGGCGGATTAGTGATGCCTTTGATCATTCAGTTCAATTATACTGATGGTACATCTGAGGTGGATAGAATACCTGCTGAAATATGGAGACTCAATGAAAAAGAAGTCACTAAGGTATTTGCTAAGAAAAAGGAAGTAAAAAATATCGTGCTAGATCCATACAGAGAGACAGCAGATATTGACGAGTCCAACAACTATTGGCCAAGAACTTTCGCTCCTAGTAGATTTGAGTTATTTAAAAGTGCAGGTGGAGCAAGAGGCGTTTCTACGGGTGATAACCCAATGAAGAGGGCTCAGAGAAAATAACTTTCTATCCTAGATTTTCTAAATCTATTTTGAATAAGAATTACGATTAAAAAAACCTGGTAAAGATATTTATCAGGTTTTTTTAATCATTTATAGCTAAGGGCTGTTAAAGAGAAATAAATTAAGAGCACAAAAATGTGGACGATCAATAATTTTAATCGAATGAAAGCAACGATAATACCTTTATTCTTTTTCCTGTCGCTCAGTCTTTTTGCCCAAACCTCCATCAAGGTTGTAAATTCAAGTAATCTTAAACCAATTCCGGGTGTTTTGATATCTGGAGTGGGAATTAAAAATACTATTACCAATGAAGAAGGGATTGCACAAATAGATTTGACACAATCTAAAAAACTCAATTTTTCGCATTTAGGCTTTCAGAAATTAACAGTAGAAATTCTTTCTTTTCAAGATCAAATCATAAAACTGAAACCGACAACAAATGACCTTTCGGCCATTACAGTTGCTGCTTTTGAGTCAGATAGACCATTGTTGCAGCAGGCAGGCGCTGTGAGTAGAGTTTTGGAAAATGAACTTTATCGCTTCAATGAAACATCTATCGTCAATGCCTTTAATACCAAGCCAGGTATACGAGTAGAAGAGCGTGCGCCAGCTAGCTATAGAATATCTATCCGAGGTAGTTCCTTGAGATCGCCTTTTGGTGTGAGGAATGTGAAGGTTTATTGGAATGGCATTCCATTTACTGCGCCAGATGGTACTACACCTTTAAATATATTAGATCTAAGTAATGTACAACAAACCGAAATCATCAAAGGTCCTGCAGGAAGTATTTATGGTGCGGGCAATGGTGGAGTGATCAGTTTTGAAAGTAGGAGAACCATTGAGGAAAATAGGATAGCATCTGATTTGAATGTGGGTGACTTTGGTCTGATGCGATATCGATTTGGCATAGATCAGCAAATAGGCAGTGGAGGCATCAGCGCGTCTTATGTACATCAAAAGTCCGATGGTTTCAGAGAGCATTCCGCAGTTGATAGGAAAGTATTTCAACTAGCTACTCACTTTAATCCATCAGAGAGACAATCCTTATCTACTCAAATTCTATTCAGTGATCTACAATATCAGATTCCAGGCGCACTGAATGGAACCCAACTGGAAGAGAATCCACGACAAGCTCGGCCTGGATCCATTGAACAAAACAGCTCAATTGCGCAGAAATCTGTATATGGAACCATTTCACATCGGTATGATTTCACGGACAAGGTTACAAATGAGACAGCTCTTTATATCAATACCACGGAATTTGAGAATCCTTTTATATTGGATTACAAAAGGGAGACAGCTTTCAGCCATGGCGGTAGAACCAAGTTTACACGTGATGATCGACTTGGGGGATTTCCGATTAGGTTCATTGCTGGTGGTGAATATCAATATGGTTATACTGCTGCCCAAAACTTTGGAAATAGAAATGGACAAGCAGATACCGTTAGATTTAGCGATGACCTGATTACTACTCAGGCATTCCTTTTTCAACAAATAGAAATAGAGTGGACGGATAAACTCCTGATGACGCTGGCATTTAGTGAGAATTTCTCCAAATATGACATCAACAGAAGTGTAGACGCCAGTGCCAATGAACCATCACGTAATAGTCGAAGATTTGACCCCTTAGTCATCCCTAGATTGGCTATGGCTTACCAACTGTCTCAGCGCTCAGGTATCCATGGAAGTATAAGCTCTGGCTTCTCTCCACCGAGTATTGCTGAAGTCCGCACCAACGAAGGAAGCATCAATTTGGACTTAGAGGCAGAGCGAGGGATCAATTATGAGGTTGGGTATCGAGCAAGTTATGGGATTTTCAATGTGGATATCACTGCTTTTTATTTCAAATTGAGTCAGACCATCACTTCTTTTACCAATGAACAAGGAGTGGTTTTATTCAGAAATGCAGGAAGTACAAATCAGAGAGGAATAGAGGCTAGTGTGGACTATGCTCCTTGGAGAAATCAACAAGCTTGGCTCCAAGAGGTCAAAATTGCTCATGCATTTACTGGTCATTATTTTGAGTTTGCAGATTTTGTCAGTGGAGGCAATGATTTCTCAGGTAATCAGCTTACCGGTGTAGCACCAAATACTTTGGTCAATCAGTTTGACTTACGAACAAGATCTGGTATATATTTAAACTTCACACATCAATTTGTGGATAAGTTGCCTTTGAATGATGCTAATACCGTATTTCAGGATACCTATCATCTTGTCAACACCAGATTGGGTTGGAGAAATAGTCTTGGGAAAGGGTGGGATGCAGAAATCTACCTTGGTGTGGATAACTTACTCAATGAAGTCTACAGCCTAGGAAATGACCTGAATGCATTTGCTAACAGATTCTTCCAGCCTGCCCCATTGAGAAATTACTATGGAGGTGTTAAGCTGGGTTATTCTTTTTAGTAAATATTGTGTAATTACTTAACAGAACGACCAGCTTAATGAAACCATTTTTTCGCATTTTACATTGTGTAAAAAAGTAAATCAACCCAAAGAAATATATGGAAAGACCTGAATTCAATATCGAAGAAGTAAATAAAATCATCCGTGGACGTAGGTCCATGTTTATAGCGCAGTTCAAAGAAAATGACCCCGTGGATGATAGTATCATTCAAGAGATGCTCGAAAATGCCAATTGGGCACCAACCCACAAACTGACAGAACCTTGGAGTTTTACGGTTTTTTCTGGGGACGGATTGAAAAAATTTGCTGACTTTCAGGCCGAATTGTATAAGCAGAGAGCTGAGAAGAATGGAAATTTCATAGAAGCGACTTACCAAAAATTCAAAGAGAATCCGCTCAAAGCTTCTCACGTGATCGCTATCAAAATGAAGCGTGACATACGAGCAAACCTTCCTGTCATGGAGGAAATTGCCGCAGTAGCGATGGCTGTTCAGAATATGTACCTCACTGCTGCTGCTCATGGACTTGCTGCTTATTGGGGAACTGGAGGGCCGACTTTCTGGCCTGAGGCCAAGGAATGGTTTGGACTGGAAGAGGAAGATATGATGATGGGATTCTTCTATGTGGCAAAGCCAGCTACAGACAGGTATCCACAAGGAAAACGCAGACCTATTGAAGAGAAGGTAGAGTGGGTAAGAGGATAAGTTTACAATATGAATAAACTGAATTTTACCAGTAACTATAAAATTCAAACCAAATAGCTTAATTCTATTAATTATAGATACAAGATACTAATTGATATTGGCCAATTGAAATCGCTTAAGCCAATTAATCGATTTACAAGTAAAACAGCGTAAATTTAGAATCTGTATTATCATCTAAAAAAAGCCAAGTTTATCGCTTGGCTTTTTTGCTTACATACCTCTAAATCTTGGTGGCTCAATACCATTGGCTCGGATATAAGAGACGGCAGCTCCTCTATGATGGGTGACATGGTCATCTATCAGGCTAATAACCTGTCTTCTGCTACCGTTCATGCCAAAAATATCGATCTTTTCTGCCAATTCTAGTTCTGTCAGGTTTGAGAAAGTTTCTTTCCCATAATCAAAGCACTGGGCTACAAAAGCCTTCAATTCTGCTTTATTTGCTGGTTTGACAGAAACTTGAAAGCCAGGATTACCACCATTGAGGTATCCTTGACTGATGCCCACAATTGCCGAAGATAAATGTGTCACTTGTTCTGTAAAACTCATGGCGGTATCATGAGGCTTATAATTGAGCAATTCCTCAGGCATTTTGTCCACTACTTCTAGTGTAAAAGCTTTACCATTATCCCACTTGAGTATGAATTCTTCCAAGTTGGTTTGTGCCTGCAATGGATTGAGCACAAATGCTGCATAGCATAGTGCTAGAGTTACGATTGTTTTTAATCTTTTCATGGCTAAGTTTCCTTTTTTATTTAAATTTCAATTATCTCTGATCCAAATCAAAGCAAAATGATAACTTTGAATTATGTCTAGTAGGTTTTTAAACAGTATTTTGGTGCTGATGTTTTTGACGGGTTGCGGCGGAGATTACTTGCCTCGCCCGATGGGTTACAATAGAATTGATTTGCCTGAACACACTTTTGAGTCACTTTCTGACTCTTTTCCGTACCTATTTGAAAAGCCTCAAGCTGCCACGGTGGAACAGGATACTTTCAACTTGAAGGAAGAAGCTTGGATCAATCTACATTACCAAGATATGGGGGCCAAAGTCCACCTGACCTATCTGCCCCTAGGTAGTCAGGGTGGTGATGTCAAATTGGTACTCAATGATGCGATCAATTTGACTGCCAAACATCAAATCAAAGCTTATGGAATCGAGGAGTCGGTCCTTTTGACTCCCAAAGGATACACGGGGGTAGTCGCAGAATTGTCTGGGGAGGTACCTACCCAGTTTCAATTCTTTGTGACAGATTCAACTAAGCACTTTCTCCGTGGCGCGCTTTACTTCGATACTGCCATGAAAAATGACTCTCTAGCACCAGTGATTGAACACATCAAGATCGACATGATGCACCTGATCAATACTTTGGAGTTTAAAAATTGATGGAATTAAATGTTATGAATTCATGGTAAAAAGAAAATCGAAATCTGAATTTATCAATTGGTTTGGCCCACTTTTAGATGCATTAAGAGAACTTGGGTTTTCTGGAAAGCCAAAGGAAGTATCCGATAAAATAGCTGAAAACTTAAATTTAAAAGAAGAGTTCTTAGATCAAACATTGAAATCTGGTACCAATAAATTTCATAATCAAGTAGCTTGGGCTAGACAGTATTTAACTTGGGAAGGATTGTTAGATTCCTCTGTAAGAGGAACCTGGAAACTTACAGAAAAGGGGAAAAATACCTACTTGAACGATGAACAATCTCGAGAAATATTTTTGAAATGGGTAGCTATTAACCAAAAAGCTAGAATTAATAAATCAAAATCAGAAGTTATAGAAGAGCAGGAAGAAAATGATCCAGATTCAGTTGAAATCAAGGCTGAAAATAGTTTATTGGAAATTTTGCAGAGTCTTTCTCCGAGTGGTTTTGAAAATGTATGTAAAGAACTTTTAAGAGAGCATGATTTTGAAAACGTTGAAGTTGTAGGTAGGTCCCATGATGGAGGGATAGATGGATATGGTGTTCTAGAAGTAAATCCATTCGTTAGTTTTAAAGTGATTTTTCAATGCAAAAGATATAAATGCTCAGTGTCTAGATCCCAAGTTGGAGATTTTAGAAACGCGATGATCGGAAGAGCAGAAAAGGGAATTATTTTAACCACTGGAACATTTACTCGTGAAGCTGAAAAAGAAGCATCAAGAGATGGAGCACCACAAATCGAACTAGTAGACGGTCAAAAGTTGGTAAAAATGTTTGAAAAAGTTCAGCTAGGCGTTAAAGAAAGAAAGGTTTTTGATGTGGATATGGCTTATTTTCAAAAGTTCAAGGATTAGATTTTTTGAGTTAAAAAAATAAGGTGATATCATATAAGTAGCTGTTTCAATGTAAATGGTTTTATTTCAATCCCTTCCAACTTTTTAAAATGATCCCTCCACCAATAAGCGCGATCATAGCTGCTATTGTAGCCTCATATCTTTCTCCATAAATCCAAAAACCTACGCTGAATAAGACAGCATAGACCATTACCGACCCGACTAGCATCAGTGCTATCTCCTTTGGCAACCTCCCTTGTTCAGTTTCTTCCTGTGGATATCTTTTCAGAAGAGCATTCCAGCCGATAGCAGCTGGCTTGATCTTACGATAAAAACTTAGGAGCACTTGATCTTGCTCTGGTTGCGTAAAGAGGGTAACCAAAACCCAGCCTATCGTCGTAATACCTACCCCATAGAGGATTTTAAGATAAGCTTGGCTTTCTTCAATGTGGATAAGTTCATAAGCTGGATTGATTTTTTCGAAGAAAATAGCAACTAAAAACGAAATCGCCATACCTGCGATTTCGGTGTAAGCATTGATTCTCCACCAAAACCAACGGAGGATAAAAATCGCCCCAGTACCGGCACCAATTTGCAATAATATATTGAAGGCTTCAAGTGCATTATTCAACTCCAAAGCCAATAATGCAGCCAAGAACATCAAGCCTATTGTGGATAACCTTCCTACCAATACCAATTCTTTTTCAGAAGCTTGTGGTTTGATAAAGCGCTGATAGAAGTCATTGACCACATAAGAAGAGCCCCAATTGAGGTGTGTGGATAAGGTAGACATCACCGCTGCAATCAGTGAGGCTAAGACTAAGCCTACCAAGCCCACAGGAAGATAGGTAAGCATGGCTGAGTAGGCCAGATCATGACCAAGTTTACCTGCTGGGATATGTGGAAAAGCTGCTTGCATATCCGAGATATTTGGAAAGATCACCAAGGAAGCCAAAGCAATGATGATCCATGGCCAAGGTCGCATACCATAATGGGCAATATTAAAAAGAAGCGTCGCTCCAATCGCATTTTTTTCATCTTTGGCAGAAAGCATACGTTGAGCGATGTAGCCACCACCACCTGGCTCTGCTCCCGGATACCAAGTCGCCCACCATTGGATCGCCAAAGGCATCAATAGTAAAGGGACAAATAAGTTTGCATCACTCAAATCAGGTATAAAGTTCAATTTATCAGATACATTTGGGTGGGTGAGCAAATTATCCAATGAACCGATTTCTGGTAAACTTAAGACATGTATAGCGGCCCAAATCGCTCCTGCCATGGCAATGAAAAATTGAAAAAAATCTGTCAATAATACCCCCTTGAGTCCCCCTAGTGAACTGTAGATCACTGTGACGATGGAAGCAATCAAAAGTGTCTCAATAGGACTCAAGCCCAACATCACTCCCCCGATCTTGATTGCAGCAAGGGCTACTGTGGCCATAATCACTACATTAAAAAACACACCCAAGTAGATGGCCCTAAATGCCCTCAGAAATGCTGCGGGCTTGCCGCCATAGCGGATTTCGTAAAATTCTAAATCTGTCGTGGATTCAGATCGTCTCCATAATTTGGCATAGACAAATACCGTAAGCATGCCTGTAAGGAGAAATGCCCACCAAACCCAGTTTCCAGATACGCCATTCGTTCTGACAATGTCTGTGACCAAATTGGGGGTATCCGCAGAGAATGTGGTGGCCACCATGGAAACACCCAAAAGCCACCAAGGCATGTTCCTACCTGAGAGAAAAAACTCTTTGGATGAAGAACCAGCTTTTCTAGCGGTCAAGACACCTATCAATAAAGAAATCACAAAAAAGGCTCCGATGATGGCCCAATCCAAATGGGAAATAGTCATACAAATAATTTTATCCATTAAATCTACTGGCTTTTCTAGGATTTGCAAATAAGTTAGCTGGATTCTGTGATCTGCTGCTTTTCACTTATCATTGTAATTCAAACCAGACTCAATGAAAGATCTCCATTTTGTTCAAAAGCTCAATGATTTGTACCCTTTAGACTTATCCACAGCTAAAGTTTCACTTTTTGGAGCAGGGCATATTCATCAAACTTGGCTTGCCATTACTGACTCAAGTAGCTATATCATTCAGAAATTCAATAGCAAAGTGTTTCAAAACCCTGGTTTGATTGCCCACAATCATCAACTTCTGATTGATCACCTAGCTTTTGATGAATTGGATTTTGATTTCCCATTACCTATTCCGAATCTCAAAGGGAGAACACTCTGTCTCTTGGATGGTGAATATTATCGCATATTACCTTTTGTCCCTGGGATATGCCTTCAAGAGATTCAAGCCCCTGAGCAAGCATACCTAGCGGCTAAAGCATTCTCTTCTTTGATTGCTACTGCTAGTTCTTTAGATGTAAATTTATTTCAAGAAGTAATTCCTGACTTCCATAATTTGTCCATGAGGTACCATCAATTCGAAATAGCCTTGAAGAAAACATCTCTTTCCTTGCATGGAGAACTTGAAAAGATAGTAGTCTTTTACCAAAGTCAACATGACTTAGTAAATCAGTACCAGAGTTGGACTAAGCTTCTACCAAAAAGAATTACCCACAATGATACCAAAATCAATAACCTGATTTTCTCAGCTGATTTGACAAAAGTAGAGGCAATCATAGACCTTGACACCATGATGCCCGGTTATGTTTTCAATGATTTTGGGGATTTGGTGAGAACTGTTGCCTGTAATTTGGATGAAAATTCTCTGGATTTTGATTCTCTTAAAGTCATTGTGGATAAATACCAAGCTTTATATGAAGGTTTTCTTGAAGGAAGCATAGACACATTGACCAAAGACGAAATCGCCTCACTACACTTTGGGGGAGAAATGATGATCTATATCATGGGACTGCGCTTTTTGACAGATTATTTGAATGGTAATATTTACTATCAGATCAAATACGAAAATCAAAACTATGACCGTGCAAAAAATCAGATGTACTTACTAAAATCATTGCAGCAACTTGGCTTCAATAAGCAATAAGAAAACTTTTCTCGGAGCCTGTCTATCAAAGTTCTTCACATTTTTTGTCAAATAACACTTAATTAGAGGGTAGCTTTTCCAAAGTTCAGTCTTGTGCTTTGTGTTTACTTTTACGTTTAACCAAACTTTGGAAAAGTATATTTGATTATAACCATTTTATCTATCAAATAATGGCGGTCTTTTATTTTGCCAATCAGTACTTTCTTGATAGGCTCTTCCTAGCATGATCAATTTTTCTTCATCAAAAAGATTGGCTAAGAAAGTGATTGAAGTGGGGCTGCCATTTTCCAAGAAGCCATTAGGCATACACAAAGCTGGGTGTCCTGTAAGATTGGTGATTTGCAATTGATTTCCACCATAAGATGGTGTAACGATGACATCATACGCTTGGAAAAGTTGATGCATTTCTTCAATTAGGATGGATCTAAACCTATTCGCTTGAATGTATTCCACAGCTGGGATAAATCTAGCTGAACGGAATAGGTTTGGCCAAGCATTTCTGCCTTGAGCGACTAGCAGGTCATCCAAGTCCATTCTAGTGAGGTCATCAAATGCGGCTGCGCCTTCTGCATACAAAGTTATCAACATACTACTGACGTCAACAGATGTACTCAATTTGACCGGATGGAGCTCAAGACCCATACGCTTCAAATCTTCCAATACTCTTCTGTCAAATTCATTATTCGGGCGGTTGCCTTCGAAGAAATCTTCAAAATAACCAATTTTTAGTGATTTGACTGACTTATCCACATTGTAGTTAAGGGCTGCTGCAATGGTGCTTTTGTCCTTATGATCCATACCATTGATGGCATGAAGGATAATCCCATTGTCTAAGGCTGACCTAGATATAGGGCCGATTTTGTCCATACTCCAGCTCAATGCCATTGCTCCATGCTTGCTAACTCTTCCATAGGTAGGTCTCAAGCCTGTCACGCCATTTCGGGTCGATGGTGATACGATACTTCCGAGTGTTTCGGTACCAATGGCATAAGGAACCAAGCCTGCACTGACCCCCGATGCCGAGCCTGCCGAAGACCCGCTAGCGCCTTGATTGAGATTCCAGGGGTTTTTGGTTACTCCTCCGTACCAGACATCTCCCATGGCCAAGGCACCTAAGGTAAATTTCACCAAGAGTACTCCTCCAGCATCATTGAGCTTTTCCACAACAGTAGCTGTTTCATTGATGACTTGATCCTTGTAAGGCATGGCTCCCCAAGTAGTCTTGGTTCCTTTGACAGCAAGGAGGTCTTTGATGCCATAAGGTATGCCATGAAGAGGGCCTCGGTATTTACCTGCTTTGATCTCAGCATCCATCGCTCTGGCTTGCATCAATGCTTCTTCCTCCATTACTGTGATGACTGCTTGGAGTGTATCTCCATAGGTTTTGATTCTATTGAGATATATTGTTGTCAATCGCTCGGAGCTCAATTTGCCAGTCCTAATTAATGTGGATAACTCTGCCACACTGAGGTATGCAATGTCATTTTCATTTTCAGGTAATGCCACATTGGAAGGTAGTCCCCACTTTGGATCTGATTGGTTTTGGTTTGGTAAGAATCCGTGAGGAAGAGGGTTGAATGACATGGATGGACTGACTGAATTATCGATGATTTGCTTGCGCATATTGTCATAACCATTTCGATAATTCTTCAGGTTTTGGATCATGCTATCTCGCTCCGCAGGGGTAAATTCCAATCCAACAAGAGCCTCCGCAGCTTCAATGGCTGGGGCATTGATTTCTCCCACTTTCTTGCCGACCACAAAGCCCAGCAGTAGTAGGGTGGGAATTAATAGAATAATTCCCCATTTTCGGTTGTTTGTAAAATCCTTCATGTAGTTTTGTATAGGGTGAAAACCTCTTTTGAGATCATTTGTTAAAATCGTCTGGAATATAATCAATTCATAGAATGGAGAAAAATACACTTACACCAAACTTCCCAATGCCGATGCGCGGACTACTGTTACTGACGGGAATGTACACCTTTGCTTGGTCAGCTTTCTTTCGATACTTTGGAGAAGATTTATTGAAATGGCAGGCTATGAATATGGAGAGTACGGTAGATATGAGCGCTACTGCTCTGGGGAGTTTTGGGATGTTGATTGGTTTCTTGGTTTTTTTAAGTGCTTTTTATCCGATCTCTTGGAATTACCTGATTGTGGTGGGCATAGTGGGTAAACTCACTTTGTCAGTATGGTTTGTCTTATTTTTTATCCCTGAATTAGGATGGAATAAGCGGACCATTTTTCATGTAGTATTTACAGAATTGCTATGGCTAATCCCTTTGATTACAATTTACTTGCGAACAATTAAAGTAAAAGCTTATTTAAAATCCCTTCCAGAAGATTAAGCGCTTCACTTCCATGAAACAAACTCATTTTCTCTTTATCTTTCTCTCACTACTATCTTGCAATCCAAACAAGAAAGAAGTTTCCTCTCCTCAAATTGTACAAGAACTCTATACTTTTTCGGAGCCGGGTGTGGTTTTTGGTCAGCCCTACCTTTTTACCGCTCCTTCTGGTGTTGTATACCTGTCATGGATAGAGCGTGTGAATGAAGTCAATAAAATGATGTACTCCGAACGCTCAGATGGCAACTGGAGCCCTCCGAGGACAATTGTAACTGGAACTGACTGGTTTGTGAATTGGGCAGATTATCCACAACTGGCTGCTTTTGAAGATGGGACTTTGGTCGCTTTCTATCTTCGGAAGAGTAGTCCAAGCACATTTTCTTATGACATCATGTTGACATTTTCATTGGATGGCGAAAATTGGTCTGAGCCTTTTGCTCTACACGATGATGGTACCCATACCGAACACGGATTTGTCTCGATGCTTCCTTGGGGAGAAAATATGTTTTTTACTTGGCTGGATGGGCGCCATACTTCTGGTGGTGGACATCATGATCATGATCATGGTGGAGCGATGACCCTACGTGCGGCAGTGCTCAATACTGAAGGAGCGAAACTGGTAGAGTGGGAATTGGATGATCGGGTATGTGATTGCTGTCAGACCACTTCCTCAATGGGAGCAGATGGGCCTGTAGTTTTTTATAGAGATCGCTCAGCAGAGGAGGTAAGGGATATTTATTGGGTTGCTTATGAAGGCACAGACTGGTCTAGCCCAATGCCAATTTACAATGACTTCTGGGAGATAGCTGGATGCCCTGTCAATGGACCCCGATCAGCAAGTCTGAATGGGCAGTCAGCAGTGACTTGGTTTAGTGGAGCCAAAGGGAAATCAACGGTCAAAACAGCCTTCTTTGAAAAGGCACAAAATCATTTTGGAGAAGCAATCTTGATTGATCTAGGAAAACCAACTGGAAGGGTTGATATGCTGATGCTCGAAGATAACGTGGCCTTGGTGTCTTGGCTGGAAGAAGGAGGTATCTATCTTAGAACTGTGGATAAGTCTGGGAAAAAATCTGAGCCTTTGCTAGTCGGGAATATTTCAGGTACTAGGTCAAGTGGTTTTCCACAAATGACAGATGAAGCGCATCATGTGATTTTGGCTTGGACTGACGATAGCGAAGATACCGCGACTATCCAAACTGTACAAATCAGAAAAGATCTCCTTCCTCGCCCTTAGGAGAGCTTCAGAGCCTTGTAAATCGTGTTTCTGTCCAACTCTCTCACCTCTCCTACATCAAATCCCTCAATGTTCAGATTTTCCATGGAATATCTGACCAACCTCAAGGTGGGGTAGCCCACAGCGGCGGTCATTTTCCTGACTTGTCTGTTTTTGCCTTCTATCAGGCTGAGTTGGACCCAAGAGTCGGGCACATTTTTGCGATAGCGAATGGGCGGATTTCTTGGAGGGAGAGTTGGTGCTTCATTAAGTAATTGGGCTTTGGCTTTTTTAGTATGGTACATTTTCCCATCTACATTGATATCCACACCATTTTCCAGTTGTGCGATCGCCTCTGCGGTAGGAATACCTTCTACTTGTGCTAGATATGTTCTTTGATGGGCAAATCTAGGATTAAGCAAATGATGATTGAGGGATTTGTCATTAGTGATCAGCAGCAAGCCCTCACTATCCTTATCCAAACGGCCCACTGGATAGACATCAGAAGGAAAATCACCAAGTACTTTCAAAGTATTGGCATCACCACTGAATTGGCTCAGTATACCAAAAGGTTTGTAAATGATAAAGTAGCGGTTTTGTGGCATAGAGTTTATTCTTTGATAAGCTTTTTCAAATCCATATTTGAACTTAGAATTCTTATTATTTCAATTTCTTCTTCAGCATAAAGTTTGTAAAAAATCACATGTTTCCTCATTGGAAATCCAAGCAAGCCAAGATCTATTTCGTCATACGCTCTTCCAATTCTTGGGGTTTTTTGCTAAGCTTTGAAAACAATCGATCAAATTTTGATAGTATTTATCTGCCTGATTTTCTGACCAAAAATAGTAGGTGTATTCATAAATATCCGATAAATCACTCAGCGCTTTAGCAGTTAAAAAATATTTACCCATTCTTTTGGAGCTTTGCCTTTAAAAGTTTTAAATGATTATCAGAATCAAAATCTTTTACTCTTCCACTTTCTATTCCTTCTTGAATTGCATTTTTTAGTAACTTAATCTTACCTTCTTCTTCTTCCAAAAGTCGCAGACCAGCTCTAATTACCTCGCTTGCATTTTTAAACCGTCCTTCTGATATTTTACTTTCAACGAAATCTTCGAAATAACTCCCTAAAGAAACTGATGTATTACGTCCCATTTTAATTTATTGAAATGATTAATATTTCGAAGTTACCAAAAATTGGTAACATTGTTCAAATTTATCAACTTTCAAATTTAAATAGTAAGAAACATTTCTATAAACTCAGGGACTATTTCATCTTTGCTCGTAGTTCAGAGCTGGGTTTCATTTTTTAGCTACTATTTGTATAAAATGGACTACTTTTAAACACATTATCTTTTTGCAAAGATTCTGTAAAGCTCAAAAACTTATTAAATTAAGGAGCGTTAACTATTTTATTATTCATCAACAATATACTTCAATGAGATATTTTTATTTTCTAAGTTCAATGATTTTATTGCTTGCTGGATGTTCTACACCTAAGGCTGAATTTGAAGACTTACCATTTTCTATTGTCAAGACGATAAAAATTGAAAATGAACAATTTACACCTAGTGGATTCGATTTTGAATTGTTCAATGATTCTTTGATTTATGCTTATGATATTATGAATGCTGTGGTTTTTAAATATGATAGTCAAGGAAAACTTTTAAGTTCAAATCGATTCCAAAAGGGAATAAATGAAGTGAATTTAACATATTTAGGAGGGTTATATTTGGTAAATGAAGATTCTGTTTTTGCACTAGAAATGGGATTAGGGAATTTACTTTTACTCGATTCAGATCTGAAAATCAAGAACTCTTGGAATGTATATAGATTAACAGAAGAGCAATTTTACACCGCATCCAAAACACAAATCATTAATTTTGAAGCCACAGATGATCAGCCGATTATAACTTTATCTGCAACAAGCAAAAAATACTCTTCTAGTCAAAAGGAACACTATGAAACTTCCTTCCTTGCTATAAAGCTAAATTTAAAAACAGGAGAAAGTAGAACGTTTTTCAAGTATCCACAAGAAAGTTCTTATAGAAATAATTTATTCTGGGGAGACGAGGATCCTTATTATATTTTTGATAATGGAGTTTATTACGCAAGCTTCTCTTTTGATCCCAACTTGTATTCATTTATTGAAGATTCAGAGGAGTATAGACTCTATACTTATGATGGAAAATTGAATAAAAAACCCACTGGAGTTCAATTTGGTATGAATCAAGCAGATTTTATCAGGGATCATCAAGTGGAAGTGTACTATAACCAAAATGATTTTAACCTAATTTCTAAGAATATTTTAAATTTATCAGATAGAAAATATTTTATCAGAGCCGTAAGAAAGGCGATGAAGTTAGGGGAGCAAGTAGGAGTATCTGATATTATGTTGACCAATAATTTTGTTCATGAATACATCTTTCAAATTGTCGATTTGTATCAGAAAAGTCCGCATGTTTGGAAGGAGTATTTGTTACCAAAAGAATACAAAAACTTTTCCTACATAGATCAGGAAGGTAGATTTTATTTTAAAAGAGGAAATATGGATGCCGAGGAGTATCTTATAGATGTGGTTGAATTGGATGTTGATGGTTTGTAAGAATTTAATGATGTCGTATTTTATGCATAGATATAAACTAGTAATTTCTATAGTATATTTCTTTATTTCAAGTTGCTCAGAAAGCAATATTGCAAAAATTGTAACAGAAAAAAGCTTAGAAAACATCATATCAGAGGACTTCCTTAGAAACCCGAGCCAGATGAAAGCCACTGGTAATGGAAAAATGGTCATCATAGATGAGTTTGGGATCCATGGTTTTATCAAGGTCCTGGATCAGGACTGGAAAGTACTTCATAGCTTGGGTAAACTAGGGGAAGGACCTGATGAGTTCTCAAGCTATCCTTCTTTGTCAATTGGAGATGATGGGCAAGTCTATGTATTTGATGGGTTTCGGAACAAGCTTTTCAGCTTAGACCTTGAAGAAGGGAGCTTATTGCAGGAACAATTTCTGATTCCTGAATCTGATATTGTGGAGGAAATAATAGCAGTGTCGGAGACTGAATATATTTTTCAGCCAGGAGGATACCAAACCCTATTTACCAAGATGGCTAGGGAGGTCAGGGGGGCCAAAAGTTCATTTTCGCTTTCAGTCAAAAATGCTCATTTCCAAGGTCTAGATAATACTAGAAAGCTGACATTTTCATCAAATTACCTGACCAAAAAGCCAAGCGAAGAGCGCTATGCAGCAGTTTTCAATTATTATGATGAGCTTCTAATCACTGATGGAAAGCAAACTAAATTTCACGAAACACTCTTTGGGGACTTGCTATATGATGCAGATCAGACAAATATTGCCTTCACCGCCATCGCAAGTACTGATCAAAACATCTATGCTGTCTATTATGGGAAAAATGTCACTGAATTGGAAAATCCTAGTCAATGTAACTTGTTGGTATTTGACTGGAGTGGGAAGTTAAAAGAAAACATAGCATTAGATCATCCTTTAAATTTCATCACTATTGACGAAGCAAATGGTATTATGTATGGCTTCAATCCAATGAATGAAGATAACCCGATATATAAGTTGAAATTGGAATAAAAGGGAAAAATTGATTTACCAATTCTAGAATTTTTTTGTTGATTTCTCAAATTTCAAAAAGGATAACATCCAATTCTGAAATCTTAGCAAATTCTTTATCACCTGTTAACAAAGGTAATTTATGAGTGAATGCTGAGGCTGCAATTACTGAATTTGGTAGTTCTAATTGTTTCTAAACTGTCCAATCCTCTATAGTGATATTTTCAAGTCTATCGAAATCACTAATATTCTTTGTTACCAAAATCAAATCATTAAACACTGCTGTTGAGCCTATCAAAAGATCAAAATCATCTAAAATTTTCCCTTTTGTTTTTAATCTAGCTTTTTCCTTAGCATAAATATCAAGAGCGGGAAAAATGGGAAGTATATTAAACATTGTTAGAAAAAGCTCAAGAGTCTTCTTATTTTTTTCTTTAAAAGTACTTTTTGCAACTCCGTATTTTAATTCAGCGATCGTGATTTCTGAAACAAAACATCTTTCAATCCCAATTTCTTCGATTTTACTTTCAAGATCGAATTTCCCATTCAAAAAATAGGCGCAAATATTCGTGTCTAATAGATACTTTTTCAAATGTCAATTTGTTTTCGTATGAATTTTCTGTCATCTTTCAATTCTGTCAAAAATTCATCAATTGGTTGATCAAGCTTCAAAGCCCCAAATAGACTTTTCCAAGAAACTTTTTCTTTCTTCTCCTCTGACTTTAAAGACTTAGAAAGCCTCGATATCAACTCCAATTTATTATCAGGACTTAATCCGTTTAACAACTTGAAATAACTATCTACTAACTTTAAATCAATCGCTTTCATAATTAAATATTTACACCCTATCAAATTTACAAAAATTTTCCTTTTAGAAGGAACTGTACTTTACAATAAATCATCCAACTTCTCTGTATAATTCCAAAATTTACTTTAACCTTCCAACTGAATTCCACATCACTAGTCCTAATTGGTATGTCTAAATCTCAATAATTTTTAAAATCTATGGTAGTCTAAACCCCTGTTCACCTGCATTCCTCTGAGGCCAAACCTCCCTAACTAATCCTACTCCAATTGATCTCGTGTTTCTTCTGATCTCGAATTTGTCTTAGAACTAGGGCATTTTCAGGTTGAGAAAGATCGGGGTCGGATTGGAGGAGTTCTTGTGCAGCGTCTCTTGCAAGTGTCAATATTGGTGCATCTTTGCTCAAGTCAGCGATTAATAAGTCTGCCACTCCACTTTGCTGCGTACCCATCAAGTCACCCGGTCCACGGAGCTTCAAGTCCACATCGGCAATTTCGAAGCCATTATTGGTCCTGACCATGGTATCCAATCGAATGCGACTGTCTTTGGAAAGTTCGTATTTACTCATCAGAATACAATAAGACTGATCTGCACCTCTTCCTACCCTTCCTCTCAACTGATGTAGCTGAGAAAGTCCAAATCGCTCGGCATTTTCTACCACCATCACAGAAGCATTGGGCACATTCACGCCTACTTCGATCACTGTAGTAGCTACCATGATTTTGGTTTCTCCCTTGACAAAGCGCTGCATCTCGAAGTCTTTATCGGCAGCTTTCATATTGCCATGTACAATGCTGATCGGATATTCAGGAAATGCCCGACAGATACTTTCATAGCCATCCATTAGGTTCTTTAGATCCAAAGTTTCGGACTCCTCGATCAATGGATACACGAGATATATCTGTCTTCCCAATTCGATCTGCTTGCGCATAAATCCAAAAACCTTCAAGCGATCTTTATCATACCTGTGAACTGTCTGAATGGGTTTTCTACCCAAGGGCATTTCGTCAATCACTGAGATGTCCAAGTCTCCATACAAGGTCATCGCCAAAGTACGAGGGATAGGTGTAGCTGTCATGACCAGTACATGAGGAAGGAATTTTTCATTTTTAGCCCATAATTTAGCCCGCTGCGCGACACCAAATCTGTGCTGCTCATCTACTATCGCCAAGCCAAGATTCTTAAATTGAACGATATCTTCTAACAAGGCATGGGTTCCAATGATGATGTGTAGATTTCCAGAAAGTAGCATTTCATGGATCACTTTGCGGACTGACTTTTTGGTCGAACCTGTCAGCAAGGCGATATTTAGACCCATCATATCCGCATATTCCCTCAGCCCTTCATAATGTTGATTGGCCAGTATCTCTGTAGGGGCCATCAAGCAGGCTTGTGCACCAGAGCTGATTGCGATCAGTATACAAATAAAAGCGACCATGGTTTTGCCACTCCCCACATCGCCTTGAATGAGACGGTTCATTTGCTTACCAGATTTCATATCAGCAAAAGACTCCCTAATTACCCTTTTCTGAGCTTCTGTCAATTCAAATGGTAAATGCTCCTTATAAAACTTTGTGACCAATTCTGTTTGATTCAGAATCTGTCCCTGAGACTTTTCGGTACGTGTCAGCTTAAGTTTGAGTAACCTTAGCTGAACGTAGAAGAACTCCTCAAACTTCAACCTATACCTCGCTCTTTTGAGGATTTCTGGATTTTCCGGGAAATGGATTTGTCTGAGTGCATCCCGCTTTGGGATCAAATTAAAACGCTGAAGCACTCCAGTAGGCAGGGTTTCTTGAATCTGCGGATAGGCAGTAGCTATCAGACCTTCCATGATTCTCGAGATTCCCTTAGAGTCTAAGAATTTGGCCCTAAGTTTTTCAGTAGTAGGATAGACAGGTTGAAAGAAACTGCGCTCCTCCTGTGCAGCAGTGAGTACGTCCATCTCTGGATGAGCTATGCTAAATTTTCTTCCATATTTTGCAGGCTTGCCAAAGAACACAAATGCTGCACCAGGCACGAGCTTTTTGATCACCCATTGGATACCTTTGAACCAAGTGAGTTCCATCTCACCCGTATCATCAAAGATATGGGCAATAAGTCTTTTTCTTCGTCCTTCTCCTATGGTCTCTACACTTCGAATTCTAGCGATGACTTGTACATGCTCAAGGTCTTCATGGAGGTCCTTGATTTTAAAAAATTTGGTTCGGTCTTCGTAGCGAAAAGGGTAATGCTGAATCAGCTCACCAAAAGTGAAAATATTGAGCTCTTTATTAAATAAGGCCGCTTTTTGTGGCCCCATTCCCTTCAAGTATTCGATTTTGGTATCAAAGAATCCAGACAATGCTAATCACTTTAGGTTTAAAAAGTACAAATTAAACCATAGGATGTGAAAATGCTAAGTCTATTTTGAAAATGCTCCAATATTCATCATAAATCAAAGCCGATTATTCCCTTTTTTCAGATTTTCAGAGCCATTTTTCACCAATTGTAAAATTCAAAGACTATTTAAGATTTTGAAATTAATTGACAAGGAGAATCTTTGTAGCTTGCAAGGAAATTATTTCATTACCAGCACATGAAAAATATTGTTCTTCTTAAACCCTTGTTTAGCTTAGCTTTTTTTATTGCGTTCATTGCTACTAATCAGGGGCAGGAAATAGGTCCTGAAGCACTTTACAGAGAAAAAATCTCCATGACTCCTGAGGTGTTCAATGGTGGAGAATATGTAGAATATCCCAGTGCTTATATTGGTCACGCTTTCTTTCAAAGTACGGCCTATAACTATGCTGATATTGTGTTTAATGGTATAGTCTACAAAGACATTCCATTGCTCTATGATTTGGTCAGTCAGAACTTGATAGCACTGAATCCCATTCATGCCAAAAAGGTCATTCTCCAATCAAACAGAATAAGTGAATTTATAATCCACAGTGATTTCGGAGATGTCAAATTTGTCAAAGGAAGTACCAAGGTTGTAGCAGGAGACTATGCTGATATATTTTTGGAGGAAATTGTGGAGGATGGTCTATATGCTTATCACCAAAAATCCCTTCAAAGGGAAATTAAGGAGCTAGAGCGAAACACCAGGTTTGACCAATCTGAAAGCTTATTGCTTTTTCATGGAGGAGAACTAAACCCCCTAAAAACAAAACAAAGTGCGATTCGAATTCTTGGAATGGAGAAAAAGTTGGCTAGAGAGGTCATTAAAGAAAAAGGCTTAAAATACAGACTAGATCGTAGGGCTTATCAAACCGCTATTGTACAAGCCTACCAAAAAACACTTCGAAATGAATAGGATATTTTTCTTCTTAGCCCTATTAACAGGCTTATCATCGGCCTCAGTAGCGCAACAAAGTTCCAATACTGGGCGGACGATCTCTGGGATATTTGTAGGCAAAAGTTTTACGGAGTTTGCCGAGACTGTATCGGCTAGTACGCCTTATCAATTTTATTTTGACGCCGAGGAGCTTACTGACATTAGAGTCAATCTTTCATTGGAAAATAGTAACCTTCGAGACGTCTTGTTTGCGATTTTTGAAAAGACAGATTTCAAATACTCAATTGATGAACGTGATAGGGTCTTTATCACAAAAGGGAGAAATTTGACCCTGAGGCTAAGCCCTACTTTTTTTCTAGAAAATTCCCAACAAGGTACAGCTGCTGGGCTTAGTGATGGGGATAGGACTTTCTCCAAGAATAAACTCTATGTCATCGGCGATGCAAAAAGTAATACTGGTACTGCTACCCTCAAAGGGAAAGTAGTGGGCTATGACACTGGAAACCCAGTGCCAGGAGCAGTGATTTATGAACAAAGCAAAACCATCAGTACCGTGACTGATTCAAATGGTAATTTTAATATCACTTTACCAATTGGAAGACATACACTCTTTGTTCAAAATTTAGGTGGTTTTGTAGAGCAAAGACAAGTTCAGCTAAATGCAGATGGACAGTTGGACTTGATGATAGAAGAAAATATCATCAGCATGGATGAATTCCTGCTTTTAGCTGAAAAGAATAATAACATAGGTAGAACTGAAATGGGTGTGCAGAAGCTGGACATGTCCTCTATCAAAAAAATACCAGCTGCACTTGGAGAAGTAGACGTCATTCGTGGTGTGCTCTCGCTTCCAGGAGTACAGACTGTTGGGGAGGCTAGTGTAGGCTTCAATGTCCGTGGTGGTGCTGCTGACCAAAACTTGATTCTTTATAACCATGCAACAGTTTATAATCCTTCTCACTTGTTTGGTTTATTCTCTGCTTTCAATGCAGACTTAGTGAATGGTGTAGAATTGTACAAGGCAGGAGTTCCTGCCCAATATGGAGGCAGACTTTCCTCGGTATTGGATGTCAATGGCAGTTATGGAAATGCTGAAAAAATTAAAGTAAATGGAGGAATTGGTCTGCTTACAGGAAGACTAAGTGTAGATGGACCAATTGGGAAGAAGACAACTTTGGCATCAGGACTCCGCTCGACTTATTCAGATTGGTTGCTCAATTTGCTAGAGGAGAATACATCTTTCAGTAATGGCAGAGCCAATTTCTATGATTTTAACTTCAACCTTGCTCACCAACTGACCAATAAGCATGCGCTGAGACTCAATGTATATGCAAGCAAGGATAGTTTTCAATTTGATGCAGATACTTTGTTTGGCTATGAGAATTTGAATTATAATGGTTCTTGGACTTATTTTATCAATGAAAGATTAGAGTCTGAGCTGGTTGTTGGGCAAGACGAGTATAATTTTGGTATTGAGGGAAGGGATACACCTAGCACGGCATATAATCTTGGATATAGAATTAGACAGAAGTTTGTTCGACTTAACTTCAAGCAAGAGGTGGGATTCAGACATAAATTCACCTATGGACTCAGCTCACAAGAATACAACCTCAATGCAGGTCAACTAGATCCATTTGGGAATGAGTCAGGGATATTGGCTAGGAAGGTTAATCCTGAGCGAGCGTTGGAATCTGCGATTTATGTGTCTGACGATATAGAGATCAATGACAAATTAAACCTTAGCTTAGGATTGAGGTATGCCTTGTATAATTATCTTGGTCCAAGTACCGCGAGATTTTATCAAGCAGGTGAATCTCCTTCGGAAAATACTTTTTTGAGAGAGGAGCGTTTTGCATCAGGCGAGGTAATTCAAAGTTATCAGGGACCAGAATTTAGGCTAGGAGCAAGATATTTACTGGACAATACTGCTTCCATCAAGTTTGGCTACAATACCAATAGACAATTTATTCATTTGTTGACAAATAATGCCGCGATAGCACCCACAGATACTTGGAAGCTATCAGATAATAACATAGCTCCTCAATGGGGGGATCAGCTTTCTTTAGGTTATTATAAAAATTTCAAGAGAGATACTTATGAATTTTCGGCAGAAGTCTATCATAGGAATATGAAAAATCTACTCGACTATAGGTCTGGAGCGACGCTTTTGCTCAATGATCAAGTCGAACAGGAGATTCTAAGGACAGAAGGAAGGTCCTACGGGATGGAGTTGATGCTGAGAAAAAATAGTGGGAAGCTAAATGGTTGGATCAGTTATTTCTATGCAAGGTCATTACTCAGAACTGCAGCTGACGAGCAAGCTGAAAAAATAAACAATGGAGACTGGTACCCCAATAATTTTGATCAACCACACAACGTGACAGTGATGGGGAATTACGAGCTTAGCAAGCGTGTCAGTACTTCATTGAACTTCAATTACAATACAGGAAGACCAATCACCTTACCTGTGGCTAAGTTTGAATATGCTGGCTCTGAACGCATATTTTTCTCTGAAAGAAATGCATACAGGATTCCCGATTATTTCAGAATGGATTTTTCTATCAATTTAGAAGGAAATCATAAAGTTCGAAAACTGGCACACTCCTCTTGGTCTTTGGGAGTGTACAATGTATTAGGTAGGCAAAACCCCTACTCCGTATTCTTCACGCCTGTCAATGGCGTGCTGCAAGGATACCAATTATCCATATTTGCGAGACCTATTCCATTTATTACCTACAATTTCAGAATCTGATGAAAATACACTGGAGCAAGCCAATTTTTATAACGTTTCTACTAGCGACCTTTTTGTTGGTGGCCTGTAGAGAAGAGTTTAATCCAGAGGTCAACCCCATGGATACTAATCTTTTGGTAGTAGAGGGTTACATCGCTATCGATGGTAGCACTTCTACCATTAAGCTGAGTAGAACAGGAAATCTGGATCAAGCACAATTCAGAATAGAGTCGGGTGCTGTGTTGCGTTTGATAGGCACAGAATCTGGCGCTTGGTCTTTTCAGGAGTTAGAGGCTGGTGTTTATTCCATTTCAGAAATACTTCCTGTTAATCAGGAGTATAGACTTAATATCCGATTGCGAAATAATGAGACCTATGAATCTGAGTTACTAACCCCCATCAGTACACCTGAGCTCGACGAAGTAACTTGGAGCAAAGGGGATTCGGGAGTCAGCATCAGAGTCAATACCCAAGGGACAGCTGAGGCACAGTACTTCTTGTGGCAGTATGAAGAAGATTGGATTTTTCGGTCAGCAATAGGAACATTTTACAGATATGACCGAGAGACGCGAAGGATCGAAGAGGTGACTCCTGAGACTGATGTATCACGCTGCTGGAATGACAGTAGAATCCAGCGCATTGCAATAGAAAATTCACGTAGATTTAATGGAGATTTGATAAGTGATAAAGAGATCAATCTCATTCCAAATCTATCAGAGAAGCTATCCGCTAGGTATAGTATTTTGGTGAAGCAATATGCTATTGATAGAAATGCTTTTGATTTCTGGGAGATTATGAGAAAAAATTCGGAAGATATTGGAGGGATATTTAGTCCTTTACCTTCTCTAATTGGTGGTAATATCAAAAAAGTAGGAGATTCTAATGTGTCAGTTATTGGTTATATCAGTATGGGTATTCCTTCCACCAAAAGAATTTTTATCACTGCAGAAGAAGTGGCCCCATGGCCAGTGAGAATTTCTGAATATGATAACTGTTCGGCTAGACCTGACACAATTCCACCTAGTAGATATGCCGAGTATTTTCAGTCTGGGAATTTCATGCCTGTCAATCCAATATTTGGCGATGGCCCTTTTCCTATTGCTTTTAGAGCTGCGCCTGCATTCTGTGTTGACTGTACGCAAAGAGGTACAAACGTAAAACCTGATTTTTGGGAAGATTAAGTTGAGAATTTAATGAAAAAGATTATAAACATATTCATCCTATTATTAGCTAGCAGTTTAACGGTCTCTGCCCAACAACCTAATTGGAAAGAGTCTGTTTACATGCATGTATCGAAAAGTATAGCTTCCACTGGAGAGCCTGTTTGGCTGGCTATAGATGTCAGGACTACTTCCTCAGACTTCAGTCCAAGCATGGCTTATGTAGAGCTGATCAATCGCAATGGACAATCAGTATATCAGCTACTTGTTCCATTAGAAGAGGGTAAAGGTAGTGCCATTCTCAAAGCACCTCATACTTTGATATCTGATCATTACCTGATTAGATCTTATACGCGTAGTAGCCCCTTTACCGGCGATGAAGGTCTTTACAACCAGTTGATTACTATAATCAATCCAGAGAAACCTGCTCCTGCCGTATCGGGAGATGTTAACTTTGAAAAGTTTATCAAGGATAGTGATTTGAAGGCTGGTTTCACTAGGCAAAAATCTGTTTCAAAAAGCGAAGTGGTAGCATTGAAGCTACCCGAAGAAGGAATACTATCAGTATCTCTGAAGAATCCATTTTTAGAAGAAAAATATCAAGGCAGGCTAAATAATAGGATTTATAAGTCTACATGGGAGCCAAAAAATATTATTCCCGAACCCTATGGTCATATCATTCATGCAAAGATTAGAAATGAAAACACAAAGCAGGCTTATTACCTCTCAGCGCATGGGCGTCAAAATTATTTCAACATTGCAGAAAGTAATGCTCAGGGAGAGTTATTTTTTGAGTTAGCCGCTTTTCGTGATTTGAACTTCCTTTTGGTACAAAAAGAGGACGAAAGCTCTGCCATGGATTTTGAGCTGATCTCTCCATTTATTTCTTTGGACTTATCTGAGGATTTTCAAATTCCTGCTTTGAAATTATTGCGCGATGATGAAGCTTTTTTGAATGATTTGATATTGGCTGGCCAGGTTGAAGACTATTACTTCAGACCAGACATACAGGGAAACCGGTTTATCAATACTGCACTCAAGGCTGATAAGACGTACTTTTTAGATGACTATAATCGCTTTGAAAGTATGGAAGTGACGCTCAAGGAATATGTGTCCGAAGTCTACGTGAGAAAGTCAAACAGACAAGTACTTTTCAAAGTAATGAATAGTCCGACAGGGTTGGTTTTTCAAGAAAACCCATTGTTACTCATCGATAATATGCCTGTTGTAAATGCCAATGCCTTCGCTGCTTTTGATCCTAAGGAAATTGCTAGCATAGATTTGATCACCCGTACATTTTATTTCAATGATCAAGTATATGCCGGGGTCATTAGTCTAACTTCAAAGCAAGGAGATTTTGGAGGGTTTGAGCTTCCTTCTGAAGCCTTGTATCTTGATTATTACAAATTTGCACCCCGTTTTTTGCCTTTTCAAAATGAAGTCATTTTAGAAAAACAGCAGGCAAATTTTCCTGATTTCAGGAATCAACTTTATTGGAACCCAAAGAATAACCAAGGTAATACTTCCGTTTATTCATCTAAACTTACTGGTCAATATGAGGTTAAGCAAAGTCACTTCGATGGGAAGGTTTGGAGGGTTTTGACTGATGTTTTTGAGGTTTTGGATTAATGCTCAGCAAGGTGCATGTACAATGTAGAAAAACAAAAAGACCGAGTTTTCAAGTCGGTCTTTTTGTTTTTTAAAGGTGATTAAAAGTCTAATCATCCATAAATCTCTTCCAGAGCCTGCGCTAACCTGATGCCTGCTGCTATCAAACGCTCCTCCGTATGGTGGTAATACTTGTAAATATACTCATAGCCAATTCTTCCATTTTCTGGAATGTCATACATGGCTGGCCTGATAGCAACTGCCTCTTTCAACCAATCGGCTGGTGTAGTCTTGGTATACTTGTCTATTAGGCTTGGATTGATTCTTTTCTGAAGTTCTGTTGCGATCTCAGAATAACTCATATTTTTACTTGCGATGAGATCAGAATCCCAAACTGCATGAATATTGGTCTCTTTGTTAAAGAAACTTACTTTCACATCATTGCCGCCACGATCACCTGGCTTGCCCACGTGAAATGGCTGATGCAAATCCCCCACAATATGAATTAGCATGCGGAGTTGATCCCGCTCCTCTTGAGTAGATAATCCTCCTTTCTTGAGATTTTCTTTGATTCTCAAAAAGGCTTCATAAGCGTCTCCAGCTTCTTCCTGGATAGACTTATCATATTCTCCATTGGCAGTAGTCACCCAATGCCAAGTATTGGTGTAGTTGTAGTTTTTGTCTGAACGGATGTTGTCCATCCAAACACCCACACCTGAGATAGATTCTTTTTGCAAGATTTCTTCGACTCTTTCCACAGTCGTGGACTTCATCTGCCACTCGGCAAGTTTACCGATGACATAATGCCCAATAGCTCCCCAAGCAAAAGTTTGAGTCTGCAATCCCATCACCAAAACAAGGGCTAGAGAAAGTGATTTGATTTGTTTCATGTGCTTTATTGAAATATGGTAGATATACAGTGGATATAATTTGAAATATGCTACGAGAGAATAAGCTAGGAACAAATAGAAGCTTGAGAAATACTCAAATATTTATTGATTATTTTACTTAGCTTATTTCAACTATATTCCTTGTGTTTTTTTAAGCATCCAACTCCTTTACTGCCAAGTATGCCATCAATCCAGCTCCTATCTCTAGCGCATCCTCATCAATATCGAAAGTGGGAGTATGTACGCCAGAAGTGATGCCTTTAGCCTCATTTCTGGTTCCTAATCTGTAAAAACAGCCGTCCATTTCTTGTGTATAATAGGAGAAATCCTCAGCAGCCATCCAGATATCCAAGTCTTCGACATTTTCTTTGCCTAGGTATTCTATAGCTGCATTTTGAGCACGGTTGGTGAGTTCTTCGGCATTTTTCAGAAATGGATAACCTTTTCTTACTTCAAAGTCTACTTCTCCTCCCATTCCTTCAGCAATTCCCTTAGCAATGCTGATCATATGTTGATGGGCTTTGGCTCTCCATGCTTCATTTAGCGTACGGAAAGTACCTTGGATTTTGACCTCATTGGGGATGATATTGGTAGCACCTAGCGCCTCAATCCTTCCGAAGGAAAGCACCGAAGGGATTTTTGGAGAAGCATTTCTGCTCACTACTTGTTGCAAAGCCACGATCATATGCGCTGCAATAAGCACTGGATCTACTAGGGTTTCTGGCATGGCACCGTGACCACCTTTGCCTTTTACCGTGATGTAAAGCTCGTCCGCACTGGCCATATACATGCCTTTACGAAATCCAACTTTTCCCACTGGTATCAAAGGCATCACATGTTGGCCTATGATGGCTTGAGGCTTGGGGTTTTCTAAAGCTTTATCTTTAATCATCAAAGAGGCGCCACCGGGAATTAATTCCTCTCCAGGTTGAAAAATTAACTTAATTGTACCTTCAAACTCTTCTTTGACATCATTCAGGATTTTGGCAGCACCTAGCAAAGAAGCAGTGTGAACATCATGTCCACAGGCATGCATGACTCCAGGTTTGGTGGATTTGTAAGAGACTTCATTTTGTTCAAAAATCGGTAAAGCATCCATGTCACCACGTAGCGCGATGATTTTTTTATCTGGATTTTTTCCTTTGATCAATGCCACAATACCTGTATCTGCCTTGGTTTCCAGCTCAGTAATGCCAATAGATTTGAGCTGATTTTGGACAAATGCGGCCGTTTCATGTTCATGAAAAGATAACTCTGGATTGGCATGAAGATGCCTTCTGTTGGCTATTATTTCTGATTTGTACTGGCTTGCTAGTGATTTAATTTTGTCCTTGATCATTGTTGTTGAATTCGTCAGGATTAACAAAACCTTCTCGCTGGAACCTATCTTGAATGATTCTAGCCATTGGGAATGTTTCCTTGAGCATATGGTAATGGGCTTGAGCCTCTATTCTATTGATAAATTTGCCTACTTTGACTAAGTAGCGGGGCTGTTGATATTGCATGTCAGCCTTGATGTCTGGAAAAGATGTGTAGAGGTCGTTTCTTGTTTTGAAGGCAGCGTCTCTGTCTACACCACTATATACCAAAACTGTAAAACCCGAATAATATCGCTCTGTCTTATTATTGCTTATAAAACTTTCCATGGCAAAGGAGAGGTCATTGTCTACAGCGAGTGCTCCAGTACTTTCTTTTCTAGGCTCTTCAGTGACAGCCTGCTCTGACAGGTCAGGGAAGGTAATTCTGATTAACGCCAAATCTTCACTGTAAGAATCATATTTTTCAGCATCACCACTCGTTTTTTTGATCAGGTTACAAGAACCCATCAAAAATAAAAGTACGACTCCTGTTAATATTGATCTTCCCATGATTGTTGTTTTTATCCTTCTATGATTACGCATTTGCCTGATGTCACATCTTGCTCCACGCTTTTATACTTTACATCTTTTTTTACAGTTCCATCTGCATACTGCGCTGTCACTCGGTCATTTCTTCCATAGACCTTATCAGTTTTTCTAGGAGCGACTACTTGTGTTTCAGCTGATCGGTTGGCTGTGGCTGCAGCAGCTTGTCTAGCGGCTCCAGGATTGAGACTGCTACCAACTTCAGCTTTTGATGCTTGTACATTTTCCTGTTGACGTGGAGCTTGAGCAGCTTTTACCTGACTTGGATCCTGTGTAGGAAGCTCAGCCTTGGCCAAGAAAGAGATCACATCTTCATTCAGTTTGCCTACAAATCTCTTGAACATCTCAAAAGCCTCAAATTTGTAAATCAAAAGCGGGTCTTTTTGTTCATAGACAGCATTCTGTACAGATTGTTTCAAGTCATCCATATCTCTCAAATGCTCTTTCCAGTTTTGATCGATGATGGCTAAGGTGACATTCTTTTCAATTGCCCTGATCAGATCTCTACCTTTATTGTTGACAGTAGACTCCAGATTGACTACCACACCTATTTGCTTCAAGCTGTCGGTGATTGGTACCATGATTTCTTTCACAGTAGCACCTCTTTGTGCGTAGACATCGCTGAGAATAGGCAAAGCCCGTTCCAAAATTCGATTGTTCTTACCCACATAGCTTTGATATGCCGCATCAAATAGCGCTTGGGTCAAGACTGCGGTGTCTTTGGATTGAATTTCATCCAAGGTAAATGGACGATCTACGCCCAAAGAGCTGTAGATGTTCATTCTCATATTTTCAACATCTTCGGTAGACTTGGCCATTTGAACGATGTCAAAACAAACATCATACATGATATTCAAGATGTCTAACTCAAGGCGCTCTCCCATCAATGCATTTCTTCTTCTCTTGTAGACAACCTCTCTCTGAGAATTCATCACATCATCATATTCCAAGAGACGCTTACGAGTTCCAAAGTTGTTCTCTTCAACTTTGCGTTGTGCTCGCTCTATGGATTTGGAGATCATTGAATGTTGAATCACCTCTCCTTCTTCCAGACCCATTCTATCCATCAATTTGGCAATTCTTTCGGAGCCAAATAATCGCATCAAGTTATCTTCCAAAGAGACAAAGAACTGTGAAGAACCTACATCACCTTGTCTACCTGATCTACCTCTCAGCTGACGGTCAACTCTCCTAGACTCGTGGCGCTCTGTACCGATGATAGCCAAACCACCCGCAGCTCTTGATTCTGGGGTTAGCTTGATATCTGTACCTCTACCCGCCATGTTGGTGGCAATGGTCACTGTACCTGGTTTTCCAGCTTCAGCTACTACATCTGCCTCTTTGGCGTGCTGCTTGGCATTCAATACTTGGTGGTTGATTTTTCTGATGGTCAGCATTCTACTGAGCAATTCAGAAATTTCTACAGAGGTAGTACCTACTAGGACTGGACGCCCCGCATTGGTCAACTCTACTATTTCTTCTGCTACTGCATTGAATTTTTCTCTTACAGTCTTATAGACCTTATCATCCCTATCCTGTCTTACAATAGGTTTGTTGGTTGGGATTACTACCACATCCAATTTGTAGATTTCCCAAAACTCACCAGCCTCAGTCTCAGCAGTACCAGTCATACCTGAGAGTTTGTGGTACATTCTGAAGTAGTTCTGCAAAGTGATGGTCGCATAGGTCTGCGTCGCATCTTCAACCTTTACATTTTCTTTGGCTTCTATTGCTTGGTGGAGGCCATCAGAGTATCTCCTGCCTTCCATCACACGACCTGTTTGCTCGTCGACAATTTTCACCTTGCCATCTACAAGGATATATTCTGTGTCTTTTTCAAACATACAGTAAGCTTTCAAAAGCTGGTTGACTGTATGAATTCTTTGTGCTTTTACACCATAATCTTTGATGATCTCTTCCTTGCGAATGAGTTTTTCCTTGTCATCTAGATCCGGGTTTTTCTCCATTTCGGCAATTTCTACACCGATATCTGGAAGGATAAAAAAGTTAGGGTTTTCATTTTTTTTGGTGATTACCTCGATTCCATTGTCAGTCAACTCCACAGAATTGGTTTTTTCGTCGATGGTAAACAATAAAGGCTCATCTGCCTCAGGCATGTTTCTTTTGTTGTCCTGCAGATAGTAGTTTTCTGTTTTCTGCAAAATCACTCTGATACCCGGCTCAGACAGATATTTAATCAAGGGCTTGTATTTTGGCATTCCTCTGAATGCACGGAAAAGTGCTAAGCCGCCATCTTTTTCATTTTTCTCAGCGATTAATTTCTTTGCGTCAGCTAGATAGCCTTGGATCAACTTTCTCTGTTCTTCTACCAAAGTGGAAACTCTCGGCTTCATCTCCATAAACTCGTGCTGATCTCCTCTTGGTACCGGACCTGAAATAATCAAAGGTGTTCTCGCATCATCAATCAATACGGAGTCAACTTCATCAATCATCGCAAAGTGATGCTTGCCTTGAACCAAATCACCCGCATCACGAGCCATGTTGTCTCTCAAATAATCGAAACCAAATTCATTGTTCGTACCATAGACGATGTCTGATTGGTAGGCTTTCTTTCTTCCTTCTGAGTTGGGCTGATATTTATCAATACAATCTACTGTCAATCCATGGAATTCAAAAAGTGGAGCATTCCATTCGGAATCTCGTTTGGCAAGATAATCATTGACAGTAACAAGGTGTACACCCCTACCTGCTAAGGCATTCAAATAGGCTGGTAAAGTGGAAACGAGGGTTTTCCCCTCACCTGTAGCCATTTCGGCAATCTTTCCTTTGTGAAGCACCATACCACCGATGAGTTGTACATCGTAGTGAACCATGTCCCAAACGACCTCGGTGCCTGCAGCCATCCATTTGTTGTGCCAAATGGCTTCATCACCTGTGATCTCCACATTAGATTTCTTAGCAGCAAGCTCCCTGTCATAGGTATTGGCTTTGACTTTAAGGCTACCTACTTCTTTGAACCTCCTGGCTGTTTCCTTTACTACTGCAAAGGCCAATGGCATGACTTTTTCCAAGACCACCTCCAAAGCTTCATCTCTGTCTTTTTCGGTTTTGTCTATTTCATTGTAGAGGGCATCCTTTTCGTGGACTTTTTCTGGTGCAAGTGCTTCAATCTGTGCTCTAAAATCAGCAATTTTATCATCAAACGATTTCAAATCGCTATTGATAGTATTTTTGATCTCTGCCGTTTTGGCTCTAAGTTCTTCATCACTTAGGCTTTGAAGCTTGCTGTATTCTTGATTGATCAAGGCGACCTTAGGGGTCAATTCTTTTATATCTCTATCTGACTTCGTTCCAAAAACTTTTGCCAGTCCTTTGGCTATAATTTCTAACATATTCGGTTTCTATAATTGGGCTATAAAATTACTTCGTTTTTATTACAATAGGAAATTAGTATTGCATTGATCAGGGATTCATTTTTCCCAGTCGCCTGTGGTTACTTAAAGAATCATTAAGCTATTTGGATTTCCACTTGCCTTGATAGACCTGCTGGGCTGGGCCTGTTAGGATGATGTTTTGAAAACTTCCGTCTGCTGCTGAAGTGAAATTGACGCTGAGATTTCCTCCTGGAGTTTTTATTTTTACTTCGTTCAGCTCGTTTTGGTACCCATAGACTAAGGCACATGCTGTCACGCCTGTACCACAAGAGAGGGTCTCGTTTTCCACACCTCTTTCGTAAGTGCGAACATGGATCTCATTTTCGCTGATTGGTGTGATGAAGTTCACATTGGTGCCCTTAGGCTGATAGGCTTCACTGTAGCGTATGGCTTTTCCCGCTTCTACGACTGGGTATGTGATTACATCTTCTACAAATCTCACATGATGTGGTGATCCTGTATTCACGAAATAATCTTGCCCAGCGTTTGATAAGCTATTGACAGGACTCATTTCTAGGCTTATTAATTCATCTGCGATATTGGCGGTATGTGGGCCGTCGATGGCCATAAAGCGGGTTTGGTCAGAGATGATTCCCAAAAACTTAGAAAATGCTACTGCACATCGTGCGCCATTTCCACACATGCTTTGAGATCCGTCTGCATTGAAATAAATCATTTCGAAATCAAATCCTTCTTTATTTCTGATCAAAATCAATCCATCTGCTCCGATTCCGAACTTTCGGTCGCAAAGATTTTGTACAAGTTGAAGGTCTTGCTCAGGGAAATTCTCAACTCTGTCATCAATCATGATGAAGTCATTGCCCGTGCCTTGATATTTGTAAAAAGAAAATTCCATTTGTAAGGTACCTGTTTCAAGAAAACATTATTTCAAAAACCAAACCATTGATTTTTGGTTTTGCAAACATAAACATCTTGTCATAAAATCAGACTTATTGTCCGATTTATGGTTTTATTATCGCCATGAAATCTTTAACTTAGGCATTTAGATAAAATGATGTGTTATGGATTTTGAGAAATTTAGGAGGCTATTGATATATCAATGTATATCAAAACCAAAGAATACTTCAAGAAGGTATATCTAAAACACTAATCGATTGTACAATTTTGAACAAACAAAACCAAAGGATAAAACCCTAAAAAAATGAAAAACTCAAATTTTAAAGTATCCAGGAGGTATTTTATTTCAAGAACTTCAAAGGCCACGCTTGCAATTGGCATAGGGTCATCTATGATAGGCTCTGCTTTCTTGACGGCCTGTGGTGGGGGATCTACAGAAGAGGGCGGAGTGATTTTACGAACTGGATTTGAACAGACGCCATTGCCTTATGATTATACTGCACTAGAGCCACATATTGATGCCATGACCATGGAGATTCATTATACAAAGCATGCAGCAGCTTATGCAAAAAATCTTGGAGAGGCAGCCGCTGAAGAGGGTGTAGATGTGAGTGCTCCTCTAGAGGAAGTATTGATGAATATTTCTAAATATTCTACCAAAATGCGGAATAATGGTGGGGGACATTATAACCACGAGCTTTTTTGGAAGATCATGTCACCAAACGGTGGTGGTGAGCCAACTGGAGATCTTTCAGATGCTATCAATGCGTCCTTTGGAAGTTTTGCAGATTTCGCAACACAATTTGAGAATGCAGGAAAAACCCGATTTGGCTCCGGCTGGGCTTGGTTGGTTTTAGATGCAGATAAAAAACTAGCGGTAGGCTCAACACCCAATCAAGATAATCCATTGATGGATGTATCAGATTTCCAAGGCATCCCATTGATGGGGATAGATGTATGGGAGCACGCTTACTATTTGAAGTATACCAGTGATAGAGCAGGTTACATCGGCAACTGGTGGAATTTGGTCAATTGGGATGCCGTGGCGGAGCGCTACGATGCTTTAAAATAAGAGATATTAGATTAATTTCTTCAAACGCAAAGTAAGGTGAATTTACTTTGCGTTTTTTTTTGAATTTCATTTTGTCTTCATTTCACCTTCATGCCCACTTCATTATCATGGTGTTACTTTGAATAGAAAACAAAAAATAATTACCATGAAAACAAAGAACCAATTATTCGGAATGATTGTCGTGTTTATCTCGGTGATCAGTTTTGGGCTATTCTCATGCTCAAATGATGAAGACATCAACGGGGAGGGGCAGATTAAAATGAACATTACTGATGCTCCTATAGATGAAGAAGGTGTGACAGGCGTATATATTACCTTCTTGGGAATCGAATACCAAAAAGAAGGAGGATCTTGGCAAACTGCTGAGGAATTCGAAGGGCCAGTAACCATTAATTTGTTGGAATTGCAAAATGGTAGAACTGAGCTTCTTGGTGATTTTACAGCAGGCGCTGGAAGATACACTGGCGTGAGATTCAAGCTAGATGCTGCTACTAGAGGAAGCACCGCTTCTAATCCAGGTTGTTACATTACTTTTGAAGATGGAACGCAAGTGCCATTGTTTGTGCCAAGTGGAGAGCAGACTGGATATAAGGCGGTTGGTGAATTTACCGTTCCTGTTAATGGAACTGTTGAAATTACAGCTGATTTTGATCTAAGGAAATCAGTTACAAAAGCTGGAGTAACGGGAATGTATCTTTTGAAACCTACGATCAGAGTGATTGTCAATAATGAAGCTGGTGATATCAGAGGAAATATTTCAAACAGAAATGCTGAAAGCGCTTATGTAGTATATGCATATGAAGCGGGGTCATTTGATGAATCTGAAAGTGATGATCCAGAAGGCGAAGAAGTAAGATTTCCAAATGCCATCTCTAGTACTCGTGCGGAAGATAACGGAGATTATATACTTGCCTTCTTGGCACCTAAGTCTTATGACTTAATAGTAGCTGAAATTGATGCTGAAGGCGTACCAACTGTAGTTCAAACTGTAACCGATGTGACTGTTGATAGCAGGCAAGTTACAATAGCAAATATTGAACTTTAATTACTACTACCTTGAATGATTAAAAAGCCTCAGATCTCTCTGAGGCTTTTTTTATTTATATTGGACAGGATGGATGAAATATATGAAACGACTAAAAATATAAACGAACTGTTATAAATAGAATTTAAGTAACGTTTTTTTACTTAAATCCAATTTCTGGTTTTTAAGACCATAAATTGTTTCGGATACAAATATTTTGTCATTTTTTACCCGATCCGTTGGCACAGGCATTGCGTAATTCATTATCGTAAACCAACTATTTATGAAAATGAAAAATTCAATCAAACACATTCAAAAACTGGCATTCATTATGGCTCTTGGATTCCTAACTTTTTCTTGTTCTCAAGATGATGATGCCAACATGGACGAACCACAAAGCAATGTTGCGCTGAGTGCAACTACAGAGAGCAGTGGTTCTTCCAATGCAAGGATGAACGATAGAGTTATCGTGAATGGTTTTGCAACTAGTCAATTTGCAGTAGGGACAAAAGATGTAGAAATGCGCTACGCAGCTAAAGCAGATCTTTTGGCAGGTATCAGCATTGGTAATATTTCTCTGAGAACCAATGTGAACACCTCATTTCACAATGAAGCCTCCAAGTCGAGAAATGTAATTTTGGTAAACAATGGAGACGTTAGGGTGTCAACTATCGCGGAGGGAAGAAGCCCTCAAGGTAATTACACTGAGGTGAATTTTAGATTATTTAAGAAAACAGACGGTAGTTCCAATGATCCTATGTACGAAAAATCCCTTTGGATAGCAGGGGAGATCAATGGTAAAGTTTCTACCATTTGGTTGACTACTGAGAAGATGATCAAAGCAAGGTCTCAAAATGCTGCTGGAGTAGAAGTGGATGGTGATACTGAGATGATTTTATCTTTTGATATGGATAAATTATTTGCAGGGATTGATTTCAATACTGCTGTAGATGCTAATGGTGATGGTAGAATCGACATCGGCCCAAACAGTGCTGATGGTAATGCAGCTATTTTGACTAGAATTGAAAGTAACCTTGAGACCGCTGTAATGCTCAAAAGAAAATAACCACTATCTCACCGATTTTTTTATTCAATAATCTTATCCCCCTTGGAAGTTCCTTGGGGGATTTTTCTTGCTGATTTGAATATTTCATTTCCTGATATGCATAAAGTTTTGTTTCTTTATTCAATGGACATTCAAATGACTGATCAATGTCCAAAAATTAGCATTACAAATAGAATCAAACCTATGCAAGACCCCAAATCACTTACCTCAGTAGCCGCTTTTCATCAGACATTCAAGCACCCCATTCTTTCCCAGCCAAAAATCCCCGACGCAAAAAGGTGCGAGCTTAGAGTGTCTTTAATTGCCGAGGAGCTCAAGGAGTTGGAAGAAGCTATCGCAGATCAGAATATTGTAGAGATTGCTGACGCACTTTGTGATATACAATATGTTTTATCTGGAGCTATTCTAGAGTTTGGATTGGCAGAGAAGTTCAAAGACCTCTTTGATGAAGTACAGCGCTCCAATATGAGCAAAGCTTGTAAAGACCTGGCAGAAGCAGAGGCCACTGTGGCGCATTATCAAAATCAGGGAGTAGATTGTTTTTATGAAAAAGAAGGTGAAATGTACCTGGTCTTCAGGGCAGGAGACCGAAAAACACTCAAGTCTGTGAATTATTCTCCAGCGGATCTAAAAAGCATATTGATTTAGATGTGCTTTGTAACGAGCAGTCCCCATTATTTGAGTTATGACAATCTTCAATTGAACTTAAATTGGTTTTGAATCATTATTAAAGCATACGTTGACTTAGATTACCCAATTAAATTTCCGATTATCCTCCATATTTCATGAATCAATCCCTTAAGTTTGTCGATACCCAAAAGTCAGCGTTTTACCCTACAGTTAAATCAAGAGTAGAAGCCTATTTTCAAAACAATCAAATTTCAAAAACGGCTAATAGTGCAATGGTCTTTAAGACTGTTTTCTATTTATTGCTATTTGTCAGTTTTTATATTTTGATACTACTAGAGGTATTTCCTCTTTGGGGGAGCTTACTGCTAGCTATAGGATTGGGTGCGACCATGTCATTTATAGGCTTCAATATCTGTCATGATGCATTACATGGCTCTTATTCTAACAAGAAGTGGGTGAATGATGCGCTGGGCTATATTTTCAACCTGATCGGGGCCAATGTCTATATTTGGAAAATCACCCACAATAAAGTTCATCATACTTATACCAATATCATGGGGCATGACGGGGATTTGGATGTTGCTCCGGGATTGATCAGAATATCTAAAGATGAGAAAAAGAAATTCATTCATCGCTTTCAGCATATTTATGCGTTTTTTCTTTACGCGCTTGCTTCAATTTCCTGGTTCTTTAGAAAAGATTATGTGAAGTTCTTCCAGGAAAAGATTGGTAGTCATACCAATGACCATCCAAAGCGCGAATATTTCAATCTATTCTTTTACAAATTGCTTTACTATGGCATGTATATCGTCTTGCCTTTGGTGGTGATGGATATCAATTGGTGGCAGTTTTTGATTGGTTATTTGGCGATGAACTTTACCATGGGTTTGGTCTTGGGCTTGGTGTTCCAACTCGCACATTTGGTAGAGGAGACCACTATTCCTCACCCCAAAGAGTCTGAAAATATTGAAGAGTCTTGGGCTGAGCATCAGATGAGAACTACTTCTAACTTTGCTAGGAAAAGTAAAATGGCGGCATTCTTCTGTGGAGGGCTTAACTTCCAAGTAGAGCATCACCTTTTTCCAAAAATCTGCCATATTCACTATCCTGCCATGTCTGAAATCGTCAGGACTACAGCACTAGAACACGGTCTACCATATCATGAGCACGAGACTTTGTCTATGGCCTTGCATTCACATTACAAATTCTTAAAAAGAGCTGCCCAATAAGCAGCTCTTTCATCTTTATTTACTTGACAACTTTCCTGGGAATATCCATGGGTAGTCTGGTGAGTAATTCATAATTCACTTGCTGGGTAGACTCACCAAAGGAGGCAACTGTGATTTCGTTTTTCTTTTGCTTACCGATCAAAACTACTTCATCTCCTTTTTTGACATTCTTTAAGTCTGTGATGTCTACAGCTATACTATTCATGGTGACAGTGCCTACCACAGAGACGATTTTCCCTGCGATCAGCACCTTACCCTGGTTGCTCAACAACCGGCTATAGCCGTGGGAATAGCCAATTGGAACCAGAGCAATGGTCATATCTCTTGGAGCCATGTAGCTAGAGCCATAGCCTATAAAATCTCCCATCTTGACTTTTTTCAAACTCATGATGCTACTTTTCCAAGAAATCAATCTTTTGAGAGGGTTTTTGTTGTTTTCTGGTAGACTTTTGAACTTATACATGTAAGTTTCCATGGTTGGCCAAAACCCATAGGAAGCAATTCCAATCCTGACCATATCCATAATTGTTTCGGGATAGCTAAAAGTCGCTGCAGAGCATGCGGTATGGTATCTCTCGAATGACATACCTTTCTCAGTAAACCAATCTTTGAATTGATGGTATTTTTTGATTTGTTCCCTTACACGCACATAGTTGCTGACACTCTCAGCTCCTGCATAATGCGTACAAAGTCCAGCCAAATATAAATGCGATTCATTTTCCCGTAGAATTTCAAGGAGCTTTTCTCTTTCAGCCCATTCAAAGCCAGTTCTGTGAAAGCCAGTCTCTACTTCAATGTGTATTTTGGCTTTGATTCCCGTAGATTTAGCAGCTTGTATGGTCTTTTCTAACCGGTCAAACTCAAATACAAAAAAACTAATACCCTTTCTGATCAACTCCTCCAAATCACTATTTTCCAACATCCCCATGATCATTATTTCTGACTTTTTGCTGCTGGCCTCAAAGACCCGAAGAGCTTCGTCAGCTGAAAAAGTACTGAAATGTCTCACTCCAGCTGCTTCTGCAATGGGGACTATATGTTCTATGCCATGTCCATATGCATTGCCTTTGACTACCGCAGAGATTGTCGTCTGCTCGTCTACTTCCTGCCGGAGAAATTGAATATTTTTTTTGTAGGCTGATTTACTGATTTCTATGTATGAAGTATGATTCATGAAAGGGATGCTAGAATAAATTTTAAAATTGATTGATCAGAAGCTTAATGATGAATTTGATCGATGATTTCCTCGAACATTTTCACTCCCGTAGGAATGATGTTATCTGGGAAGTCGTAATCATTTTCATGTAGTTGGGGGTGATTTTTTCCTGAACCAAGCCCAAAAAGGAGCGTCTTGGTATGAATAGAAAATAGCCCAAAATCTTCAGACCACCTGAAAGGTAAGCGGATGTGTTTGGTTTTGAGCTTCAGCTTTTTGGCAGCTTCATTACCAAACTCCCAAGCATCTACATCATTGTGACTGGCCGCAAACTCCTCTGTATATTCAAAACTGATCTCAAGGCCATACTCTTTGGCAATCTGGGTGCAGAGCTTTTCTGCATACTGTTGAAGGAGGACTTGTGTGTCATTTTCAAAAGCCCTTAAGGTAGCCATGATGGTCGCATCAGCAGGCGTGGTACCAAAGGCTACTTCGCCCAATCTGGCATGGATAACCGTAATCAGACTAAATTTCTTCATGGCATCAGGAAGTTTTTGAAGTGCCACGATGATTTTGGACATGGCTTCTGCGGGGCTATTTCCAGCTTCTGGATGGGCAGCATGTGAGTTTTCACCCTTGAGCTTGACGATCAAGCCTGCGGATGCGGCCGTGAAAGTGCCTTTTTTGATGATGATTTGATGCTGTTCGTAGCCTGGCAAGTTGTGAAGGGCAAAGGCATAATCGGGTTTGATTTTTTTGAATTTGGCATCTTCGATTACGGCTGCTGCTCCTAGGCCAGTCTCTTCTGCTGGCTGAAAAAGTAAAATGACGCGTCCCTTTTGTGGTCTCTGCTGATGTAGGAATAAACCCAATCCTGAGATAATTGCCATATGACCATCATGTCCACAGAGATGTGCTTTGCCTGGGATTGTGGATTGATGTTTGATGTTGTTTTTTTCTAAAATTGGCAAGGCATCAAGTTCACAGCGGAAGAGTGAAGTGGGGCCTTTTTCCTTCCCTTCAAAAATAAATGCTAACCCATGTCCTCCGATATTTCTGATTACTTGATCAGGCTGTAGTGGTTCGAAGAAATCTAAAATACGCTCGGCAGTTTGTTTTTCTTCACCTGATACTTCGGGGTATTGGTGGAGTGTATGACGGAGATTTTTGAGTTTTAGGAAGGACTTTTGATCCATAAGAAAATAGCTGTTGTTAAAAATCAAAATTGTAGAATACCTAATAGATTGACAAAATTTATGCGGGGATTGTTCCGGCGTACAGAAATGAATTGGTTTTTTTATAATTCTGAGCATCAAGAGGCTGAAAATTTTATAGAACTTTTTTATTTTGTAAGGTGCTTACCACTTAAAACCAAATAAATCATGACTACAGAACAGCAAACTTCATTGGAGAAGAAAATCGAAGAACTGAAAGGATCCTTGACCGGGGACATGTTTCAGGATATGGACACCCGTGATCAGATTCATAATTTAGAAATGCAACTCAAAGGTGTCAAACCCATGGACAGCCATATCGATTGTATTGGTTGTGGAAGTTAATTTTCATACCCAAAGATATTTTAACTTTTAAGCCTTCGAGATTAAATTCTTGGAGGTTTTTTTGGTGCTTATTTTACTTGACAATTTTGTAATGACCTTGTAAATCAATGAGGCGCGTTAAAATCCACAAACTTTAAGAAATTTAGTTTTTAGTGCTTCCTGCCTTTTATCAATATAAGGTGTTTTCATGTAGCTTTCTTCAACTCCTTCCACCCTCCTCAGCAAGCTCTGCCCCTTTGCTTTCCTCTGCGAGAACACCGTCGCTAAATTGCGGATTTTGTCAAAAACCCTACGGATATGAAGTCAAACCCTGCGGATATGAATTGACTAAAAAACTGAACGGCTATTGTTTTACTTTTGAAATTGAGACAAGGTAGTTTTTAAATCAAATAGGTATTATTCCTGGAGTCAATTACAATTTCATACTATGAATCAAACCTTACAACAAGAAGAAAATATCCAAAGCTTAGAGAATCACATTTCTGTAGAGGATAAGCCACAGCCCTATTTCAGTTTTGTGAATGTGATTGCTGATAAGGCGATTGAGCTGACGGAAGCTATTTTTTTTAGCAAGTTCAATCAAAATAAGGAAGCTTAATTGAGCAACAGTCAATCCCATAACGCTATTTGTATGGAAGTCTTCAAGCATTTTTCATTGGTCAAGTCGAAGATGCTTTCTCAGGCCATCAATCAAGGCAAAGGAAGAGCGATCTATCAAGATGCTTTTACAGGCAAACTCCTTTGGGCGGATGATTCGTTCGAATTTGGCTACATCTACAGTCCAAAAATGATTTGTGAAACATACCAAGCTGTACTCAGTGAAGAAGAAATCGCACAGGTAATCAATTGCCCTTCTAATGTCATCGTGACTCATACAGAAGTACTAGCTTCACTTCGAGATCAAGATCCTGATACTTGGATTAAAAATCAAGCATTAGAAAATACACTGAATATAGATCTGGCACTTGCGGCTCGACAAATCAGTAAAGCTAAAATGGCGATTGCCAATGCTGCTAATCAATACCTGAAAGATAAGCCCTAGTATGTATTCTTTAGAGCCTAATCAACCAAAGAGACGATCGATCAATCAGAAGCCAAGTCTGGAGGAGTATCGCTCTGCGGCGCTTTTTGATGTGGAGTTTCAGCTCCGATTTGATTCTACAAAAGCCATATTTCCGAGTCTAAAGGATGATGAAGTAGAAGATCTGGTTACCAAAATGATGCGCTTGGAAGGCTGGGATTATGATGCTGATAATGATCTTTACTTTCGCATTCAGCGCTTATCAGAGTGATCTGCCTCCACTTATCACTTACATTTTTGCAGAAAGCTGAATTTGTTCTAATTTAGCCAACACTTTTCCCAAAAAGCATCAATTAACACTTTCTGTCCTTCCAAAGACAAGATCAATGGGGACTTTTCGTTGCTTTAGGGAGTTAATTGATAAGAAAGAATTTAAACAAACATATTCCATGCATCAGGAAAAAATCAAGCAGGTCATAGATGAAGTCAAAAAGATAGTCGTTGGTCAGGATAGAATGGTCAACAGACTTTTGATCGGCTTATTTACCAATGGTCATATTTTATTGGAAGGTGTGCCGGGTTTGGCGAAAACCTTGACGGTAAACACGCTCGCAAAAGTCTTGCACTTGGATTTCAAAAGAATTCAGTTTACACCTGATTTGTTACCGTCAGATTTGATAGGTACGATGATTTACAACCAGCAAGAATCAAACTTTGAAGTAAAGAAAGGACCGATTTTTTCAAATATCATTTTAGCGGATGAAGTGAACCGCTCCCCTGCCAAGGTTCAGTCGGCTCTATTAGAAGCCATGCAGGAAAAGCAGGTTACCATAGGTGAGACAACTTACCAATTGGATAGGCCTTTCCTAGTATTGGCTACCCAAAACCCTGTAGATCAAGAAGGGACTTATCCATTGCCAGAAGCACAGGTGGATAGGTTTATGATGAAGGTGCATATAGACTATCCATCCAAGTCAGATGAACTTGAAGTAATGCGCCGTATGGCCAATATGTCTTTTGCATCAGAAGTAAATGCGATTCTTTCCAAGGAAGATATTTTTGCTATTCGTGCCAAAATCAATGAGGTGCAAATTGCAGAACCTTTGGAAAACTATATTATAGAATTGGTATTTGCGACTAGGTTCCCAGAGAAATATGGGTTGAAGGAAGAAGCGAAATACATTCAGTTTGGTGTATCACCTAGGGCAAGTATCAACCTCAACCTAGCAGCTCGTGCGGCAGCCTTTATGGATGGTAGGGATTATGTGCTACCAGAGGATATCAAAGAGGTCGCTGAAGATGTCTTGAACCATAGAATTATCTTGAATTATGAGGCCGAAGCTGACAACATCAATACTCGTGATCTGATACGTATTATTCTGGATAAAATACCGATTAACAAAAACGTAACATTCAAATAAGCTAAATTTCAGTAATTTCTTATTTGGAGTTGTTTGTAATACCATAGCCGTCATTGCAATATGAAAAAATTGTGATGTCGGCTATTCTTTTATAGGTATGAAATTCATTAATTCTTAATTTTCTCTACCCTGTCAATTCATATTGGATAGTGACATTTGTGGCGTTCGTTTACAAGTGTTTTCTATCGTATGAAAAAGTACACATTTACATTACTTATCACACTGATCACAATTGGGTATGCTGTCGCTCAATCTGGATCTATCAGAGGTGTGGTCAAAGACTCCAAGACTGGAGAGACTATCATAGGAGCCAATGTTCGGCTCGAAAATACAGGTTATGGGGTAGCTACTGGCTTGGATGGGGATTTTGAGATCTCTAGAGTTGAGCCGGGAAATTATACGGTTATCGTATCTTTTATTTCTTACAAAACAGTACAATACGAAGATGTGCAGGTAGTTAGTGAAAAAGCTACCGTTTTTGACGTGCTTCTTGAAGAAGATTTCGGCGACCTAGGTGAAGTGGTAGTAGTTGCTACCAGAGAATCTGGTTCCAATGTCGCTGTAGTTTCTGAAATAAGGAAATCCCTTCAAGTAGTCAGTGGGATTTCTGCAGATCAGATCAAACTGTCTCAAGACGGCAATGCTGCGCAAGTTATGAAGCGTGTCTCAGGTGTGAGCATTGTTGATAATAAATTTGTCAGAGTAAGAGGCGTGGATGATCGCTACAATGTGGTGATGATTAATAACGCCTTAGCTCCTAGTACTCAGGTTGATAAGCGTACTTTTTCTTTTGATTTGATTCCTAGTGAGAGCTTGGATAGGATGTTGATTTACAAGTCACCATCACCAGAAGTACCTGGAGATTTTGCTGGTGGAATGGTAAAGGTTTTTACCAAGAATGCTCCTGATGAAGATTTCATCACTTTTGGCATGGGTGCAGGATATAGGCAGAATACTACCCTGCAAGATTACAAGCAAACTCGTGGATCAAAAACCGATTGGTTAGGGTTTGATACATCAAGAGATCTTCCTGCAGGGTTTCCTACCACTGATCAACTTTTGAATGCTGGGGGAGGCTCACCTCTAAGAGCCGAGGCTGGTAGGATGTTAGATAATAATTATAGTGTAGAGACTTCAACAGCATTACCAGATTTCAGTACAGGTTTGGCATTTGGCAAAACTTGGAGGCTGTTAGGAGGAAAAAGACTATCAACCATTACGAGCATGAGCTATGGTCAGTCTTTCCAATATTTTCAAGCGGAAAGGAATAGATATTTTTTCCCCGTACCAGGCCAGCCTACCGAAAAGAGAGATGAGTACTTTGACGATTTTTTTACAAAAACCAATGAAATTGGAGTAATGTCAAACTGGATGTTGAGACTTAATCCAGACAATAAAATTGAATTTAGAAATCTATTTAACCAATCAGGTCTCAATGAAACGGTGCTCAGAGAGGGGAAGGATTTTGTGCAGCGTACTGAGGGTGCTAGGGATTATGCATTTAGATATGAATCCAAACTTATCTATACAGGACAATTGGAAGGTACTCACCTTTTTAATGAAGAAAAAACAAAGTTGAACTGGGTTTTAGGTGGTAATTATATGTATCATGAAGAGCCTGATTTCAGAAGATTAAGAACGTTTTTTAGTCAAGAGGGCTCTGAAGGACAATTTGTTATCATCGATCCACCAGCATCAAGCCCACAGGATTTGGGTAGATACTATGGCTATTTGAAAGACTATGGTTTAAGTCAAGGCCTTAATTACGAAAGGAAATTCAAAGGTGAAGAAAAAGACAGGCCTCGAATTCTAAGGGCAGGTTACTTAGTAGATTACAAAGCCAGAAATTTTGATGCGCGTTATATTACTACTTACTACCCAGGATTTCATGATGTGCAGTCTAAGGAAGCTTTGATTAGACTTCCAATTGATCAAGCTTTTGCTCCAGAAAATTATAGGACTGGTGATGGATGGTTGATCCAAGAAGGAACCAGGCGAACAGATAATTATGATGCTTCTACTTTCATCTCTGCTGGATATGTAGGAGGGGTATTTCCTATTCGAGAGTTTAATTTCTCAGGTGGTTTGAGAACAGAATATAGCAATCAGCAACTCGATTCTCAAAATGACCTAGGACCAGTAAGGGTTAACAATAGAGAACTAGCCATTCTACCTTCTCTCAATGTAGATTATAACTTCAATAAAAAGTCTTTGATCAGAGCTGGATACGGCAGGACACTCAATAGACCTGAGTTTAGAGAGTTTGCTCCTTTCTTGTATTACAGTTTTGAGTACTTAGCTGGCTTCTTTGGAAACCCAAATCTCCAGATGGCTAGAATAGATAACATCGACCTCCGTTATGAAATCTATCCTAATGAAGGAGAGACCTTTAGCATTGGAGCATTTTATAAGTTTTTTGATAAACCTATTGAGACTGTACAGCAGAATGTTACTGAGCAATTGCAGTTTACTTATGCCAATGCCATCGATGCGACGGTCTATGGGCTAGAAGTAGAAGGAAGAAAGGCACTTTCCACTATAAGCTCTACCCCTTTCATAAGAGATCTATCCTTCAATGTCAATGCATCATTGATATGGTCGGAGGTGTTTCTAGGTGATGATGTTGCTTTCCAAGATAGTAGAAGAGCCCTTCAAGGTCAATCTCCTTATATGATAAATGCAGCAATGTATTACATCAATCCAGTCACTGACCTACAGGCGAGTATTGCTTACAATGTAACTGGTCCTAGAATTTTTGTTGCGGGAAATGCAAATAATCCTGAAATCTACGAATTACCAAGACATACCATTGACTTGACCGTGTCCAAGACATTCAGGGACAGGACAACCTTCAAGTTTGGTATTCAGGATCTCTTGAACTTCCAGTATAGATTCTATCAGGATTCCAATTTTGATAGAAAAATAGATACTTCAATCGATGATCCTATGTATCTCTGGAGAAGAGGTACGCTTTTCACAGGTTCACTGACTTACAGAATAAAATAAACACACTAAACTTTATCTAATATCAATTAAAATGAAAAAGAATCTAAAATTTGCCGCAATTGCCGCTTTGTTAGCGTTCTCCTTTGCTTGTAGCGAGGATCCAGAACCAATTGTAACTCCTGAGCCAGAGGACGAATTGGTAGCTTTATCGGGTAATTTGTCCACTCAAACTTTGACTGCCGACAAACAATATTTGTTGCAAGGTCAGGTTTTTGTAAGAAGTGGCCAGACTGTAACCATACAGCCAGGTACAGTGATTTATGGGGAAAAAAGATCCAAAGGCACTTTGATCGTTGATCGAGGGGGTAAATTGATCGCAAGAGGTACAAAAGAAAATCCGATTATCATGACATCTGCTCAAGCCGAAGGTGAAAGAGATAGATCAGACTGGGGAGGATTGGTAATCGCAGGTAGAGCTAGAACAAACCAAGTAGATCCAGCTGTAGAAGGGATTGATCCGGTCTTGATTTTTGGTGGAACTGATGACAATGATAGCTCAGGTGAGTATGAGTATTTGAGAGTAGAATATGCAGGAATCGAATTGACACCAAATAACGAGACCAACTCCATTACCATGGCTGGTGTAGGTAAAGGTACTTTCATGGAGCATTTGATGGTTTCCTTCGGTGGAGATGATGGTTTTGAGTGGTTTGGTGGAAATGTGGATGCTAGATATCTAATTTCTCACTCTACTTGGGATGATGATTTGGATGTGGATTATGGATATTCTGGTAATGTTCAGTGGGCTCTTGTAGTAAGAAATCCATTTTATGCAGATCAATCTCAATCCAACGCATTTGAATGTGACAACGGGCCAAATGACAACGATGTACAACCATATACTACTGGAACATTTTCAAACGTAACTGTTTACGGACCAAGAGACAGAGTAGGCAGATCGATTTCGGGCAATAATTTTCATGCGATTGACTTGAGAAGAAGAACAGCTGTTTCGATTTTCAACTCTGTATTTACTGGTTTCCCAACAGGGGTAAGATTCAATACGCAATCAGTAACAGATCAATACAATGCTGGAACAGGTGTTCTTGCCAACAACATCATTATCAATCCAAATGCAAACTATGCAGCAGGTGGTGGTGCAGCAGTAGCTGATGTACAATCAATCTGGGAAGCAAAAAATACTACAGTTTCCCTGCCCGCTGCTGATGGTCCTTGGGAGGATTTCTATAGAACCTATGGTTTGAGACCTGAAAATTTCTTCGCAAGATATACTGTATCAACTTATCCAAATAATCCAAACTTCACCCTTTTAGCTAATGGTACTTTGGCCACAGGAGCTAAGTTTGATGACCCTAAATTCTCTGAAGCAGGTAGATCCACTTATTTCGATAAAAATGTTCCATATATTGGTGCATTTGGATCTACAGATTGGACAGATGGATGGGCTGAGTTTGCTCCATTGAACAAAGTTTACAAACAACAATAATCACACAACCGATTAAACCTAAGACTTGTCTTTTGCTATGTGCAAGGGGCAAGTCTTTTTTCTAAAACTGCAAGGAAAATGAAATATGCTATCCAAATATTTGTACTAGCCATATTGCTGATGGCGAGTTGTACTGCCTCTAACAAGTATAAAGCAGATAAGCATCTGAGCGCGCAAGAACAACATCAGGTTATGCTGTCTGTGATCAGGTACATGGGTCATTTGCCTAAAAAGGGAACTCATGACAACAAATTTGATCTTGTTTTTGATGAATACTACAGCAATCTTGCACTTGATTATACAGTGGAAGCCTACCATCAGGAGGGAGAATATGAATTTTTTATGGCCAGTAGAATTGCTCCTTCTTTGAAAGTTAAGAAAGTTGCCATAGGTGTAAAAATGAAAAGAAATTCAGATGGAGCACTTGAGTATTATGAAGAGGTATTTAGAACTTGGAAGTTTGAGGAAGAAGAAATGTTAGAAAAAGGGATGTTCCTTTTTGATTTGATGGTACAGGGTAAAGATTTGAGCCCTTATTATCCACAAAATTCGGGAGATGAAGAATACATAGAATTTCCTGATTCAAGAGTATCCTTTGACATCAGCCAAAGAAGATGGATTAGCACTTCAGAACTCAATCTATGATCAGTTTGGTGGTACTCGGTGAAATGTAAATGTCTTGTAGCAAGAAGTAGATTGTACAGCAACTTTTTACTTTTATTCAAGGATTTGCTTTCACCGTTATTTTTTTGATTATTTTTATAATATGAAAAGTGTCTTTTCTATACTTTTAATTTTATACATGAGCATTTTGATGTATACTCCTGTCCATGGAGAAGATATCTGCGACCATGTAGGGCATACAGAGCAGCATGCCTCTGAGCATGCTGAGAACCAATGCTGCCCGCCCTTTTCTTTCTGCAAGGTCTGCTCTATTTTCATTTACCAAGTTCGTTTTCAATTTGAAGCCATCGTGCCAGACAGGATTATTTCTAGTGAATTTTTGCTTAAGATGCCGGTTTTTCAGGAAACCAGTTTTTCAATATGGCAACCCCCTCAGTTGATTTGATTTTTTTCTGAAAGTCTTTTTTACCCTGATTTTCATTGGGAAGCTTCCTAGTAAACCTAATAGAAAAGAAGGGTTTCAAAGCCATGCTACTGAGGCTCAGTCTCCTCAGCAGCCAGTACTATGTTAAATCAGATCAAGTATATCAATGAAAAAAATATTTATGTCCTGCCTTTTGGGCTTGGGACTATACGCCTTTGCTTTTGCACAGGAAATGAAGTTCGTCATCATGGACGAGCATGAAGGCACGGCACTGATGGGTGCGACTGCCTTGATATTGGAAAATAGAAAAGGGGATGTTTCCGATGAAAATGGCCATGTAACCTTGCCATCATTACCTGATGGGAAATATACCATCAGGTTTCAGTTGATCGGTTACGAGCGCAAGCAGCTGGTCATCAACTTACCTGAAGACCTCGCAAAGATGCCAATGGACGTGCTGCTACACGAGGAACACGACCACATGGAAACGGTCACCATCACTTCCACCAGGAGTTCACGAACGATAGAGGATATTCCCACCCGTGTGGAATTCATAGCAGGGGAAGAATTGGATGAAAAAGTGAACATGAAGCCGGGAGACATCAGGGTGCTCCTGAGTGAGAGTACGGGTATTCAGGTGCAGGTCACCTCTCCTACCTCTGCCAATGCGTCAATTCGTATCCAAGGACTGGATGGAAGGTACACCCAGATTTTGAAAGATGGGTTTCCGCTATATTCAGGAGCAGCAAGCGGTTTGGGCTTATTACAGATTCCACCGCTTGATCTTCAGCAAGTGGAACTGATCAAAGGCTCCGCTTCCACACTTTACGGTGGTGGGGCAATAGCCGGATTGGTGAACTTGATTTCCAAAAGACCCACTGAAAAGGGCAACCTTGATTTTGTCTTCAACGGAACCAATGCAGGGGGATTTGATGCTTCAGGCTTTTATGGCAAGCGAAAAGACAGGGTGGGTACCACACTTTTTGCGGCCTACAATACCAACTCTCCCTTTGACCCATCAGACATTGGGCTGAGCGCCATCCCAAAGTTTGACCGATTTACTTTCAACCCAAAGCTATTTCTCTATCCATCCTCGCGTACTGACCTTGAGCTGGGCGTCAACATTTCGGTAGAAGACCGCATCGGTGGAAACATGGATTTCTTGAGAGGAAAGAGGGAAAATCCTCTTGCCTTTTTTGAAAGTAATCAAAGTGAGCGGATCAGTTCTCAGTTTGTACTCAATCATAGGCTCGAAGAAGGCAAAAGATTACAGGTAAAAAATAGTTACAACTACTTCGACAGAAGACTAAGTACAAGAGATTATGATTTCAATGCAGTGCAGCACTCCACCTTTACTGAGGTCAATTATCAGTTGGATGGAACGCAATCGGACTGGGTGTTTGGAGGGAATCTATGGACAGAGGCTTTTGTAGAGCAGCCTGGCGGCAATTTCCCCATACGTGATTACACCATGAACACGCTCGGTGCCTTTGCTCAGAACAATACCAATCTCAGTGAAAAATGGGTACTGGAGTCTGGCTTGCGTACAGACTATGTATTGGATTATGGCTGGGCAGTGTTGCCAAGAATTGCCTTGCTTTATCGAGCCAACATCAACTTCAGCTCCAGATTAGGTGGAGGATTGGGCTATAAGGCTCCTACGATTTTCACAGAAGAAAGTGAAAGGTTGCAATATCAGAATATCCAGCCAATCGATGCTGATTTCAATACTTTGGAGAAAAGTTATGGACTCAATTGGGATTTGAATTACAAGACTTCTCTTTTCGATGATCGGCTTTTCTTTAGTGTCAACCATTTGTTTTTCTACACATATCTCAACAATCCATTATTCTTGGAGACACTTGGAGGAAATGAATTCAGGTTTGTGAATATTGATGGCTACAGTGATACCAAGGGTACAGAAACGAATATCAAATGGGAATTGGGAGATTTCAAGTGGTTTATGGGATATACCTATACCCATGCCAGAATTGTGAGTAATGGAGATATCAGAGAAAATCCCCTGACTCCGCGACATAGGATCAATTCAGTGCTGTTCTACGAAGTGCATGATCAGTGGAAAATCGGCTGGGAATCCTATTATTTCAGTGAGCAGCAGTTGAGTGATGGGGCTGTTGGCCGACCGTATTGGATCATGGGTTTTATGGCGGAGAAGATTTGGGAGAAATTTTCGGTATTTATTAATTTCGAAAATTTCCTAGATGCCCGTCAGACCCGTTTTGATACCATTTTCACAGGAAGCATCGATGCCCCAACTTTCAGAGAAATCTATGCACCACTGGATGGATTTGTGATCAATGGGGGAGTGAAGCTGAGGTTGAAATAAGAAAATCAGGCCGAATTTTTCGATTATATTCTAAATATTCGGCCTGATTTTTAGAATACGTTTGAAATATTAGGCATTTTTTTTTAAGAGATTTAACTTTTCCAAAGTTTTGAAGTTTGGAAAAGTTCCTTTTTATAAGAGAAATTGTTCAAAATTGGATCTGTTGACCAAAACGGTTTCGTTTTCAGGGTAGGTAGTCAGAAAAGACGCTGGAAACCTGACTTTTTGCTCTTTCCATTTAAATTCATAAGCATGGAGGATTCCGTCAATCTCTTCAATGTAATCAATCTCTGCCCTATCATGTGTTCTCCAAAAATAAGAGTTGACAAACCTTCCTTGATAATTATTGATTTTCATCCTTTCTGAAATCAAGAAGTTTTCCCAGAGTGCGCCTTTATCCAAGCGCATTTCAGGTTGGGAGAAATTGCTGATCAATACGTTTCGAATCCCATTATCATAGAAATAATATTTCTTGCCCTTTTTAATTTCATTTCTCAGATTTCTGCTGAATGCCGGTAGTTTGAAAATGACGAAAGCTTTCTCCAAAAGATCTAAGTATTTTTCAACTGTTGCAGTATCAATGTTACCTATGGTTTGTGCGAGTTCGTGATAGCTGACTTCACTTCCAACCTGGAAAGCCAAAGCTTTAAGCAATTTGTCTATATGACTTGGTTTCCTAATATTATCAACTTGTAAAACATCCTTGTAAAGGTAACTTTGGGCAATTTCTACCAATATTTCCTTTTCTCTGCCAGGATTATTAACCACATCTGGGTAGGAGCCATACACCAAGCGTGTATCCAATAGACGCTTGGCTTCCAAGATTGAGCTATTGGCTACAATTTCCTTATAACTGATGGGATAAAGATGATAGCTTTTTTTTCTTCCTGTAAGTGGTTCTGCTGTTTGGTTCTGCAGTTCAAATGCCGAAGAACCTGTAGCTATGACCTGAATATCCGCTTTGCTATCAAATATCAGTTTGAGTTTTTTCCCAATTTCAGGTATCTGTTGAGCTTCATCGATGACCACTAATTTATTGTTTTGACCAATCAATTGTAGCAGTTGAGTGCTAGTGGTGGCATTGTTGAAAGCTTCGAACACATCGGATTCATCTGCATTTAGCCAAGAAGTTGGCAGGTTCAACTGGCATACCAATTCTTGCAAAAGTGTGGTTTTGCCAACTTGACGGGCACCAAAGAGAAGGATGATTTTTCCATGAAAGCAACTTTTGATGATACTTTCCATTAGATCCCTTCTTAGCATATTCGTATATTTTAGTCACTTCGAATATAGAAGAAAAAATTTATAATCGAAAAATTAGGCCTAATTTTTCGATTATATTCTAAATATTTGGCCTAAAATTAAGAATTGAAATTTATTTCATTCAAATAAACTCAAGTTTTAATATCTCCACTTATTCGCCAAACTTACCAAATGTAGCATTACTGGGACTTCTACAAGCACACCCACGACAGTGACCAAAGCAGCTGGGCTGTCCAAGCCAAACAAGGCAATGGCTACGGCCACAGCCAGTTCAAAGAAATTACTCGCACCAATCATGGAAGCTGGAGCACATACTGCATGTCTAAGCTTTAATTTCCTTCCTCCAAACCAAGCAATGAAGAAGATAAAGTAGGTTTGAATAATCAAGGGTACAGCAATCAGTAAGATGATCAATGGATTATTCAGGATATTGGGTCCTTGGAAGGCAAAAAGCAAGATCAAGGTCAGTAATAAGGCAATGATGCTTACCGGTTTGAATTTGGGCAGGAATTCATTTTTAAACCACTCCTCTCCATTTTTGGCAATCAGGCTTTTATTGGTAATGACCCCTGCTATCAATGGAATCACCACAAATATCACTACAGAGGCCACCAGGGTTTCATAAGGTACAGTCACATTGGTAATGCCCAATAGAAAACCTACCAATGGCACAAAGGCTACCAAAATGATCAGGTCATTGACAGAAACCTGCACCAAGGTATAGTTGGGATCTCCATCTGTCAGGTAAGACCAAACAAATACCATAGCGGTACAAGGCGCCACGCCCAAGAGGATTGCACCTGCAATATATTCACCGGCCATATCCGGTTCGATGTAAGCCGAGTACAATTGGTCAAAGAAAATCCATGCGAAAAAGGCCATGGTGAAAGGCTTGATCAGCCAATTGATAACCAATGTCCAGATCAATCCCTTTGGCGCTTTGCCGACTCCTTTGATGCTTCCAAAGTCAATCTGCAACATCATGGGATAAATCATCAGCCAGATCAGAATGGCAATAGGTAGGTTGACATTGTAGATTTCCAAACCCGACAAGACCGAGATATCATCTCCCGCCAAATGACCGATCAGAATCCCCACACCTATACACAAGGCAACCCATAGGGTTAAATATTTTTCGAAAAAGGCGATCTTCTTAGTATCAGACATTTTTTTTCAATTGATATTAAAGGAAATAGTGTAGAAATATGATTGAAATACTGTAGATATATTGTGGAAATATATAAGAAATAAGATTTCACTATACTCCGAAGAGCATATCCCGAATCTATATGCTCTCGGGACCTTCCCTCAAGCTTAGGTTTCTATTTATTTCTCCGAAAACATATTTCACGAAGTATATTTCTACTTTATATCGCCGTAGGCATATTTCGCAAAGCATATTTCTAATTTATTTCGCCAGCGGGGTATTTCTACTTTATTTCTTATGAATTTTTGAGAAAACGAATAGCATTTCAGAGGCAATCTGCATAGACCTTTTATCATACATTTCAGCTTCCTGATCGGTGTCGTCAAATGCTTTTGGATCTTCGTAGCGAACGGGAATTCTGGCTTCAGCGCCAGGGATAAAAGGGCAATTTTCATCAGCATGTGAACAGGTCATCACAGCGGCGAATCCATCAGGAGCATTGGCGGCATCATCATATACCTTGCTGAAGGTTACAATTGGGGCCTCTTCCTCTGAATAAAACACAAAGTATTTGGGATTGCCATCACCTTTTTTGCTGACCTTGAATCCAAATCTTTTGATCGAAGCCACCGCCCTTTCATTGAAGGCTGTGACTTCCACACCTCCTGAAAAGGAGTTGATGTCTATGCCAAAAAAGGCTGCAGCTACTTTCCCCCAGATTTGCGAAAACTGGCTTCTTCGGGAATTGTGTGTACAGATAAAATTCAGGTTGATTTCCTGATTTTGATCGGCTTTCTGCTGAACATAGTCAATCAGAACTTGAAGTACGGCTTTGCGTTCTTCGCTAATCGGCAGCGTCTGCGCTTGCTCGATGTGGGATTTGAGAGTGGGGTATAAGTTCATAGTGTATTGTACCAAGTACCAAGTACGAAGTACCAAGACTGCACCTTACTTGGTACATGGTACTTTGTACTTCGTACAATAAATTAACAGCATCCCGATCCAGGTTCGCAGCTATTTGCTGACTGGAGAGAAGCAAGTGAAACTCTGATTTTTGGCTTTTCCGAAACAGGTCCACAACAAGCAGCAGCTTTTTCTTCAGGAGTAGTAGCTCTGTCTTTTGCTTTACAAGTTGTTTGGTCAGGTGTGAGTTGTACGATCAGGGCATTTCCGCTATCCTTTATATTGTGAACTGGAAGTACGGCGGTAGGGAACACAGCATTGCCATATTCGAACTTGATCTCTGCATCGGGATAGGTTTCCCTCACCTTATTGACTACATCAAAGATCTTCATGGCCTTGCTTGTATCCACAGCATGATCCGGCTCAGGAACTTCATTTTCCCAGAGTTGGATATGCACTTCTGACCATTGGTTGCGGATTCCTCCACAGTCTACTGTATCGAAGTTCACGTTTTTGATTTCCGTAATGTGGTAGTCCGTTCTGACATATTGCCCAGACTGGTATTCAAAAAAAAGGGCCTTTTCAGGGTTTTCTTGAAGGATTTTGGTGAATTCGGTTGTTTTCATAGTTTGTATTTTTTGTACCAGGTACCAAGTATAAAGTACCAAGACTGCACCTTACTTGGTACTTGGTACATTGTACTTCGTACAATTCCTAACAGCATCCCGATATCTTAGGAAAACCGCTGAATAAGTCCTGAAATAGGTTTTGCACTTCTGCCCATCGAATGGGGTCAATACAATAGTTCACTGAAACACCTTCTATACTTCCTTTGATCAGCCCGATTTCCTTGAGTTCACGGAGGTGCTGGGAAATGGTTGCCTGCGCCAATCCCAGTTCTTGAACCAAATCTCCATTGATACATGAGTTGGCTTGGATCAGGTATTCAAGGATGGCTACACGTGCCGGATGCGCAAAAACCTTGGCTACTTTGGCCAGTTCGTTTTGCTTTTCTGTGAAGAGATCTGTTTTGGTGACACCCATGGTGGAAGATAGAATTTAGAAGGATGAAGTATGAATTTAATTACATCGCAATATTACGATAAAATTTTATGTCTATAAAAAATTAGCTTGAATTTATAATGAAATTAAGCGGCCTTTCTCATTAAGAAAATGTTAGATAAAATCTATTATTGGCACGTGTATGTGTTTACCCACCTATATGCCTTTTATAAGTAAAAAAAACCATTTTCATCAGCTTTTATATAATAATTCAGGTAAGTTTATAATTCCGAAGAGTTCTATAATAAAATTTCAACTTAATCATTTAAGTTTAACTTTAATAATAACCTGATTTTCAGATAATCCAAAAAAAGGCTCGCTGTTTAAGCTTTCATAGTCTGAGTTTGTAAGAAAAGAATATAGATATTCATTATCGATAAAAAAAGGTCGCTTAATTATTTGATAACGCCCTTTTAAAAGGTCAAGCTTATCGTTCGCTTTATTATAAAAAGCAAGATTTTCAAAATCATCATCTCCCCACCATAGGAAAAATAATAAATCATCATTTTCAATAAAATTACCGTTATGATAATGAGGTAATTCTTGCATCATACGCATTCGCATATCCATCAAAGGAAGATTTTTTATATCTCTTGAAACTTTTTTCTCACCAAAATCAATAAAATATTTAGGAGTGAATTTTTTTTCAGAAACATTGTAAATCGTATCATTTAAAGACTTCGAAAAAATGAGATCATGACCTGAAGAGTAAAAATCCCCAGCAGTTTTATTTTGATCTGTTTTGGAGAAATCATTAACTCCTTTGTATATAAACTCACCTTTTTCTAAATCAAGGATACCCGCTAAATAATCCATTTCATTTCCAGAAAATTGACCGTCAAAATGAACTGCAATAGTACTAGGAGAAAGAAAATGGATAGATCTTGCTTGGAAATTTATAGGTAGCTCTCTAAGAAAACTTCCGTTTTCCAATGAATAAAAAATAATTTTTCTTTGATTTTGATCTAAAATCGCAATCTGATTTGTAGAAGGAATTAAACTGATATCAAATGGCAATACATAATTACCTAACCCATCTCCTTTATTACCAATTTTAAATTGGAATGCTCCACTTTCGTCAAACTTATAAACTTCATTAGAAATGTTTTTATCGGAAATTATAAATCCATCCCTTACTTTTAAAATTTTGTCAATGTTGCCAATTATACAATTTTCACAGAATTCCAAAGGAATAAACAATGTATCAGTAAAGTAATTAGTTGTATTTGAGAATTCCGCTTCCATAGAAATTCTCTTAATTCCGTCTTGATTTACTTCAGTGTTTTTTATTGAGCAAGAAAATAACAAGACAATTACAATAAGAATACTCGGCGATTTTAACATAATAAAATTAAAATATGAAATTAGGATCAGATAATTTTTATCTGATCCTAAAGATTTAATTTAAGGTTTCTTCCTCCTCTTCCTCACTAGGATGAGAAATACAACAAATTGCCGCATGTGCCTCATCGCAAACTAACTCCCATCTACCATTTGGTCCACCATAACTTTGATTTCCCGTTGAATAATGGCCTGGATTACAATCTGCCATGACTGTTTCCGTATTTAACAATACAAAACTTGTCAGTAATAAGATTGATGTTAAAATAAATTTTAATTTTTTGAGCATAGTTTTATGTTTATTGAAATGATAAATGATTTGACTTATGCTTAAAGTAAGTAAGTAAGTAAGTAAGTAAGAAGCAAGAAATTAGTTTAAAAGTTTTTAATTTTTGAATACTCTTGAGTGACTAATATCACGATTCATTTCTATCAAAATGTAGAGATTTGCTACTTCAAAAAAAATGAGTATGCGAAGCTTTATATATGTCATTTTCCTGATAATTCTTGCTGTTTCCTGTAAATCAGAGCAGTTAGACCAGCATCTAGAGAATGTTCCGAAAGAGAATCTGCTAAATGTACTCTTGGCAGGGAATGAGCGATTTTCTGAAGATCATCCCATTCACCCAGATCAGACATTGGCTCGCTTGAGGGATCTTTCTGTAGGTCAGCATCCTGTGGCAGCTATAGTCAGCTGTTCGGATTCTAGGGTGCCACCAGAATTGATTTTTGATCAAGGTTTAGGAGATTTATTCGTAATTCGAAATGCCGGGAATATTGTTGGAGATTATGAAATTGGAAGCTTGGAATATGCCATTGAGCATTTGGAAGTTCCTTTAGTCATTATATTGGGCCATACGAAGTGTGGTGCTATTGGTGCGTTTGTAGATCATGACCATGACCATTCACATCATTACTCCGAATACATCCAAAAGATCATAGATTTTATAGATGCTGAAGAGGAAGAAAAAGCACTTTCTAGAGATTTACCTGATTTTTATGAAAAAGCCATAGAAGCTAATATAATGCATGGCATTCACGAACTCAAAAACAAAGTCCCATTGGTCAATGAACTGATTGAAGCTAAGAAATTAAGAGTCGTCGGCGCTATATATGATGTGGATACAGGGAAAGTATCTATACTAGAAGAATAAAAGAGGGAGGGCTACCGTAGCCTTCCCTCTTTTTTAATTATTTTGAGTTTTAGAAAATATGACCAAAGCCAAAGAAGAACTGACCTCCCTCTCTACTCTGGGCATAGTCTAAACGTAATACAGTCGATTGGTTCCAGGCGATTCTTCCTCCCACACCTGGAGCTCCTCTGAAATTATTGAGCTGAACATCGCTCAATCCTTCCCATACAGTACCAAAATCATAGAATGGTGTCACCCCAAGTGCAAAATGCTGATTAAAGGCATTGAAATCGTACAATCTCGCACGCATCTCCAAGTTGACCAAGCCAACTGTAGGAGCCATAAACCTAGCTTCTCTATAGCCTCTCAGTGACCTACCACCTCCAAGAACCAAAATCCCTCCGGCTTCAGCCTGTGAGGACAGATCCCACATTTCGATAAAGTTGATATTTGGGCCGAAGATATGCCCAAAGGCCGCCAAGCCTGCGAAAGTCAATCTATTTCGATTGTTTTTCCATCGGTGGAATGTATGGATAACCTGTCCCTGCACCATGAACTTGTTGAAGTTGAAGTCAGAGCCCAACCAAGGAGCAGAATACTCGTGGGAATACTGTAAGAAAACACCCTTAGAAGGATCTGGTTCCAAATCTCTGGTGTCATAAATCAATGCTGCTGCTAGCATAGAAGTAAATTTGAAGCCATCGGAGAATCCAGACAGGTTAAACCTATCCCATGTCCCGTCATTGATTTGTTGATTGACTAAGGTCTGTCTTTGAACGGCCTCGACTTCTGTGCCATCTGGCAGAAAGGCTTCTTCAGCTATACGGCCTGTATAATCTTCAAATGCAGTAAACAAAGCCTCATATCCAAACATTAAGCGCAGCTTTCCCCCCATTTCTACCCTTTCACCAAGTGCATTGAAAAGCAATTCTCTTTGGATAAATTGATTGTAGTGAGTGTCCGTCTGAAGTCTGCCGCCATTACCGGGTACCGCGATTTTCAGATTTTCTTCGTAGTCATTTACTCTGTTGAACTGTCGGACTCCTCCTTCAGCTCCTGCTGATTTATCCTGAAAACTCAGGTTATTGAGTGATTCCCGACCTATACCCCAATATTGGGCATTGGGGTCTTCCCAGACTACTGCATCGGCGCGAAGTCTCCACTTTGAATTGAAGATATAGGGTACATCCAAGTTTACAGCCGCCTTGATCCTACCATTTTCGAATACAAAGAATTCTGTGTTGATGCTGTAACGGTAAGGGGTATAATAAAAGAAAGGATCTTCTTTAGTCTTATTCTGGAAGAAAAACACATTTCCACCCACTCCAAATCCACGGATAGGATCAAATTCAAACCTTGGCAAGCCTGTCACAAAAAAACCCTCCTTTTTGTTGAGGATATCTTCTCGGGATAGCTTCTTTTCATCAGACAGGTCAAAGGGTAAGCTGATGGTGTCTAGAATGGCTAAACGGTCAGTGTTTTTGTGAGCTTCTGGATCTCTAGTACCAATTGCAGCTTCTTGCGCGGAGGCCATCCCCGCTAATAAAAGCAGGTATAGTAGTGCTAATTTTTTCATATCTTGTGGTTTTATGAAATTCAAAAAAAGGCGGGTCTCAAATAGGTGTTTTTAGTTTTAATTTGAGAATACAAAAATACTTCTGGTTAATGCAAAGCTTAATTGGAGGACAATTAGAAAAAAATTAGAATTCTATTAGAATCTACAAGATGACCGTGAATGTACTCCCTTTACCAACTTCAGAATCCACGAAGATTTTTCCCTCGTGAAGTTGGATGATTTTCTCTACCAAGTAGAGGCCTATACCTGATCCTTCTGAAAGCTCTCTACTGCTCCCCCTAAAAAATGGTTTGAAAATGTCATCCAATTCATCGATTGAGATTCCTACTCCTTGATCTGAAAAGGAGATATGACATTTTTTATCTATTGAGGTGATATGGACTTTGCAGGAGTTGTTTTCTGAGTATTTGCAAGCATTTTCAAGGAGGTTTCTGAATGCCGTGCTAAGTAAGTAGCTGTTGCCATTGATCGTAATAGTTCCTTCATCGATACTTTCGTCAAGATCCAGTTCAACTCGATAGTTAGCATGATTCCTTTGTAATTTTTGACTGGCTTCTATTAGACATTCATCAAGCCTTACTTTTTGAAAATTCACCTCTGCTTTGTCATAACTAGCTTTGGCTAAATCGAGAAATGATTCAGAGAGTTGCGCAATTTTTTTGGAATCTTTCAGGACTGTTTCAAGTGTTTGTTGATAGTCCTCTGCCTGACGAGGTTTGGATAAGCTAAGCTCTACTTCACCAATGATGATCGCTAATGGAGTTCTGAACTCGTGGGCCAGGTAGGAGACAAATTGCTTTTGCGATTCGAAAGATTTTTCTAATCTTTCGAGCATAGCATTGAAAGTTTTTGCCATGGTTCCTATTTCATCATTTCCCTCTTTGAGTCTAAGGTCAAGGTTGCTAGCAGAGATTTTTCTGGCTTCCTCAGACATTTTGGATAGTGGGAGCAGAGAATTCTTAGAGAAGTATTTTCCTGTCATGAAAATAACAACCAAACCAATGATAAATGTAATCATCATGGTAGAGCGTAAGTTATTTAGCTTACTAAATCCATAGCCGTCAAATGCCGCAGCAGTCACCAAGTAATCCATTCCTTTTGAATGATGTACTATACCAATCACTTGCCAATCTTCCTGAGTAAATTGAATCCTCTTGGCATCGAGAATCTCACTCAGCATCTCTGGAGTCTCTTTGACAAAATCAATGTCTACAGCATCGTGGTAGATCAAGTTATACTGGTCATCATATATGGCTGTCTCTACCTCATAGAGGATTTTTCTATTGTTCCTGTAGATTGTTTGTAGGGTGAATGAATCCAGCTGTGTCTCTATTAATAAATTAACCTTGGTAATGGCTTCTTTTTCTAGAATATTATAAAATTCATTTGCCCTGTTTTTTGAGGCAGAGAGGTATACAACTAGCATAAAAATGCCTAGAATCCCAGCGCACACTGCAGTGAATAGAAAAGTTATCCTTTGTTGGATATTCATTGGTTTGTTAAAATAAAGCCCATACCAGGTCTTGTGTGAATCAATTTTTCTTCAAAAGGTTTATCTACTTTTTTCCGAATATAATTGATGTATACATCAATGAAGTTCGTACCTGTATCGAAATTGACACCCCAGACCTCCTGGGCGATTTCTTCTCTTGAGAGTACTCTATCAGGGTTTTGGATCAAATAAGAGAGTAAATTGAATTCCTTTGGAGTTAGGGTAATTTCCTCCTCTTTTCTAAAGGCCTTTTTGAGCTGGAGGTTTATTTTTAGATCTGCATATGCTATGGTCTCTGGCTGTTTATAGTTACTTTTCCCCTTAGTTCTTTTAAGTAATGTTTTGACCCGAGCCAAAAGTTCTCTGAAATCAAATGGTTTTACCAGGTAATCATCTGCTCCAGCATCGAAACCCTCTACTTTGTCATCTGTCGTCCCCAAAGCAGTGAGCATAATGATGGGGACTTGAGGGTATTTTGCTCTTAGCTGTTTGGATAGCTCCAATCCATTAATTTTGGGTAGAATAAGGTCTGTAATGACGAGGTCTGGGTGATAGCTTTCGAACAATTTGAGTCCAAGTTCGCCATCATATGCAATCAATACCTGCATCCCTGACTCTTCGAGACCTCTCTGAAGGATAGAAGCAAGACGTACATCATCTTCAATAACAAGTATTTTTGCAGCAGTCATGCCTTAAAGTTAAGGAAGAACGATGGGAGTTGGAATTAGAAATGTATTATAAAACAAAAAACCTCGTATTTCTACGAGGTTTATGTACCAGGAGCGGGAATCGAACCCGCACGGCCGTGAAGCCACAAGATTTTAAGTCTTGCGTGTCTACCAATTCCACCATCCCGGCTTCACTCTGACGGATGTCTGAGCTACTTGTAAACAACAAAGCCCTTATTCAAGGGCTTTTGTGAGCGAAAGACGAGATTCGAACTCGCGACCCCGACCTTGGCAAGGTCGTGCTCTACCAGCTGAGCTACTTTCGCTTTTGTTATTTTGAGACTTTGATCTTGTATCTTCGTCTTTTGTGTGTGCAAAGGTATAGCAGTTTTCTAAATTTGCAAAAGGGGGAATCAAAAAAAATCAAATATTTTTACTTCTATTCGCTGTAAGATTGATTTTCAGCTGATTAATTCATCCTTGTGTTGAGCAAAATTTTCACCATTTCAGCCGTTGTTTTAGCATTGAGCTTTTTTAGGATATTTTTTCTATGGGTATTGACTGTGTTTTTTGAAATATTCAAATCATTGGCAATATCTATCGAACTTTTTCCCTCCAAGATCATATCCGATATTAAACTTTCCTTTCTGGTTAATTTGAAATTGATTGTTTTTGGCTCTCGCTTACTCGCATGGATTTTATCTCCGTCTTTGGAAGTGTAGGAGTAGCTCCAGTCAAAATTACTGACTTGCGGAGGAGTCGTCAAGAGCAGTAGAACATGAAGATCAAATACCACATTCTTGTTCCTATCGATCAAATAGGGTCTTACTTTGCAAGCAAACCATTTGATCTCTTTTGTATCTCTATGCACCCATCTCACCATATAGGTAAATTCGAAGGTATCCATTTCTTCCCTGCTGAGTTCTTGAAGAAGGTCAAAAACGATTTTTTGGAATTTGGCCAACTCTGGCACATCCTCAGGATGTAGCATGCTGAGAACAGCTTCCATGCCTTTTTTTCTAAAAAAAGAACTTGGATATCCCATAATGTCCTCCACATTATCTGTAAAAAATGCCAGACTCAAATCCCTATAATCAATACAGCCGATGATGATGCCCTCTTTCATACCCATGTTTTGGCTGAGTATTTCTAAGTCTTTGAGTAGTTTATCTTCATCAATGTCAGTCTCCGTAAACTCTCGTTCCTTCCACTCTATAAAAAAATCAGAAAACTTTCCTTGCTTTCTTAGCCGATCCCGTAAAAAACTATCCATATGATTGATACTCCTTATTTATTAACCCTCCAAACTATAACCAAAAAGTCCCAAATACAATTAATTCTCAAGTTTTTTCTTGATTTCATTGAGTTTGATTAAGGCCTCTACAGGTGAAATGGTATTGATGTCAATTGCATCGAGCATTTCCTGTGCTTCTTTGAATTTAGGGTCTATTTCGAAAAGGCTCAATTGATAGTTGTTTTTGGGCATTTCCTTGATCTTTTCTTTCTGTTCATTTAGAGATTTGTCTTTTTCCAAGTGAAGCATAATTTCAGAAGCCCTCAGCACTACAGGATTTGGCATGCCGGCCATTTGTGCCACATGTATACCAAAGCTATGTTCGCTTCCTCCTTCTTTGAGTTTGCGCATGAAAATTACCTTGTTGCCAACTTCTTTGACTGAGACATTGAAGTTTTTGATCTTTGGGAACTCTTCTGCTAGTTGGTTGAGCTCGTGGTAGTGGGTGGCGAATAGTGTTTTAGCCCTACTTTTTGGATGATTGTGCAGAAATTCTACAATGGACCAAGCTATGGAAATCCCATCATAAGTGGAGGTGCCACGTCCAATTTCATCCATCAAGACCAAGCTTCTGTCTGAAAGGTTATTTAGAATACTCGCAGTTTCGGTCATTTCTACCATAAAAGTTGACTCTCCCTTTGAAAGGTTATCTGATGCTCCTACTCGAGTAAAAACTTTATCAATAATTCCGATTCGAGCATAAGAAGCTGGAACAAAGCTTCCCATCTGAGCCATAAGTACAATCAAAGCTGTCTGTCTTAGCAAGGCTGATTTACCAGCCATGTTTGGCCCGGTGATGATGATGATTTGTTGGGTTTCATTGTCTAAGTAAATGTCATTGGGTACATATGCTTCACCTGCAGGAAGTTGTTTTTCGATCACAGGATGGCGTCCATCTTTGATTTCCAATGCATCTGTATCGGATATTTTTGGTCTAGAATATTTATTCAATCTTGCTACAGTTGCAAAAGAAAGCAAGCTATCAACCGTCGCTAAAATTCTTGCGTTTTGTTGGATTTGTGTCACATACTCAGAAGCATCCTGTACCAGTGCCAGGAAATATTTCTGCTCAATTGCAATCATTCTCTCTTCTGCATTGAGAATTTTTTCCTCATATTCTTTAAGTTCTGGTGTGATATACCTTTCAGCATTAACCAGAGTTTGCTTTCTGATCCACTCATTGGGTACTTTATCTTTATGTGCATTGGTCACCTCAAGGTAGTAGCCAAAGACCTTATTAAAGGCAATTTTTAAGGAGCTAATTCCTGTGCGTTGTACCTCTCTTTGTTGGAGTTGGACGAGATAATCTTTTCCTGTATTGGCAAGTCCACGATATTCATCCAGTTCAGGGTCTACACCATCCTTGATAATATTACCTTGGTGGGTTAGCATTGGAGCATCTTCTTGAAGCTCTTTTTCGATTTTCTCTAGCAAAAATTCACAGGAATTGATCTGATCTGCTATCTTTTTCAAAGAATCATTGGTAGCGTTTCTTAATTGATCTTTGATTGGAAGGGTATTTTTAAGCGCTTTCTTCAGCTGATTCATTTCTCTTGGGTTGATTCGCCCAACAGCTACCTTTGAAATCAGCCTTTCTAAGTCACCAATATGCTTAAGGTGGGATAATATCTCTTCGGCACCTTCCTGTTCTGTGTAAAAGTGCTCTACAATTTTCAACCTTTCTTCAATGGGCTCTTTCTCTTTGAGTGGAAGTACCATCCATTTTTTCATCATCCTTGAACCCATAGGTGTGACGGTATGGTCTAAGATGGAAATCAAAGGGATGCCACCATCTTGCTGAGGGTAGACGAGTTCTAGGTTTCGAATGGTAAACTTATCTAGCCATACATACTTCTCTTCTGCTATTCTGGAGATTTGAGAGATATGTTTGACGTCCTTATGCTCGGTTTCCTCTAGATAGTATAGAATTGCTCCAGCCGATATGATGCCATGATCTAGATTTTCAATCCCAAATCCCTTTAAGTTTTTGGTTGCAAAGTGATTGGTGAGTTTTTCATAAGTGTAATCATACTGAAAAACCCAATCCTCACAATGAAAAGTAGAATAATTGTCTTTCAGCATTTCAGCTGCTCTTGCTTTTGCTGCTTTGGAGTAGATGACTTCAGATGGGGTGAAGCTCTGAAGTAGTTTTTCAATGTAGGACTGAGAGCCCTCAGCACACATAAATTCACCGGTAGAAAGGTCGAGAAAAGCAATTCCAAAGGTTTCTTTACCAAAGTATATTGAAGCTAGGTAGTTATTTCTTCTTTTGTCTAGGACATTGTCATTGAAAGACAAGCCTGGTGTGACCAATTCTGTCACCCCTCTTTTGACGATTCCTTTGACTTCCTTGGGGTCTTCGAGTTGATCACATATCGCAACTCGATTGCCAGCTCTCACGAGTTTGGGGAGGTAACTATCTAAAGAGTGGTGCGGAAAGCCAGCTAACTCTATGTGAGATGCTGCCCCATTGGCTCTTTTGGTCAATACAATGTCTAATACACGGCTGGCAGTGATCGCATCTTCTCCAAATGTCTCGTAAAAATCTCCAACCCTGAAAAGTAATAAAGCCCCTGGATGTTTTGCTTTGATGGCATTATACTGCTTCATCAATGGGGTTTCTTTTACTTCTTTTGCCTTCGCCTTGGCCATATGCTCCCTGAATTAAATCTTTGTGCTAATTTTGAATTGCTTGAAAGCTTGAAATTATAATATAAAGAAAGGTAAACAAAGCCCGATGAAAAAATTAAGCATGGAAGAGCTCAGCAGGCTCTCAGTAGAGGAGTTTAAGGAAGTAAAAAAAAGTCCAATCGTAATAGTTTTAGATAATGTGCGTAGCCTCAATAATGTCGGCTCAGCTTTCAGAACATCAGATGCATTCTTGATCGAGAAAATTTACCTCTGTGGGATCACCGGTACTCCACCCCATCGCGATATACAAAAAACCGCCCTTGGAGCAACGGAATCGGTTGACTGGGAATACAAAGAAACTACCTTGGAGGCTTTGGAAGAGTTGAAAGAGAAAGGTTTTGAAATTTGTAGCTTCGAGCAAGTGGATAGGAGTATCAAGTTGCACGAGTTCGAAGCATTGGCTGATAAGAAGTATGCCTTGGTATTTGGTAATGAGGTCTTTGGGGTGGAGGAGGAAGTGATTGAGGCCTCCAATCATGTCATTGAAATTCCACAACTTGGAACCAAGCACTCTCTCAATATTTCAGTGACTTTGGGAATAGGGTTGTGGGACTTTATGAGTAAAATGAGGCTTTTAAAGAAATAGTATTAAATTTCTTTTCCACAATACTTGCAGAATGCAGCATCCAAGTCAAGCCCTTTGCTTTCGCAATTTTTGCAAGTTTTCCCTTGCTTTTTCTTGCTTTTGGTATTGGCTATGGCAAGTTCTGACGTAACGATACCTGTGGGTACGGCAATGATTGCATAACCCAAAAGCATGATAACAGAAGCCAAAAATTTACCTAGAGGAGTCAAGGGTGTTATGTCACCAAACCCCACTGTAGTCAGCGTCACAATGGCCCAATACATAGACATTCCTATACTGGTATATCCGCTTTCTGGACCTTCCACTATAAACATAAGTGTGCCTGCAATCAATACTATGGTCACAACCGTTCCTAAAAAAAGTTGGATTTTGAGTTTACTTGCTTTCAAGGCTGACTTGAGGACCTCCGCTTCTTTCATGTATCGGCCAAGCTTGAGGATCCTCACAACTCTAAGTAGCCTCAATGCCCTGATCACCACTAGAAACTGTGTGCCCGCTAAAATTAGACTCAAAAAGGTAGGTACTATGGCCAAAAGATCTACCAGTCCATAAAAACTAAAGATATATCCCCATTTTCTTTTACTGAGCCAAATTCTCAATCCATACTCTACAGTAAAAAGTCCTGTAAATACCCATTCAAGGATCAAGAGCTCTCGATGGTAGTCACGGTATATACTGGGCTCAGAATCTAAAATCACCACGATAAGACTTCCCAGAATCAATATCAGAATGGCTAAATCAAAATTTTTGGAAGCTTTGTCATCATGTTCGAAGACGATATGGGCAAGTCTTGATTTGGAAGGCAAAATAGGCATTGTGGTTCATAATAAGTGAAGTGTGAATTTAATAAAAATGGCCGACGAAACGAATGAGATCCATTTAGACCTGTCAGGTTTTCAAAACCTGACAGGTCTGACACTAGATCACAGGGTCAAAAAATTCAAGCCTTACGGCCCTACTCAAATTCCTAGCCCGCCCCGACTTCTGATTCACTTCTATGAATTTCTGCATGCTCAGGCTGATAAGAAAACCGAAATTCATAACCTACTCATCCCCTTCTTCATCAATCTAGATATTCTATATCATCTTTGATATTCCAGCCTTGGGTTGAATCCGAAACTTGTTTTTATATTAGAGATGGAAAAACCGGAGCCAAGCTTGGAGTTGCGCCTCGATTAGATATCAAAAATTGGGTATTCTTTGTGCCCTTCTATCATTTTGATACAACTGATGAATGGCTTTGGTCTGTAGGTGTTGGGTTTAAGTTTCATAAGAAATAATAGTTTCTCGCAGCGGTCGCAACGGTGACGCAGCGATCGCAGCGAGGGAAAACATAAATTAACAGTTAAACCCACGTTTCGATCGCTTCGAGTCTCTTTGCGCTCGTTGCGTGAAACAATTAAAAATCTTCGATACCGTACGTACGGTACCAAAGGTTAAAACAATGTACCATGGAAATCATCATCATCTCCCTCACCGCTTTCCTAGTAGCCATCCTGACTTTCTTTTCAGGTTTTGGCTTGGGAACGATATTGACTCCGGTGTTTATGGTATTTTTTCCGGTTGACTTGGCGATAGCCTTGACTGGCGTGGTGCATTTTTTCAACAATATCTTCAAACTCTTTTTGGTAGGAAGAAATGCGGATAAATCAGTATTGATCAGATTTGGGATCCCTGCGGTAATTGCTGCTTTTGCGGGTTCCTGGGTGCTCTTGAATATCACTGACCTGGAATCGCTCTTCAGTTATGAAATGTTTGGCCGAACCTTTATCGTCGAGCCTGTGAAATTCATCATCTCTATATTACTGATCATTTTTGCTTTGATGGACTTGACCCCCTATTTCCAAAACCTAAGCTTCGGCAAGGAAAAACTCCCCATAGGTGGTACTCTGAGCGGATTTTTTGGAGGATTATCTGGAAATCAGGGAGCGCTGCGTTCTGCATTTCTGATCAAAGCAGGACTTTCTAAGGAGGCTTTTATTGGGACGGCGGTAGTGGTATCAACATTTGTAGACTTCACCAGGCTCAGTGTCTATGCGACCCGATTTGCCCAAACAGACCTTATTGACAACATCCAACTGGTAGCAATAGCCACACTTTCTGCAATTGCCGGAGCATATTTGGGGAATAAGCTTTTGAAAAAAGTGACCTTGAAGTTTTTGCAGGTTACCGTTGCCATCATGTTGATTTTGATCTCTCTTGCTTTGGGAGCAGGGTGGATTTAGATTTTTTCACGCTTAGGGTTCTCAACGCCTCTTTTTTTTAGCTGGACATTTAATTGATAACATTTGAAATTGAAGATTTAGCCCATTGTTGGCTGCTTATTAGATCCATTCAGTTATGCATAAAGATTTAATGCACTTATAGATATCATAGAAAAAATCAATCAATATTTATTTGGATTTAATCTAAATAATGTGACATTTGTCATGTTATTTTAAATCAATCTAAATAAATGAAAGCAAAGCTGATTTTATTCTTATTCCTTTTGAGTGCTTGTAGTGCTCCTCAACAAGCAGAAGAAAAAAATGCCAAACGCATCATCACAGCAGGTGGAACAATTACAGAAATTGTCCATGAATTGGGCTTTGGCGATTTTATCATTGCGACGGATATTACTTCTACTTATCCTTCGGGGATGCAAAACCTCCCTTCTATAGGTTATCGCAATCAAATCAAGTCAGAAGGCATACTATCCTTGTCGCCTGACTTGATTTTAGCAGAAACGGACTATCTCACGCCCGATGTGGTAGCTCAGCTGAAAGCAACAGGGCTGGAAGTTCTTTTTTTTGAAAAGCCGAAAACGGTTGAAGGTACATTTACCTTGATCGAAGAGCTAGCTGAATTTTTGGAGGTGCCAGAAAAGGGATTGAAAATCAAACAAAAAATTCAAGAACAATTAGCCGAACTGAATCAATATTTGGCTGATAAAAATCAGGAGGCTAAACCAACTGCACTATTTATCATGGCTAGAGGAGAAGACATGATTTTCGTGGGAGGTGATGACACATTTGCTTCTTCTATCATAGAACTAGCGGGCTTAAGACCCACCGCAGTAGGTTTCAAAGATTTCATTCCATTGACTCCTGAAGCGCTAGCCAAATTCAATCCCGATTATATACTGCTCTTTGACTCAGGTTTGGCCTCTTTGGGTGGAAAGACTGGCTTAACCAAAATTAGAGGGATGGAACAGACACTGGCTTTTCAAAAAGATCAAATATTAGCTTTTGACGGCTTATTACTGTCTGGATTTGGACCGAGAGTGGCTGAGGTTGCGTTGGAGTTGGCCAAAAATGCTTACCATGATTAAGACTTTACAGGCGAGTATTCCTCAGAGCAAGCATAAGGTTCAGAACACAGTCCTTGTTTTTCTTGGTTTGGTGTTTATTACCCTTGTCTTGCTATCGGCATCAATTGGAGCATACCAGATTTCACTCAAGTCTGTGATATCCATTCTATTCAACATTGTTGGATTGAACTTAGGGGAGTTTACTGTAGCTGAAGCGAATGTGCTAATGGGAATTCGACTTCCAAGGATTTTGATGGGAATACTTATTGGAGGAGGATTGGGATTGGCTGGAGCTGCCTTGCAAGGGCTTTTTCGAAATCCATTGGTAGAGCCAGGGTTGATTGGTGTCAGTTCTGGAGGTGCCTTTTTTGCTGTGGTATTTATAGTGTTTGGAGCAAGCCTTACTTCCATTACCCCTTTATTTTCTCTAATTGGATTGCCTCTATTTGCTTTCTTAGGAGGGCTTTTAGTAACCTTATTGGTATATAATATTTCCAGTTACTCCGGAAAAACAGATATCTCTGTTTTGATATTAGCAGGTGTTGCGATCAATGCGCTGATGGGGGCATTGATTGGTTTGGTCCTTTTTTATGCAGATGATGCTGCTTTGAGAAACTTTACTTTCTGGAGTTTGGGAGATCTAGGAGGAAGTAATTGGTCCAAGTTGGGTATTGCTGCTATACTGATTTTACCTGCGCTGATCTTTATTCTGAGGTTATTTCCCCAGCTTAATGCCATGGCTTTGGGGGAGCGCGAAGCCTATCACATGGGAGTAAATATCCAATATGTCAAGTATGTGCTCTTTTTAGCCTCTGCTTTGATAGTGGGAACCGCGGTATCCATGAGTGGTACGATAGGGTTTGTTGGCTTGGTTGTCCCACACTTGATCAGGTTAGGATTTGGTGCTGATCATAGATTGGTTTTGCCAGGGTCATTTTTGCTGGGAGCGATTTTGCTCTCCGCAGCGGACCTTTTGGCTAGGAATCTTGTCCGACCTGCAGAGCTCCCGATCGGTATCATTACAGCTTTGTTGGGAGCTCCATTTTTCATTTATCTGATTGTCAATTTCAAAAAAGTAAAGTACTAACATGCTACAAGGAAAAAATATACACTTCTGTATCAGTGATAAGCCAATCATCGGCGATGTAGATATCAAGTTGGAGCCAGGAAAGTTCACGGTAATCATAGGCCCTAATGGAGCAGGGAAATCTACACTATTCAAAATACTCTCAGGCGATGTAGCCTGTAGTAGAGGAGAGGTCTTATATAACGGAAAATCAATCAAAAGCTATTCAAGTCAACAGCTCGCCAGAATCCGCGCAGTAATGCCGCAGCATAGTGCTGTTTCTTTCCCCTTTTCCGCATGGGAGGTAGTGGAACTGGGTACACTCAATGCCCCGACAGAAATTGGCCAAGAGGAAATCACGGAGGTCATGCAAAAACTCCAAATATGGCATCTTCGAGACCGAGCATACAACTTACTTTCTGGTGGAGAAAAACAACGGGTACAATTGGGAAGAGTCCTAATCCAAATATGGAAAAAGCAGGCATTCCCGAGATTTCTTCTTTTAGACGAGCCAATTTCTAGCATGGACGTCTCTTTGCAACACCTCGTTTTGGACTTACTCAATGTTCTCAAGAAAAGAAATATCGGCGTGCTCTCAGTGTTGCACGATTTGAGTCTGGTGGCAAATTATGCCGATCAGGTGATCATGATGAAAGCTGGTGATGTAGCATTTCAAGGAGAAGTTTCAGCGGTCTTTACCAGTCAAAACCTTGAATACTTGTTTGGCTATCCGATAAAAGTAAAAAAATACGACGATGGTTTGGGTATGCTGGTTCATAGCCTACCGCTTCATCATATCAATCAAAGATTAATACAAGCACAATAATAAATATGGAAACTACAACTTTGAATCATGAAATTGCGCTGAAAAGTGCATGGGAAAAATTGAAAACGGAGCAGCCTAATCTCAGGATAAGGGACGCAGCGGAAGTATTGGGAGTATCGGAAGCAGAATTGCTAGCTACTCAAGTTGGAGACTCAGTGATTCGCTTGAACCCTGAGTGGTCTTCACTCCTCGTAGCATTCAAAAAACTAGGTAAAGTCATGTCACTTTGCAGAAGTAATGGCTGTGTCTTGGAACATAAAGGTAATTTTCAAAAAATCAATATTGAAGGAAATGCTCCTCATCAAGTCGCTACAGTAATTGGTCCTATAGAGCAGCGTATTTTCTTCTCTGCTTGGAAATTTGGATTTGCTGTAGTCAATGAGACTCCAAGGGGTACGATGAGAAGTTTTCAGTTTTTTGATAAAGTAGGAACGGCCATTTTGAAAGTGTACCTGCAAGATGATTCCAAAGTAGATGTTTTTCAGGAGCTAGTTGACCAGTATAAATCAGCTGATCAAGATACCAACTTAGAAACAGAAGAATTTGCAAATCCTGTCTATGCTGAGCACATTGATATGGAGGCATTTACTAAAGATTGGGAAAATATGGAGGATACCCACGATTTCTTTGGAATGCTAAGAAAATATAAAGTACACAGACTGGATGCTGTAAAGTGGATTGATGATAAATGGGCTTACGAAGTAGATAGGTTGTCTGCAAGGAAAATAGTAGAAACTGCCTCTGCAGAGCAAATGCCGATTATGATTTTTGCTGGTAATAAAGGAAACATACAGATCCATCAAGGAAAAGTGAGAACTATCAGACAAATGGGGAATTGGCTTAATGTACTAGATCCTCAATTCAATATGCATCTCAACGAAGATTTGATTGCCCATGCTTTTGTGGTGCATAAGCAGACTACAGATGGCTTGGTTTCTTCACTTGAATTGTTTGATCAAGAAGGCGAAATGATCGCTCAGTTTTTCGGATTGAGAAAGCCCGGAATTCCTCAACTTACAGCATGGAAAAACCTGGTAGATAGTCTTTAAATCAACAAAAGCCGGGAGCATCCCTCCCGGTAAAAAAATTTTCCAATATGATTAGATTTAATCTAAATAAAATTAAACTGATCTTTTTATTATTACTCTCAGAGCTTTCTATGGCAGCCTCCTTTGAAGCTGACAAAAGGATATTGGATAGCAATGGAAATATAATACCTCATGCGCTTGTCAAACTAGAAGGTCAAAAAGCAATGCTTGTAGATGAACTAGGTAAAATTCCTCAAGGCAGGATGGCAGAAAAAGTGACTGTCTTTGCGATGGGTTTCGAAAGTTTGCAATTGAGTTGGGAGGAGTGGGTCAGTAGAGAAGAAATCATCTTAAAAGAAAAATCTGGGAATCTCCAAGAAGTAGTGGTATCTGCGACGAGAACAGAGCGAAGTGTAGAGCAGCTTCCAATTCCCGTGACAGTATTGACTACTGAGCAGATTCAGGAAACTGGAGGAATCCGATTGTCTGAGATTCTCAGGGAACAAACAGTACTTCAGATAACATCGAATCATGGCTCAGGTTTACAAATGCAGGGTTTGGATTCAGACTACATTTTAATATTACTCGATGGAGAGCCTCTCATAGGGAGAACTGCGGGGACCTTTGATTTGGATAGAATCTCTGTTTCTAATATAGATCGCATAGAGATTCTACGTGGCCCCTCTAGCGCCATCTATGGAAGTGAAGCCATGGGCGGAGTGATCAATATCATCACCAAGTCATACCAAAATCAATCAGATTTGAATCTTGGATTGAGGCATAGGTCTTTCAATTCTTGGAATCCATATTTGGAAATGGGATTGGGAAATAGAAAATGGAATACACAGCTATTTTTAGATCATTTTCAGACTGATGGTTTTGACCTTAGATCAGAGGTAGTAGGCCAAACACAAAATCCATATCGAGCATCCACTGCTCAATTGAAAGTATCTGGTGAGCTTTCTGAAAAATTCAAAATCAGCCTTTTTGGGAGGGCATATCAGGAAGTATCAGATGGAATATTAGAGACAGGTAGTGCTATTGGAGCTCAACTTCTGGACTTAGGTAATCAAAGGCGAGATATCAATTTCAATCCCACTTTGCGATTCAAACCCAATGCTGATTGGACGATCACCTTGAGAGGTATGAGTTCTTGGTTTGGTACGCTATCAGAGACAAACTTTAGGAGCAGTGGTGAAGCCTTTGATTTTCAGGAGTTCAGTCAGTTTTTCCATAGAACTGAATTGCAGACTGACTACATGGCTAATGCCAAAAATCTCTTCACATTAGGACTGGGCCAAGTGAAAGAAACCGTAGATGCGACTAGATATGATGCGCTCAATAGATTTGATGCAGGATATTTTTTCCTTCAGCATCTCTGGGATCCTGTATCCAAAGTCAACATTGTCACAGGTCTAAGGGCTGATTTTCATAGTCAATTTGGCAATAGGCTAAGTCCGAAAATTTCTGGGCAATATCAAATTTCCGAAAAGCTGAGTTGGCAAGCCTCCCTAGGAGCTGGCTTCAAGGCTCCTGATTTTAGACAATTGCTATTGAATTTCAATAATGCAGCTGCTGGATACTATGTGTTTGGGGCAAACCTAGCGGCCGATGGAATTGCTAGGCTTCAAGAGCAGGGGCTTGTTGCGCAAATATTGATCAATCCCGAGACCATTGGCCAATTAAATGCCGAAACCTCTAGAGCGATCAATACAGGATTCAGATGGAAGCCCAGCAGCAATACCCAAATTCACATCAATGCTTATCGAAATGCCATAGACAACCTGATTGAGACAGCACCAATTGCACAATTGGTCACAGGTCAGATTGCCTTTTCCTACTTCAACATCAGGAGTGTGATTACACAAGGGGTAGAGATGGATGTTCAAGTTAGGCTACTCGAAAATCTAACCATGAGTGGAGGTTACGCATTTTTAGATGCTAGGGACCTAGATGTCTTGGATCGAATTGACAACGGGGAAATATTCAAGAGAAATGCACAGAACCAAACGCGAAGAGTCACACGAGCAGACTATGGTGGGCTTTTCAATAGAAGTCGTCATAGCGGGAATTTCAAGGTGAATTACCGAGAAAATTACAGCGGTATAGACTTGGCGTTTAGGGCTATCTACCGAGGTCGATTTGGCTTTGGGGATATCAATGGAAATTTGATTTTGGATGACGATAGGGAGTACGCTCCTGCATGGGTAAGCTATAACTTGACCGCGTCCAAGACTTTTGAAAACGGCCTTTTCTTGGAGCTTGGCGGCACTAATCTGCTCAATACAGCTACGCCTGCACAGCCAAATAATCCAGGAAGAGTCTTATTCATAGGAATGAAAATACCAATACTTAAACTTATAAACAGATAATTAAAATGAAAACTATCCAAAAACTAATCTTTACAAGCTTAATAGCAGCATTCTTGATCTCTTGTGACAATGCTGAAGACTTAGGACCATTGACACCATTGGAGGTGACGCTAGTAGAAGACTTGGCTGCACCAAATGACGAAATTGACAGAAATACAGGCGAAGTAATTCAGGCACGCTCGTTTCAATATTTCAGTTTAGAACTCAATGAATTGGTGGAAGAAAACGAGAACTGGGATATAGCTTTCAAAGGAACCACTATTCGGGTTAACAGTTCAAAAAATGTAACAGCAGCGGTTGTGAGTGGGGTATTTGAAGAAATTACCGAAGTTCCAGCATCTGCTAAATTCAATACAGATACTGCAAACAGTTTTGCCATACCTACAGGAAGTGGAAATGGTTGGTATAATTACAATTCAGCAACTTTTACCGTAACTCCTATACCTGGAAGGGTGATTTTGGTAAAGACAGCAGCTGATAATTATGCTAAGATCGAAATTCTGAGTTACTACCGAGGAAATCCACCAGTGGAACAAATCGATCCAAGAACAACCCCTAGTGGATACTATACTTTCCAGTTTGTGCTTCAGTCAAATGGTACATCTAAGTTTTAAATTGTCAAAGTAGGGTAATCAGGCAATGCTATCAATCACCTTATAATGTATGGTTTATTGATTCTTAGAAAGAGAAGCACTTTAGGGCTTCTTTTTTTATTTTTATTCATCGAGGGCTTCCATTTTCATTCAAATTGATCGGAAATCAAAATTATTCAGAAGGCTTACCAAAATAGCCGAGCAGTTTAGTAATTTAGCCACATGGAGTACAACTGGAAGATCAGAGAGAAAGCAGAAGAGGGGAGTGTGACAGCTCTAAGTAAAGAGATCAATGTCAATACTACCCTAGCCAATATGTTGGTCAACCGAGGTATCAATACTTTTCAAAAGGCTAAGGATTACTTTAGACCTGATTTGGATAAGCTGCATGACCCCTTTTTGATGCAGGATATGGACAAAGCCATCGATAGACTCATTCAGGCAATTCAGCAGGAAGAAAAGATTCTTATCTATGGAGATTATGATGTGGACGGAACTACCTCTGTCGCCTTGGTATATGGTTACTTAAGTCAGTTTTATCAACACTTGGAGTTTTATATTCCAGATAGGTATAAGGAGGGTTATGGAATCTCTGAAAAGGGAGTTCGTTATGCTGCGAGCAATAATTTCAAATTGATAATTTCTTTGGATTGTGGAATTAAAGCCATAGAGAAAGTTAAATTGGGTAAAGAGCTTGGTGTAGATTTCATCATCTGTGATCATCATACGCCAGGCGAGGAACTCCCTCCTGCAGTGGCTATCCTAGACCCGAAGAGGAAAGATTGTAATTATCCCTACAAAGAGTTAAGTGGCTGTGGGGTTGGCTTTAAGTTAGTTCAAGCCTATGCTCAGCATACAGGAAGAGATGCAGCCATTGTGATGTCATATTTGGATTTATTAGCGATCAGTATTGCTGCGGATATTGTGCCAATCACTGGTGAGAACAGAGTGCTGGCATTTTATGGAATTGAGAGACTCAACAATAATCCAAGACCGGGAATCAAGGCCTTGATTTTGAAGAGTAAGATTGAGAAAGAAATTGAGATTTCTGATATAGTTTTCAAAATTGGCCCAAGAATCAATGCCTCTGGACGTCTAGAACATGCTAAGGCCTCTGTAGAATTATTGATCGCCAAAGACTTAGACGATGCCTTGAGACAGGCAGAGGCTGTGGATACTGTCAATGCAGCAAGAAAGAACTTCGATGAAAACATCACCAAGGAAGCCTTGATGATGATTGAGGAGCGGAATGCCATACAAGAGATGAAATCCACGGTATTGTTCAAAGAAGATTGGCATAAAGGGGTCATTGGCATCGTAGCTTCAAGGTGTATAGAGAAATTCTACCGACCTACCATTATCCTCACTGAGTCCAACAATAAGGCCACTGGGTCAGCGAGATCAGTTTATGATTTTGACATTTACGAGGCAATAAGTGAATGTAGCGATTTGTTGGAGCAGTTTGGTGGTCATAAGTATGCTGCGGGTTTGACCATGTCAGTGGATAAAGTTGTCGCTTTTCAAGAGAAGTTTGAGCAAGTGGTGAGTGCCAGAATTCAAGATGTCCACATGATGCCTGTCTTGGAAGTGGACGATGAGATTCTTTTGGATCAGATCAATTATAAGTTTTACAATATTCTGAAGCAGATGGCGCCATTTGGACCTGGTAATCCAGAGCCGATTTTCTATGCCAATCAAGTTTATGCAGAAGATGTGAGAATTCTCAAAGACAAACATCTTCGCTTCAATGTCGTACAGGATGGTCAGGTAACTCGGCCGGTGTGTATAGCTTTTGGGATGGCTGACCGAACAAAATACGAAGACGAGATAGTCTATAAAATGTTAAAAAGAAAAATGCGTTTTGATTTGGCTTTTGAAATAAGAGAAAATACTTTCCGCAATAATAGTAGCTTGCAACTATACGTCAAAGACATCAAATTCGATTGATATGAAGATATTAAAGGCAGATAACCTTGTCAAAATTTACAAAGGCCGTAAGGTAGTAAATAACATATCTGTAGAGGTCAAACAGGGAGAAATCGTTGGGCTACTTGGTCCTAATGGTGCTGGTAAGACGACTTCTTTTTATATGATAGTGGGTTTGATCCAACCCAATCAAGGCCAGATTTTTTTAGATGATCAGAATATCACCTCACTTCCTATGTATAAGCGTGCTCAATTGGGGATAGGCTATTTGGCTCAAGAAGCGAGTGTATTCAGAAAACTCTCCGTAGAAGAAAATATCATGGCAGTGCTTGAGATGAAGAAGATGCCAAAAGCTGAGCGGAAGGAAAAGGTAGAAAGTCTTTTGGAGGAGTTTTCATTGACTCATGTGCGAAAGAATCTTGGCATGGTTCTTTCCGGTGGTGAGCGTAGAAGAACTGAGATTGCTAGAGCACTTGCTGTTGATCCAAAATTTGTGTTATTGGATGAGCCATTCGCTGGAGTTGACCCTATTGCAGTAGAGGAAATCCAAACGATTGTAGCCAAGCTCAAAAACAAAAACATAGGTATCTTGATCACTGACCACAACGTGAACGAGACACTTTCAATCACTGATAGGGCCTATTTGATGTTTGAAGGAAAGCTGCTCAAGGCAGGTACAGCAGAAGATTTGGCAGCAGATGAACAAGTGAGAAGAGTATATCTAGGTCAGCATTTTGAACTCAAACGAAAAATCTTTAACTGATGGAGGTAGTCAACACTTTTATGACCTGGATTTTCAAAAACCGTATAGGTCAAATCGAAAATTTTAAGGAAAACCCTATAGCCATACAAAATGAGATACTTTTTGAACTCATCCAAGAAGCAAGAAGAACGGATTTTGGGAAAAAGTATGGATTTGCTGATATAGTAACATATGCTGATTTTGCTAGGCAAGTTCCTATTCATGATTACGAACAGATGAAGCCCTACATTGAAGAGACTATGAAAGGGAGGCAGAATATCATCTGGCCAACGGAGATTGAGTGGTTTTCCAAATCTTCCGGAACAACTTCTAGTAGGAGTAAGTATATTCCTGTGTCTCAAGAAGCTTTAGAAGAATGCCATTTCAAAGGAGGGAAAGATATGATATCCCTCTACGTCAATAATTACCCAGACAGCAAGTTATTTTCAGGAAAGGCGCTGACGATCGGAGGAAGCTTGTCAGAAAATCCCCTTGCTTCAAGATCCAAAAGTAAGGTCGGTGATATTTCAGCCGTGATAACCCACAACTTGCCGATTTGGGTTCAGATGGCTCGCACTCCAAGTTTGGAAACGGCCTTGATGGATGAATGGGAGACCAAAATTGATAAAATGGCACGCGAGGTAATGGATGAAAACGTCACCAGTATTTCAGGGGTTCCCACATGGACGATCGTATTGCTTCAGCGTATCCTAGAATTGAAAAAGGCCAACAACATCCTAGAAGTATGGCCCAATATTGAAGTTTTTTTCCATGGAGCTGTGGCTTTTGGCCCGTACAAAAGTCTTTTCAAAGAGTTGATTCCTTCTGAGAAGATGCGATATATGGAAACTTACAATGCTTCGGAGGGCTTTTTTGGTATTCAGGATCAAAGAGATTCTGATGAATTGCTTCTGATGTTGGATTATGGAATTTTTTATGAGTTTATTCCAATGGAAGAATGGGAGCGTGAAAATCCAAAGGTAGTCCCTCTGAGTCAAGTAGAATTAGGTAAGAATTATGCGATTTTGATAACAACGAATGCAGGTTTGTGGAGATACAAAATCGGTGATACTGTGAAGTTTACCAGTATTGAGCCTTACAGGATAAAGATTTCTGGTAGAACTAAGCATTTTATCAATGCATTTGGAGAAGAGGTGATTGTCGAAAATGCAGAAAAGGCAGTTCAAGAAGCTGCTGATGCTACTGGCGCTACGATTACCAATTTCACAGCGGCTCCAGTTTATTTCGGCGATTCCAAGTCAAAGGGTGCGCATGAATGGGTCATAGAGTTTAGAAAAATGCCAGAAGACCAAGATTTTTTTGTTCAATGTCTAGATGAAACTCTCAGAAAGATCAATTCTGATTATGATGCCAAGCGATACAAGGATATGGCACTGACTAAGCCCAAGGTTCATTTGGTATCAGAAGGAGTTTTTGAAACTTGGATGCGCTCCCGTGGTAAGCTAGGTGGTCAGAATAAAGTTCCCAGACTTTCCAACACCCGTGAGCACCTAGATGAAGTGCTGAAATTGATTTGATAACTTTTTATAATTTAAAGCTCTGTCAATTTGACTTTGGCGGCGATCACAGCAGGTCTGTACGAAGCAAGAAATGTAATGGTGATTACTGCAATGCTCGTCCATAAAAAATCTGTCCAGATCATTTTGACAGGATAGCTATCTATCACTGAGGAGCTGATTCCCAAAGTAACCAAGCCATAGTTGTCCTGAATCCAACAAATCATATAACCCAATACTAAGCCAATAATGGCTCCTGAGAATGCGATAATAGCGCCCTGCTTGATGTAGATCTGGCGTATTAGCTTTTCTGTTGCGCCCATGGCAAATAATACGGCGGTATCTTTTTTCTTTTCAATGGCCATCATTGAAAGCGAAAAGAAAATATTGAATGAAGCCACTGCGAGAATAAAACTAAGCGTGATAAACACAAAAAGCTTTTCTATTTTAATAGTCCTGAGCAAGCTAGCATGCTGCTCATCTGTATCCTTTACCGTAAATTCCTCACCTAGGAGTGCATTGAGCCTTTTTTTGACAGTGGAAATCTTGGTTCCCTCCTGCACCTTCACCTCTAGGGATGTTCTTTTATTGCTATAATTCAAAAGACCTTGGACAAAACTAAGAGGAGCGATGATATAGTTGTCATCGAATTCTTTTTCAATGCTGAAAAAAGCGGTTGGCTTGATAACTTCCCTAGAATAAAGTTGTCTAGGATCTAAAGTACCCGCATTTCTAGGTGCCTTGGGATAGAAAACTTGAAGGAGTTCGAACTCATTGTCAAGATCTATGGAAAGAAAAAAACCTACGCCTCGGCCAATAATAGCTTGAGGTTGAGTGCTTGTACCCAAGCTTAAATCTCCCCAAACATAGCCTTGCTGAAATCTTCCTTGGTCAAGATAATTATCACTTACTCCTTTGATTTTGGCTAAGTGTTGGTAGTCTCTGTATTTGAAAAGCGCGTTGTCCTCAATCACTTCTGTCAATACTGCCACTCCTTCTGTATCTTTGATTTTATTGAGCCAAACTTCATCCACTTGGAAAGACTTGCCCTGTGAAGCTTCAATCTTGAGTTCGGCGTCAAAAGAAGCATAGAGACCTCTGACCAAATCTTCAAGACCATTGAATACGGAGAGAACAATCACCAAGGCCATCGTACCCACTGCCACCCCGATCATTGAAATGCGAGACAGAATGGTGATGAAATTCCGCTTTTTCTTACTTCGGAAATACCGGGACGCTATGAAAAATGAAAGATTCAAATAAAGTGCAATTAATCTTCTTCTTCCTCATCTTCGTCAGAAGCTTCGGGAATGTCCAAAGATGAGATGATCTTATCCATATGCTGTGCATAAGAAGCTGATTCATCCATAAAAAATGCTAATTCTGGTACTATCCTTACACTTTTCCCAATTCTCAAACCAAGATGCTTTCTGATCTCCTTTTTATTTTCATTGATTTTCTCAAAGAGCACTTCGTTATTGGCTAATAAAAAACTCAAATTCACCTTAGCCACACTTAAATCTGGGCTCATCAATACCCTTACTACAGTTACCATGGCATTACCCACCATGTGTTTTGCTTCTTTTTGAAAAATTTCTCCCAGTTCTTTTTGTATGAGTTTGGAGTATTTCTGTTGTCTTTTACTTTCCATATCAATAATTGTTGGTACAAATTTAGTGAATTAAATGAGTTACCTTTAATTTCGTGAGTTACGATTGTCCCACCTCTCAATAATAATATATTTTGCTACGTTTTTTTAAGATCAACGACCCTTTCAGACTGATTGGAATTCTTGTACTACTGTTGGTATACAGTGGAATTTATTATTTTATCTTGCAAGCTCCCATGATACAGCCAGAATTGATTTGGATGCTGGCAGGTGAGAGGCTTAGTGAAGGTCTTCATATGTACAAAGATATTGTTGATGATACAGGACCTCTATCTGTTGGTACATATTGGATCATACACCTGATTTTTGGTAGGAGCTTATTCATTTATAAATTCCTCGCTGCTATTTTGATTGTTTTCCAAGTTATCTATATCAATGCTTTGTTCATTCGATATAAGTCATTTGAAGAAAATACATACATCCCAGCTGTAGTCATGTTGGTGCTATTTCATCTTTCTTTTGATTTATTGACATTGTCACCCTCGTTGATGGGAGGTACATTTTTGATCATGGCTTTGGGTCAGCTTTTTTCGCAAACAGTACTACAAAAAGAAGGCTCAGACTCCGTTTTATTAGTAGGGATGTTTGGAGGGATTGCTGTTCTTTTTCATTTTCCTCTGATTGTGTTTTTACCTTTTTTGATAGTAGCTGGTATTACTATTAGTGGATTTACTTTCAGACAGTTTATACTTTCCTTGTTTGGCTATTTCTTACCCATTTTTCTGTGTGCACTTTATTATTTTTGGATAGACAGCTTGCCTGAGTTTGTGCTTGAATACCTCTTTGCCACTAGGATTGTGGATGTTTATGCCCATGTGAGTCTATTTTATATTCTTATTGCCTTTGCATTGCCTTTAGTATTGGCGATGATTGGGTATTTTGTAGGCCTTTTGTTCAAGATGATTACAGTCAACCAACAAAAGCAAAGGCAGTTAATCTTCCTTTATTTGATATTTGCACTTTTTTCGATTCTGCTCACTAACAGGCAGACACCTTATCAGTTTTTGATTATTTTACCAGCATTGACATATTTTATAACACAGATTTTCATCTATTTGAGTAATAAAAGAGCCCTAGCTATTTTCTCTGTGCTTTTATTTGTCGGCGTTCCAATAGCTGGTTATTCATGGTTAATTTTGGGTTTGCAAACTGAACAACTTTCCACTTACATTGTAGAAACAAATTCTGAACACGAGATCTCCAAAGGGAAATCAATTGTTGTCTTAGGTGATGATATTGCCTATTACAAGCATGCATCTTTAGCGACATCATATTTGAATCATAAGCTTTCTGCTAGGATTTTAACAGATTTTGATGATTATGCTGATATGGCGTCTGTCTACCAACAGTTTTTGATCGAAAAACCCGAATTGGTAATTGATCAAGAAGGATTATTTGCTAACCTATTAGTGAGGATACCACTACTAGCGGAAATCTATCAAGAGAAAGATACTGGTGTATATTACTTGAAAAAGTGAGTATCTTGAAATTAGACAAAATCAAGATTGACTGACGTGAAATAAAATTTTGTTTCTCTCATTTGTCCACTTGTTTGAATTTTTTTTAAAAAGTAAAAAACTCATTTACAGTATTTTATCCACAAATCCTGCTTTTTGTTCTTGGACATAAGTACTTGATAATCAGCAGTTAAATAGGTTTTGTCACAGGTGTGTGGATAAGTGTGGATAAATGTGGATAAAAAAAGCTTGCTTTTTAACATCATTAAATACGGGCTAGAATACAGGTTTTTGATGAGTGGCTAAACAATTATTCGATTAAAGCGTAGCATAATTGCAATCAATTATTCGAATTTCAAATAGAATAAAATTTTGTTTGAAAAACATGATCATTTTAAGGTCCTGAATTTGATTAGCAAATTCATAAAAATCAAGTTTAAAATATCTATATCATAGTTGAAATAGTACAAATATGGATTTTAAAATCAAATTTCGCGGCTTGTTCAAGGTCATCATTACCTTTTCGTTAATACTAGGCCTATCTTCATTTACAATTGATGAAAAGCCACATCTGAAAATATTTGAGATTATCACTTTTGAGGAGTTTGAGCAGATGATGAATCAAAAATCAGATAAGCTACGAGTTTTTAATTTTTGGGCGACTTGGTGTGCTCCATGTGTGAAGGAAATGCCGTATTTTGAAAAGGTAGCTGCCGATGATGCTGAGATCGAACTTATTTTTATATCTATGGATGATGGTCGCAAGCCAGAAAGAGTTACCAATTTTATAGAAAAAAGAAATGTAAAAGCTCCTGTATATTTACTCAACGATGTAGATTACAATAAATGGATTGATAAAATCAGCGAAGATTGGTCGGGCGCCATTCCAGCTACGCTTTTTATCAAATCCGATGGAAGTAAAGTTTTCCATGAAGGAGAAGTCAATGAATCAGAACTCAAAGCCTTAATTGCAGGTATTAAATAAAATAAACCATAAACATCTAAATCATGAAAAAATTATCAAACACATTATTAGCACTGATGTTCATGTTTGCCTTAACACCATTGGTCAATGCGCAAACTCAAGGCTATCAAGTCGGAGACAAAGCCACGGATTTTAATCTTAAAAGTGTAGATGAATCATGGGTATCTTTGGCAGGAATCAATGGAGCCAAAGGAGCCATTGTCATCTTCTCATGCAACACCTGCCCTTATGTAGTGGCGTACGAAGACAGAATGATCGACTTACATAACAAGTATGCAGCAAAAGGGTATCCTGTCATTGCAATCAACTCCAATGATGACAAAGTCAGTCCAGGTGATAGCTTCGAGAAAATGCAGGAAAGGGCTAAGGAAAAAGGTTTTCCATTCCCTTATGTCTATGACAAATCTCAAGACATCATCAAAGCTTACGGAGGATCTAGAACCCCGCATGTTTATCTTTTAAATAAAGAAGGGAATGATTTTGTAGTGAAATATATTGGAGCTATTGACAACAACTACCAGGATGCCTCAGCTGTGACAGAAAAATATGTAGAGGATGCAATGGATGCTTTGCTTTCAGGAAATAAGATAGCACAAGAAACAACCAAGGCTATCGGTTGTACTATCAAATGGACCAAAGCTGACTAATGAAAAAATAAAAAAGGGCTAATTTATCTTCAAATCAGCCCTTTTTTTATACCGCTTTAGCAGCATCTAATTGATCTATAATATCCTCGTAATCCAGCTTGTCCCAGTTTTGAGTAATCAGGGGGTTGGACATAATTCTATCCATGATTTTTTCCTGAAGTTTTCCTTGAGCAAGCGCTTCAGAGTAAGGCATGTTCGAGAATGTAACCATGGTGTAAAGGGGAATCCAATCTTTTGGATAGAGATCGTGAAGTTTGGCTTCAATTTTTTTTCTGAGCATAAACTTTGGATCTGCCACAGAATCTCTCATCTCCACAAAATTCTCTAAGGCTAATTGACAAATGGCATCTGTATCAGGTTTTCTGATTTTTTGGAACTTAGCGAAAACCAAATCCCATACATTGGTTCCTAATTTGTCAATCAAGCTATCCAAGATAAAGACATCTTCGAATCCACAATTCATACCTTGTCCATAGAAAGGAACCATGGCATGAGAAGCATCACCAATTAATAAGGCTTTGTTTTGTACCCAAGGATAACATTCAATGTTTATAAGAGCTGAAGTAGGGTTGTTTTGGAATTCATTTACCAAATTTGGCATCAATTGAAAGGCATCATCAAAATAAGTTCTGAATACACCTTCAATATCTTTTTTATCATTGATTTTATCAAAACATACTTTTGTTCCCTCAAAAGGTAAGAACAAAGTACATGTAAAAGACTTGTCTGGATTAGGTAAAGCAATTAGCATGAATTTTCCTCTTGGCCAAATATGAAGTGCATTAGGATCCATTGCAAATTCCCCATTTGCTGTTGCAGGAATGGTCAATTCCTTATATCCATGAGAAATATACTCTTGAAGGTAATTGAACCTTACTTGCTTTTGCATAGCCATGCGCAGGGAACTGTACGCACCGTCCGAGCCGATGATTACCTCTGACTCTACCTCCTGCTTTGATTCTCCGTTGAGGAATTTGATGCTGCTTTTTTGAAGATTGACGTCTTCGCATTTATGAGAAAACTCTAGCTTTACGCCAACTTTTTCCGCTTCGTCTATCAATATTCTATTGAAATTCCCTCTTGAAATCGAGTAAATGGCCTGATTATCTTTTCCATATGGAATAAAAGTAGTATTACCATGCTCGTCATGAACCTTTCTGCCATACATGGGGATTGCTAATGGCATGACTTTTTCTTTCAAGCCGATTTTTTCAAGCGCTTTCCATCCACGGTCACTCAAGGCCATGTTGATAGATCGACCCTCTTCTTTGTAGAAGGTTTTTCTATTGTCAGCCCTTTTTTCATATATGGTTACATCCAACCCACGTTTTTTGAGATAAATACTCAAAAGAGAACCTATCAGCCCAGCACCAAGGATGCTTATTTCATTTTTTTTCATTGTATCTTATTCAGATTCCACTTAAAGTTTAAGCGAATTTTTGGAGGGATTGTTTCAGGATTTCCGCAAATTGATAGACATCCATGAAGCTATTGTACAGGGGTGTTGGAGCTATGCGAATGACATTTGGATGTCTCCAATCTCCAACAATTCCATTTCTATAAAACTCATCAAAGACAGCTTTCCCTCCTTTATGAACCAGCAAAGATAACTGACAGCCTCTTTCATCCTTGTGATTAGGGGTAATTATTTCTAAAACACCACTATCTCCACTGATTTCTTGAATCAAAAACTCCAAATATGCAGTTAGTTTTTCGCTTTTGGCCCTTAGACTGTCCATTCCTGCTTCTTGAAAAATATCCAAGCTTGCCTGATGTGCTGCCAAAGCAAGGACATTAGAATTGGCGAGCTGCCAACCGTCAGCACCGTACATCGGCTTGAATCCTTTTTCCATTTTGAAGCGCTCCCCTTCGTCATGTCCCCACCAACCAGCAAAACGAACCAAATCAGGCCTTTCAGCATGTCGCTCATGAACGAATATGCCTGAAACATTTCCAGGGCCTGAATTCATATACTTATAACTACACCAAGTAGCAAAATCAACCTCCCAGTCATGTAGGGCTAATTTCACATTGCCAGCGGCATGAGCTAAGTCAAAACCTGCTTTTGCTCCAACTTGATGAGCAGCATCAGTAATGGCCTTCATATCAAAAACCTGCCCTGTGTAATACTGCAATCCAGCCATCATAACAAGGGCAAGGCTGTCTCCTGCTTCCTGAATGGCTGCTATGATATCTTCTGTTTTAAGCGTATGCTCACCTGCTCTAGGCGAAAGTTCTATAATAACTTCATCAGGGTTCAAGCCTCTAAATTTAACCTGTGTCTCTAGCATGTACATATCCGAAGGAAATGCTCCAGCTTCTGTGATGATCTTAAACCTATTATCTGTTGGTTGATAAAAAGAGACCATCAAGAAATGTAGGTTTGAAGTAAGGTTGTTCATAGCCACTACTTCATGCTCGTGAGCTCCAACTATTGCGGCAAGGGCTGGCTTTGATTTTTTCCTGATATGATACCAAGCATCTTCACCATGAAAATGACCATCTACGGCTTTATCAGCCCAGTTATTCAGCTCCTTTTGAATATAATTTTGTGTCGATTTGGGCTGTAGTCCTAAGGAATTACCGCAAAAATAAATCGCTTCTTTTCCATCAACTTTTGGGAAAATGAATTTTTGGCGAAATGATCGAAGCGGGTCTGCTTCATCCATACTTTTTGCAAAGGAGTAGCTAAATTCAAAATTTGTAGAAGTACTCATGAATTTGGGGTGGGTTATTGTTGCTTTAGCTTCTATTTAGTCATGACTGTGCCACAGCTTTTGCAAGTAGTATTGGCTGGGTTGGACCAAAAGCGTTCCATGATTGGAGGGAGTTGGTTGACAATATCTGAGACTTCGGCATACTCTTCATAGAGTTTATTGCCGCAATTTTCACAATGCCAGATGAAACCATCCTTTTCACCTTTTCTTCGGTAACGTTCAAAAACCAATCCAATGGTATTTGCAGGCCTTCTTGGGCTGTGGGGAGTACGAGGGGGTAATAGAAAAATCTCTCCCTCTTTGATCGACACATCAGTTGGTTTGCCATTCTCGATGACTTTAAGCGTGATGTCTCCTTCGATTTGATAGAAGAACTCTTCCCCTTCGTTGTAGTGATAATCCTTTCTAGCGTTAGGTCCACCTACCACCATGACGATAAAGTCTTCATTGTCTTTGAATATTTGCTGATTGCCGATGGGTGGTTTGAGTAGGTGCCGATTGTCTTCGATCCACTTGGTAAAATTGATAGGCTTAGTGATTGACATGATGTCGTGGTTTGTGATTTGTTGTATTTCTATCTTACTAACTCAAAAGAAGCCTAAAAGTATGAAAAAACTCTCATTTTTTGAGTTTCTTTGAATTGTCAAAAGATTTATTCCCATGAAGCTTCCCATCATTGATACTCACTGTGATTTACTTTCCTACCTTGCTAAGGTGCCTGATGCTAGGGCTGATCATGCAGAGGACATTGCCTGTGCTTTGCCTTTGTTGCAGCAAGGAAATGTAAAAATGCAAGTGTTGGCGATTTATACCGATGTATTTCCAGGAAGTATGGATATAGCTAGTATACAAGGGCAAAAATTCAAACAATTGCTAGAAGAGTTTAAAGAAGAGCTTTGTCATGCAAATGTAGAGTTCCTCCAGCGCATAAATGAAGAAGATAGGATATCAGTAGTGGCTGCTATAGAAAATGCTGCGGGCTTGGCTTCAGAAGATGCTCCTATTCAAGCAGCTGTCGAAAATCTTGATGTTTTGATCAAAGAGACAGGAAGAATAGCGTATATCAGCTTGACCCATCATACGGAGAATAGATTTGGAGGGGGGAATTATACAGAAGGGATTGGATTAAAAGAAGATGGAAAAAAGCTTTTGGACTACATGTCAGGAAAAAAGATAGCCATTGACCTTTCCCATACCTCAGATCTATTGGCTGAAGGAATTCTAAACCATATCGATCTCGAACACTTGGATATCCCAGTGATTGCCAGTCATTCTAATTTTAGAGGGGTTTGGGATCATAAGCGTAACTTGAGTGATGAATTTGCTCAAGAAATCATGCAGAGAGGGGGAATCATTGGTGTAAATTTCTTAAGGGCATTCTTGGATAATGATAGACCTAAGCGAATTTTAGATCATATTCTTTACGCTTTTGAAAGAGGTTTTGGAGATCAAATCTGCTTCGGGGCTGATTTTTTCTACACAAAGGATTTTCCTGATAAGAGTAGACATCCATTTTATTTTCCAATTGTAGAAAATGCCAGCAAGTATCCTTCTTTATTGGAAAATTTGGCTGAAAAACTATCGAAGGAACAATTGGAAAAACTTGCATATCAAAATGCACAGTCATTTTTCCTTAAAACTTGGGCTTGACCATTTGTAAATTAAGCAAATATGTCTTCACATCATTTTGTCAAAGAACAGCAGGAACCAGCACTATTGATATTGAGCACCGAGGGCTTTGAATACGATACGATTGCCTCTCTCTTGGAATGGTCTCCGACTGTGATGGTTGCACAAGAAGAAGTTTATAAAGTGATTTCATGGGGGATTAAGATAGATTTCATTTTAGCTGATTTGAATTTTCAGCAGGCAAATTATAGGCTTTTGGAAGAGCAGTACCCCGTCAAATTTATTGGGGTAACAGAGGGTGCTTATTTAGAAGAGGCACTTCAATATCTAGTAGCTACCAAGCATGGAGCAGTCAATATTATTGGTTTTCCACATCAGGAAGTATTCACTTTGGAGCAAAAGCTGGAGTTTATTGATTTGGTGGTTTGGGATGCTCCCCTTCGGTACTTTCCTGTAAAAAATGGCCAGTTCAAAAAGTGGTTTACTACTTGTTCAATCCAAATTCATGCGCCTGAGGGTACTTTTGTGGAAGTATTAGCAGAAGATCAAAACCAAATCCATCAAATTTCTTATGCCACCTTTATCGAAGTCGAAGAAGGATTGTTGACTTTAAAATCTAATCAGGTTTTCTGGATTGGTGAGTTTGTTGCAGAAGCCTAGTCTTGCTGAATCGGACAAGTAAAAGTAATCGCTGTGCCATCTGTACTACTCTTGATATCAACCATGACGTCCAGATAGAGTGCAACCTTAAGCATGATTTGTAGCCCAAAACCAGATTTGTCTTTTTCTGCATCTTTTAAAAAGACGATCCCATCTTTCACTTGATTCAGTAAGTCATCGCTGATTCCTGGCCCAGTATCTTTGATGATCACCTGATGATGTGAATTTGTTGAAGTACTAATGACGCTAATCTTACCTCCTTTTGGAGTGTATTTAAGTGCATTGATGAGGGCATTTTGGATCATCATTCGGCACAATGATTCATTAGATGATTCAAAGGTAAAAGGGTCATTTCGCTCTATTGTCAAAACAATCTCCTTATCCTCTGCATAATCCTTCCATTCTTCCATCATTTCGTCAATCAGTTGATTGACCTGCACACTTTCTGTTTTGATAAATTGTGCATTGTTTACCTTAGAAATCAAAAGTAGAGCATTGACGGTCTTTTTCATTTGCTGAATAGTTACTTGCATATCCAGCAATTTTTCCATTTCCAAATCACTAATTTCCTCGCTCGAAAAGAGCGCTTCCACCTTACTTTGAAGAACTGAAATCGGGGTTTTTAATTCATGCGATGCATGAGAAATGAAGATCCTTTCCTGATTAAAAGCTTTCTGGATTCTTCGCATCATATCTGAAATGGCATGATCTAATAGCCTAAATTCTTCAGTATTAGTTTTGATAGGTTTATATGAGAACTGCTGAGGCTCATTGATTTGAGATATCTTTTGATTGATGATTTTCTTGAATGGTTGTAATATTTTCTCGGTAAAAGCGGTGTCCAAAAAGAATGTGAGGGCTAGGAAAATGATCAAAGTCCCAATCAGGATGTTGTAAATAATCCTTTCTATTGCTTTGATTGTCTCTAGACTTCGTCCGATTTCAAGGATATAGGTATCTCCTTCGTATTCGAAAGTATTTGAATAGACACGGTAGGTGACCGTCTCCCGCTCTAGAATCCTATCTTCTACGAAGATTGTATCTACGACTAAGCCTTGTTCCCATAGCTCGAGTAAGATATATTCTTCCTTGAGAATATTATAAGAACCAAAACCAATTTCAGGGTTTTCAGAAGATATAAATTTCTCCATCCCATCTTCAATTATGATAGAGATTACTTCATCTCTTTTTTCACGAAGTTGATTGTCTGTGTTTTTGACGGCGAAATATTTGAGAACAAAAGGTGCGGCAGAAATAAAAATCAAAAGGATAAGTCCTTTTGCTAACAAATTATAAATAAGCAGTTTTGCCGATAGCCGCATAGCTTTATTTTTGAATCTTGTAGCCCAATCCCCTTACTGTTTGTAGCCAGTCAGTAGGAGCAAAATCTCCTAATTTCTTTCTGATGTTTTTGATATGTACATCAATATAGTTGGATTGGTGGTCATCATCCAAATGATCCCCCCATAAATGTTCGGCAAGCTGAAAGCGGTTGAGAACTCTACCTTTATTGATCAGCATGAAATGTAGCAGTTTGTATTCTTTTGCTGTCAGGGGGATTTCTTGATCTTCAAACTGAATTGTCTTTGCGCTTAGGTCAAGCTGAAAATCGCCTATTTCTAGTGTATTTGTATTCCATCCACCTTTTCTTCTAGAGATTGCCTGCATCCTTGCTTTCAGCTCAAGAAGTGAAAAAGGTTTGGATAGGTAGTCGTCAGCACCTCTTTCTAGTCCCTTTACTCTATCGTTGATTTCTGATCTTGCAGTAAGAATGATTACTGAGCTTTCTTTTTGATTTTCTTGAATTTCTTCCATCAAATCTAATCCATCACCATCTGGAAGCCCAAGATCTAATAAGATGAAATCATAAGGGTTGATCGCAATATTTTCCGATGCATCCGCTAAGGATGATGCCCAATCACATAAGAAGCTCTCTTCTTCTAGAAATCTCTTGACTTCTTTACCTAAAGAGTTTTCATCTTCTATCAGTAATACTCTCATTTTGATTTGGTTTTTTTGATTGGAATAGCATAAGACAATTGAAAACCAAAAATGAACCGGTTATTTGACTCGTCAAAATTTGGAAGATTCAGGGGATTGATATACCTAGCTTGGAATTCTAGATCCCAGTACCCTATTCCAAAAGTGATAGGAAGCATGGCTTCCCAGTTTAATAATTGGAAATTCTGAAAACTAGACGTGTCTTCGACAGTCAAGTCAAATCCTCCCATTCTATAGAATTCAGATGTACCCGACATCAAAGTAAATTTGGGCTCAAAGGAGATCGTGATTTTTTTGAATAATTTTTGATCAAATTCAAAGTATCTAGAGTGACTTGAGTTGATGAAGTAATCAGTCCTTTCATTGAAGAGTGTCTGAAATTGGATGGTGCTATATAAGAATCCCCATTCACATCCAAAAGTAGCTTGAGCAAAGCCTAAATCTTGTATACCGGTAACTTCACTTTGCCCATCGATCAAAAATTGAGAATAGCTTAAGTTAATATCTGTTTTTGCTCCTAGATCTTTATTGAAACCCAAGGTACCACCATATTGCCAAGGTAGACCTTCTTGTAGAAACTTGATCGCAGATATATTGAAATAAATTCCAGAGTTGAAATAATACATCAAATCTGTAGAAACTAGATCAATGTCTGCTCCGAAGTCTCTTCCTAAAAAGTTAAAGGCATTTTGATACCTTGAGCTTAGTAGAATAAAATCATATACCTCTTTTTTTGATTCTTGCTCAGTTGTGTCGTTTTCTTGTGCCATTGAAGGAAAGCCAAAAGAAAAAACAACAAGTAGGAATACTAATAAGTGGTTTTTCATAGAGGTAAATTGAAATACTACTTTAAATCTAAGCTAAATTATAAAAACAGGTGCCAATTATAAAAAGGCACCTGTTGGAATTAATATAAGGATGATTAATTGATTATGCTTTTAAATTCCTCCTGGAACCCCGCCCGGTCTACCTGGAGGTGTGGCAGGTCTACCTGGAGGCGTAGCAGGCTTGCCTGGGCGAACTATAGGCAGATTTGGTCTAGCTTGTGGTACTGTTATATTAGGTCTAGCACCATTGGCCGGTCTATCAGGTCTCATTTGACCAGTCCTTGCCTTATTAGAAATTTCTTTACCTTTTTCTGAGTTTGCAGCTCCCATTTCAGCTCTTTCTTTACCGGCCTCCGCATTTTCAGCTCCTCTTGCTGCTCTTTCACGTAGCAAAGAACTTCTTCTTGCAGCACTTGAAATGCTAAGTCCTTTTTCTTTACCACCTTCAAGTGTGGTAGCCATTTCGCTTATATCAGAACCCTTTTCTGCTTTTTCAGGAAGTTCCGTCTTAGTTGGTTTAGTTTCCACCTTCTCTTCAGTTTGAGCCTTTGCCAAACCTACAAAGAGAAAGATAGATAGGATGATTGCTGTCGTTTTCATGACTTTACTTATAATTTACAATTCAAAGTAAATGACTGTAAATGAAGTGAAAATGAAGATAAGTGTTTTTTTGTAAAAATTTCAACTTTTTATATTTGCCTTTACCATGCGATCTTTCCCGTTGAGGTCTTGGAGTACTTTTACATCTTGGTAACCCAAGCTTTCTAAAAGGTTCCTGGTAGCTATCCCTAGCGCTTCATTGATTTCAAAATAAAGCTTTCCACCTGGTTTTAGATTTGATTTTGCTTTTGTCGCAATTATCCTATAAAATTGAAGCGGATCCTGATCTGTAACGAACAAGGCCAAATGTGGCTCATATTGGAGCACATTGTCATGCATCAGGTTTTTCTCTGATTCACAGACATAAGGAGGGTTACTTACAATGATATCCAAGTCCCTGACTGGTATGTCTTCGGCTAATATGTCTATTTTGTGTAATTCAATATTGGCTTCCAGTGTATTGGCATTTCTTTGAGCCACCTCAAGAGCAAGCTCACTGATATCTAATGCAAAGACCTTGGACGAAGGGATTTCTAATGCCAAACTTATAGGAATACAACCCGAGCCAGTGCCAATGTCTAAAACCCGCAAATTGAGTTCCTTATTTTCTTGAATGATCAGATGGACCAATTCTTCGGTTTCATTTCTCGGGATCAAAACATTTTCATTGACATAAAAATCTCTTCCATAGAATGGCGCCTTCTCAAAAATATATTGGATTGGCTTTTTCTGTAATAATTGTTCTAAGACTTGATCAAAGTTATCGGGAAGATGCTGTATTTCAATATCCTTCAATATATCGAAACGTTTCACTGAGAGTAATTCCTCTAGCAGCCACATACTGAGACTTTCAGCTTCTTGAGGATCATAGATAGTTTCAAGCTGCTCCACACAATGTCGATATAACTGTCTCAATGTTGTCATTTAGGATCTGAAATTGGAAAGTTGATCAATTTGTAAAATAATAGGGTACCAATGGCATAACATAAGACATCCCAAGGATCTGCTGTGTAAATATCTGACCTTCTCGGCAAGAATACTTCAAATATCAAGGAGAAATAAAACCAACCAACAAGCAACTGTACCTTAGTGAATACAAATTGATTTCTTAAAGGATGAATCCATCTGAATATTTGAAGTGTGATGCCAAATATCACAGGCATGGCAAGCAAATCATCCAAATAAGCATGAATCCATGGAATAAATATTCCCCAAAGGCGCTCTATGGCTTGGTTGACCCAAAACAATAGACAACAGAAAAGGAAGAATGGATTACTGATGACTGACATTTATCCTGGAAGTGCAGCTACAACCCAAGCCAAAAAGGTGATAATGGCCATATAGATGGTGTAAAAAAAGTTTCCGACTTTTTTCATTCCTTTGACAAAATCAGAATCTGTCTCTTTGATGTAGAAAATCCACTGCTCTTCATTGGCTTTGGTGTCACGCTCTCTCTTTTCCTTATATTCCAAATCACGACCACCAAGTGGTTTACCGCAGTGTTCACAGGTATCATTTACATCAGTTGTCCATTTGGACCATTCCCCGCAATGAGGGCATTTTTTCTCTCCCATAATTCAAAATTAAGTTTTTTGATTTAAAAGTACTGTCCAATACCTATCCAAATAGCTTCAAATATCAAACCAAGGCTCAGTATTTTATTTGGAATTTTTGAATTTCACCTTTATCCTTTCAATTCTTCCTATCTTTGCGAGTTCAAAATCAGAATTATGAAACTCCATACCAGTACTGTCAATGGCGTAGTCACAGCAATTGACGAAATATTCAAAAATAATAGATATGCCGACAAGGTTATCGAGCGTACGCTTAAATCAAATCCCAAATGGGGAGCAAGAGATCGAGGCTTTATTGCAGAATCTGTTTATGATATGGTTCGCTGGTGGAAATTAATCAATGCTGTCAGCCCATCTTCCGATACTTTTCATCTTTTCGGAACATATTGGCTATTGCAAGGCAAAGAACTACCAGAATGGAGGGAGTTTAAAGGAATCAATGCCGAGGTAGTTGAGCGAAAATACAAAAGGATCACAGATAGGGCTACTTTGCAGTCGATCCCAGAATGGTTAGACAAAATGGGGGAAGAGCTTCTTGGAGAAAAATGGGAAGAAGAACTCAGCACCCTCAATACCCAAGCTGATGTAGTACTCAGAGTCAATACCCTAAAAATCAGTCGTGAAGACCTGATGAATAGATTGGCTAAAGACGATATTGACACTTATGCACCAAAAGGCTACAAAGATGCCCTTGTACTTGGAAGAAGGCAGAATATTTTCAAAAACGCAGCATTCAAAGAGGGGCTATTTGAAGTTCAAGACGCCTCTTCTCAGCTTGTAGCCCAAGCCCTAGAGGTAGAACCCGGAATGCGAGTGATCGATGCTTGTGCAGGTGCAGGTGGCAAATCCCTACACTTGGCTGCTTTGATGGAAAACAAAGGCCGAATCATATCCATGGATGTAGAGGGCTGGAAACTTCAGAACACGAAATTAAGGGCAAGAAGAAACGGTATCAGCATCATCGAACCAAGACCTATTGAAGGTAACAAAACCATCAAAAGACTCAAAGAATCTGCTGATAGATTGCTACTCGATGTACCATGTACTGGTCTTGGAGTATTGAGGAGAAATCCTGATACCAAATGGAAAATCTCTCCAGAATCAGTTGCCAAGGTGCAAGAAATTCAACAGGAAATTCTCCAAAACTATGCTGTCATGCTGAAACCCGGTGGAATCATGGTTTATGCGACTTGTAGCATCCTTCCTAGCGAAAATCAACATCAGATAGAAAAATTCTTGACTTCAGAAAAAGGTAAAACCTTTGAGCTGATCGAAGATCAAAAGGTACTGGCACAAGAAAGTGGTTTTGATGGCTTCTATATCGCCAAACTCAAAAAGAAGGATTAGGGCGCTTTTTCTTTATTAAAGTCCCTCCCTTTCTATCAGAAAATTTTAGATTTGTGTTTTCAATAAATCTTGATCCAATGCAACAAGAGAAAATAGATGCGATAAAATCTGAACTAGCAGCAGCTGATGCAAACAATGCAGAAGAGCTTGAGGCTTTCAGAATGAAATATATAAGTAAAAAGAGTGTCGTGGGAGAGCTTTTTGCTGAAATGCGAAATATCCCCAATGAAGATAAAAAAGCTTATGGGCAGCTGATCAACGAGGTCAAGGTACTTGCTGAAGAGAAGTTTCAAGCATTGATCGATAAGGTCAACAACAGCCAGAAACAATCAAAATCTCAAGACATCGACTTAACATTACCTCCTACAAATATCTCTGTGGGTGGGATTCATCCTCTGACAGCTACTCGTCAGCGAATCATTGAAATATTTGAAAGAATTGGCTTCAATCTTTCTGAGGGTCCTGAGATAGAAGATGATTGGCACAATTTCACAGCCCTTAATTTTCCGGAGAATCATCCAGCTAGAGAGATGCAGGATACCTTCTTCATCGAAAAAAATCCTGATATAGCGCTAAGAACGCATACTTCCTCCGTACAGGTGAGGGTGATGGAAAATCAAAAGCCACCTATCAGAACACTTTCTCCAGGAAGGGTATATAGAAATGAGGCTATTTCAGCAAGAGCACATTGTATTTTTCATCAAGTAGAAGGACTATATGTGGACGAGAATGTAGGTTTTGCTGATTTGAAAAATACCCTTTATCACTTCGCCAAGGAGATGTTTGGAAAAGAGACCAAAGTAAGGTTCAGACCTTCCTACTTCCCATTTACTGAGCCAAGCGCAGAGATTGATATTTCTTGCCAACTCTGTGGAGGATCAGGCTGCAATGTATGTAAAGGTACCGGCTGGGTAGAAATCGGTGGCTCAGGCATGGTAGATCCTAATGTCCTTGAAAATTGCGGGATAGATTCCAAAAAATACACTGGTTTTGCCTTTGGTATGGGAATCGAGCGAATTGCCATGCTCAAGTATCAAATCAAAGATTTAAGACTCTTCACTGAGAATGATGTCAGATTCCTGAGGCAGTTTAGGCCGATGCTTTGATTGGTTATTTAAATTGAAGTACAAGTAATATTGATAATAAAAGGACTTAGATTTTGACAAAATCTAAGTCCTTTTTAGATTATTGAAACACCAATTCAGCTAAAAATAAGACTTGTCTTTCCCCTGACTTGGTCCCAATTAAGAACTGTGTACCACCATCCTTCAATTTATATTTCTTCTTAAACTCGTCTGGGGAGAGTATATAATTTCTCGTGATGATATTGACTTTTCCAGAAGGAACTAGCTGTTTCAATTCCTTTTTGGGGTTTTGGACTTCTTGTAAAATTTTAAAAATCCGTCCTGGAATCTGTACTTCTGGTAAAGAATCACAAGTAAAAAGATGGCTATTGGGATGCAGCTTTTTCAGTCCATACTTGTTGCCAAATGACTTAAAAGCTCCAGCTTTGAGTATACTAGCCATGGGTTCAATCAGATAATTGCTATGCTTACCAAACTCACTCTCAAAAGACTCCTCAGCTTCAAAAGTAAAAGTAAAAGATCGACTACCAGCTGGATGTAGGTCTACACAGTGAATTATCCTTTGTGTTACAACGGATTCCTCCTGCCACAACAGCAAAACTTCTTTTACATCGTTGCGAAGGGAAACTACCCATATTTGTTGAATTTCGGGGATTTCTACCAACGCTTGCTTGATATCAAGCATTGGAGAAGCTTTGATTAATAGGGTTTTAGCCTTGGATTTCAGCAAGTTCCAGTGTTTTACTATGTCAGGCTCGCAGTCTGCTAATTTGTAGAGCTTTTGATTATGCCCACCTCGACGAGCTGGATCGACATAGATCAGGTCAAAGTTTGAAGAGGTTTTGGATAGAAAATCCAAGCTGTCACCATTCATAATGGTGAATTTATCAGGAGACAGGTGCTTGAAATTGTGCTCAGCTAATTTTGCTAATACTTCTTGTCGTTCACAATAAGTGGCATGTTCGAAGTTACTAGCTAGATAGTAAGTATCTACACCCAAGCCTCCTGTGAGGTCAATCATGGATTTACCACAAACCAAGTCCGCTTTGAAAAGTGCCGTCTCTTCGGAAGATGCTTGTTCCATAGAAATAGATGCAGGAAAAAGTAAATTGAAATTTGAAGCCCACGAGGGAATTTTATGCTTTGCTTTTTGCCTCGCATGAATCTGCTGCACTGCAAATCTGAGGTCAAAATCAGTCTTATCAGCATATTTTAAAAGCAATTGTGCAGGATCTTCATGAAGATGATCCTGCACAAATTGTTTAAAGGTTTCAGTATCGAATTGGCTTAAATCCAAATTAAACCAAATTGTGTTCTACCAAGTATGTCGCAATCTGCACCGCATTGGTAGCAGCTCCTTTTCTGAGGTTGTCAGCGACTATCCACATATTGAGTGTGTTTGCCTGGGACTCGTCTCTTCTCAGCCTTCCTACAAACACTTCATCTCTCTTATGAGCAGTCAATGGCATAGGATACACATTGTTGGCAGGATCGTCTTGTACAATCACTCCTGGTGCTGCTGCAAGTAGACTTTTCACTTCTTCAAGATCGAAATCTTTGTGGAATTCCACATTGACTGACTCAGAATGACCACCCATGGTTGGTATTCTTACTGTAGTAGCCGTTACTTGTATACTATCATCGTTGAAGATTTTCTTGGTTTCATTGATCATCTTCATCTCTTCTTTGGTGTAGCCATTAGGCTGAAACACATCGATATGAGGGAGTACGTTCAAGTCAATTTTGTGTGGATAGACCATTTCGGCTTGCTCCCCTGCACGCTCTGCCATCATTTGATCCACAGCAGCTTTGCCAGTGCCTGTCACGGATTGATAAGTGGATACCACGATTCTCTTGATACCATATTTAGCTCTCAATGGCTCCAATGCCAATACCATCTGTATGGTAGAGCAGTTAGGATTAGCGATGATTCTATCATCTATTCTTAGATCTTTGGCATTGATCTCAGGTACGACCAATTTTTTGGTTGGGTCCATTCTCCAAGCAGAAGAATTATCAATTACAATAGTACCTGCTGCGGCAAATTGTGGTGCCCACTCTTTAGATGTATCACCTCCAGCCGAAAAAATAGCGATGTCAGGCTTCTCAGAAACAGCCTGTTTGAGTCCAATTACCGTATATTCCTTACCCTTGAAAGTCATCTTTTTCCCTGCGGATCTTTCGCTTGCGACCAAGAGTAATTCATCAAATTGGAAATTGTGCTCTGCCAGCACTTCTAGGATTTCTGAGCCTACCAATCCGGTAGCTCCTACAACGGCTAGTTTCATTTTTAAAGTTTTAGAATTAATTTTTTGAAATGAAAGGCAAAGGTAAGGTAAGAATTTTCAAAATGAATGCTTTTTACCTTTACAATTAGCTAAACATCAAATAAATGTCCAGAGTTTTGCCATTTTTAAAACAAATGTCAATTAGTCGTTTCAATTACCGTTTATTTATTGGCTGAGTTTTAATTTAATGGCATGAGGATATTCCAAGATGTATGGAGTTTCTTTGCTTTTTCCATACTAGGTTTCAGCTGTTTGTATTCGGCTGAGATTTTTGCCCAAGTTCAGGACTTCGAAAGCAATTTTGAGATCGTCAATCATCCTGATGAGTTTTTGCCATTTTGGTCTGCAAATGAGGTGAGAAGTACGGCTGCACGTGTCTTTCAAGCCAACGACGAAGGAAGAAATGGTTCTAAAGCGCTAGGTGTACAACCCATTTCCACTTTTGATGGGGAGATTTATACTAGCTTTGACCTTAGTGGATTTGAAATACCCAAAATCGCATTTTTTGCAAAAACTCATCAAAATGGCTCTGGAAATAGACCTGCTACTGTTTTTGTTTCCTTTGGGGTAGAATTGGGCGGTTATGGGCAAGCAGTACAAATTGGTGATAATAACACTTTTCCTAATCAGCATACTGATTATAAGCTCTTTGACCTGGAGGTGCCTGTAGAGTTTTGGAATAAGCGGGTATTTATTAAAATCGAAGTCAAATATGGGCCTGGAACAGGCTCTGCTGCTAGATTTTTTTTGGATGATTTTGGTTTTTATGAGATAGACGAGCAGGTAGACCCCATCAAAGTCTTAAACGCAAGCATGCGCAATCCATTTGAACTAAACCTGTCTTTTGATCGGCCAATCAGACCCTTTGAACAGCGTCAAATCAGTTTCTCAAGTCCGAGAATTAGTGGGCTTTATTTTCCTCAGGATCATGAAGCAGTGATTGAGTTTGAATCAGAGGTTCCAGCTGAGAAATTCAATTTACAGTTGGTTGACATAGAAGCTCTGAGTGGTCAAATGACAACGGCTATCGATATTGAACTTGATCATCGATTCATCAGATTGGGCGATGTTTTGATTAAAAACCCTGAATTGATTGAGCTGAGTTTTTCTCAGTCTTACGATGCATCATCTGTCAGTCAAGCGAGCAAATTTCGCGTCAACGGAGCTATACCCTCTGGATTGACCCTTTCAGATGATGGTTTTTCAATGAGTTTGGAATTGTCTCAAGCTTTAAGTCTTGCACAAGAAATCAAGGTAGAATCTGAGGCTATTCAAAATAAAAATCAGCTGATGGGGGAGCCGTCAGAATTTCGGCTTTTCTACGAAGATGGCATTGCAGAAATTTTTGCTTTAACAGACTCAAGACTATTGATAGGTCACTCAGAGTCCCTGAATCGAAACACTTTTTCAATTTCTGATTTTATATTACTTGAATCTGAGATTACTTTTTCGGAAGCACAAGGTCAAGAAAGTAATCAAGTTGTTTTAATTCCAAATGAAGTATTTGAGGAAAACATCAATTATACATTGGCTATTCCACCTAGGTGGACAACTCGGGGGAAACTATTGCATGGGAGCTACAGAGACTTTGTATGGGACGCCACTGCACCTGAACTGATTCAAGTACTGATAGTGGGCAGGCGAGAGCTAATACTATTGTTCTCAGAGCCTCTAGATCCTATTTATGCTGGCATATTAGGAAATTATGCCATCGAAAATCATCAGCCAATCCAAGCGGAATTACAAGAAAGTGGCTCTGCTGTTTTACTTTCTTGGGATTTTGATTTCAATGAAGGTCAAACCTACTATATTTCAGCCAACCAAATAGCAGACCTTGTAGGAAATTTTTCAGAGGTACTCAACCTTGATTTTACCTTTGAATTACCCCCTCAGATTGGTTTTAAGTCCATCATAATCAATGAAATCATGCCGGCTCCCCGAGCTGGAAACTCACTGCCCAATGTAGAGTACGTAGAATTGTACAATAGAAGTAGTGCCGCTGTCAATCTGGGTGGGTTTCAATTGGCAAATTCTAGGAGGACTACTACTATTCCAAATGAAATTTTGCTTCCTGATGAGTATGTAATTCTTTGTCCGAGGACTAGGGCAGCTGAATTTGCTCCGTATGGTAGAGTCATAGGCTTGACAAATTGGCCAACGCTTCTCAATAGTGCAGATCAAATAAAGCTTTGGGATGCGACCGAACAAATTATCGATAGCTTGAATTATACAACAGCCAGCTTTGGAGGGAGTTCTTTTGCTTCAGGCGGATACAGTCTAGAAATTGTCAACCCTTATCTTGATTGCAACCTCAGTACTAATCTAAAGTCATCAACCAGTTCAGCAAGGGGAACGCCTGGTCGGGTAAATGCGGTATTTGATGAATCTCCTGACCAGACTTCGCCAGAAATTATTGGCGCGAGAGTATTGGAAAATAATCGAGTAGCAATTATTTTTTCTAAAGTGCTAAGTCCAAATCTGCAAATATTGGATTTTGAATTTTCATCAAACCTTGGTTTAAGGAGTATTGAATTGAGTCCAGATCAATTGACAATACTATTATCTTTTGATGCCGAGCTAAAAGAAGGTATCAAGTATGAAGGGAAAATCAAGGGACTTAGAGATTGTGTAGGAAACGAGATCAAGGCAGGTCAAGAGACATTCTTCTTCACCATCCCGTCAGCACCCGAGGCTGGTGATATCGTGATCAATGAGGTGCTATTCAATGCTAGAACGGGAGGGCCAAAATTTGTTGAGGTATACAATCAATCCAATAAATTCATCAATCTGAAAGATTGGAAACTGGCTAACTTAAATAGCGATGGTGAAATTGCCAATAGAAGGATTGTTGCTACGGTTGATTTGATTATGGAGCCTTTTGGCTTTTTAGTTTTTACTACTGACTCAGACAGACTTTTGAGTGAATATCCAAAAGGAGAAAAGACAAACTTTATACAGCTCAATACGCTTCCCAGCTATCCTCAATCTCAAGGCAATGTGGTTTGGCTAGATCCAGAAGAGAATTTTCCAGAGATTTTCACCTATTCGGAGCGCATGCACCATCGATTGCTGCGCGAACCTAGAGGGGTGTCTTTAGAGCGATTGAGTGGGACAGCACCAGTAGACCAAGTAGATAATTGGCAATCGGCCTCAGCAGCGGTAGGATTTGCTAGCCCAGGCTTCAAAAATTCCAACACCTTTGAAGGTTCAGAAAGGTTTGGAATTGAAATCTATCCTAAAGTATTTGTGCCTGATGCTGCTGGAGAGCAGAATTTTACTACGATCAGCTATCAAGTTGATCAGCCTGGGTGTTTGGCTACGCTGAGGATCTTTGCTACAAATGGTTCCTTGGTCAGAGAGATTTGTCAAAATGAAATTTGGGGTACTTCAGGTTTTTACATTTGGGATGGAACAGATTCCTCAGGGAGAAAAGTCAGAACGGGCTATTACATCTTGATCGCGGATGTGTTTGACCTAACTGGAAATGTATCTCAAACAAAGAAAACTGTTATTGTTGGTACAAAAATCAGGTAAAAATTTTTATCAATGGAATATTCTCCTTATTTTCATTGCTCTAACCGTAAAAACCTATCCAAAATGAACCACGACATAATCGCCCAAACCTTGAGAACTTATTTTCTCGAAAAAGGAAAGACCATCAAATTGATACAGAGATACTTACGCATGAAGTATCATCTAATCATGGATGAAAAGTTATTAGAAAAGAGATTACAGAATCTGTCAGTGAATTAAGAACCGCCAAATTGGCGGTTTTTTTATTTTTGGAAATCCAAAACCTAGCTGTATTTTAGGGGCTTTTAAAACCCGGGGTGGGTTTATCTAGTATACCACTAATAAATTAGAAAGCTATGAGTGCAGAAGAAAAAACAGCTTATTCTCCTGATGAATTGAAGGAGTTTGAAGAGATCATCCTACAGAAATTGAGTGTGGCTAAAGAAGAGTTGAATTCATTGAAGCAAACACTGAGTAAGAGTAACGATAGTGGTACAGACAATACAGCTTCAACTTCAAAATTATTGGAAGATGGTGCTGATACATTAGAAAGAGAAAGCTTAAGCCAATTGGCTGGGAGACAGCAGAAGTTTATCATCAACCTTGAGAATGCTTTGGTAAGAATCAAAAATGGCACTTATGGTGTGTGTGTTGATACTGGGAAATTGATTGCCAAGGAAAGATTGAGAGCTGTGCCTCATACTATGCATTCCATAGAGGCTAAATTGGCTAAAAAATAAATTGGATTTCTTACATAGACATATTGAGGCGCTGGTATTTTGCTCTCCATCACCTATATCGGTAGATGAGATTCAAAAGTGCTTATCCGAGATGTTTGAGTCAGAAGTCCCTACAGATCATATTTTGACCGCAATCACTGAGTTGCAGTCAAAATATGAAGCTGATGATTTTTCTTTTGCCTTAGAGCAAATTGCTGGAGGTTATCAGTTTTTGACAAAACCAGCCTATCAGAGCAGTATTTCAATATTGCTCAAGCAACAATCACAAAAAAGACTCTCTACTGCTCAGCTTGAAACACTTTCTATCATAGCTTACAAGCAACCTGTCACAAAAACTGAAGTTGAACAAATTAGAGGCGTAAGTTGCGATTATTCTATTCAAAAACTGCTCGAAAAGGAATTGATTACTATCAAAGGTAAATCAGACAGCATAGGCAGACCCATACTTTATGGAACTAGTGAAAAGTTTATGGAGTATTTTGGTATCAATGCCATCTCTGACCTGCCACAACCAAAAGATTTCAATACTGAAGAAAATCAAATAGGCGAGGCAAAAGATTAATTTTTTTTCAACTTTACCTCAGCATGTCCTGAGATCAAAAACTTTCTTCCAGAATCGATTTCCAAACAAAGCACCCTGGTTCTTTTTACCTCCAGCTTTTCAAATATTCTACCCTTTATCTCAAATTGGGAACCTACTTTAATTTGTTGTAGAAACTGTAGGCCTGTATTTCCATTGTTTTCATCAAATTTCCTCAACTCCATCATGAGCCATGGGTCCGCGCCTGTACTTGCTTTAGGATTGATGATGTATCTCTTGAGAGGGATAAGTATATCTCTGGGAAAAATTTGCGGGTCTAGTAGTGGATCCAGCAGCTCTTGAAATGCGCGCTTCCATTCTATGCCATGCGGCTTGATTTTAGTTCCATATTTAGTGAAGGCCCTGTAGTGGGCGACTTCATGCACATAAGTGATCAGAAATTGATAGGGATTGAGGTTGTGATTGATGGTGATGGTTTGGACTTTTTGATCACTCCTGTATCTGAAATCTCCCAATTTGGTCTGCCTTTCTCTTGTAATATAAAAATTAAAAGGATCAGCTTTCCAAAGATCAAAACAATAGTTGACAGCTCCTTCAGGGAGGTGTTTTTTAAAAGCTTCGTAGAATTTTTGATCCTTATTCATCAGTCTAAATATAATCACGCTACCTGAAATCAAAGACACCTTTTGATCTTATTTTTTCAAATGATTTCAATTTCCCAATTATTTTCTCAAATTGAAACTTAGCATCTCGATAAACCCTATTGTATGAATTCAAAATTACTCGTTAGACTTTCATTGATTTTCAATTATATGGTCTTCGCTGTCCTTCTCAACTCGGTAGGAGCAGTGATTCTTCAGGTACAGCGAACTTTTGATGTGAGCAAGGCTGAAGCTTCAGTCTTAGAAGGTTTCAAGGACTTGCCTATTGCTATATTTTCTTTCATCGTAGCTTCTTTTTTACCAAAAGTAGGCATCCGAAAGGGAATGCTGATTGCCTTGTTTGCAGTTGCTGGTTTGTGTTTTTTGATGCCTGTGGTGGCTGATGAATTTTGGTATTTCAAGATGCTCTTTACTGTGGTGGGGATATCTTTTGCAGTGATCAAGGTATCGGTTTTTGCTACGATCGGCTTAGTGACTGAAAATACGAAGGAACATAGTAGTTTGATGAGTACGATAGAAGGTTTCTTTATGGTAGGAGTCTTGCTAGGCAATGTGTTTTTTAGCCTATTTGTCAATGACGCAGATCCAAGTTCAAGGACTTGGCTGAACATCTATTGGTACTTGGGAGCGATGACATTATTGGCAGCCGGATTATTGTTTTTTGCACAGATCAATGAATCAGAATCCAAAAGAGAAGATACGAATGCCAAAGAGGAATTTCTTGACATGTTGCGTTTGGTGATCAAGCCATTGGTATTGGTATTTGCTGCATCGGCGTTTTTATTTGTATTGATAGAGCAGAGTTTTATGACATGGACGCCTACCTTCTATCAAGATGTACTACAAGTACCTGCTAGCATGGGAATCCAAGCAGGAGCAGTCTTAGCTGGGGCATTAGCAATTGGCAGGCTTTTGGCGGGGTTTGTCTTAAGGCGGATTCATTGGTTGACATTTACACTGGTATGTACAGTTTTAGTGGGTGTTTGTGTTTTGTTGACTTTGCCACTGACGGCCAATCAGCCCGAACTTACAGAGGCCATCACATGGTTCAATGCACCTTTTGTGGTTTACCTTTTTCCGATTTTAGGAGTTTTTCTAGCACCTATTTATCCTACAATCAACTCAGTAGTGCTCAGCGCGCTACCTCGATATATGCAGAGCTCTATGTCAGGATTGATTGTGGTATTTTCTGCCTTGGGAGGCACCACAGGCTCGATAGTGACAGGGCATATCTTTGAGGCTTATGGTGGAACCAATGCTTTTTATTTTTCATTGATTCCCATATTAGCCCTATGTTTGGTGTTGATATTATTGAATAGACAAGTCAAAATGCAAGTAGCATGAAATATTACGAACAACCAGAATATATATATCCAGGACTTTTCGAATTGGTTCAGGGCAGTGGACTTTTTCCTGACTCCAAGACTTTTGTAGATGCCATCCCCAAGAGAGATCCAAAGGATATCATCACAGATTTCTACAGGTCAGTGAGGTCGGGGAGGCTTAACCTTAAAGGATTTCTGGCTCAAAACTTCATAATCCCTAAGGAAGCGGATGTCGTCAAAATTGATTTTCCAGCTGACATCAGTTTGGAAGAGCGATTGAAACTGCAATGGGATGTGCTAAGAAGGGATGCTGATGAAGAATTGGAGGGTTCGAGCCTGATTCCGTTACCCAATCCCTATGTGGTTCCTGGGGGTAGATTCCGCGAAATTTATTATTGGGACAGTTACTTCACCATGCTTGGGCTCAAGGAGTCTGGGAAGATTGATCTGATTGAATCCATGGTGGAGAATTTTGCCTACTTGATCAGGACTCTAGGGCATATCCCCAATGGGAATCGTACCTATTTCATTTCTCGATCCCAGCCCCCTTTTTTTGGAAAAATGGTTGAATTGCTCGCAGAGGCCAAAGGAGATGATAGAGTATATGAAACCTATCTTCCTGAACTTTGGGTAGAATACCTATATTGGATAGAAGGTGAGCAAGAAATTCCTCTGCCAGGGAAATATTACCATCGCGTAGTACGAATGGATGATGACACTTCTCTGAACAGGTATTGGGATGATGAAAATGAACCACGCGCAGAATCCTACATAGAAGATGTGGAGGTTTCTGAAAAAAGTCGTAGATACCCAGAAAAGATATTCAGAAATATCCGGGCTGCCTGTGAATCTGGTTGGGATTTTAGCTCCAGATGGCTGTACGAACCAACAGAGCTTAAAACTATACAGACCATCGCTTTGATACCGGTGGACTTGAATGTGTTAATTTCTGAGACGGAGCGCATCATCATTGAGTCCATGGAGAAATTTGGAGAGGATGATTTTATCATCAATCGGATGAAAAATTTCCGTAAAAACAGAATCGAAGGTATTGAGCGCTACTGTTGGGATGAAGAAAGAGGCATCTTTTTGGATTATCATATCAAGTTCAAGGAAAAAAATGACAGGCCAACCTTGGCTATGCTTTATCCACTGTGGGCAAAAACAGCAACTAAAGAACAAGGAAATCGAGTACTCGATTTTGTAGAAAAAAATTTCCTTAAACCCGGTGGATTAGTCACTACCTTGATCAATTCTGGTCAGCAATGGGATGCTCCTAATGGCTGGGCTCCATTACAGTGGATTGGATTTCAGGCTATGCTGAATTATGGTAGGGGGGACTTGGCCAGATCTTTGGCTGAGCGATGGACAAAGCTAAACGAAGACGTATTTGCCAGAACTGGAAAGATGATGGAAAAGTACAATGTAGAAGACCTAAGCTTAGATGCAGGCGGTGGAGAATATCCGATTCAAGACGGCTTTGGTTGGAGTAATGGAGTATACTTAGCGATGAAGGCTTGGTTGAAAAAGAATTAGATATTTTGAGATGAAAAAAGTTTTTATAATTCTGATAGTACTTACTTTTAGTGCTTGTGCGGCTTCTCAAGATGTATCAAGCAATAGAGAATTGAAAAAGCTAGGATACGTAGAGCTTGAAGGCTCTTTCATTACTAACCCTACGAGGAAGGATAAACCATTAAGGTATGTGATGTACATTGGAGGCATGGAACAAATATTTAAAGAAATTAGTGAAGAAATCCAGTATCCTAGAACAGAACGGTTGTTGGGGATTGAAGGCACAGTTTTAGTTAGTTTCATCGTTAATCAAAATGGGGAATTGTCTGATGTTGAGGTTCTGAAGTCGATCTCTAGAAATACCGATAATGAAGCAGTTCGAGTAATAAAAACACTAGATAAATGGTATCCAGCAATGGTAAAAGGGAAGCCAGTAAATGTACGATTTAGAATACCTATAAAATTTGCACTGACATGAAAAATAATAATCTTAAAATTATTTTAACCTTTTCTTTCTTTTTAATCAGTTTTTGGGGAGTATCCCAATCAGCCCCCCATGCTTTTTATCTGACATGGGTGGAGGATCCTACAAGTACGATGACTGTAGATTGGCATAGCGATGATGCCCAACCATCAGCATTGGAGATCAGGAGAAAGGGAACAGAGAATTGGGCTGCCATGGAAAGTGATGTTTTGCCTTATCCATTTTCAGATCGTACAGTACACCGTGTAAGCCTTCAAATGCTCCGATCAAATACAGCTTATGAAATCAAATTTCCAGGTTCAGATAAGATTTATTATTTCAGGACTATGCCTGAAAACATCAATGAGCAGCCTATCAAAATCGCAATAGGTGGTGACTCCATGCACAAAAAAGAATGGCTAGAAAAGACCAACAAGGTAGTCGCCTCTTACGATCCTGATTTTATCATTATAGGAGGCGATATGGCCTATGAAAATGGCTTAGCTGAAAACCTAAATAGGATTTATGACTTTTTTGATAGTTACAAAAATACCCTAGTCACAGAAGATGGTAGAATTTTACCATGTATAGTAGCTATTGGCAATCACGAGGTAGTGGGAGGATATTATGGCAGAAATGAAGGGTACGAGCAGACCAATTCCTTTAGAAATAGGATTGCGCCTTACTTTTACGCTTTATTTCCTTTTCCAGGACAACCGGGATATCAAGCTTTGGATTTTGGAACATATCTCAGCTTGATTATTTTGGATACTGAGCATTCCAACCCCATTGCGGGAGAACAGACCGAGTGGTTGGAAAAAACCTTGGAAGCTAAAATAGATTTTTTACATACCATTCCTATCTACCATGTGCCTGCTTATCCATCTGTAAGAGAATATGATGGAAAAACCCAATCATTGGTAAGAGATCACTGGGTACCGATTTTTGAAAAGTATAACATCAAGATTGCTTTCGAGAATCATGATCATGCATATAAGAGAACCTTTCCGATCAGAGCTGGACAAGTAGATCAGTCTGGGATAGTTTATGTAGGAGATGGCTCTTGGGGGACAGAACCCAGACCAATCCATGATGTAGCTGGTACTTGGTACCTCAAAAAAGCTCAATCTATCAATGCATTCACACTTTTGACCATAGAAGGAAGGCAGTTCAGTCTGATTTCCGTAGACTCAGATGGTAATGTCATCGATAGTTTCCCAGAAAATCCACTTCATCAATAAGCGAGGGCGATTTACTTTTCTATCCTGAAGAAATATTTTTAGCTTAGGGCATGGAAAGAAAAATTGCGCTAATCACTGGGGCTACTTCTGGTATTGGTAAAGCTACGGCAATAGCACTTGCTCAGCTAGGTTATCATATCATTGCTACGGGAAGAAGGACAGAAAGGCTTCAAGCTTTGAGATCCGAGCTTTCTTCTGATGTAGAATTACTTACTTTGACATTTGATGTCAGAGATAAAGATGCCGTGAAATCTAAGCTCTCTTCCCTTCCTGATGATTGGAAAAACATTGATGTCCTTGTCAATAACGCAGGGAATGCACATGGCTTAGATCCTATACAGCGTGGTTCTCTTGAAGACTGGGATGCCATGATAGATATCAATGTCAAAGGTCTATTGTACGTCTCCCATGAAATCATACCAGGGATGGTTGCTCGAAATTCTGGGACAATTGTCAACATTGGTTCCATCGCAGGCAAAGAGGTATATCCTAATGGAAATGTCTATTGTGGTTCCAAGCATGCCGTAGATGCGATCACCAAGGGTATGCGGATGGACTTGAATCCGCATGGTGTAAGAGTTATTGGGATTCATCCAGGTCTTGTTGCTACTGAGTTTTCTCTGGTGAGATTCAAAGGTGATGCCGAAAGGTCAGAGACCGTATATCAAGGGTACGAGCCACTTTTGGCTGATGATATTGCAGATACCATTGCCTTTGCTGTGAGCAGGCCCAAGCATGTAGTCTTGGCTGATATTGTCATATTACCTACTGCCCAAGCTTCTGCTACTTTAGTCAAAAAGAACCTCTTATGATACGCATATACCACTTATTGATTTTTGTTTTGAGCTTTTTACTTATAATTTCCTGTGTAAAAAAGTATGAGTCCAACTATGAATTAGAATTGGAGGATTTAGGCCAAGAGGTAGAAGTCGGAATTGAAAGGGAGGAAGAAAGACTGGTTGGTGAGTTGGAGCAAAGTTTGATTGATGCGGGGCTGGTGAATATTGAGCAGGTTATCTCAGATGTATTCGTCGAGTTGAAGTATTCTACGACGGATAATTTCTTCGGACAAGATGTCTATGGAGATTTGGAGCGCTGCTACCTTCAGCCTGTTGTAGCTGAAATGTTAAAAAAATCTTATGAGGCATTAAAAGCATCACATCCTGAATTGACTTTCCTGATCTATGATGGTGTCAGACCACAATCAGTACAGCAGATCTTATGGGATAATTTGGATAAGCCTGATAGCATCAAGCCACTTTACGTTGCTGATCCCAAAGTCGGGGGATTGCATAATTTCGGAGTTGCCGTGGATTTGACATTGGCCTATTCTGAAACAGGTGAGGCTTTGGATATGGGCACTGGTTATGATTATTTTGGATATCCCGCCTATCCTGATAGAGAAGGTCAGATGCTCAGAGAAGGAAAAATCACACAAGAGCATATTGCAAATAGAGAAATTCTCAGGAAAGTGATGAAGCATGGTGGGTTCACGGGCATTGGATCTGAGTGGTGGCATTTCAATGCTTTTTCCAGGAAGGAAGCTGCTGAAAAATTCGGCATGGTAAAGTAGAGCTCGCAGATTTCACGGATTTTATTTTACCACAGATAAACACGGATGGACACTGGATTAAATATCAATTCAAAATCTTAGCGCTCTCAGCACCTTAGCAACCTTTGCGAGAGGAATAATCTAAGATCTACAATCTAAAATTAACCCAAACCTATTATGAAATTGAAAAACCTTATCATCCCATTTATGTCCTTATTTCTGATCGTGGTTTCGAGTTCAGAGGGCTTTTCCCAGAATCAGTTCAAGGCTTTGGTCTTTAGCAAAACAAAGGGATTCCGTCATCAATCCATACCAGATGGAGTAGTCGCCTTGAAAAAATTGGCTAGGGATAATGCATTCCAGATTTATACTACCGAAGATGAGGATTTTATCACCGACAAAAACCTAGCAAGCTTTGACGTGATCATTTTGATGAGTACAACTGGGACTATTTTCAACTCTGAGCAGAAAAAAAGTATTGAGAAATTTGTCCAAAGCGGAAAGGGAATAGTAGGTATTCATAGTGCAACAGATACAGAATACGAATGGGGCTGGTACACCAAGCTGATTGGAGCGCAATTTCTCAACCATCCCCATCAGCAGACGCTCAAGCTCAATGTAGTCGATAGGAATCATCCAGCGACTTACCACCTACCTGAAAAATGGGTATGGTCTGACGAGATTTATGCCTTCAAAAATTTCAACGAAAATGTGAATGTGCTGATCACAGCTGACGAAAACACTTATGATGCGAAAGAAGGTATGGGAGAATTCCATCCGATTGCATGGACCCATGAGTATGATGGTGGGCGCATTTTTTATACTGCCCTAGGTCATACAGATTGGGCTTTTCAAGACGATAATTTTATGAAACACATCCTTGGAGGCATTTGGTGGGCTGCAAAGGGGTATCCTGTGGAGTGAGGGAAAGAATTGACCTCGGGACAAAAAGGGGATAGTTGATTTAGGAAAAAGCCTAGGCAGATTGATTAATGCCAAACTGTAACATAATTTGAAACTCTAAAATTGCATTAAAAGTTAGACACAGAAATCAAAAGGAGTTATATTTATTTTATTAGTAATTTTTTAAAGCGATAATTGTACATGTGTTTTTAATCCTTATTTATGATCATCAGAAAAGCAGAAGTCGGAGATATTCCAAAGATTGTAGCCTTACTTCAATTGGCACTAGGTGAGGGGAAAATTCCAAAGTCAACAACTCTTTGGAGATGGAAGCATTTGGAAAATCCTTTTGGTCCTTCTTTGGTGTTTGTCGCAGAAGAGCATGGAGAACTTCTAGGTGTAAGGGCATTTTTACAATGGAGCTGGGTGAATGAAGACAAAGAATTCCAAGCCTTGAGAGCAGTGGACACAGCAGTACACCCAAACCATCAAGGCAAGGGGATTTTTTCTAAATTGACTGCTGCACTCGCTGAAGAAGCGCGAATTAGAAGATATCATTTCATTTTCAATACACCCAATGAAAAAAGTCTCCCTGGTTACTTGAAGCTGGGATGGAAGAAACTTGGCAAAGTGGGAGTTGGCTTTGAAATTAATAGCCTAATTCCTAAGTCAGAAAGTAAAGGAGATTTACCAACGACGGAGGATTGGGAGTCATGCTTAAAAGGATTGGAATTTAGATGTAGCAAGGGTTTCCAGACCCAAATTTCAAAAACATATCTTTTTTGGCGGTATGCAATTAATCCAATTCTACGTTATGGATTTTTGACAGACTATCGGACTTATTTTTTAATCTACAGAAAGCGGAGCATGAGGTTTGGTGTAGAACTTAGAATTGTCGATTTGCTACATATTGATCAGAGTCAAAAAATTGATCAGCAATCACTTAGCATGCAAATACAGTCGCTCCAGCAAAAAACGAATATTACTACCTATAGCATCAGGCAAGCTTCCGAATATTTTAAAAGTTTCTGGGTGATCAAAAATGATCGAATTGGGCCAGTGCTTACCTTTAAGCAATTGAATATGACAGCTGCAGCTGAGTCTGAATTTATAGATCAGTGGAAATATAGTTTGGGGGATATGGAATTATTTTAAGAATAACTAAAAAACTTCTCTATAGCATCGATTGACTCTATGGAGAAGGGCTTGATGATATACCCATGGACATTCGGATCTGCATTAGCTCGGTCTATGTCAGCTGGATTACATGAACTAGATAGTACTACGATTCTAAATGAATCTTTTATGTGCTCTTCCAGGTCATTGTAAAGCCTTAAGAAATCCCATCCGTTGAAATCTGGCATATTCAGGTCCAAGAGTACCAAGATTGGATTTTTAGTCACCATGCTCTCCTGCAATTTGATGATCTGTCCCAAATAATAAAATGCTTCCAAGCCATTCTCAAACTTCCAGATCTTATGAAGATACCCGGTACGTCTCAAGAATTTTGAGTTTAGAATATTGATCACCGGATCATCATCCACCAATAGGATGGCTTCAAATTCATTGATATTATTCATTTGTGGTTAGTTACGGTTACCAGATGAAAAAGTGATGAAGTAAATGACTAATCAATTGTAGCACACATTTTCATTCTATGTGAATACAAGATGGATATTTTACAATAAAATAACAATAGGTGTTTACACGTAAAATCATTTTTTCATTTTAATGTAAATTATTAGTGGAGTAAAGGAGGGGTGATTAGTCAATACAAGATAATAGAAGCCTAGAAGTACGAAGAACTCAAGGAGGAACAAATTTTTAAACTGATTCCATAAAAAAAAGCTATGAAATATAATTTCATAGCTTAGTCAATTAACAATAAACCCAAAATAACCTGATGATTGATAAGGATTCGAACCTCTTTTCTTTTCAGAATCACGACCGACTCGCTTCAAACATTTCAAAAGCACTTTTTACCTCTGATTTCTTTTACAAATGTACGCACCAAATTTTATTCTTGAAAATAATATAACAAAATAGCTAAAAATTTACATTATTTTTAAAATCATACCTTATTATTTTCTTGATCAAAAATTATAACGATTGCGAAAATTCAAATTTTGAAAACTTGATAATGATATATTGGTTTCCTATTGAAGAATCATCAATTTTTTGGCTAATTTTTAAAAATCATCAATAATTACTACTTGATTTTTTATGATATTTAAAAACAGATGCATTGAAAGGCCATCAAACTATTATTTGAATGAAAATTTGGCCAATCTCTATTTTTCAAAAACAACATACTGCTCCCATTTTTCAAGGACACTAGAGAAATCCTCAGGCAGGGGCACCTCAAAATACACGTGTTTCTTGGTAATTGGGTGAACAAAGCCCAAAGATTTGGCGTGAAGAGCCTGTCTTGGCATCAAGTCAAAGCAGTTTTGAACAAAGGATTTATACTTTGAGAACTGCGTTCCTTTCCTGATTTTATCACCTCCATACATGGTATCATTGAACAGTGGGTGGCCTATATGCTTCATGTGTGCTCTGATTTGATGCGTCCGACCCGTTTCCAAGTTGCACTGAATCAATGATACATACCTGAGTCTCTTGAGAACTTTGTAATGTGTGATGGCATGCTTACCTTGACTACCATCAGGAAAAGCCATCATAACCTTTCTATCTTTTGCACTTCTACCAACATGGGCATTGATGGTACCTTCATCAGCTTCAGGCTCACCCCACACCAGCGCTATGTAAGTTCTATCTATGGTATGATGAAAAAATTGATTGGCCAAATCGGTCATCGCAGCCTCTGACTTAGCTATCACAAGCAAGCCAGAAGTGTCCTTGTCTATTCTATGTACCAATCCTGGCCTACCACTATTACCCGGTAGCTCCGGCAGTTGATTAAAATAATGCACCAGCCCATTGACCAAAGTGCCCGTCCAGTTACCATGCGCAGGATGCACGACCATGCCTGGGGGCTTGTTGATGATCAACAAATAGTCATCTTCATATATGATGTCTAAAGGCAATTCCTCAGGAATCACCTCAGTATGCATCACAGGCTTTTCTAAAAACACTTTGATTTCATCACCGGGCTTGATTTTATAGTTGGACTTGACAGTCTTCCCATTTACAGTAATGTGCCCATTGTCAATAGCAGTCTGCACTTTGTTTCTTGTAGCATTGGCTAATTTATCCGTCAGGTACTTATCGATTCGCACCATAGATTGCTTCTTATCTATCACCATGTGGTGATGCTCAAAAAGCGTTACTTCTTCGTCGTCAAACTGATCAATATCTAAATCCTCTGCCATGGAACAAAAGTAAGGCTAGTTTCATAATATTTCGGATATTTGAAGAGATAAAATGATTATCCGCAATGACACCAGTAATTCAATAAAACAAAAGGATCAAGCGGATAATCGTCGACGGACGACAGTTGATAGTCTACAACAGCTGAAGTTAAGGTGTGTGCGTAATAAATTATGGTTACTGGTGCGAAAGCGGATACACATAAAACTTAATATGATTATCCGCAATTATACAACTAACCAATTTAAATAAGGAATAAATCCGATACTAATTGATATTGGATATTCATTGATATTGGCTATAAATCACAGGTTTGTTCCATTATTTAGGTTCTACTTGTTAGTAAGCAGATACACATAAAACTTAAATATGATATTAGATACTTATTGATATTGACCAATTGCGATCAAAGAAAATATTGGAAAGAGGCGAATAATTAGACTGGAAAATTAACGGTAAAGAATTAAAACTAAGTTTCATGCTTATTCCACAAGAAATATCTAATGACACCCTTCACCATCCTTTATGGGAGAGGCTAGGTGTTAGTGTGGCTATCAAAAGACTAGATCGAGTACACCCCCTTGCATCAGGTAATAAATTTTTCAAGCTTAAATATAACTTGGTGCAAGCTAAGCGGGAGGGCAAAAAGAAAATTTTAACCTTTGGAGGAGCTTATTCCAATCACATCTATGCCACAGCCTCTGCCTGTCATGCGGCTGGATTTGAATCAATAGGGATAATAAGAGGTGAGGAAACACTACCACTCAACCCTACTTTAGTTGCTGCTCGAGAAAAAGGAATGGAGCTGCATTATGTGTCTAGAGGAGATTACAGGAACAAAAAAGAGGAGGAATTTCTAAACGAGCTTCGGAAAACACATGGGGACTTCTATCAGGTGCCTGAAGGAGGGACCAATAGCCTAGCTATCAAAGGAACTTCTGAAATCTTGTCTGTTCAGGACAATGAATATAGCTATATCTGTACTTCAATCGGAACAGGAGGCACTTTTGCAGGCATATCAGCAAGCTTGGGCCCCCACCAAGTACTTCTTGGCTTCTCTTCGCTCAAAGGAGATTTTATTTATCAAGAGATGGCCGATCTATTCAGCTATCATCAGATTGCCCCGAAAGGCAAAATAGAAATAGAGAATCAATATCATTTTGGTGGCTATGGCAAAACCAATGCTGATTTGCTAGCCTTTATTCGTTGGTTTTACGGTGAATTTCAAATCGTACTAGAGCCTATATACACAGGCAAAATGTGCTATGGCGTATTCGAAAAAATCAAAAATGGAGACTTCCCCAAAGGTTCCAAAATCCTAATCCTCCACACTGGCGGACTCCAAGGCCTCGCTGGCTTCAACCAAAGATTCGGTACTTCTCTACCTCTCTGACAATACATCCTTATATCTGATTAAACGTTTCCTTGCCAATCATTTCAATTCGCCGGTATGATCAACCAATATCTACAAGTATCCAATACCTATTGATATCTATGCTAAGCTATATGATTTACTTGCAAAGTTCCGTATAGCCACATCCCTATATTTCATTTGTATTTCAACCATATTTCAAAGTATTTCTACTCTAATTCATCTAAAAGGCTTCCAAATCAAATAAACCATTAATACCTATTAAAGAGGTCTTTAAAAAATTCACTCTTTCAACCTATACTGATCCTCGATTTCCTGTGGGATGATTTCCAAAACATTGGCTAACACCAAACGTACAAGAGTCTTGGAAGCTAAAAATCTAGGCAACTTTGCTCGTGAAGCATATTCTTTAAGTGTCAATACACCTTTTTCGGCAAGCGCCTGCATCAATACGGTTTCCTTGTCTCCATAGGTAAAAACCATGTCTTTTGGATGCTTTCCCCTTCGAAGGATTTCCCATACTTCTTTGCTGGCTTTTACGGTCTTATCCTTTACTCGAATAAATGCACGTCTTTGTTTTTCTTCCTTGATATAATGTGGACGATTTGCTGACTTTGGAATAGAGAATACAGCAACGCCCTTCTTGGGATTTAATTTGAAAACCTCCACTTCATAGTTCAAATCAGGAAAAATGAAGTCTTTGATGGCTTTTTCCATCACAAAAACCTCTTCTTCAATAAAGCGCTGACCCGATACCGTCCCATCATCATCCACACCGATAAGCAGTACACCTCCTTCGGTATTGGCCAAAGCAATCATCTCCCTGACGATTTTGTCAGGGTAGGCAGCCTTTTTCTTGAACTCTACAGTCAAGCCTTCACCTTGTTGTGCATACTTATGAATATCCTGAAGTGTCATATTCTAAACGCCTCTATTCAATTCAGCAAGTCTATTTTTCATGCCTTGCCACTCGTCTCTCAGCCTAGCTGCCTCCATGAAGTTGAGTTCTTTGGCAGCTTTTTCCATTTGCTTCTGTGTGGAAGCAATCAATTTCTCCAATTTGTCCTTGCTCAGATATTGCACGATTGGATCCGCCGCTACCAATGCTTCTTGATCCTGTTGTTCGGCATAAGTTTTTGCATTTTTCTTACTGTCTGCCACCTTAGTTTGCCCCATGATCTTCTCTCTGGATTTAATCACCGTCTTAGGAGTGATGCCATGCTTTTCATTATACGCAATCTGAAGCGCTCTTCTTCTGAGAGTCTCGTCAATTGCCAGCTGCATCGAATGGGTGGTAGTGTCTGCATACATGATCACCCGACCTTCTGAATTACGTGCTGCACGACCAATGGTCTGCACCAAACTCCTTTCATTTCTCAAGAAGCCTTCTTTATCCGCATCCAAGATGGCAACAAGAGAAACCTCAGGTAAGTCCAATCCTTCTCTTAGCAAGTTCACCCCAACTAATACATCAAAAACACCCAATCTCAGCTCTCTAAGGATTTCAACTCGATCCAGTGGCTTGACTTCAGAGTGGATGTAGCGGCTTTTGACACCAGCACGCTCCAAGTATTTCTGTAATTCTTCCGCCATCCTTTTGGTCAAAGTAGTCACCAAAACCCTTGCGTCAGACTTGATGGTTTGATCTATTTCCTCCAACAAATCATCAATTTGATTGGCACTAGGCCTCACATCGATCAATGGATCCAAGAGTCCTGTTGGCCTGATGATCTGTTCTACAACAACACCTTCCGTCTGGGCCAGCTCATAATCTGCTGGTGTGGCACTCACATAGATCACTTGATTGGTGAGATCCTCAAATTCCTCAAATTTCAATGGTCTATTATCTAGGGCAGATGGTAACCTAAAGCCATAATCCACTAAATTCACCTTTCGAGACCTATCTCCTCCCCACATCGCTCTCACCTGTGGTACTGTCACATGGCTTTCATCGATCACTAATAAATAGTCATCAGGGAAATAATCCAAAAGACAGAATGGCCTTGTTCCTGGATTTCTTCTGTCAAAATACCGTGAGTAATTCTCCACCCCAGAGCAATAGCCAAGCTCACGAATCATCTCCAAATCAAACTCAGTCCGCTCTCTCAATCGCTTGGCTTCGATCAGCTTCATATCTTTTTCAAAAAAAGAAACTTGTGCCATCAAGTCATCCTGGATCTCGTGAATCGCTGTATCTATCACATCTCTACCTGTCACAAAGAGGTTAGCAGGAAAGATGGAAATGAGCTTCTCATCAGAAATCTTCTTACCTGTAGCAGGGTCTACCCGCTGAATCGCCTCGATCTCATCTCCCCAGAAGAAAATGCGATAAGCAAAATCCGCATAGGCCACGAAAATATCCACAGTATCTCCCTTCACTCTAAAGGTGCCATGCGTCAGGTCATGATTGGTCCGAGAATAAAGAATATCTACCAATTTGAAAAGCAATTGATTTCTTGGGATTCGGTCACCTTCCTGAAGTCGGATGACATTTTTCCCAAACTCCTCAGGATTTCCTATACCATAAATACAGGAAACAGAAGCTACTACGATGACATCTCGTCTTCCTGAAAGCAAGGCAGAGGTAGCGCTGAGTCGGAGTTTTTCTATTTCTTCGTTGATAGAAAGGTCCTTTTCTATGTAAGTCCCACTTGTGGGAATAAAAGCCTCTGGCTGGTAGTAGTCATAGTAAGATATGAAATACTCCACGGCATTGTCAGGAAAAAACTGCTTGAACTCCCCATAAAGCTGTGCGGCAAGGGTCTTATTGTGACTCAAAACCAAGGTAGGTTTTTGTACCTGCTGGATCACATTTGCAATGGTAAAAGTTTTTCCTGAGCCCGTCACCCCCAAAAGCACTTGTGCAGGATCTCCTTCATTGAGTCCGTGAACAAGCTGTTTGATTGCTTCTGGCTGATCTCCAGTAGGTTTGTATTCTGATTGTAAATTGAAATCCATTTTTTTCTTGACTAGCTTAAGATAACACCCTCAGACTGCATAATAGTTTATCAAATCACGAATTTCCTATTTGCCTAGCCTGCTTAAATGTCTCGAAATTATAGTAAAGAAAATTAGTTCGCAGAATCACCACCAGTAAAATAGGAATCAAACTAGGGTGGAATGACTGCCAACCCAAAATCCAAAAGATAACTGCTGCATCAGCCATGATCAAAGCAAACATCAAATACCTTCTTACCCAAGGCAGAATCTTTTCTTTTAACAAGCCATAAACCAAAGCCAAATGCATAGGGAAAGCCCAGAGTAAGTTCCAATTCCATTTGGTTTGCGAGTGAAAAGTCAAAAACCAAAGCACGAAAACCAATAAACCTACTAAACCAAGTACTGTAAAGAGCACCGCGTCAAATCCCACGTATAAACGCCTTCGCTTATATCCCAAAAAAGTAATTACCATAAAGACAATTGCCACAAGCCACATCACCGCATAAGGGTTGAAAAGGCTCCCTTCGGATGGCCTGTCAGGAAACTGCAAAACAGTTCTAGCATCTTTGACTAAAGGTCTTGTGGGTCCATCTCCTTCTATCTCTGCTCGAGCAAAAGCCGCCTCCATGTAATCTGGCAAAAATTGCTTTTCCCGCTCTGATGCCTTGGCGTCGATGACAGAACCCAAGGCCAAGTCAATCCCCAAATCATACCAGGGAAGTGGGTAGACATATTCGTCAATCAACTCTCTGAAGGTTTGATCCTGTGGTTCGGCAGGGTCATACCAAACTAGCTGTTTTCCAAGAATATCTTCAAACAAATCTCTAATTCTAGTAGCACAATTATCAAAGAAGAAATCATAGCGATAAAATCTATTTTCTGGTAAAAGGTTGATTTTCAAAAAGTGAATCACCTCATCTGTTTGTTTTGGATTCAAATCCAAAATCTGTTCTCTAACATTTCTTTGAAAGTACTGATACTCGTATAGAAACCTATCAAAAGTGGTAACGGTCAACATGTAATCTAGAGTCCGTTGGGTAAACTTGACCACAAAAAATGGGGCATCAAAATCAAATGTGCCGTAATTGTAAACCAAGTCTTCACCAGTTTCTTGATTGAGAACTCGAATGGCGCTATGACCGAAGACAGAATAGATCTGATCTCCCGGATCACAGGTAAGTAGACTGATTTGATACTGCTCTGCATTGGCAAATAAAATAGTCGAATAAATAAACGAATAACTGAGCAGAACTTTTTTCAAAAGGTTTTTCATATAACGAACTTTATGAGTCTGACTATTTTTTAAAACATGAACTTTTTGAAAAGAAAATATGGCATGCAATTGACCTTAAATTCAGCACGAATTTACAGGATTATCTTGTTTATTTTTTTAGAGATGGGTTATTCCTACGTTAGCTTTTCTCAGATAGCCTTAGAAATAGGAGATTACAGAACAATCAGTTCTGGAGACTTTGATAATCCTGCCATTTGGGAAAGGTGGGACGGGACAGCATGGCTACCCGCAGCTACTAAGCCTGAAATTGGGAATAATGTGTTTTTTCAACAAGGTAATGAAGTCAGAATAAGAGCAAATGAATCAGTCAACAACCTTTATCTTTTCAGTGCCGCTAGCCCAGGAAGGCTTTTGAACTTACAAACTTTTGAACTTAGAGTTAATGGAGCCCTGAGAGCTTTTAGATTGGAATTAGGGCAATTCACAATCAACAATGTCTCCAATGCCACTACGGATTGGATTTATCCACAAACAGGAAGTATTGTTTTCATAGGAAACAATAGAAATGTAGTAGATAGAGAATCTTGGAGTGCGAATACATTGAACAGTAGATTCCAAGTTCGATTCAGGGCAAATCCTGGACAAACACTCACCGTCAATTCAGGTTTCAAAGCCAATGCTTTCGTTATTGAATCGGGAACAGTAGTTCAAACACTTAACACAGATGGTATTCCAGCTTGCTCTACTTTTTCTTACAATGTACAAGCGATGTTCAATGGTACAGGCCCTTATGGAGACTTTATCATAGAACCCGGCGCTACTTTTGTCTCTCAATGCCCGGGACCTCCTCAAGAGCAGATAATCAGACGAACGAATACGATCCCCGCTGCACTTTTTCACCTGAAACCAGGGGCTAATCTCGTACTGCTTGGCAATAACCCGCAAATGGATGTGGCTGAATTTCGGTTTGAAGGCAATACTTACTACCGCTCCAATGCAGGTACACAACGCTTGGTCAGCACTACTTTTGCCAGTTCTGGCAATCCAAAAACATATCACAATTTAATATTCGAAAATGCTGCCGTAAAACTTCTTCCCGACTCAGTTTTTCTCACTGGAGATATTGGAAGACTAACTGGGCCAACTCCAAATGACGGCCCTTCAATGCTCAGGTTTCAGGGTACCGCGGAGCAACAAATTGTCAACTGGGAGCTGGATTTAAGTCAAATACATGTGGCCAAACCTAGCGGCAGAATTGTCACTTTCAATGATCTTCGAAGTCTTGGCAACTGGATCATGGAAAGCGGGCAAATAGACTTCAATGGCTACGACCTATATATCAATACAGATGGCATAGGGACTTTTCAGTACACAGGGGGCTCTTGGAGAAATATTCACAGGTTCTTTTATACTAATTTCCCTACAGTATTGACCAAAGAAAATGCACATTTTCCTTTTGAAGATGTCTATCAGGGTGGAGTGAGGAGACTACGACTATCTGGGACATCTCCTGGTGGTGACTTCCAAGTGCGATACATTGAGATACCAGGATCAAATTGGGAACCAGGCTTCGATGATACCGACGGAACTCCCATTCTCTATCAACTCAATTCTTACTTCGAAATCGAAGGTCTATCTGCTGGATCAGATGCTATCGAAATGGAACTTGCAGCTGATAATTTGATTGTAGATGCAGTGGACGATTTGAGGATTGTAAGCAATGGTACCCCAGCTCCAGGTTTACATTTGCCAGGGGTAGATGCAGATACCCTATGGGCGAGGAGAAGCCTTACTTATGATCAGCTGAATAATCGGACATTTACCATAGGTAGCTACCGATACCTCTCCATACTCCCAATTAACTTTATCAATCAAAAAGCAATCTGGGAATCAGGTGAGGTAAACATCACTTGGGAAGTCGCAGCAAACGAAGAGCAAGGAATCTATGAAATTGAAAAGTCCATAGATCAGGTAGCAAATTTCAAAAGTATCGTAAAGCTACCTGCTGAGACAAACAAATTATCTAATCACTATCTCTATGCTTGGAAAGAACCCACAGGAAGGACATTCTTTAGAATCAAATTCACCAACCTTGAGGGCAAGCGTATTTACAGTCGTATTTTCAGACTAGAGGGAGTAAGCGAGTACAGTTCCAAAGCGAGCATCTATCCCAACCCAGTCAAAACGGAACAATTACACCTGAGCCTGCCTAACTATTTTGATCCAGCATCTTCCACCATCCAAATCTATGACTCAAAAGGAACCTTAATTGATGAACTCAGTCTCGAAAAATTTAACTTGAGTTTCGAAGGACATTCACTACAAGCCGGCATGTATCTGATCCATGCTTTTGACGGCAAGCATTTTGAAGTATTGAAACTGATCAAAAATTAACTGCTTTTTAATTTTTTAACTATCTTTTGATCAATTTAAAAAAATCAAATGATGAATAGTCCAGAATCCAATTTCGAAGCTTTGGGATTAGTCCTACCTCCACCACCTAAGCCAATTGGCGTATACCGACCGTGCCTTGTCGACGGTAAGTATCTCTATTTGTCAGGTCATGGTTCATTCAAGGAAGATGGGAGTTTGATCATTGGCAAAGTGGGTAAAGACTTGGATATATTAAGTGGAAAGATGGCTGCCCGCCAAGTGGGACTTGCTATGCTGGCTACTATCAAATCAAATCTTGGTTCTCTAAATAGGGTCAAGCGAGTCATCAAGGTCCTAGGAATGGTCAATTGTGTTGATGGATTTGAAAAGCATCCCTATGTCATCAATGGCTGTAGTGAACTTTTTGCAGCAGTATGGGGTGAGGAAAATGGTATCGGAACTCGAAGTGCAGTGGGTTTCAATTCACTTCCAGATAATATTCCCGTAGAAATTGAGGCTATGTTTGAGCTGGTTTGATTGGCTTGAATTTGAAATAAAAACCTCTGCTGTAAAAGTTTGGGTTAATTGTTAATAATTGACTTTTTTTACGTTCAGATAATTTTCCCGAAAATCATAAACTCAAATATAAATATGTACCAAATCAAAAAAACTTGGGCACTGTTTGCATTGCTTATGCTGTGCTTTTCGGCTCTTGCCCAACAAAAGAAAAAAGTAAGCTTAGAGGACGTATTCAAGTCCAATTCATTCTCTGCGAAGGGAGTCTATGGTATCAATTGGATGAAAGATGGGCAATATTATAGTTCACTTGTAAGATCTGCATCTGGCCCATCTGTGGTAAAAATCAACGTGGCTACTGGAAAACAAGAAGCTACTCTGATCGATGGCACAAAAATCGGCGTCAACTTTTCCAGCTACAGTTTCAATGCAGATGAAACCAAAGCGCTACTATCCTCTAACATTGAGCGTATTTACAGAAGATCTAGCATGGCAGTCAACCATGTGGTAGACCTACAGACAGGCGAGGCACAACTGCTCGTGAATGGTGAAAAAATCATGTACGCTACCTTATCTCCAGATAATGACAAAGTCGCTTACGTAAAGGATAATAACCTTTTTATTGTAAGGCTTGATAATAACCAGATCACTCAAGTAACCGAGGATGGTAAATGGAACCACATCCTCAATGGGGCTGCTGATTGGGTTTATGAAGAGGAGTTTTCCATGTCCAAAGCATTTGAGTGGTCTCCAGATGGGAAGAAACTTGCCTTTATCCGATTTGATGAAACCGATGTTCCTGAATTCAATATGCAAACATGGGGCGAGCTTTACCCGCAAGATTATAGGTTCAAATATCCTAAAGCAGGGGAAAAAAATGCTGAGGTGAGTATCCACGTCTATGATTTGGCTTCTCAAAACACCATCAAAGTAGACACTGGTACAGAAAAAGACATCTACTTACCTAGAATCTACTGGACTGCTACTTCAAATATCTTAGCGTATATTAGACTCAACCGACTTCAAAACCAGCTTGATTTTTTTGCTGCCAATACTGCTACTGGAGAAAGCAATTTGATCCTACAGGAAAAATCAAAAACCTACGTTGATCTCAACTACAATGACAACTTCTACTTCTTGGCAGGAGATAAAGGTTTCATTCGAACCTCCGAGCAGGATGGATTTAAGCATATCTACCACCATGACATGTCTGGTAAGCTGATCAAGCAAATCACAAGCGGCAGCTGGGAAGTAAGTAGCTTAATCGGTGTAGATGAAAAAGGCAAAAAAATCTATTTCATTTCTACGGAAGCTTCCCCACTTGAAAGAAACCTCTACGTCATCAACATGGATGGCAAAAATAAAAAGATCCTAACCCCTGCTAGCGGTACGCATAGCATCAACATGAGTAAGGATTTCAAATACTACATCGCTACCCATACACAAGCAAATAGTCCTGCAAGAATTACTTTGAATACTGCAGCAGGGAAAGAATTGCAAGTATTGGAAGATAACCAAGAGCTGAGAGATAAATTGAAGAATTTTGCCTTGGCTGAAAAGGAATTCTTCGATTTCAAAACTGTGGACGGCACTTCGCTCAATGCTTACATGATCAAACCTGCGGATTTCGATCCAGCAAAAAAATATCCTGTATTGATGTACGTATATGGCGGTCCCGGCTCCCAGAATGTTACCAATAGTTGGGGAGGAACTAGGGACTTTTGGCATCACCACCTGGCCGCAGAAGGCTATATTGTGGTTTGTGTAGACAATAGAGGTACAGGCGCTAGAGGCAGAGACTTCAAGCATAGCACCTATGCCAACTTAGGAAAAATCGAAACTGAAGACCAGATTGCTGGTGCAAGACATTTGGGCACGCTCCCATTTGTAGATAAATCCCGAATTGGTATATGGGGTTGGTCCTATGGCGGCTACATGTCATCATTGGCATTGATGATCGGCAATGATGTGTTCAAGGCTGCTATTTCTGTGGCACCAGTGACCACTTGGAGATACTATGACACGATCTACACTGAGCGCTATCTACAAACTCCACAACTAAACCCATCAGGTTATGACGACAATTCCCCCATCACCCATGTCGACAAATTGAAGGGCAACTTGTTGTTGATCCATGGTACAGGAGATGACAATGTACATTTTCAAAATGCTGTCGACCTTGTAGATGCATTGATCAAGGCAGATAAGCAATTTGAATCTTTCTATTATCCCAATAGAAATCATGGGATCTCAGGTGGAAATACCAGCTGGCATCTATACAATATGATGACAGATTTCATCACGAGAAAGCTTTAAAAACTCATGTAGCCCCATTTGAATTTCAAATGGGGCTTTTCTTTTCATAGAAGTATGTTTTTTTATTTGGGGTATTATGTATAACTTATTTGGCATAACCCCGAAATTAAAACCTATGAAAGAAAGATTAAACACATCAATTCAATCCCTCAGCTTAATATTGGTTGCAGCTGGACTTGCATGGGTGGTATGGTCTGCCGACACTACTATGGCTCAGATGCTTTTCTACCTTATCATTTTAGTTGCTTTTATAGAATCTCTAAGCCTTTATTTGGTGGGTAAAATTTATCCAGAGAGTCATACTTCATTCAAGATGGGCATCATCGCCTCGCTTTTGATTCTATTGGGTATCAAGACTATGGCGGCAGGATTTTTCATTCCATTGACCATCACTGTATTTGCAGTAAACTTTTTGTACAACTTTTATACAAACAACAAAAGGAAACAAGGAGCATTTAAGAGAAGAGCAGGTAAGAATATGAAGATGCGTTAATCTTTTAGGCTATTGAGTCGATTAAGATACTCGGCACATTATTTGTTTTTTGAAGGAATAAAATCTTCTATTTATGAAAAAGACTTTATTCCTTCTTTTCTTTTTTGCACCCATTCTCGCTTTTTCACAAGCCAAATTAGAAAAACTCATGGAGGAAAGACAAGCCCTTCATCAGCAATGGCAAAATTCCGAAAGTAAGAAATCGGGCATCTTTGGCAATAGAACAAAAAAGGACATGATCGAAACCAACAACTGGATGGAACGCATCATCAATAAAGACAATCAGATCATGGAGGAGCTTAAGATGCTCAGCGAGATTGAAAAGACAGAAATCACCTACGAAAAAAATGATTACAAATTCATCTCAAGAAAACAGGAGCGTGAAATTGCTACACTAAAACGAGCATTACAGGAAAAGGAGCAAAATATCGTTGAAAGAAAAAGCAGTAAAAGAACCTATGAGTGGACTTCTTTTATTTTCTTTCTATCCACAGTTGGCTTAGGGTACATGTATTGGAAAAAAGTCATCAAAAAAGCCTAAAGTCTCGATTAACTCTCGACTTTAGGCTCTTTAATATTTGGTATAATGTGTGTATGGAATGATACCAGTAGGATGATTTATAGCTGGTCATTGATTTATTTAGATATGATTTGATGTTTAGATACTTGTTGACATTGAACAAATGCAAACATTATTTTTGTATTTTATTTTACTGATAAAGTAATGTATAATCATAACTGGTATTGAAACCATAAGAGGGTTCCAATACCATTTTTTTATTCTAATCCTTTATCCCTCATTTTTGAAAATTCATCGTACCTTCTGTAAATCGCTACACAGAATCCGATCAACATGATGATGGTACCAGCCCAAAGGATATTGATCTGTGGCTTGACCATCGCTTTGAGCACTACATAATCTTTCTGATTTCTGTTGACGGTAAATACGAATTTATTCTCCTCAGGCAGGATATTGGTCAACTCTACCTTGAGCCCCAATTCATTTTCTATCACAGGAACACGCCCTACTTGATTGTTCCTTATGATGAATATTGGCTCTAGTATCTTCTCTACATCATAATCCTGTACTGTCAATTTTGCTTTGACAGCTACGTCTCCATCAAACAATTGCATTCCGTCCAGCTCCTTGACCACATCAGCGCTTTCAAACTTGGTCACCATATCAGCGAGATAGAAAGTATCTCCAGGTGCCACTTCGAAAAGCTCGTCTTCCCGCCACTCAGGGTCATCAAAATCGTTGATGACTGAGACAAAGGTGTACAAATCCTTGTTTAGAAATCTTCTAGAATCAGGAGAAGAAATCAGCCCCATAGAAGTATTGTACTGGGCCATCGGGCTCAGGGAAAATTTGAAATCATCTTCTTGGTAGTAGTCTATTTTGAAGTAGTCATTCTCCTCCAAAACAATATTGACAAATTCTCCTTCTCTATGATATGTTTTGCCATTGACAACGATATCTGCAAGGGCAATTGCTTGGTTGACCTCTCCAGTGGATTTGAGCAATTTGGCTTCAACGAGCCCTGGCACACCCACTACTTTTTTCTGTCTTCCTCTGTAGATGGCAGTATAATCTTTGATCTGCGTAGGCTTGTTGATCCAAAGTAAAACGTGTTCTTTGTTGATCTCGTCTTCGAAGCTATTGCTATAAGTCAAGCCAGAAAGGTTATAAGAAATCACCTCTGAATATCCTGATGAGAACATCACCCCGATCAAAATCATCCCAAGACCAATATGTGCCAAAGATCCTCCTGCAAGTTTGAAAGTGGATTTTCTAATCAATTTGGTCAAAATAGTAGCATTTGCAACAATGGTAAATGTCCCAGCAAGAACCACGACGATATAACTGATATCATAGACTTTGCCCATAACAATAATTGCAGCAGAAATCAAAACAGAAACTACATAGGGAACAGTCAAGGTGTCTTTCAGCGTCTTAGAATCCATCTTATTCCACCAGAAAAACTGCCCTACCGCTGTCAATAACGCCAATGCTACAGCAAACCAAAGCTGAAATTTGGTATAAAAACCAACTTGATCAGCCGGAGGAGCCATATTAGAAATTCCACCAAAACTTTCAACAATTGCATTCCACACAGGAATAGAGGTAGGCAGGATCACTTGAAATGCCATCAGACCCAAAGTCGTCGCTCCTATAAAAATCCAAAACTCCCTAGAATACACTGAAGCTTCTCTTTCAGAACTAGGGATATGCTTCCATGCCCTAGCGGATAAGAAAATAGCAGCGAACAAGAAGAAAAGCATATATATCAACAATTGTCCTGACAGCCCCAAATCAGTAAATGAATGCACAGAAGAATCTCCCAATACCCCACTTCTCACCAGGAAGGTGGCATATAGCACCAGAATAAATGAAGCAATGATCAAGACTATAGAAGTCTTGAGTGCAGTTGCACTCTTCTTGTACGTGATCATGGTATGTATACCTGCCACTAAGATCAGCCAAGGGACATAGACTGCATTCTCAACAGGATCCCAGTTCCAGTAGCCCCCAAAGTTCAAAGTCACATAAGCCCAGTAAGCGCCCATGATAATGCCCATACCCAATACCATGGCAGAAAATATTGCCCATGGTAATGCTGGACGAATCCACTCTGAATACCTCTTGGAAGCAAGACCCGCCATCAAAAAAGCAAAAGGCACCAAGGTACTGGCATAGCCCAAGAATAAAGTAGGCGGATGAATCACCATCCAAATATTCTGTAGTAGCGGATTCAACCCTGTACCGTCTTCTGGTACAAAGTCAGGATTGATCTGGAAAATAGGAGCCGATACGGCGTCCCTCAGGAGAATAAATGGTGAACTACCTATCTTCAAATCTCCAATCACCACTCCCAGAATCATAGAAACCAAGAATGCCTGAACCAATGCGAATACTACCATCACGGGTGCTTCCCATGTTTTATTGGTATGTATGATGACTAGACCGAGTACAACATTCCAAACTATCCACAAGATAAATGCACCTTCTTGTCCTTCCCAAAAACTCGACACCATGTAATGCACAGGAAGTGCCATGGAGGAATGAGAATAGGCGTAGAAATATTCAAATCGGTGATTGTAGATGATCTCAAAAAGAGTCGCCGCAATGACTACCGAGGCGACAGCATGAATATAGAAAAGTACTCTGCTGAAATTCCTCCAATTGGACTTCTCAAGCTCATTGGCTTGATGATATTTATAATAGGAAAAGGCCGTCAGCACTGCACTCACAAAAGCAAGAATAGTGGCGAAATGGCCTAGATTACCCACAAAGGTATTGATCATAACTTAATTGAATTCGGGTTTACATTCCGGCAGTATTCACCTCGTTCTCCTGATACTTGGATGGACATTTCATCAGGATCTTATCTGCCATAAATAGCTCATCACTTTTGTAGCCACCAATCACAACAACCTGCTCTGATCTATGAAAATCGGCTGGGACAGGCTCGTTGTAAAAAACTCGCTGCTCTGTACCATCATTATCTACCATCATAAAGTAAAAAGAGGTCTTATCCTCATTGACTTCTATGCCCACCACTTGGCCTGAATCTGTCTTTTTCAACTGACCTACTACGTGAATAGCTTTATCTTCTCCTCTTTCCTTCATCGCTTTTGCTGTAGCAAAGCTTTCATACGTACTCGCATCTCCCAACATGGAAACGATGATGACGATCGCGATGGCGATGATCCCCAAGCCTAGAATATGTCCTTTTTTCATTTTCTATTTATTTATCACTAGCAATTGCTTACGCAAATTTGAAGTTATTGGATACTATTTTTCTTTGATCAATTGCTCCAATCGAGCAGCTTTGCGATCTGTACTGATTACATAAACCAAGATTCCGGCAAAAACAATCCCGATAATACCTACCAAGACATAAATTTTGCCTTCAGACCGCATCAAGTCGGCCATCTCTACTTTCGTATTTTGATAATCTTCATCTGTAATGGCAATTTTATCCTGTGCGATACCACGTAAACTCACAAGGAGAAATAAAATAACAAACCACTTTTTCATAATATTTTCAGTTGATGATAGCGCACCTATCGCTGTGAGACTTGATGCACCATGATATTATTTGTAATGCTATTTAAGAGACCTGATTGATTAACTTGTCTTCAATTTTTCTTTCCACACGTTTCAATCTTACCCTGACTACACTGAGCCAAGTCCCAAGCAGGGTCCAAGCAATGATTGCAGGATAAAACACCTTTCTTAAGTTACTATCCAAATCGTAAGCATTGAATCCAGGGTTCCCTCCATTGCCAGGGTGCAAGCTGTCGGTAAGCCTTGGCAGTACAAATATCAAGGGGATAAATGCTGCAAAGGCAAAGATGTTGTATACTGCGCCAATTCTGGCTCTCTGATGTACATCTGTAAGTGAGTTTCTCAAAATCAAATAAGCAAAATACATCAATAGGCCAATGGCAGAGGCATTTTGCTTGGGATCACCTGACCAGTAATCCCCCCACGTATATCTCGCCCATAGCATCCCCGTCACGATTCCCAATACCCCAAAAAGAATGGCCGAATTGGTAAATTCAATGGCGACATCATCATGGCGGAGGTCATTGCTCTTAAGATACTTGATGCTGTAGATCACTGCCACGACCAACATGATGATCATTCCAAACCACATGGTGACATGGAAATACAAAGCTCGGATCGTCTCATTGAGGATAGGAAGTCTAGGGACGTCTAGCAGGAGACCTGCGATGAGGGTATAAGCCAGCAATGCGATAGTGAGAATTTTCCACCAGCTTGATTTCATCTTTATTTCGTTTGTATTTTGATGGTAATTACCTTAGACTCAATCATGCTTGTGTAAGTAGGCAGTTTGATTTGAAGTCCATCCTCAGCAGGATCACTTTCTGTTTTATGATGTGATTTACTGAGCCATATGAGGTAAGAATTTCACAATTCAGGGGCAAAAATAAGGCATAAGTTCCTGATTCCTGTGCTTTTTGTTACTTATTTGAGCAGTGCCAAAGGAATGTGGATGAAAAGATAGTTTTACGATATCAACTCCTCCACAAATACGGAAACAAAATATAAGCTGTGGCAGAAATGATGGCGTTGATAGCCAATAAGGTGATGATTTTGTCTACGCTGACGCTCCAGTCCAATCCATCTATTGCATTTTTGGAAACTCGGATTGCCATCAAGAGTATGGGGATGATCACAGGAAAACTCAATATCGCCATGAGAGTAGCATTGTTGCTGGCTTTGGAAGCGATACCTGATACCATGGTCAGACAACCTGAAAAACCTAAAGCACCAAGCACCAAGTTCAATACAAATAGGCCTTGATCCTGAACAGGATTCCCCAAAATGACGCTGAAGACCAAATAGCCCAAAAGTGCCAAAACCAGTGTCAATATTGAATTATAAATGATCTTAGAAACGATAATCGCCTCTGGAGAAGCAATCATATAATAATACAACTGCCGACCCTGATGCTCTTGTACAAAGCTTTTGGCCACTGCATTCACTGCCGAAAAAAGAATAATAATCCAATACAATGCATTCCAAGTGGGTGCTCCTATATTACCTTGCTTGGCACCTACGCTTAGGTAAGTGATAAATACAGCTGAGACCACATACAGCAAAATCCCATTCAGGGCATATTTCTGACGCCATTCAAGGGTGAATTCTTTTAGCATTAAAGTCCGAATCTGTCGAAGCATGTGGATCAATTGAAGTTCAAAGTTAAGGTTTGAAAAATAGAAATTTATAGAAACAAGGTAGAAATAAGATTGAAATAAGATTTGAGCTTGTTAGTTCACGCGACGAGCGCTACGAAATGCGCAACGAGCGCAGCGGATTCTTGGCTTATGCCTTTGCGTCCATTTCGTGAATAAAGAACTTAGAACTTCTTTTCTCCCTAAACCAGAACATGTTTCAACCATATTTCACGAACCTCCCTGCATTTTTGGAGGTTATATTTCCACTTTATTTCAAAGAATCCTAAATTTATACTCCATGAAAAAGTAATGTAGATTATGATCCCTACCTCAGAGCACAATGAAAGAATGGCAAAAATGACCTTTGCTTCAGTCTATCCACATTATGTTGCCAAAGTGGAAAAGAAAGACAGAACCAAAGAAGAACTGCATGAAGTGATCACCTGGCTGACAGGATTTGATGATAAGAAGATTCAGACCTTGATCGATGAAAAGGTTACTTTTGAGCAGTTTTTTGCGCAAGCAAAGCTTCATCCCAATGCTGAATTGATCACAGGAACCATCTGCGGCTACAAGATCCAAGAGATTGATAACCCACTCACCAAGCAAGTTAGATATCTGGATAAATTGGTCGATGAATTGGCTAAAGGAAAGAAAATGGAGAAGATATTGAGGTGATGAAATGGTGGAGATATTTTTTGATATTCATAGATATTGAGATATTTATCAAGAATTTGATATTCAATGAAATATGGTAGAAATAATTAGAAATAGGGTAGAAATATATTGGGGATATTATTGGATATAACTGGATATTGGGATATTTTTCAAGATCTTGATAAACATGGAAATAAATAGAAATATGGCAGAAAAACTTTGAAATATTTGAGCAAAGAAATTCTTTTGAATTTAGTTTGAATCTTTTATATTGAAGTCTTTATTTAGTTGATCCACGAAAAGTATATTTATGGATTTCTTTAAAAAACACATTATACAAATTTATAGGGCAACCTTATTCTTGGTTTTGATAGTTCTTTTTTCAAGACACTTTATAGATTTTAATAAAAAGTTCATTGATATCTTGTGGACGATCATGTTTTGTTTGATAGGTATCCTCCATCTAACAATGGCTTGGGCTTTTGACAAACCTGCGCTGAAACTCACCTTTCTTAGTTGTGGGGTTTACGTGTTCATTATGAACTTTCTGCATGACTTTGAAATCAAATCAATCATAGGCATCATCTGTATTGTTACGCCATTAATTATCGCTGGATTTTTACCTAAAAAAGAAGAAAACGAAGATTCTTTAATTTAATGAAATACACAACAATCTATCTCGACAATAAGAAAATAGAAATTTTCAACTCTCTTTTAGGAAAAGAAACCATAAAAGTAGATGATCAAATTGTTTCATCAAAGTACTCCATTTTCGGTGCTGATCATCATTTTTCTTTAAAAGAAGAAGAGGAATTAAATCACTATCAATTCAAGTTTTCCTTGGGAATCAATGGAGTTATCTATGACTTCTACAAAAATGACAAACCCATCATAGAAGCGGAAAAAGGAGGTTGCTTAACTTTTCTATTAATCTTCCTAATGTTCACAGTAGGAGTTACACTAGGCATCTTAAAAGTTAAAGGACTTGTATAATAGGTATTTCAACAATAAATCCCTAGTATCAACTAACATCACAAAGTAAATATCTACCAGTATCTTTTATTCCATACTTCAATATTTTTTCGCCATACCTGACTATCGATAGGAAGAGGCATATTTCTATTATATTTCACAAAGTATAATTCAATCGTATTTCCTCCATCATTCAACTAAACTCCCCAAATATCAATCAGTATCACGAAGTAAATATCCAAGAGTATCTTTTCTATAAAACTGCCAAAATGACATTTTTTACCCTTTGGAACAGGCATTGATAAGGCTGTATTGTCAAAAATGTTTATCAATAATTAAAAATCTATATAGCTATGCAGGAAAAAGGAACCATCTCGATTCATACTGAGAATATTTTCCCGATCATCAAAAAGTTCTTATACTCAGACAATGAGATTTTCCTCCGCGAATTGGTTTCCAATGCGGTAGATGCCACCCAAAAAATCAAAAGATTGGCCACACTAGGTCAATACACTGGAGAACTAGGTGATACCACCGTCGAAGTGTCTTTTGACAAAGACAAAAAGACCATCACTATTTCTGATAGAGGTCTTGGAATGACGGCCGAAGAAATCAAAAAGTACATCAATCAGATTGCTTTCTCTGGTGCTACGGAGTTTGTGGAGAAATTCAAAGACGCCAAAGATGCCAATGAAATCATCGGAAAGTTTGGTTTGGGTTTCTACTCAGCATTTATGGTAGCCCATACGGTGGAGATCAATTCCCTTTCTTATCGAGAAGGTGCTGCGCCTGCCAAATGGACCTGTGATGGCAGTACATCCTTTGAGATTTCCGAAGGTAGTAGAACTAAGAGAGGAACAGATATCATCCTTCACATCAACGAAGAGTCTGAAGAATTTCTAGACAAATGGAAGCTTCAGGGAATCTTGGACAAATACTGCAAATTCCTTCCTGTTACGATCAAGTTCGGAACAAAGACCGAAAGTGTGGAAGATGGTGTGGATGAAGAAGGCAAGAAAAAGTGGAAGTCGGTAGAAGTTGACAACATCATCAATACTACTTCACCGATCTGGACCAAGTCGCCAAATGATCTGAAAGATGAAGATTACCTTGCTTTCTACAAGGAGCTTTATCCAATGAGTGAAGATCCGCTTTTCTGGATTCACCTGAATGTGGATTATCCATTCAACTTGACCGGAGTCTTGTATTTCCCAAAAGTGAAAAATGACTTCGATTTCCAGAAAAACAAGATCAAGCTTTACAGCAGACAGGTATTTATCACGGACGAAGTGAAGGACATTGTCCCTGAATTCTTGATGCTACTACATGGGGTGATCGATTCTCCAGATATTCCATTGAACGTTTCTAGAAGCTTCTTGCAGGCTGATGGCAACGTAAAGAAAATCAACAACTACATCACCAAGAAAGTTGCTGATAAGTTGGCGGAGCTTTACAAGAAGGACAGAAAAGTCTATGAAGAGAAATGGAACGATATCGGTCTATTTGTAAAGTACGGAATGATCTCTGAGGAGAAATTTGCCGAAAAAGGAAAGGATTTCGTCTTGTTGAAAAACACCAAAGGGGAATTCTACACACTTCCTGAGTACAAAGAAAAAGTACAAGCTATCCAAACGGACAAAAACGAGCAGACGATCTATCTATATGCTACGGATGTCAATAAGCAAGATGCTTTCATACAGTCTGCCAATAAGAAAGATTATGATGTCTTGGTGATGGATTCACCAATCGATAGCCACTTTATCCAACATTTGGAAGGCAAGGAAGAGAAAACACAACTGAAGCGTGTAGATGCTGATGTGATAGAAAAGTTGATTCAAAAGGACGATGCTTATGCGAACTTGCTTTCAGAAGAGCAATCTACCAAAGTGAAGGAAATCTTCGAAAAAGCGATCGACAACAAATCTTACAGTGTAGAAGTGGAGGGCTTAAATCCTGAGGAACTTCCGGTGACTGTGACGATGGATGAGTTTATGCGCAGAATGAAAGACATGGCTGCAACAGGCGGCGGAATGGGCTTCTACGGTTCACTCCCTGATAGCTACAAAGTAGCGATCAACGGAAATCATAGCGTCATCGACAAAATCCTCAAAGCCGAAAGCGAAGAAGAACAAACCAAGCTTGCCAAGCAATCTTTCGACTTGGCACTCCTTGCCCAAGGCTTGCTAACAGGAAAGGACTTGACGGAATTTGTGAAGCGTTCTGTTGGGATGATATAAGTCTGGCTCTCGCGAAGTAAAGCTAAGGTGCAGAGGGCGCGGAAATTTTGTTCACGCCGAGACGCAGAGAAAATTTGAGTTTTGAAAACCCCGGGAATATCTATAGGAGATTATCGGGGTTTTTTCTAGTTTATTCAATAAATACGCTCAATATGATAGTTTAATTTTCAGCAAGTTTGATGAATTGAGCTTTTCTTTGTAAAATTCGATTCATGGTCAAAAATATTCTTTTCATCTTAACCCTCTTTTCCTGCTCCGCTCCTCAAAAGGAAGACCCGCACTTTTCTTACAAGCTTTCTGAAAAGAAGTCGATTGTTCTGGATCAACTCTCATTGGTGCCAGGATATCCCTTTCCTCCTTATCAAGTATTTCAAAAAAGTGATTCCATCGTTTTTTATAATTCATTTACATTAGGGTTAGCTAGTCTTAAACTGGTGAAAGACGACTTCAGGTATGATGAAATTGGAGCCTTTGAAGAGTTTGGCGAAAGTGTAAATGGGACACCTTTTTTCTTGACTATTTCCAAAAATCATATTGGCATTTGGAATTCACAAAAAGTTAATTTCTATGACAATAAGCTGGCATTATTGAAGAAAGTAAGCCATAATGAATTGGACATCATCAAAGAATATGACTCCCCATACTTCAAAGGACCAAATAGCTTCCAAATTGGTTTGGCTTTTAATGGCATTGATAACTCTAGTGATAGGCTATATCTGTTTGCTACTGATACCCTAGATGACTCGATAGGTTTATTTTCCTATGATGTAGCGAATGGAAGACTAGAAGCATTGCCTACTTTTTATGATAAGGCGCTTATAAAAAGTCAAAAAATCCAATATCAAGGCTTCAGCTTAGATCATCTTCCTTTTATTCTTTTTGATAACAATAGACTTATCATCTCATATTGATTATGATGCTAAGATTGAGGTTTTGGATTTGAATACCCAAAAATCATTTGTGTATGAATCCCAAACTGCTAATTATCCCAATCGGAAAATGATCAAACCTGTATTTCCACTAGGTGCTACAATCAGACAAGCATGGGAGCTAAGCAATGAAAGAGAGGGAGAAGTTGCTTTTGGGGAATTGCAACAATGGGAATCTTGTGGCTGTTTTTATAGAACTGTAAAAGGTCCGATGAAAAGCGAAAAACTGCAGGACTTTGATGTCTATTTGGAAATGTTTGATGAAAACTTGGAGAAAACAGACGAAGTAAACTTGTCAGCAATCAATCCGAATGTCAGCAATTTTACGATTCCGCTCACTGGGAAACTCTTGATCAAAGCCAAATCACAAAGCAGTGAGGATTTGATGGATTATTATTTTTTGGAAGTTATGACACTGAAAGAGGATTGATAGTATCAAATGATACTATCAAAAAGGTTAAACTGAGAGACTCACTTTATTTTTAGATGATTTTAGAAGAAAACAATATCCCAAAGATTATCCAGATGTGTCATCTACAGCTGCTGGTTGAGATTTGAAAATTTGAATTTGGTTGAAAATTTTAATTTACATTGGTTCGATAGTGATGTAAATTGGCATCAAATGTTTTAATAATGACCATTGTAGGAAGACAAGATATTAGTCAAATCTTAAAATAAAACCTACTTAAAAAAGCCCTTCAAGCATTACATTAGCTTGAAGGGCTTTTTTAATTCTTAATTCTCTAAATCAGGGTTATTATCCTTTTTCAAGGTGATAATAATTACACCATTTTCGCCCTTTACGCCATAGGTATTGACTGCGGCTGCATCTTTTAGAACAGTAATGCTATCGATATCATCTGGCTTGATATCCTCAAAGCCCTTTAAAATGACATCCTTGCCATTTTGTTTGAGAATATATAGCGGTTGTTTATCTCCTGACAGGGTACTTTTCCCTGTCAATTTGATAGATGTGCTTTTGGTATCACTTGACCCAGCTACTACGGTAGAATTATTGGCATTTCCTCTCGTGGTAACTACAAAAGGACTTACTGTTTTGGAATAATTTGCTAAAGTTTTTGCTTGGTCCTCACTTAGCTCCGCTCGTATCGCCAACAAATTGCTGAATTGCTTCTTCTTCAATTGGTTTTCAAGATTTAGGACCTTGTCCATTTGCTTGATTGCAGCATCTGTATTGATCTTTGGTTCTTGGAGTATTTTTTTGAGCTTTTCATGCTCTGCATCCAAATCCCATTTGAGGGTACTGAATTCCCCTGCATTCTTGCTATGAATAGCCTTGATCTTATCTGCTTGTTGATCAGAAAGAGAGATCTTATCCCTGTTTTTCATCACCAAATCAGCAGAGAACAAACTTCCTTGGAACAAATCCTGTCCCTGTACCATGCAGGCAAAGAGCAATAAATAAACTGTGAATAATTTTTTCATCATCGTATAATTGGTTTAGTAAGTATCTAATAAGGATGCTGTAGGCGATTCCCATACATCCATGGAAGAAGTCTGTTCTATTACAAATCTCTGTTCTTGGTTTTCATCTTCTACCAAAGAAATGATGATCAAGTCCTGATATAATGGCGTTTCAATTTCTCCATGATTCCATATCCAAAATCCCAACAATAGGGAAGCGGCTATACCTATTGGTAAGAGTTTCCAAATCTTGGTAGCGTTTTTCTTAGGTAGATTGAATGCTGGTATAGGTATGTGATTGTCTTGACTTCTGAGCTCCGCAAAAAAGATGTCGAGCTCCTTGTCATTGATATCATTTTGTAGCTTCATAAGTCTGTTTTATTAGGATGAGTTCTTTCAATTTTTTCTTTCCCCTATCATAATGAGTTCGTGCTGTTCCTATGCTGACTTCCATTACTTCTGCGGCTTTTTCCAGTGTCATTTGATGGTAAAAGACCAACAGTACTACCTCTTTTTGCCGTTCTGGGAGTAATTGAATCAGATCTTCATGCGAGGCTGTCTCAGGGATTCTTTCTTCTTCTACCAAATCAAAATCAGCGTGTAGTGGTACCACTTGCTGATTTTTTCGCAACCATTCTAATGCTGTAAACCTGATGACAGAAAACAACCAAGTTTTGATTTTTGATTCGGAATTGTATTTCGCCTTTTCCTCCCAAATCTTCAGATAAACCTGTTGGAGCACATCTTTGGCAAGCTCATCATCAAAACTACAACATTGCCGAGACCAGAGATAAGCCTCGCGATGAAGTTCTTTGAAGATTTGATTGAGTAGTTCTTGCTTCATTTACATTACTTAGTGTCTAAAAATACATAATATATGACAAAGAGAAAGGATGAGGGGGTACGAAGTACGAAGTACAATGAACTAAGTAAAGGGGGGAAGGAAAAACCCTAAAAGGGTTGAATCTCTATATCTTTAACGAAATATACACCGATAAAAAAAGAGAAAGATGATCAAAGTTCACTTGGTAAATTAGAGTAGGTAGATTTTTTTAAAACAACCTAACTCCAATTGTTGGGATTATCGTTTTGACATCATCAGTGAAAATAAAGCCTGCGTTTAGCTGGAAATTACCCTTTATATTGTACCTGTAGGAAGCTCTAAGTGTAGTGCCTTGGAAAACAGGCCCTGAATCATTCAACAGATAACCAATTTGAATGGTGTCCCATGGAGCTTTACTGGGGCTAAGTACAATTTCAGCATTTATAAATGGATTATGGAACACATTGACTCCGCCATCTGGTTTGTCAGAGAAGAAAACCGAATTTGTAATTGAGGCTCCTAAGCCTACTTTTTTTAAATTAACTACAGCCCTAAACCCCATCTCAGGAGTAAACTTTCCACCTATGAAATCGAGCCCGAAAGGAATACCAAGTGTAAAATCAGGCTTGTAAGGGACATATTGGATATAGATATCTCTCAAAGCTGCCATAATTGTGTTTTCTACCCAATCAGAATGCAGATAATATGTTCTGACTTCATTTTCTTTGATGTTTTTCGCTGATTTTAAAGTATTGAATATTTTTTCTTCTATTTGCTCCTTTTGATAGTCCTTATTATTGAATATGGCCTCTACCTTACTTTTATTAGGCATGATGAATACCAGGGTATCTGTAAAGAATTCTGGATTATTCTTTGCAAAATTTTTAAAAGAAGAAATATACCTCGGCGTATTATCTTTCAACTGTGCCTGTGCAAGGTAGCTGAAGCTACATAAGAAGATGAGAATGATCAGTTTTTTCATTGGTTTGTGTGTTTTGGTTGAATAATCCCTGTGCACAGGATTTTAGGTATTCAGCTGATTTTATTGTTCATAAAGTCGGGCTGTCAGTTCATTGATTTGAAGTCTGAGTCTGCCTTTCTTTCTATTGTTTAAGTCGTTTATTGCTTCTAATTCCTTTTCAGAAAGTTCCACATTGAACCCATCAATTTTGATTCTTCGATCTGGTTTATCCCACTTGACTGCAATGGTTTTTTTGCTTTCGTAAGGAATTATTGAAATTTCATGAATGGAGTCTTTATTACTAATCACCTCAGCTATGAATATTTCTTCTACTGGGATGTCAATTTGGATTTTCATATCAACAGGTGAATCAGTCTTAATCACCTGAGTAGATAAATTTTCTAATTCTGGTATTATATCCTTTACCGACTTATCCTCATTTGCCGAGATGAAGACGAGCTCGATATTTGAAATATCTATTTCTAATTCCTGCGAAATATTGGTTTGTAAATAGCGTGTTTCTGGTTCAGAGGGCGAAAAATCAAGTAAGATAATTCCCCAAATTCCAATCAGAAATATAGCTGCTGTCGAAGCGATCCTACTCCAAAGGGCAATGATTTTTCTTTTCTTCAAGCCTTTTTCAATGCCCATCCAAAGATTTTCTTTTGGATGTTTTACAGGTAGGTTTCCTTTTAGATTTTTGATTTGTGACTCCAACGATTTTTCTGATGAAATTTTGCCCCAAAGACTTTCATCTGGAAGATGCTCTGGTAAGCGCTTGTTCCACCTACTGTTTTCAGGATTTTTCATTTTGATAGATAGTCTTTAGAGAGTTTCTTTTGCAATAATTTCTTGGCGTAATGCAGTTGAGATTTTGAAGTCCCCTTGTGGATATTCAAGAGCTTTGAGATTTCTTCATGACTGTAGCCTTCTATTTCATAGAGTACAAAAATCGCTCTGCTAGATTCAGGCAAACTTCGAATAGCCTGATCGAGCATTTCAGCATCAATCCACTGATCGAGTAGGAGTTCATCGGATACTATTGCTTCATTTAAATCTTCATAAATTTGTTGTGTCCTGATGCCTTTCAAGGCCTTTCTCACCATGATGGTTTTGATCCAAGCGCCCAAAGTGGAATCTTGACGGAAGTTTTTGATATGTCTGAAGATTTCTATAAAACCTTCTTGAAGTAGATCATTGGCTTCATCATAATCGTTGCTTATTCGATACACCAAATTGAACATCGCTACCTTATACCTTTCAAAAAGCTCGAATTGTGCTTGGCTATCTTGCGATATACAAGCATTGATCAAGTCTTTTTCAGTGAGGTATATTTTTCCCATATTCAAATTAAAGAGTCATCTTGTTTAAAAAAGGTTGGAATGAAAGTTAAAAAAAGCTAATATTTTTTATATTTATCAATTTTAAAAACTGCCATTCTTTGTGAGTCTCTAAAAATCACGATATTGGCGAAATATGAACTTAGTATCAAATTCGCTGACACTTTTAATATTTCTCATTGTTTCCATTTCAAACAATGCCAGCTCTCAACAAAGTTTGAAGCTTTCGGGATTGATCATCGATAGAGACACACAAATGCCAATTCCTTATACCAATATTGGAATCAAAAATAAATTTATTGGGACTGTCTCAGATCATCAAGGCTATTTTTCAATTGAATTATCAGAATCTACAAATTCAGATACAATCGAAATTTCAAGGATTGGTTATGAAAAAATAAAAGCGCCTATTGCTGCTTTCGGATTTTCGGATTCAGAACCTATTATAATCTCCATCAAACAAAACATGATAGACTTGAATGAATTCACTGTAAATGAGGATTATATTGAAGGTCAGAAGTCATTCGGTATTTTGCCTTTAAAATCTCGATTTGCATTTGCTTTTAATCCAATGAAATCAGATGCAAGGGCAAATTTAGGAAGAGAGTTGGGAATTGAGATTGATCCCGATGGTAAAGAAATGAGAGTGAATGAGGTTAGTTTTGCAATACAAAGTAATCAAATTGGACATATAACTTACAGGGTTAATATTTATAAAGAAGATGCAATTCTTAAGGATAAACCGGGCGAAAAGGTTTCGGAAAAAATTTATGAAGTGACAGAAAAAGGTAATGGTGTTCATTCTGTATCACTTAAAAGTGAGAACATAATTTTGAGCGAAAAATCTTGGGTTACAATAGAGTTTGTAGATTTTCATGGTGAAAATGTACGAGGGATAGTAACTTTACCAGTCAAGTTTCCTTTAGGGAAATATTTGTCCAGAGAAAGTAGTTTGGGAGAATGGAATTCCGTCATGGGTAGGCCCAGTATAAAAGTAGATGTGGAAATAATGGATTTTAGATAATTAGATTAAATTAAAGATAAATGTTAGTTAGTTCTTCAACAAAAATCAAAGCATGAAGACAATAGATGATATTGTGAAGCTTGGAGATCCAAGATTGTATCAAGTTTGTGAACCAGTACTGAAGGAGGAGCTTCATCTTGTTAAGGATTGGGTAAAGGATATGCATGAAGCTATGGAGGATATTCGTAAGGTGTATGGTTTTGGTAGGGGAATCGCGGCACCTCAGCTTGGTATCATGAAGCGTTTGTTTTACTTGAATCTCGATAGGCCTTATATCATCATCAATCCATTTTTAAAAAATCAGAGTAAAGAAATGTTTGAATTATGGGATGATTGCATGAGTTTCCCAAATCTATTAGTTAAAGTCAAAAGACATCAATCGCTTACTTTGGAATACTTAGATGAAAACTGGGAAAAGCAATCCTGGGATGTCAATGGTGCCATTTCTGAATTGGTTCAACACGAATATGATCACTTGGATGGTGTGCTTTGTACCATGCGCGCTATAGATGATAAGAGTTTTCGTTGGAAAGGTTGATTATTTTATTACTGTTTATTCCCAAGCATTTCTGATATCATCGGGCTACTTTAAATAATTTGTCTAAATTTGCACCAATTTAGCCATAAGTATTTAATCCTCTTAAACCCTCACTTGTAATGCCTAAGGACAGCAGCATTAAACACGTTCTCATCATCGGTTCAGGTCCCATCGTCATCGGACAAGCTTGTGAATTTGACTATTCAGGTTCTCAAGCAGCCAGATCGCTTAGGGAAGAAGGAATCACAGTCACTTTGATCAATTCCAATCCGGCCACTATCATGACGGATCCAGTGACAGCAGATAATGTGTATTTGCTCCCCCTCGAGAAAAAATCTATCGTTCAAATCCTCAAAGAACATCCAACAATTGACTGTGTACTTCCTACTATGGGAGGTCAAACTGCGCTCAATTTGGCAATTGACTGTGATGTAGCTGGTATTTGGAAGAAGTTTGGTGTCAGAATGATCGGTGTAGATATCGATGCCATTGAGACCGCTGAAAACAGGGAAAAATTCAAAGCCTTGATGGAAAAAATTGGTGTGGGTGTTTGTAAAGGAGATACAGCAACCTCATTTTTACAAGGTAAAGAAATAGCCCAGGAAATCGGCTTCCCATTGATCATCAGAGCATCTTATACGCTTGGTGGAGCAGGTGGTGCATTTGTGGAGAAGGCAGAAGATTTCGAGAAGCTTTTGATGGCAGGACTTGAAGCTTCTCCTGTACATGAAGTTTTGATAGAGCAGAGTATTCTTGGTTGGAAAGAATACGAGCTGGAAGTCATGCGTGATAATATTGGGAACATGATTGTAATCTGTTCCATCGAAAATTTTGACCCAATGGGTGTACATACAGGAGATTCTATCACGGTAGCTCCAGCGATGACCCTTCCAGATACAGTTTATCAAAGAATGAGAAACTATGCGATCACAATGATGAATAGCATAGGGAATTTCGCTGGGGGATGTAATGTGCAGTTTGCAGTCAGCCCAGATAATAAGGATATTGTAGGAATTGAAATAAATCCAAGGGTATCTAGGTCTTCGGCTCTTGCTTCCAAAGCAACAGGGTACCCAATTGCCAAAGTAGCTGCCAAGTTAGCGATAGGGTATAATTTGGATGAGCTCTCTAATTCTATTACTGGTACCACTTCAGCATTTTTTGAACCAACCATTGACTATGTAATTGTCAAAATCCCAAGATGGAATTTTGATAAATTTAAAGGCTCAGACAGAAGACTGGGACTTTCTATGAAAGCTGTAGGTGAGGTGATGGGGATCGGTAGAAATTTCCAAGAGGCATTGCAAAAAGCCTGTCAATCCCTAGAAATCAAGCGTAATGGCTTAGGAGCTGATGGTAAGGAGCTAAAAAATCAAGAGGAGATTCTCTATAGCCTGGCTAACCCCAGCTGGAATAGACTTTTCCATGTATATGACGCATTCAAGTTAGGAATTTCCTTTAGAACTATTCAAGACCTTACTAAAATCGACAAGTGGTTTTTGAAGCAGATTGAGGAATTGATTCAGCTTGAGAAAGAAATTGAAAAGCATGATCTGAACTCCATTCCAAGAGACTTGATGGAGTTGGCCAAAAGAAAAGGATATGCAGATCGGCAGCTCGCGCATTTGTTAGGATGCTTGGAAAGTGAGGTTTTTGATAAAAGATACCAAGAGATGGGTATCAAGCGAGTTTATAAGCTTGTAGATACTTGTGCAGCTGAATTTGAAGCGCAGACACCTTACTATTACTCAACATTTGGTGAAGAAAATGAATCAATTGCTACCAACAAAAAGAAGGTGGTAGTCCTAGGTTCGGGACCAAACAGAGTAGGACAAGGGATAGAGTTTGACTACTCTTGTGTGCATGGGGTACTTGCTGCTAAGGAATGTGGCTATGAAACCATCATGATTAATTGTAACCCTGAGACGGTCTCCACAGATTTTGATATTTCTGATAAATTATACTTCGAGCCGGTGTTTTGGGAGCATATCTATGAAATCATCCTTCAAGAAAAGCCAGAAGGTGTCATCGTTCAGCTAGGTGGTCAGACGGCGCTGAAGCTTGCTGAAAAATTAGATAAGTACGGAATCAAGATCATTGGGACAAGTTTTGAAGCTTTAGATTTGGCAGAGGACAGAGGTAGGTTTTCTACTTTACTCCAAGAAAACGATGTGCCTTATCCTGAGTTTGGTACAATCCATAACACAGATGAAGCGCTTGAGCTATGTAAGAGAATAGGCTTCCCTCTTTTGGTGAGACCTTCTTATGTGCTGGGTGGTCAAGGTATGAAGATTGTCATCAACGAGAAAGAACTGGAAGAGCATGTAGTAAATGTGCTTCGCGATATTCCAAATAATGAAATTTTGCTTGATCACTTCCTAGAGGGAGCAATCGAAGCGGAGGCGGATGCAATCTGCGATGGAGAAAATGTCTATATCATCGGTATTATGCAGCACATAGAACCAGCTGGGATTCATTCGGGAGATTCTTATGCAGTACTTCCTCCATACAATTTGGGAGATTTGGTGATCAGGCAGATTGAGACTTATACCAAAAAGATCGCACTGGCTTTGAAAACCAAAGGTCTGATTAATATTCAGTTTGCGATCAAAAACGACAAGGTGTACATCATTGAAGCTAACCCTAGAGCTTCTAGAACCGTACCATTCATTTGTAAAGCTTATCAGGAGCCTTATGTGAATTATGCCACTAAAGTGATGTTGGGTGAGAAAAAGGTCACTGACTTTGAATTCAATCCGACAAAAAATGGTTATGCTATCAAGGTTCCAGTATTCTCTTTCCACAAGTTCCCGAATGTAAATAAGGAATTGGGTCCTGAAATGAAATCCACAGGAGAGGCCATCTATTTTATTGAAGATTTGATGGATGATTATTTCTTAAAGATTTATTCAGAGAGAAACCTTTACTTGAGTAGATAAAAGTTTGGATTTAAGGTAGTCGGTGACGCAATTGCCGGCTACTTTACAAATAGATTTGTTGCGTGAAATATATTATCATCATTTTAGGAATTGGTTGGTTGTTGGGTCAGTTGGTGAGGTACTTCTTGCGGACGAAGCTCGCGAAATTTGTACAGCAGGTAAATGAAGCAGCAAAAGAGCAACAACGTCAGCAGTATCATCAGACAAATCCAAATGGAGAAATCAGGGTTGATCATATTCCTGAAAAACATAAACGCAAATCCAAAGACCTAGGTAAAAGTGGTGAATATGTGGATTATGAAGAGATCAAAGATTGAAATTGATTGTTTCAAATACATTCTGTAAATTCTAATCATCAATTTTAAAATACGAAAGCCCCATGAAATTCAATTTCATGGGGCTTTCGATTTCCTTCTTTAGGCTTTATTTATCCTGAAGTACATTGCACCTATCATATGCTGGATCAATGTCGATGTAGACATCTTCTTTGGCTGTGACAAACCATTTGCCAAGGAGTTCGTCTTCTTTCTTTCTTCTGGTGGCAGCTTTAAGCTTTTCATAGTCATCGTTTAAGTTTGCTCTATGTGCAGGGAATCTTTCCTTATAGAACAATACTCTGACCTTTGTTCCCTCTCTAGGATCTTCAAACCTCATCGGAGGCGTGATGCTGCCAATTTTCATAGAATCAAGCGTGAAATACAGAACCGGATCATCAAGTGTTCTTAAAGTTAGTCTGTTTGACCCCGATCCTGGATCAGCAAAGAACCCACCATTATCAGAAGTTTCTCTGTCTTCAGAATATTCTTTAGCAGCTTTTGCAAACTCAATCTTCCCATCCAAAATGACATTTCTCAAGCTGTCCAAGTAGCGTTCAGTTCTCTTGATATCATCTTCGCTAGGCTCTGGTTTGATCAAGATGTGACGGGTATTGAATGTATTACCCCTTCTTTCAAGAAGCTGAATCATGTGGAAGCCAAACATTGTTTCTACTGGGTCTGATATTTCTCCAGGTTTTAGGGCCAAAGAAGTCGCTTCATATTCAGGAGCAAGTTCACCTCTTCTAAAAAAACCTAATTCACCACCTTGGATCGCTGATCCTGGATCTTGTGAATACTGTCTTGCCAATGTAGCAAAATCCGAAGTACCATCCATGAGCTGTTGCTTTAAGCCAGACAGAAAGTTGGCTACTTCTGTTTTTGCTTTTTCATTTACTTCAGGTTTTCTCACAATTTGCCCTACCGTCACTTCTGCTGAGAAGAAAGGAAGAGAATCTTTGGGAATTGAATTGAAGAACCTTCTGACTTCTGCTGGAGAAACGGTCAAGCCTTCCGTGATTTTGCCTTGCATACGCTGTACAATCATCTGTTCACGAAGTGCATCAGTGATTTCTGATTTCAACTGTTCACTGGTTTTTCCATATACTTCTACAAGTGTATTTTCATCACCTCCAAGCTGAGCCATCATCATGTTGAACCTTTGATCTGCTTGAATCATCACTTCTGCATCGCTTACGACGACTGAATCTATCTCCGCTTTTGCCACCATTAATTTGTTGATAAGCATAGACTCAAAGATATCGCATCTAGTAGGCGCTTCAAATCCTTGCTGTGAGCTAGCGATTGCTTCTAGATAAGTTTTTTGTACGTCAGACTCTAGAAGGATATAGTTATTCACCTTAGCAACAATCCTATCTAGAACCTGTCCCGTGGCTGGTGTGGTTTTCTTTTCTTCTTCTTGTGCAAATAGAAGACTTGCTGTCATCATCATGCAAGAGAATGCGAGAAGTACTTTGAATTTACTCATATATTTTAAACTCATTATTTTCTAGTGCTCTATTGTAAATGTCTTTTTGTAATTGTTCCACCAAAGCAATTTTCTTTTTGTTGAGGAGTATTTTAGAAATTTCCTCTTTAACAAAGTCTAGTGGAGGAGTTTGATCCTGCAATTTATATTCCAATATTTTGAAATAATAGGTGTAAGCATCATCATCTGCTTTGATCAATTTATTATTTCTTAGGAGCTGGACTTTATTGTTGTTGCTTGCAATGGGCGTGTTGATGATGATGTCTTCAAATCTGACCCATGTCGAATCTTCTAGGAAATAATTGGAAGCATGGTTGAGCGCTATCTGTCGGATATCCGAATCACTACCTGTTTTGTTTGAATTGAGTAGTCTTTCCAACCCTCTATTTTGATTGCTCGATTTTTCCAGTTTGAAAAAGTTTGTTCTCACAATGATTTCTTTCAAGCTGAAGTTTTCCTTATTCTGATCGTAATATTCCTGAATTTCAACGTCACTAATATTTCTGTCGGTATTGGCTTCCACATAGGCCTTTTCGAATTCATAGACCATCAGTGCATATCGATAATCGAGTAATTTCCTATTAAGCTCTGCCTCATCAAAGCTCATTGTTTTTCCAGCCTCTTTGATCATCAATTGTTTTCTAACCCAGCTTTGAATGTAGCGATTGGTGATGCTAATACTATCTTGCTCCGAATTATTTTGAGCAGAGAGGAAGTTCAAGTCTGATTTTTTCAGCATTTGATTGCCTACAGAAGCTACGACTTCATCATCTTCATCTTCAGCACTTGACTTGAACTTGAAGAAATCACAAGAACTAAGCAAGAGGCAAATGATAGCAGGGAATATGATCTTACTGATTGGTGACAAATTCGTAGACTCTATTTTTTTCTTCTTCGTTTATTCTGATAATATAATTTGCTTTCAAGGTTTCTAGCAAAGACTTATCGAGGTATTCTTGATAATCCTGAATGACTTTTCCTCTAGTTTCATCAAATTTCTTCGGGCCTGCAGGTATCTTATTACCCAACAGAATAAAATGGGTTTTATTGTCAATTTTAATCTCTTGGAGGGATTTTTTATCCATTACTCTACTAAGGATTGGGTGAGAATCAAACTCGTAAATATTGTTATCAATGGTGAATGCAAGTGGATCGTCATTCAAAAACGTATTCTCCAATCTACTCACTAGATTTTTTTGATAGGACTTATCACTAAGAAATCTTCTAACCCCAGCACTTACATTGTCTTTGGCCATCTTGACGATAAGGGCCTCAGTTCTTTCTTTCCATTGATAGCGGTCTACATTTTTCTCGTAGAATGAAACCTGCCCAAGACTATCTTCCAGTGCTTTTTGCCATACATTTTCATTCATCAATGTGAAGAGCAATATACCATCTCTATACTCTTTGAGCGTGAGTTGATATTCCTTGTTATTTTCCTCTAGGTATTTTTCTTCTGATTGATTGAGACTGACTTCTACAAACTTGTCATACCATGTTGCGAAGTAATTGCGCGTACCTGGTCGGATGGTTTGAGTATTGGACTGTATGAATTCTCTGAGATCTGACAATTCAGTAGGCACTCCATTGATAGAAAACAACTGTTGGTTTTCTAAATTTGGATTTTCAAGCTCCTGCTCTATCATGGCTCTGGACTGATTTTCGAATTTGCTGATCAATGAATCAACTAGCGCTTCATTTTCCTCAAAATTAAATCTTGATTTCTGAATAGAGGTGACTTGAGATTGGATTAGCGTGGACCTACTATCTCTAAGAATCTTCGACTTGATCATAGGCTCCATTTCTTCAAATGTGGCAAAAGGTTTTTTATCTTCAAGTCTGATGATATGGTAGCCGTAAGGGGTTTTGACAGGTGGAGAGATCTCCCCAATTTCAGTCAAGCTAAAAGCAACTTTCTCAAAATCTGGAATCACGGAACCAATACTTATAAAAGGAAGTAGACCACCAGAATTTTTTGTTCCTTGATCTTCTGAGTATTGTGCACAAACTTCCTCCCAAACACTTTCTTCTTTCTGTAGCTCTGTATAAATGTCGCCTACTCTTCTTAGAGCTCTTTCTTCTGCTACCGGATCCCCTGATTGAGACCTGACAAGAATGTGTGAGACTCTGATTTCTCCTGGATTGGGTTTTCTGTCTTCAAGTTTGATGATGTGATAGCCATAATTGGTCAAAATAGGCTCAGAAATTTCTCCTACTTCTATTCCAAATGCAGCATCTTCAAATTGATGAACCATTTGCAATGCGGTGAAGTAGCCTAGACTACCCTTGTTCTCTTGTGCAGAAGGGTCATCAGAATATTCCAATGCTAATTCATTGAAATCAGCTCCTTCTTCAGATTGAGTTTTGAGTTTTTGAGCCATGCGAAAGACTGCTATCGTATCTTCCCTACTTGCATTCGCAGGGAATTGGAGCAGGATATGGCTAGCTTTTACGATTTCCTGCATGCGGTTGTATGCTTTCATCAGCTCACCTTCTTGCAGGGAATTTTTGATCAAAAAAGGTCTAATCAGATCTTCTTTGAATATAGAAAATTCTCTTTCAAACTCTTCAGTCTGATCTAGTCCTCTATTTTCAGCTTCTTTCACTTTCAGCTTGAAGTTGACAAAAAGCTCAAAATTCTCTTCAAATATCGCTTGATCCATGATGGCTTCCTTTTCTTGAAAAGCCCTGTTTTTGGAAAGAATATGAAGAAATTCGTCTGCAAAGACTTCTTCATTTCCGATAGTCATCAGAGGTACAGGAGCGGAGGGCTCTTTGTCCGCAGGCTGAATGATTGGTTTGGGACTACACGCAAATGCAAAAGCCAAGCAGCAGAAGTAGAAATATTTGATATTCATATTGATGGCATGCCGAAAATTACAATGCAATGTTACAAATTTATAGGAACAAATATTCGGCTAGAGGCATTAAAGAATGACAAATTAACAATTATTTGGATTTGAGATTTTTGAAAAGTCTACAAGTGTTTTGAGAACCGATTTTTTCAAATTCAATTTTGTCCATGATTCTTTTGACCAAAATGATACCTAAGCCTCCTTTTCTTTTGGCCTTTTTCACTTGTGTGATTTCTGGTTCTTTGTATTCGATGATATTGAAGCCTTCACCTTGATCTTTAATTTCGATTTTCAAGATGCCATTTTGTTTTTCTACTTCCACTTGGATATACTCTTGGGGATTACAGCCATGAGAATGGATGATAAGATTGGCACAGACTTCATCTACGGCCAAGGTGACTTGATGTTGTTCGATATCAGATAGAGAGGTATCTCTCAGAATATCATTCAAAAAAACCCTCAGGTCTGTAAGCCTTGTGGTATCACAATATAGTTTCAGCTCGTGCTTCATCATATTTCTTGCAAGGCATCTTCTTTATTGGATTTGATTATGATTAATTGATCCAATCCTAAAATTCTAAATACTTGATAGACTCTTTCGTTCAGTCCATAGATGACCAAGGAAATATTTTTCTCTTGAAAATCCTCAATGTAGGACATGAAAACCCCCAATCCCGCAGACGAAATATACTGAAGATCAGTACCATCTACTAGGATATTTTTCTCACCACCTTCCATCAGAGCAATAATGCTTTCGTCTAGTTCCACGGAATTACTAGCATCCACCTCCCCTATAAGGTGAAGTGTTATGTGATTTGACTCTTTTGTAGTTTCGATTTTAAGCATGTTTTAATATACGCTTTTAAAGCATTGTGGGTTATTGTATAAATTTGATTACGAGCAATGAATAGTCATCATCAGGCAGTGTAGACTTACCAATATAACTGTATAGCTCTTCAATAATTTTTTGTTGAAGTTGCTCTGCATTGAGATCCTTGTATTTGTTGACTGTTTTTTTCAATCGTTCATAACCAAATTCCTCATTTTGATCATTTTTGGCTTCTACTATTCCATCTGTAAAAAGAATCAAAATATCTCCTACTGAGTAGCTGACTTCTTTCTCATGGACATATTTTTCATATAGCTTATTCCTCAAGATACCTAGCCCCATTCCATCAATACTTAAGTACTCAGAATTGTTTTTCTCAGCATTGAAAAATAGCGTAGGACAATGGCCCGCTCGAGAATACTTAAAGGTTCTTGATTTGGTATTGAGGACAAAATAAGAGGTGGTGATGAAGTGATTTTTTTCCAAACAATGGCTCAAGGCAGCGTTAGCTTTGATCAAAAAGTCTCGTGGACTGGGATTGAGTTGTACCAAGCTATGGAATACACCTTTCATCTGAGACATGTTGAATGCCGCGGAGGTGCCTTTTCCAGACACATCGCCTATGATAATGGCAAACTGGCTGTCACCAAGTGCTTGAGTCTCATAATAGTCGCCCCCAACTTCATCAGCAGCTTCTGAGAATCCATGGATTTGAAATGTATTATCCTTGTGGAGCATGGATGGAAGGAGACTTCTTTGTACTCTTTGGGCGATTTGAAGCTCTTCTTTATATCGTTCATTTTTGATGGCCTCGTTGAGTAAGCGATAATTTTCAACAGAGATACATGCCTGACCTACAAAAGTGGAAATGATGTTGGTCATTTCTTTGTTGAACCCATCTTTGACTTCTTTAAGAAGAAAAATCCTTCCTACAGTTTCTTTATTGACAACCAAAGGAATGACCATGGCAGATTTGTACTTGAAATCTTGAAGCTTACCTACAAATGTTTTGTTGTCATTGGTATTACTCTCCCATGTAAAATCTGAAAAAGGCTTGCTGTCTTGGATGATTTCTTGAACGATCTTACGCTCTTTGTTACTGATGAATCTTTGGTGAATGATATTTTTGTTACCCTCAGTGTCTTTCAGTTCTAGCCAAGCTGCATCCACATAAGCTGCACTCATGCAGGAATCCATTAAAATATCTAATACCTGATTTTCATTTTCTCCAGGTTTTATGGATTGGCTGAGGCGTTGGAAATTGATGGCCTCTACCAGCTTTTGCTCAAATACAGAGGAGGTTGGTAGATTGAAAAGCGTCACCAAGAAACTGAATATCGAATAGATAAATACAAACCCAAACAAGGAAAGTAGAAATAGATTATCCGTTAAGTTAAGATAGGGGGTGATGCTACCGCTATAAGAGAGCACTTGTATAAATAGGTAAGCAGAGGAAATTTGAATAATTACGAGAAAAAGAATTGATTTCCATTTCTCCTTGAATGTCAAATAAGGAATCCACTTTAGGTTGACTGAAAGAGATGCTCCGAAAATTATCAACACAGAAAGTCCGAACAAAAAACTATAGTCTAGCGTATTCTGATTGAAAAACACAAAAAACATACTGATTAAAAGCCCGATTTCGAATCCTTGCCACTGATTGACTACGCGCTTAGTCCTTTGGTAGAGTATCAAATGCTTCCATAAAAGTGTGGAGGAAACTAAGAACAATGTGATAAAGGCAAAATCTACATGGTAGAATACGTTTCTCAAAATAGGATCTGATGCCAACCTACTTTCTCCCAAAAGGTAGTAGAAAATTGAAATAAAAATGGAAACACTGGTCGCTACTATGCCTGTACTTGCACCTCTCCAAATCAGATCAAGGAAGTTACTCTTTTCACTATTATTGATAGAATAATTATAGAAAAGATAGACCATGATAAAAAATAATACCTGAAGTATGTAAGAAATCTCAGGTGCTATTCCTGACTCCATTTGATTGACTGTGCCAAAAAGTCTGGTAATATCAACGAAAAGTAAGGATAGCCAGGTCATTATCGCGACCAAAAGACTTATCTTGCCGATATTTAAGTTCGGGAGTTTGAACATTTTGTTTTGTAGGACACAAGTATACACAATACAATGCAAATTTCCTGATAGGCATTACCTGTATAAGTATAAATAAATGTTAAAATCTTTAAAGAATATGATTCGATTCACGCTCCGCATTTCATTGATCATGCTGATCATCCTTTCTTCATGTACAGCAGCCGACGTCAACAGGATATTGCAAACTGCCGGTGGCCAAGGACCACTAACACAAACGGAGGTATCAGCAGGACTCAAAGAAGCTTTGATCCAAGGGATTAGCAAGGGTGCAGACCAAGCCTCTATGACTGATGGGTTTTTTAAAAATGAGCTGATCAAGATTTTGCTTCCTGAGGATGCGAGAAGAGTGGAGTCTACATTGAGGCAGATTGGACTTGGATCAGAGGTAGATCGAGCGCTATTGGCAATCAATAGAGGTGCTGAGAGAGCAGCTCAGGAGGCAAAACCAATTTTCATCAGTGCGATTCGACAACTTACCATCCAAGATGCCTTCAATATCTTGAGAGGAGAACCGGATGCCGCCACACAGTTTTTGAGGAGAACTACTGAAACTCAACTTGTCGAATTGTTTCAGCCACGAATACAAGAATCTCTCAATGAAGTAGGTGCAACAAAATACTATGGAGACATCGCAAGTACTTATAATGCCATTCCCCTAACTAATAGAAAAATTGATCCTGATTTGAATGCTTATGTGACCAGCAGGGCTATAGACGGACTCTTCAAACTAATCGCAGAAGAAGAACAAAACATCAGAAAAGATCCCGTAGCTAGAACAAGTGCTTTGATGCGTAGAGTGTTTGGAGCTCAGGATTAATTCGGTTTTATTAAAATGCATAAAGGTGTGATTACAGAAAGACAATATCTGTAATCACACCTTTTTCAAATTTTTGCTCGATGATTTCGATGATTTTTGAGCGATTCATCGACATTTCATTCTTAATGGCTCCAGAAGTGACTTTTACAAAAAGTTTCTTTTCTTTAATATAGACAGAAGTAGTTCTACTGGCCACGGTTTTCCCCATCATTTCGGGCCAAGCTTGGATCAGCATGCGCTCGTCATACTTGTCTTTTAATCGATATGCCTTGAGCAATTCCTCAAATGCCTCTTGTAGAGGCGCAATCTCCTTTTTTCTTCCCGAATTGTCTCTGTATTTTTCCATCCTGATTCAAAAGTAAGCCTTTTCATCAAATAAACAGAGCACTTGCAATACTATCCGCCAATAGCTTTCCTTTTGTTGTAAGTTTCAAACTTGTATAATCAATTTCAAGAAGCTTTTCTTCGTTCAACTTTTGAATCATGTATGATTTGTCTTGTAACAAGTCAATCTGGTAAGTTTGTAATAAGTAATGGAGATCTGTTCCCCAAATTGTCCTCAAAGAGGTAAGAATGTACTCATTGACCAGATCTTCTGGAGTCAGATGATCAACTTCAAAAGAAAGTTTGTCTGCTTTGAGACTCTCTATGTACTTATTGTTGTTTGAAATGTTGGCTCCGCGTTCATTTCCATCAAAGGAATGGGCACTTGGACCTATACCCAAATAAGGAATCCCTCTCCAATAGTTGGTATTGTGTATGGCGAAATGTCCTTCTTTGCCAAAATTTGAAATTTCGTACTGTATGTAACCCGAGGTTTGCATAGCAGTTTGCAAGATTTCAAACTGTTCTGCCCCAAAATCCTCCGATGCAGGTTGAAATTTCCCCTTATCAGCCCAATTACCTAGCGCAGTTTTTGGTTCTATAGTCAGGCAATATGAGCTGATATGACCAGGATCTTGGGCGATTGCTATTGCTAAATCTTGTTCCCACTTTCTGTGGTCTGGGTTTGGAAACCCATAGATTAAGTCTATAGACAATTTAGAAAAGCCAGCATCTTTTGCTAAGCTTATTGCCTGTAGGGATTCACTAGCTTGATGTGCTCGATTGTAAAATTTTAAAATATCTTCTTGAAAACTTTGAATACCAATGCTCAATCTGTCAAATCCCAATCGCTTCAATGATTTGAGCTTTTTCTGACTCAGATCATCGGGATTAGTTTCAATGGTAAGCTCCTCAATAGCTAAATTGTAATTACGATGAATGGTATTCAATATCGAATCAAGCTGTGAATCTGATAGCAAAGAGGGCGTCCCACCACCAAAGTAAATCGTTTTGATTTGTGTATTTCCTTGGAGATAATCTTTTCGGAGAGAGAGTTCTTTATTGATCATCTGTACCATATCCTCTGAGCGACTCAAATTGGTACTAAAATGGAAATCACAATAGTGGCAAGCCTGCTTGCAAAATGGAATATGAATATAAATACCTGCCAATGGATGCTATTTGAATGGATAAAGATAGAAGAGATGTCAAGAAGTTTCAAAAACTACCTTAATTTTAGCTGACTATAACCTAAAGTATTGACGCGACATAAAAGTTTCATATTGATCTATTCCTGTTTGTTTTTTGCTTGTTTCCAGAGTTTTGGGCAAGAAAGCGGTATGACTTTGTCATATCGAGTAATAGGAGAAATCAATAAATCTGCTGTGCAATTCTTTCAAGATAGTTTGACAAGAGAAGTGCAGCTCAAGGCTGTAGTTGCGGAATTGTACAGAGAAGGTTTTTTGGGTGCTACCATCTATGATCGTGCATATTCAAGCGATACACTTCATGTGCAAATCGCGACTGGAACAAAGTTCAATTGGCTGGCCTTGAATACTGGGAACGTTGATCCAGTACTTTTATTAAAAGCGGGATTTGATCAACGGAGGTTTCAGAATAAACCTTTTCAGTATGAAGAAGTCGCAAGACTTTTTGATCAATTGATTTCACAGGCTGAAAATGAAGGGTTTCCCTTTGCTTCTATCAAATTGGATAGTATAGAAAGGGTAGAAAATGATTTTTCAGGAGTATTGAAGATGGACCTAGGCCCAAAAATCACCTTTGATACATTAAAAATCAGTGGCAACTCCAAAACAAATAGACTTTACCTAGCTCGATTCCTTCAGATACTGCCAGGAGAGCCTTTTTCACAAAAAAAAGTCGAGCAAGCTGTCAGGCAAATCAAGAACCTTCCCTACTTGAGATGGTCTGGAGAGCCAGAGATCAGTTTTCAGAATGAAGAAGCCACACTTTATTTGCCTATCAATGATCGAAAAATCAACACATTAGATGGTATCATTGGATTCTTGCCGAATGAATTTGAAGAAAATAGGCTTTTGGTTACCGGACAATTTGATCTAGGACTCTTTAATGTCGGTGGAAAAGGGCGGAATTATCAACTCAATTGGCAGCGATTGAGCCAGTATTCTCAAAATTTAAGGGTATCTGCCTTAGAACCAATGGTGTTAGGTTCCATGATAGATGTTGGAGCGAGTTTTTTCTTACTCAAAGAAGATACTACTTTCTTGAATAGAGACTTCAGACTAGACTTTGGGTATAGGTTTAAGTCGGATAATTATTTAAAGTTTTTTGGGAGAAGGCAGGCTGGAGACCTCTTGGCTACTGCTAGTTTTAGAGAAGTAGAGGCTTTGCCCCCTACAGCCGATTTCAGGTTTAATAATTATGGAGTTCAATATCAACTGTTCAAATTAGATGATATCTTTTTACCTCGAAGAGGGCATTTTGGAGAACTGGAGTTTGCTATTGGGAACAAGGTCATTCTAGAGAACACTGGATTGCCCCCCAGTATTTACGAAGGGATAGACCTAAGGACAATCCAGTTTTACATCAGAGGCGAGCTGATGAAGCATGTCTACTTCAATTCAAATTGGGGATTGATGGCGAAGTTGTCGGGGGGCTTGATGGAAAACAAAAATTTATTGGTCAATGATCTTTATAGATTGGGAGGTTTGAAAAGTATCCGTGGATTCAATGAGAATTTCTTTTTTGCAAATAATTATGTCTATTTCAACGTAGAACCTAGATTCTATTTTGATACCTATTCATATTTTATGATTTTTGTCGATGGTGGAAGATTAGAAAACAGTGTTCAAGGTTTGAGCATAGATTATCCTTATGCTGCGGGACTAGGATTTAGTTTAGAGACAGGAAGTGGGATATTCAATTTTATCTACGCTATGGGAGGTGCAAATGGACAAGATTTTGCGCTGAACCTATCAAAAATCCATTTTGGCTATACAGGAAGATTTTAGAGTTATGAAGATTTATTTTCAGGTTGTTTTATTTCAGATTTTTTTATTGGGTTATAATCTTTCCAGTAATGCTCAGGTATTAGAAAACTATCAAAATGAATTAGCATTTGCTAAGCAACGGGGATGGTTCAGGTCGTCAGAAATGATTCAGGTCTCTTTGGATATTTCTTTATTCCCAAACTCAAGTTTCCAAATTGGGTTACCCGAGGGAGCTACGGTTTTTATAGATGATATTCTTTGGTTTTATGCATCTCAAGACACCCTAACGACCATGGAAATATCAGATTTAAAGAATCGATTCTCGTTGGGGGATAAGAAAAAAGTTCTTATATCAGTGTTGAAAAAGGGGATTCAGACCTCAGATGTAAGCATTTATAAAGGTTATTTTAATGGAGTCGTTGACTACTCTAGCGTAGAAAAGGAATTGACAGGGTTTGAGAAACGCGAGATTAGCCGATTTTATGAATTTTTCTTTGTAGCACTCGTTGTGATCTTGTTTTTGATAGGATTGTATAAGTTGATTTATCCACTTGTACTCTATTACATTATAGATCCACAGTCATTGCTTACTGCCGAAGACTTTTCAGAGACTAATGCGCTACAGAAGTTTTTTTCACTGGATGTGATTTTTTATGTGATTATCATCAATTTACTTTCATCATTGATTGTATTGGTCGGAGTCAAAGAATTTGAGTTTGAATTGTTAATGCCGATGGTTTCTGGCGGACTCAATTCACTTTTCTTTTATTGGCTGGTTTTGACTTTAATTTTGTTTGTAGTGACGATTTTAAAATTCCTTTTTATCAAGTTTATGACTTTTGTATATGATTTGGGGAAAAATGAATTTTCACACTTTTTTTATTTGCTGCGGATAGTGTCTATTTTACTAGTTGTGATAGTATTGCTTATCTCAATTTATGCTTTAAATAGCCCTGAAAATCTGACATATATTATATCTCTTACATTTTCAGGTTTTTTCTGGGCATACTTGATAGGTATTTTTTTCCTGATGCTCATTATGATGAATCGCGTGTCTTTTAATAATTACCATTTATTTGCTTACATTTGCACCGCGGAATTAGTGCCTTTTTTGATAATTTCGAAATTTATCATAGGGTAGTAATATTCAAGTTCGGATAAATAAAGAATTATAAAAGATGAGTAAATCTACTAAAGACAGGTTCAGCCCGGTAAAAAGTATTTTAGTTTCTCAACCCAAGCCGAGTGATGAAAAATCACCCTATTTTCAATTGGCTGAAAAATACCATCTCAAAATAGACTTTAGGCCTTTCATCCAAGTAGAGCCAGTTTCTATCAAGGATTTTAGAAAACAAAAAATTGAAATTTTAAAACATACAGCTGTAATTTTTACAAGTAGAAATGCCATTGATCATTTTTTTACGATTTGTAAAGAGCTCAAAATAGAAATGCCAGCTGATATGAAGTATTTCTGTATTTCTGATCAAACCGCACATTACTTACAGAAATACATTGTCATCAGAAAAAGGAAGTTATTCGTAGGGACTAAGACAGCCTCTGATTTGTTTGATTACTTCAAAAAGCACAAATCCGAAAAATATCTTTTCCCATGCTCAGACATTAGAAAAGATGAGATTCCTGCTTACTTGGCTAAAAATAACATAGAGTATACAGAAGCAATCATCTATCATACCGTAGCGGCTGACTTGTCTGATTTGAAAGACATTAAATACGATATTTTAGCTTTCTTCAGCCCCTCAGGAATTAAGTCATTGATGACCAACTTCCCTGACTTCAAGCAGAACAATACCAGAATTGCTGCATTTGGACCGACTACAGCAGAGGCTGTGAGAGAGCAAAACTTGATTTTGGATATCGAAGCACCTATGCCAAATGCGCCAAGTATGACCGGTGCATTAGAGTTATATATTAAGAAGGCAAATAATTTATAACATCTTTTTAATCTTTTGTGGGGTTTTTCAGTTTAAATGTGTAGAATAGGAATTCAAAAGATAAAATCTTTTAATACATGGTTAAGCTGAAAGACTTCACACTTAGATTTTTACCATTTTTGGTTTTGGTTGTTTTATATAGCCCTGAGACCAATGCTCAACAAGATGCCCAGTTTACACAATATATGTATAATGGGCTTTTTTATAATCCTGCCTTTGCAGGAAAAGAAAAAGGTTACAATTTTTCAGCTTTACACAGAACACAATGGGCCAACTATTCAGGAGCAAATGGCCCTGCACCTATTACACAATTACTAACAGCATCAGGTTCTTTAGATAATACCAACCTGGGTTATGGTTTGTCATTTGTCAATGAAAATATTGGGCCAACCACCAATCAGGAAATCAACCTTTCTTTGGGATATCACTTGAGGCTACGTAGAGGGGTGTTAAGTTTGGGTGCTTCTGCTGGGGTTTTTTCCAGTACGCTCAAATATGATGAATGGAACTTAGTCAACCCAGATAGAGCAGTACCTGCTGGAGGAAGAGAAACCCAAATGAATTTCAACGTGGGTTTTGGAGCAATTTATGATCAAAGAAATTTCTACGTGGGTATCAGCTCACGTCATTTGAATGAGCCAGGCTTTGATTTCGGAGAAGGAGCAATAGGGAATCAGTTGAGGAATCATTCTTATTTGAATGCAGGATACAGAATAAGAACATTTGCATTTTGGACTTTTGAGCCAAGTTTTCTTTTAAAAACGGTTTCATTTAATAATTTTTCATATGACCTGAGCGTTATAGCCACACATAATCAAAAAGTAAGTGCAGGTCTAGCCTATAGAGGGGAAGAATCGGTATCGTTACTAGTAGGATATAGTCTTTTGAGAGACAATTCATTGAGAATAGGTTATGCATTTGACTTGGTAGTAGGAGGGCTCGAAGCCAAATCTCCTACGAGTCACGAGTTCATGTTGACCTACAATTTGCCACAGGTTTCTAGGGAATTTCAAAGAGCAATACAGCGGACACCTAGATATAGGTTCTAAAGAAAATGCGTAAAATTTGACAAATGATTAGTGTTTTTGTCAAATTTTCGTTTAAATTTCGCTTTCGTTGTAAATAGAAAATTATCAGTTATTTACATAACTTAATTACTGTCATTTATGTATAAAAAAATGATTTCAAGGTTTTTTCCAGTGATTGCGATGCTTTTAACAGCCTCGTTTTTACAAGGTTGTGGACTTTTTGGGAAGAAAGGATCTGCAAGTGAAAAGGATAACAGAAGAGGGGAAGTAACCGGTGTCGCCAAGCGTGTCGGTTGGCAACAGAATCTTCCAATCGATATGGTGGCTGTCAAGGCAGGTACATTCTGGATGGGGCAGGCGGATGAAGATATCGCCACCACTCAATCAGCCTTCAATAGGCAGGTTACCATTTCGGAATTTTACATGGACAAATATGAAGTGTCCAACAATAAGTACAGACAATTTGTAGAAGCGGTTAGACTTGGAGAATATTCCTATTCTACACCTACTACATTGAAGGATCCACCACAGTTCAATTTGGACGAAGTGCTTCCTGACACAACTGTTTGGACTTCGAGTTTCTCTTATCATTATGGTGATCCATTGATGGAGTTTTATTTTGACCATCCTGCATTTGACAATTATCCTGTAGTAGGTGTAAGTTGGGAGCAGGCTAATATGTACTGCACCTGGAGAACTTATCACATGAATGCCAATGATAAATCTAACTACGAGATGCCTCCTTTCAGATTGCCTACAGAAGCAGAGTGGGAATATGCTGCCAAAGGAGGAAAGGATGTGGCCAAGTATCCATGGGGAGGTCCTTACTTGAAAAACAAGAGAGGATGCTTGATGGCAAATTTCAAACCAGGTAGAGGTAACTATATCGATGATGGATTCTCCTACACAGCACCTGTAGATGTATATGCTCCAAATGGCTTTGGATTGTACAATATGGCTGGTAATGTTTCTGAATGGGTACTAGATGATTACAGTGAGGTTGGTACAGCATTGACATGGGACTTGGACCCTAAGTTTACCAAAGAAGGTGAATCTAGAAAAGTAGTAAGAGGTGGGTCCTGGAAAGATATCGCACACTACCTTGAGACAAGTACTAGAACTTATGAATACCAGGATGTGAAAACAGCACACATTGGATTTAGAACTACAATGACCTTCATTGGAAGATCAGGTTCTATGAATGTCAACAACAATAGAAGAAGACAACGATAATAAACAACTCTAAAAATAACTTAATCACGTACAATTACACTTTTAATTAAAATGGAACAGAACAAACAATCATTTAAGTATAAATTTTATGGCTCTATCATGCCAAAGATTTATGGTATCGGTGCAGCGGTCGTTATCCTTGGTGCGATGTTCAAAATCTTAGATTGGCCTTTTGCTAGTTTGATGATCGGTGTCGGCCTTTCAACAGAAGCAGTTATATTTTTTCTTTCTGCATTTGAGCCAAAGCATGAAGAATTAGACTGGACGAAGGTTTATCCCGAATTAGCGGGAGACACTCCAGCTGAGAGAAGAGCAGCCGCTAAAGTTGCAGCAGGCCCTAGTTCTACCCAGCAATTAGACGAAATGCTTGAGAAAGCTAAAATTGGCCCTGAATTGATTGAGAGCTTAGGAAAAGGGATGCAAAATCTTGCTTCCTCAGCTGAAAAAATGGGTAAGTTATCTGACGCAGCGGTTGCAACTAATGAATATGCAGAAAATGTAAAAACAGCTTCTAAAACCTTGGTTGATATCAATCAATCCTATGGAAAGACTGCTGCAGCTTTGACTGAAATGTCTTCCGCTTCTACAGATGCTAAAGAATACCATACGCAAGTAGTAGCAGTGACCAAGAATTTGGCAGCACTGAATAATGTGTATGAAATGGAATTGCAGGATGCAAATTCTCATGTGAAGACTTTAAATAAGTTCTACTCTAATATGACTTCTGCTTTAGAAGGATTGAATGAAGCTGGTAAGGAAACTGAAGCATTCAAAAATGAATTGGCTAAGTTGAACGCCAACGTAAGTTCATTGAATAAAATATATGGTGGTATGTTATCAGCCATGAAAGGTTAAGCCCCATTTTGTAGCAAAATGTTTAATCTTTTAGAGAAATAATATGGCCGGAGGTAAAGAAACCCCTAGACAACGGATGATTGGGATGATGTACCTTGTGTTGACGGCATTGTTAGCACTTCAGGTATCCAATCAAATCCTACAAAAATTTGTATTGATCAATGATGGACTAGAAAGAACATCAAAGAATTATATACAGAAGAATGAATTTGCAGTGCAGTCTATAGCTGGTACTGTAGAGCAGCAAGGTAATAATGAGAAGGATGTTCCAAAAGTAAAAGTAGCTCAGGAAATTCGTAAGAAGTCTGCTGAAGTATTCACTTACTTGGAGTCTATGAAGCAAGAATTGATCACAGCTTCCAATGCTGTGGATGATCAAGGTCAGTTCAAAACTTCAGCATTGAAGAACGTAGATATCCCAGGCAACATCTTCAATAATAACCGCAAAGGTTATGAAATGCAGGAAATCCTAAACAAGTATCCAGAAGAAGTGTCAGCAATGCTAAGAGAAATTGGCATTGATATGAATTTTCAGCCGATCGCTAAAGATGCCAAAGAGATAGACTTGTTTAAGAATAATCCCGATGTTAGAACCAAAGATTTTGTGAATTTGACATTTGTCAAATCTCCAATAGGTGCAGTTCTGACATTGATATCTCAATTTCAGAATGAGGTATTGAATGTAGAAAGTGAGTCATTGGTTGCAATTACTAACACCATTGGTTCGTTCTATTACAAAGCAGATATCGTTCAAGCAAGAATAGCCGCATTGTCTAATGTAGTAGCCGCTGGGACTAAATTTGAAGCCGATATGTTCATCGCTTCAAGTTCTTCATCAGATGTCCCAAAAATGCTCGTGGACGGTAGAGAAGTACCAGTAACAAATGGTTTTGGTAAGATTGAATTTACAGCTAGTCCTGGTTCATACGATGATAGAGGCTTATCTCGAAGAGTAATCAAGGGTGAAATCATCACCAATGTAGGTGGAGAGGATCAAGTATTGGATATTGAATACGAATATTTCGTAGCTCAGCCTGTGGTTAAAGTGACTTCTGAGGTAGTAAACCAGCTATATGCTGATTGTGCTAACGATCTATTTATTGATGTTCCTGCATTAGGTAATAGCTATTCACCATCATTCTCTGTATCTAATGGTACTGCTATCGCTGGTGCTAGACCAGGCCAAGTGACTATCATACCTGGTCCTTCTGGAAAGACAGTGATCGGAGTAAGTAGTGGTGGCAATAAAATCGATGATGTGAGCTATGATATCAAGCCTGTACCTATGCCTACCATCGTGCCTTCTACTACACAAGGTCCGATAGACATGAGTCAGGGTATTTCTCCGATTCAGAGTATTTTGATCAAAGCAGAAGCTGAGCCTACATTCGCAAGAACTATGGCTAGAGATGCGAAATTCGAGGTGACTGGTGGAGAAATTACGCTAGTGAGAAGTGAGGTGCCTAGAGGTTCTGTAAGTATCTCAGGAGAATCTGTAAGCATTAGAAACTTAGCAGAGCAAGCAAGACCTGGAGATCGTTTGGTGATCAGAGTAACAGAAATTACCAGAACAAACTTCCAGAATAGAAAAATTAAAATGCCTTTGTCATCTCCACAGATTTCAAATGTTATTATCAAGTAAACATACGCTACGGCGTGAAACATACAGCATATGAAAAAGCATGCTAAATTAATCGGACTGTTAATCTTCTTGGGATTTTATCTTAATACAGATTTGATGGCTCAAGTGCCTACGAGCATGAACCCATCAGGTGGAGGAGATAGGCAATTCAAGAAAGATACTGTATTTTCTATTAGACCAATTCGTGAAGATGATAAATTGTATCAGATTGCGGTTTGGAGAAGAATAGATCTAAGAGAAAAATACAATTTGCCGCTCTATGGTTCTGGAGATGCGAAGTCCAACGGAATCATGACCAATATTTACAAAGCTGTAGTTGAAGACAATGCTTTGGAAGTATTTGCTGATGAGGACTTCACTAAGCCACTTTCTATTGCTGAGTTTCAGAATAATTTCTGGATAGCAGCAAATGGAGATAGTATCTTCATGAAGAACTTGTATTATTTAGATTTCAGAGAAGATTTTCTATTTGATAGGCATCATTCCCAGACGAAATTTGATGTGAAGTATATTGAACTAGTCATGCCTTCAGAGACTAATTCCAATGCAGGTCAGAAGACTATTGCTTTCATTAGATTCAAGGATTTCTACAATCATTTCCAAGATCATCCTGAAGCCAAGTGGATCAACTTTCAAAATGCGTCAAAGGAACTGGGATATGATCAAGCCTTTGATTTGAGATTGTTCAGATCAGTAGTTAGAAAGTATGCTAATAAAGATGATGCTTTGATTGTGGATATGGTTAATCCAAATCATCCAAATCAAGAATTACAGGCCTTCTTAGATGCTCTAGATTTCGAATATAGACTTCTCGATTGGGAAAATGCCCTTTGGGAATGGTAATAAAAAAAGCGGCGATTGATTTCAATCGCCGCTTTTTTTATTTAGTCCCTCTAGCAAAATTGCTGTTTTATTTTTTCCGATTACCTGCTCGATTTCTTCTGACTTAGCTTCCTTGATTTTTTTTAGAGATTTGAAATGTTTCAAGAGTTTCTCTGCAGTGCCTGATCCAATTCCTTCGATTTCGGTAAGCTGAGTCCCAAAGGCATTTTTGCTTCGAACATCTCTATGGAAGGTAATAGCAAAGCGGTGTGCCTCGTCCCTGATTCTCTGAAGTAACCTCAAAGACTCTGATTTCTTATCGATATGAATTGGGTAGGAGTCCTCTGGGAAATAGATTTCCTCAAGCCTTTTGGCTATGCCAATGATGGGAACTTGCCCATAAATACCTAAATTCTTTAAGGCTTCCACAGAAGAGGATAGCTGGCCTTTACCGCCATCGATGACAATCAGTTTGGGTAATGGTTTTTCTTCTTCTAAGAGTCTTTTATACCTTCTTCCTACTACTTCTGTCATGGAAGCAAAATCATTGGGTCCTTCGACTGTTTTGATATGATAATGCCTATATTCTTTGTTTGCTGGCTTGCCATTGATATAACATACCATAGAGGCTACCGGATTTGTCCCTTGAATATTGGAATTATCAAAACATTCGATGTGGTCGGGAAGCTCCTTGAGTGATAGGTCTGATTGGAGTTGTTTGAGTACCCTGAACTTTTTGTCCTGAACATCTCCGGCGGCCAAGGCCTTCTCCTTTTTATAGTATTTGGCATTTTTCAAGGAAAGGTCTACTAGATGCCTTTTATCTCCAATTTTTGGGACTAAAATATTGAGTCCTTCTATGGCTTCCTCTAGTTCAATATTTACCAGAATTTCTGGGGACTCACTATTGAATTGATCTCTCAGCCTGACGATAGCTGTGAGAAGCAATTCGGATTCTGTTTCATCTAGTTTTTTCTTTAGCTCGACGGTCTTTGTTAGGTTGATGCTGCCATTTTTGATTTTCAGGAAGTTTACAAAGGCCAATTTATCATCTGTCACAATGGTAAATACATCCAAATCTCTGATGCTTGGATTGACGACCATTGACTTTGCTTGGTATTTTTCCAATAGGTCCAATTTATCTTTAAATCTTTGAGCCATCTCAAACTCGTACTTTTCTGCAGCTTCTTGCATTCTTTGCTTGAAATAGCTTTTTGCAATGCCCAGATTACCCTTGAGAATATGCTTGGCTTGTTCTATGTCTTTCATATAGGCAGGCTCACCTTGTAACCCCTCACATGGCCCAAGACAGTTACCAATGTGATACTCTAAACAAACCTTATATTTCTGTTCTGCAATTTTGTAGGGGCTTAGATCTAGCTTACAAGTACGGATAGTGAAAAGTCCTCTGATCAAATCAAGGACATTGTTCATAGCCTTGACGCTTGCAAAGGGGCCAAAGTACGTTCCTCGGCCTTTGATCATTTTTCTAGTGGGAAAGATTTGAGGGAAATTCTCTTGTGTCAGTAGCAAGTAAGGGTAGGTCTTATCATCTCTGAGTAAGATATTGTACTTGGGTTGCGTCTTTTTGATTAAGTTATTTTCCAAAAGAAGCGCATCAAACTCAGAGTTTACCAGGGTGATTTCTATCTGTCGAATCTCTCTGACCATTCTACGGGTCTTGTGATTGACACCTGTGTTTTTGACAAAGTAACTGGCAACTCTTTTCTTTAGACTTTTTGCTTTCCCTACATAGATGAGCTCTTTGGATTCATTGTAATATTTGTATACTCCCGGTTGATCAGGGAGTAAATTGTATTCTTCAGGAGTGTAAAAAGATGCTTCCATAGGTTTACAAATATAAAAAAACAGCCTCACTAGAGGCTGTTAATTTGAATTGCTGGATTATTTATTTTTAGAAATCATTCTTTTTAGCATCGTAGTCAAAGTCACTGAATCTATTGCTTTGTCTTTCATATTGATCACAGTCGATTTCTATGCTCAGCGGTCGTTCGGGTCTTGGGAAAGGTCCCTTGGTAATTCCCAAAGATTGATCAGCATAGACTTTTTCCATGTACTTCACCCAAATTGGCCTAGCGGTCCTACCACCTTGGCCATTGACCCAGCTTCTAAAATGAATGGCTCGATCATCACCACCGACCCATACACCAGACACCAAGTCTTTGCTGATTCCCATGTACCAGCCATCGGATGCATTTTGGGTGGTACCTGTTTTACCACCTAGTTCATTTCCTTCACGTAGCGCATAAGGCACACCCTGAGAGGTGCCTCGCTCTTCTTCAAATCCACCTCTGAGCATGTAGACCATTAGATAAGCATGTTCTTCAGACATGGCTGGTCGTTTTCTTGGAGTGAATTGATGAAGTAGATTGCCATTTTTGTCCTCAATTCTATCAATGAAGAATGGAGTGATATGCTCTCCTTTGTTTACAAATGTGCCAAATGCTCCAATCATTTCATAAATAGAAACATCATTGGTCCCTAAGGCTAATGCAGGTACTTCTTCTAGATCACTGGTGATTCCAAGTCTTCTAGCAGTTTCTACCACCACTTTTGGACTGAGCTTTTTCATCATGTAAGCTGTGACTGAGTTGATGGATTGAGCCATAGCTAGACGGATCGTCATCTTTTCATAGGTGAATTTACCATCAGCATTCTTAGGGCTCCAAGTAGGCTGTCCTGGGATATTGATTTCTACAGGTTGATCGATGACTGAATAGCATGGGCTGTATCCATTTTCTATTGCAGCTGCATACACGAATGGTTTGAAAGTAGATCCAGGCTGTCTTTTCCCCTGTCTTACGTGGTCATATTTGAAGTATTTCTGATTGATGCCACCAACCCATGCTTTGATATGTCCTGTCTCTGGATCCATGGATACGAAACCAGTTTGCAGGTGTTTCTTGTAATGTCTAAGGGAATCCATGGTGCTCATCAGGGTGTCTATTTCGCCTTTATCCCATGAGAAAATCCTCATCCTTTTCTTTTCATTGAGCTTGATCTGTATCGAATCTGGATGAGATTCAAATCGGCGAGCGAGATTTCTATATGCTTCTGTCCTTTTTACTTGTGTCTCCAAGAAGTTTGGAATTACTCGACCATTTTCATCGATCCAAGGGTCTCTATTGCCCATTTCTTGTTCGAATCTCTTCTGAAGATCTCGCATATGTTCGTCTACTGCCTCTTCTGCGTAGCGCTGCATCCGGCTATCAATGGTTACATAGATTTTCAAGCCATCTCCATAGAGGTCATAGCTAGTTCCGTCTGGCTTGAGGTTTTCTTTGGTCCATTTGATCAATTCAGCTTTGGCAACTTCTCTGAAATACTGAGCTAGGCCTTCATTGTGGCTTTGGACTTTGTAGTTCAATTCAATAGGTAGCGCTTTTAAGGAATCAAACTCGGCTTTGGTGATGAAATCGTACTTTTCCATCTGTGCCAAAACAGTATTTCTTCTTCTTAAGGAGTTTTCTGGGTTAAATACCGGACTGTAATAGGTAGGCGCTTTGAAAAGCCCGACCAAAACGGCTGACTCTTGGATGTCGAGATCATTCGGTGTTTTATCAAAAAATGTCTTCGCGGCAGTTTTTATCCCGTATGCATTACTTCCAAATTCAGAGGTATTGAGGTATAGGGTTAGGATTTCATTTTTTGTGTAGGCTTTTTCTAGCTTGGCCGCGACAATCCACTCTTTGGTTTTGATAATCAGCATGCGTAAGCCAGGAACCTTACTCAGTAGCCCTTGAGACTCCGAAGTCCTAGTTTTAAATAAGTTTTTTGCAGTCTGTTGGGATAGTGTACTTCCTCCTCCGGCGCCTTGTCTTAGGATCAAGGATTTGAATAGTACTCTGCCCATACTCTGGAAATCGATACCTGAATGCTCTTTGAATCGAATATCTTCTGTAGCGATCAGGGCATTGATCAAGCTTGGTGCTAGATCATTGTAGGTCACTGGGCTCCTGTTTTCTCTGAAGTATGTTCCGAGAAGCACCCCATCAGCTGAATATAGCTCTGAGGCAAGTTCGCTTTGAGGATTTTCAAGTGATTTGAAATTTGGGAGTTCGCCATATAGCCCCAAGAAATTGATACTTACGGACCAGACAAAAATGATAAAGCCCAACAGGCCAGCTGCAAATATGATCCAGATATACTTAATTAATTTTTGGGTCATTATTCAATGAGGTGAAGGTGTTTAATTTTATTTGTACGTTTTCTTGTAGAAGTTTCTGTATTCTTCTATGTTTTTCCTTTTGTTGAGCTCTTGAAAGTTTTCTATTGAAATCAAGAAGCTATTTGCTTTATCCTCACCACTGATGGATTCAGTAGTGAAGCTCTCCATGAACTTATTTCTATATTCAAGCGCTTTCTCGGCATTATTGAATGGGCTGACAATATAAATCGCATTTTCTCTATTCAAGTTCATATTGCCTGTTCGAAGTCTTGAGTTGGAGAAGTTCGCATTGTGGAAGCTTTCTAAATCACCGAGGAGGCTCTTAGCATCTCGAGACTTTTCTGGCTCTAAGACGATGACAAAGATATGTGTTTGGTTAGGATTTTCTTTGTAAGGTGATTCCTCGACCTCTTCATCATCTTCCAAATCTGCCTCCGTATCGGTTTTAGCTTCTATAGGAAGTTCTTCTGCTACTTTTTCTATCTCAGGTTTTTCTCCAGTTAGTGCTATTAGCATATTTCTTGCCATTTTTAACAGCTCTGGATTTTCTGTATTTTGAATATAGGTTTCAAGTCTGGTTTTGTATCTATCTCGATCATCAAGTTTTCCCGAGATCATCACATCCAACAGTAGCAACTTATCAGTATTCCTAGTAAGCGGGTATTCTTCTAATGTACTGCGGAGTATTTTTCTAGCTTCAGTATAATTTCTATTCTGATACAATTCATATGCGATTTTGTACTGATTGGAAGAAGCTATATAGGCCCTGTTTCCTGATACTCGGTCGGGGTTATTGACCGAGAAAGTGAAGGGTGACTCTGGGAATTCACGGTTGAGTCTTTGGCTATATAGGTCGGCATTTCCCCCTCGTTCTTTTTGTGCCAAGTAAAGTATATAATAGGCCTCAGGCTTTTTGATCGTATTGGGATAGCTGGTAATTAGACTTTCGAGGTTATCTATAGATAATTCAGGTTCCTTGAAATCAAAAAACAGTAGTTTGCCAAGCTCGAAATAAGCTATTTCCAGCTGATTGTTGAGTCGGTTAACGTCTTCTTCAGAATTTGGAATTTGACTGAGTAATGACTCTTTGGTAGGGATTTGCTCAAAGATGCTTTCTTCATTACTTTCCTCTTCAGCTATTTCACGCTCTTCTTCTACTTCACCGCTGCTTGTAGCAAAACTTTGGTTACTCCTCCTCCAGTTATCCTGAAGTGGACGATTGCCCCAGTTTCGGGTAAAGTCAATTGCCCCTTGTTGCATTGCCACAGCATTGTCAAAGTAGAAGCTCTCTCCACTTCCTCGACCGCCAAAAGCCAATAAATTATCAAAAATACCGCTATTACTTTTGTTTTTTTCTTTTGCTGCGGCTTCTCTCATCAGTCTTTCTTCTTCTGATTTGATAAAGTTGGTTGCGACCAGTTCTTGTTCTTCAGGGCTCAGTTTGCTGATTCTGATTAGGCTGTCATTTTTGCTAATGGTCTCAAAATGGGTGACGTAATCATCCAAAATACCTTTCTGAGCTTGAATTTGGTCAAAAGCAGGATCTATGGGCCTGAAATTCATCAAGGCACTATCTAGATAGTATTTGGCCGCTCTGTAATCCTTGTCAAAGTCTAAGCTGATCTCGGCCAATTTCTGATAGATGTAGCCTTTCTGTATGGGGTTATTTCCTTGCTCTTGTGCTGCTCTAATCAATAAATTGACAGCTTCTTCCTTTTCATCTTGTTTCAACTCAAACAAAGCTTTTTCATAAAGTACAACGTCTTTGAGTTCTTTATTTTTGCTGTCTTTGTAGAGGTCATCATAATAGCTTCTCACCCTTCGTACATCTTTCGAGCGGTTGAGTTCGGCTACTTGTTGTGCGTATAATTGCGCAAAGAAACTTCTTTCATAAGGTGGATTGCCTTTTTGAGCTTCATTGTAGAGGTTATATGCTTGAGCATCCAAGCCTTCTCTTTGATAAAGTTGCGCAAGGATAAAATTGATTCTAGATTTTTCTTTCTTGTCTTTGGTATAATTCAAAGCCCTATCCAAAGCACCAATTTTTCCTTCCACGTCTTGTTGACTATCATAGTAATATGCCAGAGTTTTGAAAAGATGGAATCTATTTTCTTTGTTGATTCTTGATTCTTTGGAAAGGTAATCGATCACGAATACCACATCATCATAGCTTTTGAGATCGATAAAGATCCGCATCAATTGGATCAAACTTCGATGTCTTAAGTTTCTGTCCTTACTATTGACGTTGAGATATTTGAAAGTATTGATAGCATCATCAAAATCAGCTTGGTAATAATCCACCATGCCGATCAAGTAATAGTTGTCATCTACCCATTTGCTGATCCTGTGCCAATCAATAGCTTTTGAGGAGAGCTCCCTGGCGTCTTTTAAAAGTTCTCTATGCTGATCAATGGTCGCACTATCGATGGGATAAAATACTGGTAGCACTTGGCTGAAATCCTCTTTGTGGTTTTTCTTGATGATATTTTCTAATTCTTGAATCTTTTGGTTAGAGAGATAATAAGCATTGTATCTCGACGTGGTATTGTGATAGAGTCTATTGGTAAAAGTGTTTTTTTCAGAGGAGCATGCCGAAAAAAGCAGGGGCAAAAATAAAATAATGCAGGCGAATTGCGTTTTCATTGCTGAGGTCTCAAATATAAGTGTCCAAAATAAAGGATTTGGATCAATTTATTAAACGGTTTGGATTAATATTATATTTTTGAGAATTCGAATTACTTCAAATTAGCCTGAGCAATTCTGACATTGCAGACAATTCCTGCTCAAACACCATCCATTTGGGGGTCAATATTCAATCACTTTAATACACGTAAGTTGGGACTTAGAGAAAAAGCAAAAAGTTGGGTTGACACAAAATTTCTTTTTGTAATCAGAAAAGAGGAAGATTTCTCTGTGATCACTTCCCTGAGTATTACCAAGCTGAAGGTGGGCTTGATTTTCGTTTTGTTTCTGTTTTTATGTTTTGCACTTTCTTTATTTGCTTCGAGGACCTTTCTAAAGGCATGGTTTGATCCAGAGTATCTAGAGACTGAAAATACAGCAAGGATACTTGAATTATCGGATAGCATAGATTCACTGTTGATGGAAGTCAGGCAAAGGGACCTATATGTTCGTAATATTCAAATGGTCATAGCCGGTGAAACGGAGAGTGGGGTAATACTCGGCGACTCTGTTTCTTTGGAAAGCGGATCTGGCAAGGAGATAGACTTGTTCAAAAAAAGTGAATCCACCAGAGCCATAGAGGAGGAGTTTAGAGGAGTACCGATGGATTTTTCCAGCTCACCTATTATGATGTCAAACACCTTTACAGAAACCTACTTTTTCCCACCCATCAAGGGAATAGTGGTAGCTGCATTTGAGCCCCAAGCCAACCATTTCGGTGTAGATATAGTAGCTATAGAGAATGAACCAGTCAAGGCTATCGCTGATGGCACAGTCATCATGTCATCATGGACACTTGAGACTGGTTATGTAATAGGGATACAGCATTCCAATGAATTAGTTTCCTTTTACAAGCATAATTCCGTATTATTGAAAAGTGTGGGAGATCTGATCAGAGGAGGTGAGATCATATCAATCATTGGCAATACTGGAGAATTAACCACAGGTCAACATTTACATTTTGAGCTTTGGTATAAAGGTAGCCCACTCAATCCCCAAGAATTTATAACGTTTAATTAGTATGTTCAAAAAACAAGACGACAAGTCAGTTGTGGAAATGGTCAATTCCAGCAATGTGATTTCAAAAGAAACTGTCATCAAAGGCGATATCAGAGCACAAGGCAATATCAGAATCGAAGGTAGTGTAGAAGGTACTGTAGATTCAAAGAATAAAATAGTCATCGGAGATTCCGCGCTATTGATTGGGAATCTCAAGGCGGTAGAAGCTGAGATCTCGGGAAAGATAGAAGGGGAGGTGCATTGTTCTGGAGTACTATTCCTAAAAAAATCAGCAATTGTCAATGGAGATATCTTCACTCAAAAGCTGGTCGTGGAAAATGGAGCTACCTTCAATGGTAGATGTCAGATGGGAGAACAATCGAAGGCATTGAACGGGAAAGCGAAAAGTGCAACACCTGAAGAAGAAATCATCGCAGGATAGTTATCCTACATTTATCAAATACATTGGATTATCCTTCCAGCTCTTTGCTGTCATTGGCTTAGGAACTTGGTTAGGATGGTATATTCAAAGCAAAAGCCAATTGAAATTTCCAGTTTGGCTTTTGCTTTTTTGCTTTTTGTCCATCGTTTTAGCTTTTTATCAACTTTTCCAATCACTTAAAAATGACGAGAAGATAGAAGATAAAAGAAAAAAGACTTAATTTTGCGCCTTCATTTGAAAGGCATGTCCAGCATAAAAATATTTACGATAAGAATTCTTCTTCTAACCTTAATTTTGGGTGGTATTATCTATGCCTTTCAAAATTATATTCAACCTGCATGGATCCATGATTCCATTTGGAAGATTCTTTCATTTTTCGCTTTGTTGACCTGGGTTACAGGAACTTTTGTGCATTATTTAATAAAATTGAGCAAAGAAAATTCGCCGAATATCCTTTTGGGGGCTACTGCCATTAGATTTTTGGCAAGCCTAGGCTTTATAGTCATCTATCTCTTCCTAGATGTCGAGAATATAATTCTGTTTGTAATTAATTTCTTTATCATTTATTTGTTCTACTTAATATTTGATATATACGGGTTAATAGCTAATTTGCGCCCGCATTCAAAATAGGTCTTAAAAATACGATTTGATGTTCCGTAAGTTTCTTTGCTTAAGTGTTTTATTTTCAGCGTTTTTGCTGACTTTCTCCACTCCTACTTTCGCAGCAGGTGATGAAGAAGATAAGACTGGTTTTATCATGCATCACATAAAGGATTCATACGAGTGGCATTTTGCTACGATGGGTCATACGCATGTGACGCTTCCTTTGCCGGTGATTTTATATTCATCTGATAGAGGGCTGGAATTTTTCATGTCATCAGACTTTCAAGATCCTGAGACGCACAAATTTGGCGAGGCTTATGGTCAAGATGTGTATTTCATCGATGATCACGAACACCTACACAGAGCAGATGGGGGAAGTTTCATTGACTTTTCCATCACCAAAAACGTAGCCATGCTATTTTTGGTTGTCATAGTGATGGGTTACTTGGTGCTTTCTGCTGCTTCTCACTACAAAAAGAATGGTGTAAGTGCTCCAAAAGGTATCGCATCTTTCTTGGAACCAATCGTAATATTTGTGAGAGACGAAATAGCGCATAAATCCATTGGTCCTAAATACAAGAAATTTGTCCCTTATTTGTTGACGCTATTCTTTTTCATTTGGATAGGCAACTTGATGGGCTTGTTGCCAGGTGCAGCCAACTTGACTGGTAACATTGCTGTAACTGCTACACTTGCTGTATTGACATTCATCATTGTCAATGTCAATGGAAATAAAGAATACTGGAAGCACGTATTCATGACGCCAGGTGTGCCTGTGCCATTGCTTCTAGTAATTGTTCCAGTAGAGATTATTGGTTTGTTTACAAAGCCATTTGCTTTGATGGTCCGTCTTTTTGTGGCAATCACAGCAGGTCACATTGTGATCTTGGCATTCATAGCATTGGTGTTCATCTTTGAATCTTATGCGATTGGCGTAGTGAGTACCTTGATGGTGACATTTCTGAATGTAATCGAACTCTTGGTAGCTACTATTCAAGCTTATGTTTTTACACTCTTCACTGCGATGTATATCGGTGGAGCTGTAGCGGAGCACGAGCATCATTAATTTGAAATTTCTTTGTTCAATTTATAAATAATACACACGTATGTTAACTTCATTATTATTGTCTGCTGGATTAGCACTTATGGGTGCAGGTATCGGTGCTGGAATTGTAGCGATTGGCGCAGGTCTAGGTATCGGTAGAATTGGTGGTCAGGCTATGGAATCTATTGCTCGTCAGCCTGAGGCTGCTGGTAAAGTTCAGACTGCCATGTTGATCATTGCAGCTCTTATTGAGGTAGTATCCCTGTTTGCGGTAGTAGTTTGTCTACTTATTGCATTGAACGCAGGTGGTCTTACTTTCTAAGAACAAAAGAAAAGAGGGATTGGCGCTAGGCCAATCCCTTCTCTTGATTTGAACAAACACGAAATTATAACACCTACATATAATGGATCTTATATTACCTAGTTCTGGGCTTATATTTTGGCAATTGATCGGATTCCTTGCCTTGTTGTATATCTTGATCAAATTTGCTTGGAAGCCAATTCTAAGCTCTTTGGAAGAAAGAGAAAATAGTATTGAAAATGCGCTCAAGGCTGCCGAGCAAGCGAAAGCTGAAATGGCTAACTTGAAAGCTGAGAACGAGAAATTACTTCAAGAGGCAAGATTAGAGAGAGACAATATCTTGAAAACTGCCAATGATGCTGCCACCAAAATGATAGAAGACGCTAAAACAGCAGCTTCTACTGAAGGAGCAAAAATGATCGAAGCTGCCAAAGCAGTGATCGAGAATGAAAAGAAAGCAGCATTGTCTGAAGTCAAAAATCAAGTAGCACAGCTTACTTTAGAAGTAACTGACAAACTATTGAGAAAAAATCTATCATCTGATGCTGCTCAGAAAGAGCTGGTAGAAGATATGGTAAAAGATATTAACCTGAACTAAGATGTCTGAATTCAGAGTTTCCAGCAGATATGCTAAATCCTTATTGGAGCTTTCTATAGAAAAAAACGCTTTGGAAGGTGTCCTTGCTGATATGAAGCAACTGGATGCAATAGCCAATGTGAATAGAGAACTTGGACTTTGCCTGAAAAGCCCCATTATCACTTTTGATAAAAAATTAAAAGTATTGAAGGCTTTGTTTGAAACAACTGGCAATGCCATTACACTGGCTTTCTTCGATATCGTAGCGCGTAAGAATAGAGCGGATCTTCTTTTGGACATTTCCAGAGAATTTCAGAAGCAATACAATCTCCATATGGGAATTCAAGTAGCTGATTTGACTACTACTTTTCCAATTACGGAAGAGCTTAGAGCTAAATTCATTGCTACTGTAAAGGAAATCTCAGGCTTGGAAAAAGTAGAATTGAACGAGAAAATCAATGCTGATCTGATTGGTGGGTTTGTTTTGAAAGTAAACGACAGACAATTAGACGAATCATTGAGCAGCAAGTTGAGAGCTTTGAGGCTTGAGTTTTCTCAAAATCACTACGAAAGTAAAATCTAAATCATAGCAATAACATTTAATCATATTCAATAATGGCAGAAGTAAGACCTGATGAAGTTTCGGCAATATTGAGAGAACAACTCTCTGGCGCTAGAACTGAGGCTGAACTGGAAGAAGTGGGTACCGTCCTTCAAGTAGGTGATGGTGTAGCCCGTATCTATGGACTTTCCAAAGCTCAGGCTGGGGAATTGCTTGCGTTCGAAAACGGACTCAAAGCAATGGTACTTAACCTGGAAGAAGATAATGTGGGTGCCGTATTGTTCGGTGACTCTAAAGAGGTCAAGGAAGGTGACACTGTTAAAAGAACTAAGCAAATTGCGTCTATCAAAGTAGGTGAGGGTATGCTTGGTCGAGTAGTGGATACTTTGGGTAATCCAATCGATGGTAAGGGTCCTTTAGCTGGTGAGCTATATGATATGCCATTGGAAAGAAAAGCTCCAGGTGTAATCTACAGACAGCCTGTAAACGAACCACTTCAAACAGGTATCAAGTCTATCGACTCCATGATTCCAATCGGTAGAGGTCAGCGTGAATTGGTGATCGGTGACCGTCAGACTGGAAAGACTGCTGTTGTAATTGATACGATTATCAATCAAAAAGAATTTTACGATAGAGGTGAGCCTGTATTCTGTATCTATGTAGCGATCGGACAGAAAGCTTCTACTGTGGCTGGTGTTGTTGCTGCTTTGGAAAAAGGTGGTGCATTGCCATACACTGTTGTGGTATCTGCTTCTGCTGCTGATCCTGCGCCAATGCAATTCTTCGCCCCATTTACCGGTGCAGCGATTGGTGAATTTTTCCGTGATACCGGACGTCCTGCTTTGGTTGTTTATGATGATTTGTCTAAGCAGGCTGTAGCATATCGTGAGGTTTCACTTCTTTTGAGAAGACCTCCAGGACGTGAAGCTTATCCAGGTGATGTATTCTACTTGCACTCCAGATTGCTAGAAAGAGCAGCTAAAATCAATGCTTCAGACAAGATTGCTAGTGAGATGAATGACCTTCCTGAGTCTATCAAGCATTTGGTAAAAGGTGGTGGTTCATTGACGGCACTTCCTATTATCGAGACACAAGCATCTGACGTTTCTGCTTATATTCCGACTAACGTGATTTCTATTACGGATGGTCAGATCTTCTTGGAGACTAACCTATTCAACTCAGGTATCAGACCTGCGATCAACGTGGGTATCTCGGTATCTAGAGTAGGTGGATCTGCACAGATCAAATCTATGAAGAAGGTTGCTGGTACTTTGAAGCTTGACCAAGCTCAGTTCCGTGAATTGGAGGCTTTCTCTAAATTCGGTTCTGACCTAGATGCTTCTACTAAAAGAACGATCGAAAGAGGTAGAAGAAATCAGGAAATCTTGAAGCAAGCGCAGTATGCTCCTGTAGCAGTAGAAAACCAAGTAGCAATCATCTATGCTTCTACCAAAGGTTTGATGGATGCTGTTCCTGTAGAAAGAGCCAGGGAGTTTGAAAAAGAATTCTACCTACTACTTGCAGCTAGCTACCCTGAGGCGCTTACAGCGATCAAGAAAGGTGATCTAGACACAGCTGGTAAATTGCTAGAAGCAGCAGCTAAGGAACTGTCTCCTAAATACGCTAAATAATTATTGATTTATCATCAATCTTGGAGGCAAAGCCTCCAAGATTGTGCTTATAAATAATACCCCTCCATATCAATCTCAAGTATGGCTAACTTAAAGGAAGTAAAGGAAAGAATCAACTCGGTTGTCTCTACGCAGCAAATCACCAAAGCCATGAAAATGGTGGCTGCGGCGAAGTTGAGAAGAGCGCAGGACAAAATCACGCAGATGCGTCCTTATTCTCAGAAGCTGACTACAATTTTGAACAATGTATCTGCTGCTAGTGAAGGACAAGCTGATATCGTATTTGCAGAAAAACGTGAGGTGAAGCATGTCCTGGTCGTAGCTGTTACTTCTGACAAAGGGCTTTGTGGTGCTTTCAATACCAATGTGCTGAAGGCAGCTAGTCATGCTATTGCAAATGACTTTGCTGGATTGAATGTGACTGTACTTCCGTTGGGTAAGAAAGCCTACGAGTTTTTCAAGAAGAGAGAACAAAATGTTATTGCTGATTATTACCAAGTTTTCTCTGATGTAAGCTTTGACAATGTCAAATTTGCTGCTGAATTCGCAATGAATGCCTTTGTAGATGGCACCTTTGATAAGGTAGTACTCGTCTACAATCAGTTTAAGAATGTAGCTACTCAGGAAGTGATGACAGAACAATTCCTTCCAATGGCATCAGAAGAGCTTGAAAATGGAGCAAAGAAGTCTGAGACAGATTATATCCTAGAGCCATCTAGAGCTTATATCATAGAGGAGCTTGTACCTACATCCTTGAAAATCCAATTCTACAAAGCGATTCTTGAATCCAATGCTTCTGAGCATGGTGCGAGGATGACTGCGATGGACAAAGCAACTGAGAATGCTGGAGAATTGCTGAAAGAGCTAAGGTTGATGTACAATAGAACTCGTCAAGCAGCCATCACCAACGAAATCCTTGAGATCGTTGCTGGTGCGAATGCACTTGGAGGGAAGTAAAAAAAGTTATTTAGTTATCAGTTATTGAGTGATTGGTGACCAAACTATAGTGCAGTAAGTCATTTAATATTTTGAAAACCACAAGCTGAAAAGTTTGTGGTTTTTTTGTGGATAGCCCCCTCTTTAAGGGTAAGCTTTGGAGAATTTTAAAGGATTTAGTTGGTGATTGAGGCAGAAATTTAACCTATAAGACCAATTTTTAATAGATTATTCTATTGAAAAATAATAAATAATCTGATTTTACGCTTCTTTGTCAGTAACCTCAATCCATTGGCTCTTTAGGTTGCTAACGGTCAATTCCGAAAAATCGGAACAAGTTATCCATAAGTATCATACCCGCCTGCGTTGGGTAGGTATCAATTAATAACTTGTCCGGTGAGGCGGATCCGAAGTTAGATAAAACAGCATTTTGTAATACTATTGGCAAATGTCTGAATATCCATAATAAATAAAAAAGCTGCCTAATCAAGACAGCTTCTATTTGATTTAATATCTTCAATATCAATTCCCCTACTTCATCCCAACCAATTTCACATCCAAAGTCACTTCATCGTAAATCAATCTATCGGCTAGATTCTCAAAGTAGTTTCCTGAACGGTATTTGATATCGTATTTGGTTCTATCAAAAGTAATCTTGCCAGTCGCAATGACTTTATTTCCCTCTTCTGACACAGTCACAGGGAATGCGACAGGGTTGCTGATACCCTTGATGATCAGATTGGCTTTGATTTCGTAATCCTTGCCATTGCTGGTTTTTGCTTCAGTGATGGTCATGGATGATTTGTTAAATTTCTCTACTGAGAAGAAATCGTCTGATTTCAAGTGGTCAACAAGCCTTTTGTTTGAGTTGGCATCTTTGATGTCTTCCACCGTGATGGTAGTCATGTTGATCTCAAAGCTGCCGCCTTGTATCCTGCCATTTTCATAATCTAATTTTGCATCGGAAATAGCCACTTTTCCGTAATGCTCTCCTGTGACCTTTGCCGCTTTCCAGCTTACTGTACTTTCGGTCTTATTGATATTTAGAAGGGCAAGCTCTGATTCGGAAGGTTGGCCAGTCCACATCATTGCCAATAGGCTTACTAGGATCATTATTTTCATAATATTTGGATTTGTGATTTATGTTATAGACCTCTTTATGACACAAGTGTTTAATCTAGGTCTAGACTTTTCTATGAACGGTAAAAAATCATAGTTTTTTAGCTTCTTCCCAATACACATCCATTTCGGTCAAACTCATATCTTCGATTTTCTTGCCTGCTTTTTTGGCAGCAGTTTCCAAGTATTGGAATCGTTTGATGAATTTGATATTGGTGCGCTCTAGAGCTTCCTCAGGATTGATATCGATGAATCGAGCGTAATTGATCAGCGAAAACAACAGATCACCAAACTCTCCAGTGGCCTTCTCTTTGTCAATACTTTCCTCACTACTTGCATTAAATTCAGCTTTGAATTCTTGCATCTCTTCTTCTACCTTTTCCCATACCTGCTGCTTTTCTTCCCAGTCAAAACCCACTCCTCTGGCTTTTTCCTGAATACGCATGGCTTTGATCAATGCAGGCAGAGACTTGGGCACACCTCCCAAGACAGAAGAATTGCCTTTTTCTTGGAGTTTGATTTTCTCCCAATTTTGCTTGACAGCTTCTTCGTCATCCGCTACGGTGTCTCCATAGATGTGAGGATGTCTCCTGATCAATTTCTCACATAAGCTATCGATAACAGTACTGATGTCAAAAGCCTCTTTTTCCGAGCCGATTTTGGCGTAAAAAACAATATGGAGCAGGATATCACCGAGTTCTTTTTTGATTTCTTCCATGTCATTTTCCAAGATGGCATCCGAGAGTTCAAAGGTCTCCTCAATAGTCAGGTGCCTGAGGCTTTCGATGGTCTGTTTTCTGTCCCAAGGGCACTGCTCACGCAATTCATCCATGATGGTCAAAAGTCGATCAAATGCATCTAACTGGGCTTTTCTATTCGGTGATTCAGACATGTCTGGGAAACTAATTGGAATGTGTGGACGTTTGGAAAGTAATCTGTAAATTTGTGCAAATTAATTTGATATGGCAACTCTGTATTTAACATTAGGTTTCATCGCATTATTCTTTATCATGATGTCTGTGAGGCTGATATTTCTAAAAAATGGCGAATTCAAAGGCACCTGTGCTTCGCAAAATCCTTACCTTAACAAAGATGGTGGAACATGTACCTATTGTGGCAAAACCGTAGATGCTAATAGCAGCTGTGGCAATCCAGACAATGAAGTCGATAAGGTACTTGCCAAGTTCAAATAAACTTTCATTCAGGTTTTTCATTCCCGGTTTAGCCGGGATTTTTATATGCTAACTTAAATAATTCCCAGTGGCTTTAATAAAATCAATTTCTGGTATTCGAGGTACCATCGGAGGCAAACCAGGCGAGGGCTTGACCCCACTAGATGTTGTCAAATTCACTTCTGCTTACGGTGCCTGGGTATTGCAAAATACGGGTAATCCAAAAATCATCATCGGTAGAGACGCTAGAATCTCAGGGGAGATGGTGTCCAAATTGGTTTCAGCTACTTTGCAAGGTCTGGGTATTGACGTTATTGATCTAGGTTTGAGCACGACACCTACCGTAGAGTTGGCTGTTCCATTGGAGCAAGCTGGTGGAGGAATTATCCTCACGGCTAGCCACAATCCTATTCAGTGGAATGCTTTGAAGTTACTCAATAGCAAAGGTGAATTCATCTCTGATGCGGAGGGCAAGGACGTACTTACTCGTGCCGAAAATGATGACTACAGCTTTGCAGAGGTCAAGAAGCTCGGCTCTTATACTGTGATCGATGATTACATTGATAGGCATGTGGAGCATGTCTTGGGGCTAGATTTGGTAGATAGAGCAGCCATTGCAGCTAGGGACTTCAAGGTAGTGATTGATTGTGTCAATTCTACAGGTGGAATTGCACTGCCGAAGCTTTTGAGAGCATTGGGAGTGAATCAGATTGAGGAAATGTATTGTACACCTGATGGACATTTTCCTCACAACCCAGAACCACTTCCTGAGAATTTGAGAGATATCTCCGAAAAGCTCAAGAAAGGTAAATTTGACCTTGGAATCGTAGTAGATCCAGATGTAGATAGACTTTGTTTTATGAACGAGGATGGTTCTCCATTTGGTGAAGAGTACACTTTGGTGGCAGTAGCAGACTATGTGCTTTCGAAGACTCCAGGTAATACAGTATCCAACCTCAGCTCTACGAGAGCATTGAGAGATGTGACAGAAAAACGCAAAGGACAATATCAAGCAGCAGCAGTGGGAGAGGTGAATGTCGTCAACAAGATGAAGGAGACCAATGCTGTCATTGGAGGAGAAGGAAATGGAGGGGTAATCTATCCTGAGTCACATTATGGAAGAGATGCTTTGGTGGGTATAGGCTTGTTTTTGACACATTTGGCTAAATTCGGGAAGTCTATCTCTATGTTGAGAGCTACCTATCCCAACTATCATATTTCCAAAAATAAAATTGAGCTTACCCCGGATATCAATGTGGATCAGGTCCTGGAGGCTATCAAAAAGAAATACGCCAAGCAGCCTATCAATGACATTGATGGAGTAAAGATTGAATTTGATAAAGAGTGGGTTCACCTGCGCAAGTCAAATACAGAACCGATCATCAGAATCTATTCTGAATCTGAAAGCTTGGCTACTGCTGAGCATTTGGCTAATAAGCTCATCACAGATATCAAAGAAGTAGTGACTGCTTCCTAAATCTAGGCTCAGTCCTGACTGAGCCTATTTATATTTTCAAACCCAGCCCAAATATTAACAAAGATCATGAGAGTTTACTTCGACAATGCGGCCACTACGGCGATGGATGACAGGGTGATAGCAGCCATGTTGCCATTTATGAAAGAGCATTATGGTAATCCATCTTCCGTACACAGTCATGGACGTGAAGTTCGTACCGCCATTGAGCGATCGAGGAAAAAGGTAGCGGAGCTTTTGAATACTACGCCTGCTGAGATTTTTTTCACTTCTGGTGGAACGGAAGCAGATAATACGGCCATCGTTTGCGGTATTCAGACTCATGGGATTCAGCATGCGATTACCTCTCCACTTGAGCATCATGCTGTATTGCATACACTTGAAGAATGTGCCAAAAAAGGCATGGTCAAACTCAGTCTACTAGAAGTAAATGATCAAGGAGAAATCAACCTGGATCACTTACAAGACCTTCTCAGAGCGAACCCAAAAAGCTTGGTATCTGTCATGCATGCCAATAATGAAATCGGGAACATCAATGACCTCACAGCAATCGGTAATCTCGCAAGGGAGTATGATGCGTTTTTTCATTCTGACACCGTGCAGACCATGGGACATTATGTGCATGATCTCAAGAACTTACCCGTAGATGCAATAGTTGCTGGGGGACACAAGTTTCATGGGCCAAAAGGCTCTGGTTTTCTCTATGTCAAAAAGGATAAGAAAATCACTCCATTTATCTATGGAGGTGCTCAGGAGCGCAATATGCGTGGGGGTACTGAGAATGTCATTGGTATCGTAGGAATAGCGAAGGCATTGGAGATTGCTTACGAGGATATGGATGGACATCGCAAGCATGTAGAAGATATCAAAAGTAGGTTTATCGAAAAGTTGAAAACTGACATTCCTGGGGTGGAGTTCAATGGCCTTTCTGCTGAAATGGATAAGAGTCTCTATACGGTCTTGAATGTGAGCCTTCCTCCATCAGAGGAAAATGGAGGCATGTTACTTTTCAATTTGGACCTTCATGGTATTTCTGCCTCTGGAGGGTCAGCATGTAGCAGTGGTGCTTCGGTAGGTTCCCATGTGCTCAGAGCCATTGGAGCCAAGGCTGACCGTGACTCGGTCAGGTTTTCATTCAGCAGGTTCAATACAGTGGAAGAAGTAGACTATACGGTTGAGAAATTGAAGGAACTCTACGGGGTGATAGCTTAGAGTAGCCTTTTAAAAACCTGACAGGTTCTGTGTTATAACCCTTATAATCAAAATATTGGTTATTTGATTATACGCTCATTTGTTAGTAAGTTAATTTATTGGTTTAATGGCCTGTTATTGGTCAATATCAATTTATATCTAATATCTATCAATATCAGAGTTAAGTTAATAGAGATTTTTACTCAAAAAGTCAATATTAATTCCCAGCATAAATAATAAAGACAGTCGGGATTTTGTGAAGGTCAATTTTAGACTTTTTCCAATCCTGAATAGTTTTCGTCACAATGACCTCATCGCTAGCGGTGAGGTTTTTTGCTATACAAAGCTTGGTATTTGGGTGAAGTTGAGTCTTGAGGTCTTCAAGTACCTGATTGTTTCTAAAGGGTGTTTCCATAAAAATCTGCGTTCTATTCATCTTGATAGATTCAGCTTCCAGGTTTTTGATGGCTTGTGCCCTGTCTTTTTTGTCTATGGGCAGATAGCCGTGAAAAGCGAATGATTGCCCATTGAACCCTGAGCCCATCAAGGCTAAAAACATGGAGCTAGGCCCTGAAAGGGGGACTACTTGGATGCCTTTTTCATGGGCCCAAGCCACGGCCACTGCTCCAGGGTCAGCGATTCCAGGGCATCCTGCCTCGGAAATGATTCCCATATCCTCACCATTGAGAATGGGCTGCATGAGTTGTTGGAGTTGAGCAGTGCGGGTTTTTTTATTCAAAATCTCAAAGTGTAAGTCCTCGATTACCAATCCTAACTTCAAACTGCTGATGTATCTTCTGGCAGTTCGAAGTTCTTCTACGAGATAGTATTTGGTGTTTTTCACCACTTCCTTGATCTGTGGAGACATGATGGTCAAGGAGGTATCAGCTGCAAGAATGGAGGGGATCAAATAAAGTTTGCCTTTCATGCCTCAAAGATGGCTATAATATAGTCAGCGGTCAACTTTAACTTCAATGCAATGGCTATGATTCAATGTTTGGGAATTCTAAAAGTTAAGAGCGATCTGATGAATACTATTTGCTGATAAAAACATACAAAAATAGCAGTCAACGGCTCCAAAGATTATCTCTTGACCGTTGACTGCTGATGTTATTTATCTAAACGTATATTTTAGACCTATACCAGCTCTAAAGTATGTCCCGTATTCAGTTGGGAAAATCGGCGATGCCTCCATTAAGAAGCCAAAGTTTCTGGTATTGGCAAATGGCTTTACCAAAACGCCAAGTGGTACGCCCAAGTACAGCCCATCTCTATTGCCTTCTGTACCCAAATGGAAACCACTGTAGAAGTTGACCTCTTCTTTCTGCACAAAATTGTACCCGAAGGTGCCTTCTATTCCTACTCGCCCTCCTGTGGATACACGTGCTTCACCAAAGATTTTGTTGTCTGGATCAGAGCCGATTGAAGCAAAAGTTGCGGAACTTAACCTGTACACTCCTGCGCTGATTTGTGCTTGTGACTCCATTACTACTGCGAAAAAAAGTAGCATCGAAAATAGCATTAACTTTTTCATAATATTTGAATAGTTGGTTTCCCCTCACTTTTCAAATACTTTGCCAAAATCAATGTAGGAGAATTCTTTGACCAGTTTTATTGCTTTCAAAGGCAGCTTCTATGATTTGTAGTACCACAATGGCTTCTTCCATCTTTACCGAGAGTGGAGCTTCATCAAGGATGGACTTACCTACATTTTCATAAAACTCCCTGTAATCTCCTCTTTCGGTTGGATACTTTTGGATTTTGTCAGCGAGGTAGACTGTACCCCAGCTTCCTGCTGCTTCCAAACCCCAATCATCTCCTGCTGGAAGTGTATCAGCTTTCAAAGCCTTTTCTTGAACATCTAGGCCATACTTGCTATATGAACCTTGCTCTCCCATGAGCAAAAATTTAGGCACGGGCGCATTGCTCATTATTGATGCTGTCAATCTAACGTAAGGTTTGTCATAACCCAAGATGATATCGAAAAAATCGTCTGCAAGCGCTCCCTTCCTTTGTTTGAGGATATTGGCTTGTACCCACTTGGGCTTACCGAAGAGTACCAATGCCTGATCGATCAAATGTGTTCCCAAATCATAGGTGATGCCATTACCTGGTACATCCTTTTCCCTCCAATTATCCGTGATCTCAGGTCTAAATCGATCAAAGTGTGATTCAAAATGTGCCAATTCCCCCAAGATACCTTCTTTCAGAATTTTTTCAACCGTTCTGAAATCCCCGTCCAAACGCCTGTTTTGGAAAACAGTCAGCATCAAACCCTTTTCTTCTGCAAGTGCTTTGAGCTGTTCTGCTTCATGACTGTGTATGGTGATCGGCTTATCTACAACTACGTGCTTGCCATGCTCTAGGCATAGTTTGGCCTGCGCAAAGTGGTATTCATTGGGTGTGACGATCACAATCAGCTCAGCAGCATCAGCGGCGAGTAGTACCTCAAGACTTTTATATACCGAGACTGACGGGTACTTTTCTTTTGATTTTTGGTGATGGCGTTCTACCACTGCCGTCAACTCTAAATATGGGCAAACATGGATGAGTGGGGCGTGGGTTTTTTCTCCTACATTCCCATAGCCTACGAGGGCTGTTCTGATCTTTTTCATGCTAGTTTAAAAATTAAAGCTTCATTTCTATGGCTCGCTTGACCAATTCTATGGCAGAGCTGACCCCTAGTTTAGAATGGATTTTCTTACGGTGTGATTCAACTGTCAATTGACTCAGGTGCAATTCTTCGGCTATCTCCCTATTGATTTTCCCATTTTTGATCATGGTCAAGATTTGTAGTTCACGTTTGGAAAGCTTATATCTGTCTTTGAAGCCATCATGAGCATAATCATCATTACTCTGCTGTATGGCTTTCTGAAAACTCATGACATGTACACCTTCATGAACTTCTCTGATGGTATAGATCAATTCATCAGGATCGGCATCTTTGAGCACATAGGCATCTGCGCCGAGTTGTTGACACTTTTTGAAGATGGATTCTTCATCATACATGGAGAGGACGATTACTTTGGTGTCTTTTTTTCCTTTTTTGATGGCTTTGATGACCCCTTCTCCATCTACCACGGGCATATTCATATCTGTGATGACTACATCTACATGTTTTTTCGAAATAAATGCTAGGAGGTCCTGACCATTCGTAAATACATCAAGTACATCGAAATCCTCTTCTTCAGAGAGCATTCCTTCGATTCCTTTTGCGAATAATTTGTGATCGTCAGCGAGGGCTATTTTAATCTTAGGTGGCATAATCTTCCAAAAGATAGCTTATGCAATCGAATTAGGCAAAATAAGTTTGACCAAGGTGCCTTTGCCTAACTCAGATGTGATTGAAATAGAACCACCTATTGTTTGCATTCTTTTCTGCAAATTATACATGCCAGAGCCATTTGAGGCTTTTTGGGTATCAAAACCAACACCATCATCCTCAATATGGACTGCTAGCAGCTGTGGATTTTGTATCAAGGTAATGACAAGCTTTTTTGGCTGGGCATGTTTGATGACATTATTGAGACACTCTTGGATTACTCGGATCAGAACCAGTTTTTTGGATTGGTCAACCTCTTCTGCTTGTCCGGTTTTTTCAAATTCGATTTGGCAAAAATTCAAGTCTTCTAGCTTTGAAAGCTCTCTTTTGATAAAAGCTTCCAAGTCGATGGCGTTGACCCAATCTAGGTTGAGGTCTTTGGAAAGAGTACGAACTTCCTTGATCACTTGGTTGACGAGTTGTCTGCCTTCTTGGATTTTCTCAGGCTTGCTGCTATTCAGGGTGAGCTTCGTGAGTGAGAGAAGCTGACCGATATTGTCATGAAGCTCTCGCCCTACATGGGAGAGTGTTTCTTCTTGGATTTCTTTTTCTGCATTGAGGATGGTTTTGTCAAACTCCGCCTGTAATGCTTCTAGTCTCTGTTTGTTTTCGATCTGACGCTTACGATGAAGCAGCACCATCAAGATGATAAAAGAACCCATCAAGAGCATCAAAATAAATCCCGAGAGGATAATCACAAAAACGCTAGGCGTATCTTGAACCATATACAACTGATCTTAAAAGCGCTGTGAATATACAGAATTTTGCCATTGGGCTTGGCTATAAGAAACTTAAATGTGCCTAAAAAATTGTTTTCAAGCTTTCGGTGTATTTTTAGTAAGAAAGGGAAGATAAAAAGCCAATCCCATTCCGAGATACATTAAGACTGCCATGGTTCTTATTAGAATTGAAAAAACATTTAAAAAACTAGAATCTAACTCGTGTAGCAAATTGAAAGAAGAGAAATGCACAAATGTTGTTGAATAGAAGAAAAAAATTAAAGTAACAATTAAAAATAATGGATTCAGGATTAATCGCTCCTTAAATAAAATGTTGCTGAAAATTATGTTATAAAAGTAATAAATACAGCAAAGAATAATGCCCAAGCTACCGATTGTAAAAGAAATACTTTGGAATACTAGAAGATTTTCGAAAGAAAGGTTAATAAATAACCCTTGAAGTAAGAATAAAAGGGAGCCAATAATTATTGCTTTTTGTACTTTTTTGTTTTGGTAAATCGTATAAAAAAGATAGTAGATCAAAAGTGTTTCTAAGTAAACGAAGAAAATATTATAAACAGGAACGTTGTTGAGTTTTCTTAAGTATGTATAAGTTCCATAAAGTTCCAAGGAGCTACCGAGTACAAGAATCATAAATACTATTAAATGCTGCCTTTTATATTTTATATTCAAAAAAAAAGCAGGGATACTAAAAAGTAGCCCTACTAATATTAATCCATTATACCAATCTAATAGTTTCATTCTTTTAACAATAAGGAGGACAAATTCTACCTCCATTCCATGCGTCTTCCTCCTCTTCGTCTGAATCATCAGAATCTGATGCGCCACCGATATCTTTTGGTCCTGCTTTGGTCATATCAGCAGGAACCAAAACTAATGAAATTCTTCCAATATATTCTTCTTTTTCTGGCCGCTCCTTTGGTAACATTGATATGGTTTCTTTATCGTATTGTCCGATGTACATTTTCAGTCCACCAATCTTTCCATCGGCGTCAGCCTTTTTCAAAGCCTCTTCGATCGTTTCTCTGTCAAACCAAACCCAGTCAGTTTGTTTTTCGATTGGATTGTTATCCTTATCCCGACCTGGAATGTGGATTTGTCCATGTTTGCTGTAGTACGCTCTGAATTTTTTGATTAATCCTTTTTTCATGTTACGCTTGGTTAGGTGGTTATATTTAGTAAGCTTGTGAGGCTCTTTTATTTATAAATAAAGGGATAAAAAATGAAAGGCCAAAAGTCAAATACATGAGGCCTGCAAGAAATCGGTTGAAGGAAAAAAAGATGTCTACATGAGCCACCACGACACTGGGATAAAACTGATACGTTCCAAACAATACGATGGCCTCAACATAAAAAAATAGAATAGAGCAAGTGATCCAGAAGTGTGGAATTTGCACTAGATTTTTATCAGGATAAAGTTTGAGATTGAGAATTCTGTATAAAAATAATCCTGTCAGACCAATGATAAATAGCGCAAAGGGTAAGAATGAGAAATATTGGAATGTGTTGGTCATGTCCTGGTAAAGGAAAGAATTGAGAATACCCCATAGAAAAATCAGTACAGTCATCCATCTGATACCTGTTTTTAATTGATGACTTTGCTCCAAAGAGTAGAAGTACAGAATTAGCAAAAGTGATTCTAAGTACACCCAGCCAATATTATAGAGTAAAGTATTGTTGATCCGCCTGGCAGCAGTGTAAGATCCTGCCGACTCCATACCAAAAACTAAGAGAAGAATCAGTAAGATGATTCCGTGACTTTTGATCTGAGGTTTATTTTTGATTCCCCAATAAATCAGAGATGCAAAAAGTCCCAACCCTATAGAAATCAAATAAAAATCTGCGCTCATGTTGCCAATTTTGATTACAACAAAGCTAAAGCATTAAAAACCTCTAAAAAATACCCTGTTGAGGGTATTTTTAGTAGCAAATATCCAATCTTACTTTAATAATAAAAACCATCATTCGGCACCTAAATTCACTCATCTCCCATTCCCGGAGGGAATAAATCTAATTAACCCCGCATGCCAATGCGGAGGTAAAAAAGAGGTATGCCCTCCTCTACAACACCGAAGGTGTTGAATTTAAAGGAGGTATTTTTCGTCAAATACGATCCCATGATCATGTAATAACTTTTTATACTCCTCTATAAATGAATATATATGCTGCCTTCACACCAATAGGTGGTTCAATTCCTAATCCCCTCTGCAAAAAAATTCTTAACCCAAAATGTCCTGCTGATAAGATTGACGGTATTGAGAATGTCATAAATGTTTTTGGGATTAAATGGGCTGATACAAATTGAAAAATGATCATGCCTATCTTGTTTGACTTCCAAATCATATTTTAAGCCCAACTTGAGTAATTCCTTTGGAAAAAAAACAATCGTTGATGCTGGTGAAAAGGTCTTTTGCTTGACACCAAACCTTTTTCTTTGGGCCTGATAAGTCCTATGCACTAAATTCTCTTGAAATTTGACATCTTTAAGGCAAAGGCTGGAATCTATAAGTAGTTTTGGATTGAACTGATGACTCATCCTTTGTGTACTTTTATTTACCGAATAACTTACTTTCAAACCTACCTGATGTTGTAGAGTCAGGTTATTTTTGAGACACAAAAATTTCCACAAATTATCAATCCTTTTCAAATCCATCTGCTTCAACATTTATCAATCTGAGAAAATCCTTGATTGGAATCCGTAAGGCATCTCTTTCTTTATCATCCTGTAAAATAGGTCTCCATTCTGACCCATCCCATAGAGTAAAGTACGAATTTTCGCTCAAATACGGATAAAGTTGCTGGACAAATTCAAAATGCGAGAACTTATCTCCCTGTGAAAAACTCAAGGTGTCTATCCTTTGAGCTACTTCAATCCTAATCTTGAAATCATCCAGGCCCCACGATGGCTCCAAATAAATATAGGCTTCATTTTTCACCCTATTGATTAATATCGACAGGTTCAATATGGGATGGTCTGCACCTTCTATTCTTTTTCCAAATCTATAGACCACCATCTTGGCATCAGCACGGTTTTCTTGATCGTAGTAGATTCCTCTGACATTGTTAAAGTAAAGTCGCTCAGCATCTGTAATGCTCAAGATCGAAATCTCTTTACCAGAATTATTTGCCCTCCTTCCATCAAAAAATGACAATACTACGACAAACAAAAGAGAGCCTAATCCAAAAATCTTAAGGATTTTAAGCATCTCTGGTGTCAAGGTGTCGTTTTTAGCCATGCTGTAATTAAGTTTATGCTTTGAGAGAAATGATCCATCTTTGATCTTTCTTTATAACAGCGATAGCTTCTAAAAGTTGGTACGAAGTCTAATCAATGCACATAAGACCCTGCATTGATATCTATCGTGGCGCCTGTCGCATGATCAGCCAATCCAGAACATAGTAAGGTCACCATGGGTGCAATGTCCTTTGGCTCCGTCAATGTAGTCAGGGCTATGTCATTGAGTGCGTACGACTCACCATATTGATCCATAAAATCCTGAGCCATGTCTGTTCTCGTAAATCCAGGAGCAATGATAAAGGCCTTGATGCCATCCTTTCCATAGTACCTTGCTATGGATCTGGTGTAACTTACGATAGCGGCTTTGGAAGCTGCATAGGCTAAGTAATCTGGCGTATCTCCCCTGAATGCAGCCCTCGAAGATATATTGATCAATCTACCTTGCTTTCTCTCTCTAGCATGCTCAATAAATTCTTTGCTGATGATGGCCAGTGCATTGATATTGACATCCATAGTCTTGAGCCAAGCATTGGTCCAATTACCAATTTCTGCATCATCAGCCACAGAGATCGCGATACCTGCATTATTGACAATCGCATCAATAGGTCCATAGCACCTGATCAATTCTGGAATCCACCCTTTGACTGCTTCCAAATCTGAGAGGTCACATGGTGTCAAATGAGAAGGATTGGGAAGGTTCTTTTGAAGTAGCTGGGCTTCTTCTGCATTCTTATTGAAATGAATCAAAACCTCCGCACCTGATGCGGACAATTGCTCAGCTATGCCTCGACCTATTCCACGTGATGCACCAGTGACAAGGATTCTTTGATTTGCTAATGAGATATTCATCCTAAAGTAGTAAAATGTTATGCGTGATTATTTATCAATAATCAAAAGGTGATAGTATAATGGAATGTTCAATAAATTCTAATTCTGGTTGATTCAGTTTTATCGAAAGTTAAAATAACCAGTCTAGAGTCTGATAATTTACTTATCTGATTATACACTTCTTTGCCAGTAACTTCAATTCATTGACTCATTTCGTTGCTAACGGTCAATTCCGAAAAATCGGAACAAGTTATCCACAAATATCCAATATCAATAAATATCGTAAGTTAGATAAATCGGTTTTTTTTAATGTTACTGGTAAAGTTCCGTATATCCATAATTACTGATTATAAATTCCCCAATTCACTTAATTACTTTTTCCCAAGAAGTACTTTGATTTCATCTGCCTGGAGGTTACAATTGATCCACTCACCATCCAAGTCCGCGCCATATTTTTTATAAAAATTTATAGCAGGCTCGTTCCAATCTAGGACTTGCCACATCATTCCAGTACAATTATCTTCTAGGCATTTGAGCATGGTTCTATCAAACAAGAGTTTGCCTGCTCCATTCCCCCGCTCGGATGCTGTGACTACAATATCTTCCAAATAAAGCCTGCGTCCCTTCCAAGTGCTATATCTGTAGTAGTATATAGAAATACCGACAATCTCCTGGGTACTGTCTTTGATGGCGACAAAGAATCCAAAGATAGGATGCTCACCAAAACCATCCTCTTCCATCAAAGCTACCGTATTGGTGACCTGCTCTGGTGCCTTCTCGTATAAGGCCAATTCCTTTACCAACTCTAAGACTCTGGGTAGGTCTGTTTTTTCTCCTTTTCTAATCGTGTACATACCCGAAAGTAGGCAAAAATTGAAAAAGCTTAAAATCAATTTTTATATTTGGAGATGCTAGGCTCTAACTGGCTCTGACTAACCCATCTTTTATGTTTCTATCAATCGACGCAGGTAATACCAACATCACTATTGGTTTTTTTGATGATGAGCAAGGGAAATGGCAACATGAATTCAGAATTTCCACCAAAGAAAAACTTTCGCTTCTTAAATTAGAAAAAGATCTCCACCTATTTTTTCTTGAGAATGACCTCAAAATAGAAATGATCTCCCAAGTAGGCGTAAGTTCAGTCGTGCCTGAGCTAAATCCATTGCTGACACAGTTCTGTAAAGAGTTTTTAGGCAAATCCTGCTACTTTATCAATGGTAAAAGCTACCAGACACTGAAAGTATCCACTACCAAACCCAATGAAATCGGTACTGATTTGATGTGCAATGTTACGGCAGCTTTTGAAAGGTTTTCGCAAGCTACCATCATTGTGGACTTTGGGACAGCCTTGACTTTTACAGTAGTAGATGACCAAGGGAAGGTACTCGGGGTCAATATCGTGCCCGGATTGAAGACTGCTGTGAGGGCTTTATTTGCCAATACTTCCAAGCTGCCAGAAGTTGATCTCAAATTCCCCAAGTCAGCCATTGGGAAGAACACCATAGAATCAATTCAGGCAGGGATATTACATGGCTACACTGGTTTGGTCAAAGGTATGCTTGAGACCATCCAAGCAGAAGTCCAACTACCCATGAAAATCATCGCTACGGGCGGGCTTTCAAATATTCTTTCAAATCTCCAAAATACCTTCGATGAAGTAGACCGTTATTTGACCTTAGAAGGTATCCGCTTGATCACGCAAGCTAATCTCAAAAACCGATGAGAATGTGAGGGTTTGGGCAGACTTGTTGGAACTTCTCCCGATCTCTATGGGAGCAGACACCTGGAAAATCTCCGGTATTTCCCAACATATCCCACATCAATTGAAAGTGAAGGTGTGGAGGCCAATCTCCGTTCTCTGGATAGGGCCCAAGATGACATAATAACTCTCCTTTTTTAATACGCTGACCTATCTCCAAACCCTTCAAATCTGTGCGTGCCAGATGACCATATAAGCTAAAAAGTGTCTGGCCTGATAGGTGATGTTCCAGGATGATAGTAGGGCCATAGTTACCAAAACCAGCATTGTCTTGAAAACTATGCACCACTCCATCTATAGGGGCATAAACAGCATGTCCAGCTTCTGCCCAAATATCTACTCCTAAGTGTATATCCCTAAAATCTTCTAGCCCTGTTTCGAAAACAGCACTTCTGCTGTAAATCGCTCTATGTTCAAAATAACCACCAATTCCGTAAGTCTTACCTTTTAATTTGAGCATGTCAAACACGTAGGTGTTAAAATCATCCGTATTTCTCAAATCAACCGTCTCCAAGGCGAGGTTAGACGGAGAAAAGTCCATTCTCAGCGTATTGCTCTCGTCAAGCTGAATACCCATCAAAGGAAAAATCTCTTCTTTGGCTAGCAATTTTTTTAAATCCATATTAAAATCAAATATAAGAGGCTCTTTCAAATTTATAAACCTGAGATATAATACTTCTCCAATCATGTAATTTCCTACATAATCAATTCACAACTCACCCAAAACTTCATAAATTCAAACTTCCTAATAAACATAGTTCCATGCTTCCATTTCCTACTCTAGAAGAAATCAAGTCTGCACATGTACGCATTCAGTCTTTTATACACCATACACCGATCATGAAATCAGCTGCTATCAATGAAATGGCAGGTTGCGAGATTTTTTTCAAATGTGAAAACTTCCAGAAAGTTGGTGCTTTCAAAGCCCGTGGTGCAGCCAACGCCGTGGCCAAACTCAGTGAAGCACAAAAGAAAAATGGAGTCGCTACACACTCTTCAGGCAATCATGCTGCGGCACTTGCTAGAGCAGCTACTGTAGCAGGCATCAAATCTTACATCGTCATGCCCTCTTCTGCTCCAGAAATCAAAAAGAAGGCTGTAAAATCATACGGAGGTGAAATCATCGAATGCGAGCCCAATCTGAAGGCTAGAGAAACCACCCTGCAGGATGTCGTAGATAGAACTGGTGCTACATTCATTCCTCCTTATGACTTTTTTGATGTGGTAGAAGGACAAGCTACCTGCTCTTTAGAAATGTGGGATTCGGGAATTGAATTTGATACGATAATGGCTCCTGTGGGTGGTGGTGGTTTGCTTGGTGGGACTGCATTGACCAGTAAATATATCTCACCACGGACCAAAATCATCGCTGGTGAACCAGAAGGAGCAGACGATGCTTATCGCTCTTTCAAGGCCCAACAGCTTATTCCTATGGAAAAACCAAACACCATCGCAGATGGCTTATTGACATCCTTGGGCTTGCTGAACTTCCAGATCATCATGGAATATGTAGATGATATTCATACAGTTAGTGATAAGGAAATTATTGCTTCAATGCGGCTGATTTATGAAAGAATGAAAATCGTCATCGAGCCTAGTTGTGCAGTGCCATTAGCAGCATTGCTCAAAAATAAGGAACAATTCCAAGGTCAAAAAGTAGGAATTATCCTCAGTGGAGGGAATGTTGATCTTGGAAAACTCCCCTTTTAAAAACAAAAGAGGCTGGAGCATAATGCATCAGCCTCTTTTCTTGATCTATTCAAAATCAAAGTATTGATAATTTTTTAGGGTCTTCCCAAACCTCTCAGGTGGTTGACATGAGAAGCAAAAGCTAGTCTGAATTTTGGATGCTCGAGGTATGGTATACCATATTCTTGACAAGTCTCACGAATAATTTTGCTGATTGCGGGATAATGAATGTGGGACACATTAGGGAATAAGTGATGCTCCACTTGGAAATTGAGCCCGCCAACTAACCAAGACAGTACTTTGTTGTGTGTGGCAAAGTTTGCTGTGGTCTTGAGCTGGTGAATAGCCCAGTCATCTTCCAATTGGTTGGTTTCAGCGTTTGGCATAGGAAAAGCAGCTTCTTCTACAGCGTGTGCAAGTTGGAATACTACACTCAAGATGATACCAGTAGCCAATCCGTAAATAATAAAACCTATCAACCATGGAAGCCATCCTACCATCATGATAGGGAGAACCACAAAGAGTAAAATATGAATTGCTTTGAATCCCCAAAAGGAGATATGGTCCATGGCTTTCATCTTCTGTATAGGTATGATACCTACCTTTTTGCTTGCATATTTTTTATAATCAGTCACAAACACCCAGTAGAGGTATAGCAAGGAGTACACAAATAGGAAATACTTATGCTGATACTTGTGAATTTTGTAGAAACGCTGATTTGGACATAGTCTGAGGAATGGCCTGGCATTCATATCATCATCTACCTCGTCAATGTTAGTAAAGGAGTGATGCACTACGTTGTGTTTGGTTTTCCACATGAACACATTAGCACCAAGAAAATTGATGGAAACACCTGCCAATTCGTTGACCCATTTTTTCTTACTGAAGCTCCCATGAGCTCCATCATGCATGACATTGAAGCCAATGGTAGCGGCAAGGCCACCCAAAAGGATGGCGCCTAGAATGGCTAGAGACCAGTGAGGGGTGAAGAATACCAAGATCACATATGTCGCGATGTATGCGGCGACTAATATGATGGCTTTTGAATAAAGCGTGAAATTTCCTGTTGGGTTGAGATTTTTCTCTGTGAAGTAATTTTTGATCCTCAACTTCAAATCTGAATGGAAGGAGGATGCGGCACTAAATCGGGGGGGACGCATGTAATATGATTAATTTTGTAATGAACTCGAAAAAAAATTAAATAGCTGGGTGATTTTATTTCTCTTCTTGCTATAAAGTTACATCAATTAATCGGACTTCAAAGAGATAATTAATTTTGATCGCGAATAAGTCTCTGATTTAAGGTCTTTTAACAATTCAACTTTAGTTGTTTTGGTCCAACAATGCCCTTACTTTCTGCAAGGCCTGAACAAATCGCTGATCATATTTCCCGCTGATGATCTCATATGGAATTCCAGTATTTTTGATCAATTGATGATATTGTTCAAATAGATAAGTGCGCATTTCGGGTTGGGGATGCTCTCGCTGTGGGTCCTCTTCCCATGGGAGATCAATGTCTGTCAGCAAATAAAGGTCATATTTTCTTTCTGCTATCTGCTCAAGGATCCAAGGGTCAGTTTTTCCATACTTATGCTCACTCCAAACCTTCAATACATGCAAGTCTGTATCGATAAATAACATTCGTTTTGCTCGCTTACCTTTCTCGTCTTCTTCTCTTAATTGCCCCTTGGCAATCTCCAAGAGGTCTTCGTACTTATAAGGTCTCTCTAAGCGCTCTATATAAACTCTAGCAAATTCCATCACCCATGGCTCGTCAAAAGCCGCAGCCAATGCCTGTGAAAGGGTGCTCTTTCCAGTAGACTCAGGGCCGATGACGACGATTTTTTTAACTGGCATAGGCGGTAGTTTTCTTCGCTGATTTGATCCAAGAAAATAATCCAATAGTGGCTAACACAGTAAAAAAAAGAAACTGAAAAGCAGTTAGCGGTAGACCTTTGTACCAGTATAAGGGAACAGACACCAAGTCAGTAATGATCCATGCTATCCAGTTTTCGACCTTCTTTTTGGCCATCAGCCACATTCCTACAAATGCCGTGGCTGTAGTAAAAGAATCCCAATATGGCACATCGGAATCAGTGAAATTGGCCAATGTCAAGTAAAGCGCCAAATAGGAGACAAGCAATAGTCCAATTGACTTTACAATACCTGAGTTACTCAGCCAAGTGACAGGCAATTCTCCATTGCTTGTGGCAGGTCTACTCCAGAGATACCAGCCGTAAATAGACATGGCGGTATAATAAAAATTGATTCCCATGTCAGCATAAAGCTTATATTTCAAGCAAATGTAGATGTATATGATCGTACTGATTATCCCTGTGGGGAAAACAAGGATGTTTTTCTTAATGGAATAGATTACACTAGCTATTCCAAAAAACACCGCAATAACCTCCAGCAAAGAGAGTTCTGCAATTCCAGCTAAAATACTTTCAAGTAGCCATTCAAAATCCATGGGCGAATTAAACGATTATTTTGACCTGAGACAAAAGGAGAGGAAAACTAAATGATTATACTTGCTTCAAATCAGCTATGCCAATAGCGAATAAAGGAATATTGACAATCCAAGACTCGGCTCTGTATCCTGACATTGAGGTCCTCAGAGATTTGGGGATTTGATACTTTTCAGAAAGTACTTTTAGGCTTTTTGACTTTAAGTTTTCTTCTGCCTTTACCTCTAATGGAAAGATTTTACTATCTATTTGAAATAGAAAATCCACCTCAGCCGTAGATCGCTCAGCAGACCAATAGAATGGATTAATATCTCTACTCAGAAGCTGTTGTAAAACGTATTGCTCCGTGAGTGCTCCTTTAAATTCTTCAAATAAGCGATTGCCCTCAATGACGGACTTGACGTCAAGAGAAGTCATAGCTCCAAGTAAACCGACATCTAATAAAAATAACTTAAATGAGTTGAAATCTTCATACGCTTTAAGAGGAACCGCAGGCTTAGATACTCGATTGACTCGGATGACCAAGCCAGAATCAAAAAGCCAAGCCAATGCCAATTCAAAATCCCTTGCTCTAGCTCTTTGTTTGATTTGGCCATAGATGAATTTCTTATTTTCCTTTGTTAATTGCGCTGGTATCGAATTCCAGAGCATCCGGATTCTTGGGACGATTTCTACTGGGGCATGCTTTGAGAAATCTTGTTGATATGCTTCTAGAATTCTATTTTGAATCTTTCTGACCAGGTTGATATCATTTTCTTGTATATAGGTAGATACTACTTCTGGCATTCCTCCGACGAAATAGTATTCCTTTAATAAGCCTATGTACTTATCCTTAAAAGAGTTGACTAATTTCCAATCATTACGTTTGATCAAATCAATCAAAGCTTCTTCCTCTTTTGCAATCAAAAATTCCTCAAAATCTAAAGGATAAAGATGTAAGAAATCTACCTTTCCAACTGGAAATGAAACCTGCTGGTGCAAAACAACCCCTAAAAGTGAGCCTGCAGCGATGACAAAATATTCAGGAGCATTTTCATGAAAATATTTCAAAGAGGTTATAGCATGGGGCGACTCTTGAATTTCATCAATGATTAATAAAGTCTTGTTTTTTTCGACCTTAGTTCCTGATGCAATTTGAATCGCCAATAAAATTCTGTCAATATCAAAATTTTGAGCAAACACGTCCTTTAGCTCTTTGTCTGACTCTAAATTGACATAGGCTACATTTTCGAAACTTTCTTTCCCAAAAGCCTTCATCACCCAAGTCTTGCCGACCTGTCTCGCTCCTTGAATTAATAAGGGTTTTCTATACTTATCACTCTTCCATTCTAGGAGTTTACTAAACAGTTTTCTCTTCATGTTTTGAAAATTAATCTTGAGGTTTTACACTTTTTCAAATGAATAAATGTAAAAATACACACTTTTTCAAATGAATAAATGTGATATTCAACACTTTTTCAAATGAATGATAGGAGAATGCAAAAAAAGCCCCTCTCAGCATTTAGCTAAAAGGGGCTTCAGTAAATTCAATAAATGCGTTTTATTCTCCTTCTTGCAAAAACTGCTTCTGGATTTCATCCTCTTCTTCTGCTTTGTCTTCTTTGAAGAATCTGCTTTGGAAGACCAAAATGATAGCTACGCCTACAAATATCGAAGCATCTGCGATATTGAAAATTGGCCATAGTGCTGTATAGCTTCCTCCCCATAGTGGCACCCAATCAGGAATATAGCCTTCCCAGATGTCAATGTAAAACATATCCACTACCTGGCCATGAAGCCATGGTGTTGGCGCATTATAGGGGGCATTATTCAGCCAAACACCATAAAATACAGAATCAATTAGGTTGCCAATAGCTCCTCCTAAGATCATGGCTATACAAATGATATAGCCTACATGCATTTTTTTATCGATGATGTAGTACAAGTAATATCCAATGCCGAACATGGCTACTAATCTAAATGAAGTTAAGATCAGTTTCCCGTACTCGGAACCCAATTGCATTCCAAAGGCCATCCCTGGGTTGGTAGTGTAGTGCAATTTGAACCAATCTCCAAAGATCTTGATCTGACCAGGGGTGCCAAAATCCATCTGGTAATGGACAAGTAGCTTGACGATTTGATCCAGAATGATCACCGCTAGGGCTATTCCGAAATATTTTAAGTACTTCATGAATTCACGTTAAAGCCACAGATTTAAGGATTTTTTTGCTAATCTCCCCATCTGTGGCTGTTATTTTTTATCAGATCTATACTTTAGTCACTTTGACAGACAATTCAAAATCATCCATATCCAACACTTTTGCATCATCTACAGCAGCTTTTACGGTCAAGGATATCGCTTGGGTTTCTGTCTTGATATAAGTGCCAAAATTCTCGAAAGCGGCATTGGTCAATTCATCATGCTGCGCAATTTCGATTTGGATTTTGTCCTGAACCTCTAGACCCATATCTTTTCTTAGGTTCTGAATTCTATTCACCAAATCCCTAGCAATACCTTCCTGCTTCAGCTCTTCTGTCAATGTCACATCAAGTGCCACTGTAAGTCCTTGGTCTGTGGCTACTGACCAGCCTGGGATATCCTGAGAGCTAATCAATACTTCCTCTAGCAAAAGCTCCAAAGACTCTCCTTCTACATCGACATAGATCTTACCATTTCTTTCGATTTCGGCAATTTGCTCCTTGCCCCAGGAATTGATCGCAGCCACGACAAATCGCATTTTTGGCCCTAGTTTTTTACCTAAGACAGGAAGGTTAGGTTTGACGCTTTTTACCAAAACATCGGAAGCATCATCGATATACTCTATTGATTTGATATTCACTTCTGATTTGATCAAATCCTCAACATGGGCAATCTGCGCTTTGGTTTTTTCATTCAATACTGGCAAGAGGATACGCTGAAGTGGTTGTCTTACTTTGATACCAATTTTTGGATTTTTCCTCAATGAATGCACCAAAGAGGATATTCTCTGTGCCAAGTCCATGCTTTCTTCAAGATCTGCATTGATCAAGTCTTGATTAGCCGACACCCAGTCTGTCAAATGGATGGACTCCGCTGCCAATGCATTGGTTGCTGTTAAGTTCTTGTACATCCAATCAGCATAGAATGGTGCAAAAGATGACATGAGCTGGGATAAGCTCGTCAGACATTCGTACAAAGTCTCATAAGCCGCTTGCTTATCTGCATTCATTTCACCTCTCCAGAATCTTTTTCTGGCTAACCTCACATACCAGTTGGACAGCTGATCCACAGTAAAGTTCATGATGGCACGAGTAGCCTTGGTGGCATCGTAATTGTCCATGGAGGACTCCACTTCTGCAATCAGCGATTGAAGCTTAGAGATGATCCACTGATCTAGCTCAGCCCTTTCTGAAACTTGGATGCTTTGCGCCTTATCATAGGTGAATGCATCTAAGTTTGCATAGAGTGCAAAGAAGTTGTATGTATTTTGTAAAGTCCCAAAGAACCTTCTTTGTACTTCTGCCACCCCATCAAGGTTGAATTTCAGGTTGTCCCATGGATTGGCATTACTCAGCATGTACCAGCGCAAAGCATCTGGCCCATATTCTTTTAAGGTCTCGAATGGATCTACAGCATTGCCCAATCGCTTGGACATCTTGTTGCCGTTTTTATCCAATACAAGTCCATTGGCGATGACGTTTTTGAAGGAAACTGAATCAAAAAGCATCACTGCCAAAGCGTGAAGTGTAAAGAACCATCCTCTCGTCTGATCTACGCCTTCGGCAATGTAGTCGGCAGGATAATTGGCCTTGAAGATATCTTCGTTTTCGAATGGATAGTGCCATTGAGCATATGGCATAGCTCCCGAATCAAACCATACATCGATCAAGTCAGGTTCCCTGTACATTGCTTTGCCACTGGCAGAAACTAGAATTACATCATCCACATAAGGTCTGTGTAAGTCAATGTCTTCATCATTGATAGGAGAGGATTCCATGAAGCCTGCGCTGATGGACTTTTGAATTTCTGATTTCAATTCATTGATAGAGCCTATGCAGATTTCTTCAGAACCATCCTTGGTTCTCCAGATTGGCAAAGGCGTGCCCCAGAACCTCGATCTGCTCAAGTTCCAGTCTACGAGATTCTCGAGCCAATTGCCAAATCGGCCGATTCCAGTTGCTTCTGGTTTCCAGTTGATGGTCTTGTTCAGTTCTACCATTCTATCTTTGTAAGCGGTGGTTTTGATAAACCAGCTTTCCAAAGGATAGTATAGGATAGGCATATCTGTTCTCCAACAATGTGGGTAACTGTGCTCGTATTTTTCTACTTTGAAGGCTTTGTTTTCATTTTTGAGAATAATGGAGATGATGATATCTGTATTCTTGTATTCTTTATCATCTTCATTGTCCTTGGTATAATTTTTCACATAGAAATCATCCGCGCCAAATGCTTTGTGTGCCGAGATACCATGTTCCTGCATTTTAGCAGCCAGGTATTCACCCACCACAGGAAGGAATTTCCCTTGCTTGTCTACCACAGGGATATCATTCCCTTTTTCATCTTGGACAAATACGCCAGGGACGTTGTTTTGTACCAATGTTCTAAAGTCATCCGCGCCAAAAGCTTTCGCCAAATGAACGATTCCTGTACCATCTTCGGTGGTCACATAGTCCCCTGAGATCACTGTAAATGCTGGGTGTGGAAGTGCCAAAGCTTCGATTGGGAATAGCTGTTCGTACGCTAGCCCAAGAAGGTCTGCTCCCTTCATCTCAGCTACCACTTCAAATGGGATAAGCTTATCTCCGGGATTGTAATCAGAGATGGCTAGCTCTTTAGCTTTGGGGTTGAAGTAGCCATTCATTCTTGCCTTTGCCAAGATGACCTGCTGTGGCTCGAAAGTATAGGGGTTGAAAGTACGGACTTTGACATAATCTAACTTTTCACCTACTGCCAAGGCAGAGTTAGAGGGCAGGGTCCATGGAGTCGTGGTCCAAGCTAGAATGTAAGTATTCTCCTCGCCTTTTAGCTTGAATTGCGCTGTGATGGAAGTATCTTTCACATCTCTGTAGCAACCTGGCTGATTGAGTTCGTGGGAGCTCAAGCCTGTACCCGCGGCAGGTGAATAAGGTTGAATGGTATACCCTTTGTAAAGGAGGTCTTTGTCGTACAACCTTTTCAAAAGATACCAAAGTGATTCGATGTATTTGGCGTCAAAGGTGATATAAGGATCATCTAAATCCACCCAATAGCCGATCTTTTCGGTCAAGTCATCCCATTCATCTTTGAACCGCATCACCGTCTCACGGCATTTGCGGTTGTATTCTTCTACGGTGATTTTCTTACCGATGTCTTCTTTGGTGATTCCTAGTTCTTTCTCCACCTGAAGCTCTACTGGAAGCCCATGTGTATCCCAGCCTCCTTTTCTTTTGACTTGGAAGCCCTGGAGGGTTTTGTATCTACAGAAGATATCCTTGAGTGTACGGGCCATTACGTGGTGGATACCTGGAGTACCATTTGCTGAAGGAGGCCCTTCGAAAAAAGTAAAAGTCTCTGCACCTTCTCTATTGGTTACAGACTTTTTGAAAATTTGATTTTCCTTCCAGTACTGAAGTACACTTTCCCCTATATTCGGGTAATCTACTTGTTTGAACTCCTGATATTTTTTCACCTTATTTCTATGTGTTTGATGTGGCTCTTGGAACCACATTATTGATCATATTTGATTGGAGAAGATTTTATCATCCCCTATTAAAACAGAAACTTTCCATGATGGAAAGCTTGGCATTAACCGAACTAGAGCAATTCACTCCATACGCTATTGCATGCATTTCTCTAAAGGAATGCGGGCACAAAGTTAAGAGATTTTGCAGGAATAGGGATAATTTATTGCAGAATTCGAAATTCCTATCAATAAGTCAATACCAGACCACCTATTCTTATCCAAATGGCTTATATTTAGATGAATCAAACAAAAAGGATATGGCAAAATCAATCTACAGAGATGGTGCGGTAGATGCATTGATACAGCGGATTCAAAGGCTAAGCCCCGATCAACTCCCCTACTGGGGAAGTATGAATGCCACTGAGATGCTCCATCATTGTAACCTTGCCAATGAAGCCATCTTGAATGCCCCTAAATCCTCCAAAAAATCGAGCTTTAAACAACGATTACTCAAGCTTGCCTTTTTTCATATCAAAAAAGACTTCCCTAAGGGAGCTAAGGCGGCAAAAAGATTTGATATCAAAGGGCAAGTCGATCAAAATGCTTTTGAATCTGAAAGATCTAAGTACATCGAGCTCGTTGAGAAATTCAAGAATTTGGACAAAAAGCTGGAAGGAGGCCATCCAGTATTTGGAGCCTTGAATCATTACTATTGGGGCAGGTTTGTTTGGAAGCATTTGGATCACCATTTGAAGCAGTTTGGTCTGTGATCAAAGAATATCAAATAAATAAAAGCATGACCTTCAAATAGTGAAATTAAGCCCCTGGCAATGCTATTCCCTTGACTCTTCGATAGAGGCTCAAGGCATATTTGTCCGTCATACCTGAGATAAAATCCATCAAAACCCTTAACATAGGGTATGGATTTACACTAGAGCTAAGCCCATCCATTGGAAAATCTTCTGGGAGCAACCTTAGGATACTTTTGTCCTTACCAGAATAGAGGTCTGTCTGGTAAAATTTGTGATTGAGAGCACGAGAAAAAACTTCCAATAAACCTTCTAGAACCTGATAGCCTGCTGCTTCTTTTTCAAGCACAGGTTTGGATCGATAGATCTTTTTTACGGAAATTTTAGAAATACGCTCCAAAGCAGTAGCTGACGGAATCACATCTGTCAATGCTTGATCAAAATCCCCGCTCAACATCGCTTCTTCATATTTCTCAAAAGTGGCTAAGGTTTCCTGAATTAATTGATTAATTGTCATAGCACGGAGAATGGCAAGCTTTTGTGCTTGAGTAGAATAGCTGTCCAGCTTTTGTCTGTCCAACCTATCTTTCAAAATCTCTCCAAAAAGTGTAATTGTTTCTTCAAGCGTCACCAAACCCAAAGTACACCCATCCTCCAAATCGATCACACTGTAACAAATATCATCAGCCGCTTCTACCAAAAAAGCCAAGGGATGCCTCAACCAACAGCCATTTGCTGCTTTTTCAATTCCAAGAATCATGGCTAATTGGCTATATTCTTTAGATTGATCTGAATAGTATCCGAATTTTTTTTGACTCCTTCTGTTTGAGTCTTTTTCAAAAATATAAGCAGGTCTCGGGTATTTTGTAAAAGCAGCTAAAGTAGCGTAGGACAACTTCAACCCATTATTCTGTGCAACGAGCATGCGGAATCCTTGAGCATTTCCTTCAAAGTTACATAGGTCTTCCCATTGTTCGGGTGTGATATGCTTCTGCCATACTTGGCCATATTCGTGAAATCTGAAAAAATCTGAAATCGCAGTCTCACCTGCATGCCCAAAAGGTGGATTTCCAATGTCATGTGTCAGTGCAGCGGCGGCTACAATGGCTCCAATTTCTGAAGCTGTAATGCCCTTATCTCCGAGATGCTCATACTTTTTTATGAGATAATCCCCTGCAGACTTACCAAGCGTCCTCCCTACAGAGGAGACCTCTAGGCTATGGGTCAATCTAGTATGGACAAAATCATGTTCTGGTAGTGGAAAGACTTGTGTTTTGTCTTGAAGATTTCGAAATGGAGCTGAAAAAATTATTCTGTCGTAATCCCTTTCAGACTCACTTCTGAATTGATTATCAGTCTGCTGTGCCGAAATTTTCGGATCAAATCTCCCAGAAGTTAGTAGTTTTTCCCATTGCATCATAGCCAAAAATACAATCAATTCGACAAAATCAGGTAATTCAACCCTAGCTTTCTGTTAAATGCTACCAAATGAACCCGTTTTGGCATAGTCATTGAAAATGGTAATTCAGAAATTAATTAACCAACAATATCATGAAAACTAAACTTAAAACCCTAAACGCTGTATTGCTAGCGGTTCTAGCAGTATTTGCTTTTTCCTGTAGAATGGAAGATGACAGCGCCAATATTTCTGAAGGAATGGCAAAGGTCAATGTATTTCTTGTCGATGCCCCTGCTGATTATGATGCTGTGTGGGTAGAAGTGCTAGCAGTGGAGATTTTACCAAAAGGCGAAAATGAAAACAATGGTTCCGCATGGATCAATCTTGCCAACGAAGCCTCTGATGACAACATGATCAACCTACTAGAACTGACTGGTGGGAATTCTGCTCACCTAGGGGAAATCGAAGTGCCAGCTGGAGAAATTTCACAAATCAGATTGATTCTTGGAGATAATAACTATTTGGTTCAAGGTGATAGACAAATCGATCTCAAAACGCCAAGTGCGCAACAAAGTGGATTGAAGTTAAAAGTTGACAAACCCCTCCAAGCGGGTATTGCTTATGACATTGTGATTGATTTTGACGCAGGAAGATCAATTGTTAGAGCAGGTAATTCAGGACAATATATTTTAAAACCTGTGCTGAGAGTAGTTGCTGAAGAATCTGCTACCATCGAGGGTGCTGTGCTACCATTGGAGGCTGGACCTGTAAATGTTGCAGCGATCATCGGAGAAGATACTGTTTCTACTTTTACTTCTGATAATGGTTCTTTTATGATAAGAGGTCTGAGAGCTGGGAATTACAGCCTATTTGTTGTGCCAAATGAAGAATACCAAGAATTGTTGGTAGAAGATGTAGAGACTACGCTTGGTCAAGTTACCAATGTAGGAACTATTGAATTAGAATTAGTTCCTGAAGATGATGGCGATGGAAACGGTGATGACTAAAAAACTCCCTGATTTTTTTGAACCCGAGGCTTAGGCTTCGGGTTATTTTTTTACCTTCACTAAATATAGGTTCTTGAATCATTTATCTTTTTATAATTTTAGACCGTGAAAAAACACCTCGTCATCATTATTTTTGCATTCGCTTTAATTTCCTGCGCCACTGAGGAAGAGCGAAGCAATTCTTTGGTAAACATTTTCTTAGTAGATGCACCCGCAGATATTGATGCGCTCTGGGTAGAACTTCTTGGTGTAGATGTAGAAGTGTCAAGCGAACTAGATTCCTCGAGTCCCTTTTCCAAATTTTTGGAATATGAATCAGGAATCAAAAGGGTGGATGTTGCACAGCTCGTAGGAAATCAAGAGCTATTGATCGGTAGAGGGGTTGTACCTGCTGGAAGACTTTCGAAAATGAGATTGAGGCTTGGTAATGATAACTATGTCACCAAAAATGATGTGAGAACAAATTTAACGCTAAGCCCTCAAAATGAAGCAGGCCTCAGCATCGATGTTGACTTTCCGTTACGACCTGGTATATCACATGATATTTACATTGACTTTGATTTGCTAAAATCTGTCATTCAAAATGGCCCTACAGATTTCACCTTTCGCCCTAGTCTGAGAGGGTTTTCTAAGGCTGCGTCTGGCGAAGTTGCTGGGAGTATAAGGCCTGGTACCGAGCGCGCCTTTCTCTATGCTATCCAACAAAATGATACTGTTACAACTGGAGTGAATGTGAGAGCCAACGGAGAATTCGTTTTTAGAGGTTTGGAGGGCACCTACACGATTTTTATTATCCCAAAAAATAATGAATACCTACCTGATACGATCCGAACTGTAATCGTACAAAGTCAACAAAGAACTCAACTAGGAAATATCACCCTTCGCCCAAGACAAGAACCATGATAATGGATCATCATCATCTTTATATGCAGAGAGCCATGGAGCTTGCCGAATTGGGGAGAGGCAAGGTCAGTCCCAATCCTATGGTGGGTTGCGTGATTGTACATGAAGGTGACATTATCGGAGAAGGTTATCATGAATACTATGGTGGACCACATGCCGAGCCCAATGCTATTTTCAGTGTTTTGGATCAGTCGTTGTTAAAAAACAGTACTGTTTACGTCACACTAGAGCCTTGTGCGCATTTCGGTAAAACACCCCCATGTGCCAATCTTTTGGTTGAAAAGGGAGTCAAAAAAGTAGTTATTGGTGCAGTAGACACGAACCCATTGGTAGGTGGTAAAGGAATCGCAATACTAAGAAAGGCAGGAGTCGAAGTGATCCATGGTATCATGGAAGATGATATCAGGAAGCAGAATTGCCGTTTTTTTACCTTTATCGAAAAGAAGAGACCTTATGTGATCCTCAAGTGGGCACAGACAAGGGATGGCTTTGTTGCCAGGGATAATTTTGACTCAAAGTGGATCAGTAACTCCTATAGCAGACAGCTTGTCCATCGTTGGCGAACAGAAGAGGACGGGATCATGGTCGGAACCAATACCGCTCGCTATGACAATCCCAAACTCAATACGAGGGAATGGTCTGGGAAAAATCCCACACGGATAGTTATAGATAGAATGCTTCAGCTTGATCCAAGCCTATCGCTCTTCGATAGAAGCCAAAAGACCATTTGCTTCAATATTATCAAGGAAGAAAAATACGATAATCTGGAATTTATCAAGCTTGATCCAGATTTCGAAATACAGCATGTATTTGAAAAACTCTACGAATTGAAAATTCAAAGTGTCATCATAGAAGGAGGCACTTTTTTACTCAATAAAATCATCAACGCTGAACTTTGGGACGAAGCAAGGGTGTTTACAGGACAAACTAATTTCGGAACAGGCATATCAGCTCCTAAATTCAAGGGAAGACTTCTAGAAGAAATTGATGTTTTGGGCGACAAACTTGAGTTTTGGCTAAAAGACTAACAATACAATGGCAGAATCACTATATATTCCAACGGACGCAGACAAAGCAAGTAAATACGAAGCAATCTTACCTCAAATAGAGGCGCTTATCACGGGTGAATCTGATTTGACCGCCAATTTGGCCAATATCTCAGCGGTTCTGAGAGAATCCTTCGGCTTCTTTTGGGTCGGGTTCTATTTGGTAAAAGATGATCAATTGGTACTTGGTCCATTTCAAGGCCCAATCGCATGTACGAGAATTAATTTAGGAAAGGGGGTTTGTGGAACAGCTTGGAAAGAGGATAAAACTCAACTTGTCCCAGACGTAGACGCCTTCCCTGGGCATATTGCTTGTAGCTCAGCTTCTAAATCAGAAATTGTCGTTCCTTTTTCAAAAAATGGGAAAGTGGCCGGTGTGCTAGACGTAGATTCAGACCAACTGGCTGATTTTGATGAAATAGACCAAGAATACTTGGAAAGATTAATGCAGATTCTAGAAAAGACATTGTAATCGCAAAATTTATATAAATTTAGCGGTTATGATCGCTGGTTTTATATAAATTTTGCGATTAGAGAATAAACTCCTCGAAGTTGTCATGGTGAATAACCTGAATGGAAGCTTCAGGATAAGCATTTTTGAAAGTATTTGGGATGCGGGTTTTATTACCTATTTGACTTCCCACTTATCGATATGCTTGGGTTCAAAAGCCGACATTTTATCAAGTAACACGATAGGATCGCTGGATACAATCAAAAGATTCAATTGGGCCTGATGAAGAAACCCTTGCTCAGCACTATGCTGCAAAAAGTCTATTAACTTGTCATAATATCCATTCACATTATAGAGCGCTAATGGCTTTTGAATGTAACCAAGTTGATTCAAGGTCATGATCTCAAAAAGCTCTTCGAAAGTCCCTATCCCACCTGGCATAGCGATAAATCCATCACCACGCTCAGCCATCAGCCATTTCCGGTCTCGCATGGTCTCTACTACAGTCAGTTCTGTACAGCCTTGGTGCGCTACTTCTATATCGACTAGCTTCTGTGGTATAATTCCATACACTTCTTTACCAGCCGAAAGCATCCTATCCGCAATCACACCCATCAGCCCTACATTTCCAGCACCGTACACCAACGCCATGTTTCTTCGGATCATTTCATCTGCTAACACCTCTGAGGCTTGTGCATAAATCGGATTCTTTCCTTTATTAGATCCGCAGTAAACAGTGATTTTCTTCATCTCTAAGTTGATTTTGGTCAAAGTTAGGGAAAGGAGTTGGAAAGTTAAAAAGGTGGGCAAATTGGTTTTATTAGTAATAAATTAGGAGTTTAAAGATATCGTCGCCTAGGAATTTCTTTCTAGAAACTTGCATACCCAGCAACTTCAAAAGCAATTTAAAATCCGGTTTCAATCAATAAAGTTTCAGGGGGTTAGGGATTTCTACATACTATCTCTCACCAAGTGTTAACTTTGTAACTTTAAAACATTCTAACAAACCTTATATTTTTCAATTTTCCTACCCTCAATAAAATCCCTTATTTTTATCGAATGAAAATATGCTTTGCAACCAACAACAAGAAGAAAATAGAAGAAGTAAAAGCTGCTCTTGGTTCGGCTTTTACGATAGTTTCCTTAGAAGAGATCGGCTGTTATGAAGAACTACCAGAGACTGGAAATACCTTAGATCATAATGCTTTTCAGAAAGCCCGATATGTGAAAGATAACTATGGAGTGGATTGCTTTGCGGATGATACAGGGTTGGAAGTTGAGGCTTTGGATGGGGCCCCTGGAGTATATTCAGGTAGGTTTGCAGGAGAACCAAGGAGTGATGAGAGAAATATAGATTTACTTTTACATAAATTAGAGGATAAGAAAAGTAGAAAGGCGAGATTTAGAACAGTGATAGCACTGATCCTTGATGGTCAGGAGCACAGCTTCGAAGGAGTGGTCTCTGGAGAAATTCTACCGGAGCGAACTGGTACTGGAGGATTCGGCTATGACCCTGTATTCAGGCCAGATGGATATGAGCAAACTTTTGCTGAATTGAGCATGGAGGAGAAAAACAAAATCAGTCATCGTGGCAAAGCTGTACAAGCTCTTGTTCAGTTTCTGAAATAAATCACTAATTTTGTCCCCCATGAGCAAGCCATTTATCGTTGGAATTACTGGCGGAAGTGCTTCTGGAAAAACTTTGTTTCTAGATAAACTCCTCCATTCTTTTGAATCACATCAAGTTTGTCTGATCTCTCAGGACAATTATTACAAGCCTAGACACTTACAGCCCATAGATGATAAAGGCGTCCATAATTTTGATACACCCAACTCCATAGATTTTGAACAATACGCGCTGGACATCCAAAAGCTTCAAGCTGGAGAGACCGTCTACAGACAAGAGTACACTTTCAATAACCCCAACAAAAAACCAAAAATTTTAGAATTTGCACCTTCTCCAGTAGTGGTAGTAGAGGGGATTTTTGTTTTGTATTATCCCGAGCTGGCTAATTTACTGGATTTGAAGATTTTCATTGATGCCAAGGAATACATCAAATTGAAAAGAAGAATCGTCAGAGACAAAGTAGAAAGAGGCTATGACTTAGACGATGTACTTTATCGCTACGAAAGTCATGTGATGCCTACTTATGAAAAATACATTGAACCATTCAAGCATGATGCAGACTTAATTGTGCCTAATAATCGCAATTTTGATAAGGCTTTGGATGTGATCAAGACGTATTTGAGAGCTAGAATCTAATCGCTCACAGCAATTTAGCTAACGTTCATTTGCAATTTTTCCAATTGAAGTAAAGGGAAATCTACAAATATTTCTATATTTGCCACCCATGAAAAAACACGAAGGGCAACAAAACATCATCAAACAACGCATCACACTCGTGATGGTGATGTTTTTTTGTATGCTCGTGTCTGGTGTAGAATATTTTCCTCAACCCGATCTTGACCAAGCTACCAAAAAGGAAGCACAGACAGATAAAGAGGGCACCAATCAAAACCAAACTTTTCTGGATGTAGCAGTAGACGCAGTGGTGCCTTTTGTCACCTCTGTAGCACAATCTACTTTTTATATCATCTACGAAATTTTCGATTTTGAAAGAATTACAACATTCAAGAGCAGTTTTCAGCTCTTAAGCAATCTTGAATTTAGGGAAATACTTTTTGAAAGAATCATTTCGACCAACGCTCCCTAAGCGACAAGCTTCACCATTACATCATTGAGCGACATGCCAGTTGGCATAGCTTTACTATTAATTCATTTCAAAAAATCAATCTATAATAAACAATTACTATGCGTAACCAAGGTGTTATTGTGTTTTTGACGGTGATTGTTACAGCCCTATGTCTGTACTATCTGTCATTCACATTTGTATCAAACAACATTCAGCAGAGAGCTGTTGAATATGCGACTGACGAAGTAGGCAATGTAGACTTCGGAAAGAAGCAAGCGTATTTGGACTCTATTTACAGAGAGCCAGTTTACAACTTTTTAGGTGCTAAGTTCACCTACAAAGAAATCAAGGAAACTGAGTTGGGCTTAGGGCTTGACTTGCAGGGTGGAATGCATGTGACCTTGGAAGTATCTCCAGTGGAAATTGTCAAAGGACTTTCTGGTAATAGCAAAGACCCAATGTTCAATGCAGCATTAGAAGAAGCTACGCAGGCAGCAAAGACTTCCAATCAAAAATTTGTAGACCTATTCTACACTGCATGGCAGTCCAAAGCGGGGGGTAAAAATTTAAATACCATTTTCGCAACTGCTGCCAATAGAGGAAGAATTTCTTTGGAATCATCAGACGCAGATATTTTGAGCATCATCGATACTGAAATCGAAAATGCCATTGAGCGTTCATTCAATATCTTGAGAACAAGGGTGGATAGATTTGGTACTTCGCAACCAAATATTCAGAGAATCCAAGGTTCTGGAAGAATCCAAATCGAACTTCCAGGTGTAGACAATCAAGAGCGTGTTAGAAACCTCTTACAAGGTGTGGCCAAGCTTCAATTCTGGGAAGTCGCAGAAGTGAATGATTACCTAGGCGAATTGGAAGCGGTAAATTCACTTCTAGTAGCAGAGATGAAAGCTAAAAAAGGTGAAACTACTCCTGCTGATGCAGACATAGCTGATGAAGAAGGTGACGAGGCAACCGACCTTGAGAGACAATTGGCTGATGGCGAAGGTGATGACTTCTCTTCAGAAGTGTCTCCGATTTTCGCATTGACCAAAGCTAACTATGGTTTGGTATATGAAATCAGAGATACTGTTACTATCAATAGAATCTTCGCTAGAGAAGATGTGAGATCAATGCTTCCAAGAGATGTGAAATTCTTGTGGTCAGTGAAGCCTCAGAAAGCTGACAACATGGAATTGCTTGAGCTTTATGGTATTAAATTGACAAGAAACTCTGATCAAGCGCTTCTTGAAGGTGATGTGGTCACTGATGCAAGACAGACTTTGGATCAGACTTCAAGACCTGCTGTTAGTATGCAGATGAATGCAGATGGTGCTAGAAAGTGGAGAAAAGTAACTGGTGAAAATATCGGTAAGCGTATCGCAGTAGTACTTGATGACTATGTATACACTGCTCCTACTGTACAAGGTGAAATCCCTTCTGGTCAATCTGAGATCACAGGTAACTTCTCCTTAGAAGAAGCCAAGGATTTGGCAAATATCCTGAAATCTGGTAGCCTTCCAGCACCAACCAAAATCGTAGAAGAGGCTTTTGTAGGTCCTACTCTGGGTAAAGAGGCGAGCAATCAAGGTGTGATTTCCATGATCGCAGGTTTGGTATTGGTGGTATTGTTCATGGTAGCCTACTATTCTAAAGGAGGTTTTGTCGCTATTGCAGCTTTGGTATTCAACATCTTCTTTATCTTAGGTATCTTGGCTCAGCTGGGTGCAGCATTGACCTTGCCAGGCATCGCTGGTATTGTCTTGACCATTGGTATGTCTATTGATGCCAACGTCCTGATTTTTGAGAGGATCAAAGAGGAACTCAGAAATGGTTCTGGATTGCTTGCTGCGATCAATGAAGGTTATGGCAAAGCATTCTCTGCTATTCTTGACTCCAACGTGACTACATTCTTGACTGGTGCTATTCTATATGCCCTCGGTCAAGGACCAGTAAAAGGCTTTGCGATCGTATTGATGATTGGTATCGCTTCTTCTTTCTTCTCAGCAGTATTTATCACAAGAGTTATTGTATACTGGATGAGCAAGAAAAAAGGAGACAAGGCGAGCATTTCATTCTCTTCTCCATTGGCAAAAAATGTGTTGAGCGAATTGAACATCGACTTCTTGAGCAAGAGAAAAGTGGCTTACTTATTCTCTACAGGTATCATTGTGATCGGCCTTGGAGTTGCTGCTGTCAATGGCTTGAAGTTCGGTGTGGATTTCACTGGTGGTAGATCATATATTGTACAGTTCACTCAGCCTATCGCTACTTCTGACTTGAAAGTAGGACTTGATGGTGAGTTTGACGGGTCGGTTGAAGTAAAAACTTTTGGTGCAAATAATATCCTTAAAGTGACAACATCCTACTTGATTACTGAAGATGACGATGCGTCTAATGCAGAGGTAGAACAAAAAGTAAAAGAAGGGATTGCTTCGGTAACTGGACTAGAATTTACCAGAGATGCTGAAAATATGAAAGAGGGACAGTTTGCTATCACAGGTACCTCTAAAGTTGGTGCTACAGTGGCAGATGATATCAAGACTTCATCAGCTGAGGCGATGTTCTTTGCTTTGGTTGCAATCTTCTTATACATTCTATTGAGATTCCGTAAGTGGCAGTTCTCCCTTGGATCCATCATCGCCTTGGTGCATGACGTTTTCTTTGTGATTGCTGCATTTGCGATTGCAACTGCGCTTGGTGCTACCTTTGAAATCGATCAAGTATTCATCGCAGCAGTGCTTACAGTAGTAGGTTACTCGATCAACGATACCGTGATTGTATTCGATAGAATCAGGGAAAACATTGAGAACAGAGGTACTTCTAAGTTGGTGAAAATGTTCAACGATGCGATCAACCAGACGTTGGCAAGAACCTTGATTACATCCTTTACTACCTTGATTGTGGTATTGGTATTGTTGATCTTTGGTGGAGAAGTGTTGAGAGGGTTCTCTTTCGCATTGCTTATCGGTGTATTGGTAGGTACTTACTCTTCTATCTACATCGCTACGCCAATTGTAGTTGATTTGATGAAGCGTGAGATTGAAAGCGAGTCTACAGACACAGCCAAGAAACCTGCTTAATATCAATTAAGTATTTATAAATTAAAGAAGGGAGTTGAGCAATCAACTCCTTTTTTTATTTACCAAATAGGGGCTAGTAAGAATCATATTCCCGAATGGGAACGAATTTGATTAACCCCGGATTAAATCCGGTGGAGAGGTAGCAACCACTCTGAAGATCACCAACTCCGGAGGAGTTGAATAATGTAGTGTTATCAAGATCAAGGGGTCAATTATCAATTAAAATGCTGTTTTGGAGCGATATATTCTAACAATCTATTTGATATGAGTGAGTCTTAACATAAATTAACCCGTCAAATACAAAAGTAGGTTTTAATATCGTTTGGTACTTTATAAATTGCAACGTCTTGAAAAAAGTCAAATTCAATCTTTTCTTGTTTTCCTTGCTGCTAAGCAGCTTGAGCCTCTTGGCTTTGGTAGATGTAAAGGCGCAGCAATTCGAATTCGGAGGGGGATTGGGAGTGGCTACCTACTCAGGTGACATTGTCCGCAGATTGGACAAGGGTAATTTGGGTGCTCAAGGAACGTTATTTGGCAGACGAAATTTTGACAATGTATGGTCACTCCGACTTGGGCTTTCTTATGGAAGACTCAGTGCCACAGATAGTATCAATCCAATCGATGCAATGGCGGAGTTCAGGGACGCCTATTTCAAAGGTAATCTCTTTGAAGTATCAGCAGTGATGGAGTACCATTTTCTTGACTATCTTCATCCTCAATCAGCACACAGATTTTCTCCTTATGGTTTCTTTGGTTTAGGTTTTTCCTATTTCAATGGTTCTGGGGCTTTTGGATTTGATCCGAGCAATCCAGACAGAGGAGGATACAGCTTGGCCACTCCAGTGATTCCATTTGGGATTGGGGTGAAGTATAAGCTGAACAACAATTGGGGCTTGGCTTTAGAAATGGGGTTCAGGGCAACTTTCTCAGACCTGATAGATCGCATAGACAGTCAAGCGAGGTTCAGTAGAAATGATGATGGACAAGTAGATCCCTTGGAGCAAATCAGGTTTACTTATTATGGTAACCCTAGCGATAGGGACTGGTATTATTTTTTGGGTTTGACGGTGAGTTATTCTATTACGACGGTAAAATGCTACGCTTATTAATTAATTGACCGTTAGGTTAGAATTATGGAAAAGAAATAGCATTTTTGTACCTCCAAAAAAATACCGTAATAGGAATTGAACGGAATGAAGGAATCGATAGACAGTACAAAAATCCCTCAACACGTAGCGATAATCATGGATGGCAATGGGCGTTGGGCCCAGAAAAAAGGTGCCATGAGAGTTTTTGGTCATAAGCATGCTTTGGCCGCCGTAAGAGACACCATTGAAGCCGCTGATGACTTGGGAATCAAGGTTGTGACCTTATACGCTTTTTCTACTGAAAATTGGTCTAGACCAGCTGATGAAGTCAGTGCACTGATGGAAATCATGATCAATAGTTTTATATCCGAACTTCCCCGCATGCTGCAAAACAATGTACGACTGACAGCTATCGGGGATATTGATAGTTTACCAAAAGGCATGCAAGAGAATCTTGCTAACACCGTAGAAAAAACCAAAAACAATACGGGGGTTAGGGTGAATTTGGCTTTGAGCTATAGTGGGAGATGGGAGATTGAGCAAGCGGTAAAAAACATTGCCAAAAAAGTAGTCGATGGTCAGATGACCGTAGAAGATATCACACAGGAAGCGATTGCTTCCCATTTGAATACGAATGATATACCAGATCCTGAGCTTTTGATCAGGACAAGTGGAGAGCTGAGAATCAGTAATTTCCTCCTCTGGCAGTTGGCTTACACTGAGCTGTACTTTACAGATGTGTTGTGGCCTGACTTTAGGAGGCAGCACTTGGAAGAGGCTGTTCTGGATTATCAAAAGCGTGAGAGGAGGTTTGGAAAAACTGGCTCACAGATTAAATCTTAAAAGAATTGATGAAGAAGTACTTTATTATCCTAGCTTTTCTCCTGCTTGCAGGCTCGATCCAAGCCCAGATTCGTTTGGGTCAAAGTCGTTATACCTCTGCCAAGCCGGTGAATATTTTAGAATTGGATTATTCAAAACCGCAAAAGTTTAGGATAGCAGAAATCAAGGCAGTAGGACTTGCCACCTTGGATGAGATTGCCATTATCTCCCTCTCAGGCCTGAGAGTGGATGACGAGATCAGCGTACCAGGTGATGCTATTTCAAATGCTTTGAAGAAACTATGGGGACAGGGGATCATTGGTGACGTGAAAATCCTCGTCACCAAGATTGAAGACAATGACATTTACTTGTTATTGGACTTGACTGAGCGTCCGAGATTTAGCCGCGTGGAGTTCAGTGGTATCAATAAGACGCAAGAATCAGAGCTGAAAGATAAGGTCAAAATTCGTGGTCGTGTGGTCAGAGATGATGTCTTGAGTACCTCTCAGCGCAACATTAGACAATACTTCGTGGACAAGGGCTTTCTCAATACTGAGGTGAAGGTCATTCAGGAAAGAGATACCACTTTGCCCAATAGTGTGAAGTTGAGATTTGAAGTGGATACCAAGTCTAAAGTCAAGATCAACGAGGTTATTGTAGAAGGGAATGAGGATATTTCAGATAGAAAGATCAAAGGAAAATTGAAAGGTACCAAGGAGCACCCGAGAATGCACTTTGTAAGAGAGGTGTTCTCTAGATTGACCAATACCACGCCGAAATCTGCCAAGGAGGCGATTGTCTACAGGAATCCTGTGAGCGATGAAGAGGTGATTGCCTATATGAATAAAAACTTTAAGCTCAATTTCTTCAATGCTTCCAAGTTTGTAGCTAAAGATTTTAGAGATGATAAGAAAAAGGTCATAGATTTTTATAACTCTAGGGGTTTTAGAGATGCTGAGGTCGTTTCGGATACTTTGTACAAATACTCTGAGAACACTGTAAATGTGGGTATCAAAATAGAAGAGGGGAATAAATATTATTATAGAAATATCAATTTTGTTGGAAATTACATCTATCCCGATAGTGTGCTTCAGGCCAAACTTGGCATAGAAAAAGGTGATGTCTACAATAAAGAAAAGCTAGAGAAACGCTTGAATTATGATCCTCAAAGAGGAGATGATGTTTCTTCACTTTATCAGGATGATGGTTATTTGTTCTTCAACATAGATCCAGTAGAGGTCAATGTACAAAATGATTCTATTGATATTGAGCTTAGAATCATGGAAGGACCTCAAGTAACCGTAAATTCCGTATCCATAGAAGGAAATGAGCGGACTTCCGATCACGTGGTCATGCGAGAGATCAGGATTTTACCTGGACAGAAGTTCAATAGAAGTTTGTTGGTGAGAACTATTAGAGAGCTTTCACAACTTGGGTATTTTGATCCAGAGAATATTGAGCCTGACATGCGCCCTAATTTTGAGGATGCCACTGTGGACATTGTCTTCAAGTTAGAAGAGCGTCCCAATGATCAGGTAGAACTCTCTGGAGGTTGGGGTGGATTCTTTGGATTTGTTGGTACCGTCGGTTTGGTATTCAATAATTTCTCCATGAAGAATATCAGGAACTTTGATAAGTGGAGACCATTGCCAGTCGGTGATGGACAGAAGCTTTCTCTTAGAGTACAAGCCAATGGTCGATCTTTCCAAAACTACAGTGTGTCCTTGACCGAGCCGTGGTTTGGTGGCAAGAAGCCAAATGCATTGAGCTTTAGTTTCAATCATTCTGTACAAAGACAGCTTGATTTCTTCAATAGGGTAAATCCAATGCGTGAAATTGGGTCATTCAAAATAACTGGAGCAACCATAGGTTTAGCCAAAAGGGTGACATGGCCTGACGATTACTTTATGATCAGCAACACGCTTCAGTATCAAATATATGAATTTGACGAATTTGGTAGGAGTTTTGGATTGAGTTATGCCAGTGGTAGATCCCAAAGTGTAACATTCAATACGACTATCTCTAGAAATAACGTGGATAACCCAATCTACCCAAGATTGGGCTCGAATATTTCCTTGGCCACATCCTTTACCCCTCCATATTCTTCTTTGAATAGAAATATTGATAGAGAATCTCCAGATGAGGAAAGGTTCAAGTGGTTGGAATATCACAAGTGGATGTTTGACGGGACTTACTATACCCCTGTATTTGGATCTAACAAATGGGTCCTCAGTGCCAGAACGCATATGGGTTTCCTTGGATCCTACGGCAATAGGATCGGTATTATTCCACTTGAGCGATTTGTATTGGGTGGAGATGGGATGAACTTCAATAACTTTGCACTAGGTCAGGAAATCATTGGCTTGAGAGGTTATGAGAATCAAACGCTGACTCCAGGAGCAGAAGATAGGTTCAACCCAGAATCTAATAAGCCATATGGCGGTATAGTTTACAATAAACATGTGATGGAGTTGAGATTCTTGGTTTCTCCAAATCCATCAGCTACCATATTCTTGCTCGGGTTTGCAGAGGCAGGAAATAACTGGGGATCCTATGCAGAATACAATCCGTTTACTTTGTATAAGTCAGCAGGTGTAGGTGCGAGGATATTTATGCCGGCATTCGGTCTTTTGGGTATTGACTGGGGATATGGATTTGATGACTCTCCTACTACCGGTCAGAGAAGTGGGCCACAATTCCACTTTACTATCGGACAACAATTCAGATAATCATGGAAAAATTCATGAAATTGTTACTTTTGTCGGGCATATTGGTCATGTTGACCAGCGTGAATCATGCCTTTGCTCAGAAGTGGGGGTATATTGATACAGAATTTATTCTGAATAAACACCCTGATTATAAGCTTGTTCAGCAGGAATTGGAGACACTGAGTAGTCAGTGGAAAAAAGAGGCACAAAATTTGGATCGAGAGATCAAAGAAATGCTGAATACCCTAAAAGCAGAAGAAGTCTTGCTTACTGAGGAAATGTACCAAGAAAGAATGCAGGCAATAGAAGAAAAGCAAAAGCAAGCCGTAGCATTCAATAACAGGACCTTTGGTGTCAATGGGCAGTATTACCAAAAGCAAACTGAATTGATGCAGCCATTGCAATCCAAGATTTATGATGCCATAGATCGGGTAGCAAAGAGAAATGGTTTGGCTGGCTTGTTTGACAAAGCGGCCGGTTTAGGCTTGATCTACACGGATCCGAGGCATGATTACTCAGAGTTTGTGTTGGAAGAATTGGGGATCGAGAATAAATGACGGTCGACTGACGCCAAGCCACTATCGATAGCCTATAGAAAATTGATAGAGGTATTGGTATTTCGAGGTAGTGAATTGTATTGTATTTAAAAAAACAAAATAAAATAAATTATAATTAAGATGATGAAAGCAAAATTTATCCTTTCTGCAATTGCGATCTTTTGCGTGGGATTTGTAGCACAGGCCCAAGATATCAAGATTGGGTATACCAATGTAGAGTTGATCATGGATTTGATGCCAGAGATGGAGCAGATCGGTGCAGATATTCAGGATTATCAGCAGCAACTTCAGGTAAATATTCAGACTAAAGGCGAAAGCTTCCAAAGACAAGTACAAGCTTATCAGCAGGCAGCAGCTACGATGACTGAGGATGCTAGAGCAGCAAAGGAGAACGAATTGAGGAAATTACAGGAAGAGCTTCAAAAATTTGAGCAAGATGCACAGGTTTCTTATCAGAGAAAATTGCAGCAGTTGCTTGAGCCAGTACAGACTAAGGTGTTCAATGCGATCAATGCAGTTGCAGCAGAAAATAACTACACCCATATTTTCTCTGATTCTGCCGGCAATTCTCCAATCTTGTTGTACACAAGAGATGATGACAAGTTTACTGAATTGGTATTGAAGAAATTGGGTATTGAGATCCCAGAAGGTGGTCTTTCAGGAGATCAATAATAAAATCTTACCCAACAGGATATAAAATCCCATTCTTGCAAAGGAATGGGATTTTTTGTTTTGCAAAAGAAATATTTCATCTCGCAAAGAAGTTCAAGGAGCAAGGGTTTACACAGATAAATTTAGAGGTAGGTCGAGATGGTGTACATGTCAAATTTATTTCTATCAAGAATTTCATTAGTCCTTCAAATCGTCTACATTTGCACGCAAGATCATGAGGGGTGCCTTAACAAAACGGGCTGAGATCATACCCACAATACCTGATCCGGGTAGTGCCGGCGAAGGGAAATGAGTAACCATTACCAAAATCATTAATTTCAAAAGGACGAGTCCACCGAGTTTATCGGTATTGCATGCAAGCAAATTTGATATTTGGAAATGGGAATAGGGTGAACAAATCAAAGAAAATCATCCCCTTGGTTTTCTGATGTTTAACCATCCGCAGATGCGGACAAGCAGTAAATAACATGAAAAAGTATGGATTATCATTAGCGATCTTGCTAATGAGTTTTGTGGCAGTGGCACAGAACAGCATCAGTGGCTCTGTCAAGGATTCCCAAACAGGCGAACCCTTAGTAGGTGCCAATGTAGTATTGGAAGGAACTGGCCGTGGTGCGACGGTAGACCTTTCGGGGAAGTTTGAAATAAGAAATATCCCTTCAGGGTCTTATGTGCTCAGGGTTTCTTTCTTGGGTTACGAGACCTTGAAAAACTCCATCAAGGTGCCTTTGAACGAGGTTTTGGAGTTGAACTTGGATCAAAGTAGTATTTTCACGGAGGAGTTTATCGTCTATGGGACAAGAGCTACAGATGTGACGCCGACCACATTTCAAAACATCAAAAAGGAGGATATCGCCAAGCTTAACTTGGGCCAGGATATTCCTATGCTCCTGAACTACACACCTTCAGTGGTGAGTTTTTCAGATGCTGGCGCTGGGGTAGGTTATACAGGACTTCGTATCAGAGGTTCTGATCAGACGAGGATCAATGTCACCGTGAATGGTATTCCGCTCAATGACGCAGAGTCGCATGGGGTTTTCTGGGTGAATATGCCTGATTTTGCCTCTTCGGTAGACAATATGCAGATACAGCGAGGAGTGGGAACGTCTACAAATGGAGCAGCCACCTTTGGTGCGAGCATCAATATTCAAACAGATACGCGCCAAGATGAAGCTTACGGAGAGGTAGATAATTCATTTGGTTCTTTCAATACTAGAAGGCATACCGTTAAGGCTGGTACGGGTTTGATCAATGATCGTTGGGCATTTGACGCTAGACTATCGCAAATCACCTCTGATGGCTATATTGATCGGGCATTTTCTGATTTGAGGTCTTATTTTGTCAGTGGAGGATACTATGGCGACAAGCATGTAGTGAAGGTGAATATTTTCTCAGGAGCAGAACAAACTTATCAGGCCTGGGAAGGTGTCCCAGAGGCCTTGCTAGCCACAAACAGGACTTTCAATCGATATACCTACGATAATCAAACGGATAATTACCAGCAGGATCATTACCAATTGATCTATACTGGAGCATTGAGCCCTAACTGGAAGGCGAATGCGGCCTTGCATTATACCTATGGACGCGGTTACTATGAGCAGTTTAGACCAAATGATCGTTTAGAAAATTATAATCTTCCGAATCTTCTGATTGGCGGTGAGAGCATAGCCAGAATGGACATCATTCGTAGAAGGTGGTTGGACAATGATTTTTATGGAGGGGTATTCTCTTTCAATTATATCTCTGATGATGCCAAGTGGGATGTAGTCCTAGGCGGAGGAGCCAATCGTTATGATGGGGATCACTTTGGAGAGCTCATTTGGATGCAATTTGCCAATGATGTAAATATCAGAGACAGGTATTATGACAATGTCGCGGTAAAAGATGACAGGAATGTTTATCTGAAAGGTACCTATGAGGCTATTGAAGGATTATTCCTTTTTGGAGATTTGCAATATCGAGGAATAGATTATCGATTTGATGGAATCAATAATGATCTGCGTGATATCAGTGGGCAGGTGAGTTACAATTTCTTCAATCCCAAGTTTGGGTTGACTTATCAGACCAGTACAGGTAAATCTTGGTATGCTTCCTATGCGGTGGCAAACCGTGAACCAGTAAGGAGAGATTTTACAGACTCCCCGATAGTAGACAGAGCGCCACAAGCTGAAAACTTACAGAATATAGAAGCTGGTATCAAGGTCAATAAAAGCAGGTATGCTTACAATGCTAATATATATTATATGAACTACAATAATCAGTTGGTTTTGACTGGTCAACTGAATGATGTAGGGGCTTATGTAAGGGATAATGTTGCGGACTCTTATCGAGCAGGTATAGAGCTAGATGGTGCTTATCAGCTTTCTTCGAAGATTAGCTTGGGAGGTAACTTGGCGATTAGTAGGAATAAGATTGCTGAGTTCACGGAGTACTTGGATGATTATTCGGCAGCAGTGTTTTTCCAGGAGGAGATTACTTATACCAATACTGATATTGCCTTCTCTCCTAATGTGGTGGGATCAGCGATTTTGGATTATAGACCTTTCAAAAACTTTGAGTTGAGTCTATTGAACAAGTATGTAAGTAGTCAGTATATGGATAACACCATGAATGAAAATAGAAAGCTAGATGCTTTCTGGACAACTGACCTGCGGTTGAATTATGCTATGAGACCAAGGTTTGTAAATAACCTTGAGTTTACCTTGATGGTATACAATATTTTCAACAAACTCTACGAGCCCAATGGTTATACCTTCTCGTACTTCTTGCCAGGAGAAGGAGAGACAGGAAGGCAATTGATTACTGAAAATTTTTACTATCCAATGGCAGGAACCAATTTCCTTGCTGGTTTGAAGGTAAGATTCTAGTAGCGCTTATGCTTAGTTGAAGAATCTAAAAAAGGAGGGGAATTCCCCTCCTTTTTTTAAACCTCCTATCTCCTTAAAATCTTATTCACTGACGACCATTTTGAAACCTTCTCCATGAATGGTGATGATTTGTACTTTGGGATCTTCTTTGAGTAGCTTTCGGATTTTGCTGAGGTATACATCCATACTTCTTGCATTGAAGTAGCTATCGTCTCCCCAGATTTGCTTGAGTGCATGGCTTCGATTGACCAGCTTGTTGATTTCTGAGGCTAGTAGTCGTAGCAATTCATTTTCTTTCGAAGTCAGCTTATGTTTGCCGCTAGGGCTTTCGAGTTGCTGTTCGTCGTAATGTAGCGTGAAGTCTCCAAACTTTAGCGTTTTTAGACCTTCATGTGCTTCGCTTTTTTGTGTTCTTTTGAGAATCGCAGCAATACGGAGTAGCAGTTCCTCCATACTAAAAGGTTTGGTGATGTAATCATCCGCGCCGATTTTCAATCCTTCGATCACATCTTCCTTCAGGTTTTTGGCTGAAAGGTAGATGATGGGTAGGTCTTCCTGTACCTTTTTGATTTCTTTACCCAGTGTAAAGCCATCTTTTTTTGGCATCATAATATCAAGGATGCAAAGGTTGAATTTATCCTTTTTGAATTTGGACCATCCTTCTTCACCATCCCGGCATAAAGTGGTCTCGTAACCTTTCATGGTGAGGTATTCATTGAGGATATCTCCTAAGTTAGGATCATCTTCTACGATCAAAAGTCTTGGCTTGCTCATTGTTTTTTGGGTAGTTTGAGAGTAAATATACTTCCTTTTCCTGGTTCGCTACTTACTTGAATTTCTCCACGATGTGCTTCCAGCATGGTTTTGACATAGGAAAGTCCCAGCCCAAAACCCTTGACATCGTGTAGGTTTCCTGTAGGAACACGGTAGAATTTATCGAAAATTTTCTTCACAGCCTCTTTAGACATGCCTATTCCATTGTCTTCAATGGCTATGTAGACGTGGTCTTGGTCATCCCAAGATTGTATCTTGATGATGGGTTTGGCTTGCGAGTATTTGATGGCATTGTCAAGGAGGTTATTGACCATATGAGAAAGGTGGAATTTGTCAGCAATGATCGTTGAGTCCTTTAGTTTCGAATTTAGACTGATATTTCCGCCTTTATTTTCTACCTGCAATTCGACTTGCTTCTTTGCAGTTGAGATCAATTCTTTAAAGTCGACTGGTTCTAGTTTGAGTTTGAAATCCTTCTTATCCAATGCTGCGGATTGCAGTACTTTTTCCACCTGAGACCCAAGTCTTTTGTTCTCGTCTTTGATGATGCTGAGGTAGCGATTTCTGAAAGCATCTTGATTGGCAAGTTCTGGATCTTGAAGCGCTTCTACAGCTAGGCTGACAGTAGCGATGGGAGTTTTGAACTCGTGGGTCATGTTGTTGATGAAATCATTTTTGATTTCGGATAGGTTTTTTTGTCTGATGATGACCCTGATGGCGTAGATGAAGCAGATGATGATGATGGCTATGAATATCATGGAGCTCAAGACAGGGAGCCATACTTGTTGAACAACAAAGAGTTTTTTCCTAGGAAAATAGATGGAGAGGTAATTTTCTTTGCCTACGATATCACTAGGGAAAAGTCTGGCTTGTTGTCCATCACGGATTAGTTTCAATGCATCAGATACAGGAGTGATTGGAATCAGACTGCCTTTGTCATTGATGACTGCAAGATCAAATTTCTGATTGATACCTCTTTCGCTGAGGACATTGGCCAAAAATTGCCTCACAAAACTGGTGTCCATTCGGCTCAAGATGTCTTTTTGACCTTCGAGTAGTTCTTCCCAAGCTCTGTTCATCAATTCTATTCTCTCGTTGGCCCTCCTGATTTTTTCTAAATCCTCAGGGGGAATGTTGTACTCCCTTTCTGTTTCGATATCCCTTCTTCCATTGAATCTGCCGCGATAAGAAAGTTCGATTTGACTGAGGTAGGCATATTGCCTTTCTCTTTCTTGAAGCAGCACTTGTAATTCATCAGGAGTGAAAATGGTCGATGCCATTTCGGCTGTCAGGTTGTTGAGGAAGTTATCCAAATCTGCCAAGATATTGATATCAAATCCAGAGGCCTCTATGATTCTTTGGAAGCGCTGACTGAATTGTGGAATGGGGAATTGCATCACGGAGTCGGTCACGGATGGTCTCCTTCTATTTACGGGCCTTTGTCGGACTTGAATTTCAATGGGCTCAATGGGTTCGAATAAATATTTTTGTAAGAGTGTATCTTGGACCAGATAGTTCAGAAACACATCACTGGCTTCTCCTTTTTCTATATGGGCTACTGTAGCGGTGAGAGATTGGTAGACGTTCTGCTCAAATCGCTCTTCGTTGATCCGTAAAGCATTGCTGATCCAATAGAACTGAAACCCCAGTAAGCCAAAGCTCGCTAGGGACATCAAGACAATCATCAACTTCATTTTGGATTTGGACATGCTACAAATTTATAGGTTAATATGAACCAAGAGAGCGGCTTAACATTATTTAACAGCAAAAGGAAGCATGTTTGACTTTTAAATTATCAAACCTTTCGTACTTTTAGACCGTTGTTTAATTGTTTCTTAAAATAGCGAATAGCTAGTATAATACCGAAAAGGAAGGCCTAGGTCTTCCTTTTTTATTGTCCATCAATCCTTATCTTTGCGACTCAATTCAAAATCATGGAGTTAATCAATCAAACCTACCAAATACAAGGTCTAGCCCTTACAGAGATAGCAGCAAAATATGGCACCCCAGTTTATGTGTATGATGGCGCCAAAATCAAATCTCAAGTTAAGTTACTTCAAGAGGCATTTGCTAGTGTAGATCTCAAAATCAAATATGCCACTAAGGCACTTTCCAATATAAATATTTTGAAACTACTCAAGGCATCTGGTACTGGTATCGATGCGGTGTCCATTGAAGAGGTCATGTTAGGAATGCATGCAGGTTTTGAGGCTCAGGATATCATGTACACGCCTAATTGTGTTGCTTTTTCCGAGATCCAAGAAGCGGTCGACTTGGGTGTGATGATCAATATAGATAATGTACCCATGTTGGAACATTTCGGCAAGCATTATGGAAATACTGTTCCTGTATGTATCCGTCTGAATCCACATATCATGGCAGGAGGAAATGCCAAAATCTCAGTTGGCCATATTGATAGCAAGTTTGGTATCTCTATTCTACAATTGAAAAATATACTGAAAGTAGTGGAGGAGTACCAATTGCAGGTCACTGGCTTGCATGTACATACTGGTTCCGATATTTTGGAAGCAGAGGTGTTCTTGAAAGGTGCAGAGATTCTTTTTGACGCGGCAAGGCAGTTTCCTGATTTGAAGTTTTTGGATTTTGGAGGGGGATTCAAGGTTGGCTATAAAGAAGGGGATATCACCACAGATATCATGCAGGTGGGAGAGAAGGTTTCCGCAGCATTTCAGACTTTCTGCCAAGGGTATGGAAGGAAATTGGAGATTTGGTTTGAGCCAGGCAAATTCATTGTCAGTGAAGCTGGATACCTACTTGTCAGGTCCAATGTGATTAAATCTACTCCAGTAAGTACATTTGTGGGAGTAGATTCGGGCTTGAATCACCTGATCAGGCCTATGATGTATGATGCATACCATGGTGTAGTCAATGTGTCTAATACTTCTGGTGAGGAGCATATTTATACTGTAGTGGGCTATATCTGCGAAACAGACACCATTGCAGCAGACAGAAAGCTGCATACAGTATCGGAAGGGGATATTCTGGCCATCAAAAATGCAGGAGCTTATGGTTTCAGCATGGCATCAAATTACAATTCCAGACTGAGACCTGCAGAGGTATTGATCTTAGATGGTAAAGATTACCTAATTCGTGCAAGGGAGACTTTTGAAGATATTCTGAAGCATCAGGTTGATATTGGGATTTGATCTAAGCTATTTAGCATCAGATTATTAATCGTTTAATTTCCTGCTAATTTTTGAACAGATTTTAATTAGTCGTATATTTGGTAAGGGCAAAAATCCTAGATAGATATTCCCTAGTAGTAGTAATTATTTTAATAAAGACCCGGTCTCCATTACCGGGTTTTTTTATGTCTTCTAGAAAGTGATTTTCAGAGTTTATTGCGGTAGGAGAAAAAATATTCAAAAATTTTTAAATTATTTTTTTCAGCTACTCTAAGCTTGATTTTGCTTTTAAAAACAGGAAAAAAGCAACTCCTCACTACTTATTTGAACATGGTATTCTAGGGTGAAAAATAGCATTTTTTGAAGTGATCTTTATCATGAAAATATCTCGTATCTGATTTTGGAAATCTATAATTTATTCCATTAATTAATCAAAACGAGTGAAATAAAAGAATTTCATTTTGGTATTTGTAAAAAGCATAAAATAATGTTTCAAATAGTGAAAATCAAAATTATGCATTCAAAGAGCAAAATATCAGGGTGAAATTCAAAGCAAAGTTTAAAACCTAGATCCCTACCACGGTGAAAGCTTTCGGAATAAAATATGGCAAATTCTTCTTCTTTCTTCTCCTTCTAGGAGTGGGAAGTCTTCTTGCTGTATCCCATGCTCAAACCAAGGAAAACTCACTCCAAAATGCTAAAGTAGCTGCGACGACTGGCAATCAGATGGTGGGTAAGATAGAGGTAAATGTGTCTGGGAAATTGGCACTTTGTTCTCACGCAGAAAAGGGGCATATCATTTTAGATGTTTTTGGAGGTACAGCACCTTATACTTTTAGATGGAACAACAATTCTACAGAACAAAATAGATACAACTTATTCGCAGGTACTTATACTGTATTTATCACTGATGCCAAAGGCTTGCAGCATACAGAGCAAATCGTGGTTCAGCCACCTTTTCCATTGATTGTGGATTTGGTAGAGACCAAGAATGCCTCTTGTGGTAGTAGCAATAATGGATCTGCAAAAATCAATGTAAGAGTAGGTAGAGGGGAGCCTTATCGTGTGGAATGGAGTCATGGGTTGAAAGATAAAATGGAAGCTACCAATCTTCCAGCTGGAGACTATACAGCCACGGTGTATGATATTTTTAACTGTAGCACAACCGTAGCATTTTCTATTGGATCAAATGGCCCTGCAATCACTGTAACTGAAAATGTACAAGATGTATCCTGTACTGATGATCAGAATGGAGCGATTAGCTTGCAAGTTTCAGGTGGTCAAGCTCCATTTACTTATAAGTGGTCTAATGGTAAAACTACCAGGGATATTTCTGGTCTGAGCGCAGGAAACTATCAAGTATTGATTGAAGATGCTGCGGGATGTTCTTTGAGCAAAACATTTGAAATCAAGGCAGCAACTGCCATGGAAGTAGAAGCTGTGAAAATCACAGACATTACTTGCGCAGGAGTTGATAATGGCGCGATTGAGCTAGGTATCACTGGAGGTCAAGCCCCATTCAATTACGAATGGAGCAATGGTGCAAAGACAGCAAAGATTGCTAACCTAAAAGCTGGTAGCTACACAGTTAAAGTTACTGATGCCGCAGGTTGTTCAGTCAATGGAGTTTTTGAAGTGAAGGCAGGGGAAGAGGCAGTTGGATTGAAGTTGGTTGGTGTGGAGCAGATTACTTGTCATGGCAGCGAGGATGGAGCTATTGAAGTGGAAATCGTGGGTGGTATAGCTCCATTCACCGTGCTATGGTCAGATGGTGTCAAGGATAGCTTGAAAAGAACGGGGCTTAAGGCAGGTGCCTACACAGTAAAAGTAAGTGATGCTGGTGGATGTAATTCTGAGCAAGTTGTCAATATCACTGCACCACAAGCATTGACTGCTAGGTTGGACAATACTTTGGATGTGAACTGTACAACTGGTGAAGTGATCGGCGTGGCTTGGGTCAATATCACAGGGGGTCAGTCTCCTTATACCATCAAATGGAGTTCAGGTGCAGAAAACACCAGAGAGATCAATTTCAATAGTAGTACAGAAATCAGCATCGAAATCACGGATGCCAATGGCTGTACTACATCAGACAAAATGCGTGTCAGCTTCCCAGAAGTGACTGGCAACGCTCGATTAGATTTTGAATACAGAAAGTTAGAAATCACTTCCGAGCCAGAGGTATTTGTCAATGATCCATTACAGTTTGAAAGTTACATCGCTCCAGAATACATCACATGGGAGTGGGACTTTGGAGATGGTAGAGTATGTCAGGATAAGGATCCTGTGCATACTTACAGAAAAGCTGGTGAATATGAAGTAAAGCTGACGGCATACGATATCTATGGATGCTCTTCAGTAGAAATCAATACAGTTCAAGTTTTGGCCAATGGCGAAATAGTAGTCATGCCCAATGCATTCTCTCCAAATGGTGATGGGCTCAATGATACTTTGAAGCCAGTAACCAAAGGCCTCACTGCTTTCCAGATGGATATTTTCAATCACTGGGGTGAGCATCTTTATTCCGAAAATGGCCTAGAAGTCAATGGCTGGGATGGAACATTCAAAGGTAGACTTTTGCCTCCTGGCAACTATGTCTACAAAATAACCTACAAGACCTCCGATGGTCAATCGATTAACAAAACCGGAGGCGTCACCCTAATCAGATAATGTCATGAAAAAAATATGGACAATTATCGCCCTTCTCCTATGCACCTTTTCCTTGAAAGGACAGGATATGCAGTATTCTCAATTTTATGCTGCGCCATTATACTTAAATCCAGCTTTTGCTGGGGCATCTGAAATGACTAGAATCGGTGTGAATTATAGAAATCAGTGGCCTGGCCTTGGTCAGACTTTGAATTCTTATTCTGCTTACATCGATCATTATCTTTTCAACTTAAATAGTGGCATAGGCCTGATCGTAAACGGCACGCAGGAGTCAATGGCCAATTTGAGCACCATGGAAGTAGGTGCTGCTTACTCTTATAGATTACAATTGGGCTTTAGAAGCTTTTTGAGATTTGGCGGGCAGGCAAGTTTTGTGTCCAGAGATGCCAATTTCAGCAATATGGTCTTTGGAAGTCAGATAGATGCCAATGGTAATATTGGAGATTTCAGTGGCGAGAACCTTGGGGCTGATGCTCGTCACAGGTTTATGGATTACAATTTCGGGGTGCTTTACAATAATGAGCATGTATGGTTGGGCTTATCAGCCCATCACATCACGCAACCGAATATTTCATTTATAGAAGATGGGATTGCGAAGCTTCCGATGCGATTGTCAGCGCATGGTGGGGTGAAATTTGACCTGTCTAATGGTATGGTGCAGAACTTTTATAACAATACCATGGGAGCTAGAGAATTGGTTTTGGCATTCAATTATAAGCATCAGGATCCATTCAATCAGCTTGATTTAGGCGCACAGATCAACCTTCAGCCTATCGTATTCGGCTTGTGGTATAGAGGTCTACCGACTTTCAGCGAAGCACTGCCTAATAATGAATCATTGATCGGCTTAGTGGGCATCTCACTAGGTAATGGAATGGATATAGGCTATAGCTATGATTATACACTTTCTCAGCTCAGCCAAGCCAATTCGGGAGGAGCACATGAAATCTCCATCAGGTTTTCCTTCCTAGCAGGAGACTCCAATCAGAAGGGTAGAAAAGTTAGCATGATGCCATGCTTTAAGTATTAATATTTGGTTAGGGATCTTTTTAAACTCAGATGGTTGCCTCTGCTGTTCATTCAGTGGAGGCATTTTTTTTAAACAAATCAGCTTCAATCTCTCTTCTTGAATAATAAAGCAAAGGAGATGGCGAAGACTTTACGTTTGATATTGGGAGATCAGTTGAATCAAAAGCACAGTTGGTTTGGGGAGGTGGATTCGGATGTGACTTACCTGCTGATGGAAATGAAGCAGGAGACAGGATATGTCAGGCATCATATCCAAAAGGTGGTTGGGTTTTTCCTAGCGATGCGACATTTTGCTGATTGGCTTGCAGCGCATGGACATCAGGTGGTGTATTATCGCTTAGATGACCAAGCGAACAAACAAGCACTCACAGAGAATATCAAAAGCCTTATTGCCGAACAAGGATTTGGGAGATTTGAGTACCAATTGCCGGATGAGTATCGGCTTGATCAGCAATTGCGTGATTTGAGTGAGGAGCTTGAAGTGGAGGTGCAGGCCTGTGACTCGGAACATTTCCTTACAGAGAGGGGGTTTTTGAAGGACTTTTTTAAAGGGAAAAAGACCTACCTGATGGAGACTTTTTACCGTGCCATGCGCAAGCAATACAATATCTTGATGGATGGGGACGAGCCCTTGACGGGAAAGTGGAATTATGATCATGAAAACAGGAATAAGTTCAAAGACCCTTTGTTGCTGATTCCACCCAAAGTTCATCACAGAGATGTGACTGATATTGTAGCATTGCTTGAAAAGATGGAGGTGGAGACGATAGGAAAGCTAGATGCGAAGCAATTTGCTTGGCCAGTGACAAGAGTTGAATCCTTGGGCTTAGTTACTTATTTCTGTGAGAAGTTGCTGCCCTATTTTGGGGTTTATCAGGATGCCATGTATACGGATGATGCATTCTTGTTTCATAGTCGACTCAGTTTTGCAATGAATGCTAAAATTCTCAGTCCGATAGAAGTGGTAGAGCAGGTAGAACAATACTGGTACAGCCATCAAGATGCTATTTCCATCGCACAAGTGGAGGGGTTTATCAGGCAGATCATCGGCTGGAGGGAGTATATGCGGGGGGTATATTGGGCTAAGATGCCCGATTATGCCAGCTTGAACTTCTTTGATCATCAGCGCAAGTTGCCGAGTTATTTTTGGACAGGAAAAACCAAAATGAATTGCCTCAAGCATGCCATTGGTCAATCTTTGGACCATGCTTATGCCCACCACATTCAGCGCTTGATGGTGACGGGGAATTTCGCCCTTTTGGCTGGTATTCACCCTGATGAGGTGGATGCTTGGTACTTGGGGATATATATAGATGCCATTGAGTGGGTGGAGATCACCAATACTAGAGGGATGAGCCAGTTTGCTGATGGGGGGATTGTAGGGACAAAGCCTTATGTTTCCTCTGCGAATTACATTGACAAGATGAGCAATTATTGTGAGGGTTGCTTCTATAAAAAAAACCTGATAGTAGGCGATAAAGCTTGTCCCTTCAATAGTCTATATTGGCATTTCTATGCTAGAAATGAAGCACAATTGGCCAAAAATCCAAGAATTGGAATGGCTTACCGCACACTGGCCAAGATGAAGGATAAGGAAGCTATTCTCAAGCAAGCTGAATATTATTTGGGCAACTTGGAGGAGTTGTAATGATTAGGAATTGAAATAGAGTGGAAATAAGGTAGAAATAGATTTGAAATAAGGAGGTATGTGGACTTGTATAGCAGAGATTAACTTTTGAAACAAGGGCAAATTAAATCCCATCAAAGGATTCTCTTAGGTATGCTGCTGTATAGTTGTTTTGTAGCGCCTTCATGTCTTCTGGCGTGCCTTGGAAAGTCAAGTTTCCTCCTTTTTCTCCACCTTCTGGTCCTAGGTCTATTACCCAATCCGCTGATTTGATGACTTCGGTATTGTGTTCAATGACGATTACAGAATGACCCTGTTCGATAAGCGCATTGATGGCATGAAGGAGCTTTTTGATATCATGGAAATGAAGTCCGGTGGTGGGTTCATCAAATATAAAAAGAATATGATCACCTGATTTTGTACCTCCTTTACCTAGGAATGAAGCCAGTTTGACCCTTTGTGCTTCTCCACCTGAAAGTGTATTGGAGGATTGGCCCATACCGATATAGCCCAGACCAACTTCTTGTAACGGTTGTAGCTTGTTGATGATTTGATTTTTTCCAGCAAAGAATTCCATCGCCTCGTCAATGGTCATGTCCAAGATATCTGAGATATCCTTGTCTTTGTACTTGGCATCAAGGATTTCAGCTTTGAATCGCTTTCCTTTGCAAGCTTCACATGTCAAATGAATGTCAGCCATGAATTGCATCTCTACCGTGACCGTTCCTTCACCTTGACAAGCTTCACACCTTCCTCCATCTACATTGAAGGAAAAGAATGCAGGCTTGTAGCCTCTTTGCTTAGAGGTGGGTAATTCGGCATACAGCGTTCTGATGGCGTCATAAGCCTTTACATAGGTGACAGGATTGGATCGAGAGGATTTGCCAATGGGGTTTTGATCTACAAATTCAATCTGTGAGATTTTTTTATAGTCTCCTTCTACTTTGTCAAATTTGCCAGACTCGTCAATGACCGTCCCAAGCATTTTACCCAGTGCTGGGTAGAGTACTTTTTTGATCAAAGTGGACTTGCCAGAGCCACTTACCCCAGTGACTACAGTCAGGGTATTTAGGGGAAACTGTACAGTGAGATTTTTGAGGTTATTCTCTCTGGCACCTTTTACGGTGATGCTATCTTTCCACTTTCTGTTGGACTCTTTGATGTTGATTTTTTCCTCACCTCTGAGATATTTTGCTGTGTGGGTGTGGGAGGAATCCATGAGTGCTTTGAGGTCACCTTGGAACATCAGCTGACCACCATTGACACCTGCGTCAGGACCAATGTCGATGATTTCATCAGCTGCTTTCATGATTTTTTGCTCGTGCTCTACTACGATGACGGTATTGCCGAGGTCTCTGAGCGATTTGAGTACTTCGATCAATCTGTCAGTGTCTCTTGGGTGAAGCCCAATGCTTGGTTCGTCCAAAATATACATCGATCCTACCAAGGCCGACCCTAAAGAAGTGGCAAGCTTGATCCTTTGGAATTCACCACCTGAGAGACTCGAAGTTAGCCTATTCAAAGTCAGGTAGCCAAGACCTACTTTGTCAATATATTCTAACCTATTCAGGATTTCTTTGAGTAGTCTATTGGCTACTTTTTGTTCAGATGCAGAAAGCTGTAGGTTTTGGAAAAAATCCAAGGCCTTGTCAATTGGCATCAAAACTATGTCTGTGATGGAATGCCCTGCTATTTTGACAAAGGAGGCATCTTTTCTCAATCTTGTGCCCCTACAATCGGGGCAGGTGGTTCTTCCCCTGAATCGAGAAAGCATTACCCGGTATTGGATTTTGTGTGTTTTGCTTTCTAAGTCTTTGAAGAAGGCATTGAGCCCTTTGAAGTGGGAGTTGCCCGTCCAAAGTAGTTCTTGCTCAGCTTCTGTCAGGTCTTCGTATGCCCTGTGAATGGGAAAGTCAAAGTAAATGCCCTTTTTGACCAATGGTTCAAGCCATTTGCCCGTCGTCTCTCCTCTCCAAGGAGCTATTGCACCTTCATAAATGGAGAGGGTTTTGTCAGGGATGACCAAGTCAGCGTCTATCCCTAACACTGAGCCAAAACCTTCACAAGTTTTGCATGCTCCGTAGGGATTATTGAATGAAAAGAAGTTCACAGAGGGCAACTCAAAGCTGATGTCATCTAGCTCAAACTTGTCTGAGAAGGTCTTTTTGGTTTTTTCGGGGATCAAAATGGTACATTCTCCATGACCTTCGTAGAAAGCTGTCTGTACTGAGTCAGCAATTCTGAATTGGTTGTCTTCATCTTCCTTTTGGACTGTAGCCCGGTCTATTAGAATTTCGTAATGACCTTTGGGAAGCTGTTTTTCTCCTACCAAGTCTTCTACGAAGTGCGCTTCACCATCTATCAGGATACGAGTGAAGCCTTTTTGAAGTAGTAATTCAAGCTCTTTGGCTTTGGATCTATCATTGAGGACTTGCAGTGGGCAGGAAATCATGACCCTATCCCCTTCCTCAAATGAATGAATAAAATCCACCACATCAGTGACGGTGTGGTGCTTTACTTCTTCACCACTGATAGGAGAATAGGTTCTACCGATTCTACTGAAGAGTAGCTTGAGGTAATCATAGATCTCTGTGGTGGTGCCTACAGTAGAGCGCGGATTTTTAGTTGATACCTTTTGCTGAATTGCAATGGCCGGAGAGACACCTTTGATGTATTCCACATCGGGTTTTTCCATCCTTCCAAGAAACTGTCTGGCATAAGAGCTCAAACTCTCTACGTACATCCGCTGTCCTTCAGCAAAAAGTGTATCAAAAGCTAAAGAGGACTTTCCTGAACCCGAAAGGCCTGTTACTACAACAAGTTTGTTCCTTGGAATTGCTACGCTGAGGCTTTTGAGGTTATTAACCTTAGCATTTTTGATGATGATGTATTCCTTGGGGTCAAGGTCGTCTACTGATGTATGTTTTACAGGGATGCTCAAATTCATATCGCACAAAGTTACCCAAACAACAGCTGAAAAGATAATTTGTTGGAAATTTTAGCCTTCAACTAACCATAAAATATAGGCATAGGCAAAATACCTAAGAATGCGCAAAAGACTGTAAAATGTATACTTCATCCGAGACATTCCTCCTGCGCCAGCCATCAGCGCTATAGCTGAAAAAGGAAGCGGGCTGATCGAAGCAACGATGACTAAATATGCGCCAAACTTCATAAATAAAGCGTTGTATTTTTGTACATATTTATTTTTGATCTATTTTGATTTCTTTTGTGTTCAATATTGTCAATCAAAATGAATTATGAAAATAGAGAAGCATAAAGTTGTAGCTGTCAGCTATGAGCTCCATGTGGATGATGGAGAGAATGGGAAAACCTTTTTTGAAAAAGTAGAAAGAAATCAGCCTTTTTATTTTTTATTTGGAGCGGGCAATACGCTTCCAGCATTGGAAGACGCGCTTCGTGGCAAGGAGGTAGGCGACACTTTCGAGGTTTTTATAGATTTTGAAAATGCCTACGGAGATTATGATGAAAGTAAAACAGCGATCATTCCTAAGGCTAATTTCAAGGAAAATGGTAAGAAGAATCCCCAAATGCTAAAAGTAGGCAAAGTCATACCCATGCAAGACGATCAAGGCAATCAACTGAGAGGAGAGATTACCAAGATAGATTATAAGGGAGTTCATATGGATTTCAATTCGCCCTTAGCTGGCTTAGATTTATATTTTCAAGGTGAAGTGATTTCAATCCGCGATGCCGAGCAAGAAGAGATAGATCACGGTCATGTGCATGGTCCAGGAGGGCATCACCACTGAGGTTCAAAAAAGGAGGTTAAGCAAACGCTTAACCTCCTTTTTTCTTCCACTTTCCTTGGGTTTTCATCTGATTTCTATTGCGCTTGGCTTTAGAGTTTTTATTGCCACGCTTTTCTTTTGCTTTATTTGGATTAGCTGTTGGTCGGGCTTTTTTCTCGTGGAAGCCTCCCTTGAATTCAGGATTGTCTTTTCGTTTTTGATTGTCGATTTCTCTTTCATAGCCTTGTTTTTCTATAAAAGGAGTAGGAGCAATACTTACCTCATTGGGTATTTCACTCTCGGGGACGGATATCCTGATGATTTCTTCAATTTTCTCAAAATGCCAAATCTCGGCTGGGTTGATAAAGGTAAAGGCCTTACCTTCATTTTCAGCTCTGCCTGTTCTGCCTATTCTGTGTACATAATCTTCATAGATCAGAGGTACATCAAAGTTGATCACATGGCTGACCATGGAAATATCTAATCCACGAGCCGCCACATCGGTAGCTACCAAAATCCTTACACTTCCGGCTTTGAAGTCTTCCATGGAGTTGATTCTTGTGTTTTGACCTTTGTTGGCATGGATTACACGTATTTCTCCTAGTTGCTTTCGTTCCAAATAACTAAAAACTGACTCTGCGTTTTTTCTTGATTTGGTAAAAATGATCACCCGATTTACAGACTCGTCCTGCAGGAGGTATTCAAGCAGGTTGATTTTAGTCTTGATGTTTGGGACATGATATTTGGTCTGTTGAATGGTTTCGGCTGTAGTTGCTTGTGCAGTGACTTCTACACGCTCTGGAAACTCGAGGAATTCAGCAGATAGATTTTCAACTCTTGAGCCGAAGGTAGCCGAAAAAAGCAAATTCTGACGCTTGTTTGGGATTACTTCCAGTATACCCCTGATTTGAGGCATAAATCCCATATCCAGCATTTTGTCTGCTTCATCCATGACCATTGTTTTGAGGTCTCGCACGTAGATTTTCCCTTTTTTATAAAGATCCAAAAATCTTCCTGGAGTAGAGATGATGATATCTACACCAGCTTGTAATTTTTCAATCTGCGTTTTTGGACCTATACCACCATACAGGCATACATATCTTAAGTCAGTGTATTTCCCAAATTGTATCACAGCTTCTTCGATCTGCATACAAAGCTCTCTAGTAGGAGCAAGAATCAATGCTCTTGGGTGCTGACCTTGTGCATATTTGATTTTGAATAGGAGTGGAAGCACATAAGCGGCCGTTTTTCCGGTGCCTGTTTGTGCTATTCCTAAGACATCATGTCCAGCCAATGCCAATGGGATGGCTTTTTCTTGGATAGGCGTTGGCTTGGTGTAGCCAGCCTCCTTGACAGCTTCCATCAGCTGTTTATTCAATTTAAAATTCTCAAAAGATAGAAGGCTATCAGACATGTTTGTTTAATTTTACAGGATAAGGGAAAAAGAAAAACTCAAAATTGATTTTTCCAGTAAATAAATACTGTACGCTTTTTCCATTTAGGATAAATTGAATCAAAAACCTTTCATCAAATCATAACGACATATGAAAAGTATTTTAATAACAGGTGCAAATATAGTAAATGAAGGTAAGATTACCCCGATGGATATTTTGATCCAAGATGGGGTGTTTTACAATATCGGCAAAGATTTATCCGAATTTGAAGCGGATATTACCATAGATGCAAGTGGGAAGTATATTTTTCCTGGCTTGATAGATGATCAAGTGCATTTCAGGGAGCCGGGGCTGACCCATAAAGCTGATATCTACACCGAAAGTAAATCTGCAGTCGCAGGAGGGATCACTTCCTACATGGAAATGCCCAATACAGTGCCTCAGGCCACAACTCTTGAACTCTTGGAGGACAAATACAAAATAGCTGCCGAAAAATCTCTTGCGAACTATTCCTTTTTCTTCGGTGCTACCAATGATAATATCGATGAAATCCTAAAAGTAGATCCTGAAAATGTCTGTGGTATCAAGGTTTTTCAAGGTTCTTCTACTGGCAACATGCTAGTAGATAATCAAGAAAGCCTCAGGAGAATTTTTGCAGAATGCAAGCTCTTGATCGCAACCCACAGCGAAAATGACAATATCATCAAGGAAAATTTGGAGAAGTACAAGGCTGAATTTGGAGAGGGTATCCCACCTAGTTACCATCCAAAAATTAGGTCTGAGGAAGCTTGCTATGATGCATCCAAGAGGGTAGTAGATCTTGCTAGACAATATGGTACTAAGCTCCATGTATTGCACATTAGTACAGGTAGAGAAGTGGACTTGTTTGATGATAGGCTTCCTCTTGAAGAAAAGCGCATCACTGCTGAGGCATGTATACATCACTTGTGGTTTTCGGACGAAGATTATGAAGAAAAAGGCAATTTTATCAAATGGAATCCTGCAGTCAAAACTGCAGCAGATAGAGAGAAAATCTTAGCAGGTGTTCTCAAGGGCAATATCGATGTGATTGCTACAGATCATGCACCTCATACTTTGGAAGAAAAAGGAGAAAAATATCTCAAGGCTCCATCTGGGGGACCATTGGCTCAACATAGTTTGGTAGCCATGCTGGATCTGTATCATGCAGGGAAAATCAGGCTAGATCAGATTGCTCAAAAGATGTGTCACAACGTTGCAATATTATTTGAAATTGAAAAGCGGGGTTACATTAGGCCAGGTTATCATGCTGACTTGGTGATTGTAGATTTGGATGATCCTTGGACTGTATCGAGGGACAATGTACTTTCCAAATGTGGCTGGTCTCCATTTGAAGGGCATACATTCAAATCAAAAGTAACGCATACGATCGTTTCTGGACATTTGGCGTACGAGAATGGGACATTCCACGAGGAGAAAAAAGGAGAGCGTTTGAAATTTTCCAGAAAAATAATTGACTAGGGTATTGTTTGCCAAAAAACCGAATATTACCTTTGCAGTCCAATCAGGCATCAGGCCTGATTTGTAGTGTTAAAATGGTGGTTGTAGCTCAGCTGGTTAGAGCGCTGGTTTGTGGCACCAGAGGTCGCCGGTTCGAACCCGGTCTTCCACCCTTGACCCCTCTCTTTAGAGGGGTTTTTTCATTTTTAACAAATAAAATTGAACTATTATGGCATTAAATTTGTCACAGAAAATATAAAATTTTAAAAATCAAAAGATACACGGCAATGTTTACATTATTCAAAGCTTCGCCAAAATTCCCTAAAATACAGCCTGTGAACTTGAAGTTCATTCAGTGCTATTTTGAAAAGTTTGAGGAGTCTCTCCGCAACTTTGAAGAGGTTCAAAAAGAAAGTATGGGCTCGTAAGTCGAGATATTATGAAAGGTTATGGAAACATAACCTTTATTTTTTGCTATAATATTTTTCTTTCGGGATGGAAAAACTATTTTTATGGAAATCTCCAAACTTTTGACCAAATGAGTTATATCCATTTCGATAAAACACAATTAATAAACCTCAATTATTCCCTTGATCGCGAAATCATCAGAACCAATCGCGGCGGATCTTATACAAGTACTACAATCATTGGGTGTAATACCAGAAAGTATCATGGACTCTTGGTCAGCCCGCAGCCCCAGATTGATAGCCAATTACATGTTTTATTATCCACAGTTCATGAGACTGTCATTCAAAGAGGAGCTAGCTTCAATTTGGGGATCAATAAGTATCCAGGGAATTATTCTCCAAGAGGACATAAATATTTAGAGGATTTTGATTCAGAACCTATCCCAAAATTGACCTATAGGGTAGGAGGTGTATTGCTTCAGAAGGAATTGATACTTGATACCAATAGAGATAGGGTGATGATTCGGTATACCTTACTTGATGCGCATTCCCCAACCAAAATCAGAATTAGCCCTTTTTTAGCTTTCAGAGGATATCATGAATTATCTAAAGCCAATGATCGCCTTGATCAAAGTTTCAAGAAAGCACCCAATGGCGCTATTTTTCAACTTTATCCAGAGTACAGTCCCTTGTATTTGCAGGTTTCTAAAAAGAATGACTTTCATAGCATACCTAATTGGTACCACAACATAGAGTACATTCAAGAACGAGAAAGGGGATATGCCTATCAAGAAGATTTGTTTGTGCCAGGATTTTTTGAGTTTGATATAGAAAAGGGAGAATCTGTGATTTTCTCGGCTGGGCTTACAGAAGCAGACCCCGCTACCCGACAGCGGGCTTTTGAAAAGGAATTGGCAAGGAGAATACCTAGGAATAATTTCGAAAACTGTCTGCTAAACTCAGCAGGTCAATTTATTCAAAAAAGAGATGGCAAGACTCATGTCATAGCAGGATATCCTTGGTTTGGATGGTGGGGTAGAGATACTTTCATAGCCAGTCCTGGGTTGACATTGACCCATGGAGATAAGGATACATTTCTAGAGATCATGGATACTATGGTTGCTGACTTGAGTGGGGCGCTTTTTCCTAATGTGGGAAGTGGCGTCATGCGCAATATGAATTCTATGGATGCGCCACTATGGTTCTTCTGGTCACTTCAGCAGTATATCGCTTTCACTGGAGATGAGAAGACAGTCAAGAAAAAATATTTAGAAAAGCTCAAGGGGATCATTGAAGGGTTCAAAAATAGTACAGATTTCAACATTCATATGCAAGAATCAGGTTTGATCTATGGAGGTCAAGAAGGGATAGCATTGACGTGGATGGATGCGGTAAATTCTGATGGTCCTGTGACTCCAAGGATAGGCTGCCCAGTTGAAATCAATGCTTTGTGGTATAATGCGCTTTGTTTTTATCATGAGCTTTCTGGAGATCAAGAGATTGCTACTCTAGCAGAGCAGGTAAAATCAAGTTTTGTCTCTACTTACTGGGATGAGAAGAAAGGATATTTGGCAGATGTGGTAGATGGAAATCACAAAGATTGGTCTATTAGGCCAAATATGCTTTTTGCGGTTTCGTTGCCACATTCTCCTCTGGAAGAAAGTCAAATGGATCGGGTATTAGAGGTCATCAAATCTAAGCTGTTGACGCCTAGAGGACTCAGGACTTTATCACCAGATGATCCAGGCTATAAGGGGTATTATTTTGGTGATCAGTATGTGCGAGATAGAGCATACCATAACGGTACAGTATGGGCATGGCTCTTGGGGCATTTTGCAGAAGGCTATCTGAAGCTTCATGGCAAATCAGGGAAGCACTTTATTGAGAAGATCATTCAGTCATTTGACGGGGTGATGACACAATATGGTATAGGTACTGTGGCGGAAATATATGATGGTGACCCGCCTCATCGTCCAAAAGGAGCTATTTCTCAAGCTTGGAGTGTGGGAGAATTATTGAGGATGATGCATTTAGTGAAAAAAGTTTAAGCGGATTTTTATGAAGGTTTTAATGTTTGGGTGGGAGTTTCCACCACATATTTCTGGAGGATTGGGCACAGCATGCTACGGCTTGGTCAAGGGATTGGTTCATCATAAGCAGGATATCATCTTTGTGGTTCCCAAATTATGGGGAGATGAAGAGCCACTTGCTGATTTTGTCAATGCCAGTGATGTGACGGTAGATTATAGGGAAAAAAAATTCAGGGAAATTTGGAAGAACCTTACCTATTTGGAAGTGAGTAGTTTTTTGGTGCCTTACCTCAGTCCAGAAGAGTTTAAAAAATATTCAGATTATGCGCTACATGATCGTACTGATGTAGATGAAAGTATTTTTAGCAATAAGTTTGAGTTTAGTGGTAAGTATGGCAAAGATCTTCTACAGGAGGTTTCTCGTTATGCCTTGGTTGCTGCTCAAATAGCCAAGTCCAAGGATCATGATGTCATCCATGCGCATGATTGGTTAGCGTATCCTGCTGGTATTGCAGCCAAGCAAATGAGCGGCAAGCCTTTGGTTGCGCATATTCACGCAACAGAATTCGATCGCTCTGGAGAGTCTGTCAATAAGCCTGTTTTTGATATTGAATATGCAGGTCTTCATGCTGCCGATCATGTGGTGGCTGTAAGCCACCTTACAAGAAATATTGTCATCAATAAGTATGGAGTACATCCGGACAAAGTGAGTGTCCTTCATAATGCTGTGCTAGATGCCAGTATCATAGAAAGTAAGGTGAAGAAGAAAGTGCCAGAAAAAATCGTCACTTTCCTTGGTCGGATTACTTTCCAAAAAGGCCCTGAATATTTTGTAGAAGCAGCCAAAAAAGTACTCGAAAGAGATCCTAACGTGAGATTTGTGATGGCAGGCAGCGGAGACTTACTCAATGCCATGATCAAAAGGGTGGCTGAATTGAGGATTGGGACGAAGTTTCATTTTACGGGCTTCCTGAAGGGGCAGGATGTGGATGATATGTATGCCATGTCTGATGTGTATGTCATGCCTTCGGTATCTGAGCCTTTTGGAATTGCGCCCTTAGAAGCAGTGAGGCATAATACCCCCGTAATTATATCCAAGCAATCGGGTGTAGCGGAGGTGTTGCAAAATGCAATCAAAATTGATTTTTGGGATGTGGATGCTATGGCTGATGCCATTTTTGCCCTTTTACATTATCAGAGTATTTCCAAGATGTTCAAAGAACTTGGAAGCGAGGAGTTGAAAAACCTCAAGTGGGAGCATGTAGCTGCCAAATTAGTAACCGTGTATGAAAAAATAACAGAAGAATAGCCATGAGAACCATTTGTTTTTACTTTCAAGTTCATCAGCCATTGAGGATAAAGCCTTATAGGTTTTTTGATATAGGAGACGATCATTATTACTGGGATGATTATAGTAATAAAAGTATCATGAGGAAGGTGGCGCAAAAATGCTACTTGCCTATGAATGCTTTGCTGTTGGATTTGATCAATCATTACAATGGGGCATTCAAAGTAAGCTTTTCTATCTCGGGGGTCTGTTTAGATCAATTCGAGCTATATGCGCCAGATGTACTGGAGAGTTTCCAAAAACTAGTGGCCACAGGTCATGTGGAGTTGCTCAGTGAAACAGATGCCCATGCCTTGTGCTCATTGAAGAGTAATGATGAATTTGCTCGCATGGTGAAGAATCACAAAGAAAAAATCAAGAAGCATTTCAATGGATATGAGCCGAAGGTTTTCAGAAATACAGAGTTGATCTATTCTGATAGCATCGGTGCGATGGTCTATGAATTGGGCTACAGGGGGATATTGACGGAGGGTGCCAAACATATCTTGGGATGGAAAAGTCCCAATTATGTCTATCAAAATGCCATCAAGCCAGAGCTCAAAGTATTATTGAAAAATTTCCAACTCAGTGACGATATTGCTTTTAGATTTAGCAATAAAACTTGGCCAGCTTATCCATTGACCACTGACAAGTTTGTCAACTGGATCAATATGATTCCAAAAGAAGAAGAAACGCTCAACTTATTCATGGATTATGAAACTTTTGGAGAGCATCAATGGGCTGATTCAGGGATTTTTGATTTTATGAAAGCCCTTCCAGAGGCAGTGTTTCAAGGAAGTGACTTTGGATTTTCTACTCCTTCAGAAGTATTGGGCCGTGCCAAAAATATTGCTCCTATTCATGTGCCCACTCCGATTTCATGGGCAGATGAAGAGCGGGATTTGACAGCTTGGCTTGGTAATGATTTGCAGGATGAAGCTTTTGAGAAATTGTATCAGCTTGAGCATTTGGTCAAGCAAATTGAAGATGAAGAGATTCAGCGGGACTGGACTTACCTGCAGACCTCTGATCATTTTTATTATATGTGTACCAAGTTTTTCTCCGATGGAGATATTCACGCGTATTTCAGCCCTTATGATTCGCCCTATGATGCTTTCATCAATTACATGAATGCCTTGAGTGATTTCATTCTCAGAGTGGAGCAACATCTCAAAAAGCAGATTCTATAAACCCAAACTACCATTCTCCATGAGTAAAAATATCTTTATTGTATCATTATTAGCTTTTATGCTTGGTTTTTCTTGTCAGGTGAAAGTAGAGGAAAAAGGCAAGGATCCTGTGGAAACTATCATCACGAGATTCGATCGGCCTGATGCCAGTATACTCAAAGGAGTATATATTCCAGCAGGCAAGGAATATTTTTACACTTCTGGCTTGGTAGCTGATGTTGTAGATGTGGACGCAGAGCCGGGAACTTACAAGCGATATGGAGATACATATCAGCAAAGCAAAAGCACCCTAGAAAAAATCAAGGCGACGCTTGCAGAAGCGGATTTTACCATGGAGGATGTATTTTTCTTAAGAGTTTATCTAGCACCAGATCAGGAGGGAAATATAGATTGGCAGGCTTGGTTCAAGGCTTATGGAGAATATTTCAACAATGATGCAAATCCAAATAAGGTAGCCAGAAGTACCATAGCTGTCTTCGCCTTAGCCAATCCAGATTTGCTTATTGAAATAGAAGCTGTTGCGGCGAGGTAGAATCATTGCTATCAAAAACTTTTCCCAAGGCTAACTCCTAATCCAAAGGGTAAAAACTGAATAGGGTTTTCTGAAACCCCAGAGTTATAGAAAGCTAAAGTAGGTGTGTACCCTATTCTATAAAAGAAGCCTCCGTTAGGCTTCTGATAGCGATAGCCTATTCTAGCCATCACAAATCTATCCCAATATGTTTTTTCTTGAAGTTCGCCTGCTTGATCGGGGTCTAAAAGAAATCTTCGGTTTAAAATAGTGAAAAATCCTGTTCCAAATTCCAAATGATGTTTATCTCTCCCAAGAAATGCTGTAATTTCCGCTGGAATGACAGGAATCAAATAACCAGAATGAATGGGTTCACTAGGTTGGCGATATCTCATCGAAAAACCTACACTTGCCGCTATTTTTAATTTATTGTTTTGATGTATAATACGCCCATAGTTGACGGCATACTGAAGTGCATTTGCCCCGAGATCAACAAATACCGAGTTTTTAGCAGTGAAAGTTTCAGCCTCCTCTTGGGCAAATGCTTCTAATTGCAAACACAGCAAAAGGATGATGGAAGTGAATAACAAAAATTTATTTTTTAATAGTGTCATAAACTTAGATTTATTTCAGTTTTCATCTTGGTAATATTTTATAATCAGAAACTTTTTCCTAGGCTAATTCCTCCCCATAGCGGATGGAATTTTGGACTATCTTCTGAACTGAGAAAAAGATTGAATCCAGGAGTGTAACCAACTCTGAAGAAGAAACCTCCTTCTGGTTTTTGATACCTGTAGCCTATTCTCAGGGGCAGGATTGCTTCTAGAGATTTGTCTTGTTGAAAATTATTAGGCACATCTGGATTGAATACTAATGCACGAGAAGCATAAAAAGTAAGACCGGTGCCAATTTCCAAATGATGATTTGACTTTCCCCAGAAAGCGGAAATTTCAAGAGGTAACATAGGTGACCAAAAGGGAGAAATGTTTGAAGACTGACTCCCTCCACTTTGTTTGAATACTGAAAACCCAGCACTTCCCGAGATTTTTAATTTATCCTTCTGAAGTAGGATTCTATTGTAATTCACTGAATAATAAATTGAATTTCCCCCTAGCTCAACAAATATCGAGTTTTTGGCAGTGAAAATTTCAGCTTCCTCTTGGGCAATGGCATCGAAATGTGAACAAAAAATAGTGAGTATAGAAACTAAGAATAATATATGGAAGCGTGATCTCATAGACTTGTTTATAATTAAAAATCAGACAAATAGATGCTCAATTCAAATTAATTTCATTTTACAACTAAAAACTCAATAAAGCAATTTATTTTAGATAATTCTAAAAATATTTACATCATGAATATGTGATTATTTAGTCCAGAAAGAATTTTAATCTAAACTTGGCAAACTCAACTTATACTTGACTGCAATCAGTCTAATCGAAATGACCACTGACATGGAGATCAACAAGTTGTAGTCTCTTTCTAAGCCAAAATAGTTTAAAATCAAATATAAAATTGCTCCTGCCAAACAAGCGGATGCATAAATTTCTTTTCGAAATAGGATCGGGATTTCGTTGGTAAGTGTATCACGTAGCACGCCACCCATGACGGCTGAAAACATCCCCATGATAGCGGCGATTTCCACACTGACACCAAGGCTTAGTGCTTTTTCCACACCTAAAACCGTAAAAAAGCCGATTCCCAGTGTATCAAATAGAAACATGGTTTTGCGTAGTTTCAAAAGGAATCTTTGAAATAGAAAAGCTGATAGGATACCTGCGAAGATGGAATAAAGGAAATAGACGTCTCCAATCCAGACCAAAGGATAACTTCCTAATAGCATATCTCTCAAACTTCCCCCTCCTATAGCTGTAATGAATCCTGTAAAACCTGCACCAAATAGGTCATGCTCCCGATCTTTGACAGCCAATGCACCAGAAATGGCAAAGACAAATGTACCTGCTAGCTCAAGGGGGTATTGTAAGTCCAATGGATTAATAATTAGGTTTTATATTGTAGCTAAGGTAAGGAAAATGATTGCTAAAAGTACGAGCGGCTAGATTTATATAAAAAATCAAATGCTACTGTAGCACTTTTGGTAGGACTTTCGTCTGGAGAATATCAAACACGCACGGTTATGAAAAATTGGATTATCATTTTGATGTTATGTGGGGCAGCTATCTTGGTTGCGTTTCAGTGTGAGGATTTAAGTCCATTGGAATCTTCTAATTGCATAGATCCTTCAAAAATCAACAAAGACGCAGCATGTTACATGATTTACGCACCTGTTTGCGGGTGTGACAACAAGACCTATGGCAATGACTGTATCGCAATCAACGCTGGCGTTACATCCTATACCAAGGGTGCCTGTAAGTGAGTTTTATCTTTTACTAAACATTCTCGTACCATTTTTCCTCAAATGTTGAATGGACTTCAACATCTGCTGTGAGGACACTGTAGACCATCCAGATCACCAATGCTGGGGAGATGGAAAAAGCGAATAGAATCATGGCTGTGCTGAGGTTGGCAAGGATAGCCGTCACATAAACCAAGAGAATGGCTGTGACTAGATAAATGGGGAAGAGGTAATTTTTCATCTTTTTTAAATTAATCTGGTGCTATTGTAAACTAGCCAAGGGGCTATCTTGTTATAAGCCCAAGATGAAAGGATTCAGATTTACACAATACATACCACCGCAGGATCCTGAGAAAAATAACTTTGAGAATCTCCTGCAGATATTTTTACAACTTGTCACCATGACTGGTGGGGATGTGTCAGAAGCATTGAGTTGGCTGACCAACTTAGATAAGCAGTACAATCTCACTAACCCTAGTTATGGTATTGGAGACTTTATTGATGATCTGAAATCCAAGGGCTACCTGACCGAAGAAAATCAAAAAGGTGAATTCAGAATCACTGGTAAAGCAGAGCAAAGCATTCGTAAATCTGCCTTAGAGGAGATTTTTGGAAAGCTTAAAAAATCCAAAGGAGGGCAGCATAAGACTACTTTTTCTGGCCCTGGTGATGAAAAAGGCTCGGATAGAAGGCCTTATTCATTCGGAGATAACCTAGATCAAATAGCACTTACTGACTCTTTGCGAAACGCTCAAGTCAATCATGGTTTCTCAGGGGACTATCTACTCACAGAAGATGACTTAGAAGTAGTAGAAAATGAAATGCGGACGCAGACCTCCACAGTCTTGATGATTGACATTTCTCACTCGATGATTCTCTACGGGGAAGATAGAATCACTCCAGCTAAAAAAGTAGCAATGGCGCTGGCTGAGTTGATCAAAACACGCTATCCCAAAGATACGCTTGATGTGATTGTGTTTGGAAACGACGCTTGGCAGATTGAGATCAAAGACCTGCCATACCTGCAAGTAGGCCCTTATCATACCAATACTGTGGCAGGTTTAGAACTGGCCATGGACCTACTGAGAAGGAGGAAGAACCCCAATAAGCAGATTTTTATGATCACTGATGGGAAACCTACTTGTCTGAAAGTTGGGATTAAATACTATAAAAATAGCTTTGGAATAGACAGCAAGATTTTGAACGAAACGCTCAAACTCGCTGCTCAATGTAGGAAGCTCAAAATACCCGTAACCACCTTTATGATTGCCTCAGATCCCTACTTGAAGGAATTTGTCAAAGAATTCACCAAAGTCAATAATGGGAATGCGTATTACAGTAGCTTAAAAGGTCTCGGGGATTTGATTTTTGAAGATTACAGGAAAAACAGAACAAAAAGATTTTAAGAAATGATAGCATATAATAAAATGGCAGCAAGTGATTTGCTGAAGATTAGCACTTTGGGAGAGCTCAAAGCAGCAGGTTATGAATCAAAATCTATCAAAGAAGAACTCAGGCAAAATCTGATCAAAAAGATCAGTGCTGGAGAGAACGTTTTTGAAGGAATATGGGGTTATGAAGATACTGTGATTCCTGATATAGAGCGAGCCATTTTGTCCCGCCACAATATCAACTTACTTGGACTCAGGGGGCAAGCCAAAACAAGGATTGCTAGAATGATGACCGCACTCCTGGATGAATATGTTCCTGTTGTGGCTGGTTCAGAGTTGAATGATGATCCATTGGCACCGTTGACATCCTATTCGGTAGAATTGATCAAGCAAAAGGGAGATCATACTTCCATTAGTTGGTGGCACAGAGCTGACAGATACACAGAGAAGCTAGCAACGCCAGATGTTTCTGTGGCAGATTTGATCGGAGATGTAGACCCCATCAAGGCAGCTACCATGAAGCTCTCCTACAATGACGAGCGAGTGATTCACTATGGTTTGGTGCCGCGATCACATCGATCCATTTTTGTAATCAATGAGCTGCCAGACTTACAAGCAAGGATTCAGGTTGCCTTGTTCAATATTTTGCAAGAAGGCGATATTCAGATCAGAGGCTTTAAGCTGAGGTTGCCTTTGGATATTCAGTTTGTCTTTACCGCCAATCCGGAGGATTATACCAACAGAGGATCCATCGTGACGCCATTGAAGGATAGGATAGAGAGTCAGATCATCACCCATTATCCGAAGACAATCGAGATAGGGAAGCAAATTACTGCCCAAGAAGCCAAGCTAGACGGGAAGCCATTGGACAAAATCCATGTGCCTGAATTGATGAAGGATTTGATAGAGCAGATTGCGATAGAGGCAAGACATAGTGAGTATGTGGATGAGAAGAGTGGGGTTTCGGCAAGGTTGACGATCTCGGCTTACGAAAACTTGATTTCAGCTGCTGAAAGAAGACTGTATAAAAATAAAGAAGAAAATACAGTTGTTAGAATCTCAGATTTGATTGGGATCATTCCTGCTATAACGGGTAAAGTAGAATTGGTCTATGAGGGAGAGCAGGAAGGTGCAGGCTTGGTTGCTTATAATTTGATTGGTAAAGCTATTAGAACACTCTTTGTAGATTATTTTCCATCACCAGAGCAAAAGAAAAAGGACAAAGAGGTCAATCCTTATGTGTTGCCATTGTCTTGGTTTGGAGAGGGTAATACCCTTGATATCCTCGCCTCTCAATCTGATAAGGCCTACAAGTCTGCCTTGCAGGAGGTGCCAGGCCTTGAGGAGATTGTCACCAGTCAAGTGAATCAGCTCAATGAGAAAGAGAAAGAGTTTTTTATGGAGTTTGCGCTACATGGCTTAGCCGAATTTAGCCAACTGAGCAAGAAGTTGCTGGATACAGGCATGCAATTCAAAGACCTCTTCAGTTCCATGTTCGATATTGGAGCACCCGATGAAGATGACTTTGATGAGGATGATAATTGAATATTAAAATTTATGTATATACGGAACTTTGCCAGTAATATTAAAAAATCCGATTTACCCGAATTCCGATCCGCCGCAGCGGACAAGTTATATAATTGATACTAGCCCGACTCAGGCGGGTTGGATATATGTAGGTATTGACCATTAGCAACCGAATGAGCCAATGAATTGATTTACTGGTAAAAAAGCGTATAATAATGTTTCATTTTAAAAAATGAATGGTTTTTCATAAAAAAAAGCCCAGCTTCTGGAAACAGAAGCTGGGCTTTTTGATTTACAAAATTGACTAATTAAAGTACTCTCTCAGCCTGATTGAAAAAGAAGTTTCCTTCGATCGCTGCATTTTCGTCAGAGTCAGAGCCGTGTACGGCATTGGCTTCGATAGATTTAGCGAAGATTTTTCTGATCGTTCCTTCCGCTGCATCAGCAGGGTTGGTCGCACCGATCAATTTACGGAAGTCCTCTACTGCATTGTCTTTTTCAAGAATAGCAGCGAAGATAGGTCCAGAAGACATGTATGCACAAAGGTCCGCGTAGAAAGGTCTCTCTTTGTGTACCTCGTAGAATTTACCTGCCAATTCAGGAGTCAATTTGGTAGCTTTCATAGCTACGATTTTGAAACCTGATTCTTCGATCATTTTTAAAATTGCACCTGAATTTCCCGCGCCGAAAGCGTCAGGCTTGATCATTGTGAAAGTTCTGTTAGTTGCCATTGTATACTTATCGTTTTTGGAATTAGGGTGCAAAAATACGGGAAATCCATGAAGTTCCGAATGATCCCTGTGAAATCTCTGTTATCTGTTTAATTTCTAAGCCCTTATCCGTATTGGGAATTTTCAGAAATTATCCTGACCTTTGCAGACTGTGTTCTCCAAAGAGAATCGACAAAAGCTTAAAAATGCAAGCATTAGAGTTATTCAAAAATAAAATCGCCTCCCCAGCCAAGATTGTAATTACCACCCATCATAAGCCTGATGCAGATGCACTGGGCTCGTCTTTGGGTTTGAAAAATTACCTGATCAAAAAAGGCCACGAGGTAACAGTCATCACCCCTTCTGATTATCCCTCATTCCTACATTGGATGAAAGGAAACGAAGAGGTCATTAACTTCGAGGATAAATCCCGTCAAAAGGAGGCTATCCAAAAAATAGAAGCAGCAGAAATCATTTTTTGTCTTGATTTTTCTTGCCTTAGCAGGCTACAGTCCATGCAAGACCATGTCAAAAATTCTTCTGCTTATATCGTCAACATCGACCATCACCAAGACCCCAAAGATTTCAGTCAATTTAGCTATTGGAGTACAGATGCAGCAGCTACCTGTGAGTTGGTTTATGAATTGATCGTAGATGAACTTGGAGATAAGGATCTGCTTGATGCTGATATTGCGGATTGTCTGTATGCAGGGATCATGACTGATACAGGAGGTTTTAGACATCCCAATACAACCAAGAATGTTCACCTTATCACCGCTGAACTGATCGAATTAGGTGCTGACAATACCAAAATATCTAAGTTGATTTATGACACCAATAGTGTGAATAGACTGAAGTTTATCGGTTTTGCCATTTCACGTAGGTTGGTGATCAATCAAGATTTAAGGATCGCGTATTTTGCGATTTCAAAGAAGGATTTGAAAAAATATGCCTCTCAGACAGGAGATACAGAAGGCTTGGTGAATTATGCCCTTTCCATAGATGGGATCAAGATTGCAGCTTTATTCACAGAGCGTGAAGACGGAATCAAGATTTCCTTTAGGTCGGTGGAGGAAGTTGCGGTCAATAAGTTTGCCCAAGAGCACTTCAATGGTGGAGGCCATAAAAATGCATCTGGAGGAAAATCAGACTTGACATTGAGCGAGACAACAGAGAAATTTGAGCAATTAATCAAAGAAAATATAAACACTTTATACAATCAATTAGAACTCATCCATGAAAAAAATTAAAAGCCTTTTATTGTCAGCAGCAGTAGTAGCGTCGGCAGTATCCATGTCAGCATGTACCAAAACCAAAAAAACAACATCTGACGGCATAGAGTACACTTACATCAAGGAGGGAAAAGAAGATCCTAAAAACGGAGAATATGTGCTCTATAACTTAATCGTGGCGACTGAAAATGATTCCACCTTTATCTCTACTTATGATCAAATGCAGCCTGGCTATATGCTTTATAATGACTCTGCAGTTGCTACAAATGGTATGGATGAAATCTTCTTAGGGTTGAGAAAAGGAGATAGTATTTCCTTCGAAGCACCAGCAGTAAAAGTATTTGGAGAGTTTAATATTCCGCCATTTATCCAAGAAAATTCAAAGGTAAAGATTCAAATTGGCGTATTTGATGTACTGGATGAAGAGGGTGTTCAAGCTTATTTCACTGCTTTGCAGGATGCTCAAATGAAAAAGCAAGCTGAGAAATCAGCAGAGCAGCTTGAAATTGATGTAAAATTGATCGAGGACTATATTGCGCAAAATAATTTGAAAGCGAACAGGACAGAATCAGGCCTTTTTTACGTCATAGAGAATGAAGGAACCGGATCTCAGATTGAAGCAGGACAAGTTGCTGCGGTAGATTATGCTGGATACCTTTTGGATGGTACACTATTCGATACCAGTAATGAAAAAATTGCCCAAGATAATGGTATCTACAATGAGCAAAGAGGTGGATATGAGCCTATCGATGTTCAAGTAGGGATGGGTAGAGTGATTCCAGGATGGGACGAGGGTTTAGCCTTGTTGAAAAATGGGTCCAAAGCTAAGTTCTTGATCCCTTCTACCTTAGCGTATGGTGACAGACAGTCAGGTCCTATCATTAAGCCAAACTCTGTTTTGATCTTCGACGTAGAAGTGAAGGATGTTAAATAATTGAAATTTATGAAAAGGTTAAGCGTTGTAATTTTATCATTTTTCCTGTTAGCAACAGGTTGTATTTCTGATCAGGAAAATGCAGATGTGATTCTTCAAAGAGAGATACAAGCATTTGAAAAATACATCGCCGATAATAACGTAACTGGAGTTAAGGAAGAGCGGGATCCTGGTCTGGGTTTTATATTCATTTGGAAGGAAACTTCTGAAAGCGGTGTAAAGCCAGTCCCCGGGCAGCGTGTGACCGTTGATTATGTTGGAAAATTTCTTGAGAATGTTGTCTTCGATACTTCTAAAGAAGCTGTCGCAAAAGCAAATAATATTTTCAATGCCAATAGAATCTATGAACCGTTGACATACACCTTCAATGCAGGTTCAGTAATCCCAGGTTTTGATTTTGCTGTATCCAAAATGGATATTGGAGACAAGATTCTAGCCTTTATTCCATCGCTTTATGCTTATGGAAGAGCGGGAAGCCCTCCTGTAATCGGTGGCAATACTCCATTAATCTTTGAACTTGAATTATTGCCTACCATCCTTGAAGAAGAAGACGAATCTGATGATTAGAATGATGAATAAATACAGTTTGATTTTTGTATTAACCTTATTGGTTTTAGCTTCCTGCGATCAACAAAATCCTTTTGGCGGTCCAACGTATGATTTTGATGGGAATCTAGCAGCTGATAGAGTTAAAATAGATGAATATCTATTGTCTACTCCTATTGATAGCCTTTACAGGATTCACGATCCATCTGGGGTCGTGATTATTGTACAGGAAGAAGGTGAAGGATCAAGGCCTGGATCCAATAGTGTTGTTTACACGAATTACATTGGTAGTTTATTAGATGGATCAGTTTTCGACACAAGTATTGAAGATGTAGCTAGAGCCAATGATATCTTCGATGATAATAGAAGCTACACTGTGTTTCTTTTCACCATTCCTGGGCCAAATAGTACTGGGTCAGCTATACCTGGATTCAATTTTGGGTTTAGAAGATTGAGATCTGGTTCCAAAGCCGTGCTTTTGATTCCTTCCCCTCTGGGTTATAGGGACTCTGATACCAATGAAAGGATACCTCCAAACTCTGTTCTCAGGTTTGATGTAGATTTTCTCGGACTGGATTAAACAATTCAAAAAAAAGCAGCTGATTTAGCTGCTTTTTTGCTTTTTGAGTTTAAGATACTTGGAGATTTTTATCTTACTTGTTTATTTATTTCTATCTTCAAGTTGGAAGGCAAGATGTGATCTTAGGATCACCATTTCTTACTTTTGAACATAAAACCCAAATACTATGACCTTGAATTTAAGATGGAACCCATGGATGATTTTATTAGCCCATGACTTTGGCAGGGGCTATTTTTATGAGCGATTTGAGACGATTATACTAGAACTCAAAAATCTTTTGTCATGAAAATTGCCTTGATCAGGGAAGGGAAAATTCCAGCCGATAAGCGAGTAGCCTTTACGCCAGAACAGATTTTGGAGTTGCATCGCGTCTATCCACAGCTCGAAGTAGTAGTGGAGCACTCCGATGTCAGGTCATTTGAAGATATAGAATATATGTCAAGGGGGATTACGGTCACAGATGATATTGAAGATTGTGATGTGTTTATGGGGATCAAAGAAGTTCCTATAGTTCAATTGAAAGATAAAAAGACGTATGTGTTTTTCTCTCATACCATCAAGAAGCAACCTTACAATAGAGCACTGCTTCAAGCAATCATCAAGAAGCAGATCAAGTTGATTGATTATGAAGTGATCAAGAACTCCCAGGGAGAAAGGGTCGTTGCTTTTGGACGCTGGGCGGGGATTGTCGGTGCTTACAATGGTCTTTGGACCTATGGAAAGAAGTCGGGACTATATGAAATCAAGCGAGCCTACGATTGCTATGATAGAGAAGAGCTGGATAAGGAACTACGTAAAGTGCAGCTTCCACCTATCAAAATTGTAGTGACAGGTACTGGACGTGTTGGAAAAGGGGTGGTGGAGGTCCTCAAAACGGCTGGAGTGAAGCAGGTGGATTCACATGATTTTTTGAATGCTTATTTTGAAGAATCTGTTTTTACAGTTCTATCATCCTCGCATTATAATAGAAGGAAGACAGATGGGGGGTTTGATAGGAGTGAGTTTTATCATGAACCAGAGAAGTATGAAAGTCACTTCTTGAAATATGCAGAGGTCAGTGATATCTTGATGGCAGCGGCCTATTGGGATAATAGAGCTCCAAGGCTTTTTAGCCCTGAAGACATCAACTCTGATGATTTCAATATATCTGTGATCGCAGATATTACCTGTGATATTCATGGTTCTGTACCGACTACTATTCGCGCATCAAAAGTATTAGATCCAGTCTATGATATCGATAGGGAGCACTTTGAAGAGCTGCCGCCATTTGGAAAGCAAACAAGTATTTCAGTGATGGCTATTGACAATTTACCCACCGAATTGCCTAGAGACGCTTCTAAGGATTTTGGGGAACAATTGATGAAGCACTTCATCCCAGAGCTGATGAAGCCAAGATCGGAAATGATAGAAAAAGCTACCATAGCCAAAGAAGGGGATTTGACATTAGAGTTTATATATTTGAAGGAATTTGTAGCTGAAAATAGCCAAGGGAATGAAAAACATTGAGCGATATATTGAACAGACTGTATTGAAGCCACTGACCACGGATGCAGACATCGAAAACCTGGTGCAAGAAGCAAAGGATTATGGTTTTGTAGGCATTTGCGTGCCACCATTTTGGGTCAAGAAGGCTAAGAGAGAAATTGGAGAGGAGCCTATCCAATTGGTTACTGTAGTAGGTTTTCCCCTAGGGTATAACATGAGTGAGGCCAAGGCGCATGAAACAGAGCTAGCTATTAGGGACGGCGCTGATGAGATAGATGTAGTCTGGTCTCTTACTGCCTTCAAAGCGGGAATGAACTGGCCAAAAATAGAACTGGCCAAGCTAGCCAATATTTGTCATCAGCATGAGCGCATACTCAAAGTGATCATTGAGACTGCTTATCTGAGTGATTCCGAAATCATCCAAGCTTGTGAGATTTGTAGAGATGCAGGGGTTGATTATGTCAAAACTTCAACAGGCTTTGCTCCTGAAGGAGCAAAAGTAGAACATATCGCCTTGATGCGTGCCAATCTACCTAGCAATGTGGGGATCAAAGCAAGTGGAGGTATTAAGAATTATGCGCAAGCCAAAGCTCTGATTGAAGCAGGAGCAGATCGAATTGGAACAAGCTCTGGTGTACAGATCGTGAAGGAACAAAAAGCCCAGCAGGATTAATTTTCTGTTGGGGCTTCTGTTTGATTGATTTTTTTCTGATTGGCCTGTGAAGCAGAGATGTCTTCGTTTTTATTAAAATAGATCAACAAAAAGGGAATGATAAAAAAGGTGAGCAGAATATATGCAAACCCAACTACCCTTGTTTTGACGGACTCTTTACCCAAGAATGTGGCAATTTTTACTGGGATGTTCCTTACTGAGGAAATAGGCATAAACACCAAGGCTCCGATGAAATTGAAAAGTACGTGCACAATGGCAATGCTGATGGCTGCCTCAGTCTTGTAGATTGCAGCAATAACTGCGGTAATGGTGGTGCCTATATTGGCGCCAATAATAAAGGGGAAAACTTTGATTAAAGAGATTTTTCTATTGGCTACTGCGGGTACGATCAAGGAAGTGGTGACGGTGCTAGACTGAACCGCAGCCGTGAAAAACACACCATAAATGAATGCAACAAATGGGGATTTGAAAATATGTTTGCTGACTTTCTTATAGTTATCAGAGACGAAAGAACGAAAGACAGTTACAGATAGTAACTTGATAGCTCCAAATACCAGTAATACACTAAAAATCAATGCGAGGATCGGTAGTCTTAGAAAATCTACCACCCACAGTGATAAGGGCCTTGTAAAAAGGACATTGTACTTATACTGACCTTCAAAATCATTATTAGAGTCAAAAAAAGTGTTGGTGATGTACATGGCTGAGCTGCTCAAAAATCCAAAGTAGAACTCTAAAGGAAATAGAATTATTACAGTGATGATATTGAATACATCATGCAGCACGCCAGCTGATAGTGCTTTTTTGAATTCTCCCTTTTTCATAATGAATGAAAAAGAAACCAAGGTACTGGTGATGGTGGTCCCTATATTGGCTCCCATGACGAGTGGAACTGCCTGCATCAATGAAAGATTGCCTGAAGCTACGACTGCAACAATCATGGCAGTCACTGTGGAACTGCTTTGAATCAGGGCAGTCATCAGCAAGCCAATGAAAAGGCCTACGAAAGGATTGTTGGTGGCTTGAAAAATCTCCTTGGCCAACTCATTGTTAAGCTGAAGCATAGACACTGTCAACAAGTCTATGGCAAACATGAACAGCAACAAGGCAAGGAGCATTTTCAAAAAGAAAAGTGCCTTATTGGGCTGTTGTGTAGATACTTTGTTGGTTGTCATTGATTGATTATGCTCCTGATGGCTTCACCTATCCTAAATTATGCTACAAAGTAACGGGAGATTGTGGAAATAAGAGGTGAATCAATATGAAGATATTGTTAATATTAATTTGGAATCTAAGCGGTTCTAAAATTAAAAATTAGAATTATATTTTTTGATTCTACAGAAAGAGTGATTAAAATTTCGCTTTGCGCTTGACTTTGGAGTGCGACTCAATAACTTTGCAGTATTAAGAAATGGTATCATTGTCTTAACAATTTGTTAACATTCATGCCAAATAATCTTCTTTAACTTTGCACTTGAAAATTTCAACGCCAAAACCTAACTATGGCTAAGCTCAAAGATCAAAACATCAATCAGGACGCGCTCTCAAAAGCATCCTACGCACTTTTTGATTTTACAAAGAAAGAAAAATCCTTTTTGGTCATTATTCTTATTTTGGTATCAGTTGCCGGAATCCTGACACCATATACATATGCGGCGATGTGGTTTGGTTTTGCATTGGCAGCCTACTCGGCCATTGCCAATGATAGTATTCAGACCATAGGTACCTTTATTGCTTCCAATCAGAATAGGAAGTGGTATTGGTTATGGTTGTTTATGGGGGTTATTTTTGTTGGTACGGTAACATATAGCTGGATTACATTCAATGGTGACGTCAGCTATGAAAGATTACAAGTACCAGGTTTGGAGCAAGCACCTCAGAGTTTTGTGTTCCTTCAGTTGGCAGCTCCTATAGTCCTACTGGTCATGACTAGGATGAGAATGCCCGTGTCAACTACTTTTCTTTTGCTTAATGTTTTCACATACAAGGCCGGGACGATTGTCAGTGTGATGCAAAAAAGCTTCTTGGGCTATTTGTTAGCATTTGGGATCGCTATAGTGGTATGGTTTGTTTTGGAGAAATTTGTCAAAACTTACCTCAAAGGCAAGCCAAAGCCTTATTGGTATGTATTACAATGGATTACATCAGGGACACTCTGGGCAGTATGGATCATGCAGGATGCTGCCAATATTGCGGTATTCTTACCGAGACAGTTGAATGTATGGGAATTTGTAGCCTATGCAGGATTTGTATTCTTAGGCTTAGGCTTTCTATTTTACCTCAAGGGTGACAGGATCCAAGGTATAGTCAATGAAAAGACCAAGGTCACTGATGTCAGAGCGGCTACTATTGTAGATTTTGTCTATGCGATTATTTTGTTCTACTTTAAGATGGTCAATAATGTTCCGATGAGTACCACTTGGGTGTTTATTGGTTTGCTGGGAGGTAGAGAGCTTTCAATTGCCTTAGCCAAATCGCGGAAACTCAAGAAGCGTAAGGCAAGGCTGGTGAGGGCTTATAGACTGGCTAAAAAAGACATGACACGTGCATTGATAGGCTTGCTGGTTTCTTTGATTCTGGCCTTGATCATCAATGAAGGTGTGAGAAAAGAGATATTTGAGTTGATATTCTAATATGGTCCACGGTCGATGGTCTACACATGACCGTGGACGATTTAAGCTTTATTTTTTCGTTACAATTGATTCAATTCTCGTATTTTTGACATACGATGGAACTATATACAGACGAGTATTTTATGAATGAGGCCATGAAGATGGCCAAGGAGGCATTTGAAGATGATGAGATCCCTGTGGGTGCAATCGTAGTCTGTAGGAATAAAGTAATCGCTAAGGCTTACAATCAAACAGAAAAGCTGACCGATGCCACAGCCCATGCCGAAATGCTAGCCATCACAGCAGCCGCCAATGCACTAGGTTCCAAATACCTCAATGAATGTAAACTTTATGTGACTTTGGAGCCATGTGTCATGTGTGCAGGAGCGAGTTTTTGGTCGCAGCTTGGTGAGGTTCATTATGCAGCATCCGATCCGAAGCGGGGTTTTGCGCGATTCTCAGAGGGCTTGCTACATCCCAAAACCAAAGTTCATGCTGGCTTGATGGCAGCTGAGTCCAAGCAATTGCTGGATGAATTTTTTCAGAAGTTGAGAAAATGAGCATTTTGTCATCAGAAAAGAACTATTTATAAGTGGGGTTGGTTAATTGGATGTATGTGTATACAATGAAATAAATTTTATCATAAACTATAAAACCAAAAACATTATGGCTTTTGAACTTCCAAAATTACCTTATGATTTTAATGCGCTAGAGCCGCATATTGATGCAAAAACTATGGAAATCCACCATGGTAAGCACCACAATGCTTATGTGACTAACTTGAACAATGCCATCGCAGGAACTGACCTTGAAGGTAAGTCTCTAGAGGAATTGATGAAAGTAGCAGGATCTAATGCTGCGGTAAGAAACAATGGTGGTGGTCACTATAATCACAGCCTTTTTTGGACTGTCTTAGCTCCTAATGGTGGAGGTCAACCTTCTGGGGATTTGGCTGCTGCTATAGATGCTAAGTTTGGTTCTTTTGATGCTTTCAAAGAAGAATTCAACAAGGCAGCAGCGACTCGATTTGGTTCTGGCTGGGCTTGGCTTTGTGTTGATGAGAAAAAAGAACTTTGTGTATGCTCTACGCCTAACCAAGACAATCCACTGATGGATGTAGCGGAATGCCCGGGTACGCCAATCCTAGGTCTTGATGTATGGGAGCATGCTTATTATTTGAATTATCAAAACAGAAGACCTGACTATGTATCCGCTTTCTGGAACTTGGTCAACTGGGACGAAGTAAGTAAGAGATTTGCAGCAGCTAAATAATTAAGTTGCTTGATATCACCTCAAACCCTGTAGGCTTTCAGCTTGCAGGGTTTTTTTGTGTTTTCATCACCATCTAGCTTTTTGAGATTTGCAATCTCGAAACCAGATTAGAAGGATTTGTAATCCCACTTTAAGTTCCTTTCTTCTTTTCCCTCGCCCCTTTTTCCTGACCTATTCCACTTTGATCTGTTTTCTAATGATCGCTTCTTTGTAGTAGATGTGGATATAGTAGCGTCCCTTTTTGAGTTTGCTGAGGTCTAGGGTTGCTTCATCTGTGGCTGCTGCCCTGCTGATGATTTCCTGTCCCACGACATCGAAAAGACTTACTTCAAAAGACGTTTGATCTCTTTGTATTTCTTCCCCAAGTTTTTGATTGCTTACTTTACTGACGGTCACGTAGTCAGTGGTGGGATTAGGATAGACTCTAAAAGGATCTCCACCAAAAATTGTACAATCCACATATTCCACCTCAAACCCCGGTATCCAGTTAGATGGGCTACAAGCATTGATATTCCTCACCTGAAACACATAGTAGCCATTATTTTGAGTAGGGAAAGGAGGAACATAAAACCACTGATGAGGCCCAGCACCAGTATAGACAGAAGGAGAGGTATAGGCTACAGTCAAACTCGGCCAATTCAAAAGCCTGGCTTCCCATTGTGTATTGTCAGGATCAAGGAGAGAATTAATGCTGAAGGTATTGCCATCATCACTTGAGCACCAATGCTGGAATTCATCTACGCTATTGGAAAAAGTGATGTCATTAACAGTTGCATTACCCACCCAAATGCGTTTATCCACACTGATGACACCGCATGTTGTCGTAACTTCAAATGTCAATATAGCCTGTCCTGAAGCTGCGCTGCTTGCTGGACTGAGATTGGCTGTGGCGCCTGAGCCAGAAGTAGCTCCTGAAAATAGATGCGTAGGAGAAACAGACCATGAAATTGTACTTCCAGTAGGCGGGTTTTGAAGAGAATAGGAAGATGTGGAGCAGAGGAAGTCGGGACCGGAGATGGTGGCGCTGACACATTCGCAAAGGCAATCAGCGTTTGCCACGCTATTCCTGATCACATTTCCAGGTTGAAGACCAAAGCCTAAATTAAAGTTAACTCCAACATTCTGAAATACGCAATAACTCATAATTGTCCCACCTCCCGATGGAATGCCCGGATTTGGGCAATTTTGACATCCTCCTAAATTAGGGTCTGGGTTTTCCATACAACCCGAGCATCCATCAATAGCTGTGTTATTACCATTCCACACACAGGCATGAGTATGGCGAGAGCCAAACAAATGTCCAAATTCATGTGCAACCACGAACACAGATTCACTAAACACAGGGAAAATTTCGAAGTTGTTGGGGATCATCGAAACAGATAACCTATCAGAAACATCAGTATTACATAGTCCATTGAATCCTGCTGCCCAGCCAGCAAGGTTACCGCCTCTAAATGTGAGTAATTGAGCAAGATCACCGTTGAATATTGTTCTATGCCCTTGGAATTCATTCAAAAGATCTTCAGGTTGATTTGCTGTGTAAGGATCTGGCGTTGTCCAAACAAAAATTTCAGAAAGGGTGGTTTCAATATTTTCATTCTGATAAAGTGTAGCGACTTGATTGAATACTGCGGTAACAAAACTTTCAACCGAGGCGACATTTCCTCTGGCTAGGAAAATGTCCTGTTCGGTTTCGAAATACAAACGTACACATTCATCTTCAGATCGAAGAGCTGTTTTAGAAGATTTGGAAAGTACTTCTGTATCATAATTAGTCGCGCCATGACCATGTGTCTCACATTGAAACTCCGCTTTCTTCTTTAGATTCTTGTCATTATAAAAAATATGGTTTCCACTTTTTTTATCCAATGCAAGATTAAAATTACCCTCTTCGGTAGCAATCAGACCCATAACTTCATCTTCCATAAAACTGATGGCTACCAAGCTGTTCGGGTCGTCCTTCACAATTCCTCGGTAGTGTTTGATATCCCTGTTGGCAGGCAACTTTTTACCATCGCTGTTCACCACTTCATAATTGTAAAAAGAATCGGGAACTTCAAGCAGTTCCAGTTGGATTTTACCTGTTCTAAGTGGGAGTTCCAGTGAAATAAATTTTTTCAAATCTTTTAACCCAGTGTTTTCGTATTGTAAAAAATCAATCTCTTTTGAATCTTCAAAATGGTGTAAGATTGTCTTATCAACCAAAGTTTGTGAAAAAACAGATGATACGACTTGAAAGTCGATTTCTAAAGTCTTGGCATCTTTTATACTCCTATACAAAAGGTTCTCTTGTGAGAATCCTAATGTTGAGTAAAAAAATAAAGCTAGGAAATATAATCTGTAAAACATTTTTTTCATAGTTGAAGAATTTAATTGAGAATTATTCAGTCCTTAAAAAGTGTAAAATTGGACCATCTAAAGCCATCAGATATATAGTCATATTATTTTTTTCAATATGGCATGGCCAAATTGAATTCGCCCTTTTCAAAATAGGATAACCATTCTCGCTCAAACTAGCAGGAATAAATTCATAGGGGTACTCTCCTGAACCATGACTTATATCAGAAGTGTTGTTAGTTATTCTCAGGATTCCATCATTCCGATAATGATAAATTATATTATCGCAGGAGTAATCTTCATTCCGTGGGTTACCAAAAAGAATTTCTGCTTTTATCAATTTCCATTTTCCCACTACTTCGTCTTCTGAGCCATCTATTGCCTCCACCTGACATCTCAATTCATCATCTGGAGCAGCATCTTCCTGACAAGAAGCCATCATGATTAATACCAAAAACAGCAATCCAACCCCCCACGCTCTTACTGATTGAATCTTTTTATTTTTCATTATTTCTACAGTTTTTATGGCTTTCGAATCTGACTCAAGTAATCTAATCCCTGATAATGTTAAGACGAGTCAAAAATCTAACCTGTTTCAATTTAATAAATAGTTTTAAAAAATAAAAGTAAAGCTGCCCATGTTCAAGTCTTAATTCATTGGAAAAAATACTCGTATCTCAAATTTATAATCAATTACTTATATAATCATACCACGATTTGGGTGATATATATAAACGTATGCTAATCTTTCCCCTTTAATAAAAGAGCATTCAAGAATTGTCTCGTTCTAATCTTTGAAATTTTGCAGGTAGGTTCGGTTTGCCTTTCTTCTTTTTCCTCGCTTATTTTTCCTGACCTATTCCACTTTGATTTGCTTTCTAATGATCGCTTCTTTGTAGTAGATGTGGATATAGTAGCGTCCTTTTTTGAGTTTACTGAGGTCTAGGGTTGCTTCATCTGTGGCTGCTGTCCTGCTGATGATTTCTTGACCCACAACATCGAAAAGACTTACTTCGAAAGACGTTTGATCTCTTAGTATTTCTTCACCAAGTTTTTGATGGCTTACTTTACTGACGGTCACGTAGTCAGTGGTGGGATTAGGATAGATTCTAAAGGGATCTCCACCAAAAATTGTACAATCCACATTGATGACACCGCATGTTGTCGTAACTTCAAATGTCAATATAGCCTGTCCTGAAGCTGCGCCGCTTGCTGGACTGAGATTGGCTGTGGCGCCTGAGCCAGAAGTAGCTCCTGAAAATAGATGCGTAGGAGAAACAGACCATGAAATTGTACTTCCAGTAGATGGGTTCTGAATAGAATAGGTTGAAGAGGAGCATAGGTAATCAGAGCCGGAGATGGTGGGTAGGGCTGCTTTGACAGCTTTTTCAGCATTTACTCGGCCATAACCGAAAGTATTATCAAAACCGGCTGGACCCATGTCTGTTGCAGTTTGCTGTAAAATGGTTCTCACTTGGATTTCGGTCAAGTTTGGGTTAACTGAGAGCATTAATGCTGCAACACCTGCGACCTGAGGTGCAGCTGCTGAAGTGCCTCCAAATCTGTTGGTGTAATTACCATTTTCATATCCATTATTACCCATTCTGTCAGTAGTTCTAACATTACCATTTAAATCAGTATCACCGGATGGAGCGACAAGGTTCATTTCGGGCCCTGTGTTACTATAATTCCAAATTTGCCCATTATTATTAATTGCACCCACAGTAATAGCTCCATTAATATTTCTGGGAAATGATATGCAGCTCCCATGATTACCGGAAGAAAAAACCACAATTGAACCAAGACCTCCCCTTCCCTGATCTCTTGCCCTATCATATGCATCAATAATATTGTTAAAATCAACCCCTGTAAGAGTACAGTTTCCTGGCCCTAATCCCCATGAATTACTTAGTATATCTGCCATCCCTTCGTCCCAAGCCCAATCAACTGCATCAGCTATATCAATTAAATCTGCAGCGACACCCAAAATCCTCACTGGTATAATATTGGTATTAGGTGCTACTCCTTTAATTCCCAATTCATTATTATGCGTAGCTGAAACTATACCTGCACAAGCCTGCCCATGGGCCGAACCAACACCAGGTGCCCCAAAACCTGTAGGGTTTCCAATAGTACGACCTACCAAAACCCTACCATCAAAGTCTTCATGATTTTCAACACCATCATCAAGAATTGCGACATTGATGTTACATTCACTAGAAAAAGTACCAATACTATTCCATGCTCCCAAAACATTAATATCAATTCCAACTGTCCCACCAAATTGTCCAGTATTATTCAAATAATATTGTTCAGGATATAAAGGATCATTATCATGCTGTAGCTCCACTATAAAATTTGGATGGCAGTATTCAGTCAAATTACTCTCGTATATTTCATTCGAAACAGGTATTAAATTTGAATAATTGTTTAATGTTATAATATATACCCCATACCTGTTCTTGTAAAAAGATGAAAAATAGTTGCTAAATTTTCGATTAATTTCAGAAAAATCCCCAGCCGATTTAGGTTTTAAAATAATTTTATCAGTTGGATAAAGGGGAGTATTGTTGGATTTAAAAATTGGTGTATAATACTCTATCGAACTAGACTTATTAAGAATTTCTTCTAATTTACTTGGATCATAATCAATAATATTAATTATGGCTATTTTCTTCTCCTCCATAAGGGTATTCTTGTGCGTTGTTTTGTTATCTTTGAAAAAATCCCAAGTACTTTTGTAATCATGATCTTCCTTAAACTTGATTAATAAAATCGAAGTATCCTTAACGATAGAGATTTTCCTATCTGAAGACCAGTAATAATCTTGGGAAAACAAGTTGTTTCCAAATACAACTGATATATAACAAACTAATAACAAAACAAATTTATTCATAAACAATTATTTTTGGAAACCTTGATCAAATTATAGGGAGGTGCAGTAAGATATAAATCCTGACAGAAATAAGAATCCTTTTCAACTGGAATTTCACTTATTTCAAAGTATATTATGTCTCCAACTTGCCAATCATCTTCATAGGGAAGTCCAAGACTCATTATTACATTGAAATATGTTTTGTTGGTGATTGTAACCGAGGCCACTTCAATTTCTTTATCTTTTAGTTCTGCAACATCAATCAAAAATCCTTCATTAGTACATCCGTTTCCAATTATAACCCCAGTTAGACAATTTCTACTTACAGGTTTAGTGCTATCCGTGCAACTAAAACCCATAATCAATATCGAAAACAATAAAATCAATAAATTTTTCATAACTAATTTTTATAGAATAAAATGAAGCACATAACATATAGTTCATTCCAGATTATTTTATTTTTTTAAACATTTGATTATATGTTAATATTCACCAGACGTAACCAAATCCCAATATGTCCTCAATTAAATAAACAGTTTCAATAACTATTAACCAGACTGTCCATATTCAAGTCTTAATTCATTGGAAAAAATACTCATATCTCAAATTTATAATCAATTACTTATATAATCATACCACGATTTGGGGGAGATATTTAAATGTATGCTAATCTTTCCTCTTTAATAAAAGAGCATTCAAGAATTGTCTCGTTCTAATATTTGAAATTATGCAGGAAGGTACAGTTCACCTTGCTTCTTTTTCCTCGCCCCTTTCTTCTGACCTATTCCACTTTGATCTGTTTTCTAATGATCGCTTCTTTGTAGTAGATGTGGATATAGTAGCGCCCTTTTTTGAGTTTACTGAGGTCTAGGGTTGCTTCATCTGTGGCTGCTGCCCTGCTGATGATTTCCTGACCTAAGACATCGAAAAGGCTTACTTCAAAAGACGTTAGATCTCTTTGTATTTCAAATCGAATTCCTTTCCGAATTGAAAAGGTTCGTTAGGAGACGCTTTCAAACTTTTTTCCCTCAGTTCTGAAAAATCAAATTCCGGTAGATTGATGCGGGGATAATTAAACTTGGTTTGATATACACCACTTTCCTCCACTAATTTTCTATCCACACTATATTCTAACCTTATTTGGCTAAAAACTTGGTAGGCGATTATAAAATTTAAAGCGAATAAAACTGAAAATTTTCTCATAATCTTCTTTATTTACCTTATTTCAAAATCAAACCTGAATTTCCCATAAAATGGATTGAACTTTGCGAAGTTAATCCTTTGTTCAAATTCCGTAAAATACTTCCCTGGAGGTAGTGCATTTCTTTCTTCATGGTAAAAAATAGACCATTTATCAAACATATAAGTGTATTCCCTATCTCCTAACCAAGATAATATCACCTTCATTTCAGCATTTTCAGGTAAAACTCTACCTAGTCTAGCATCCCTAAACAATTTCCCTGTTTGCGGAGCACCTATTTTGACAACTCCCCCGTTTGGCATTTCCGGATTTGGAGCTACGTCCTTATAGACTGTAAACATCCCTTGGAAATTAAACAGACTGTCGAAATACCAAGTGAGCGTCTCCTCCGTCAGGTTTATTATGGAGTATTCGAATAAAATATCTTCTCCTTCCTGAAAAACCCAAGTGGGTTCTCCGTCTGTATTTGTAAGCTGAGCTTCCACTTCTACTGGAGGATTAGGTATACCGTCTTCTGTACAAGACCCCAACATGATCATTCCCAAAATCAATAAGTTGCTTAATTTTTTCATATCAAATTCTTTTCTATGAAGTATCATTTTCGATATCAAGACGTATCCAAAAAATAATATGTCCTCAATTTAATAAATAGTTTATCAAAATAATAGTCAAGCTGCCCTTGTTCAAGTCTTAATTCTCTGGAAGAAATACTTATGTATCAAATTTATAATCAATTAGTTATATAATCATACCACGATTTGGGGGCTATATTTAAATATATGCTAATCTTTCCCCTTTAATAAAAGGGTATTCAATATTTTTAGAAATAGAATTACAAATTCACAGAATAGTTTGGCTTAGATGCAATCTACGCTTAGTCTATTCTACGATAAGAAGTTACCAAACTTTAGAAAGCGTAAGTGTAGATTTATATTATAGCGTAGATGCAATCTACTCCTAGTTGAGATTTGGAACCCCGCACTACAATTCATCACTCCCATTGTACCCAAAGCGAACAATCAAACTGTTCGGAATTGGAACAAAGATATTTTTTTGAATTTAAATAATATATTGATAATCAATACATTATAAATTAAAATCCCTCTTGGCACTGCTTTTTCATACTGGTCTGTACCAAATAACTCAGACACAATTAATTTCTAAACCAATGAAAATTTCTATCCAAGTTTTTACCATCTTTTTTGCTTTTCTCCTAGGGGTAAGTAATGTAGCAGCAAAAGAGATTTCCATCATTCGGGGGCAAGTTCATGATCAAAAGGGCGAAGCCTTACCCTTCGCAAATGTGATGCTGGTGGACGCTCAGTCCGAATCCATGATCACTGGTGCCGTGACAGATGAGTCCGGAAACTTTATTTTGGAATCCTCTCGATCGGGAGAGTTTAAGCTGTTGGTTTCTTCCATAGGATTTGAAACCTTCAAGTCAGAGACTTTTCAGTTAAATGCAGGAGAGAAGAAGGATTTTGGAGCCCTCAGCATCACAGAAGAAATCGCAGCCTTGGGTGAAGTCACCGTAAGAGCCAATCGTCCTGAAGTCATCATCGAGCCTGATAAGACTACTGTCAACATAGAAGGCACTGTGATGGCAGAAGGCAATACCGCACTTGATGTGATTGGAAGGTCCCCAGGGATCTATGTAGATCAAGAAGGGAATATCAACCTCAATGGTCGCTCTGGTGTGACTGTGATGATCAATGACCGTCAGACATACATGAGTGCTGCGGACTTGGCTAATTTTCTAAGAGCGATGCCAGCTGAAAATATCAAGAGTATAGAAATCATCAACAACCCCAGTTCGCGCTTCGATGCAGAAGGTGCCGCAGGGGTGGTCAACATCAAGTTGAAGAAAAATAATATCGATGGAGTATTTGGCAATGTCCATGTAGGAGGACAGTATAATGGTCAATTTGCTCCTAATACTGGTGTGACAGTAAATGTGAAAAAAGGGAAATGGACGAATAATGCCAGTCTAAACTACAGTGAGTATGCTGTCTACAACGATTTAGAAATTTTGAGAAATTTCCAGCTGGCAGAAGGTCTATCTGTCTTTGATCAGGATAGCAGGATCACTACTAGAGGCAAGAACCTGTTTTTCAATGGAGGATCTGATTATGAAATCAACAAAAACCACAGCTTGGGAGTCAGTGTACAAGCTTCTAGTTCCAATGGTACCGACATCAGTAAGGCATTGACACAAGTCAGCAATCCTGGTACCACAGATCAGAACTTCCTAAGATCTATCAATGATAGCGAGAATAGCAACTATAGGCTTTTTGGTAACTTCCACTACGTGGGTTTATTGGACAGCTTGGGGACAAAGATTACGACAGATGTAGACTTCACCAAGATGCATTCAGATGCTGCCGCCACCTTATCCAACAGCTATTGGCTCAATGATGCCGAAGATCAGGCTTCTTTTGATAGGATTCGTAACCTCAATAATATGGATTATACCATATTCACTGCCAAAGTAGACTTCACCAAGCCCTTTGGAAAGGGTCGCGTATTGGAGACAGGTCTGAAGGGAAGCTGGGTCAAATCTGACAATGACCTAGACCTTAGCAGGTCTATTGGAGAGGGGCCTTTTAACCCTGACCCAAATAGCAACAGATTCATTTATGAAGAAAATGTCCTAGCAGCCTATGCTTCTTATAAAAGTAAGTTCTCCGACAAAGTGAGTTTCCAAGCAGGCTTGAGAGGGGAATACTCTGATATTTTGGGTACTTCTGTGACCTTGGAACAAGAGAATGCACAGCGATATTTTGACCTGTTTCCGAGCATGTTTGTACAGCATAAAGTGAGCAAAGACTATCAAATCATCTACAATGCCAATAGGAGGATCACCAGGCCTAATTACCGCTTGTTGAATCCATTTGTATTCTACATTGATCCGCTGACCACCGAGCGAGGTAATCCAAATTTGAGACCACAATATGCCCATAATATTGAGATGAATCACGTGGTCAAAGGCGCTTACCAATTCAGCTTAGGCTATGCCTTGACCACAGATGTATTCCAGCAAATCTTCGAGCAGGATCAAGAAAGTCGCACGACTACTACCTTCAATGCGAATTTGGATAGGTCCCAGAATATCAATTTCAGGGCCATAGTACCTGTGGAGATTACATCTTGGTGGAATACCAGCAATATGCTGCAAATGAATCATGCTCAATGGAAATCTCAAATCGGAGATGCACTCTTGGATGTGTCGCAGTTTTCCTACATGGCTAGATCACAGCACAACTTCATCCTTCCCAAAGGTTTCAAGGCAGAATTGATAGGGATGTACATGAGTCCGATGCTTTGGGGTCAGGCGACGATCGGTGCCATGGGTGGTATTGATGCAGGGGTGACCAAGTCCTTTGCCAAGGATAAGCTGACACTGACGGTGAATGGTACTGATCTATTGAGGACACAAGTGATCAGAGCAGATGTGCAGTTTGATCAGATAGACACCTTCTTCAGACAGTACAGAAGTAATCAGGGTGTCAGATTGACGCTGAGATATAAGTTTGCACAGGGAGAAAGCTTCCGTGTATCCAATAGGAGTGGCAGTACAGAGGAGAGAGACAGGTTGAATTAACGATGGAGTTGTTAATTGTTAAAAACGTTAAACGTTAAATCAGCAGCGACTGCCAAGCTGCTAATTAGAGACATATCACTTAAATAAAAAATAGATTGGATTAGGTTAAATTAGATGGGTAATACCCAGTACAAAACAAGCCCCAAGGATTCCTTGGGGCTTTGTTTTTTGGCAACGATTTGTAATAGTGATGAATGGGCTACAACACTTTTAGACCTTTCATTATAATGTGAGATTTTCATAGTCTAGGTAGTTTCTTCTGAACTGTTTAAGACTACATATTGAAATTTAACTTTTCCAAAGTTAGATTGAAGGTCAAAATAATCCTTATTTAGAGCGCTGAACTTTGGAAAAGCTAACCATTACTAAATGAATAAGTAATCAATTAAACTCCTACCTTCCCGTGCCTGGATTGATGGTGTCACCGAAGAAGATGGCGTTCATAAAGAGCTTGTTGGTGCCAAACCAGAAGGCTCTGAAATTGGGATTGTCTACAAAGCCGATGACACGTCCTCTTTCTACAGTCGCTACTTGTATCCCAGCAGAGCCGTTGATTTCTTTTAGGTTGCTTGGATGGACATAGCCACTGGCCAATGATTCTTTTTTATACAACATAGGATTGGCAAAGGGATTCTCTGCTGGCAGCATGAATTGATTGGAATTTCTAAAGGTGAAAATATCTTCAGCTTCATAACCATAGGCTAATGGATGGGTAAGGTCCAGTTTGGCGTTGAAAATTGCTCCACCTGTGACCCTTGCACCCATGGTATTGGTATAATCTGCGTAGGCATTGGAGGCAAAAGTTGACTGAGTTTCTTGCTCCTTGAATTTGAAGTTGCCGATTTCTTGCGCTGCAAGCCAAGTGAGGGCATTTCCCCTAGCGATCAGCGTTCCTCCAGCACTTGTCCAAGCTTTGATCCTATCAGCGCCAGATTTACCGAGGCTGTTGTAGTTTCCATTGGGAAAGATGATGGTATTGTACCTGCTCAAGTCTGCATTGCCGATGCGATCTACGGGGAGTAAGGTGACAGGCATCTCAAAGCGCTGATCGAGCAAATGCCAGATCTCTCCAGCTTCACTGCTAGACACCCCACCTTCTACCAATAGGGCGATGCTAGGCTGCTTCAGGACATCTATACTAGGTGAGCCAAGGTTGATACCTTTGGTATAGCCTGTTTGAATAGCGTGAATTTCAATACCAGAATTTTCCGCTAGTTTTTCAAGATCAGCGAGCATCTCTCTGTCTGATACATTCTTTTGCCCTTTGCTTACTAAGATGGTTCCTCGCTTAAACTTTTTCCCATCTCGGCTTTCCCATTCAGCATGGCTAACACGCACGAGGTAGCCTTTTTGCATCAAAGCATAAGCAGCCTTGGGCGCATAGTACTCTCCCCATTCGAAAGCGTAAGCAAGCGCTCCAGCTTCCCCGTGGACTGTTCCTGGGATCAATGCACTGTTTTTATCGATTTTTTCCACACTGGCAAGATTCAGGATCCTGCTGCTGAGTGCCATGTATTCTAAGTTGAAAGCCATTGGCATGGTCCAAGCAGATACATCATAGAAAAGGCTATCTTGGAAATTGGTTCTGTCCTCGAAGATGCTCTTGATTAGCCTGTATTGGGGCTGGGTGAGGGGGACGATGTAAGCTTTATCCTTCTTGAATTCTACGCCATTGACTGTGATGTCTTCCATCAGTGCAAAAACTTCCACATCATGCTGAGCAATCATATCGGCCAAGTGGAAGGTTCTTCCCCCGTCAGTTTTCGATCCAAAGATGTAGGCTTTGTTGGTGTCTGTATCAGATTCATTTTTGGCCTCTCGGTAGAAATCTCTCAGGTAGGTGTTGAGTTCCTTACGCATGTCTTTGGCTGCCTCGAAGGAAGAGAGGGTGGTATTGAACTGATTTCTGATCGTAAACTCAAAAGTGACTGGCCCATAGATACTTTCTTGGAGGTGTCCCCTTGAGGATGCTTGCTCAAAGAGAATTCCGATCGATCCTTGTACATCAGGGTAGGTAGAACCTTTTCCATAGTAGAAGTCATCAAAATTTTCTTGACTGTAATACAGGGAGCCAATTTTATCCAGGTATTTGGCGTGATACTGTGCTATTTTCTCTGTGAGGTCAAAGTTTCGTTTTGGGGTCAAAGGGTGATTTCGTGCAGGTACACCTGGCTGGAAGAAGTAGGTGCTATTGGTGCCCATTTCATGAAAATCCAATTGGATATTGGGTAACCATTCTTGGATGACAGCCACTCTATTTCTGGACTCGGGGTGCTGCACTGGAAGCCAGTCCCTATTCAAGTCAAACCAATAATGATTGGTACGACCTCTTGGCCAAGCTTCGTTGAGTTCTCGGCTTTCAGGGTCACCGTTGAGCTGATAGCTTTTGTGGGAATTGACCCATGAGGCAAATCTATTGACGCCGTCAGGATTCAGCGCAGGGTCAAGGACGATCACTATGTTGTCCAAGTCATTGGCGATTTCCTCTGCTGCTGCAAAATGGTAGGCTGCCAATAGGGAAGCATTCACCGCAGAAGCTTCATTGCCATGGACAGCGTAGCCGGCATAGACTACAATGGGCATCTTGTCAAGATCTACGCTGGCATTGGCTTGGCGGAGTTTTTTACGTTCAGCTTTGATGTCATCAATTCTATCCAAATTGGAGGGACTACTGATGGTCAGTGTGACTTGTGGACGCATCTCGTAGGTTCTTCCAATTTCTTCAAAAATAACTCTATCAGAGGCCTCTGCCAAAGCTTTCATGTACATGACCACTTGGTCGTGAGAAGCATGCCATTCTCCCACCTCATAGCCTAGCACTTGCTTGGGCGTAGGGATGGATGAATTATAAGTGAAGCCTTCAGGCAAATAATAGGAAAGTTCTATCTGAGCATAACTCAAAGAACTGATCAGGCAGAGGATAGCTAATAAACTTCTTTTCAACATGGTCTTTATGATTTTTTTGATGCTTATTTTCTTCAAAAAAAGAATTTAATGATAATTTTTATTAGTTTCGTTCAGTTAGTTTTAATCAAATCAACATTGAAATGGAATTAATAAAACCTTTTGATATGCAATTATGGATGCTGGCATTAGCAGCATTATACGGTATTTTATGGCTTTGGTGTTTGATAGACTTGATCAAGTCCGAATTTACGGATAATTCTATAAAAGCCTTTTGGCTTTTGCTTTTGGTGTTCCTAAATCCATTGGCACCTTTTCTTTATGGTCATTTTGCTAGAAAACAAAAATTAAGAACGAGATGAGTTTAATGTTTGTAGGGGGAGTTAGCGCAGGGGTATTCTTGCTATTTGGACTCTTGAGTTTTATTTTCTTTGTGCTTTGGGTTGTCACCATAGTCAATGCAGTTCAATCGAATTTCAAGGATCCCAACATGAAGTTAATTTGGGTCCTGATTATCTTATTTGCCAATTTTTTAGGTGTAATACTCTATTGGGTCATAGCACCTGGGCAGAAAAGGAGTGATTTTAATCAATTTAATCATCTTAAATAGATAGCTATGTTTGGATTAGGAATTGTAGGTTTGTTGATCTACGCTTATACGATTTATGATGTGCTGACAAGAAGTTTTGGCGCTCGTGGCAATGACAAAATTGTATGGATACTTGTGGTGTTATTTCTTCCGCTTTTGGGAACGATACTTTGGTTTCTTTTTGGAAGAAAAGGGACAAGCTGAGTTTTTTGCAAATGGTGTGAAGGTTCGAGGAGGGAGTTAATCTTCTTGGTACAAAGTACGATGTATCAAGCATGTCCTCTTCTATAGTTTTTTTAATGCATGCCAATCGAGAAAATGGGAGTTTTCTCTGCGTTTTTCTTGTGTCTATTGTGGTTTAAAAAACCCAAATCAATCTCCACCGCCACTGGAGAAGGTTTTGTCTAGGGCGGATTCTAGGCTTGGGTATCGGAATTGGAAGCCTGTGGCTTCGATTTTTTTGGAGGAGACTTTATTGCCTCCAGTGACCATTTGGGCCATTTCTCCTAGGACTATGGAAAGTAAAAACCCTGGGACGCCAACGCCAATGTAAGTTTTATTTACCCTATCGGCTGCAGCTTGGGTGAGTTCTCTATTGGTGGATGGCTTGGGTCCTACTGCGTTGTAGATGCCATTCACTTGGTCATTTTCTAAGGCAAAGACAAACATGCGGGCAAGATCCTCGATTTGTATCCAGCTCATCCATTGACTACCACTACCCAAAGGGGCAGCCACAGGAGGTTTAAGCATCTCGGGAAGTGCACCTCCATTTTTATCCAATACAATTCCTATTCTTAGCATGGCTGTTCTGAGTCCTAAGTTAGAGAGCTTTTTGCTTTCTGCCTCCCAGGCTATTACTACTTGAGCCAAAAAATCTGATCCAGCTTGGCTCTCTTCGGTCATCAAGCTGTCGCCTGTATTGAAGCCATAATAACCGACTGCACTTGCAGCGATGAAGGTCTTAGGCTTCTGTTCTGAATTTTCGATGGCCTCTCTGAGGAGTTGTGTGGAATGTGTTCTGCTATGGAGAATGGCTTGTTTTCTCTTGGCTGTCCATCTCTTATCCGCTACACCTTCACTTGCCAGATGTATGACAGCGTCTGCCCATGCGATGGCTTTAGGGTCGATATTCTTTTGATCTACATCCCAAAAAAATGATTGTTGTTTGTATTTATCTGGGGATCGACTTAGCCATGCGACCTGATAGCCTTTGCGTTCTAGATGTGCCGTAATTCTTTTGCCTACTAAACCTGAGCCCCCGGTAATTAAAACGTTTTTCATGGTATGATTTCTTTAATACAAAAGTCTTGAATGACGGTGTTTGTTTGATTTAAATCAGAAGTTAATCAATTTTCTTGCCATAGAAAACCTATTTCGGGGATTATTGGTGAGAAATCCTCTGCCTTCGGTTCACAAGTACCGAGCTTGGTGGGATTTTTTATCGATAGAAAAGCTGGTATTTATTTTAATATCTTTTTAAAGTGGATTTTAGATCAAAAAGGCTATTTTTGTTTTTCATAGGCGATGGGGTTCCGCCTTACAACCGCCCATTTTTGGTGCTGATGACTCCTACTTCAACCTTATTTCTCTTCTTTTTTGGGGATTTACCCATGGAAGATTTTATCTTAATCTCTTGTTGGAGTAGGCTATGGCAAATTTGAATTTTAAAGTATTTACCGCAGAAGAGTTTCTTCCCAGTCTCCGATTTACGATCAAATGGCTTGTGATTGCCACGATCATTGGTATGTTGGCAGGTTCTGCGTCGGCAGGTTTCTTAGTGTCGCTTTCTTGGGTGACGGAATATAGAGAGGAGCATTTGTGGATCATTGCCTTGTTGCCATTGGGAGGCTTGTTGATCGGGTGGACTTACCATCAAATCGGGCAATCAGTAGTCAAAGGGAACAATCAGCTGTTGGAGGAATTTTACAATCCTCAGCAAACTATCCCGCTTAGAATGGCTCCATTGGTTTTGTTTGGGACTTTGGCTACACATCTATTCGGTGGTTCGGCTGGTCGAGAGGGGACAGCGGTGCAGATGGGTGGAGCGATTGCAGATCAGTTTACCAAGTGGTTCAAGCTAGAAAAGGAGGATCGAAGAATTCTGATTACTATTGGCGTAGCTGCTGGCTTTTCCTCTGTTTTTGGGACGCCATTAGCAGGAGCTGTTTTTGCTTTGGAATGGTTGATTGTAGGAAGGATTCGCTATGAATCTATTTTGCCGGCATTTATAGGTGCTTATGTTGCTGATTATGCTTGTGCTGAGTTTTGGCAAGTTCACCATACTGCATATTCAATCCCTATTGTACCCAGCCTCAATTTGATCAATTTACTTTGGATCATTCCTGCGGGGATATGCTTTGGTTTGGCGGGGAGGTTGTTTGCCAAAGCCACGCATTTTTGGACTGATGTTTTCAGAAAATACATCAAATATCCACCCTTGAGACCTGTAGTTGGCGGTGCTTTGGTCGCTTTGCTAGTACTTGCCATGGGTACTACCAAATATATAGGATTGGGAATTCCTACGATAGTCGATGCTTTTTCAGAAGATTTGCCTTGGTATGATTTCTTGGCGAAGATCGGGATGACTTCCTTGACACTTGGGGCAGGTTTTAAAGGGGGAGAAGTAACGCCATTATTCTACACTGGCGCGACCTTGGGCAATGCACTTGCTTTCTTGATCCCTTTACCGGTTGCACTTTTGGCAGGGATGGGTTTTGTTGGCGTATTTTCCGGAGCAACCAATACACCCTTGGCTTGTACCTTGATGGGGATAGAACTCTTTGGTGCTGAGTCGGGGATTTTTATAGGAATAGCCTGTGTGGTAGCCTATATTTTCAGCGGACATGCGGGGATTTATAATTCTCAGGTTATTGGTTCACCTAAGAGTAAGCAGATGTTGTCTGATAAGGGAAAAAAGCTAGGGGAAAGAGGATGAAGTGGGGAGGAGGAAGGATTAAGACATGAGACATGAGATTCAAGATGTAAGATTCAAGACACAAGATATAAGACTTTAGATTCAAGACATAAGATTTGAAAAATAGTAGAGACTGGTTTATTTGGTTAGTTGCTTAATTGGTTATTTGATTAGGAATTAGGGGGAAGATTAGAGGAGCAATGGGAAATGAATAGGAATGCAAATCACATCAAGCTCATAGTGGGTTGAATTTTTTTGTGATAATTGGTTTCGAAGATCACAACAGGAAAAATTAAAAGTTGTGATTTTTAGCTATCCTCTTCTTTGGTGGGGTATTCGGTCTATCTATCGTCAACTCAATTTTTGTCGATGCGATGGTGAGTGATAATAATGATGCGCTAGAATTGAAGGTTGCTGAGCTTGAGAAAAAAATAGATCTTCTGTTAGAGAAAACTAATAAATCTTAGGGTCTGAGTTTTTTAGTTGGAGAAATATCAAAGTGTACAAATAAGCTGAAATTTGGGTTTAAAAATGCTTATTTTTACATTTTTGTATTGAATAAGCATGTTATGTTGTGTTTATTTGGACATTTTCGTAGTAATGGAATGAAGCAGTATGGTAGATCATGAATGAGCGTAAAAGATCTAGACCTGAGAGCATTTATTAAAAATCAACATAAATAAGGGTTTATTTTGGGGTATTTATCTCGCTGTTCTTTTGACTGGCAAAGAGAATGTGTAAATTTGTGTCATGTAAAAGGTCAACGCATAAAATACAGAGTCCGCTGTAATTTTTTTGAAATGGAAATTTCCCAGCATCCAGCCTAAATACTGAATCAAAAATCATTCAGTTTATTGTATTTGAATTCAGTGTCCGTTTTGAGAAAAAATCGAGTAAAATATATATGAGTTTAGCATCAGAAATCCAACAAGAGCAACCTGCAACCTTTCAAAATAAAGTTCTTTTAGTCTCCTTTGAGAAGCAATCAGGTTTAGTCAAAAAACTGAATAAGGTAGCCCAAGAAGTGGGGCAGCATGTGTTGGATCAAGTGCCAGCAGATCGTACGTTTAATTTTGTCACATTGAAATCTGCCATAGAGGAGGCAAAGGAAGGTGGGTACAATCTTATCGTAGCGGTAGATCCTGAGGGCGATAGGTTGTCATTGGTTGTGAAGAAGGGGGGTTCGGGTGCGTTTATGTTGCTCAATGCCCATCAGGTAGCGGCAGTTTTGTTACAGGAATGGATCAAGTCTGGTAAATATGCCGATCTACATTTGTTTAAATCAATTCTGATGTCGGATGTCTTGGATGTGGTTGCTAGGAAAGGCAGAATAGAGACCATCGATCAAGTGATCGGAGCTGGTGAGCTCAAGGCAGCCATGCATGCCAACCAAGCAGTTCTCTCTGATAAGCCTGTAGCAGCTTTCAATATAGATCAGCAAGTGATCCATTCTGATTTGAGTTTCGAGGATATCGTTTTGGAATTGGTAGCATTGGAGGCGATTCAGGGGTTACAAGAGAAGACCATCTATGATGCCTTATTGGAAGTGTATTTTTACAATGGCTTCTACAAGGAGAAGACGGTGGCGTTGGATTTGAGTTTGGATGTGCACAAGAAGCAATTGAATAAGTTTCTGTCAGAAGTGCGAAAGAGCCCGAAGTTTCTGGAGGAGATATTTTCAGTCAGTGCAGTGACTGATTTCAATAAGGGGATCAAGAAGAATATCCTGACCGATAAAGTATATAAGCATCCGATCACGGGCACCAATATTCTCAAAGTAGAGACAGTGGAGGGGGTGAGCATTACTTTTGTACCTACTGAAGATAAGTTGACTTATTATATTTCGGTAAGGGAATCTGTGAATTCTCCGGAGAGGTTTGAGATGGCCAATAAAGCCCTGGATCAGGAGATTTTCAAATTGGTTTCTTTTCTAAACAGGCAAATCTAAGCCTCATTAGAGTTCAATTCCTTCCAAACAATAGATCAAGCACTTTCGGCTAATCAATTGGTTTGGAAGGGGTTTTGTTTTTGATTAAGAAAAAACACAGCCGTTTTCAGGTATGTTGGATTACTTTTCAAATACACAGACTCTTTTTTGATCAGTAAAGATCAGCTTGATCCCAAATTGATCAGCTATCCAAATCATTGTATTCAATGAATAAAAGACCACATGGGTAGGGTCTTTGACGTAATACCAATCAGGAAAGCGACCTATTCCTTGATGCATGTCTGTCATGATAGAAAGCAGCCCTCCCTTTTCGAGTAAGTCGAGTATCTTCACTATCTCTTTTTGAGGATCATGAAAGTGTTCTAAACATTCGGTAGCAAAAATCAAATTATATTTTTCATTTTTAATCCCCTCGGGAAAGAAAAAAGGGTCATAACTGTCACAAGAGATTTGATAAGATTGAAGGATATATTTGATGGCGGGGCCTGGTCCACAACCAAAATCCAAAGCTTGGAGATTTGGCAGTAAATGGGACTTGATAGGGTCTATGGCTCGTCTCAAAAATGAAACATAACCATCATGATGAGGACCATTTTGATGCAGGAGATAATGTTTTTTCTCTCCTAATCCAGTAAAGGACGCTTTTGGCGCTCTGAAGATTAGATCACATGCCGAACAGTGCGTAAATTCACCTTTGAACTCAAAGTCATGACTAGGGGATAAACAAAGTGGGCAGTTATGAAACATTTTCTAAAATTGAACAAAAATAATTTCACATCAGTAGTATTCCTAAGAACAAATTGTCTTTTGCTTCTAAAAAGAGTAGCTTTGCAACTTCTTTTCACCAAATCACAAGCCTAAGGAATGACTTGTACTCCACCCTGAAACATATTTTTCATGTTAGATCACCCCTTTTCAATTGATTAGGAGGGTGATTATGTACCTTTTATTTACCTCTTCCTATTAAATTTATTATAGTATGACACAGATGTTTTATCGCCTGTTTAAACCTACGCAGGCAAATCTGAAAGATGAAGTATTATCCGGTTTGACTGTAGCCTTGGCCTTGGTGCCTGAAGCAGTTGCATTTTCATTGATAGCGGGAGTGAGTCCGCTGATTGGCTTATATACTGCATTTATTATTGGTTTGATTACCTCTATTTTAGGAGGTAGACCAGGAATGATCTCAGGGGCTACCGGCGCGATTGCTGTGGTCATTGTAGCATTGGTAGCTACACATGGCGTAGAATATCTTTTTGCTGCTGTGGTATTGATGGGCTTGATCCAGATATTGGTAGGGATACTGAAGCTTGGAAAGTTGATTCGCTTGGTGCCTCATCCTGTAATGTTTGGCTTTGTGAATGGCTTGGCAATAGTGATTGGGATGGCTCAGTTTGAGAATTTCAAGGTAAAGAATGCCGCTGGTGTATCTGAATGGATGACAGGAAGTCCGCTTTATGTGATGATTGCTTTGGTAGTTTTGACTATGGTTATTATCAAGTTTTTGCCAAAGCTAACTACAGCGGTTCCATCTGCCTTGGTGGCTATTTTGACCATTTCGGTGATTGTTATTTTCGGTGGTGTAGAAACAAGAACTGTTGGGGATTTGGCTTCCATCAGTGGAGGGCTGCCAGAGTTTCACTTACCTGTTGTCCCATTGAACTGGGACACATTGATGATCATCCTTCCCTATTCGGCAATTATGGCAGGGGTAGGCTTGATTGAGAGTTTGTTGACCTTGACCTTGATAGATGAAATCACTGAGACTCGTGGACATGGTAATAAGGAATGTGTTGCTCAGGGTATGGCCAATCTAACCACAGGTTTCTTTGGTGGAATGGGAGGCTGTGCGATGATCGGTCAGTCCTTGATCAATGTCAATGCGGGCGGTAGAAATAGAATTTCTGGAATTGTAGCCTCAATTGGGCTTTTGGTTTTTATCCTTTTCCTGTCTACTTATATTGAGATGGTGCCGATGGCTGCTTTGGTAGGCTTGATGTTTATGGTAGCTATAGGCACATTTGAATGGGCTTCTTTGAAAGTATTTAGAAAGGTACCTTTTCACGATGTATTGGTGATGGTGACCGTGACCTTGGTAACTGTATTCTTACATAACCTCGCTTTGGCTGTGTTGATTGGTGTGATTATTTCTGCTTTGGTGTTTGCTTGGGAAAATGCGAAAATGATCCGAACCAGAAAAAGGATTGATGCAAATGGGGTAAAGCACTACGAGGTATATGGTCCCTTGTTTTTTGCTTCAGCATTGACATTTGGACAAAAGTTTGATCCAATCAATGACCCAAATGAAATTGTGATAGATTTTGCTGAAAGTAGGATTGTAGATCATTCGGGAATTGATGCCATCCACAAGGTGACAGAACGATATGAGAAATTGGGGAAGACGGTTTATATCCGCCATCTCAATACTTCCAGCAAGGTGCTCCTATCTAAGGCTGAGAAAATCATCCATGTCAATTATACAGCTGATGATCCTAGTTTTAAGATAGTCACAGATTGATGACAAGAAAATGGTATAATGCCGTTCTAAGAAAAAAGTAAGAGTATCCGCAATGCTCTATAAAACAAAAAAGGCCCGCGATTTTAGTCGTTGGCTTTTTTTTTAGATAGGTCTTTCTGGTTATTGCAAAAAGTTTTTTCTAATTCGGATTTTTGATTTTAAGGTAAGGAACTCCTCAGAAATGATGGTGAACAGCTGGCTAGTCAATGTCAACTAAAATAATTTCAAAAAGGGTATTTTTTAAATAATCTCCTGATCAATAAGTTTTTTAACGTAAGATTTGAGTTTAAGCAATATTTACTTAGTTTAGAAAATTCCTTTTTACGAAGGATGTGGGATTAATTTGATAAAAAAGGCCAGAGATTTTCTCTGGTTTTTTTTCATTTGCAGGATTTGTGTATTTTTAGTGCATTGAGATAGAGTAAATTACTTTTATCAAGTTGGAGAATTTTTAACAAGACATGGAGATTCAAAATTCATCTACAAAAACAAGGGTTTTAATAGTCGAGGATGAGTTAGTCATTGCAGAGGACCTCAAGGACATATTAGAAGAGCTTGGTTACGAAGTGTGTGGTATAGCTATCAGTGCTCGAGAGGCTTTGGCGATGATTGAGGAGTTCAATCCTGATTTAGCATTGCTTGATATTCATATCAAAGGAGGTAAGGATGGTATCGAGCTAGCGGCTGACATCAATGCTAATTACCACCTACCTTTTATCATTGTGTCGTCTTATTCAGATATGCAGACACTTGAGAGGGCCAAGGGAGTTCATCCGTATGGGTATCTCGTCAAGCCATATAATGAGCGGGAGATTTTTGCGGGCATAGAAATGGCTTTGGCTAATTTTGCGAAAGAACAAGATAGAAAGGGAAGATCAGAAAGATCAGAGGATTTTGTGTTGAAGGATAGTTTATTTATCAGAACGAATGGCATGCTGGTCAAGCTCAAGTTCACTGATATAATTTATTTTGAAGCGGATGCGAATTATACCCAAGTCTATACGAGGGATAAGAAATATGTAATCCGCTCAATCTTGAAAGAATTGGAAAGTAAATTGGATCCGAATCGATTTGCAAGGGTTCATAAATCATTTTTGATCAATTTGGAAGAAATAGAAAGCATTCAGGCTGATGCTGTACAGATTGCAGGCAAGGAAATCCCAATCAGTAGAAACCAATACAGTTGGCTCCTTCATCAGATCAAGATGTTGTAGGTGTCTTCTTTCCTGTATTTCTGCACTTATTACACCTTTTTTTGCACTTGTTACCAATTGAAATCAATTGTGTACTGATAGTCAGTAGATTCATTTAAAATTTTTGAACAACCAAAAACAAAATGAATCATGAAAACATCAATCACAGTACTCGCCAGTTTTTTTCTAGTAGTTTTTGTAAGTTTTGCACAAGTGGAATCTCTTGTTGCCGTCAATACTGCTAACAATACCGAAAATAATGTGGAATTAAGAGACATGGAGCTCCCGGCATTTGCAGGAGGGCAGGAAGCCATGGCTATTTTTATTCAAAAGGAAATTGCTTATCCAGAATTAGCTATTAGACAAGGTGCAGAAGGGGTAGTATTGGTCAATTTTAGAATTACCAAAGAAGGAAAGATCATCAAGCCTTATGTATCTCAGGGTGTGCATCCTGCCTTGGATAAAGAAGCGCTAAGGATTGTTTCTGAGATGCCGCATTGGACTCCGGCTCTACAGAATGGAGTGCCAAGAGAGGTCGCTTATCAACTCCCTATTAGATTTGAGTTAAACGATTAAAGACTTTGCATAAGTTAACTACTAACTGTCTTCTGATTCGGGGGGCAGTTTTTTATTCTTTAAATTTTGATTAGTTTTAAATAGTTGAACTTTTGGTACTTATAAAATTTATTTGAGATGAAAAATAACATTGTTTATACACTGTTTTTCGTTTTGTTTGCCGCATTTGAAACTTCAGCACAGGTTCCACAGTGGGCACAAGATTCTTTGGCTTTTTACGAGAAAAAATTAGCCAGCCATATCAGTAAAGATCAGCTTGATGAAGGGAAAGCGGTAGTTGGTAAGATAGAGCGAGCTGGGTCTAACAGCTTGGATCCTGTGTTTTTTGAATTCTTTGAAAGGTCTCTTGAAAACAAATCCTATCAAAGTCAAGACGCGCTTATGGCGGAGTTGCACAAAAGTTTGGGAATGCTGGAGTATTTTCGTGGGAATATTCAAGCGGCGCTATCGACTTTTAATGATGCCAGGCTATACTACATCAAATCAGACGAGAAGAAAATGGCTGCTGGCATGTCGATGAACATCGGTGTGATGCAAGAGAAAATTGGTCAATATGACTCAGCAATCAGCAATTATAAATTAGCTGAGCCAGTTTTTAAGGAGTTTCAGGATGCAAAAGGGTTGAGTAATGTCTACGAGAATCTAGGGCTAGCGTATTATCAAGAAGATGATTTTGATTTGGCATTGCGTTATTTTGAACAAACAGATTCCTTGCTAAATACCTATCTGGATCCCAATGAAATTCGTTGGGTAGGCTTTTACATGAACAAACACCTTGTGCTTTTTAAAATGAACAGGGTTGAAGAAGGGTTGAAACTTTTGTTGAAAGGATTTCAAATAGCTGAAACGAATAAGCATGATTATTACATCAGCAAGCTAGGTGAGATGATGGGTGAGGTCTATGAGCTTCGTGGCCAAACTGATAAGCAGTATGAAGCACTGATGAAGAGTAAGGCATTTTTTAAGGATAGTAAGAATCAGCAAGCTGTGGCTAATCTGAATTATAAACTTGGTGTTTACCATTATCAATATGGTGTCATGGATTCTGCTATGGTGTATGTAGAAAAGAGCTTGGCATATTTCAAGGAAAATCAAATGGAATCTTCCATTGGTATGGTGCTCAATACTATGGGGAATATTGCCTTTATGCAAGAAGATTATGAAAAAGCCATACGGTATTACCAACAGACAGCTGAGTATCTTAAAAATGAAAAAACACAAGCCTATGCAGGGTTTCTTTTTAATATGGGATATTCATTGAACAAGGTGGGACAATCAGCACGTGCTTTGGAATATATGCAGCAGGCTTTGGAAATCAGAAAGCTGCTCAAGGATCTAGGAGGGATTAGAGACGCTTATCAAGGCATAGCCGAGGCTCAGGAAGGTTTGAGGAATTATCCGAAGGCATATGAAGCTTTTAAATTGTTTCACATATACTACGATTCTGTTTTCAATGAAGTCAAAAGTAGACAGTTGGCAGAACTGGAGACAGTGTATGAAACGGAAAAGAAGGATCAGACAATAGCTGTATTGGAAAGTGAAAAGGAAATTCAAAACCTTCTGTCGGAAAAGCAAAAGGCACAAATTTCATTTAGCATAGGAGGTTTAATATTGTTTTTGGGTTTAGCAGGTGTGTTTTTCAGACAATCCAAAATAAGAAAACAGCATAATCATATTTTGGCATTGAAAAATGAAGAAATCGCTAAGCAAAATGGAGAAAGGGAGCTTTTGCTCAAAGAAATTCACCACCGTGTGAAGAACAATCTTCAGATTATTTCAAGTCTTTTGAGTATGCAAACTAGGGGGCTACAAGATGAAAAGGTCAAGGGAGCCATGAAGGAAAGCCAAAGCAGGGTCAAGACAATGGCTTTGATACATGAAAAGCTTTATCAATATGAAAATCTTTCAAAGATCAATATGCAGGAATATATGATGCAGTTGAGTGATTTCTTGACACAGACCTATCGATCCGACAAGCAGATCAATGTGATTGTGGAGGCAGCAGAGATCAATTTGGATATGGATATGGCCATTCCAATCGGTTTAATCACGAATGAACTGCTTTCTAACTCTCTGAAGTATGCTTTTGAGGACAGGGATTTTGGTGAGATTCATATCATTTTCAGCGAAGAAGAGTCAGGGAATTACAAGCTTCGAGTGGAGGATACAGGGAAGGGTTTGGATAATGATTTGGATATAGAAAAGTCCAAGTCCCTTGGCTTGAAGCTAGTGAGAACATTGACTCGTCAGATCAATGGACAACTCAAAATCAGTTCTAATCCTGGTGCCTCATTCGAGATTGTGTTTAAGGAGGATGCTTTGGCGGCCTGATATGGGTATTTCGAATATGTAGAACTGGTGTTGCTTTACTGCTATAAAAAATAGTAACTACTCAACATGCTAAAAACCAAAGGAGTTGGTAGGAGATCAGAAATTGTTTAGCAATAATATCTCTCCATACTTGCTTTGAATATAAATTCGCCTTACTTTTGTACCACAATATCAGCAGAAGTCTGATTGAAACAAGAAAAAGCGATAAATAAGTCAAAAAACATATCACAGGTTAAAGCTGTTGGTAGTTCTTCGGTCTAATATCCGCAGTAGCAGATACAAGTTCGAGGTCATAAAAAAGATTGATTTATTAAGTCTATAAGATATATCGCGGGATGGAGCAGTTGGTAGCTCGTCGGGCTCATAACCCGAAGGTCACAGGTTCGAGTCCTGTTCCCGCTACTATGAAGCCAAGCAGAAATGCTTGGTTTTTTTGTTTACACTTTTTTGAAAAGAGAAATGTTTGAAACCATTTTAGACCTTTAAAGGCTCCTTATTTTTCCATTTATTAAAACCTTTTTTTGTTGAAAATCAAACCATTAAAATATTGTTAATCTAGTACAATTAAGCTTAATTATTTACTTAAAATTCTATCAAAAATACCTTTAAAATAGCTTTAAACAGACTTTATGTCTATTTTGGCTATAGTCTGATTTATGTTTGATACGTGTATGATATGGTATTGATATGGATATGATACGGAGTTAATACGTGTTTGTCTAGGATAAGTCACTAATTATCATTATTTTAGAGTCCGATCAAACACTAAGAAATTATGGCTAAGCAAACAGGATCATTAACGCTAGAAGGAACAATGGGAAATGTTATCTTTTACAAGAGAAATGGAAAGTTTTATTCCAGGTCAAAAGGAAGCCCAAAAAAGAAAAGATTAAAGGAAGGTCCAGAATTTGAGAACTCTAGAAGGGTAAGTTCTGAATTTGGACATGCCTCGAAATTCGCGGCTAAACTATCCCGGTCATGTGTAGGTCTTCTGAATCCAAGCAGACATGATGGTTTACATGGAAGGTTGACTTCAAAAATGCATAAGGTAGTTCAATCCGACCCTGTCAGTGTATATGGCTATAGAAGGTTGAGGTTTGGAGATTTAGGTTTAATGCATGGTTTTGATTTTGAAGCTACTTCTTTGAAGAGTCTGATTGCAAACTTACCCTTTGTTGATTATCAAGGACAAATAGTTCAAGTAGATTTTAATAAAATTGGAGGTATGGATAAAAAGACTGCTCCTGGAGGAGCTACACATTATAGAGTAGATCTATTATGGTGTAGGCTTCATGAAGTCAATGAAAAAGTAGGTTATCAGGAATATCAGGGGAATATTCTTGATTTAGATGATTCTCTTGATTTAAATGGGATTAAAGAAATGGATTTGGGCAGTGCGTTGCAAGAAGAAGAGGTATTGTTTCTTGTGATGGGGATTGTCTTTTTGCAGGAGGTTAATGGGAAAATGAATGAGTTAGCGGGGAAAAGAGCTGTGGGGGTTTTAGAGGTATTGAAAAGATGAATGACACAAGGTTAAAGGAAAAAAGGAAGACCACGAATTTAGCGAATTGAACGAATTTAGACTTAAGGGATTTGGAAGGTGATTAAGGTTTGATGATCGGAAATTCGATTTATAGGGATTTATAAATTATGGCGCTGATGCGCTATAGATTGACACGAAGAGCTCCAAGAGTCACAATGAGCACAATGATATAATTTAAGTAATTGGCTAATTGAAGGAAAAAGTTTAAAGAGCAAAGTCCTTATATTACACCGAGTTGCTCAGAGGAGGCACGGAGGGTCGCTGAGGAAAGGAGTTGAAATGATAAAGTCTGAGTGATGAAAAAAATCAAGGAAGGAAGCCCCGAAGCGGGCTTAACATTGAATAGCCATGTACAAGGCGCAGAAAATCCTTTATAGTCACCACTTTTGTAATGCGCCGCAGTGCATGGATGAAAAGTGCGCACACGTAACCTAGAGTCCCAGCTGTGGATATTTTTAGAAAAATAAGTGTCTCTCGGGACGATAGGGTTCTTGCAAAATTAGAAGGGTGAAGGGTTGATTTTGAGGAGTGAGAGAATCTGTTTTGAGATGAATATATTGTTTTCTCTTACTTTTTGCCTTGACGCAAAAAGTAACAAAAAAGTCAAGACGGAGATATCCTATCAACGCACAAGGCCAGCGCCGGCCCGGATCTCCGTCGTCCCGCCCGCATCAGACGGTTGCTGTTAAGTTTTCAGTGACACACTTTAAAAGCAGCCTCACCTAGGGCCATCCTTAAAGAAACCAGGGATTATTAGAGAAGGTGTGTGAAAATATTAAAATAGGGTTGAAATTGTATTAAATGAAGGATTAAATATTATTTTTTAAAGAATTTAAATTACGGGGTCTAGTCACGGGGTCTACGTATCCCCTACGTTACCCCAACGTTGATACTAGACTGCTACTACGTTGGTACTAGGGAGGAGGGGGAAAGAAGGGAGGAATTATGAGGGATGAAGGATGAAAAAAGTCGAAAAAGGGGTTAATTGGTTAATTGGTTAATTAGGTAACTGAGGTAATGGAGGAAGGAAATGACAATTGAATTTTATTTTTCAGGTATTAAAATTTCTTTGATGGATTCATTTAGGGTTAGAATGGATTGTAGTATTTGATGTAGGGTTTTATTGTGGTCTACGTTTTTATTTGAGTCTCCCTCGAAACTGGCGATTATTGGATCTTGATTTAGATTTTGGAGCAGTTGTTCAGGGTTAGATACTAGCAAATGAAGTGGATCTACTTTTAGAAACTCAGAGATATTTTGGATGAAGTCAATGGTGATTTTTGTCTCCCCTCTTTCATATTTGGTATATGCCGCTTCCTTTAAACCTAAATGAAAGGCTACTTCAAAGGCTTTTTTCTGTCTCAATTTACGGAAGAGAGAGATATTTTTTCCTACTGTTTGATTGTCCAGGATCATAAAGTTTACCTATAAATTTTCTCCATCTCTATTTATTTTAAAGCCGCATAAATTAAGCCCCACTAATCTTGCTGATATGCTTTAGTTTTGAAGAATACTTAGTATATTTAACTTAGAAGAGTGTTGTACAAATTTTTAAAAAAAATTGGATAGAGAGAGTTAAGTATTTTACTAATTGAGTATTTAACAGTGAATTTTAGTCGAAATATTTCTAATATGGTCAAAGCACAGAAAATTATTCGAATATTAAGAGAGTCAAGAGACTTCTCTCAAGAATATGTGGCCAATGTTTTGGATATTAATCAGAAAACATATTCTAATTTAGAGTCAGGAAAAACTAAGTTGACCTTAGAGAGAATACAACAATTAGCAGAGTTTTACCATGTCAAACCTGATTACTTTTTATCAGAAGATTTACCAATAATAAATTATAATACAGGTGAATACAGTAGGTCCATTATATCGACAAATAAATACCACGAAGGCAAAAATGATAATTCTGAATTTTACGAAAGAATAATTAAGGAGAAAGATATCCAAATTGGTAATTTAATTAAAGAATTAGAATCTTTAAAAAAAGACAAAGAAGAGCTATTTTTGATAATTAAAAATATGAATAGAATTGATAAACCAATACAATGAAATATACACTTTTAAAAAAATTACGTGAAGAGTTTAAGTATGATATTGACTTGGTGGCTGCCAAAGCAGACCTTACTGATTCAGAATATTTGGAGATAGAAAATGGTATCAGGAAATTAGATATTTTACAGGCTGCAAAGCTCGGTGATCTATATGAAATCAATCCAAGTCATTTATTAGAACTTGCTGAAAGCATAAACTATAATATTGGAAGCTACAGTAGAACGATCTATGCGGAAAATTATATTGAATCAAAAGAAGATAAAATTTAAGTTGTAAATTAAGGACTTTAATTTGACTAGTAATATTCAGAAGCACATTGCCCAATTGTGATCAATTGATTCTGGTCTATGATAAACTTTATGATTCTATATCAAAAATAACTGAACCTCTTTTTTCTTTTTAATGAATATCATTTCAAAGAAGGTGATTTTTCTACAAGAATCATCAAACCTTCAATTTCCAAATCCCTCATTTTCATTCCAGCTTGGATAAACTCGTCTGCCTGAATATGCTTCTTGAATTCATAGATCAGTTTTAGTAACAGCTTTGCCTTTTGTATTCTATCACCAGGAAAAGGGTTTAAATTAGCCTGTAGAATCTTTTTAAGCTTTATTTCAATCTGCTCTTCTCTCCTTTCCAGTTCTGCTAAAATCTCAAAAACATCCATTGTCTATATTATTAACATTTATAAGTTAATAATATCATCAAAATATTTTTATTGGCAAAATTAGATTTTATTAAAATCAATGAGTATTTAAATACTAATCCAATGAAGGCTTCTACTCTCTCAAAAATACCCTGTTGTGGGTATTTTATTCAAACTATAATGTGCCTAGTTTTAAATTTCCATATAAACAAAAAAGCCATGCAGTTTAGAAAGCAAATCAAAATTCTTTCGAAAATGTCGTTATTCTTATTTTTTAATAGTTGTGCCATTTTAGATAAATACTCTTTTGACGCAGCAGTAATAGATTTAAGTATTTTTGAAAAAGAGGGTATGTTCGTCACAACGGGAGATATTTCTAGGAATTACAAATCCGCTTCTATTGTGATAGTAGATTGTTATCAAGGCTATGTACCAAAAGAAGATGTTAAAATAAAAAAGTCCAAGTCTTCCAACTCAGGATATGATGATCTTTATGGTAGTAAAAGTACTTCATTTGATAAAATAAAAGATTTTAATTTTAAAGGTTGCGAGATCAACGATCTATTTGAGGAAATTATCTATCAAGCAAAAGGTTCTGATGCTAATAGCATTATCAAGCTTGAAATAAGAAATATTTCCAAAAGCAGTGTCGATGGAAGATCAAGTGTTCCAGGAATTCAAGTAATTGGTTTGGCTATCAATATTGAAGACTAAAATTTTTACCAATTGCCAAAATTCAATTATTAAATGTTTTTAATTGGATTTTACATTAGCTCAAGTTTTAATTTGAGTCAAAAACTGTCAAATTAGCTCAAAAAACTAAAGTACTGGGTTCGTTTTATTGCAAATCCCACTAAAAACAAGCAAATTGGTTGTTGGAATTTTTCAATAACAAAGCAGGGAGAATGAACCACAAATTTCTTAAACCAAGACAGGCATTAAATAAGGCATTTTTAAAAGTAAAACCTGTAAGAACCCAGATTGAGGTATTTAAGGATAATTTGGTTCAATTGCTGGATCAGATCAATGAAAGTGAGAGAGAAGAACATTTAAAAAATTTAGTTTCAGATTTTCTTAAGAGAACATTTTATGAGCCAGATTATTTCATAAACACAAAAAAGGAAAATGATTTGGTAATCCATATTGGAAAAGATGGAAAAAGCCCAGTAGGGGTAATATTAGAAACCAAAAGGCCTTCAAATAAGGCTGAAATGCTTTCTCTTTCCCCAGAAGCCAAATCCATCAAAAGCCTCAATGTCAAATCTTTTCAGGAACTGGTATTATACTTCTTGAGAGAGCGTATTACTCAAAACAATCTGGAAATTAAGCACCTAGTGGTGACCAATATCTATGAATGGTTTGTGTTTGATGCATCGGTATTTGAAAAGGCTTTTGCACAAAATAAGAACCTGGTGAAAGATTTCAAGGCTTTTGAATCAGGAAGTTTATCTGGAACGACTACTGATTTTTTCTATAAAGAAATCGCAGCTCGTGAGATCGATAAACTGGAAGGGGAGCTGGCGTTTACTTATTTTGACCTTAGGACATACGACAAACCCCTTCGCAATGCAGATAAAAAGGATGATGTCAAGCTGATAGCGCTCTTTAAGTTGCTTTCTCCTGAGCATATGCTGAAGCTTCCTTTTACCAATGATAGCAACAGCCTTGATAAGCGATTCTACAGCGAACTCCTGCACATCATAGGGCTGAGTGAAACCAAGGAAGGTGGTAAAAAGCTGATCGGAAGAAACAAGTCTGGTGAAAGGCATGCGGGTTCTATTTTGGAAAATGCCATTGTAGAACTGGATAGCTTGGATAAGATCAGCCGACTGGAAAGACCAAGTCAATATGGCAATACTATTGATGAAAGGCTCTTCAATGTAGCCCTTGAGCTGAGCATCACATGGGTGAATAGAATACTATTCCTGAAACTACTGGAAGCACAGCTGATCACTTACCATAAGGGTGATAAATCCTATTCCTTCCTGAACCTGGATAAGATCAAAAATTACGATGACCTGAATAGTTTGTTTTTTAAGGTCTTGGCCAGAAAATATGAAGACAGGTCCGAGGAGATAATCAAGGTTTTTGGAAATGTGCCTTATCTGAACAGCTCACTCTTTGAGCCAACAGATATGGAGCATGATACGCTATTTATCTCCAATCTGAGAGATGAAAAGACAGTGCCAATCATTTCTTCCACGGTACTGAAAAACGAACAGGGGAAAAAGAGAACAGGGAACCTCTCCACCTTGGAGTATCTGTTTGAATTCTTGAATGCTTATGATTTCAGTTCCGAAGGTTCGGAAGATATTCAAGAGGACAACAAGACCCTGATCAATGCTTCTGTTCTTGGCCTGATCTTCGAGAAAATCAATGGCTACAAAGATGGATCATTCTTCACCCCTGGTTTTATCACCATGTACATGTGTCGGGAGACCATCCGAAGGGCTGTGGTACAGAAGTTCAAAGAAGCAGGATTTAAGCTATCCGAGAGTTCAGAGCTTTCGCAAAGTCTGGACGAGATATATGATCAAATAGAAGATCGGAAACAAGCCAATGAAATCGTCAACAGCATCAAAATCTGTGATCCTGCTGTAGGTTCTGGACACTTTTTAGTATCTGCACTCAATGAAATGATTGCGGTAAAAAACGACTTGAAAATTCTGCAAGATCGGGATGGCAAGCGGTTGAAAGAGTATCAAGTAGAAGTAGTCAATGATGAACTGATCGTGACTGACGAAGAGGGAGAACTCTTTGAATACAATCCATCCAATAAAGAAAGCCAACGTATCCAAGAAACCCTGTTTCATGAAAAGCAGACGATCATCGAAAATTGTCTATTTGGCGTAGATATCAATCCCAATTCGGTGAAGATTTGCCGATTGAGGTTATGGATTGAGTTGCTGAAGAATGCTTACTACAAGCAAGACCTGTCAGGTTTTGAAAACCTGACAGGTCTTAGAGCATTGGAAACCCTGCCAAACATCGATATCAATATCAAATGTGGGAATTCCCTTGTAAGCCGATTTGCTATCGATGCTGATCTGAGTGAGGCACTGAAGAAAAGTAAGTTCTCGATAGACAGCTATCGCATGGCGGTGACTACTTATCGAAATGCCCAAAACAAACAGGAAAAGCGAGAAATGGAGCGACTGATCGCAGAGATCAAGTCTGACTTTCGCTCTGAGATAGCCAATAATGATCCCAAGATCAAGCGTAAGGCTAAACTTGGTGGAGAGCTCTATAACCTCACCATGCAAACTGGACTATTTGAGGTATCTGCTAAGGAGAAAAAGGACAGGAAAAAGAAAGTAGAAAAGATAGAAGCCGAGCTGGAAAAGCTCTCCACCGAGATCGAGGAGATCAAAAACAACAAGATCTATGAAAATGCCTTTGAATGGAGGTTTGAGTTTCCGGAGGTATTGAATGAATCAGGGGATTTTGTGGGCTTTGATGTGGTGATTGGGAATCCGCCGTATATTAGGCAGGAGGAATTGAAAGAATTTAAAGCATTATTTAAATCAGTTTTTTCAACTTATTCAGGCACTGCTGATATTTATGTTTTCTTCATTGAGAGAGGTTTTTCAATTTTAAAGGAAAATGGTTTTATCAACTATATCATGCCTAATAAATTTATGCAAGCAGGATACGGAAAAGCAGCACGAAATTTTCTACTTCAAAATGATTTGGTAGAAATATTGGACTTTGGAGATTTACAAGTATTTGAAGAAGCCACTACCTACCCTTGCATTTTAACGGCTAAAAAATCAGCTTCCGCCAGTTCCTTTACATCAGTACCGATTTCAACTCTTGATTTCCCAGATGGATTCGCAAGTTATGTGGTTACGAAAAAAGGAGAGATAAATCAAGAAACACTATCAGATGAAACATGGGTTATAAGTAATGCTGAGGACCAAAACTTATTGGTAAAGATTAAAAAAGTAAGCAAACCATTATATGAATTTCTTAACGGTGAAGCGAACTATGGTATAAAAACAGGTCTATCAGAAGCATTTTTTATTGATGAAGTAAAGAAACAGTATATTTTTGAATTAGATCCAAGATCAATTGATCTCATAAAACCATTACTTCGAGGAAGAGATGTCAAGCCTTGGTATTCCAGGTCTGACAATTCATATTTAATCGGAACATTTCCTAGTTTAAAAATAGACATTGAAGAATTTCAAGGAATTAAGAAACACTTAGAGGGCTTTGGGATTGAGCGTCTAGAACAAAGTGGATTAAAGGGCTCAAGAAAAAAGACATCTGGAAAATGGTTTGAGACACAAGATTCGATTGCTTATTGGAAAGAGTTTGAGAAGCCGAAAATTATGTATCAGGTATTTCAAGTAAAACCATGTTTCATTTATGATGAAGAAAATTTGTACTGTAATAATTCAATGTGGATTCTACCTACTAATGACAAAGTACTACTAGGGATATTAAATTCAAGAATAGGTTGGTGGCTTATTTCAAAATATTGCACAGCTATTCAAAATGGTTATCAACTTATTTGGAAGTATTTCAGTCAAATCCCAATAGCTACTGGAAATGAATCGATACGTGAACAAATTACTGAACTAGTAAATACAATTCTATCAAATAAAAAAGAAGCGCCTTCTTTAAATACAACATATCTAGAAAGCCAAATCGATCAATTGGTTTATGAACTTTATGGGTTGACGGAGGAGGAGATTAGGATTGTGGAAGGGGGTGATGGGTGAGAAAGAAAGGAATAGTTTCTACCATAATTATGGAATACCCAAATCAAGAAATATTGATATACCAAGGAGAATTTCATTTTGGTACTCATCTTTTTAATGGAAAAATCTTTGTCAAATGGGTTCCAAGGCATCAATTAAGATTTGAAATCCTTGATTGCTCTGATTTGAAGGCAATATTTGATAAAAATGAAATATCAATTACAATTGGGAGTCAAAACAAAAAGGTGAAATTTTTTATAGAAAATAAATTTTATGGCGAAACTATTAACATTAAAGGAAGCATTAATGAAAAATTAATTTTTACTCAAAGTAAGAAAAAGATAAAATACATAGACTTTAATCTAGTTAATTTTAGAGAATATTTTGGGTTATCATACCAGAAAAGTCCTAAAGGTTCAAGGTTAGGACATATAAGTTTTATTTCTACTGATCACTCAATAGAGATTCAAAACATTCTTGATGAAAAAAGCAAAAAAGCAATTAAGAGCGAAGGAGGTTATATTATCTCTAACAATTGCAGGATAAAGTTCAACAAAGTCACTCCACTAAATAGAGTCAATTTCATTGTTAAGAGGCTTAAAATATTTTTATCTTTTTTAAATGGTAGGAGAGTTGCACCACTATTTCTGAAAGCATATTCAAGTGATGAAAAAATAATTTGGGAAGACTATTCACCATACATTACTGATCATCATAAATATGTTCAATCCTGGTTACCTTTCCGCTTTGATGATGAATTTTGCTCACTATGGAATAAATTTTTAAATGTCACGGAAACTGAAAGTGATTTTGAAAAAATGGATTTTGTGATCCATTGGTATTTAGAAGCTTTAAATAACTCTGGTTACACTAACGGCTCGATCATTTTTTTACAAAACAGCTTTGAAACTCTATATAGTTGGCTAGTTTTAGAGAAAGGAGAAATTAAAGCTTTTGGTGAATCTGACAAAGAAAAAAATTACGCAAGTAATAAAATTAGAAGTCTTCTCTTTCATTTCAGTTTATCAACAGAATTCCCTAAGGAATACAGAAAAACTTTCAAAGAATTCGATCTAAATAAGTCTGAAGATTTTGCCTATGTATTTCCTTTAATAAGAAATGCATATGTTCATTATTCAGAATCTAAAAAGAAAGATTTGGAAAAACTCAAAGGTAAAACATGGCCTTTACTGAATACTGGAATATTTTATTTAGAGGTTCTTTTACTCAGGATTATAGGTTACAAAGGAATAATTAGATCTAGAATTAAAGGTTCTGCATATCCTGCTGAAAATCAAGTTTCAATATTCAATCTTTCAAAAGAATTGGCTGTAAAATAATCGTATGATTACTATGTAATATTGATGTGAATTATTAAATCCAATCCAATCCAATTAAATGAATAAAATCATGTAAAAGTATAACCACTAGGTTTTAGTTTTGAATAACTCCTCTAAAGCCTCAATTTTCATTGAGAATTGATTTATGGCTATTTCTTCTCCTTTGGTAACACCTTTTATGTTACGACCGCATTCAGTGCAATAAACTAAATCCGGTGGGCTTTGATGACCTTTGTCACAAATGAATTTTTCTTTCGAACCCAACATTCCTTTTACTGCATCAATTTTGCCAGTATCAGGTAAAGTGGTTAGTAGATTCAAAATATTTACCATTTTAGTATAATCATCAGCTGTATAAAAACTCTTTTTGGCTTCAAGAATTGCTATAGCATAATGTATTTTTCCTGATTCAATTAAATCTATCGTTAAGGAAGGGGAAAACACCTCACATTCAACAATTAATTGTGAAATAATTTCAGGGTTTGAAGCATACATTCCATAAAGTGTATTCTCAACTAATTCTGGAGTGCTCTGTCTCAGCAATACAGTTAGATAACCTTTATAAATTTTTAATTGGTCTGAGTATGGATAATCCTTAACCAGTTTAAAATATGATTCCACCAAATTTGGAATAAGATCTTCTAATGAATTCTCAATTAAAAATTCCCAGTCACTGCTACTTAGAGTTTGATTTTGATCTACTTTTAGTTTGATGGCAATCTTTCTAGACATAACATCAAGTTCATCTGATGTAAAAGACGAATTATTCTCCTTTATTAAATCAACTTTCTTTAAAAGTTTCAATTTCACGGCAGTACCACATACAGAAATCATAAACATCGATTTACCACCCCCTGAAATCTCATCAAAATCTATTCTTACTCCAATGATTCCATTAGCATTAAAAGTTGCTGCTTTATTCTTCAACTTATCAATAGCCACTTTGTAAATTTTTTCGAGTTTGCTTTGATATATTTCGGAGTTCCCTCCAAAAAAGTCAGTAAATGATGCTCCTATATCTGAAAAGAAGTTTGTACCTAAGACAACATTTGTAGAAATCAATTCAAAATACTTTTCAATTTCATAACCTTCAAGTCTTTCAGTTGAGGAAACTAGAATTGCTGATCTCATTATTTAAAATTATTTGATGTACCTAAAAATACTTATTGATTTTGGATATTTATCAAGTTTGACCTAATTTCTATTGAAAAGAAAAGTTTTCTTCTGAATTCTTAAATTTCATATCTAAATCAGATAAAAGTTTTCATATTGAAAACTTTTATATATCTTCAACCGTTGTAAAAGTATAAATCATTGAAAAACATCATTGCTTTAAGAAATCTGGTAAAATTCTATGAAAAGCATCCCGATGCGAAGGCCAGTCTTGAAACATGGATATCCATTACAAAAGGAGCTGATTGGCAAAAGTCAATGGATGTAGTCAAAGACTTTCCTGATGCTGATCCAGTCAAAAATAATAGGGTGGTATTTAATATCGCAAGAAATAAATATCGGCTTATCGTTCAGGTTAGTTATGTAAGGCAGTGGGTATTTATCAAATTTATTGGCACACATACCGAATATGATAAAGTTGATGCCAATACAGTTGACCAGTTTTAAATCGTAAAATCAAATCGTAGATATGAAATGGGATAAAATCATCACCACGGAGCAGGAATATGAAAAAGCGATAAAGAGGCTTTCTTCAATATTTGATGCCAATCCAGATAGTCCTGAAGGAATGGAAGCAGAGCTATTGGTGACGCTGATAGAGAAGTATGAAAAAGAGCATTATCCTATCGCTTTGCCCGAGCCTATCACGGCCATCAAAGAAGCTATGGAAATGAAAGGGCTTAAAGATAAAGACTTGATCACTGCCATTGGCAGTAAGACCACTGTAAGCCTTGTACTCAACCGTAAGCGAGCTTTGACTATAGATATGATCAGAAACCTTCACGAGCTCTTAGGTTTGCCTGTAGAGGTATTAATTCAGCCTTATGAATTGAATGGTAGTCAAGAGTTGGTGAAATAATTTATATCTTGATTCGACTTTGAATTTGATATTTTATTGAATTTTGTAATTATTTAAATTTCAATTACTTTAAAATATGAATTCAATCATAAAAATTCTGGCGTTTGTATTTAGCATATTAATATTCTTAGCAACAGTTTTTGAATTACAGTATTCTTTACTCCTAGGTCCTTTATTTGATGTACTGACATTGTTAGTTGTTTTATTTCTAGGATTGATTTTCTCAACCGTATTCATTTTTTTTAATGGGGTTAAGAAATTAGTTTCATATGCACCTGTCATTATCATACTAATTTCATTTTCATTTTCCCTATTTCCAAAAAACAGTTTAAGTCACCAACTCCATTACAATCTGAATAAATCTAGATTAGAAAAAATAGAAAACCTTAGCTTAGAGAGCGGTATTCATGAAATGTCTGACTTTCTAAGATATTCAAAAAGGATTGATGAAAGTTATATAGGGGACAGTAAAAAGCTTTCAACCAAAACTCAAATTAAAGCAGCATTTGGGGATTATATGGAGGAAAATAATATATCAATAGATGATGTTTTTAACATTCAGCAAAATATGATTAAAGCTGATATCATTTCACTTCACAGAGATGAGGAATTTTTGGTATTAACAATTGATGGCTTTATCGACAATGAATATGGATACATCAAATCCTATAAAGGGGATATTAAGTTAGGAGATGGAATACCTCCATTCGGCTTTATTGTCGGACGAATTATTGAATTAAAAAATGGGTGGTATTTTTATTATTCCACTTAAACCCCAAAATCATTCAGGCTCCAGCTTGATTACAGTCTTTATATTATTTCTGTAAATAATAAGAGAATCGGATTCCGCTGCTTTTTGGATGAAGTCTCCAACATTTACATTTTTATCGAATATTGTAAAGTTATCTTCAAATACTGGAAATATTTTATTAGATAAAAACACTAATGCTGATCCACGATTTGGCACATAAAAAATGACTTTACCTTTAATTTCAGCTTCCTTTGAAAATGGAGGCAAGATCATCATTAACAGAATATTCATAAAAAATAATCCAACAAAGAATGCCGTAATCAATCTTTGATTTCTTCTTTTTCGTCTTTCCTTCTCCTCTTCGCGTTTTTGATCCATCATGGTTATTTCATATTTAGTAAATTCAACTCATACCTCACAGATCTACCTGCTCCTGATTGGATCAAAAGTCCATTTTCGTGAAGGAATTGCAGGTCTCTGGTAGCTGTGGCTTTGGAAACCTGAGTGATGGACATGTACTTCTTAGCGCTCATGCCTCCTTGGAAGCCTTCTGGACCTGCTTCAAACATTCTTTCAATGACTTTGGTCTGTCTTTCATCCATGAAGTTTTTATACTTATCAAAGTACTTCACCTTCCCCAGAAGAAATGCTACAAAAGCTTTAGAGTCTCGTTGGGCAGTGATGATCACTTTGATGAAATAGGCTATCCAATTGGTAATATCCAAGCTCTTTTGGGCATCTTTCAATGCCTGGTAATAGGCATTTTTATCCGTTTCAATGATTTTAGAAATACTCAATAAGACTGGTTTTCCCAGATATTGTGATAATGCTTTTTCTGCAAGCGCCCTGCCGATTCTTCCGTTACCATCTTCAAATGGATGTATGGATTCAAAATATAAATGCACAATGGCTGATTTTAACAAAGCTGAACCGATGACATTGATTTGGGGGAAGTTGGCTTGATTATACCAATCAACCATCAATTCCATTTCTTTGGCCACCCGATCTGATGGTGGAGCCTCAAAATGCACTATTTCTCTTCCTATGGATCCAGAAACCACCTGCATGGGTTCCTGCCCCGTTCTCCAATCGCCCACAAGTAAATTCTTGACATGAATAAAGAGGATTTTGTGCCAATTTTTTAGCATTTCTGTACTTAGCGGCATTTTAAAGCTAGTTCTTACCTCTACCATCAACTCAGCAATCCCAGCCGAATAGCGATCTTTTATCCTAACAGGTATTTTGTTTAGTCCAAGTTTATTCTTGATTGAAGACATGACATCCTCTCTGCTGTAATACTCACCTTCAATGGCAGAGGATTTTATGGCTTCGGAAACCATGATGTTGATGACCGTTTCTTCCTCCAAATCTGTAGTGAGTCCTTTTTCCATCCCGCTCAATTCAGCCCATTCCAAGGAAAATTCTAGAAATAAAGGCTGTAATGTCTCCATATCATACTGGAAATTAGGCCAATTTTGATGTTGCCAGTTGTAGGTCATGAGCCAATTATTTTATCTAATCGGCTCAAATATAGCAATAATTTGAGCCGATTAAAAGGGTTAATCGGCTCAGCGTAGTTTTATTCCAAAGAAGATGATCTAAAAACCTGCAACCATATTCATTAAACTTATTGCTAGTCGAAAAACAAAACAAAAAAACACTTATGTCATTTTAAAGTTTATATTTGTAAAATATTTACATAATAAGCTATTAAAATGGTATTAGAGATTCGTCTTAGCAATTTTTTCTCCATCAAAGATGAAGTTTGTCTAGATTTTAGAGCAGCGAACATTAAATCCGCCAATGCTAGAGCATTAGTGGATAATGTGTTTCGCCATGATAAAACTGATGTTCTCAAAACGATGGTCATGTATGGAGCCAATGCTTCTGGAAAAAGCAATGTCATCAAGGCCATTCGTTTTTGCAATACCTTGGTATTTCGATCACATACGCATAATGAAAATACCATTTTCAATTTCAAACCATTCAAATTTGATGGGTATGCCAATAAGCCAAGCAAATACTTTATAAGGTTCTTATCCAAAGGGATTGAGTATGAGTATGCTTTCAGTCTTACCAATACACAGATCATTGCGGAAAGCTTACATTTTTATCCAAAAGGAAGGATCAAAGAAGTTTTTACCCGAGATGAAAGAAGAGGTAAAGAGAAGAGTGATATTTATACTTTTGGAGATGTAATCAAGAGGCCAATGGATGTAGCTGAAAACACCTCCAACAAAACCCTATATATCAGTAGAGCAAGCCAAATGGATAGGGAGATTCCTAAAGAGATCTTCAATTACTTCCACAATACATTTATTCTACAATACCTAGGTTTTGGTATGTCGGCTATTGAAAGATTGAGTAAGGAAAATAAAGAGCTTTTGATCGATGCTTTGAAAATTGCCGATAGTGATATTGTAGACGTGAAGATTAGATCTCTGAAACAACCAGGTAAAAATTTCAATGCTAATCTGGATACGCTCACGGTTACCGTAGAAGAGGTTGTACAGGAGCGTCTGCAAATCACCACTTTTCACAAAAGGGATCCTCTTAAAGGGTTTGACTTCTTGACTGAAGAATCCCAGGGTACAATAAAGTTGTTTTTTATTATGCTTACGATCATGGATATCGTGAAAAACAACAAGATACTTTTGATAGATGAAATTGAAGAAAGTCTTCATCCTAAGATCATTGAGTATATTTTCAATTTTTTCAGAGCGAGTAAAAGTGCTCAATTGCTTTGTACTACGCACAATACAAAGTTTCTAGACTTGAAGAAATTGCGTAAAGATCAGATATACTTCGTCAATAAAAAGGAGGATGCTTCAACAGAAGTATATTCATTGTATGATTACAGTGATTTTAGAGATACAATGGACTTGGAGAAAGCATACCTTCAAGGAAGGTTTGATGCTGTACCTATCGTTAGTGACTCATTGGAAATGTTAAAGGGGATTTTTAATGAGTAAACGGAACAAACCAAGAGACCGTGCGAAAGAGCCAAAGAGTCGAAACTTTTTGACAACCCTTCCTCCAATGTATTCTCTTTCATAGAAGAGTTAGAGAATGCCAAGAAAGGGAAGTAATTTATTTTGCACTCTTTGCATTAACCTTGCAATAAATTGACCTCAAAATCAGCATTTCCAAGCCGTATGACCACATAGTGCAAGAAGTGCAAAGAATGCAAGAAAGTAGTCTGGTTTTAATTTTCTTTCCCCTGAAGTAAAGGCTTTTGGGGAAGAGAAAGTTAATTTTTTGTTCTTTTTGCTCTTAATTTATCAAAAATACCCTGTTATGGGTATATTTTAGGAGTTAAGAAAGGGGTAGATTTAATCAAAATTTATTTAAGATAACCTTCTGATAATATCAATAGTGTTAACTAGAAAATATTTAATGTTAAAATCAGTTACATTTTTGATTAAAAATTTTGTTTTATGTTTCTATTAAAGATACATCTAATAGGAAGAGGGCCATTTTGATTAAAGCAGATAACTATGAATATTACTGTAAATAACTTTGTAAACAATGTGGGCAGATAATGAAACATCAGAAGACCTTTTAGGATTTAGAGTACACGCAGAATTGTTAATTAACATTCTTAATGATGAATCTGTATTGCCTATTACAATTGGCGTTTTTGGTGATTGGGGAAGCGGAAAATCTAGTATTTTACAAATAGTAAAAGAAGAATTTGAGAAAGAAGATGATAAGGACTCACTCTGTATTTATTTTAATGGATGGACTTTTGAGGGATATGATGATGCTAAAGCAGCATTGCTCAATTCGATTCTCAAAGAATTAGAGGACAATAGAAAAATTTCCGCTGAGTTAAAAGATACAATAAAGGAGAAAGCAAAGAAACTTTGGAAATCTATTGATTGGATGCGTGGCGCTGGTATGGTTATGAAGAATGTTGCCCTACCTGCTGTTTCGGCATATTTTACAGGAGGGCTTAGTTTAGTGCCATTTGCATATCAGAAAATGGCAGAATGGGGAGACAATCCAGATAAAATAATTAAAAAGCTTCAATCTGAAGAAGGGAAAAGGATATTTGAAGCCTTTGTAAAAAAAGGAAAAGAACAAGATAAAAATTTGACAAATGCAGTATCTGAATTTAGAAAGGATTTTTCAGACTTGTTAGCAGCTACAAACTTTAAAAGATTAGTAGTTATAATAGATGATTTAGATAGATGTAGCCCAGAAAGAATTATTGAAAACCTTGAAGCAATTAAACTTTTTCTTAACGTTCCCAAAACAGCATTCATCATTGGAGCAGACCCTCGGATTGTGGAATATGCAATTAAACACAAGTATAAAAACAACAAAGAAATTGAGGAAGATAACAACCGGATTGTGATTGATTACTTAGAAAAATTAATTCAGCTTCCATATTCTTTACCCAGACTTTCTGAATCAGAAGTCGAAACTTATATATCAATGCTTATATGTAAAAAGGAGATAGGAGATACTAAGTTTAAAAGAGTACTTGATGAATTTAGGAAGTATAGGGTTACAAATAAGTATTCTGCATTTGGATTATCGAATTTTGAGAAGATTTTAGAAGCAGGGGAGTTTGGCAAAGTTAAAGATAATGTAATTACAATTCCTTCATTAGTACCCTTAATCACAAATAGTTTGTATGGAAACCCAAGACAGATTAAACGTTTTTTAAACACTTATACTATCAGAAAAAGACTTGCAGAAGTGGCATCTTTACAAAGTTTTGATGATGCCGTTCTTGCAAAAATGATGATACTTGAATACTCTGAACCCAAATTGTTCAAGAAGTTATTTGAATGGCAAATTGCTCAAGACGGAGTACCGAAAGAAATAACCGATATCGAAGCTATGTCTAAGGAAAAGGTAATTGATGATGTAATTTCAGAAATAAAAGATTCTGAATTCAAGGAATGGAGTAAACCTAAAATAATAAAATGGTTTCAAATAGAACCGTTATTGTCAGGAGTTGATTTGCGAGATTATTATTGGATTGCTCGTGATAAATTGGAAAATTCAATCACTGCGACTAGTATGATTCCGCCAATAGTAAGGGCTTTGTTTAATGAGTTATTACCTGATAATATGACGGCAACAGTAACAAAATCTCTACTTTCTGAAAAATTTCAACCATTTAGCGATATTGAAAAAGATGCATTTTTCAATCTTTTATCCTCAAATCTAAAAAGAAACCCGAAACAAAAACGGTTGTATGACATATTCAATACAATGACAGAGATGAAAATTGAAAATGCAGTTTATCATTATATGGAAGCTCTTAAAATAATCAGTGTGTCGGATATTGAACCTGCGGTTGCTTTAAGATTAGCAGACTTTAAGACTGATCCTGAATTTGGTGAGTTTTTGATTAATTTCTTTAAAGATGGAAAGTCAAAAGCGAGTAAAGCATTTAATATAAAAAAATAATTATGGGAACATCTAAATCATTTTCTGATGGTTCAGTAAAAAAAAGTAAAATGATTCCAAATTGGGGTACGCTAAGTTCTTCGCTTACCTCAAATTGTGATTCGTCTGTTATTCCAGTTCAAAAACTACAAAATATTATGAGACATTTTGTTTCAGCGCTAGGTGGAGCATCAACTGGCGGACGTGGTGGTTCAAAAGCAGGTGGAAGAAGCAGTGTTAGAACTGCAAGAAAAATCGGAGGAGTCTTTTCAAAGTTTATCAGTTCAGGCAATAATATAAGAGAGACTCTTGAATCAACTGGATTAATTGATATTGATAATAAATCAGTTGATGATGTAATTAATCACTTAATTCAATACTGCTCAAGTAATGCAACATCAATAGATGATGATGCAGCAAAAGAAGCTACACGATTATTATTGGAAGAACTAATGGGAGAGGCTGAGTCAATTAATGACTTACAAACCTTATTGGAACAAACCTTTACAACCAGTAATTTGGAAGATATCATTATAAGGTACTTTGGATATTATATTAATACACTTTTGTCAAGATGGTTTTATGACAACCTTATAAAAAGTAAAAAAGAGAATGATGTCAATAATCTTTTTAATGAAATTAGAAATTATGTCTTTGAACAAGTTAATGATGAAAACAAAAATTACCCGCTTCAAAATTTAGATTGGAGTTCAGAGGAGGCAGATAGGCTAATAAAGAATATTCAACAAAATGTTTTTAACGTATTTGAATAATTATGAAAGTAACAGTAGCAATTAAAGAAGCCGAATATGGCAAATTTTCAGATTTGTACCTTAATTATAATGACAGAGGTATTGATAGGAATGTTTTGTTAAGTTTCAATATGGGTTCTAAATATCCATTTGAAAAAGTTAGTGATTTTCTTATTGACTTTTCTTCGGTTAAATTTGATTTCTTTCTCATAACGGCAATAGTTTATGGCGTAGATAACTTACTTAGTAGGGCGATTTATTCAAATGATGGTTGGTCAAGAGATATAGAAGTAGTGTTCCCGGTGAACAACATAGGCATTTGGATAGGAAAGGAAGACAAATTGAAATTGATATTAGATTTCTTAACAGGCGATAATTGGCTAGTTTCTTTCATACAAAACACACAGGATTCGCTTTTTTATCCACGTCCTTTATCAAGAAGAAGAGAAATTCCACCAACTTATAAAATAGATTCTATAAAATCTACTAGTTTATTTTCAGGTGGATTAGATTCTTTAATTGGTGTCATAGATGAGCTAGAAAAGCTAAGTAGTGATGAAAGAATCCTCTTGATTTCTCATTTTGACTCAAAATCTCCTGGTCCCAACGATGACCAAAATAAACTTTTTGGACATTTGGAGGCAGAATACCAAAATAAAATATATTGGATACAATCAAAATTAGCACTATCAAGAAAAGATACTGATGGTAACAGAGTTACAGTAGAAAACAATTACCGCAGTCGATCTCTATTTTTTATTGGTTTAGGTTGTTACCTATCCCCAATTGATGAATTGATAATTCCTGAGAATGGGACAATCTCAATCAACTATCCATTGACCCCATCAAGGGTGAGCTCTTTAAGTACTAGAACAACACATCCCTATGTCATAAAAAACACTCAAGAATTACTTATAGAGGTGGGAATAACAACACTCCTAGATAATCCATATACATTTAAAACAAAAGGAGAGATGTTTATTGATTGCGCAACAAGGTCACCTTTTATAAAGAGCATATTCCAAGATTCAGTTTCTTGTGGCAAAAGAGGGCGAAGGCATCAACATAAGGACAATTCTAATGAAAAGCATCATTGTGGTAGATGTATGCCATGTGTTTATAGGAGAGCTGCATTACATAAAGCAGGTCTAGATAGAAATGAACAATATGGTAACTTCATTACAAATGCTAAAAATAGAGAGGCTAGCAAAGATTTACCTGCGCTAATTAGTTATTTGAGAAAGGATATTTCTCTAGAAAAAATGAAAAGAGACCTTTTAGTAAATGGAAATATTGAAATTGATAAACTTGAAGATTATGCTAAAATGGTGTTAAGGTCGAAACAAGAAGTTCTTCAGTTGTTTATCGATAAAGGAAACACATTTATAAAAACTGAATTAGGGATTAAATGATTGTTGATACACACTGCCACATAGATTTATATCCTAATCCAAGACAAGTTCTTGAGGGTTCTGTACAAGCTAATATAACTGTTTTAGCAATGACTAACCTTCCAAGTCATTTTGAAATGGGATATTCTCATTTTCAATCATTAAAAAGAATAAGATTGGCTTTAGGAATGCACCCCTTGATGGCTAATTCACACAAAAAGGAATTTGATTTATTTCTAAAGAACCTTAATAAAACATCATATATCGGTGAAGTTGGTTTGGACTTCTCCAAAGAGGGTATCTCTACAAAAGAGATACAGATAGATACCTTTTCTAAAATTCTTAATAGTATTTCGGGGCAAAATAAAATATTAAGTATCCATTCTAGAAAAGCGGAAAAAGAAGTTTTAGAACTATTAATCAAAAACAATATACAGTCTGCTATTTTTCATTGGTATTCAGGTGGCTTAAATTTAATAGATCAGATAGTTAGAGAAGGTTATTATTTTTCTGTCAACCCTGCTATGGTGAAATCTTTGAATGGTAAAAAAATAATTGCTAAAATCCCACTCAATAAGTTATTGCTAGAAAGTGATGGGCCATTTATTAAAAATAATCAGAAAACTCTTCATCCTTGGGAGTTGAAAGAAATGTTTAGTCACATATCGCATTTGAAAGGGGTTAACTTTTGTGAAGTTGAAAAGCAAATTGAAACTAATTTCTACACTTTAATAAGTGATTTGAAATGAAATTTATTTCTCCTCAAACTATATAGTTCCAAAATTGTCTTAAGATATGGATTTTCAGCTCCTTGTTTTAATTTTTGTCTTTGTAGCACCCTGGTTATTTAAAAGATTGATTTTTACAATCAAGAGGAAACGCAGGCGTGATTATTACAGGAATGTATATCTTAAGTCAGATGAATGGCAGAGAAAACGATATGTTGTATTAAGGCGAGATAATTGGCAATGTGTATATTGTGGGGCTCAAGCGACAGAAGTTCATCATAAACGGTATGCAAAAAGAAAGCTTGGTAAAGAACCGATCAAGTGGTTAGTTTCTGTATGTTCAGTATGTCATGAATCTCTTCATAAGCGTTTTTGGTAATAGAAGGATTAAATGTAAAATGGTTAATACTAACTAGTTATTTCAATTTGATTCAAATCAATTCGAATTCATAAAATCATTGGATATTGCCCCCTGTTTTGTCCCCCTAAAGCTGTAATCTATTGATTTTAATTTATTTGAATAAGTCCTGTTCCCGCTACTACGAAGCCAAGCAGAGATGCTTGGTTTTTTTATGTCTTGAAAATGAGGTGTAGGGTAGTCTGGTGGCTTGTGGATAGGGCAGATGGACCTTTGAGGTCTTTTTCTCCTCGAAGGTCTTTTTTTTGCCGCAGAGGACGCGGGGGAGCGCAGGGGTTGGATTTTAGCTCCCAGGGATCGGAGAGATGCTAGATTTTTCAGGGGAGATTGGACATTATGGGGTCAAACCGATTAAAAAGGGGGAGAAATGATGCCTAAATTCTATTTTTCTACTTCACAATAACTTCATCCACCTGATTTAATCCCCTAAGCTTCGCATAAGTCCTTGGCACATCCTTCCACGCTCATCCGCCCTTCTTCCAAACTTTCTTTGGTTTATTCCTGTGTATGTGTGTCTTCACGGAAAATTTCAGCTACCTTTGTGAAAAATTATTGTCATGACCGAACAAACACACAAAGCTGGCTTTGTCAATATCATCGGGAAACCTAATGTTGGCAAGTCGACCTTGATGAATGTGCTGATCGGTGAAAGACTTTCGATCATCTCCTCCAAGGCGCAGACCACTCGTCACCGCATCATGGGCATCATCAATGATGACAACTATCAGATTGTATTTTCTGATACCCCAGGTATGCTGAAGCCGAAATATGAGTTACACAAAAACATGATGAGTTTTGTGCACATGTCTCTGGAGGATGCAGATGTGATCCTTTTCGTAACCGATCTATTTGAAACAGACGAAGAAATAGAAGACGTAATAGAAAAGATCAACCAATCGGGTGTACCCGTGCTACTTGTCATCAACAAGATTGACCTCAGCAAAGAAGGTCAGTTGGATGCAGTGACAGTTTATTGGACTCAACGCATCAAGGCCGAGACGATCATTCCGATCTCTGCTACCGAAAGCTTCAACACCGAACGTATTCTTCAGGAAATCCTAGACCGCTTACCCAGTCATCCCCCTTTCTATGATAAGGAGGAACTTACAGATAAGCCGGAACGTTTCTTTGCCTCTGAAATCATCAGAGAAAAAATCTTCCTCAATTACAAAAAAGAAATCCCTTACAGCACAGAAGTGGCTATAGAGGATTTTTATGAAGAGGAGAAAATCATCCGCATCAGAGCGATCATCTACGTAGAGCGATCCAGTCAAAAAGGGATCATCATCGGGGAAGGTGGCAAAGCACTGAAGCGTATCGGGATTCAGTCCAGGGAAGAAATGGAAAAATTCTTTGGAAAGAAGATCTTCTTGGAAACCTATGTAAAGGTGGAGGAAGATTGGAGAAAAAATAAAAATAAGTTGAAGAAATTTGGTTACGACCAATAAGCCAATAAAGTAATGTCAAATATAGTAGCAATTGTAGGGAGACCTAATGTAGGTAAATCCACCTTTTTCAACCGATTGGTTGAGGAGAGAAAGGCCATAGAAGATAACATGTCGGGGGTGACCCGTGACAGGCATTATGGCCATGCGCAGTGGGGAGGCAAATTCTTTTCTGTCATCGATACAGGTGGCTATGTCACTGGATCTGATGATGTATTCGAAGCCGAGATCAGAAAACAAGTTACACTTGCACTGGAAGAAGCGAGTGTGGTTCTTTTTGTAGTGGACTGCCATGATGGGCTGACTGACTTAGACAAGGAGTTTGCAAACGTACTCCGTACTTCCAAGAAGCCTATTTACATTGTAGCCAACAAGGCAGACAATCAATCTCAGGTATTGATGTCTACGGAGTTTTATGCTTTAGGCTTGGGGGAAAATGAGGTTTTCCCTATTGCCGCCATTTCAGGTAGTGGTACAGGTGAATTGTTAGATGCTGTGGTTTCCAATTTCCCAGATGAGGGAATCGAAGATCCAGATGCAGGTATTCCAAAGATATCTATCCTAGGTAGACCAAATGTTGGGAAATCTTCTTTCTTGAATGCCCTTTTGGGAAAAGAAAGGTCTATTGTGACTGATGAGGCTGGGACTACGCGTGATGCTATCCATACCCGATACAAGCTTTATGGACAGGATTTTATCATTACCGATACTGCGGGGATCAGGAAAAAAGCTAAGGTCAAAGAAGATATTGAGTTTTACTCTGTGATGCGTTCTCTGAGGACCCTTGAAGAATCTGATGTCATTATCGTGATGGTAGATGCATCGAGAGGCTTTGAGGCTCAGGATATGAATTTGATTTCCTTGGGGATCAAAAATAATAAAGGCATCATGATCATGGTGAATAAGTGGGATTTGATAGAGAAGGATCATAAGACCATGGAGAAATTCAAAAAAGACATCATGGAGAAGCTCGGAGAGAACCGTTGGATTCCGATGATCTTTACTTCTGTGATGAACAAGCAGCGAATTTTCCAAGCAATTGAATTGGCGGTGAAGGTTTACGAGAATAAAAACAGAAAAGTAGCCACTTCCAAAATCAATGATGTGATGCTTGCTGAGATCGAGAAGTATCCACCACCAGCATGGAAAGGGAAGTACATCAAGATCAAGTATGTGACACAGCTTCCGACCAAAAATCCAGTGTTTGCATTCTTCTGTAATTTGCCTCAGTATATCAAAAATCCATATACTCGATACCTAGAAAACAGGTTGAGGGAAAACTTTGAATTTGAGGGTGTTCCGATCAAAATTGTGTATAAAAAGAAGTAAAAAATAAATTTTGTGCAAGTGCTTGACAATTACATAAACGGTTGTACATTTGCGTGCTTAATTTAAGAAACAAACAAAAAAACAATGAAAAAGGTATTTGCATTATTCGCTGTAGCTGGTATGCTATTCACTGCATCTTGCGGTAACAAAGAAGTTTCTGAAGAAACTGAAATCGAAGTAATCATCGAAGAAACTGAAGAAGCTACTGAAGAGGCGATCGAAGGTGCTGAAGAAGCAGTAGAAGAAATCGTTGAAGAAGTTGAAGAAACTGTAGAAGGTTAATCAACCCATTCTTCCAAAAAATAAAGGCCTCTGAGAAATCAGGGGCTTTTTTTGTGATCACCTGCAATTTTAAACAATAATTCCAACTAAACTCTTGCTTTTTTCTTTCTTTCTTTCTTTCTTTCGTCGACTTTATTAGTGAATTCATTTTTAAAGCCATTTTATTTTATTTTCAACTAAATTAATTAAGCAATGAAAAACAAAATTATTCAAATCGTTTTTTCCGGAGCATTACTAATGTTTTGTTCTATCAGTTTTTCTTCATCTGGTCAAGCTACAGTTGATCCTGGTGCTGGTTTAAATACAGGGCCTGCTAAAATCGTTGATTGTGCTTGGTGGTTTACTGGAAACAAAAAGGTATGTATGAGTGAGAATACAAACCCATGTACAGAATCAGATTGCTTCTAAATTTCAAAAACTCTTAAATTTGATAAGGGATGATTTATGCTCATCCCTTATTTTTTACTCAGCCTTTATCTCATACATTTTATATGAAAGTATTTTATTCTGTATTAGTTTTCTTTAGCTTGTTATCATGCAATAGGATAGATAAGACATATTTTGACGAATCCAATTCAAGTTTTTATTTCGGAAAAGGAGATCTTGATGTAAGAGAGGTTGTCAGCTTACCGGAATATGTGAACTTGGATCAATCAGGTGATTACTTTTTCACACAAGTCGATAAGTTGATTATTTCTGACAATTTCATTTTTGTGCTTGATTTGACGGGCTCGAATCATGTTTATGTTTTCGACTTGAATGGTAAATTTATTTCAAGACTTGGGAACATTGGAGATGGGCCAAACGAATATCGAAGGTTAGGAGATTTTGATGTGACTGACGATGGTAAGGTTGTCCTTTTAGACAGACAAAGGAAGCGGTTGTTTATTTATTCAACAGTTGGAGCATTGATGGAGATAAAAAAATTTGATTTTAGGGCAGATAGTTTCGTGGCATTAGGTGATGGCTTTTTGTTCGGCCTTGTTGTAGAAAGTGAGTATCCTGAAATAAATGGTTATCATGTCATTAAAACAGACAGTGAATTAAATATTTTAGACAAGTTTGAAAAATATCCAGAAGGCTTTATGGATGTTAAATTTCATACAGGTCTATTCACCAAATCCAAGCAACATATTTATTATCACAAGCCCGTAACAGATTTTGTTTTACAATTTGATTTAAAAGGAAATCATCTGAAAAAAATTGATATAATTTTGGAGAATCCAGATGAATTTGAGTCGTATAAAAATGATTACGAGATTTTGGCTGAAATGCGATCTACAAAGGACTTTAAATATTTGAGTTCTCCTCCAGTTATCTTAGGTAATACGATTCTTGCACAAGGATACTCAGGTAACAATAAAGTAATGTTTTTATATGATCAAAAAAGTGGAATGCATGATGAATTCAATATTAAACCTTTGAACTTTAACCATCTTAATGTCAATTTTCCATACTTTTCGGATGGAGAGAAATTTGTGGCAAGTATACTTGAATATGAATTGTATCAAGTAGATTGGGGCAAAGGGAAAATTCCTGAAGATGTGTCAAACCACATTACTGAAGGTGGTGTTACTGTAGCTTTATATTATTTAAAATAACCTATTATTGAATCTTAGAGCTATTATTTGTGGACTTACAGTTGTTTATAAATTAATCAATATGATTATCCATAATGACACTAGTAAGTAATCATATCGCTTATAACTAGGGCGTGCTGAAAAACGCCAATTGGGGAATAAATTCTTTAAATTCTGAAGAACACCCCCTTTAACAAGTGATTCTTTTTCAGCAAGCCCTAGATATACACTTCAATCAATCACAAAAATGCGCTTTAGATTTTTTTGAGACCCAAAAAAACCAATGCTAAATTGATCATTTTTTTGCGACCCTAAAAGGGTCAAACTTCTCAATAACCATGGGTGAAACCCATGGGCAAAGTGACCAGAATCCCCTCTCCCGACCCCAAAGGGGTCGAACAAAAAGACACGAAAATCACATTGTCGCTACCCATCTACCAATAACTTACTCGTGCCAATTAACTGGAAATAAAACCTTCGAGGTCTAAAAAAAGACCTCAAAGGTTTTAGATGGTAGTCCAATTCTACCAAACCCCATTAAAGGCAAAAAATCCCCTGTCACTTTTGACAGGGGATTTTTGTTTTACTCTGCTACTTCTGAAGCATATTCCTCAACAGGGATACAGCTACAGATCAAGTTTCTGTCTCCATAAGCAGAATCAATTCTTCTTACAGTTGGCCAGAACTTGTTACCTTTCACATAAGGAAGTGGGTAAACAGCTTTGGTTCTGCTATATGGGAACTCCCAAGTGTCAGCCAAGGCCAGTCCTGCCGTGTGAGGGGCATTTTTCAGCACGTTATTTTCTTTGTCTGCTTCGCCATCATAGATTTCTTGAATCTCAGCTCTGATTGCGATCATCGCATCACAGAATCTATCCAATTCAGATACAGTTTCTGATTCTGTAGGTTCTACCATCAGTGTTCCCGCTACTGGGAATGAAACAGTTGGTGCGTGGAACCCATAGTCCATCAATCGCTTCGCAATATCTTCTACTTCTATACCTACTTCTTTGAACGCTCTGCAATCTAAGATCATTTCGTGTGCTGCTCTTCCACCTTTTCCTGTATAGAGGATAGGGTAGTGCGATTCTAATCTATGCTTGATATAGTTGGCGTTGAGAATGGCTATTTTGGTTGCATTCGTCAATCCTTCGGCACCCATCATGGCGATGTAAGCATAAGAGATTGGCAAAATACTCGCGCTACCAAATGGTGCAGCAGAAATTGCGTGTATTGCTTGCGTGCCACCTGTTTTCACGACAGGATTGCTTGGTAAGAATGGGACAAGCTGCTTAGCCACAGAAATAGGTCCCATACCTGGTCCACCACCACCATGAGGAATACAGAAAGTCTTGTGTAAGTTCAAATGGCAAACATCCGCACCGATCAAACCAGGACTGGTCAAACCTACCTGCGCATTCATGTTGGCCCCATCCATGTATACTTGTCCTCCATTGTCATGGATGATTTGACAGATTTCTTGGATAGCTTCTTCAAATACGCCGTGTGTAGATGGATAAGTTACCATCAGGCAAGCCAAGTCATGGCTATGTGCTTCTGCTTTTTCTCTTAGGTCAGCCACATCGATGTTTCCTTTTTCATCACATTTGACAAGGACTACCTTCATGCCGGCCATTACAGCAGATGCAGGATTGGTTCCGTGTGCAGATGTAGGAATTAGGGCAATATTTCTGTGGTGATCTCCTCTGCTTTGGTGATATGCTCTTATGACCATCAAGCCAGCATATTCACCTTGTGCACCTGAGTTAGGTTGCAAAGAAGTATCAGCAAAACCAGTTATTTCTGTCAGCCAGTTTCTCAGGTTTTGGAACATTTCATAATACCCCGCTGCTTGGTCTTGTGGACAGAATGGGTGCAGTTGACCAAATTCTGGCCAAGTCACAGGGATCATTTCCGCGGTAGCATTGAGCTTCATGGTACAAGAACCCAAGGAGATCATGGAGTGAACCAAGGAAAGATCCTTGTTTTCCAATCTTTTGATATACCTCAACATTTCGTGCTCAGCATGGAACTGATTGAACACTGGATGTGTCAGGAAATCTGAAGTTCTAGCCAAGCCTTGAGGCAGGTTGATATCCAAGTCAGCGGTCAATGCATTCCAGTCCAAGTCAACTTTTTGATTGGTAGACATGGCGAAAACTTCCACAACAGCCATGGCATCTTCCAATGTTTTGGCTTCGTCAAATGACAAGAAGATAGCGCCTGGTTCGTACCTGAAGTTCATCTCTGCCGAGAGGGCAAAAGCTTTAATTTTGGATTGCTCCACATCATTTACTTTGACCTTGATGGTATCAAAGTAGTTTTTATTTTCTTGCTCAAAACCAAGTTTCGCCAGTGCCTTTGCAGTCAATTGTGCCAATCCATGGGTTCTTGAAGCGATTTCTTTCAATCCTTTTGGACCGTGATAGACAGCATAGAATCCAGCCATCACTGCTAAGAGTACTTGTGCAGTACAGATGTTGGAAGTAGCCTTCTCTCTTTTGATATGTTGCTCACGGGTTTGAAGCGCCATTCTGTAGGCTTTGTTGCCGTCTCGGTCTACGGATACACCGATGATTCTACCTGGAACTTGTCTTTTGAAAGCTTCTTTGGTAGCGAAAAATGCAGCGTGAGGTCCACCAAAACCCATTGGTACGCCGAATCTTTGGCTGGTACCTACTACCACGTCTGCGCCCATTTCACCCGGAGGTGTCAAAAGCGTCAAAGCCAACAGGTCGGTTGCAAAAGCCGTCATTACATGATTTTCTTTCGCAGCAGCAACCAAGGCAGCATGATCGATGGCTTCACCATCAATATTTGGGTATTGAATCAAAATCCCAAAAAGATCGGCATCAGTCAGATCCAATTCAGACAATGGAGCGATTTGCAATTCAATTCCAATCGGCGTAGATCTGGTGATCAGTAAGTCTTTGGTTTGAGGAAAGATTTTTTCGTCTACAAAGAATTTGTTAGCGTTTTTCTTTTCTCTTGGCTTGGAAGCATGGAGCATGGTCATGGCTTCAGCAGCAGCAGTTGCTTCATCGAGTAGCGAAGCATTGGCCATTTCCATACCTGTCAATTCCATGACTGTAGTCTGGTAATTGATCAAAGCTTCCAATCTACCTTGTGCGATTTCGGCTTGGTATGGGGTGTAAGCAGTGTACCATCCTGGATTCTCGAGGACATTTCTCAAGATTACTCCAGGGACAATGGTGTCATAATATCCCAAACCGATAAATGATTTGAAGATTTTATTCTTAGAAGCCAAAGTCTTGAACTCCTTTAAGAATGCTGCCTCAGATTTTGCTGCCGGCAGATCCAAAGACTGATTCATTTGGATGGACTTTGGGATGGTTTGGTCGATCAATTCTTCCATTGATGACGCACCGATTTTTTCCAGCATCATGGCTATATCTTCTTGAGAAGGGCCATTATGCCTGTTTTCAAACTTTGTAGTAGGGGAAAGATTAATCTTCATAATCAATATTGTAAAGGGAAATTATTCGGGTTATATCCTCATTGATTTAGGGTAGTGCAAAGGTATAAATTATTGATTCAATACAAGTTTCTACACCTAAGATTTCTACCTGCTTAACAGTCCAAATTGATAAACGGTTTTAATCTGATAGGAATAATTTTTAAGTTTGATATCTAAAAATGTCTAACCATTAGAATATACTTATGAAGAGAAATTACTGGATAGCTGGATTGCTATCTTTGTGTCTGACAGTACAGGTCAGTGCACAAGACGCCACAGCCTTGAAATATGCAGAAAAGATCACTGCTGCTGGCTTGGAAGAGAAGTTGACTTACCTAGCTTCTGATGAAATGGAAGGAAGAGATACTGGCGAGAAAGGTCAGAAAATGGCTGCTGAGTATCTGGCAAATCATTATAAAAACCTAGGCTTAGCTGGCCCAGTGAATGGAGAGTATCTTCAAAAATTCAATTTGGCATCAGTTTCCTTCTCAGATGTAAATCTCACTGTAGGTAAGCAGAAGCTGGTGAATAATGAAGACTTTGTGTTCATCGGAGACGGTGACATGAAGAAGGCTGAGAAGGCTGACTTGGTATTTTTGGGCCTAGCATCTGAGGAAAACTTAGCCAAAGTTGATGTCAAAGGGAAGCTTGTTGGACTTTGGGCTATCGGTGAACGTGCACAGACTGTGGTGAGAGATGTGATGGATGCAGGTGCTGCGGGTATCGTGATTGTAACCATGGAAGGCCAGGCCAATTTTGACAGACTGGCAAACAGGTACAAATCCCTAAGCGGAAGAGGTAGATTGGGTTTCGAGCAGCCTTCCAAGCAAGAGCCGATTTTCTTGGTAAGTTCTGAAAAGATGTCCTCTCTTTTTGCTACGCCAGTGGAGATTTTGAAAGAAGCTGCCAAAAACAACCCACAATCGATCAAGTCACAGAAAGCTACTTATTTGATCAAGAAAAACACCAAATTGGTTCCTACAGAAAATGTGATGGGTTATTTGGAAGGTACGGACAAGAAAGATGAAGTTTTGGTGATTTCATCTCACTATGACCATACGGGTATCGATAGCCAAGGGAGAATTAATAATGGAGCAGATGATGATGGTTCTGGAACTGTATCTGTCATGCAGATTGCTGAGGCATTTGCTGCTGCTGCCAAAGACGGCATCAAGCCAAGAAGAAGCATTCTATTCCTGAATGTGACTGGTGAAGAAAAAGGTCTTTTGGGTTCTGAATACTATGCGAACAACCCAATCTTCCCACTAGAGAATACTGTGAATAACATTAACATTGATATGGTGGGTAGAATTGATTATGAGTATCAAGATGCCGAAGATCAGGATTATGTGTACGTGATCGGGTCAGAGATGCTTTCTTCTCATTTGAAAGTGATCAATGAATACAATAATATCACCTATACAGGTTTGAAACTCGATTACAGATACGATGCCGAAGATGATCCAAACAGATTCTATTACAGATCGGATCACTACAACTTTGCAAAGCATAACATCCCTGTGATTTTCTTCTTCAATGGTGTGCATGATGACTACCATCAGCATACAGATACTGTGGACAAAATCGAATTCCCGTTGATGACCAAAAGGGCAAAATTGATCTTCCACACTTCTTGGGACTTGGCCAACAGAGAGGAAAGAACCCCCGTGGATGGTACGAATACGAGAACGGATAGATAAGATTTTAGAATTCAGATTTTAGATTTGAACACTAACCTTTGAGGTTTCCAAAACCTCGAAGGTTTTCAAGTTAAGACCTGCCTGGTTTATGTGTGGCAGGTTTTTTTGTTTTTAAAATGAGATTTGAGATGCAAGGTACAAGACATAAGATTCAATGGCGAACTTTGCCTCTTTGCTCACCTTTGCGAGAAACCAAGAGACGCCCCATTTCCCTTTTTACTGAATATTCCTTAACTTTAAGAGAACCCCAAACTCTGAGAAGCTATGAAGTATCAACTTACTTTTATCTGTATAATGCTATTTGTCACTTTTGTAAGTGCACAGGAAATCCCCAGCAAGGAAATCCAAATCAAAACTGCCTTGCTTGCTGCTCCTGAAGAGTTGAAGGAAGGAGCAATGGTTTATGGATATGATCAAAATGGAGATTTGGTAGTCTTGCGAAAAGGGAACAATGATTTGATTTGTTTGACAGATGATCCCAAAACTCCTGGATTCAATGCTTCTTGTTATCATAAGGATTTAGATATTTTCATGGAGCGAGGTAGGCAACTGAAAAAGGAAGGGAAAAATGCCAAAGAGATTTTTGATATCAGAGAAGCAGAGGCTAAGAGTGGAAAATTGAAAATGCCAAAGGATGGGGCGACATTATTTGTTTTGACTGCCGATGAGGCCGATTTTGATCCGAAAACAGGTGAAGTCAAGGATTCTTATCTCCGCTATGTGGTCTATATTCCATGGGCTACTTCTGAAAGTACAGGTCTACCACTTCGCCCTTCTGGTCCAGCCATGCCTTGGATCATGGATCCAGGAACTCATCGTGCACATATTATGATCAATCCACCGAGGAATTAATGATGGCACTAATTGAATTCTTTTTTGGTTAGCATGCTGGAAATAGAAAATCATGGCAAAGAAGAAGTTTAAAGAGGTTATTCAGAAAAGTGAGGAGGCAGTGTTGGTGGATTTTTATGCGGATTGGTGTGGGCCTTGTCAGACCATGAATCCTATCCTTGAGGCAGTAGTGGCTGAGCTAGACGGGAAAGTGAAATTATACAAACTCAATGTAGATAAGAACCCACAGGCAGCTCAGCAGTTTGCAGTGCGCTCGATTCCGCATTACATACTTTTCAAAAGAGGGAAGATACTTTGGAGAAAAGGGGGCTACATGACCAAGCGAGATTTATTGCAGGCGATGAAGGGATTTGTGGGATGAAGTATAGTCCACATACCAAAGTCAGCAGTCCACAGTTTTCGATGAAATGGATAAAAATTTTTGAATATATATCTGCTAGGTAGTACTTAGGTGTATGAAAAAACCTCCCCTAAATCACTTTAGAGGAGGTTTTTTTATAAGGTATTAGTCTATTTAGCTCTTGTTAACCAGTAACTAATAACCAATAACTAATTCACTAAACTCACTTTTTCCAACTCGCCTTTCCGCCTTTGGCTGAATCTACTGTGATGCTGTAGTTGCCGCCTCCGCTGATGATCCATCTGACTTTCACAGTGCCCATGCCTGGGATATTGGCTACTGAGAGTTTCTCGGGGCTGACCTTTTGCTCGGTCACTCTATTGAAATCTTCATTTTCTACGGTGAATCCAGCTACTACTTTTGCACCAGAGATCGATACATAATCAGGTCTTTCGATTTTGTATTTCAGATCTTGGCTAGAGTGTGTAGGGATCAATCTTTCGTTGTATATGGTTGCAGTGATTTCTTTCAATCCACCACCAAGGTCTTTTTCATTGACCTCTGTTACACTAAGCTTAGGTGTATGGTAAGCATGAAGAATGGAGAAAGCAGCATTTCTATGTGCATCTTGTTCTAGCAAGAAGCCAGGATGCAATCTTCCGAAATTTTTCTTGAATCCACCGATCTCTACTTTTCCAAATTGCGGATGGTCGTATTCCTTCCAATCTACAAACGCATCACCGAAAGTAAGGTATTTGTCTACTTTCATTTGCTCGTCCTGATTTCCTCTACCTGCATTTTCATGGAAGTATAGGTATGATGTCATCAATTCATTGGAATAGGTGAAGATTCCTCTACCTCCGTAGAACCAATCCAGCTGCCCACCAAATACAGAGTACAAGTCTTTGTACACTACTAGGTATCTATATCCAGGCATGAATTCTTCGCCTTTTTTGGCAATGGCATCATAGATTCTTACATCAGTGGCATTGTAGGTTCCTAAATCCTCTTCTGCACCAGGGCCTCTTAGGATCATACCGCCATAGTTGTGGTAAGATTGTGCTGCTGCGATATTTGGATGCTTCATGATGAATTCCATGACTGCTCTATTTTCTGGTACTGTGAAAGGGTACCTCAAAGCGCCACTTTGTACATAATCTGGCTGCCAGTTCCAGCCCCAATCTCTATTAGGATCATAGTAACCAATGCCATCGTCATTGACTCTACCGTCACCATCTCTATCCAGACCTTCTTGACCGATCATTTCGTATTCGCCCTTTTCATCGATTCCAACTCTGATCAGTTTTCTTGGATCCATTGGGTCTTTGATCAAGTTACCATAAGGAGACTTTCTGATCATTTGTGTGATGCTGCCATCACCATCCAAGTCATCCATTGGATCTTCACCAAATTCACCATCACCATCATTGTCAAATACCATCATCCCAGATCTTGGTGAACTTCCAGTATTAGGTCCTGTCATGAAGTAATCATGGGCGTCAGGATTGATCGTAGGGGCAAAATAGAATGTCTTGTCTTTCAATAATTCTGTAATGAAGTCTAATTCTCCATACATTTCCATCAAGTACCAAGCCGTGTATAGTGTGAACTCAGTACCTTGTATTTCATTGGAGTGGATGTTTCCATCGATCCACATTGCAGGCTTATCTTCTGCTTTGCCAGCTTTGAAGTCTGTGACTGTCAGTACCCAGATGTCATTGCCTTCGTAAGATTTTCCGATACTTTCTAGCTTCACCAAATTGGGGTGCTTGGCTACCATGTCACGCATGATTTCCAAAAGTGCTTTGTTGGTATGGTATCTATTCCAGGAAACCTGAACTTTTGGATTGTGCGGTGTACCGGCAGCACGGAAATAGCGTCCATCAGCTACCTGAGCTTCGGAGACTTGTGTCGCTCCGAGGCACATCGCTGCACCAAGGGCGGTTGTATATATCCAGTTTTTAATTTTCATGTGTTTGTTATTTTTTTCAAAGGTCACATGGAATGCCTTTTCGAATTGGGTTCCATTTGTGAGAACTTACTTGTGTAGGCATTTCATTTAGCAGAATTTCTATGATTAGAGTTTTACATTCAAGGTTGCAAATCCGGCATGTGCTGCACCTGCCTTGATGTCTACACTACCGCTACCTCTTACTACCCAGCTGAGGGTTGTTTTTTCAAAAGCACCCACGCTCCTGATCAATTGGATTTTTTCACCTGCGACTAGGTCTTTTTGATCTTTGGAGATATCTACCCTGATTTTTCTCAGCCATCTGGAGCGCTCGCCTAATTGTGAGTGCGTAGGTAGAGGCGAATTATTGAAAAGATCAGCGGTGATTCTTGTTAAGCCATTGCTCAATTTTTCAGTTTTCACATTGTGAAACTCTAACTTAGGCTGCATATCTGCTAGCTTGAGTATAAAGTTCGTGTGCTCTTCTGCGATTTCAGCTACTTTGCTGAAAGGAGGGTTGTACATTACAAAAGGTTTGATACCTCCTACTTCTACTTTTTGTCCTGGCAGGTCTGGGTGGTCGATGGCTGTCCAAGGGACAAAGACATCATTCATTCCTTCTTGTTCTGCCCAAGCGAGGAAGTTTGCTTCTGGATTACCCAATGGCTTACCATCCGCATCCTTTGCCTCAGGTGCCCACCATCCCGGGGTACCAAAGCTCAATCTCCCAAAGTGGAAATATGCCCACTGAAAGAAGTCGCCATCTGTACCTTGGTTGGTTTGGTTGTATGCTTTTTGGGAAATAGTCTCGTTGTATATGCCAGACACCATGCTATTGATGGCTACATCTTTGTCCAGCATGGAAGTTAGGATTCGTTTTCTGGCATCAGCTGGATTATATTTCAAAGGTGATGACAGGTTGTTTGCAGGGCTGAAAGTCACGATGGAAAAGATGTTCCACTGATCAAATAAATAATCCAACATGGCTCTTGTCTCAACTTGAGAGGCAGCGAAGTCACCAGCTAGAGGCTGGAAAATTGGGAATTTGTAAGTCAATGATTTATTGAAAGCGATACCTTCAGTCAGGTCTTCGCCAAATTGTCCATCCTTATCCTTGTCTCTACTTTCTGGATAGATCATGTAGCTTCCCTTTTGTCCTTTGCTACGATCTGCTTTGACTAAGATTCTTGGGTCTTTGTCTAGTGGCATGTAATCACCCATCGGACTTTCAACACGCATCATGGTAATGAATCCATCCTTGTTGAGGTCTTCATATCCATCTTCACTGACTTGACCATCTCTGTCATGGTCTACTTTGGCAGCATTTCCCCTTCTTTCATACTTCAATGAAGCATGGTATTGCTCGTATGCATCAGGAGACATGTTAGGGAAAATGTAAAAAGTGGTATTATCAAGTTTGGAAGCGTGGTCTTTGACCAGTTTTTCAGCAAACTGCAATGCTAGCTCCACGCTGAGTACATGGAAACCTTCAACCCCGCCTACTACGGCGATCCCTGGTTTATTGTCCATGTCGCCACGGCCCACTTTGAGTACCCAAATATCTTTTCCACCCTCTGTTTTGGTCAGAGAAGTGAGTTTGGCAGGGCTTCCACTGCCAGAAAGGGCCTGAAGCCTTTGATTGACCTGACTCAGAGTTGGGTAATCACCCTGCGCCAGCGTGGTTGATGCTTGGGAAAATAACAGTCCCGCACCAGCAACCAACGACAGATAAATCTTCTTCATAAAGTATAATTTGGTTTAGATTATTTGCCAGATGAAAATGTACTTGGCGCATCTATGTTACAAAAAATAATTAGCATAATTAAATGCTCTGTGCCTTGGACAAAAAGCGGTATTTTGAAAGGTGTTTTGGATGGATGAGTGGGAGGGGGAAGGATGAGTTGGGAAGGATGAAGGAGGAATAGATTGGAGCAATGTGTTTGAAAGTTGGGGAAGTTGAAAAGTTTAAATGTTGGGGAGTTTGGGACTAGTTGATTGAGTTATTGGGGGAATTGGGGATTGGAGGATTGGAAGATTTTAAAATTGAAATATTGTAAGATTAGGGATTTGTGATAGCAAAGAGTAGGGTGTTGATTGAGATTTGAAGGATGAATAGATTGTAAGATTTGAAAATTGGAAGATTAGGAGAGGGGGTAGATTTCTTATATTGTTTGAAAGTAAGAAAAGGAACAATTTAAGATTGTAGATTGGTGACCCAATTTTTGATTAAGGCTAGTCCGAATGCCGTGAGGTGGGCTTCTGGATGGTATTGGATGCCTATGATGGGCAAATCTTTGTGCGCTATGGCCATGATTTCACCCTGAGCTGTCTCTAGCAAACATTCCAATGAGGCTGGTAAATCCTCCAAAATCAGAGAATGATAACGTGTTACCTCAAAAGCGTCTGGAAGATCAGTCAAGACAGGGTGTTCGGCAACCTTTATTACTTGGTGGACTTTTCCGTGCACAGGGTGTAGCCCCTTGACTAATTTGGCACCAAAATATTCGCCTATGGCTTGGTGTCCCAAGCAAACGCCGAGGACAGGGATTTTGTCATGATAGTAATCCAAAACCTGCATGAGATTACCTGCCTTCTGAGGAGATTCGGGACCAGGGGAGAGGATTATAGCTTGGTATTCCTCTTTGATGATTTCATCAAGTGGGACATCATTTCTGACGATTTTCAGATCCTTTCCCGTTTGTCTGATGTAATCCGCCAAGATGTATGCAAAAGAGTCGAAGTTGTCAATCAAGAGCAGCATCCTTGGCCGTGTTTACAAGTGTCTGAATAGATTCTACTGCTTCTTTGACGATGGGAGTATAAGCATCAAGTATGTTGATGGTAAATGGGGCTATGGGCTGTAAGAATGGGTACACCTTGGATTCAGAGATCCATGTTTCTGAAAGTTCAAATTCAAAGGAATTGGCTACCCAAAGCAGTAAACTCAAGATAAAACCCGTCTTCAATATGCCCAAAATTGCACCAGCTACATTGTCCATGGATCCTAGCATGGTAAGGTCTATGGTTTTTTTGACCAAATATGCTAATGCCCTGATGCTGATGATGACGATCAGGAAGATGATCAAGAATGCCAAAAAGGGCAACATGAAAGTGAGGTTTTCTACTTTATTGGAGAGTAGTTCTGCGCCCCAATCCATCAGCTGGAAAGCCAATAAAATGGCAAGAAAAAAGGCCACTATAGAGATGATTCCGATAAAGAGACCTTGCTTGTACCCGCTATAAGTACCGATAGTCAATATTGCCAGAATGATGATGTCTAGAGTGGCCAAATTGTATTAGGAAAGTAAGGATTTAACTTTGGCTGAAATGGCTTTGCCATCTGCTTTTCCAGCGAGCGACTTGGTAGCAGCTCCCATCACTTTTCCCATATCTTTGGGACCTTCGGCGCCTACTTCGGCGATGATTGCTTTCAAAGCTGCCTCAAGTTCTTCTTCTGTAAGCTGCTTAGGCAAAAACTCTGAGATGATCTCCAATTCAGCCATTTCAACAGCATAGAGGTCTTCTCTGCCTTGCTGCTGATAGATATCTGCTGAATCCTTACGCTGTTTTGCCGCTCTAGTCAAGAGTTTCAATTCCTCATCTTCGGAGATGCTACCAGCTGCTCCACCTTTGGTTTCTTCCAGCATGATCAAGGATTTGATAGATCTCAGTGCACGCAATCTATCCTTGTCTTTAGCCAACATGGCTTTTTTAATTTCACTTTCTACACTTAGCTTTAAACTCATTCCCTTGTTGTTTGTGTTATAGGTGTAAATTTGTCACAAAATTATCTTTTAATCTAGGAAAATGACCAAGTTAAGCGTAAATATTAACAAAATCGCTACCCTGAGAAATGCCAGAGGAGCCAATAATCCCAATGTGGTGCAAGTGGCTTTGGATGCTGAGCGCTTTGGTGCTGAGGGGATCACCGTGCACCCAAGGCCAGATGAAAGGCATATTAGATACCAAGACGCCCTTGATCTAAGCAAGGTAGTCACCACTGAGTTCAATATAGAAGGCTATCCTGATCAGCGATTCATGGAGTTGATCAAGACCGTCAAGCCTGCTCAAGCTACATTGGTGCCCGATCCACCCAATGCCATTACTTCCAATTCGGGCTGGGATACCATTACTCACCAGGAATTTTTGAAAGATATAGTCGCTGAATTGAAAAGCTATGGTGCAAGGGTTTCTATTTTCATCAACCCTGAAGCAAAGTTTTTTGAATCAGCCAAGACTACAGGAACAGATCGTGTGGAACTCTACACAGAACCATACGCTGTACAATTCCATAAGGACAAGCATGCCGCCGTCAAGCCTTATGTAGAGGTAGCCAACTTAGCTAGCGCATTAGGACTGGGTTTGAATGCGGGACATGACTTGGATTTGCACAATCTAAAATTCCTCAAAGAGAGTATCCCGTTCCTTGATGAAGTATCCATTGGTCATGCATTGATTTGTGATGCACTCTATTATGGATTGGAGAACACCATTCAGATGTATAGAAGGCAGTTGGAGGTTTAAATGATATTGATGGATATTTTTTATTCATTGATATTTGGGTTTAAGTGGTGGGGTGAAATAAAGTTGAAATAAGGTAGAAATAAGGTGGAAATAGGGGGGGTAAATGATATTGATGGATACTTAGATATTAATTGATATTTGGATTTAAGTGATGGGGGTGGAATAAAGTTGAAATAGGGTAGAAATAAGGTAGAAATAAGGTGGAAATAAGGTGGAAATAGGGGGGTATTGATATTGATGGATACTTAGATATAAATTGATATTTGGAATTTAGTGATGGGTGGTGGGGTGAAATAAAGTTGAAATATGGTGGAAATAAAGTGGAAATAGGGGGTAGGTTTGAATGATATTGATGGAGACTTAGATATTAATTGATATTTGGATTTAAGTGATGGATGGGGGGTTGAAATATAGTGGAAATATAGTTGAAATAGAATAGAAATAGATGGGTAAGGTGGAGATAGGGGATTGATGAGGTGGGGATATGCCTGTGGCGAAATGTTTAGGAAATAATAGATTGATTGTGGGGAAGTCTTTAAGTTGAATTTTAAAGGATAAGGAAATGAAATTGAATTTTAGAAAAAAGGGTTCAGGAGAGCCATTGATTATATTACACGGGCTTTTTGGATCGGCAGATAATTGGTTTAGCATTGCCAAAGAGTTGGAGCGGGAGTTTACACTGTACTTGGTAGACCAAAGGAATCATGGTGACTCCCCACATAGTGATGAGTGGAACTATAAAGTCATGGCGGGGGACCTTGCGGAATTGATGGAAGATGAAGGAATTGAAACGGCATACCTGATGGGACATTCGATGGGTGGCAAGACTGTGATGAATTTTGCTTTGCGGTATCCTGAAAAAGTCAAGAAGCTGATCGTAGCAGACATTGCTCCGAGATACTATCCTATTCATCACCAAACCATACTTGAGGGTTTGTCCTCCATCAATCTTCACGAAATCAAATCGAGGAAGGAAGCTGATGACCAATTGGCAAAGTATGTTCCTGAAGCTGGAATCAGACAGTTTTTGCTCAAAAGCTTGGGTAGGAATAGTGCTGGAGACTTTATCTGGAAGATCAATCTTTCGGTGATCATGGATAAAATCGAAAACGTAGGAGAGGCTCTCGATTCTGAAGGTACTTTCGATAAGCCGACACTTTTCATGGGCGGTGCCAATTCGAATTATATCCAAGAAAAAGACAAGAAAGACATTGACAGGTTCTTTCCTAATAATCACCTGATCTATATTAAAAATGCTGGGCATTGGCTTCATGCAGAGCAGCCTCAGGCGGTGGTTGATACAGTTAAGGCTTTTCTGAGATAAAGATTAGGATATTCTGCAATTATGCCACAAAATCAACTGGAGGAAAATGTGATTTACTGCGCTTAGTCCTCTATTGCTGTATTGATATGATTGAGATCAATCCTATTTTGAAATAAAGTTTTGATCCATTTAATTCGCAAAATATTCGGGGTGTAGCGCAGCCTGGTAGCGTACTTGCATGGGGTGCAAGGGGTCGCTGGTTCGAATCCAGTCACTCCGACAATTTTCAAAACACTGATGAAACAGCATCAGTGTTTTTTTGATTTTATGGCTTTTTAAAAATTTAAGTTTAAATTAAATGCGCTGAAATAAGCGAATAAAGCTGTTTTCAATATAGATTAAAAAACTTATACCAAAACCCCACTCACTATGTACATCAATCAAGAGTTTCAACATCCACCAGTCAATACTTCAGACTGGTTTTTGACTGTATTTATCGCTAACATTCCTATAGTAGGTTTTATCATGCTGATCGTATGGGCATTGGACAAAAACGGGAATCCGAGTAAAGCCAATTGGGCCAAGGCCAAGCTAATTTGGACTGCATTGGCAGTAGGGTTGGGTTTATTGATCCTCTTTATCGTAGGTTTCGGAGCGATATCAGGGTTTTTTGATAACTTTGATCCGAATGATTTTGATATAGCCTGATGCAGATTAAAGCGATTTGTACTGATATAGATGGTACATTATTGAATGGGGACAGGGTGCTGTCCCCAAGATTACTTCAAGCGATTGCGCGATTACCCAAGGATTTCCCTATCATACTTGCTTCCTCTCGTATGCCTGATGCCATGCGACATTTACAGCAAGATATGGGACGCTTGGGCGAACCATTGATTTGCTACAATGGGGGATTTGTGATTCACGACAGCTATCAAGAGGTTTTGGATGATGTAGCGATAGGGCTTGATCATTGTGAAGCCTTGGTGAAGATAGCCAAAGGCACACAAGTCCATGTCAGTCTGTATCAAGGGGAGGAATGGTACGAGCCTGCTTTTGATTACTGGGCGGAGCGGGAGGCTAGCAATACAAGGGTAGACCCCACCATTCAGCCCGCAGATCAAGTATTGGCCATGTGGAAAGCCAGAAGAAAAGGAGCGCACAAAGTCATGTGTATGGGTCCTGCCGAAGAGATAGATTTTTTCTTTCAAAATGCACAGCAACACCTTGGTGAGGACTTGCACCTCTACCGCTCCAAGGATACCTATATAGAAATTGCTCCCAAGTCTATTTCAAAAGCCTCGGCGCTACAACTCCTTCTAGCGCGTAAGTATGACATTGCGATGGATGAAGTGATGGCTTTTGGGGACAATTATAATGATATAGAAATGCTTCAAGCCGTAGGGATGGGAGTTGCGGTAGGCAATGCCCGGGCGGAAGTCAAGGCAATTTCAGATCGAGTGACTTTGAGCAATAAAGAAGATGGGGTGGCGGTGATGATAGAGGAGGTTTTGCTGGGGTAGGGATATTTTACATGCATATATAGTACTTTGTCTGTAACGGTAGAAAAAACCGATTTAGTTTAGCTTTGATATTCATTGATATTAGATACTAAATGATATTTTCCCAATAACATTCGTTAAATCGAATGAATTGCATTTTCTTGTAAAGAAGCATTCCCGGAACTACTTTTAAGGATCCTTTCCTCACAACAACCCCTCTCCACTTTCAGCTTCATCCACCGCTTGATGCAGAAAATCGTGAAAGGGTTTCATCAGTCTGAAAGCATCGAGTGTTTTGGTTTTGAAATTACCAGAAGAAATATCTTTGTCGGCCAGAGGCGTAGATACGATAAAACTCTTGTATCTGAGCAAATCGATATGTGGATGCTCGGTATCATAATCTCTTGGGCTTGTTTTAAGTTGCTCGCCTTCTAAGCTGGAAAAATGTTTCTTGAAATTGGGTTCATTGAGTATCTTAAGCAGTTCTTCCCCAGAGTAGTCGATTTCTTGACGGATTTTTTTCAAAATATCAGCGGGAGGCATCCATATTCCTCCAGCGATGAAGCTCTCACCAGGTTGTATGTGCAAATAATAGCCAGGGCCATTGGATTTTTTGCCTCCTACGGAAAAATATGCTGCTAAATTGGTTTTGTAAGGGGCTTTGTTTGCAGAAAAACGGATGTCTCTATTTTGCCTGAAAACACAATCTTTGGCCTTAAATCCGGCAAGAGCTGGTTCCCAAGAACTAACTCCTTCCAGTAACTCAGCCACATCCTCCAAAAACACAGCCCTCACCTCTTGATACCAATCCCTATTAGTATCCATCCATTCTTTGGAGTTGTTGTTGGCGAGTTCTTTTAGGAAGTTAAGGTATGGAGTAGGCATTTTTTTGGATTAATTCGTGATTCACCGATTAAAACTACTGTAAAGTGAAATAGTTAAGCATAATTGTCAATTTGAGTAACAAAATCTCAACTAATATCAACTTCAAATTTAACAGGGGTATTATTTGCCAAAGCAACTTTTTATATAAAATCCACCAAGCCCTCCAATTTCATTCCCCTACTTCCTTTGATCAAAATCAGATGATCTTCTAATTTGGAATCCTGTAGCCAGTTTCTGAAGGAAAAAGGATCAGGAAAATAGAGTGCTTTCATCGGAGCCTTTGCCAAAGCCGCTTGGGTATGCTTTCCGGCAAAACAAATTTTATCAAAATCATATTGGCTGACCAATTCACCCAATTTCTCGTGTTCGGCTTGGGTGCTATCACCAAGTTCATACATGTCCCCCAAGATGATCATTTTGTGTTTTTTCCCAGTCATCTCGCCAAAAGTCTTGATCGCCACTTCCATACTGGATGGATTGGCGTTGTATGCATCTAAGATGATCAAGTTGCTTCGTTTTTCTACGAGTTGAGAACGCATATTGGAAGGCTTGTAATTGACGATAGCCTGAACTGCCTTTTCTATAGAAACACCGAAAAACTTCCCTAAAGTAATGGCGGTGGCAATATTCCCAAAGTTATATGCTCCTATCATGGAACTGAGATATGAATCTTCGCTTCCTTCTACTTTGAATCTTACAAAGGGATTGGCATCCACAAACTCCACTTCGCAATAATCACCTTTGGCTGGGTAGAGGACAGGGTTTTCAAAGCGCTTGGCCATATTGGAAAGGATAGGGTCTTGGGAATTGATAAAGACAGTGCCTTTGTGTGCTCTTAAGTGCTGAAATAACTCAGTTTTGGTTTTCAAGACTCCTTCTGGCCCTCCCATACCTTCGAGGTGAGCCTTTCCGATATTGGTGATAAACCCGTGTGTAGGTTCTGCAATATCACAGAGTTCCTTGATATCGCCTTGTTTGTTGGCGCCCATTTCCACGATTGCGATCTCCGTTTCTTCTTCGATTGCCAAAAGTGTCAAAGGCACGCCGATATGGTTGTTCAGGTTGCCAACTGTAGCTGAAGTCTTGAATTTTTGCTTCAATACAGCATGCAGGAGTTCTTTGGAGGTCGTCTTACCATTGCTTCCAGTCAGTCCTATGATGGGGATGTTCAGTTGTCTTCGATGGTGTAGTGCAAGCGCTTGGAGCGTGCTCAATACATCCTCACATAAGAAGTACCTCAAATCTCCCGCAATCACCACTGCAGGATCATCGACGACGACGAGTGAGGCCCCCATTTCCAAAGCCTGTGCAGCAAAGCTGTTGGCATTGAAGTTTGGTCCTTTCAGGGCAAAGAAAATATTGCCTTGATCGATTTTACGTGTATCAGTGCTGACTCCTGTGGATTGTAGGAAATGAGTGTAGAGTGATTGGATATCGGACATAAGAACTCAATTTGAATCCTAAAATTAAGCTATTCGTGGCATCATTATCAAGAATTGATCGTTAATTTGAGCATTGATAGCAATGTCATCTATAAATGATTATAGGTTGAGATTCAACTTTTCCAAAGTTGTGTAAAAAGTAGGAGCAAACTCAAATATGTATATCCGCAATTATACCTATAACCAATTTAAATGCGGGCTTAGATCAATCCGATACTTATAGATATTGGATATTCATTGATATTGGCTAGAAATCATAGGTTTGTTCCATTATTTAGATTCTACTTGTAAGTAAGCGGATAATCATGAACTAAAATTAAAAATTTGAACTTTGGAAGAGTTAGCCTTTATGATACTGGTATTGATCATTAATTTTCAACATGCTGTTCTAGAATAAGTTGTACGAGTAAATATGTCATTTAAAATTAGTCCTTCTTTTTTGAAAAAAGCTTACTTCAGTCTACTGATTGCTTGTCAGTTTTCGTTGCTGAGTTATGGGCAAACAGCTTTTGAATTTGCAAGTCCTGTCAGTTTACTCAAAGAAGGAGAGATGCTTCCATTGGCTTTTTCTGGTGGGCTCAATGCCGCGCAAGTTCAGACCATGGATGTCAATGGAGATGGGGAAGAGGAGTTGGTGATATGGGATATCAATGCCAGACAAGTTTCTGTTTTTAAAGAAGAGGATGTGTTTTTTATACATTTGCCTCAACTTTCTTATTACTTTCCTTCGGATGTCAATGGCTTTCTAGTACTTGCAGATTATGATGGGGATGGGAAAAAGGACTTGTTTACTTCCAGTCCATTTGGGATCAGAGCGTATAGAAATGTCAGTCCCCCAGGCGCTACTTTCCCTAGCTGGGAGCTGGCTCAGAATTTTCTTAGATTGGATAATAATAGCAACCTGCAAGCCAATAACCTAGATATTCCTTTGATCATGGATATCGATGGGGATGGTGATTTGGATATTGCTACGTTCAATTTTGCTTCGGGAGATTTCTTGGAATTTTACAGAAATACTTCCGTAGAACGAAAAGGAGTTCCAGATATTGATGGTTTTGCTTTTCCCGAGGCTAGGTGGGGTGGCTTTGAGTTTTGTGACTGTGGTCAGTTTAGCTTTGGGATCACCTGCTCGGGGATGCCGATGGGCAGAGTTATCGAAGATGACAACAAGCGGATCGAGCATGCAGGAGGTCATTCCATTCTCTATGCAGATTTCAATGGCGATGGAGTCATGGATTTATTGATGGGACAGGATGAATGCAATCAACTTTATTATTTACCCAATAAGGGGACTAATGCCAATCCTATATTTGATGAATTTTCGACATCGCTGCCGAGCATTGGAGTCTTGCCGGAGTTTCCGATTTTCCATGCAGCGCAGTTGTGGCATGATCAGCTACTGATTACCACCAATTCTTCTTCGATAGCAGGCTCCTTCAGGGCAGATTACAGCAGGAATTTCTTTTCTATACCATTGCAAGGTGGTGGAATTACTCCTTTTTTACAAGATCAGATGCTTGACCTTGGAGAGAATACGCGGCCTAGTTTTCAAGGAAATAAGTTGAACGGCAAACTTTACTTGTCAGCTAACACATTGAAAGGTAGTCGAGTGGTCGGTAGCCTCAGGATCATTGAAGTGACAGCGGAAGATTGGCGCTTGACTGAGGAGGATCATTTGAGTTTGTCAGAGCTAGACTTGACAGACCTCCAATATCAAACCTATCGCAGTGCCACTGGGCAGAATAGCTATTGGCTTGCTGGCACGGATACAGTCAATTTTGCCTTGGTGAAGCGACTGTTCCATACCGCATTCGAGGATTTTACTGTGAAGAATGAAGTCAATGTGCCAGGCTTGACACCAAGGCCATTGGACCATTTTGAGTTATTTGCTTTTCAGAATCGAGACTACTTGCTCTTGGCTCGGCAGACAGGTGAGTTGCTACTTTATGAAGTAAGTTTTGGCGAGGAAATTCCCACTTTGAATTTGCTTGAGCGGAATTTTCTCGGTTTCCAAGATAATCCTGCTTCCAGGAATTTGACTATACATGTGGTGCCTGGACAGAGACCTAGCCTGTATGCTGCTGATCAGCGTGGGCAGCTTTTTTGGATCGATGATTTTATGAATAAAAAGGATAGAGAAGAAGTACTGGTCAGGATTGGTGAGGAGTTGAGACCTGCTCGATTGGGTCGGAATACTTGGATAAGTAGGGTGGCAGACGCTTTTGGGTCTAGCTATGACTTGCTTTTGGGGACTACTGCGGGAGGATTGTTGTATCTCAAGTCTATATCTGAGGTTTCCAATCCTGAAGGTGAGGGATTTTTGGTGAAAGTGTATCCAAACCCTACTACAGGGCCTGTAAGTATACTTGCCAATCAGGCTGCGGAAGTAAGGTTGGTAAATAGCCTGGGTCAGATTTTAGTTGAGCAGCTTATGCTGGAAGCCAATAGGGAAATATTCCTTCAGCCTGGTAACTTGGCTCCAGGGCTGTATATTTTGAATTTCAGTTTAGGCAATGGGCAAAGTCACAGTAGGAAGCTGATAGTGCGACCATAGCTTATCCGTGCTAGTGGGTAGTCGAATTTACAAGCTGTAGGGTATGTTTTGATGGAGGGTGTTTTCGGAGCTTTGGGTATAGATTTTAGTCCCAACGAAAACCAATTCAATCATGAAAAAGATCATCTTATCCGTAGCGATACTGACATTGTCAGCGGGATCGCTATTCGCTCAAGAAATGTTCACTGGTATAGGAACCAAAGGGCATTACAACAAAACCATCAAGGGAGCAACTGCTTTTGCCATTCCTCAGCTGAGTGTGGGTTTTGAAACTTATGTAGAAACCAAGCAGGTGGTACAAGAAGGAAAGCTCAGTAAGTTGCAGAATGTCTTCGAAGCACATAGCAAAGGAGGGCAGTATGCAGGTCAACAAAGTGGTTCTGCACAAGTGACCACCATACTCAATGCGGGCATGACCTTGGAAGATTATCAAGCCCTAACCAATGATTTTCAGAAGATCTTAGAAAGAGAAATCGCCAACGCAGGCTTCAAAGTAGTTCCAGTAGAGGAATTGATGCAGCAGGATGCCTTTCAGAAAGTCAAAGATAGATTCGAAGGAAAAACTGACAAGAAGAAGGGGAAAGTTGATGAGTCTGACATAGGTAATGCCAAAGTTCAGATGCTTCCAGAGCAAGGAATTTTTATGTTTAATGAAAAGAGCTTTGCTGTAGGTGGGGTTCCTCTGGCTGTTGCCATCAAGAATTACTATAAAGCGAGTGATGCGATATTGATGACACAAAATATTGATGTGGATTTTTCTACTGTAGAACTGGATGTGGACTTGGATGCTGGTAGAAGAGGGAAGACTACCAGTGCAGAAATGAAAGTGGTTCCAAAGATGCGGATCACTTACAATACTTTTGATTTTATTTCGAAAAATGGATCGCCTGGCAGTACACCAGCGAGGCTAAATGCAGATTTTATTTCTGATAAAGAGTATTCAGCTGTAATTTCAAAGGATAAGACCAAAGCGGAGAGTCTTATGAGCAAACTATTTTCATTGAAAGCTAAGCCAGACGTCAACTTCGATCCGAGAATCATAGAGATGTCCAAAGAAGACTATATCGCTGCCTCTAAAGACCTTTTTACCCAATACTCAAAAGAGTTTGCCAAGTCCTTGGTCGTTGGGGCCAAAGGGAAGTAATCCATTTACTGACCGGAGCCAAGGTTAGCGCCTTGGCTTTTCTTTTTCAACCAATGCTCAATTTGCTATGAAGAAACTTCTATTATCGATCATGATATCCCTTCCCACCCTAACTGGACTTGCTCAATCGGGAAGCTGGGATAATGTCAAACATAATGGTGTGCGAACCATGGGGATATCTTACAAGTATCTCAACCTGACCAATCCAGCAGATAAATCAAACCAACTCGGGACTACCTACTTTTTTCCTGAATTTGATTTTGTGAAAATGAATCTGTCAGCAGGTGCATGGAGCTGGTCCTATAGGAATAAATTGCCGGGGGATTTTATAGGTTCCGGAGTTCAGCTGGTGTTTACAGGAGAAATGCCTTACTACACGTATAGACCTAATGCTACTTGGATTCATAATTTCATAGGCTGGTGGAATATCGCCAAAAATGTCAAAATCAACGACGAACTTGCCGTTGCAGTTGGAGGTCATATAGGAGATTATTACCTCGATTATAGTCTTGCCCCAGATGTATATTACAATCCACATGGTTTCTATGCCGGTATAGGGCCAGTAGTGATGGTTGATTACTTATTGCCTAGTGCTATGGTGGTGCATTTTGAAAGTAGTCTAGCTTACGGGCAATATTTGGCAGATGGAGACGGTTTTGGTGCATTTCCTGCTCCTTTGATTTCCAATACCATGCTGGAGTTGCGTACCAATTCCAAGGTATTTGTAGGCTTGGAGTACGTTACTTTTTTCAATCGAGGAGATGATCCATTTAGAGGACAGCGGATAGAGCTGAAAGCAGGCTTCCGATTTAAGAAGTAGGTAAATCAGATTAAGTTATTTGCGTAAGCGAACTTAATTAAGCCTACGAGGGAGTTTGTCTTGGTCTTTCGGAATATATTTTTTCTATGGGTCTCTACGGTACGTTCTGAAATGAAAAGTTGATCAGCGATATCCCGATTGGAAAACTCCTTGGCAATGAGTTTGAGTATTTCTCTTTCTCTATCCGTGAGCATTCTTTCTTCATCTGGGAATTGTAAGCTATTGATGATGATTTTATTGATATCATTGCTTAGGTAAATTTTCCCGGCATCGACAGCAGCTATAGCTGATAGCAATTCTTTGTGGCTATCGTTTTTGAGAATATATCCATTTATCCCTTCTTTGAGGATTTCTTTGACCAAGTGTACTTCATCATGCATGCTAAGCATGATGATTTTGGTGATAGGACTGATTTTTTTTACCAGCCTCACCAAGGCTAGCCCATCCATTTCAGGTAAATTGAAGTCTGTGATCAACAAATCAACTTCATGCTGTTTGATGAATTCTAATGCAACTTCTGCGGTATTGGCTTCGCCGATAACTTTAAGAGTGGGTTCTTTTTCAAGTATGCTTTTGATTCCATCCAATAGGATAGCGTGGTCGTCCACCAGAAATATTTTCATGGTCTGAGTTTTTATTTTAAGTTTCAGAAACTGACGCAACATTGCAAACATGCCTGCAAGTTACTAGCTATCTCAATGTGAGAAAATCCGTAGTAGTGGGTATATTATACCATTATGTCGGCTTCCTTGGCAATAGTGAGCTTATCTATCGGAAGATCGATAATCAAGCTACTTCCTTTTCTATCTGGATGGCTATCTATTTCAAAATCTGCATTGATTCTTTTAAGCCTTGATTGAATATTTCTCCAGCCATTTCCCGAACTATTCTGAAGCCTATTGACATCAAAGCCTGCTCCATCATCCTCAATTAATAAGTTGAGCTCAATGTCATGCCTGACTAGCTGAATTGTGATTTTGGAGGCATTGGCATATTTGATGACATTATTGACCCATTCTTGAATCACGCGATAGAGTGAGATCTCTTGGATTTCACTGAGTCTCCCAGTCATCTCTTGGGTGTCTGTGATGATTTGGATTTTCCCAGAACTATTCATGCGTTGGGCAAATTCCATCAGCGCTTCCTTCAATCCAAATTGGATCAATGTGGCAGGCATTAAATTGAAGGCGATGTTTCGGATTTCGGTATGCATTTCCTTGAGGATTGACTCACTCTTGTCCACAATAGCAATTCGGTCTTCCATTTCTCCATTTCTGTCATTCAGGTTGGAAATATTCAATCTCAGAGCTGAAATCAATTGACCAAATCCGTCATGCAGGTCTTGTGCGAATCGTTTTCTTTCGACTTCTTGAGATTCAAGCGCTGCATTGATGTAGGCTTCCTTGATTTCAATTTCTTTTTGTTGAAGGAGAAGTTGGCGGGCTTTTTTCTGTCTGCTTTGATTGAGGAGAAAAAGTATGCTTATCAAGAAAAGGATAACCAACAGAGAGAAGATCAATACTAGATTCCTTTGATTACTAGCTTTTTGTTTGGATAGTTCGGTCTCTTGAAGGATGATTTGGCTTTCTTTCTTTTCAGTTTCATACTTGGTTTCGATGTCTGCTAACAAGGCAGCTTTATCCAAATTGAAAATACTGTCTCTAAAAGATTGAGCCATTTTGAAGGAAGACAATGCTTTTTGGAAATCTCCTTTTTCTTCATAAATATCACTTAGTACTGTGTGTGCAGCAGAGAGTCTTTTGTTATCTTTAATTTTTTCTGATAAAGCCAATGATTTTTTTCCATAATCCTCCGCTAAGGGAAAATTCTCTAGTTGTAGTTGAGCTTTGGCCATGGATTGAAGAAGCACAGCATAATCATAATCATTATTGAGTTTTGATTGATAGATTTCTAGTGATTTTAGATAATGCTTATATGCTTGATTGGGTCTTCCGAGTTCCATATCAAAGTTTCCAAGGTTAGTAGATGCGATTGCCAAGGCTTTGTAATCTCCCAGTTCTTCGGATGTCATCACGCATTTGGAATAGTAAAAAGCTGCAGAATCCAATTCTTTTAAATTATGAAAAGAAGACCCAAGGTTTAGGTAGATTTTCTGGAGATTGTGCTTGTCGTTGACTTTGTTTTTGGTAGTCAGGGCTCGGCGATAATAGCCAAGGGCTTTGGAGTTGTCTTCTAATAAATAATTAATATTTCCAACAGAGAATAATGAGTTTCCAATCATTTTTTCATCTCCAATTTCTTCAGAAGTTTTTAATGCGAGTGTTGCATAGTCGAGCGCCTTGGTGTAGTCACTTTTGTTTTGATAGACCATTGAGAGGTTGTTGTAGACTGCCGAAAGTCCTCTAAGGTCATTTTTTGCTTGATAGGCCTCGGCAGACTTATTGAGATAGTAAGCAGCCGAGTCATAAGAGGACCCTACCCAATGTACTACCCCGATCACGGTATAGGCATATCCGATGATCCTTAGGCTGCTGACATTTTCCAAAGTTTTGATTCCTTGATGTGCTAGGTCTAACGCTTCAGTATTTTCAGCATACATTTTTTGCCAAGCTAGATCCATCAGGGCTTCTGCTTTGATGCTGTCTATCGATGAGGTTTGTATTAGGTTTCCCAAGCTATCTTGGATCGCCTGATTTTGTGCATGGCCTAGAAAGTTGAATAAAAAAAAGCAAAAAAATAAGGCCTTAATCTTATAGCTGAGGTTTTTCATTGTCTTGTGGCTTGTAGAAATACCTAGACAATATAGCTGATAATTACAGTTTTATGAAAAAAAAATAATATGAGTATCCGCAATGTTGCATGTTATGAAAAAAGAGGCATTATATTTTGCGAATACTCGTCAACAGACAACAGCACACAGTCAACCGAAAATGGAATCATACATTCTATGATTAATTGTTCGGCCAGTGCAAGTAAGCGGATATACATAAAAATAATAGGTATAAGTGAAATTTAATAACTCTCACTTTCATTGGGGAAGTTTTTTGCTTTGACATCAGTGATGTAGTTTTGGACTGCTTCAGTCATGGTTGTTCTCAAGTCTGCATATTGCCTGAGGAATCTAGGCTTAAACTCCTGAGTGATGCCTAGCATATCATGAACAACTAACACTTGGCCATCTACATCACCACCTGCGCCGATACCGATGACTGGTATGCTGACAGTTTCCGCTACTTGCTTGGCAAGCTTGGCAGGTATTTTTTCAAGCACAATCGCAAAACAGCCTGCTTCCTCCAATATTTTGGCGTCGGCGATTAGCTTATTGGCTTCTTCTTCTTCCTTTGCCCTAACGGTATATGTGCCGAATTTATAGATAGACTGGGGTGTCAGGCCTAAGTGTCCCATGACTGGTACTCCAGCGCTCAGTATTCTGGTGATGGATTCTTTGATTTCGGATCCTCCTTCTACTTTGACAGCATGTGCGCCAGATTCTTTCATGATTCTAATTGCAGACCGTAGTGCTTCAGAGCTATTGCCTTGATAGGAACCAAAAGGGATGTCAACTACCACAAAAGCACGTTTTACAGCACGGACTACCGAAGTGGCATGATAGATCATCTGATCCATGGTAATCGGTAGGGTGGTCTCGTGTCCAGCCATGACATTGGAAGCAGAGTCACCTACCAAGATGATGTCAATCCCAGCTGCATCAACTATGCCTGCCATGGAGAAATCATAAGCTGTAAGCATGGATATTTTTTCACCACGATTTTTCATTTCCTGTAGAATATGTGTGGTGATGCGCTTGATATTAGAAGACTGATGTACAGACATGATCGCTTAGTGAAGGTGTACGGTATAATTATCTTTGGTCAAATTTACCTCAATATGTTCATTGAGGGTAGTGGACAACTCTAAGCCTGTATAATCAGCTGAGACTGGAAAAAGTTTATGGCTTCGGTTGACCAAGACCGCCATTTCCATTTTTTTAATGGGAATTTCTAGAAAAGGTTTAAGTGCATAAGCCAGTGTTTTTCCAGTATTCAATACATCGTCTACCAGAATCAAACATTTATTTTCCAGATTACTATTCCCAGAAAGTTTTACCTCGCCTTGTACAAGTGAATTTTTGTCCAGAATGACTTCCATTACGGATGCTCTTAATGGAGAGATTGATTGGAGCTTATCAGCCAAGAGATCGGCGAAAACTTTGCCCATTCCTGATATTCCTGCGAAGAAAATTTCCTCTTCTGAGGAGTTTCTTTCATAGATTTCATAGGCCATTCGGGTGATTTTCTGTCCGATTTGACGGTGATTGAGTACTAGAGATTGATTTTCGCTCATGTTAGCTTTGATCCAGTTTCAAAGATGAAAATTAAGGCAATTGAAGTTAGAATCAAAAATCTTTAGCGATGATCATCTTCTTCATGAAGGATATTGACATAGGAGTCATAGCGGTATGGGTGGATGTAACCTTCTTCAAGTTTTTCGAGCACCATGCAGCCCGGCTCGTTGAGGTGTCTACAATTGTTGTATTTGCATTGACCCAGGTATTGTCTCATCTCTGGGAAATAGTGGGAAAGCTCAAAGTCATCGATGTCGAGGATACCAAATTCTTTGATCCCAGGGGTATCTATCAAGTAGCCACCCTGCTCTAGCGCAAACATTTCTGCAAATGTAGTCGTGTGTACTCCTTTAGCACTGAATTTTGATATTTCTTTGGTCTCTTGGGCAGCCTCAGGGATCAATTTATTCAGCAAGGTAGATTTTCCAACCCCACTATGACCTGACATCAAGGTAGTTTTTCCTTTTAAAAGAGGGAGGAATTTTTCCTTTAGACCTGATTCAGTGGTTGCAGATATTTCTATGACAGGATAACCTAGTAGTTCGTAGATTTCATGGATATCTTGGAGGTATTCTAAGTCTTTCTCTTTTTCTACCAAATCCATTTTATTGACAATTATGGTAGCAGGGATCCTAAAACTTTCTGTACTCACTAAAAACCTATCGATAAAACCAAGTGATGTTCTGGGGTTTCGGATAGTAATGATCAGGTAAGCTTGATCAATATTAGAGGCAATGATATGAGAAAAATGTATTTTTCTGGTAGATTTCCTGATGATGTAATTCTCTCTGGGAAGAATTTCGTCTATGGTCCAAGTAGGTAAGTCAGCCTCCTGCACCACTTCCACATAATCTCCTACAGCAATGGGGTTGGTGAGTTTGAGGTTATCTTGCTTGAATTTGCCACGTAGCCGAGACTTGACAAGTCCAGATGCTGTCTGTACCATGTACCAGCTCCCAGTAGATTTGATGACTCTTCCTTGCATGATTGATGTGTTAAGCGGTATATTTTAAAACCACTTCAATGATTTTTTTAGCACTACCTCGATTTTCTTTCACCAATTTCTCAGCCGCTTGGCAGGTGGTATGATAGAGTGTAGCATCCTCCAATGCCTCCATGGTGGACTTTAAGTCCTCAAAGTTAGCAACAGCAGCGCTAGCACCATAATCTATGCTGATTTTTGCTTCTGGGAATTTTTTTGGTTTTTTCAAATTTCCAAAGAGCACCGGAATTTTAAATGCCAAAGGTTCAAGGATATTGTGTAGCCCCTTCCCAAAAGCACCACCTACGTAAGCAGTATATGCATACTGATACAATGATGAAAGCATGCCGATGTTATCTATGAAAAGTACAGATTCATTTTGTAAATCACTGATAGATGAATATTTGATAGAAGGCAACTCGATTTGACTTGCCCAAAGATCTATTTGATCAGGGTGTATGTCATGTGGAGCGATGATGAATTTATAGTTTGATGCTTGATTGATCCAAGGGATCCAGATTTTCATATCTTCTTCCCATGCTGAGCCAATGACTATGGTCTTGGAACCTTTACAAAATGCCTCTATTTCTGGATATGATTTTGGGTCAGCACTGATTTCACTTACCCTATCGAACCTGGTATCTCCAGTTTGGGTGCAATTGGTTATTTTGATCTGACGAAGTAAGTCTATGCTTCGCTCGTTTTGAGTGAATACATGATCGAAAGCGCGAAGTGTTTTTCTGAAAAACCCGCCAAATATTTGGAAATAAACTTGATCCTCTCGCATAGAAGCAGAGAAAAGAAAAAGAGGGATACGCTGTTTCTTCGCCTCTAAGATATAATTTGCCCAAAGGTCATATTTTACAAAAAACACCATACTTGGCTGGAGCAGATTGATGAATTTTTCAGAGTTCTTAGCAGTATCTATTGGAAGGTAAATAATAAGATCAATGTGCTCTTGCTTTTTTTTCTTAACGTTTTCATAGCCTGAAGGGCTGTAGAATGTAAGTACGATGCTGAGGTCTGGTTTCTCTTCTTTAAGTTGTTTGATAACGGGTTTTGCCTGTTCATACTCCCCAAGTGAAGCTACATGGAACCAAGCCACCGGGTTTTTGGTGTTTTCTTTGAAGGTTTGAATTTCCCGAAAAGTATTTTTTCTACCTTCGACAAATGCCCTGATTTTTGGCCGACTATTTTGTAGTAGCTTTACTAAAATAGAAAGCAATGTCATCGAAAAATCATATAGTAATTTCATCACGTAAAAATTTGTTTAAATCTGGTAGGTTTGTTGAGAATATTGAAATAATAAGGCAAGAAATAAAAATTAATTGAAATGAAAAAGCCTCAATCCAAATGGATCGAGGCTTTTAAGATATTTACCAATTAGAATCAGTTTTTGCTCAAATAAGCAGAAACACCTTCTTTAGTAGCAGTCATTGCTTCTTTTCCTTCTTCCCAGTTTGCTGGACATACTTCACCGAATTTTTCTACGTGCTGAAGTGCATCTACCAATCTGATCATTTCGTCAATGTTTCTTCCTAGCGGAAGGTCATTGATAGTTTCTTGTCTCACAACACCATTTTTATCGATCAAGAAAGTACCTCTAAAAGCTACAGGAGCTCCTTCGAAAGTCAATTCGCCTTCTTCGTTGTAGTTCCACTCACCAGCCAATACACCAAAATTGTGAGCGATAGTTTTTGCAGTATCTGCCACCAATGGGTAGGTAACGCCTTCGATTCCTCCTTGTGCTTTTGGAGTAGCTAACCATGCAAGGTGAGTTTCTTCAGTATCTGTAGAAGCACCTACTACTGCTACGCCTCTTTTCTCGAATTCAGCCAATTTTTCTTGGAAAGCCAAGATTTCAGTTGGGCATACGAATGTGAAATCTTTTGGATAGAAGAAGAATACAACTTCTTTGTTGCCAATGTATTGCTCCAAAGAGAAGTTTTCAACGATTTCTTCACCATTGATTACAGCTGCTGTGCTGAAAATAGGGGCTTTTTTTCCTACTAATGACATAATTTTTGTGTTTAATATTAGATAATAGTTTCTGTTTTTTTGAAGCCTTTGAACACCACAGAGATTTCATCAATCTCAAAATCTTCAAAGTTGTTTTTAGAAATGAAATCCTTTAACAATTGCTCAAAGGCTTCATTTCTATAATCTCTAATTTCATGCGTATCCTTACAATAAAGGTGGCTATGTGCTTCTAATATTGCATCGAAGCGCATGACGCCTTTTTGATCAATGAATTTTCTTAATATTCCAGCATGTACAAAGCTATCAAGCGTCTTATATACAGTTCCAAGGGAAATAGATGGATTGTCAATGGAAATCAAATCAAAAACTTGCTCAGCTGTGGGATGAGCAACGGATGCTTCCAGAGCCTTGAGAATGACCATTCTTTGATGAGTGAATTTCAAGCCTTTGTTAGTGATTTTGTCTTTGACAGCGATCCTGTTCATTGAATAATTTCTAAATAACAATAGTTATTATTTGCGAATTGTTATACAAAGGTACTGATCATTGAAAATCTTTCAAAAAAATCACCAAATAATATTTGGCAATCGTTGTTTAAAATTAGATTATGGTAAAAAAATATTGGTAAAATTAATTTGAGCAAAGCCTTCAACTGATGTCCTTATCAAAGGTGAAATAATATTTTGTGCTTCTTATTTACTTTTTCAAGTTTTATATAATAGTCATTTGAAATCCTCAGTAAAAATTATTTATCTTGTAACCTGCTTAAATTATCCCAGTTCAGATATTTGATTCAATGATTAGTGTTTTATTTGTTTGTTTAGGTAATATTTGTCGTTCTCCACTTGCTGAGGCTATATTCAATCATAAACTTAAGGAGAATGGATTAACTGATAAGTTTAAAAGTGACAGCTGTGGTACATCAGACTACCATATTGGAGAGCTGCCTGATGAGCGTACGCTTCAGTGTGCCTCAGATAGAGGGGTAGCTGTCAATCACCGAGGGAGGCAGATCAATAGAGTTGATATCCGTGAGTTTGATTACATCCTTGCCATGGATAAGGCGAACAAAAAAAATATTGAAAATTTGATTGTCAAATATGGTGTCAATCATGATCAAGTGTATCTAATTAGAGAATTTCAGCCTAATGCAGAAGAACTAGAGGTACCCGACCCTTATTATGGTGGAATGGAGAAGTTTGAAGAAGTATATGAAATCTTAGATGAATCGATCAGTCATTTTCTGCAATTCCTCAAACAGGAGCATCAGATGTATGTTTGATCAAACCCAAATTTACGAGCAGATACTTTTTCAAAGTTTAGGTGAAGATATCAAAGTCCATCAGGCTCGGTTGATAGCAGCAGGGAATTTTAATCAGGGTGTACAGCTCCTTACCAGTGCAGGTAATTTCTTTTTAAAGTTAAATTTTGATCATAGGAAAGACATTTTTCAAAAAGAAGCCGAGGGATTAGCCTTGATGAGTGAATTTTGCCCGCTTAACATTCCAAAAGTATATCATTTTGGGCAACTTGAAGATTATTGTTTTTTATTGATGGACTGGGTGGCTTCTACTCCGGCTAATAAAGACTACTGGGAACAATTGGGATTTGGCTTAGCTCAGATGCATATGGCTACGCAATCAGAGTTTGGGCTGGATAGTGACAACTATATTGCATCTCTAGAGCAATTTAATCAACCTCATGAAAGCTGGTCTGAGTTTTTTATCAACCAAAGGCTGGAGCCAATGATTGGGAAGGCTTATTATGAAAACCTTGTCGGGGCTGAATTTTTAGATAAGTTCCGAGAGATATATCCAAGATTGCATAACTTCTTCCCAAAGGAAAAGCCAGCACTTTTACATGGAGACTTTTGGTCAGGTAATGTGTTGCCAGACCAATTCGGTAGTCCATTAATCGTCGATCCTGCAATCTATTATGGACACAGGGAGGTAGATTTGGCTTTTTCTAGGATGTTTGGAGGGTTTGATCCTCGATTCTATGAAGCCTATGAAGAAGTATTCCCATTAGAAAGTGGATTTGAACAACGCGTGGAGGTATATAATCTCTACCCACTCTTAGTCCACCTCTTGTTGTTTGGGGAGAGTTATTTGTCAGGAATCGAGAAAACAGTAGATCGTATTCTAGCCTAAGGTTTTGTATACTATCTGGAAGGTAGTTCTCGTGATTTGCTCCATAAGTACAGCTTTATTCTGCATCATTTTTTTGATCATTTTGGAAGTTGGGTTTTTGATGGTGATCAGATTAAGGTCTGTATTATATTTGATTTGAAAAGCTGAATTCAAACTCAGAATAAGTTTTTCTAGCTTGAAAAGCTGTTCGTCGATTACAATTGAAATGCTTATAGCAGATGTCTGTAGCAGATTAACCTTCAGTTTGAGTTTTTCCAATTCTGAGTATACTAGATGCATATGTTGCTCATTGATAAAAGTAAAGTCCGTAACCTTGAAGGTTACCAATATTTGTGCTTCTTTGAGTACGATACAAGGGACGGTATTTGCTTTGGCTACCTGATGGATTTTTGTCCCTGAGCCATCAGGCCTCAAAAATGATTTTACAAAAAGTGGGATATTTTTGTTTGCTAAAGGTTTGATGGTCTTGGGATGAATCACAGAGGCTCCATAGTAAGTCAATTCGGCTGCTTCATGGTAGTCTAATTCTTCAAATTTGGTCGTTTTTTTAAATTTTTTTGGATCTGCATTGAGCACACCTTCTACGTCTTTCCAAATAGTAACTGCAGAGGCATCTAGGCAATAAGCAAGAATTGAAGCGGTGAAATCTGAGCCTTCTCTTCCAAGTGTTGTACTTTTCCCTAAAGTGTCTTTACCAATGAAGCCTTGTGTTACGACCAGTGATTTTTCAGCAATCGGTTTTAATATTTCATTGATTTTAGTTTGGGTGGAAGTCCAATTTACTTTAGCAAATCTGAATTCGGAATTGGTACTGATGAGATCTCGCGCGTCTAGCCAAGTGGAAGATACCCCTCTATAACTGAAGTAAGCTTGAATAATGAGGGTAGATACAAGCTCACCAAATACGATGACCTGGTCATAAAATTCGTCATAATTTTCTTTGTCTAAGGGCTTATGTAATTCTTTTAGTAGCATTTCAAATTGAAATGCTACTTTTTCAAAAATCTCGTGCTCTTTTGGAAATAGAGATTCGCAAACATTCAAGTGTTGGTCTTTTATAATTGCACATTTCAAAGAATAGTCCTCTTGATTGAGTTTTGTCTTTAAAATTTCTTCTATGGCATTTGTAGTCTTCCCCATAGCAGAAATCACCAGAATCATTGGTGTTTGCAATCGTTTGAATAAAATATTGAATAGGTTTTTGATAGATTCGGCATCTTTCACGGAAGCCCCTCCAAATTTGAAAACAATTGCTTTTGACATCAGGATTTAAGTTGTAATTTCAAATGTTCAATTTATTAATTTGTACTTTTCTAATATATGAAAATTAAGCCCTATATTCCCAATGATTCTTCCTTGGCCTATTCGGTTGGGGTAACCCTAGACAGATTCATCAAAAAGAAACAAGACGATTTCCCTTTTGCTTCTGGGGAGCTGTCACAGCTCTTGAGAGATATTGCCCTTGCTACAAAGATAGTAAATCGCGAAACCAATAGAGCTGGTCTTGCAAATATCGGGGGAGCATTTGGTCAAACCAACGTCCAAGGAGAGGAGCAACAGAAACTGGATGTGATTGCGAACATCAGGTTTACCAGGGCTTTGACCAAAGGAGGTGAGGTCTGTGCTGTTGTTTCTGAAGAAGATGATGAAGTTATTGATTTACAAAACTCCTCGGGTAAATATGTGGTTGCGATTGACCCTCTTGATGGATCCTCCAATATCGATGTCAATATTTCCATTGGAACGATTTTTTCTATTTACAGAAGGGTGACACCTGTTGGTAGCCCGATTCAACTGGAAGATATCATGCAGCCTGGTAGCAAGCAGGTCGCTGCTGGATACGTACTCTATGGGTCATCTACTATGCTCGTATATACCACTGGATGTGGTGTCAATGGATTTACCTATGAACAATCACTTGGTGAATTTTTCCTTTCTCACCCAGAAATGAAAGCCCCTGAAGATGGGAAAATCTTCTCTGTCAACGAAGGTGCGTCTAAAACTTTCAGTAAAGGGCTTAACGCCTATTTAGATACCTGTAAAAGCAGAGAGTATAGTGCAAGATATATAGGGAGTTTGGTCGCAGACTTTCATAGAAATTTGCTAAAAGGTGGCATCTACATCTATCCTGAAACGGCAAAAAACCCTGAGGGGAAACTTAGATTACTTTATGAAGCCAATGCTTTGGCTTTTATAGCAGAACAGGCGGGAGCCGCAGCCACTGATGGTAGCCAAAGGATTCTTGATATTCAGCCAACTTCTCTCCATCAAAGAACTCCATTGTATATAGGTTCAAAGAAGATGGTGGAGGAAGCGATGTCATTTGTGGGAAAAGATAATGTAGTAGCTGCTAAATAGCTCATTGTGCATATTTTCTCCGAATCTCGATTTTCTGTTTCTGCCTCTTGATGATGGCGATGCACAGCTCGTCCACCATCAGTTCTGGATCGGTTTCATGGAGAATTTGCTTGAGTCTATTTTCTCCAAGGTCTATTCTGTAGCAGATTTGGAGAAGCCTCTCAAAATCCCTATTGAGCATGTGATGAATAATTGGTTTGAGGAATTGGAGTAGTGCCTCCTCAGCTTCGATAGACTCAGTGGTTTCGATTTGGAAATCCTTCTTGATCAATTGAAAAGTGTCTTGAATGAAAGAGGCGTTCATATGAGGGCTGAATAGATTGTCAATTAAAAAAACTCGCAGGAATTTTGTGTCCTGCGAGTTTTATATTTTCTGAGGTAATTTATTTTATCCTTCTGTTTTTTCTGAATTTTCTTCAGGTTGCTCTTCCAATACTTCTGGAGCATGTGCTCTGATAATTTTGTACCAACTTACCAGTTTTTTGATGTCTGATGGATATACTTTGTCTTCATCATAATCAGGTAATACATGCTTCAGGAAAGCTTGCAATTCATCTGCATCAGCAGTGCTGTCTAAGCCAATGTCTCCTTTGAATTCAGCTTCAATCTTGATCATAATATCTTCTAAAGGAGACGCGCCTTCTTCTGTCATGGTGTACATAGAGATTTCGCTAAGCACGGAAACTCTTTGGTTAGCACCTACGACAAGTTTACCTTTTTTTTCATCCATAGACTCCAAAATCACCCCACTTCTTGTTGGTTTCAAGATTTTGTAAAGTCCTGGTTTGCCTGATACGGTAGCTATTTCGTTAAATTTCATGATTTCGTTTTCTAAATGAGCATGCAAATATAGACTTTCACATTAAAAGCCCAAGGGCTAGTTTTTTTCCTGATAAAATTCGTCAACCTGTTCTTCGATAAAGCCAGTTAACTCTTCCTTTCCTTTAGCATTTTCTGCTGATGTAATGAAGTAAAGCGGGGCTTCTTCAAAGATGGTTTTGGACGCTTTTATAAACTTGGCTACAACTGATTGTGTTTTTGGCAGAGACTGTTTATCTGCTTTTGTAAATACCAAAACTATAGGTATCCCGTTTTCTCCACACCAAGTGATGAATTCTAAATCGATTTTTTGAGGGTCTAATCTGCTATCAATCAATACAAAAAGGGCGACAAGATTTTCACGATTTGACAGGTAAGCACGGATCATATTTTCCCAATCAGACTTGATGTTTTTGCTCACCTTGGCAAAGCCATAGCCTGGTAGATCGACCATATACCATTTTTCATCAATCAAAAAGTGATTGATCAGTTGGGTTTTTCCTGGCCTTCCAGAAGTCTTTGCTAGATTTTTATTATTAGCTAGCATATTGATCAAAGAGCTTTTGCCGACATTGGAGCGTCCGATGAAAGCAAATTCTGGTTTATCAGGATTTGGGCATTTTTTGTAATCTGTATTACTGATTAAAAAGGTTGCTTTTTTGATCATGATCTTAATTTTTGACAAAGTTAAGCCTTTCCAAAGAAATATTCGATCTTGACTAGCTTAATACCTGCGATGCAAAGAAAATACCGGTCATTGAGACTCTTCAGAAGCTATAAATTCTTAACATTTTTCCATTGCTCGGGTTTACTTAGTAATATTGCAAATCATTAGAACAGGAATTCATGTCAGTAGTACCATACAAAGAGAAAGACGCGGGGAAAAAGGAGCAAGTTGCGGAGATGTTTAATAACATAAGTAAGAAATATGATTTTTTGAATCATCTGCTCAGTTTAGGGATTGACATCATCTGGAGAAAAAAGGCGATCAAAATGCTCAAAGCAGATCAGCCTAAATTGATTTTGGATATTGCAACTGGCACTGGTGACTTCGCTATCGAAGCCTTAGCCTTGAATCCTGATAAGATCATTGGGGTAGATATCTCAGCTGGTATGCTAGAAGAGGGTAAGAAGAAGATGAAAAAGCGAAAGCTAGATCACATCATTGATATGCAAATGGGAGATTCTGAGAAGCTACTTTTTGAGGATAATAAATTCGATGCGGTCATCGTTTCCTTTGGAGTTAGAAACTTTGAAAATCTGGAAAAAGGACTCGCTGATATGTACAGAGTGCTGAGACCTGGAGGGAAAACAGTCATCGTTGAATTCTCCAAGCCAAAAAAATTCCCGATGAAACAAGGATATAACTTTTATTTCAAATATATTTTACCTCAAATAGGGAAACTCGTTTCCAAGGATAACTCCGCTTACACCTATTTGCCTGAGTCTGTTCAGGCATTTCCAGATGGAAACGACTTTCTGAAAGTTTTGGAAAAAGTTGGCTTTAAAGACACAAAATGCAAACCACTGACATTCGGTATCAGCTCAATTTATATTGGAGAAAAATAATTGTTTTCAATTTTTTATTGATCCTTTCAATCGGGTCTGTGACAGCACAGGCCCGATTCAAAGAGATTAGTCAGTCTGGTCAAGATGATAAACTTATTTCCTATGGCTTTTTTCTAGCATCTCATACCAATTATTGGAGGCTGAAGTATACAGATGCTTTCATAACTGATCCTGCGCTAGCTAATATTCAGAGTATTATGCCGATCTACACTCCAGGTTTTTCATTAGGTTTTTTGGCTACTTTCAGACTACATGATCAATTGAATTTAATTCTAACGCCAAAAGTTGGTTTCTACGAATTTAGGACAGATATCAATACCTTTGTAAGTAATCCCGATGCCAATACTATTGATGAAAATAATTTTTTTACTACGAGGACTACAATCAATGAGGCGACTATGGTGGAGTTTCCGCTCCATTTTAAATATAAAGCGCAGAGGTTCAACAATTCTCGCATGTTTTTCACAGCAGGAGGATCAGCAATGTTTCGTACCAAAGACCAAGAAGAAGCAGACATAGAGGGTATTGGTACCTTGGGTCGAGATTTTACTGTGGATTTGGGGATTGGATTTGATATGTACTTCAAGTATTTCAAGTTTTCGCCAGAGGTAAGATTTTCTCATGGACTATTGGATATGTATAGACCTGAAGCCACAGATCCAGCATTTAGGGATGCGATTCAATCAATTAGAAGAAAAAGCATTACTGTCTATCTCAATTTTCAATAAAGTGAATTGCTTTAATAAAAGCCTTATGACAATACTACCCTTAGTGTTTTCCATGATGCTTGCTTGTGGAGGAGATGAGATTTCATCTCCAATTCCCCCGAATCAAGATGGCAATCCCTTTTCTTTGGGTAGAGTTGGGAGTTCTGAGGATATTCAGACCTCATCATCCACGGGAGTGGTTTTGATGGGGGGAAGTACCGATGTGGATCAAGCATTCAAGTGGATGATAGAAAAGTCAGGAGGAGGGGATTTTGTTGTTATTCGTGTGACAGGAGCTGATGCTTACAATAATTATATTCTTGGGCTTGGGAATGCTAATTCTGTGGAAACGCTTAGAATCAATACGCCGGAGGCTGCCAATGACCCAAAAGTAATTGAGACGTTAAGAAATGCAGAAGCTGTTTTTATAGCTGGAGGAGATCAATCCAATTATCTGAGGCTTTGGGAAGGAACTAAGGTTGAGGAAGCGTTACATTACTTGATTCATGAAAAGCAAATCCCAATAGGAGGCACAAGTGCAGGTTGTGCGATTATGGGTGAGTATGTCTACACAGGTGAGAATGGCAGTATCATTAGTACAGAAGCACTAGCCAATCCATTTGATGAAAGGCTGACAGTTAGAAAATCTACTTTGATCAATCATCCAATGCTGCAAGGGGTGATTACAGATCAGCATTTTTCACAACGGAATAGAGAAGGACGTCTTTTCGCTTTTATCGCAAGACTCAGTTCTCAGTCTGAATTACCAATTAGAGGAATAGCAGTGGATGAAAGAACAGCTCTATTGATAGGTTCAGAAGGAGAAATTCAGGTAGTAGGTCAAAATGAAGTTTATTTTTTGGAACAATCAGGCTTAGCGCCAGAAGTCATGTCTTCGGGGGTTCCCTTGACTTGGGATTTGAATGAATCTGCGGTAAAAATGTTTGAAGCTTCGAAAATGACAACTAAGGGTTCAGCTTCGATTTCAAATTGGGCATTTGATTGGACACAATATTGGTTTGTTAAGCAAGGGGAGATTGGTTTTAGGAGTTATTGAGACCATCCTGAATTTTTTCATTGATGATATCTTGTATATCATCCTCTCTAATCCAACCTTTTGAAAGCGCATCCTCGGCTGCTTTTAAGGTATCTTCGATGAGCAGCATATCTACGCCTAGTGATTTCATTTTATTTTTGACGTGCAATACAGTTTCTTTTCTTTTTTCGGAAACATGACGGATATAGATCATCTTCACCCTTCCAGGATAGTCTTTGATCACTTGGAGGTAGATTTCAGGATCATATTGGCCAGAATCTCCTATCAAGATAAAAGGTATGTCAGGAACCAGTTCAAAAATTTTTTCTACTTGGGAAAGCTTATGATCAAAATGACTCCCAGCGATGAGTTGCTCTCTGGATAACCCTAAGTCTCGTAGCATTAATGGTCCCAAAGGAATGCCGTGCACAGACATCATTTCAGTCAGAAAATCATATAAGTTCCAAGGACTGCTCGAGACATAAAATAAAGGGTTGTTTTCTTTTCCATCGGTTCCCTTTTCTAAAGCCTGATAAAATGCAGCTACACCAGGGAAAGGAATTCTTCTGTGAGCATTACCAAGAAAAGTCGTCTTGAGCATTTCCCAGATTCTAGTAGCACCAGTAGGGACAATCGTATCGTCAATATCAGAGATGATGCCATATTCCACATCCTTTGTAGGGATAATCACCCTAGCTTTAGTATTTACTTTACCTTGGTTGGGTACTATTTGATCAATAAGTTCTAATTCCAAACTAACCCAAGGTGTGGTATTTTGAAGGGGCTGCTTGGGATTGATGAAAAACTCGAAATAGCCTTCGTCATCTGTTTCAGCTATCCAAGAATCTCCGTTAATAGTTGCCTTCACTTTTACATTTGGGATTTCCCAGGACATAAAACGCTTGTACATCTTTGAGAAATTCTTCCATCGGCTATCACTTATCTCAGAAAGCCCTATGCCGCGATCTTTTAGCACCCTTCCTATCAAATAGACTTTTTCTCTACTGCCAAACCCTTTGTATGGAGCGATCATAAGGGATTTTACAAAACCTGTTTTAATCCCGAATTTCAGTTTGATTTTCGAAAAAGTTAGCTTAAAGCGATACAGAATTTCAAGAAGTATTTTATTGATCATGGATTAGATTTATCACCTCAAGTTAAAAAAATCATTTGGTAACGCTATCCAAATTTCGAATTAGTCAAAGCTCTTTGATTTTGATTAACTTTGCAAAATGGAGAGTAGCTTAAAAAAAGATATCAGAAAGTTTTCACTGGAACAGTTAGAAGAGTTTTTTGTCAATCAAGGGGACAAGAAATTTCGAGCCAAGCAGGTTTATGATTGGCTTTGGAATAAGTCCTTGAAGAATTTTGATGACATGAGTAATATTTCCAAGGAGACTAGGGAGATGTTAAAAGCTAATTTCACCATCAATCATATTTTAGTAGACTTAATGCAGCATTCTTCTGATGGCACCATCAAGAATGCAGTCAAATTATATGACAATAAGATAGTCGAATCCGTATTGATACCTACCTCCAAAAGAATAACAGCTTGTGTGTCTTCTCAAGTAGGATGTAGTCTGGATTGTAATTTCTGTGCAACAGCCAGGTTAAAGCGCATGCGTAATCTTAACCCTGACGAAATTTACGATCAGGTGGTGGCGATCAAAGATGAAGCTGAGACATACTTTAGCAGGCCATTGACCAATATAGTGTTTATGGGTATGGGTGAGCCTTTGTTGAATTACAATAATGTGATAGAGGCGATTGATAAAATCACTTCTCCAGAGGGACTTGGAATGGCGCCTAGGAGGATTACGCTTTCCACTGTAGGGATTCCCAAGATGATCAAAAAAATGGCAGATGATGAAGTGAAGTTCAATTTGGCCATTTCTTTACATTCAGCGATTAATGAAACAAGAAGTCGCTTGATGCCGATAAATGATGTCAACCCACTAGAAGACCTCGCTGAGTCGCTCAAATATTGGTATCAGAAGACCAAAAGGAAAGTTACTTATGAATATGTCATATGGGATGGGATCAATGATGATGAAGCACACGCAAAGGCATTGGCCAAATTTTGTAAGCTTATTCCTTCGAAAGTCAATATCATTCAATACAATCCTATAGATGAAGGAGAATTTAGGCAAGCCTCTCAAGAAGCTGTAGAAATGTATATCAGGATATTGGAGGGCCAAGGGATCATTGCAAAAGTTAGGAAATCTAGAGGTCAGGACATAGATGCAGCCTGTGGGCAGTTGGCCAATAAGAATGAAGTTGGTGAGCTTGGGGAGTGATTGGTTAATATGGGAATATCAGAGTTTGGGTAGAACAACATTACCAGTATTCCGTTTGTAAAAGTATGATTTTGTTAAAAACTCCTGAATAATTCTTAATCAAGTTTAAAAGGATTTGGTTGGCAGTTCATTTTTCTCTTATATTTAAAAACTAATTAAATAATCAATGTTATGAGATCTTTTTACAAAAGAAGTACACCGCTTCTGATTTTTATTACTGGTTTTGTTTTCCTGTCATTTCAACAAAATGAGCCATTGACAAAAAAAATTTTAGAATACTTTACCAACCTTCAAGCTGAGTTCCCTACGGAAAAGGTTCACCTTCACTTGGACAAAAGTGTTTATACATTTGGAGAGGATATTTGGTTTAGTGCATACTTGACAGCTGGAGGAACTCAAGTTCCCAGCCCGCTTAGTAAAACCTTATATGTCGACTTGTTTGATAGTAATGGGGAATTAGTCATTCAAAAGAAAGTACTAATTGAAGAAGGATTTGGAAATGGAGACTTCAAGTTGCCAGATTTTGGAAAAGAGGGAGTATTTCAAATCAAGGCCTACACTGCTTGGATGGAAAATTTTGGAGCTGAATATTTTTACAGTTCAGCCATAGAGGTATTTGATGCACAGAATATGGTGTTTTTTCCTCGAGTAGATTTTGAAGGCAGAGAAGTAGTAGGAGATCAGGTTAGGTACAATATTAATGTAGACGTGATTGATGCCCAAGGGAGAGCATTGTCAAATAAGCAAATAACTCTCAAGGCGATAGGGGATGGAGAGGAGTTTGCAGAGAGAAGTATAGAACTGAATGCTCTAGGACAGGCTTCCCTATCTTTTAATTTTCCATTGAAACCTTTTTCAAATCAATTCATTGAGTTGAGCTATTTGGAAAATGATAGTTATAAAGTGAAAAAGAGTCAGAAAATTCCATATTCTTTTTTATTAGCAGATGTTCAGTTCTTGCCGGAGGGAGGACATTTAGTGTCTGGTTATAAAAGTCAAGTTGCATTCAAAGGTTTATTTCCAGATGGAAGCCCTGTTGATTTTGAAGGGGAACTTCTAGATGAAAGTCAGGAAATTAAATTTAGTACATTTTTTGGAGGCATGGGTAAGTTTGAGCTTAAGCCTGAATACGGGACTTCTTATAAAGTGAAGTTAAAAGAGCTTCATTCAAATGAAGTTAGAGAAGTAGCTTTACCAAAAATTGAATCAAAAGGGCTTGTAATGCAGGTGATCAATAACCCTGAGCTTGCTTATATTACTGTTTTTATTCAAGGGAATGAGTTAGGGGAGGATATGGTTCTAGTAAGTCATACAAGAGGGATGATTAACTATATGATAGCTGGAGGCCTCAATAATGGGATATGGGGAGTTAGGCTTCCGAAGGCTAATATACTACCAGGTATAAATCATGTTACTGTATTGTCTTCTGAAGGTAAGCCACTTTTAGAGCGGTTGTTTTTTCATTATGATGAATCCTTGCTGATTAATATTGATGTGTCTGCGACCAGTAGTTACAGCCCTCGTTCGCAAGCATCTCTAGATATTACTACAAAGGTTCAGGAAATATTTTCGGGGGGAAGGTTTTCGGTAAGTATAGTTGACATGGATCAAGTACCTATTGAAACACTTTCAACTAAAGGGATCGTAAGTGAGCTTTTGTTGAATTCAGACTTAAAAGGAGCAATTTATAAGCCTCAATATTATTTTAAAGATAGAGAAGAAGATACTTTATTAGCCTTGGACTTAGTGATGATGACCAACGGCTGGAGAAGAATAGATTGGGCTGATGTAAATGCTACAAAGTATCCTCCTAATAATAGAACTATTGAGCAAGGGTTGACTTTAGAAGGCATAGTAAAGGATAAAGGAAGTACGAAAAGAGGCCTTAAGGGAGGTGAGGTAACCTTCATGGTTGGGAATGGTGAAGAAATAATCAAGACAAACTTTGGAGAGAATGGCAGATTTATTGTCTCTGATCTTTTGTTTTTCGACAGTAAGAGTCTAAATGTATCTGCGAAAGATGAAAGGTTAAAGGATTATTTGGATATTGAGATTTTTGAGGAAAAGAAATTTTTTGAAAAAATCAAAGTGAAGTCATTAGAAGGGCTTAAAGCACCGCAAGGACTTTTAGAATCATTTCCAGCAAGAAGAATAATGACACGAATGTTTGATGATGAGCTGGAAATGGAATTGGATGTTTTTGAAATAAAGGATCAATCTTTAGTGGAAGAAAAAATGCGTCAAGTGAAAATATATGGGGAAGGAGATGCAGTTTTAAAACCAGAAAATATTGTTGGTTCAGATGGATTTGTAAACATTTTTCAAATGATTCAAGGAAGAGTTGCTGGTGTTCAAGTAACAATTTCAGGAATGAATGCTTCTGTGTTGATTAGAGGAGTGGGAACAATCAGTTCAAGTTCAGAACCATTATACTTATTAAATAATATTCAAGTTGATGCATTTACTTTAATGCAAGTAAATCCTAGAGATGTTTCAACTATTGATGTTTTTAAAGATCCTGCAAGTACAGCAATTTTTGGTTCACAAGGTTCAAATGGCATAATAGCTGTTTACACAAAAATAGGGGATAGGTATGTTGGTGAATCAACTGGAAGCCTAGTATCTAATATTTCTGGCTACTCAGCTGCTCGGGAATTCTATCAGCCAAATTACGAGACAAAGACAGCTGAAAACGCAATCCCTGATAAGAGAAGTACCATCTATTGGAATCCAAATTTGAAAATTGATGAATCAGGAAAAGCGAAGATTAAGTATTACAATACTGATATCGCTAAAAAACATCTAATTGTCATCGAAGGCATGGATGCTCAGGGCCGCTTGGCCAGATTTGAGAAAATATTAGAATGAAATCCTACATTACCTTTGAATCCTTGGTAAAGCCACTTAATTTCTACCCTGAAATCAGGTTTTATCAATGATTCTTAATTATATGGGGATGAAAAAAATAATATTGATTCTATTTCTAAGTTTTTTGACTGCTGGAGTTTTTGCACAACAACATGGGGAAGCTCGATTGATGGCAGGTGGTGATTATCGTCTTACCATCAAAGACCTAGGGACTTTCATAGGCGTAGAGTATTTTTTTGCAGATAGACTTTCTTTGGCTCCGACATTCACAGTGTGGTTTCCAGATATCGGAAACTCCTTTAATCTGAATGCGGATTTGAAGTATTATTTGACTGAAGGGGTATCTCAAGTATATGTACTCGCAGGATACAGTAATTACTGGATCAATACGCAACAAGGAGATCCAGGATTATTACAGACGAGACCAGGAGGAAACCTTGGTGTTGGAGCTTATCTTGCTGCTACAGAGAAATTCGGTTTTATCACCGAAGTGAAAATGCAGAGCCAGAATACCAGATGGCCAGTATTGAGGGTAGGGGCAGTTTTAAATCTGAACTGAATTATTTCTTACTGAATTCGAAAAGTTTTCTCTTTTCGTCTTTACTAAGGGCTTCGTAGCCTTTTTCGGCAATTTTATCCAAAATCATATCAATTTCTTCTTGTGTAGTCTCGGAAGAATTTGAGAAAGAAGCAGTAGAGCGATTTGTTCTGCTGCTTTTTGTTTCTTGGCTAGAGTAAGTTTTTTTCTTGTAAGTAACTTTGATTTTACTCCTATTTGAAAGCAGTCCTTCAAAAAATTGACCTACTGCTTGAATAGGCCTACCCCAGTCATTCCCTTTTTTGAGTTGCAGAATATACCAAAAACCCATCGCAGCGCCTCCTAAATGTGCCAGCTCACCTCCGGCATTGCTTCCAGCTGAATTTGCAAAAGCAATGAACACATAGAATATAGCGATGTATTTGATTTTTACTGGTCCTATAAGGATTAAGCGAAAAGTGGTATTAGGAGCCAAGGTGGCTGCTGCCACAACGATGGCATATACTCCCGCACTAGCACCTAGCATTTTAGCTGCTGGTAGTACTTCTGTGAACATAGGTGAAATGTTATACATCAATACGTATAAAGCAGCCCCTGCAAGTCCTCCTAAAATATAAATATTAGCAAGCTTTCTACTTCCCAAGTATTCATTGACCAACATGCCAAACCAAAATAGAAATAGCATATTGAAAAGAATGTGAAATATGCCCTCGTGAAGGAACATGTATGTCAAAATAGACCAAGGCTGGAATATAAATTGTCCAAGATCAGCAGGCATCATCAAATACCCCAACAGTGTCTTATAAAGCGCACCTGCACCAGAGAAGCTCAGAACGATCCTGACTACCAGCACAGACACAAACACCAAGAGATTGATGGCAATCAACTTATACAGGCTGTTATTGCTGTGTCGAAACGCATTCCTCAAATTATCCCAAAATCCTCCGTACATAGCCTTTTCTTTTAGTAAAAGTTATTTCTGTTTTTCTTCCAATAATATACTAAACCTACCCCTATTATCAATCCGCTCAAATGCGCGAAATGTGCCACATTATCAGTCGGACTGTTATTGATGATATTATACACTGTGTATAGACCATAAAATAACACCAAATACTTCGCTTTCACAGGCATAGGAGGAAATAACAAGAGTAATTCAGTGTTTGGGAAAAACATCGCAAAAGCAATCAGGATCCCAAATAATGCACCAGATGCTCCTACCATAGGAATATTGATCTGAATGTCTCTGATTCCCATGTAATTTTCCTTAGCCCTTTGAATCATAGTTTTACTCTCTGGGTTTTTGGTGTAATCATCGATGAAGTCATAAACTCCTGACTTGAATAAATGTCGGTTATCTTTGACAAAATCATTGAATCTTTCAGGACTTGGGTTAGCGTAGAATGCTTCAATTTGATTGTCTAACTGCCCAATTCTGTAAGCATTGTATCCAGAGTAAAGTAAACCACTACCTACACCACATACCATCCAGAGCGTGAGAAGTTTTTTTGGTCCTAGAAATTGCTCCAGTAATGGTCCAAAAATGAATAGACCAAACATATTGCTGAACAAATGCCAGAAGTTGGCATGCATGAACATGTAAGTCAAAAACTGGGTAGGCATGAACCTAGGGCTTTGGACATAGTATAGCGCAAACATCCTTTCTAGCTGCGGCATGAAATAACTAGCCACAACAAACATGGCGATATTGATTAGCAGAAGGTTCTTGACTACTGGTGTGAGGTTTCTGAACATGAGCTTATCTATTGAAAAAAGCGTGTATTTTATTTAAATCTAGTTTGACGAAGGTTTTGTTCCCAGCAAGCCCATAATTTGGATTTTGGCAGGCAAATAATTGACCAACCAAGGTTTCCATTTCTGAGGGATCTAGCTTTTTCCCTTTTTTGATGGATGATCTTTTGGCAAGTGACCGCGCTAGGTTTTCCCTATTGTCCAAGGATAATTCAGATTTGAAATGCTTGAACTGCTCCAATAATCCTTCAAAAAGGATTTTCTCGTTGGTCATCTGTACATCTGCTGGTGTTCCTTGGATCAGGATGGTCTCTTTTCCAAATACATCTATTACGAAGCCTAAGCTATGAAGTTCCTCTTTGATATCTAAGACCAATGCAAAATCAGCTGGGCTCAATTGGATATGCTGTGGGAACAAGCACTGCTGAGATACCCCTGCATTGTTATTGAGTTGCCTGCTGTACCTTTCATAGAGAATTCTTTCATGGGATGCTTGCTGATCCAATATCAAAAGTCCGGATGACATCTGAGCAATGATATAACTCTGCTCCACTTGGAAAGTTGCTCCTGTATTTTCTTGATCTTTCGGAAAAATACTTTCCTTCAAGTCATCTTCATTTGCTTTTGATGAAAATGTTAGAAAATCTCTTTCTTCCTCTCTTTCAGGAGTTTTTCTTTCCCAGTTTTTGTTTTGTTCTGCCCCCTCAAAAAGCTTCTCCCAACCTGATACATCCTGCCTTTTGAAGGTTGGGGTCTGAAAGCTTTTGTAAGCATTATCTTTGTAAGGCTCGTCAGGTTTATAGCTATTTTCTAAACCCACGGCGGCTTTGCGATTTTCGTCTTTGCCCCAGTTTTCAGCAAAATTTACATCCATGTTGAAATCCAAGGTGGGGACGACATTGTGCGCTCCCAAAGCTTGTTTTACCGCAGAGCGAATTACAGCATAGACTGTTCTTTCGTCGTCAAACTTGATTTCTGTTTTGGTAGGATGCACATTGATATCGATATGCGATGGATCGATTTCTAAGAACAAAACATAAAAGGGATGCATATCAGCAGGCATCAGCCCTTCGAAAGCATTGGCTACGGCATGATGTAGGTAGTTGCTTTTAATGTATCTATTGTTGACAAAGAAATATTGTTCACCGCGTGTTTTTTTGGCATTTTCTGGTTTACCTATATAGCCTTTTACATTCAAATGTGGTGTATCTTCTTTGCAGCTGACAAGTTGAGTTTGATGGTTTTTTCCAAAGATCCCTACGATGCGTTGACTGAGTTTTCCTGGAGTAAGGTTGAATAGCTCCATGTCGTTTTGATGGAAGGTGAACCCAATTTCTGGATAGGATAATGCTACTCTTTGAAACTCTTCTACCAAGTGTTTCATCTCCACTGGATTGGATTTGAGGAAGTTTCTTCTCGCAGGGACATTGAAAAAAAGATTTTTGACCGCGATAGATGTACCTTCTGGACAAGAGATTGGTTCTTGTTTTTTGAATTCAGACCCCTCAATTTGAATCAAAGTGCCTAATTCTTCCCCTTGTTGACGAGTTTTCATTTCAACCTGCGCTACTGCAGCGATAGATGCCATGGCCTCACCTCTGAAACCAAATGTTCTAATGGCAAAAAGATCTTCAGAAGTTCTGATTTTTGAGGTTGCATGTCTTTCAAAGCACATCCTAGCATCGGTCAGGCTCATACCTTTTCCATCATCGATGACTTGCATCAAGGCTTTCCCTGCATCTTTGACAATGACTTGGATTTGTTTGGCCTCTGCGTCTACTGCATTTTCGAGCATTTCTTTGAGTGCAGAAGCTGGTCTTTGTACCACCTCACCGGCTGCGATCTGATTGGCAATGGCGTCAGGAAGGAGTTGAATGATATTGTTCATTTCCTCCTACTTGCTTTCAGTCTGAAAAAGAGGCCTGCCAAGCCTCCGCCAATTGAGAGATAGAGAACAATGTATAGGACAATCGATCCGAAGTAAATGTAGCCCATCATGCCTCCAATCAAGAGCATAAAGATAAAAAGGCGAAGCATTCCTGCTGAAGTTACAATAGAACTCTGCCTTCCTTTGATTGGCCCACCCTGAGCAAAAGCTCCTCTGATAGGGGATCCATAGTCACTTCTGAAAGCATCAGTAATTTCCTCATCAGATTTGAGCTTACCGTCAGCCTGTAGCTGTCTCTTGATCCTTTGTGTTCTTTGGTCTATTTCTTCTTTGACAGGATCATAATACCTTGGCTTGATGTCAAAGCTCATGGGTCTTGCCGTTTTGAAGATCGATGGAAATTTCATACTCAGTTTAGATTCTTTTGTACTTTATTACGTTGTATTCAATATATATCACCTTCTATCAAAATTGGATATTTCTAATGATGAAGTTGAGGTATGTTTGATGAATACATTGTATATTCATACAAAGTTATTTTAAATATTAAGCAATAAAAATTAAACATAAGCATGCGAATAAAAGTTTGGAGCGCACTTTTAGGCTTGGTGGTGATATTTCATACCGATGCTGCACGGAGTTTGGAGCTGCCTTTGGCAGTATTGGCTGACTCCTCCGAAACGGGTATTGCTATAAATGATACAGACTCAACCCTAATCGTAGCGCGAAAGAAGAGAGATCCATTAGCTGCGAAGGACTACCGTAAGCAGATGGAATGGGTAGATTCAGTATTCAACTCCCAGACTTTTGAGGAGCGTCTAGGTCAGCTTTTTATGGTAGCTGCTTATTCCAACAAGGGCGAGCAACACAAGCAAGAGATTGCCAAATTGATCAAAGAGGAGAACCTTGGGGGCTTAATATTTTTTCAGGGAGGTCCAGTAAGACAGGCAAATTTGACTAATTACTATCAGTCGATTTCCAAGACACCACTCTTTATAGCCATGGATGCTGAGTGGGGGGTCAATATGAGACTAGATTCTGTCCTAACTTTTCCTAAGGCTATGACCCTGGGTGCATTGCCAGACGAGAGGTTGATTTACGATATGGGAAAAGAGATTGCTCGTCAGTTTAAAGAATTGGGGATGCATATCAATTTTGCTCCTGTAGTGGATGTAAATTCTAATCCTGAGAATCCTGTTATTGGATTTAGGGCCTTTGGAGAAGAAAAGAGATTGGTTGCGAAGAAATCCAAAGCCTATATGAAGGGTTTACAGGACAATGGAGTTCTTGCAAATGCCAAGCATTTCCCTGGCCATGGAGATACAGAATCTGATTCGCATTATTCATTACCAGTCATCAGGCATTCTGAAAATCGTATCAAGGATATTGATTTATATCCATACAGAGAGTTGATTGACGAGGATTTGATGTCTGTGATGGTTGCCCATCTTCATATCCCAAGCTTGGATGCTGAAAAAAATAAAGCCACAACACTTTCAAAATATGTGGTCACAGACCTTTTACAAAATCAAATGAATTTCAGTGGGCTTATTTTTACCGATGCATTGAATATGAAGGGAGTGAGTAACTATTATAAGCCTGGGGAGGTGGATCTATTAGCGCTACTTGCAGGTAATGATATTTTACTCTATTCCCAAGATGTACCTAAGGCTAAGCAGATGATTTTGCAAGCAGTGGAAGAAGGGAAGCTATCCAGACAAGAAGTAGATGATAGGGTGACCAAAGTACTCAAGGCAAAGTACTGGGCTGGACTTGACAAGACTCCTTCGATCAATACCAAAGGGCTTGTTGAGCGCTTGAATACCAAAGAAACTGAGCTACTGGTAGAACGTTTGCATGCAAATTCGATCACAGTTACATCCAATAAGAATAACTTCTTACCATTGAGAAACCTTGATTTGCTTGATATCGCCACCATTACGATAGGCGATGATGGGAAAATTTTCAAAGATAAAGTGGATAAGTATATCAAAGCGGATCATTTCAAGCTGGACAAAGGAGCCAATGGGACCTCGCATGCCAATCTCAAAAAGCAACTTGAACCATACAATACGATCATCGTGGGTTTGATGGGATTAACAAATAGCCCAAGTCGTTCTTTTGGGATCAATCAGTCTGATATCAATTTTATAAAGGAACTTAGCAAAGAAAAGTCTGTAATTGTTACCGTTTTTGGGAATGCTTATGCCGCAAAATATTTGAATGGTCTACCACACAATATTTTAGCTTTTGAGAATAATGAATACACGCAGAACTTGGTGCCTGAAATCATTTTTGGAGGCAGGGATGCACAAGGAATGATGCCTGTCTCTATTAGTGAGATCATTACAGTAGGAAGTGGTGGTTATCTACCTGGCTTGGGGAGATTATCTTATAGTATTCCAGAAAGTCAGGGTTTAGATAGTGAGATCCTAAGCGAAATAGACCAAGTGATGGAGATTAGTATTCGTAAAAAAGCTACTCCTGGAGCTGTGGTCTTGATTGCTAAAAACGGCCAAGTGGTTTTTGAAAAAGCTTATGGTCACTATGATTATAGTAAGAAAAAGCCGGTGACGGTACAGACGGTTTACGATTTGGCCTCTATTACCAAAGTGCTATCCACTACCCAAGCTGTGATGTTCTTAGCGAGCAGAGATATCATTGATATGAACCAACCTATTTCAAGGTATCTACCTGAACTGAAAAATACGAACAAGGGCAATCTAATTTTGAGTGATATCATGGCTCACGAAGCCGGTTTACCTGCCTTTATCCCTTATTATGCAAAAACAGTACAAGCAGGTTCTTGGAAATCAGAGTTCTACAGCTCTTCTCCAATTGGTGATTTTACGGTACCAGTAGCCAATGAGATGTATGCTTCACAAAGTCTAAAAGACAGTATTTGGCATTGGACTATCAAGTCAGACCTCAGGAAACCTGACCCAAATAGAAGGAAACACAGCTATCTTTACTCAGACTTGACCATGTATTTGATGCAAGCTGTGGTAGAGCGTGTTGTCAATCAGCCATTGGATGAATTTATGGAGCAGATATTTTATACACCTTTAGGGCTTAATACTTTGACCTTCAATCCATCCAAGAAAATGGATTTGAATAGGATTGCGCCTACTGAAGATGATATAACTTTTAGAAAAAGATTGGTTCACGGCTATGTGCACGATCCGGGAGCAGCCATGTATGGAGGTGTCGCGGGACATGCGGGCTTATTTGGTACGGCCAATGACCTTGCAGTCATGATGCAGCTGATGCTCAATGGTGGTCATTATGGAGATGTTCACCTTTTGGATGAAAAGACAATCAAAGAGTTTACCAAAAGACAGTCAAGCCAAAGTAGAAGAGGCTGGGGCTGGGACAAGCCAGAACCAGAAAGAGGTAAAGGAGGAAGTGCGGGTGCATTAGCTCCCAAAGGCACTTTCGGTCATACTGGCTTCACAGGGACATGTGTTTGGGCTGATCCTGACAATGACTTGATTTATGTGTTTTTATCCAATAGAGTTCACCCTGATGCCAACAACAATACGCTTTTGAAGGATGGCGTTCGTACTGAGATTCATGATATTATCTACAGGTCCATGGGCAAATCAGAAAAGTCATCAGTCAAAAGAGCTGAATAAAATTCATTTATTTGAACAATTAACAGTAGTTATGATGTTTAGTGGCTATTGATTTCTACAAATGAAGATTTCATACCTTGTGTCCCGGTACGTTGGGATTACCAATGAAAAACAAATTTAAACTGATGAAAATAGGTATAGTCTGTTACCCTACCTTTGGAGGTAGTGGAGTAGTCGCGACTGAGTTAGGAAAAGCCCTTGCAAAAGAGGGCCATCAAATTCACTTTATCACATATAGACAGCCTACTCGTCTTGATTTTTTTAGCGAAAACTTATTCTATCACGAAGTTGATATCAAAAGCTACCCCTTGTTTGAGCATGCTCCTTATGAACTGGCACTAGCAAGTAAGATGGTCAACGTAGTGAAATACGAGCAACTAGACCTCTTGCATGTTCATTATGCCATTCCGCATGCTTCCGCTGCCTATATGGCCAAGCAAATCTTGAAAGAGCGAGGTATTTATATCCCTGTTGTGACCACTTTGCATGGAACAGACATTACTTTGGTAGGTAAAGATCCTAGCTATGAGCCTGTAGTTACCTTTAGTATCAACCAATCAGATGGTGTGACCGCTGTTTCCGAAGACCTGAGAAAAGCTACTGTTGAGCATTTTGAGATTAAGAGAGATATTAGAGTAATCCCAAATTTCATAGACTTAGAGCGTTTTAAAAAACAGAAAAAGGAACATTTCAAATTGGCAATTTGTCCGCATGGAGAAAAGTTGATAGTCCATACTTCGAACTTCAGAAAAGTCAAAAGGGTGGAAGACGTGATTAGGGTCTTCTATGAAGTGAGAAAGCAAATTCCTGCAAAATTACTTTTGGTAGGGGATGGGCCTGAGCGAGATAAGATGGAAAGATTGTGTAGAGACTTAGGTACATGTGATGATATCAGATTTTTAGGAAAACTTGAGGCTGTTGAGGAAGTTCTATCTGTTGCAGACCTTTTTATGATGCCTTCAGAAAAAGAGAGCTTTGGATTGGCAGCCTTAGAAGCTATGGCCTGTGAAGTGCCTATTTTGACCTCTAATGCAGGGGGAATCCCAGAATTAAATATAGATGGGCAAACGGGTTTTGTGTGTAATGTAGGAGATATTACAACCATGACAACGAAAGCCCTTGAGATCCTTAAAGATGAAAATCTACCAGGTTTTAAGGAGAGAGCTTTGAAAAGAGCTAAGGAATTTGACGTCACCAATATCCTGCCTCTATATGAATCTTACTATCGCGAAACCATAGAGTCGACGAAGTTTTATTTTGAGAAAATCTAGTTTTAATTTTTCTCAACTATTTACAAATACATTCGTAATTAAAACCATCCGGCTTAGATTTGCACCGAATTTGTAAACTATTGACTATCTAGTCAAGTTATTATTTCTTCGTATATTGAGACTAAACCATATAGAAATGAGCGTTACTTTAAAAAAAATCGGCAGGTTGGACAGACCCGATAATAACGGCTCTGCCACCATGTTTAAAAACCCAGTTTTGGAAAAAATATCCAGAACGCATATTAGCATACCAATTATTATGTTCCTGACCATCAGTTCTGTGTCATTCTATTATGCTTACACTACTACTGAAATAGGACTTTCGATTGGGATTCCAGTATTATTGTTAGGGTTTTTGGCATTTACTTTTGTGGAATATATGATGCATAAGCATTTTTTCCACATGGAGCCAGATACTCCTACAAAAGACAAGCTCCAATACACCGTGCATGGTGTTCATCACGATTATCCAAAAGATAAGGATAGATTAGCGATGCCGCCATTTGTAAGCGCGTTCTATGCTTTGATTTTTTACTTAGTGTTTACCTTAGTGATGGGTAGCTATGCGCTTTACTTTTTACCTGGGTTTTTGTTTGGATATGCAGCCTACCTAGGCGTACATTACATTGTACATGCCTATCAGCCGCCCAAGAATTTTCTAAAGGTACTATGGGTTAATCATGCAGTGCATCATTACAAAGACCCAGATGTGGCATTTGGGGTGAGCTCTCCATTGTGGGACTACATCCTAGGGACTATGCCAAAAAAGGATAAATAAATTTTAAACCCTCTTTTGAGGGTTTTTTGTTTTTAACATTTGAGTTACATGAAAATTTCAATTATAGGATTTGGGTGGCTTGGAAAGCCATTAGCTGAAAAACTTCTAGCTAAAGGCTATCAGGTACAAGGGAGTGCTACTTCTGAAGATAAAGTAGCCAAACTGAATCAAGATGGACTAGATACGGTATTGTTTAATTTGAATCCTCACCCTGAGGGTTTGGGTTTTCAATCAATTTTTGATACCGATGTCTTGATTATCAATGTGCCACCGAGGACAAAATCTGCTGCTCCGACATTTCATCCAGAACAAATCAAATATCTTAAGGAGTTGGCCAAACTTGGGAATGTTCCCAAAATCATTTACATCTCAGCTACATCAGTCTATCCTGATCAAAATCAGGTAGCGAGAGAGTCTGATAAATTAACGAAGGGAAGCACAGGAAATCCTGCTCTTTTTGAAGCAGAGCGAATTTTAGGTCAGGACAAAACTTATGATTTGACTATTGTGAGATTTGGAGGCTTATTGGGAGTTGATCGTATTCCAGGGAGATATTTTTCAGGTAAGGAACAAGTCGTAGGAGATTCTCCTGTCAATTATATACACAGGGATGATGCTGTTGATCTGATGATCTGGATCATCGAAAAGGGACTTTGGAATGAGACCTACAATGGTGTTGCTCCATTGCATCCAAAAAGGAAAGAAGTGTACGAAAAGAATGCGGCAGATCTAGGTTTTGATCCTCCTGTTTCATATCAAGAACCTGATAAAAATCCATGGAAGGAGATCTCTGCTGATAAAATATTAGCTACTGGTTTTAATTTTACGATGTCGAATCCGCTCGATTTTTGGTATCAGAAGTGAAAAAATCCCGCTTTTTCGAGCGGGATTTTTAAGTAGATTGAATATCTTAATATGTATATCTGCAAGTATACCACTAACTAAGTTAAATAAGAACCCAGATTAACCCGATATTAATAGATATTGGATCCGCCTCGGCGGACAAGTTATTTATTGATATTGGCTTGAAATCATCGGTTTATACTACTCTTAAAGTTCCACTGGTAAGAAAGCAGATAATCATGTTTTTTAATTTCTTGGAATCAATTTCACCATCAGTCCAGTAGCTTCAGTGATGACATATATGAATCCATCAGGGCTTTGAGAGACTTGTCTCACTCTGCCGATACCATCTAGTAATTTCTCTTCCCCCACATAGGATGTCCCATCCAATTCAACTCTTGCTACTTGCTGACCTGCAAGACCTGCTACAAGAATATTTCCTTTCCAAGCTGGATATTTGTCTGATGTGACCAAAGTCATTCCACAAGTCGCAATAGAGGGAACCCAGTAGGTTATAGGTTGTTCCATTCCTTCTTTTTCTGTATCCTCAGTGATGATTGATCCATCATAGTCAATGCCATAGGTGATCTCTGGCCAACCATAATTTTTGCCTTTTTCTATGAGGTTTAGCTCATCACCGCCTTTTGGCCCATGTTCTACTGACCATAATCTATCATTTTCTGCATCATAGATGATTCCCTGTGGGTTTCTATTACCATAAGTCCAGATTGAAGTCACTGCACCTTCCACGTCTACAAAAGGATTGTCACTTGGGATGCTACCATCATCATGGATTCTATGGATTTTGCCATGTGCATTATCAAGTTCTTGTGCATTCTGTGGTCTACTTCCTTTGTCCCCATTAGAGTAGTAAAGGTAATTGTCTTTGTCAAAAACGATACGGGTCCCGAAGTGTCTTCCTCCTTTCCATTCAGGCATATTTACAATAAGTTCTTCTAAATCTACCAAGGCATTGCCTTGAAGCTTTGCACGAGAAATTACCAAAACACCGCCTTCACCCATGTCTTTGGCATAGGCTAAATAAATCCATCCATTATTGGCATAATCAGGGTGAATTGCTATATCTAAGAGACCTGCTTGATTGACTTCATGCACAGCTGGTACGCCTGTAAGCTTTTCGCCAGTGAATTTATCATCCTTGAAGACGAGAATTTCGCCTTTTCTCTCGGTGACAAGCATCCTTCCATCAGGAAGCCAAGTCATGCCCCAAGGATTTTCAAAATCCGTGAACAGTGTATCTACGGAGAAGGTCATTTTCTCTGATACTACTGCAAAAGGATCGTTTTCTTGGATAGCCCCGTTTTCATTAGGTTCTGAGCAAGATGCCAACCCAAATAGGATAAGAGCACCTAAAATAAAAGATAAGTTTTTACGAATTTTCATCATGTTTCAGTTGGTTTGAATACAAATTTAATCAATTTTCAGGTGAATTGTTTTTTGAATTCCGCAAATGGTATTCCATCAATCAAGTTTTCCTCAGAAAGCTTCTCTTTAAATACTATCTTAGGCTTTACTAAAATAATGACTTATGGATAATCAGATTTGGATCATGACCTCGGCATTTGATCAGCTTGGCTTGGAGGCTGTCATTGAGAAAGCGCATGAAATAGGCGTGCAAGGCTTGGATCTTTGTGTATTCAGGAAAGATGGAACCCGGGATGATTTTGTAGCTACCCATTTGGATTATGATCATTTTGGTCTGGAGGAATCAAAAAAGCTAATCGATCAATTCAATACCGCTAACCTCAGACTTTCTCTCGGTGCTTTTGATAATTTGATAGGTGGTGACGCTGCTCATAGGAAGCTTAACCAGAATCACTTGCTGAAGCTGATAAGGATGGCCTATTTATTAGGTGGAGATGAAAATGATGTGATAGTTGGGACTTTTGTAGGTTATAATCATGAATTGGGGATTCAGGAAAATGGGTTTGAGAAAAATTTAGAGGAGTATCAAAGAGTCTTTACTCCCATCATCAAGTATGCGGAAGATTTGGGTGTGACAGTACTCTATGAAAATTGCCCGATGGAAGGTTGGCGCTCTTCTGGATACACTTCTACCTTTAATAATCTTACAGGTGTTTTGGCGGCTAGAAAAATCATGTACGAGCTGATTCCAAGCCCTGCCCATGGAGAAATCTACGATCCATCGCATGATATTTGGCAAAATACCGACCCTGTTGAAGTCATCAAGCATACAGATTTGTCAAGACTAAAAAGAATCCATGTCAAATCGACTAGAAATGTTTCTGACCCCTTTTGGGGGAATATGTATCCCATGCAAAAAGTAAAAGCTGAATGGGCTGAAATGGCAGGTGTTCCATCTAGTACCAATGAATGGGACAGGCATCATTATGAAGCTACACTTCCAGGATTTGGATTGGGAGACTCAATAGATTGGAGGAAATTTGTCGATGCATTAAGAGATAAGGGTTTTTCTGGACCATTCGAAATTGAAAACGAAGCCAAGCTTTCAAAGCAAACGGGTAATCTAGGAGCGATTGTGCAAGGCTGTAAGGCTGCGGTACAGAATCTTGCTCCATTGCTGTGGTCTTTGAAAGAAGAAGGATACACTTATCCTAAGTCTGCCATACAGCCTTTGCAGAAATTGAATCGAAAAGATATTCCGATCACGACTATAGATAACTTGTCGTAATTTTATTCACGGATGATGATGAAAATCGCTTATTTTAAAATTAATGTTATTTATGATTTTCAATGTATAGTCAATAATGTTAAGTATGATTAACATAAATAATTTTAATTTGATAAATTCGATTAACAAAATCATGCTTGTCTATCGTGGAGAAGCTTAGAGTTTTATCGGCTATGAAAGTCCAAGCAGCGGGAATGGATTTTCAGAGGTATTTATTAGATCAGTTTTTTGGTCTAGCTTCAAGCTCTTTCATTTTGATGGCATATTCTTTTTGTAACTCAGTCATCCTGTCTTGATAAAGCTTGAATTTGCCTTCATTTTCTTTCATCCATTGATTCATCTTTTGCTGAAACTCTTCCATCATGGGCTTGGCTTCCTCTTCGAGTTTTGCCATCTTTTCTTGATAAGCTTTCATAAGTGGCTCCTGCTCTTTTTGCCAAGCATTGAGTTGAGTTTGGTATTCTTTCATAAACACCTCAAATTCTTTACGGTACTTTTCAAACTCCTTTGTGTATGCTTCTTCTAGTTCTTTCTTTTCTTTTTGCTCAGCTTCTGTCAATTTCCTTGATTCAAAATAATTTGGAGAAGTGGAGTATGCAGGTCCAAGCAACAGGCGATTGTGAGCTTCCGAACCTACTTCCATTGGAGGTTGAACCCTTCCTACATTATATTCATCTAGGTAAATAGTGATTTCGGTAATTTTTTTGAGCGCCGCTGCTTTCTCTTCCTCTGAATTTGATTTTTGAAGTTTCTCTACTGCTAATCTCAATTGTTTGATCAAATCCGCAGAATCCTTCTGGACTCTTCCACTGACTTTAGCCAAATTATTTTGATTGACTCTAACTGATCTTGAATTAGTGGTAGCAAGATTAGTATTTTGCTTGGTAATCTCAGCGTTCAATTTTGCCTCATTGACCTTCATTTCGTGATTGAGCTTAGCTTCAGCGATCGCCATCTCTTGTTTTAGCTTTGCTTCACTGATCATGATTTCCTGTTTGAGTTTAGCTTCCGCAATCATAGATTCTCGTTGAAGATTGACTGAGGCTAGATTCATTTCTTGCTCATCTTTGGCTTGTTGAAGTTTAGCTTCACTTTGATCTTTGGTGGCTGCAAATTGAATGGGCTGAAATTGATAAGCACTTACCCCTCTTATGGACCTTACACCCATCCTAGCATTTGGTGCTACAGTAGATTGGCTTTCGTTAAATTTTATATTTATGGGGTTAATTCCAGTAACCCCACTGACTCCCTTGATTTTAACAGTTTGTTTACCACTATCTTGAATTAATAACCCATCGCTATTGATTTTTTTAATAAGTGTTGAATCACTCATAAAGACTGAGCTTACAGGCTTTTTCAATCTGATTGAGTCTTGATTTTGTAAAACTAGATTGGACCAAAAATGAATTTTATCTCCACTGGCCTCAATATTGTCAAAGCTCGCCTTCAAGTCATTTTTGATGTCATTTGATAGATCTTCTAATGCGATAACTTTTTCATTTTCATCAAAAATAGTTACCTCAAAATCATAGGATTTAGTCTTTCTTTGAAGAGTTGCCAGAGAATTTTTCAAATGAACCAAAGCCTCTCCAACAGGAACTAGCATCTCTGCCATTTCTTTTTTCAAGGCTTCAGGTACTCGCTGCTCGTATTGCACTGCAAAATCTTCATTGATTTCGAAATTTTGCCAAAAATCGTCAGAAAGTTGGACTTCACTTTGAACTTGTGTAAGTAATTGAGCTGTGCTTGATTCAATCGGTTTGTCTGCATGTGCACCAAAAATCAAAGTGGCGCCTAAAATTAATGTGATCATCATGGTATAGCTGGTTAAAGTTGATGTTTTGTTAGAAGTGGGGTTGAGCCCCATGATCCTTCGGATGCGATTGAGCGTGGGATTTTTGCTGGATGAAGCAGCGAGGGTGAGCTCGGGAGCTATTTCCATGCTATAATTGGTGCTGATGGCCAATGCATTGGCAAGATCTTTAGGGTTTGTACCTAGGTTGATGGCAATGTCATCACAAGCATGCTCTCGCTCTGTTCGGATGACACCATTGATCCACCAGAATACAGGATGAAAGAAGAAGATAACTTCTAAGGCTGACTGAATGAAGTTCACCAAAAAATCTTGCCTTTTGATATGGGCTAACTCGTGGGCAATAATGGCCTCTAGCTGACTTGGTGTTAGCTGGAAAATCAAGCCCGCTGGAATCAAGATGACTGGCTTGATCAACCCAAATGTCAAAGGTGTATTGACAAAACTACTTTCAAATAATCCGATCCTATTTTTGATCCCAAGTTTCTTAGAACAACTGTTTAGAATCTCTTGCCATGCTGCTCCAATTGGATTTTTAGGACTTTTGTATAATCTGCCAAGATCAATTATTGATCCTCCAAATTTGATCAAAAATAGTATTGCACCGACCAGCCAGAGGTTAACCAAAATTGGTATTCTCTTTTCTATGGAGCTGTAAATAGACACCTGAGGTGTATCATTTCCAAGATGAGCCATTATTTCAAAGGGCTCAATGGGATAAGTCAAATCTAGTTGGGGTTCAATATTTGAATTTAATGTTTCTGGAGAAGGTGTGTACTTTTCAAAAGAAATGACAGCTGTAGTTATGCTGCCGGCAAGCATTAAAAGTAACGTAAATGTACCCAGATGATATTTGAAAGCTGCTGAGCGATCTTTAAAGAATTTCAGCAGTAGCCACAACACTAAACCCAGTCCAGCGATCTGCCAAAGTGAATGCACAAGCATCCATCCTAATGCATATAGATAGCCATTAGGTATCCATTGATTCATCCATTCCATTATTTTTCATTTTCTATTTGATCTAAAAAAGCGCGAATTTCATCCAACTCCTCTTTAGAAGGAGTGCCTTGGCCCAAGGCCTGCATTACCAAGTTTTTAGAAGAACCACCAAAGGCAGTGGCTACAAAATTTTTCAATAAGCTGTTTTGAGTATCTTTTTCATTTATTCCAGCCGAATAGATATGAGTACGACTGTCTTCATTTCTATTCAGGAGTCCTTTTGTATGCATGATCTGCATCTGCTTTAAGGTAGTGGTGTAGCCAGTATCCTTGCTGATGGATAGCGCTTCATGAACTTCTCTCACCGTAGCTTTTCCTTTTTGCCAAATGACCTGAAGGATTTCTAATTCTGACTCAGTTGGTTTTGCTTTCATATTACTGATATACGATTATCTTCGTACAAAGTTATTAGAAGTAAATTCACAACCAAGTTTTTATACGATTATTTTCGTATTTAAATTAATTATCACAAAAATAAGTACTTAGACCTTGGTTTCTATTTGTAAATCGGACTCTTGGAACGAAGCTTGCTTCACAATAGTTGTATAGACATTAAATAAAGTAAACCAACTATTGAGAATGAATAAGCAACCACTTTTAGAGAAATTACAATTAGGTCCAATCGAATTGAATAACCGTGTAGTGATGGCGCCTATGACCCGTAGCAGGGCAAACAATCCTGAAAAAACTCCATTTGATATCCATGTGGAGTATTATCGTCAAAGAGCTTCTGCAGGTTTGATTATTTCGGAGGGTTCACAGATATCCACCAAGGCAGTAGGATATATCAATACACCGGGGATTCATACAGCGGCACAAGTGGAAGGCTGGAAAAAGGTCACCCAAGCTGTCCATGAAGAAGGAGGGAAGATTTTCATTCAGCTATGGCATGTTGGAAGAATGTCACATCCTGACTTTCATGGAGGTGAACTTCCTCATGCTCCATCAGCTATCAACCCACATTCTAAGTCATTTACACCACAAGGCTTCAAAGAGACAGTGACACCTAAAGAAATGACAATCGAAGAGATCAAGCAGACTATACTAGATTATCAAAAGGCTGCAAAGAATGCCATGGAAGCGGGATTTGATGGTGTAGAAATCCATTCTTCCAATGGGTACCTACTTCACCAATTCTTCAATAGGACTTCCAATATCCGAACAGATGAATACGGCGGTAGCATTGAAAATAGAGCAAAGATTCTATTTGAAGTGATCGATGCGATCAAGGAAGTCATGCCGGAAGATCGTATAGGTGTTAGGCTCAATCCATCTTTGCATGGGATTTTTGGAATGACCATGGATGAGGAGACCATTCCAACTTTTGACTATATCATTGAGAAGTTGAATGATTATAAACTTTCTTATCTCCACTTATCTGAGCCATTCAATGATGTGTCTGATATACCCCATGCGGTTACTCAGATTGCACACAGGTATAGGCCAGTATACAAAGGCACATTGATCATCAATGCTAGTTTCGACCAAGAAAGAGGAAATCAATATATCTTAGAAGGATTGGCTGACGCAGTGGCCTATGGCAAACCTTTTATATCAAACCCTGATCTTGTCGAAAGATTTGCTGAAAATGCTCCACTAGCAGACTGGGATACTGATACATTTTATACCCCAGGCGAGAAAGGTTTTACAGATTACCCTAAATTAACGGTTTCAAAATCGATATAATCTATCATTGAAGGCCAGACTTTCTGGCCTTTTTTCTATTTTGCGCTTATGTGTTTGATAGCATTTAGCTGGAAAAATCACCCAGCCTATAAACTCGTCTTGGTAGGAAATAGAGACGAATTCTTTGAGCGACCCTCCGCGCCCATACAACAATGGGAAGCAGGCTTCTATGCGGGTAAAGATTTGAAAGCAGGGGGGACTTGGCTTGGAATTCATCCCAATGGGAGGTTTGCTACCTTGACGAATTACCGAGACTTGAAAAATCCCAAGAAGGACCCGAAGACCAGGGGCGATTTGGTCAAAAACTTCCTCGAAGGAGACATGCATCCTTATGAATACCTTCAAGCCATCAATGAAGAGAAAGATAGGTATGAAGGATTTAATCTGCTTGTCAGCGACGGGGAGTCTATGTTTTATCTATCTAATTACAAAGAGGGAATAGAAGAGATTAGTCCTGGGATTTATGGATTAAGCAATGCTCTTTTGGATACGCCTTGGACAAAGCTGAATAGAGCCAAGGATAAGTTTTCGGAAATCATAGAAAACGGTGAATCAAGACTAGAGGCATATTTTGACGCTATCCACTCGAGGAAGCAAGATCCGGAAGAGTTACTTCCAGACACTGGGGCTACTTTGTATCAGGAAAAGCATCTTTCGGCACAGTTTATAAGAATTGATGATTATTATGGTACTGTGAATTCTACTGTGTTGAGATGGGAGCATTCTGGCTATGTTGAAATATTAGAAAGATCTTTTGAGCAATTGAAAGATTCATATTTTGACACGCAAATAGATTTTCAAATTGAGAAATAAACAGTAAGTGATTTGGGCTGTTTTATACTTGATAAAAAATAAATGAGTAAGGTACTGCCTTGGAGATAAAGGTGTAATCAAGTCCATGGTTTTCAAAGGTATTCCATCTTACAGCAAAGATAATTATAGTCATGAAAGTTTTAGATGTATTCATCATTGGAGGAGGGCCTATAGGCTTGGCATGTGGAATTGAATGTGAAAAGTCCAATCTGAATTATGTCATCGTTGAGAAAGGTGTATTGACTAATTCACTATACAACTATCCTCTGAATATGACTTTCTTTTCCACTTCAGAAAAATTAGAAATGGGAGAGGTTCCATTTATGTCAGTTGCCCACAAACCCACAAGAACTGAGGCGCTAGAGTATTACAGGCGTGTTGCGGCCAAATGGAAACTCAAAGTAAACCTCTACGAAAAAGTGGAGGCCATGAAAAAGGAGAAGGATATTTTTGAAATCAAGACATCTAAAGCAACATACCTTGCTAGCAATATTATTTTGGCAACGGGTTTTTATGATCTTCCCAACCTGATGAATGTGCCTGGGGAAGATCTTCCAAAAGTAAGTCATTATTACAAGGAGCCTTGGCCTTACATTGGGCAGAAAATTATCGTCGTAGGCGGTGGCAACTCAGCAGTGGATGTTGCGCTAGAGACTTGGAGAAAAGGAGCCGAAGTAACCATGGTACTCAAGGGAGATGGTGTGGATCCCAATGTGAAATATTGGGTCAAGCCCGATATCGAAAATCGGATCAAGGAAGGAAGTATCAAGGCTTTTACCAATTCATTGGTCAAGGAAATTAAAGCGCATGAGGTGATCATCCAGACGCCAGATGGGGTGGCGACAGTTGAGAACGACTTTGTTTTGGCGATGACTGGTTACGTCCCCAATTTTGCCTTGCTAGATCAACTGGGCATAGCTTTGACCTTAGACGAAAAGCGCCAGCCTTGCTACGATCAGACCAATCAGGAATCAAATATTCCGGGCGTGTACTTGGCTGGAGTAGTTTGTGGAGGATTGAATACCAGAGAGTTTTTTATAGAGAATTCTATTGTTCACGCGGAGCATATAGTAGGGCATATATTGGAAAAACAAAAGAATATAGATTAGGGGTAGCTTAGTTTGACTGATGTTTTTCTCCCTTTAAGTTCGTCTATGATTAATAGAGGGTTTTCTGATTCAAGAGCAATAGCGCTAGCTTTCCCAATATCTAAATCTATTTCTAAATTTTTTTGTACGCTCTGGTCAACTGAGCTTTTAATGTGAATCCAATTAGGGAGTTCTAATTCAAATTCTTCACATTTGAGAAATGATGTATCCCAAAAATCAATAATCCACCACCAGTCCAGATGAGTGTATCTATAATTTCTTCTGACCGTGTTCCTGAGAGTAGCCAAATTGTCAGTAATATGCCAGCAATTGCAAAGTAATTACCAAATGGTATTTTGAAGAAATTGTTGCTTTTGGGCTCGCTTTTTCTCAGTTTGATCAAGGATGCACAGACTAGTGCATATAAGACCAATCGTGAGATCACCGATACGGCCAAAGAATTCATAAAGCCCCAGAATATCGCCACAAAAGCTACTAGACTGGCAAAGAAAAGTATAGAGACCCAAGGCGTGGAGAATTTTGGATGGATCTTACCAAAGAACCTTGGCAGTTGATTTTCTTCACTGAGTGCAAAGGGTAACCTCGAACCGCTTAGGATTTGAACATTCAATGTCCCCATGATAGAAACTACCGCACCTATGGTGATAAACATACCTCCCCACCAACCCATAAAACCAGTTGCGGCATCAGCTAGTGGTTTGTCCGAATTGGCCAAGTCTGGCAAAGTACCAATTGAGACAAATTGGATCAAAACATAAAAGCCTGCAATCACTGCTGCTGCAGTTATAAGTCCAAAAGGTAGATTTTTCTTGGGCTCTACGATTTCTCCACTATTGACTAGTCCTGCCTCAAAACCTCCAAAAGCAAAAATCAATAGCAATGTAGAGGCAGAAAAGTCTGCAAGACTTGGTAATTCGCCACTTTGGAAATTATTGAAATCAATAAAAAACAAGCCGACTAGGATAAAAACTGCTAAGGGAAACAGCTTGGCAACGGTGAGAAAGTTACTCACTCGAGCTGTATTTTTTACCCCAATCCAATTGAAGTATGTGATCAATCCTGTGATGGATAAGATGATCAGTATTCTTATGGTTGGTTCGTTGAATGCTTCAGAGAAGAAGGAGAGGTACAAGACCATCAAGTTGATCAGCGTGGCATAGCTGAAGAGCCTTGTCAACATCAGCAGCCATCCAATAATAAAAGCTGGAAGCGGACCAAATGCTTGGTGTACATATAGGTATGGCCCACCCGTACGCTCAAATCTTGAGCTTACTTCTGCAAAAACGAGGATTAAGACCATCATGACCAGTGCGCAAACCAAAAATGCAGCAATAGAGTACACGCCTGATAGGGCAAAAACTTTTGCTGGAAGTGCAAAGATGCCAGCACCAATGACTGAGTTGATGATCAGAAATACGAGGTCCCATCTCTGAATCCCTCTTTTGAGTGAGCGTTTATTTTCCAAAATGGGTTAAGCTAATTGGGTTTAACTTCCAATCAGCTTAAAAAATCTCCCATTTCCAAATCAAAATCCAATTATGGTTGATACGACATTATAAAAAGTCTACATCCACATTAAATGGATATTTCATCAGGTATTGTACAGCCTCCTCGATGGTCAGATCTTCGAAAAGTACCTTGTATAGATTCTCTGTGATAGGAGCTCTATTTTTTGTGCTTTCCATAAAGTTTTTCATCAGTTTGACAGTATTGATTCCTTCTGCGACCTCTTCCATAGTTGCTTGTATTTGCTCTAGCGTTTCTCCTTTGGCAAGACGGTAGCCTACTGTGTAATTTCTGGACAATGTTGAATTGCAGGTGGTCACTAAGTCTCCAATTCCGGCCAATCCAATAAAAGATTTTAAGCTCCCTCCAAGTGCATTGCCCATGTAAATTAGTTCTACCATACCCCTGGAGATCAGCAATCCTTTGGCATTCTCCCCAAGCCCTAGACCCGCTAAGGCGCCAGCAGCAATGGCAATGATGTTTTTCAAAACCCCACTTAACTCAACGCCAATAATATCGGAATTCCCGTAGACTTGAAATTTATCTGATCTAAGTAGGTTTTGTCCTTGTAATATTACCTCGTTGAACTTACTCGCTACTACGGTGGCGGCAGGTAATCCTGCTGAAAGTTCTTTGGCGAGATTTGGCCCTGCTAGACATCCTACCCTGACCACGACAGTTTCTTTGAGGATTACTTCAGACATGGTCAAGATATTTTCTCTCCTTATATCTGGAAGATCTTCAAGTTTTTTGCCTTTTGGAAGGTTCAAACACAAGCCTTTTGTACCATGGATGATCATGTGATAAGGGTAGAGGAAAGGGGAGAATAACCTTGTCACGTCCATGAAAGCACTGGATGGAACCATAAAAAAAATCACATCACAGGATTGACATAATAATTCCGGGTCTTGGGTTGCCAGTATATTTTCATGGATTGGATTACCGTCTACGCTATGCTTATCGTTGATTTCGGTGACTAACTCAGCCCTCCTGGCATAAGCGATCACAGGATTTTTGGAAGCAAGAATATTGGCAATGGCTGTTCCAAAGCTTCCCATGCCTACTACGCCTATCGATTTATTTTTAGATGAGTTTTTCGAGGTCATATCCATCCAGTCTGTTGTGGTAAAAATAAAGTAGGTTTAAGTCTTCTGTGATGATGTTCCCATCTTTGTCTTGCACTAGCGGTCTTTTTGCATGATACATGCCTACATTGTCAAGACCATGGGCGATAATTCGATCCATATCTTGACGTAAGTGTGGTGCGACATGAACTTTACCTTTTTCTTTCAGTTCAAAGATTTTATCAAGTACACGTTGGCAAGCTGACTTGAAGGTCTCGTACGGAATGATAATATCTTCTTCAGGGAGTCTCAGCAAATTGAACAAGTCCATTTTTTTATTTTCCCCCTTGATCAGTTGAAATGCAGTAAAAGCCACCAGATGAGAACTAAATACACGATTGATGATGTGAAACTCCTGAACGATCCGCTCACCTAGTCTGTTAGTGTACTCCTCTTCTCTTTGCGTATCTACATTAATTTTTCCGTTGGACATGAAATAGTCTCTGGTGTCTATGACTCTTCCATTTTTGTCCATACTATTGCCATCTTGGTCCACATAGTGGCCGAGTACATCCATGGCTTTACCTACGGAGACAGATATATCAGATCCTTTGGTAAAGAACTTGACTAGAAACTTAGAAATCTTCAAAGAGGTAGAGAATTCATCGGCTTCTTGATAGTAGCGTTCTTGTCCAGTGATGCTCAAGTGTTCTTTGATCAAGCTAGGTGCCTCTAGTACAAAATGGTAATTGATTGTCACCGGGACGATAAATACTTTACCACTTATATCATTCATGCCCTTTTGGTAATTTGCTCTTTGGGCTTCTACAGCTGTACTCAGGAGGCCAAGTTTGAGTTTGGATTCGATTTTTCCACTGCGAGACCTAGTCCCTCCAGGAAAAAACAAACTGTGAACACCAAACTGTATAGCTTCTGAACTGTATGTTTTGAGTGTTTCTATATAGACAAGGTTCTTTTTTCTTCGATCTACCTTATAAGCACCCAATGAATTCATGAAATAGGCGAAAATCTCAATATTAAAAAGGTTCAATCCTGCCCCATAGATAAAAGGAGGTAAGCCCAAGACTGAAATTATCCAGCCAATCAGAATGGAGTCCAGATTAGAAAAGTGCGTAGGAACCATGATAATTGTACCCTTTGAGGCTAAATCTCTCAATTGCTCTGTCTCCCCAATGATTTGGATTTTGTCTTGAAGGGTGTACTGATTACTAAAAAGTCTCTTGAACCCCTTTACCCTAGCGGCATTCAAAAGCCTCGCAAATCCAGTGGTCACAATGGACCTGGTGACCTTGTAGTGTGTATGTTGGAAATTACTAGCGATCTCTTCTGCATAGCGCATGGTGATGTCATCTAAAATCTCCGTGTATTTTTTCTTTTTTTCAGTCTTGTTGAGCGTGCTGTCTGCGCTAAGATGCACCAGTGCTGATTTGACTTTGTTCCAAAATTCGTAATCATCATCTGGGTCGACAGCCCATGGATTTTGCTTGATGCGGAGCTTTTCTCTGTAGTGGGTGGTTTCTAATTCTTCTTTCAAAACCTCCATTTTACCCCCAATTTGCTCCAAAATTCTCTTTTTAGCAGCTTCGGCCACTTTTTTCACAAACTCCTTCCTGCTTTTGCTCAATTTTACCACAGGCCATTCATCCTTTTGGGGAAGGATGGGGTCGTATTTATGTTTGATATAGTCGTCAGTCAAGGGATTCGGGTTTAAGACAAAAACAAAGATAACAAAAATTGAAAGATTGGAGAGGCTATCGGGATTTAGCCTTTCGAATGTTTTTTTATCTTTTGAAACTGACGAAATTGATTTGAATGGGCTTTATTTGGCAAACGTTTTTTCTCTAAACCTGTTTCAATAAGGAATTATTAGAACAACGGTTTTGTCTCAACTGGAATCCGTTGTATTATTGCACCTTCTAAGAGCCATGAAGCCCGACCTCAAGCATATACAAGCACCCATAGCCACCGAAATGGTGGAGTTCGAGAAGAAATTCCGTGACTTTATGAAAAGTAAGGTCAAGCTACTCGATCATATCACCAATTACATTGTAAAGAGGAAGGGAAAGCAAATGCGTCCCATGTTTGTTTTTTTGACTGCTGGGGTAAGTGGCCAAATCGCCGAATCTACCTACAGAGGAGCAGCTTTGATTGAACTACTGCATACTGCTACACTGGTTCATGATGATGTTGTAGATGATGCCAATTATCGTCGCGGATTCTTTTCTGTGAATGCGCTTTGGAAGAACAAAATCGCTGTTTTGGTAGGTGATTATCTTTTGTCTCGGGGCTTATTACTCAGTGTGGATAATGGTGATTTCGAATTGCTCCGAATCGTCTCACATGCAGTCAGAGAGATGTCCGAGGGGGAATTGCTACAGATCGCTAAAGCTAGGAAGCTTGATATCACCGAAGAAGTATATTACACCATTATTCGTCAGAAAACTGCTAGTTTGATCGCTTCTTGTTGTGCTGTAGGTGCTGCTACTTCTGGTGCGTCTCCTGCTTTGGTGGAGAAGATGCGTGACTTCGGAGAGAAAGTTGGGATGGCTTTCCAAATCAAAGATGACCTTTTTGATTATGGTGAAGATGAAATAGGCAAACCAGTGGGGATTGATATCAAAGAAAAGAAAATGACCCTACCTCTTATCTACGCTTTGAACAATGCTTCATGGTTTGACAAGAAAAGGATCATTTATATGATTCGAAACAAGAATGAAGACAAGAAAGCGGTCAATGAAGTCATAGATTTTGTTAAAAAATCAGGGGGACTTGACTATGCCAATCAGGTTATGAATACATATTTTGAAGAAGCTCTCGCATTGCTCAATGAATTCCCTGATTCCGAATACAAAACTTCTCTAGAAGGATTGGTAAGATATACTATTGAAAGGAAGAAGTAAGGGAGTTTTTGTTTTGTGTTTCAAAAGTGATCATAAGCATTGATTGCATCTATGCTTTAGTATTCTTGGAATTTGTAGTTCCATTTTAAAATAAGCCAAATTCATTCGCTAAAGATATTCAGGTGTAGTTGCAAACTACACCTAGATGACCCTAAGCGTGAGATTTCATCTATGCTTTTCTATACAAGGAATTTGTAATTCCACTCTAAAATAAACCTACTTGCCTAAGATATTCAAGTGTAGTTGCAAACTACACCTATAAGAGTTTCAAAAATAAATCAAAATAAAATCTCACACATTCAAATCTTTTCATTTACTTTGTAATTCAAAGTACTTTATAAATAATGAAAAAACCTGAACAAGAGTTGGCTGAAATCAAAGCGATGATGGAGCGGAGTACTCGCTTTTTATCATTGAGTGGTTTGTCTGGGGTATTGGCTGGAATCTATGCCTTTATTGGCGCAGGGCTAGCTTATTATTGGATTTATTTCCCGTCATCTTCATGGGGCGATGGAGTGGAAGTTTTGGATTCAAGTGTGATTTTTCAAAGACTTTTAATTGTAGCATTAGCAGTATTGATCCTGGCGATAGGAACAGCAGGTTTACTCAGCCAAAAAAGGAGCGCTAAGACAGCTAGTCAATTTTGGAGTTCCGCCAGCAAGCGTTTTATGAAAGCTTTGTTTGTCCCTGTGATCAGTGGGGGACTTTTTGCATTTGCACTCTTGCACGAAGGGCAGTTTGATTTGATCGCTGCTACTACATTGATTTTTTATGGATTAGGGTTGATCAGTGCATCACATTATACCTTAAACGAGATCAATAATCTTGGATTTGGGCAATTGATCTTGGGTTTGATTGCGGCTTACTTTCCAGCTTATGGCTTGCTTTGTTGGGCAGCAGGGTTTGGCGTACTTCATGTGATCTATGGAACGATGATGTATTACAAATACGAGCGATAAGGTGAAAGGAAATTTTGACAAAGCTTTTGAGAATATTGTCAGGCTACGTGTGATGTCTGTCTTGATGGCCAATGAGCAATATGATTTCAATGGCTTCAAGGAATTGATGGAGGTAACTGATGGTAATCTTTCTTCACACTTGCGAACTTTGGAGAAGCAAGGTTATGTGGTGGTCGAAAAGTCATTTGTCGGACGTAAGCCACAAAGTAACTATAGTGCTACTCCAGCAGGAAGGGAAGCCTTTCAAAGACATCTCGATTATCTTGAAAATTTAATTAACCAAAATAAAGAGTAAAAAAAATTAAAAATATACTTTGAAAAACAAAGTACTTTAGACTAAATAGAATATGGAAAATCAACAATTCTCTAAAGAGATAAAATCTAAAAATCTCGTGCTAGCAGCGCTATTGGGAGCTTTCTTGCCATTCGCAATTTTGGCAATTATCATTCTGACCAAAGAAGACGTTTTTGAAACATGGATGCTATTTCCGCTCACCATCATCCCAGCAGGGGGAGCTTTTGGAGGGCTGTTTTTCTATCTGATGGGTTTCCAATGGTTTCCGAAAGGAAACCGTAAGCTGATCGCTGTAATTTTTAGTACGCTATTCTATTTTGTAATTCTTTGGATCAGTGCAGTTTTGGCATTTTCGATTACAGGTCATTGGGATTAATAACTGTCAAACTTAGCCTATCATGATCAATCCAATATTTGATATTGAGCAAATACATTTGCGTGTTCAAGCTAACCGATGGCATAAATATTTTTATATTTTCTGCCGAGTTACCCTTGCATTAGGATTTTTTATAGCTGGCATGGTAAAGATAATGGGTGAGAGATTTGCTAGCGGTTTGTCCGAAGTTCATCCAATGGGGGCATATTTGGAAGCGCTGCATCATACTGGCTATTACTACACATTTATTGGTATTGCACAAGTTGTGGCGGCTTTGCTATTACTTTGGAACAGGACAGTCTTGATAGGTGCATTGATCTATCTTTCTATCATAGTCAATATCTGGATTTTGTCCTTGGCTGTGAGGTTTGAAGGTTCTTTGGTTTCATCAACATTGATGGTATTGGCAAACTGCTATCTGATTTGTTGGAATTTTGATAGGGTTAAATATCTCCTAATCTCCACAAAAGCCAATAAACCAAAGCTTTGTACTCCTGAAGCTAAAAAATTTCCAATCTACTTTTTCAGCGGAGTGATTATCACCATTGCTTTGGTAATAGTGGTCTTTCTCTGGAGTTTTGAGATTATGCCTAGAAACTCCCTAGCTGATTGTAAAAAACAGTTTGTCAACAAAGAAAATGAGGAAATTGGATTCCAATTCTGTGAATGCGTGCATAGAATGGGAAGTCCTTTGGATTTGTGTATAGAACAATTTGAAATCATGTCCAAAGTCAAATCAAACTAAATAAATCACTTTAAACTTTGATATAAACTAACAACCAAAAGTTAAGACATACACCATGAAGCAATCCATTATTTCACTTCAAGATCAGCCGGCTGAATTGGAGAAATTGTACAGAAAAAATAAAGCAGCATTTCGTCAAGAGTTTACTGCTATTTATGAACAGATCAAAGATCAGCCTTGGGCGGAATTTTGGCATGAAAGATTGAGCTATGACGCGGAGTCCATTACTTGGGGGAGTTTTAAGGAATGGAGATTTATAGTTATAGCTGCATTGATTGCAGGAATTTATGCGAAGTTTCCAGTCATCTTTGATTTGAAAGAAGACCTCTTTTATCCTAGAAACATTGGCTTTATAGTCTTTCCATTTTTGACCGCATACTTCGCTTGGAAAAATCAACTCAGTGAAAAAATTATAGCCATATTAGCTGTCATCTTGGGAATTTTGTTGCTGTATATCAATGTCCTTCCCGCGGATGAAACAAGTGATACCTGGGTTTTGGTGTGTATGCATTTGCCTATTTTATTATGGGCTATTTTGGGTTATTCTTTTGTAGGAAAATCGTCAATTTCGGGAAGGTTGGCCTTTTTGAGATACAATGGAGATACAGTCATTATGGGAGGACTTTTGCTGATAGGTGGAGGGATATTGACTGGAGTGACTTTAGGCTTATTTGGTTTGGTAGGCTTGAATATCGGAGAATTTTATATGAACTATATAGCTGTGTTTGGCTTGGCCGCAGCTCCGCTTGTTGCTACGCAACTCACCCAAAGCAATCCTCAGCTGATTAATAAAGTATCCCCTGTCATCGCCAGAATTTTCAGTCCTTTGGTTTTGGTGATGTTGGTGATTTACCTTGGGGCGATTGTTTTGTCAGGAAAAGACCCATACAATGACAGGGAATTCCTTTTGTTATTCAACGTCTTGTTGATAGGAGTGATGGGCTTGATTTTCTTCTCAGTAGCAGAAACTTCTGCTCAAGAAAAGAGTCGCTCAGCAATCTGGGTGCTTACTTTACTTTCTTGGGTGACTGTTGTAGTCAATGCGGTGGCATTGTCTGCCATCGCATTTAGAATATCTACTTGGGGTTTCACGCCAAACAGAACTGCCGTTTTGGGAATCAATATCTTAATGCTCATTCATCTGCTTCGTGTTTCCAAGACCTTAATACAAGTGATTCGAGATAAAGAGTCTATTTCCAAAATAGGGAAAAGTATTGTTGACTACTTGCCAATCTATGTGATTTGGGTAATCCTAGTGGTGTTCATGTTCCCTTTGATCTTTGGATTCTGAAAGGGGGATTTTACCACGGATTAACACAGATGAACACAGTTTTTCTTTTACCACAGAAAAGCGTACGAATAGGATTTAAAAACAGTAAGATTAATTCCTTTCAAAACTTTTCTCTGTGGTTTTCTTTTTCTTTTAGCCACAGAGAAACACAAAGTGACGCAAAGAAAAAAAATATGTATCCAAATCTCAAATAGTCCCCTCGTGACGACCGATATCCTAATGTTAGGTTTCATCCACAAATAAAAAGGCGAACACCACCCTAAAGTCCCATCGGGACGGACGATATAATTGCCTAATACTCCGATACTAACCTTCTATTCAATTGAAAAATCACAAAAACTTTTAACTTTTCTTAAACTAAAGATATCTAGTATGAACATATAGAATTGTGATTTAAACAGATAAAATGTGTAAATAACTGTTGTTTTGTTATTTTTATAAACTTAAATTATTCAAAATATTTTAAACTAAAAATTTGCTTCTTTCTTTCTTTCTTGTAAACAGCTTTATTAGTAGTCAAACTTTTAGAGTCAAAGAAAATCATATTTTAACCAAAACAAAAATTGTTATGAAGAAGAAAATTTTATTCAGTTTGTTAGCAGGAGTGATGGCGCTTACATGGAATCCTATTGAATCATCCGCAGAAGCCAGTTGTGACAATGCAAAATGCCATTCTGTTGGAATGGGATATTGTTTACCTGGTCATAAAATTAGTCTAAGAGCATCTTGTGATTACCTTAAGTGTAAAGCCACAGCTGATTGTGAACCTTTTGAAATTATCATTGAAGAGCCAGAAATGAATTAAGTTAAATCTCCCCTCTGGTTTTTACTAGGGGGGAACTTCTTTATACTATGAAAAAACTATTTATTTTAATATTTATAATTTTAGCCTGTAATGATACAAGAGATCAAAACTCTTTAGACTTATCAATAACTTCGATAAAGAGTCCTGATATTATTAATACAGTTTCTTTGTTGAAAATTGATTTTTCATCAGATTTTTTGATAGGCAAAGGGAATTCATTTCTACAAAATGGTGAGCTATTTTTTCTTGACAAACTCAATTCTCAACTACTGAGATTCGATTCTGAGGGTCATTTTATTGATGCACCTATTACCAAAGGAGAAGGTCCTTCTGAAATACAAAGATTTGAGAGTTTTAGCATGAATGGTGATATCAAATATTTTTTGAGTGGATATACCATCTATGAATTTGATAGGAATAATGAGCTTTCACAGAGAACCGTCTTGGACTTTTACCACAACAGCTCTATGAAGGAGATTGAATCCAACCCGCGACCTGATGATCCTGGTATCTATGAAGTCAAATATGTAAACAATGAAATATTTGTACGAGAAGGGAAATTTTATACGAAAATAGAGACCTCAAACCCAAAGCTGAATTTTCTGATGCATGACAAATATTATCAAGAAACAGCCAATTATGGAGAGTTTGACTTGAAGACTGGCAAGATTCTAAGAATACTTGGAAAGAAGCCAGCTATTTATCTCAATTATAAATATATACCACATTTTGATTTCTACTATCATGATATAACAGGCGAAGATATCTATCTTAGCTTTGAGCCAGACTCTTTGATCTATATAGCCGATAGGGATTTTAATTTTAAAGAAGCATTTGGAGTAAGTGGAAAAGGGATGCTTCAGGACTACGTTCAAGTCAATAATTTGGAAGACTATGATACCTACTGGAGGCCAAATAGAGCACAAAAGGGTTTTTACAGGCATATTAAATATATTCCTGAAGATGATATGGTTTTTAGAACATATACAGAAGGTGTTGCCGATAGAACTAGCTTTGACTATGCAGATAACCCTCAACGAATGCAGATTTATAAGAGGAAGGTGCTGATTGGTGATGTAGAAGTCCCCACTTCTTTTGCAATCATAGGAAAAATAGGTGATTATTATTTTGCTGATGGTTCTGGTGGAAACCCTAATAATGAAGAGATTGTAGTCTATAAATTTAAATTGGAATAGTTATGAGGAGTTTTTTTACGTTGCTCGGATTGATGTTGTTTTGTTGGGGAGCGATTGGGCAGACATATACTTTTGCTGTCAAGCGAGCAGCTGATGCTGCACCAGTAAGTTATGCTCATATTCAAATCGGCAATTCTCTTCAAGGGGTGGTAACGAATGTAGACGGAATGGGTTCCTTGACTATTCCTTCCAAATACTCAGATGAGGAGATCAAGGTGTCATTCATGGGGTACGAGGTCAAAACACTACAAATTAGTCAACTTAAAAGAGATCAAATCAATGAGGTTTTATTAGAAGAGAATGATATTGAGCTGAGCGGAGTCTCAGTTGTGGATATTGGTATCAGCCCATCTGATTTTTATCTCAAGACTATGGAAATGGTAGAAAAAACATTCTATACCAAAAGTTATACAGGACTAGCAAGTTATTCAGAACGAGTAATTGAAGATGGTGAGCCGACATTCAATTATGAGATGGAGATTTTATACGATGCTCAAGGATTCAGAAGGGCTACTGGGAAAAATCAGTTTGTCAACAATGATGATGTATATTTTAAAAAACTTATCAATGTAGATGGTGAGCAAAAATATTCCTATGCTAAAGCTGGTGAACTTGTTGGCTTTGATTTCCAATTTGGACCACCTGATCAGCAACATGATGCTTTTATCGACGAGTTTTTATCAAAAAAGAATTGGTTTGAAAGACTTACACTGTATATGCCTGAAATTAATGCTACTTCTAATTGGATATTTGAAGATTTACTAGAAAAGGATGGTGAGAAATTTGTCAAACTGGCTAGAAGAGGAAGCCAATCAGAGATTGTTTATTTGGTTAATATTGATTCTTATCATGTTAATTCTATTCAAGCAAAAATTCTTAAAGTGCCTTCTACTCATCGAAATGTTATGGAGTTTTACTTGAACGGAGAACTTGATTTTAGAATTGATTACTTTAAGGTAGATGGGTTATCTTACGTAAAGCAGGTTGAAATAATTGAACTGAAAAGGATAGGCAATTCTCCAGAGCTTGGTACAAAAATGATTAAAGGTAAACTAGTTTTCCAAGAACATACCAATGAAAAGCCTGATAAAAAGAAGAAGGTTGGTATTGATTTTATTGACGCTGTTGTGATGAAGAAGGGGGATTGAATGTTTTAACAATATTTATTTGAGGTATGTATTCGCAAAGTATAAAGGTACGTGGTGAAAAAAATCCCCAAAAGTCCCTTCGGGACGGACGAAATAAATACCTAAATACTTCGATACCTGCCTTCATTCCAATTAAAAAATCACAAAACTGATAACTTTTCTTAAACTAAAGATATCTAGTATGAACATATAGAATTGTGATTTAAACAGATTTAATGTGTAAATAACTTTCATTTTGTTATTTTTATAAACTTAAATTATTCAAAATATTTTAAACTAAAAATTGCTTCTTTCTTTCTTGTAAACAGCTTTATTAGTGGTCAAACTTTTAGAGTCATTGAAAATCATATTTTAACCAAAACAAAAATTGTTATGATGAGAAAATGTTTAAACTTTATCGCAGCTTTTTCCTTACTGATTGCGTTCAGTGGGATAAATCCAACTCATGCAGAATGTCCTCCAGGGGTTATAATGAATGGGAAATGTTCATTATCGAAAATGTGCTTTGCTGCTATTGGTTATACTGAATGTGATCCAACAACTCCACAAAATGGTCAGCCCGGTACTGGAGGAGGTTCTGAACTTCCGCCACCTCCTACCTTAGAGCCGTAAGAGGATAATATTTTTTATTAGTCAATGATAGTTCAAAAAAACTTAGTTTAATGAAATCTGACTTGTAAAACTTTCTAAATATAAAGAGGCTGATCTAATTTTGACGACAGCCTCTTTTTTAAATTCTTTATTCTATCTACATGTTTAAATTTACTAAACTAATTATTCTATTGCTTTCATGTTTGATTTTGGTTTATTGTAATCAAAAATCTATTGATAGTAGTGATTTCCAAGACAGGTTTGCCCTAACTGAAGAAGACGGACTAGTCATCCCATTAGATAGTGTCAGCCCACCCAAAGCTCCTTTTATTCAATTATTAGAAGAAGATAATATCCTAACTTTTTTCAATGCCTACAACGCCTCAATTTATTGGTACGATTTAAGTCAAAATGAATACCTGGAAAGAACGGTTCTTACATCTGAGGGAGAGAATCAAGTACTAAGACCAGTGGGATACCATATCTTGAATAGAGATTCAATATTTGTCTTCGATATGCTCAAGAATGACTTGGTTTTGTTAAATGATAAAGGAAAAAAGTTAAGTGTAACTTCGCTGATAAACAATGCACCAATGAATGATAATAATTGGATATTATCTTATCCGCAGTTTTTCCCTAAAACCGTTACCCCATTCATTAAGGTCGATAACAAATTGGTTTTTTCGGGTAGTTTCATGTGGGCTATTCCTGATAATATCTTGAATTCTTTCAAATTCACGGCTTCTTTGAGTTTAGACAACAATGAAATAGTTTATAACCACTCTTATCCAAAAACTATATATGGTAGCAAGTTCAATTGGGATGATCCTTACTATACCACCGTACATTATGATTGGAACCCAATTGAAAAATTAATGGTCTATAGTTTTCCGATATCCAATAGCCTATTCACTGCTTCCCTTGAAAGTGAAGATTTGAATGAAATCAAGGCGCTTGAAAGTGGTTCAAAAACGGTAAAGCCCATCTCAAATAAGAGACCTACTAGAGAAATGATGCTCAATCACTTGATCGAATCAGATATCTATGCAGGGATCAAATTTGATAAATATAAAAATGTATATTATCGGGTTTTGATGAATGGATTGTCAGATACTGGAGGTTTTAAAGATTTATCTGGAAAGTCGATCAGCATCATCATTTATGATCACAAGTTCAATTTATTGGGAAAAACGAATATTGGGACATTAAAAAACTGGAATGTTGATAATATGATGGTGTCTCAAGATGGACTTCTTATAGAGTACATTGATTTTCAATCAAGCAATGAAGATTATATGATTTTTAAACTATTTAAGCTAATAGAGAATGAAAATTAGGTTATTAAGTTCAGTATTCATTATCTGTGCCTCAATTTGTTTTTTATTTTCTTGTGAAAGTAAAGACGAAGGCAAAGTTTATTACGAACAACAATTAACAAAGCTGGATGGAATTTCGTCCTATAAATATGTGATAATACTCCCGGGACTAGGTTGTCAAGGGTGTATCTCAGGTGTAGAAGAATACATTAAAAATAACATTGAGAGAAATGATATTTTTTTTATACTCACAGCTATTGAATCATTGAAAATGTTACAAAATAAAATAGGTGTTGATTTAAGAAATAGAGATAATGTATTGATTGATTTAGATAATGAGTTTTTATTAACTTCAAATAAAAGTATTTACCCCATTGTATTGAGGTTGGAAGGGTCACATATCAAAGCATTGGATTATATATCACCAGAAACAGACAAAACATTAGTAGATAAAGTAACTTGGGATGATTAAATACCGCCTTATTTTACATTTAATTTTTTTAAGCTTGAGCAATTTTGTTCAAAGCCAAACTTTGTACGAGAAAGTATTGGTTGCAGAATTTGAAGAAAAAGCAAGGAAAAATGCCAGACCTATTGAGTATTTGCAGACAGACAAAGATATATACGAGACTGGAGAGCAGCTTTGGTTCAAATTTTTGCAACTTGATGGGCAATTTTTAAGTCCATACCAAGGAGATAGCATCTTGTATCTAAGATTAGTGAATCAAATAAGTAGGGAAGTTTTTTGGGAAGAGAAGTATGGCATTTACTCAGGATTCACAGATGGTATGGTTCTCTTAAATGAAAACCTAAATCCCGGTATTTACAATTTGGAAGCCTATTCGCCTTCATCCGTCTATCATGAAATGAAAGACTACCATGCTTTTAAGGAGATAGAGATCAGACAGTTTATCAATCCAGAGATCATCATCAGACACAATTTATCTGATCAAGATGATTATTCTGACACTTTAAGCCTGATCGTATCTGATAAGCAGGGTAATAGATTGTCAGATGCTAAAATTCAAATTACTTGGCTCAACTCAAAAAGGAAATCAATACATGAAACCACCTTTCAGTCAAATCTTGAAGGAAGATTAGAAATTCCTCTCAATAGAACAGGAAGTCAATGGATTGACCTGGATGTTACTTTAGGAAATAAGCATGTTTTCCAAAGAATAGAGCTGAAAGACATCACAAATCCCAAAGAGATAACCTTTCACCCAGAAAGTGGAAAATTAATTCATAATCAAGAAAGCTTTGTAATGCTGTCAGCTGCTGGGGATAATAATGAAAATCAATCAAGGCAGGGAGTATTGTTGAAAGATGGAGAAATACTTCAATTCATCAATATGGGAAGTGAAGGATTGGGTAAATTTAAAGTAAAGCCAGAGAAAGGGTCATCTTACAGAATTTTATGGAATGATACACCCTCAGATACAATGACCGTATTTGATCAGATCGAGGATCGCGGGGTCACCATTAACCTAAATACTTTGGCTGACACCCTCCTGATGACAATACAAACCTCTTGGCCTGGTCAAAAACACTTTTTGAGGCTACAAGTGAGGGGTATCGTGCATGTTTTCCATGAATTGATACTTGAAGACAATTCCCAAATTAAGATTCCATTGACAAATATTCCCTCAGGAATAGCAGAGATCGCGATATTCAATGATCAAGCTGAACCACTTGGGGAAAGATTAACATGGATAGAGAATAATGGAAAACTGATTGTTGAAGCCAAGCTCAATCAACAGGAGTACGGAAGCAGAGAAAAAGTTAAAGTCACCTTTACAGTGAAAGATTCAAAAGGCACCCCGCTTGAAGGTGTACAAATAGGAGGAACTGTATCGGACAAGCTTTACCAGAATTCTAGATACAATAGAAGCTTATATACCTTTGCCCATATAATTACACAAATGGGGACGAATCCAAATCTTGAATCAATACTAGGTTTATCAGAGGAAAATGATTTTAGAAAAATCAATAATATTCTAGAATCGAGCAATATTGAAAAATACATTTGGTTGGAACAAAAATTTGAAAACTATAGAACAGTAGAATACCCTCTAGGAAATAAGCTTACTGGCCAGATAAAATATAGGAATTCTAGCAAAGAGAATGATTCCAATTATGGGCTTTTATTTAGGGGAGATAATGAAGGTAACACAGCATTTATTCCATTGGATCGAGAGGGGAATTTTGAAATCTATCCGGAAGAATTAGACTTTGGAAAAGATGAATACCTCTACATAAAAGCCCTACCAAAAGGATCAAGTGAAATAATTCTTACAATAAAAGACCCCTTTGATGACTTAGAATCGGTTCTAAAAACTGCAAATTTTAACTATCCAAGTATAGATTATGGTAGTTCAGAGCAAAAATTAGATCTCCCTGCTTTTGATAGGAATATGATTCTGCTCAGTGAGTTTGTAGTCAGGGGAAAGCGTATTGAGCAAGAAAGAGAAAAATTCATTGGTGAATTAGCTGAAAGAGCAAAATTAGATTTTAATGATGATTTTTTGTGTAATGGATTTGGACATGTATGGAGTGTTTTAAACTGCTATTATTGCGCTGATAAGAACATTAAGCCAGTTGAAGGAGGTGAATATATAGAGGTTTTTGATAGTGATAGAGAAAAAGTTTTTGGTAATGCAAGTAAACATTATGATTTGAGTCTAGGAAACTGGAGAAGAGTAATTTACAAATACCCAAAATACACGGATGAAGAATTGATGAAGTTGTATAATATGACAAGGACGAAGGGATTTTTTGTAGGGGCAGGATTCCAAGCCAAAGAATATCCTGATCATGAATCAAAAAATGATCCTGAGGCTGATTATAGAAATACGTTGGGATGGTATCCTTATCTTTTTACAGATTCCAATGGAAAAGCGGAGATTGAGCTTTATACTTCAGACATTCGATCCATATTTGCAGGCAATTTTGAAGTCCTAAGTGCAGATGGAAAAATGGGTAAAGTGAACTTTGAGTTTGTTGTGAAATAAGCATTATTAGCCTATGTTTTTATTGCTTTTGTATCTCTTTTACATGTAATAGGATAAACGGGAAGCATCTTTTTCATGAACACAGCTATGAAAAATCTGAAAAGAAGAAGAAGGTTAGAATTAGTTTTATGTATGATATTGTGATGAATAATAGATTATATGAACTTGTTGAAGAATTTGATATAGGCGAATATGAAGGATTTCTTTTCGTACTTCTAGATGATTGCCCTGTTTGCTACAATGAGTTTTCTAATTTATCTCCATTTCTTTATAAATATAAAATTTCCCCTGTGGCTATTTCTAGATCAAAAGTTAAATTAAACAATTTTGGAAGTAATTTTAAAACTTGTTCTTATATAATATTCCCCAAAATTGAGACCAGAGGTTAAGTTAAAAAAATCCGTTTAAATTTAACCTTATGAATAAGCAAACAAGACGAAAGTTTTCTCCTGAGTTCAAGGCAAAAGTGGCCCTTGAAGCAATCAAGAATCAGTTTACGTTGGCTGAATTGTCCAAGAAGTTCGATGTTAGACCTGTGATTATCTCCAAGTGGAAGGGTGAGTTTTTGGATAATATGTCAGCTGTATTTGAAAAGAATCATTCAAAGAAAAAGGAAGAAGGCCCTGCCCTTGAGCAGCTCTATGCCCAGATCGGAGAGCTAAAAGTAGAGAATGACTTTTTAAAAAAAAGCTGCAAGAAACTGGGGATATGAATGACCGGGCGACATTGGTTTGTTCCGATTATAAGGGGCTTTCTATAAGGAAACAGTGTGAAGTATTGGAGGTTCCCCGAAGCAGTCTATATTACAAACCAAAAGGTTCATCATACCACAAGGGAGAAGTCCAGAGAAAGATATTTTGGGCCAACCCAAAAAGCAGCATAAAGCAAAAGTTAGTTGTCCTATTTCCCAAGGGTACCTTTGGGAAATAGGACAACTAAGGATATATTAACAAATAAATAAATTAACTTAGCAACTGATACTTTTGGTCCAACAAATGGGGAGTGTTATAATCCTCTTGATGATTAGTCAGCTTTTATCTTAAGTATTAGCTCAAATTAATTCCTAATTTTACGTTTGTAAATAATAAATCGATTCAGCTTAAAGAGCAGGTAGAGTTTATTGATTTTTATATAAAGCTGCTCTCGATCCTACTACACCAGGTCTCCAGAAGTCAGTGCTGTCTTAAATATTTTTATCGCAATCGACAATAGGATAATTCCAAAAATCCTTCTGAGTACATCCAAACCAGTTTTCCCAAGTTTTCGCTCTAGCCATGTGGTACTTTTGAGCACTACATAGACGATGACAAGATTGATGATGATGCCTATCCCAATATTGATCTGATCAAACTCTGCCTTTAAAGTCAAAATCGTAGTCAATGTGCCAGCACCCGCGATCAGGGGAAAAGCTATCGGTACGATAGATGCCCCACCACTTGCATCGGGATCTGGTTTGAAAAGCTCAATGCCTAGTATCATCTCTGCACCTAAGGCAAATATGATCAATGCACCAGCTATGGCAAAATCCTCTACGCCAATTCCAAATAGGTTGAGAATAGATTTTCCCAAAAACAAGAAAAGAATCATCAATACGCCCGCAGCTAAGGTAGCTTTCTCAGACTCAATATGCCCTACTTTCTTTCTGAGGTTGATTACGATGGGGATTGATCCCAATATGTCTATCACAGAAAAGAGGATCAAGGTGACCGATAATACTTCTTTAAGATCGAATGTACCCATTAGTATTGTTTGATAAAGTTGATTAATTGTTGGAATTCTTCATCAGTGATGGCTGGAAAGTTGGCGATCCTAAAACTCGTAGCCTTCAATGGCCCATAGCCACCACCAAGCTGCAAACCTACTTGTTCGGCAGATTTCTTGATAGTTTTGATAAACTCCTCTTTCCCTGATACAGCCAGTACTGTGGAACTCCTTGCAGCTTCATTGCTGATCAGCAGGCTCATTTGGGAAGTCATGGCCACAGCATACTCCAATTGCTGCATTCTAGTCCTGATCACCTCATCAATGTGCTGGATCTCTGGGATATCTTGCAGCACTCTATTGAGCAAGTAGATGCCAAATACATTTGGTGTATAATGTGTTTGGTAATTTTCAGCATTTTCGAGCATGAAGTTCAGACTATTGTATCGGCCTTTTTCACCCTTGTCTTTGGCTTTTTGGATGGCTTTTGGAGAGAGTATCAGCACACCTAGGCCTGCAGGAAGCCCAAAGCATTTCTGAACTGATGCATACCAAATATCTGCTACTGAAAAATCCAGCGCTATGCCCCCCATGGAGGAAGTCGTATCTACGGCAATCATTTTCTCGGGAAACTTCGAACCTATTGCCTTAATCGTGTCCATACTTACCTGAGTAGCATTGGAGGTTTCATTCTGCGTGATGGCGATCAGGTCACAGTGATTTGGCACTTGAAGGCTTTCTACGTAGATGGTATCGTTAGGATCTAGTTTTAGAAGGTCTGTTTTGGACTCGATGTATTTGGCATATTCGTACCATTTCTTACCAAATGAGCCAGAGAAAATATGGAAACTGGCATCTTGCACAACAGACTGTGTGATGATTTCCCAGTTTTCTGTTGCAGAGGAGGTGAACAAAAGCTTGTAATCATCAGGCATGTGTAGCTTTTCCTTCATCAAGGTTTCAGTTTCCTTATAAAGGTTCATAAAAGCCGCACTCCTATGACTAGCGCTCAAAATACCAGCATCATAAGCATCCTGCAAATATCCCGGTAGGGTATCATAGACCTTGGAAGGTCCTGGTGAAAATGTGGTCATAGGTTTGTTAGGTTGTGATAAAGTATTGGATTCCAAGTTCGTATCCTCTGAGTCCAAGGCCAGAAATCATGCCTACACACTCTTTAGTGATGATACTCTTGTGTCTGAATTCCTCTCGCTTGTAGATGTTGGATATATGAATTTCAAGAGTAGGCGTCTTTACCCCCGCTATGGCGTCCGAGATGGCCACGGACGTATGAGTATAGCCACCCGCATTGAGGAGGATGGCGTCATATGAAAACCCTACTTCGTGAATTTTATTGATGATCTCTCCTTCAACATTACTTTGAAAGTAATCGAGGTGAATGGAGTTGTATTTTTGCTTGAGTTGCTCGAAGAATTCCTCAAATGACTGGCTGCCATAGATTTCTGGTTCACGCTTGCCCAGTAAATTGAGGTTGGGTCCGTTGATGATGATGATTTTCAAAATGTCTTTGGTTAGTGGTTGTATTTGAGCAAACAAAGTTATTTGATAAAAAAGAGATTACACAGAGAATGGTGGAATATTGCTATATGTTTGCCAACCAAGCCAAACTTTACAGTTCCGATTTCTTACTTAATCAATAAATCAATTTTATTATTTTTAAATTTAATGGAGACTTGCATAAACCTGTCAGTTTTTTTGAAGAAGTTATTTAATTTTAAATCAGCTTTAATTCAAAATCTGGCAGCTCTCTCCGAATACCTTTAACCTGACCAATAGAACTCTAATCTTAAAAAGCAATTATGAATAAACTAGATATGACATTTAGGAAATTGTTCATTCAAAGTCTGCCAATAGTCGTTGTTTTCATGCTTGTAGAGCAATTCTGGTTAAATAAAGGGCAAAATGTCTGGATGACAATTTTAGGTGGGGTGATTTTTTTTATCGTTTATTTCGCATTCATGTGCTGGGTACATGGTCTGATTCCAAAGAAGAAGGGATGATTTTATCAGTTTTATTCAAAAAATAATTAACGCGCTATGTCCACTTGGGTCTCCTATCAGAAGCAATTCCAACATTACCTCAAACTCGAAAGGTCTCTGAGCAAAAATTCCTTGTTGGCATACCAGCAGGATGTATCCAAGCTGAGTAATTATATGGAAAAGCAATTTCCGACAATATCTCCTTTGGAAGTCAAGCTTACACACTTGCGTGGATTTGTCAATGGACTCGCTGACTTGGAGATTTCTGAATATACCCAAGCAAGGATCATCTCAGGGATCAAGGCATTTTATAGATTTCTAATGTACGAAGATTTGATTCAAGAAGACCCTGCTCAGCTACTGGAGTCGCCCAAGCTTGGCAGGAAGCTTCCTGATACCCTCAGCTACGAGGAAATTACACAGATCTTGGAAAGCGTGCAGTTAGGAGAGGCAGAAGGTCACAGAAATAGGGCGATGCTGGAGATGCTGTATAGTTCGGGCTTGAGGGTTTCAGAACTACTAGATTTGAAGCTGGGCAATGTCTATGCAGATATTGGTTTCCTCAGAGTGATTGGAAAAGGCAACAAAGAACGTTTGGTTCCTGTAGGCTCAGATGCATTGAAGTATCTCAAACTTTACCTTGATGAGGTTCGTGTCCACCAGACCATAGCCAAAGGCCATGAAGAGTTTGTTTTCTTGAATAGAAGAGGGAAAAAGCTCTCTAGAGTGATGGTTTTTTTGATTATCAAGAAGCAAGTGGAATTAGCGGGAATTCAGAAAAATGTAAGCCCGCATACTTTCAGGCATAGTTTTGCGACACACCTAATAGAGGGAGGGGCAGACCTCCGTGCCGTCCAAGAGATGCTCGGTCATGAAAGCATCACCACCACAGAGATCTATACACACCTAGATAGAGATTATTTGAGACAAGTGTTGAATGAATTTCATCCCAGAAAGTGATTATCCGCTAATGTGGGCTTGTTTATGGATTATGATTCACGTGAGCGTAAAAAAGTTATTAGGTTATCAGTGGATCAGTAGATTTAACCAATATTTTGTTATATGATTTGAGGTGAAAAGTGGATATACTTCATAAGGTTATCTATTCACAAAAATAGCTTACCAAACCCAATATCTATCAATATCCAATATCAATTAATATCAAATTAATTCTGATTTGTAGACCTGTACTTTCAACTAATAACCCATTAAAATGCAAACTTCACCCCAATACTTGGTTGGATCATTTGAAATGTGGCTGTTCTTGGGCTGAGTGTTACTTGACCTTGGTCATTGTAGCTAGCGTCTCTTTTAGTGAGGAAATCCATTTCGCTAGTCTGGACATAATTTACCCTTAGCTCTAAGAAGGTCTCTTTACTTTTTTCCAAGGGAATCATCAAGCCTCCTCCCAGCTGATAGATCCATCCCCAATCGTAGACTTCTGTGCCTGAGGAAAGCGGATCCGCTAATCTATTTTCCCTGACTTTGGATCTTGTATAGGTATGAATACCTCCAAACTGTCCTTCTACAAAGGGTCTAACCCAAAAGGGTGTCTCAGGCATGACCCTGACTACTCCTGTAAGGTTGATGGCATTATTATTCCTACGGATTCTGAACCTTTGGTCTGTACCATTGATGATGTCGCGACTTCTTGTCATAGCTGTACCATAGCGGCCATAACCCAGTTCTCCTCCGACAAAAAATGGGGTTTTGGGCAATTGATAAAGTCCGCTAATGCTTATGGAAGGAAATAAGATATTGCCTACTTCGGGTTGAAAGCCTCCAACGGGAATGCCTCCATTGAATTGAATCCCTCCTAATCCATCTTGAGCATATGAAGAAAAAGAAACAGCTAGAAAAAGAAACAGTGCTGTGAGTAAATTTTTCATAAATAGGAAGTTTAAGAATGAAAGTCTGCTGATAGATACGAAGTATAAAGCTGTATGTTTAGTTTTTGAAATCGACTGAATCAAATAGATTAAGGAATATCTTCGCAAAAGACTTTTAATTCCTGTAATTTAGCACCCGAAAGAAAACCTCAAATTCTGTGTACAAGTCCATCATCAAACCCCTTCTTTTCAAAAAGAACCCAGAGTCTGCCCATCATTTTACATTTGCTTGGATCAAGAAAACTTTCAATCTTCCATTGGTCAAGGGCCTGATAGCGAACCAATTTAGCTTAGATGATCCGCGATTGGAAAGAGAAGTTTTTGGGTTGAAATTTAAAAACCCAGTGGGTTTGGCTGCGGGATTTGATAAGGATGCTAAGCTGATTGATGAGATGGCTTTATTGGGCTTTGGCTATATAGAAATCGGAACGCTCACCCCAAAACCACAAGACGGCAATCCACTTCCTAGGCTTTTCAGGCTACCAGAAGATGAAGCCTTGATCAATAGAATGGGCTTTAACAATGGGGGGGTGGCAGCAGCGGTAGAAAGGCTAAAGAAAAGGAAATCGAATGTCATCATAGGTGGTAATATTGGTAAAAATAAAGTCACTCCAAATGAAAATGCAGTGGATGACTATTTGATTTGTCTAGAAGCCTTGCATCCTTTTGTAGATTATTTTGTAGTCAATGTGAGTTCTCCCAACACACCTAACCTCAGAGATCTTCAGGAAAAAGAACCTTTGAAAAAACTCCTTTCAGCAGTAAAGGAGGCGAATGAGTCCAAGGAAAACCCAAAACCAATATTATTGAAAATAGCTCCAGATTTGACTGGTGGGCAGCTGGATGATATTGTTGATATCGTCCAAGAGACAGGAATCGATGGAGTCATCGCTACCAATACGACTATAGACAGGAGTCAACTGAAGACAGATGCCAATAAAGTGGAGGCAATCGGTGCCGGAGGAGTGAGCGGTAAGGTATTGGCCCAGCGGAGTACTGAAGTGATTCGATATTTGGCCGAAAAATCCAATCGCGCATTTCCTATCATAGGTGTTGGGGGGATTTTCACGGCACAAGATGCAATAGATAAACTGGAAGCTGGAGCTAGCTTGGTACAGGTCTACTCAGGCATGATTTATGAAGGTCCTGGGATGATCAAAGCAATCAAAAAAGGACTTCTGTCACATTTCAAAAATCAATAAAATAGAATTCTGTATATTTCGATTAATTCGATTCTAATATTCAGTAGCAAAATATTCATATGGCTTCAGAAGCACCCAGAACAAATACTTTTAGGAAGAAGAGCGAAACCAGAGCTAAGGCTGGAGAGAAGCGCAAGAAGAAGTTTTCTTTGACTTTTCTTCAGGATAAGAAAATCCCTATTACTATCGGGATAGTCCTGATTATTTTAGCGATCGTGATGTTTTTTGCCTTTGTGAGTTACTTATTTACAGGAGAGGCTGATCAAAGCACTTTGTCAGAAGTAGAAAATAGCATCCGTGAAAATGCCTCACAGACCAAAAATTGGCAAGGATACTTTGGGGCTTATTTAGCAGAAGTCTTTATCAAAAGATGGTTTGGAATAGCGGCTTTTTTATTGCCACCTTTTTTGTTTTTGTTGGGAGTTAAGCTTTCCTTCAAAGTCAGTCTTTTTTCTTTATCACGGTATAGTATCTTCGCGATTTTCTTCACCTTTTGGTTGGGTCTGTTTACTGGCTACATCATTCAGCTGGTAGAGGGGTATTCAGCCTTCAATAACCTCAGTGGTGGATTTGGTTACGAATTAGGGAGATTAGCCAATGATTTTTTAGGGTGGGGAACCTTCGTTTTGATTGGTGGCGCATTATTGATTTTTGTGGTCTTTTTCTTCAACATAGATCAGCTGGATTGGCTTACTTCTAGCCGTTCTGATCAAGACCAGCTGGGATCAGATGAGGGTGATTTAGACGATGATGCCGATGACTTATTCAAGAAAATGATAGAAGAGCAGGAAGAGGTTCTTGAAGAGGAGGAGTTTAGCGAGGAAGCTTTAGAGGATGATGGTAGCTCTTGGACGATCAACAAAGAAGAACAGCAAAGCAAAACACCAGCGCCAGATCCTGCTTTTAATATCGAAGGAATGGACGAGCTTCCAGATGAAGAAGAGTCGTTAGAAGCTCTTGTTGAGGAAGAAAAGAAATTTTCTGTCACCAATGTGGCTGTGGAAGAAAGGACAGCAGATCAAGTAAGCAATCTAGATCCTTACGACCCTACCCTAGACCTTCCAAAATACCAGTACCCAACACTCGATTTGCTCAATGAGTACGATGTCAAAAAGGTGACAGTAACGAGGCAAGAGCTAGAAGAGAACAAAAATAAGATCGTAGAGACACTAGTCAATTTCAAGATAGGAATTCAAGAAATCAAGGCGACAATTGGTCCTACAGTTACGTTGTATGAAATCGTTCCAGATCCAGGGGTCAAGATTTCCAAAATCAAGAATTTAGAAGACGACATAGCCTTGAGTTTGGCAGCTTTGGGCATCAGGATCATTGCTCCTATTCCAGGTAAAGGTACCATAGGTATAGAAGTTCCTAATAAAAACAGAGAGCTCGTCCCTGCAAGAGCAGTATTGGGAACTGAGAAGTTTATGCATAGCGACAAAGATCTGCCGGTTGCATTGGGTAAGACCATTTCCAATGAAGTATTTGTGATGGATTTGGCCAAAATGCCTCACTTGCTGATGGCAGGTGCTACTGGTCAAGGAAAGTCAGTTGGTTTGAATATGATTTTGGCCTCCTTGGTTTACAAGAAGCACCCTTCTCAGCTGAAATTTGTCTTGGTAGATCCGAAAAAAGTGGAATTGACACTTTTCAATAAGATTGAGCGGCATTTTCTTGCGAAGCTTCCAGGAGCTGAGGAGGCGATTATTACAGATACTAAGAAAGTGATCTACACTTTGAATTCACTTTGTATTGAGATGGACAATCGCTACGATTTGCTCAAGGATGCAGGCTGTAGAAACCTTAAAGAATACAATGCCAAGTTTGTAGCGCGCAAATTGAACCCAGAAAAAGGTCATCGATTTATGCCTTACATTGTGTTGGTGATTGATGAGTTGGCTGATTTGATGATGACTGCGGGTAAGGAAATAGAAGGTCCTATTGCGAGGTTGGCTCAGCTAGCTAGAGCGATTGGAATACACTTGGTTGTCGCTACTCAGAGGCCTTCTGTGAATGTAATCACTGGGATTATCAAAGCCAACTTCCCAGCGAGGTTGTCATTTAGAGTGACTTCGAAGATTGATAGTAGGACTATCCTAGATGCAGGAGGTGCAGATCAATTGATCGGTATGGGGGATATGTTGCTATCTTCTGGGTCAGAAATGACCCGATTGCAGTGTGCATTCTTGGATACCCCAGAGGTCGATGCCATATGTGATTGGATTGGAGAGCAGAAAGGTTATCCAGACGCGTACTTATTGCCAGAGTTTGAAGGAGAAGATGGGGATGGCAGTTCATTGGATGTGGACTTAGCAGATAGAGACCCACTTTTTGATGATGCGGCAAGACTAATAGTAATGCACCAACAGGGAAGTACATCCTTGATTCAACGGAAATTAAAATTGGGCTACAACAGAGCTGGTAGAATTGTAGATCAGTTGGAGGCAGCTGGAGTTGTGGGACCTTTTGAAGGAAGCAAAGCAAGAGAAGTATTGATTCAAGATGAGGCAACTTTGGAACGGTTGTTGAGTAGCCTCTGATGTCCTGAATTTTGGGCTATCATTATAGATTTGAGATAATCATGTTTAAGAAAATTGCTTTTATAGTTTTATTTACTGCTGGGATAGCAGGAGGGGTATTTGCTCAAAAAGACCCGAAGGCCAAAGAGGTCTTAGATGCAGTGAGTCAAAAATACCAGTCGTTAGCTGGCATGAAGGCTACTTTTGAGTACGCTTACAGCATGGCAGGAGAGTCTACTCCTCAAGTTCAAGTAGGTGAGATTGCGATCAAAGGAGAAAAGTATCACCTAGTGCTTCCTGAGCAAGGACAGGAAATCTTCAATAATGGTAAGACGGTTTGGACTTTTATTAATTCAGGAACTTACAAAGAAGTCACGATCAATAATGCTTCCGATATGGAGGATGAATTGAAGCCATCATCTGTTTATACGATTTATAAAAAAGGGTACAATTACAAATTGCTAGGTGAAAAGTCGATCAATGGAATACTAACCCAAGAAATCGAGCTGACTGCTGAGCGAACGGGGGAGCCCTTCAAAAAAGTCATCCTAAAAGTAGATAAAAACAGGAAAGACTTACTGGGATGGGAAATCACAGATGACCAGGGAGGTGTATTGAAATATACCTTCAAGTCCGTAGATACCGGTATAAAGTTAGCAGATGACTACTTTGTATTCAATCCGCAGAAATACGGGAAAGTTGAAATTATAGACTTGCGTTGAGGAATCTCCTCAACGCTTTTTTATTTTTAAACTCAAAAAATCCCTACTTTTGCCCAAACCGAGCAAAAGCATGAATAAAGCAGCCCTATTTCAGCAGATTCAAAAGAAGCAATCATTTTTATGTGTTGGATTAGACACAGATCTAAGTAAAATTCCAGCTCACCTTTTAGTTTTAAATGATCCAATTTTTGAATTCAATAAGCAAATCATTGATGCTACAGCAGACCTTGCTGTTGCCTATAAGCCTAATATTGCCTTCTATGAAGCACTAGGAGCCAAGGGTTGGGAAAGCTTGAAGAAAACCTTGGACTATATCCCACAGGAGATATTTACCATTGCGGATGCCAAAAGAGGCGATATAGGGAATACATCTGGCCTTTATGCCAAGGCATTTTTTGAACAGATGGACTTTGATTCTATTACAGTAGCGCCGTATATGGGCATTGATAGTGTCAAGCCATTTCTAGCTTTTGAAGACAAGTGGGTGATACTATTAGCCTTGACCTCCAATGAAGGTAGTGCTGATTTTCAATTGACTGAATCCAAATCTGGAAAGCCACTCTTTCAAGAAGTCTTAGAGAAAAGTCAAAGCTGGGGGAATACTGATAACATGATGTATGTAGTAGGAGCTACTCGCGGAGAAAAAATTGCAGAAGTTAGGGCAATTGTCCCTGATCATTTCTTTCTCGTGCCAGGCGTGGGAGCGCAAGGTGGGAGCTTGGAAGAGGTAGCTAAATATGGTATGAATGCTAGTTGTGGGTTGCTTGTCAATTCATCAAGGGGGATAATTTATGCTAGCAAAGGTCAAGATTTTGCAAATGCAGCCCGTGAGGAGGCCAAAAAACTACAACAAGAAATGAAAGAGTTGCTTGCGCAGTATTGCCACTGAGATTTTATTCTTTGATTTTTTTAACTTAAATTTATCAAGGTTATCTATTGATAATGATTGTTTTACATAAATATTTTTCGCTATGGATTTCAAAGAGGATTTTCTACATTCTGTCTGGAAGTATCAGTATTTTGACAAAAATGGCTTGCAAACCACAAGTGGAGAGCCACTGACAATTAGAAAGATTGGCTTTCATAATTTTCACGAGGGACCAGATTTTCTTGAGGCACATATTCAACTTGGCGAGGTGGCTTATTTTGGACATGTGGAAGTACATAGAAAGTCCTCTGATTGGAAAAATCATGACCATGATGCCGATCCAAGATACAATAGTGTGGTGCTTCATGTGGTATATGAAGATGATAAGGCCATTTTGAGAAAAGATGGTACTCTGATACCCACCCTAGTTCTCAAAGGCAGAATCCTGCTTGATGTAGTCAGAAATTATGAGAGGCTTATTGCAGGAAAGGGAGATTTGCTATGTAACAATGGCTTACAAAACGTTCCAGAAATCATCCGTTTTTCTGCTTTGGAAAAAGCATTGGTTGAGCGTCTAGAAATTAAGTCTTCCAGAGTTTTGAAAATCTTAGAAGAAACCAATTCAGATTGGGAAGAAACTTGTTTTCGATGGCTTTTGATAGGTTTTGGGTTTAAGACCAATGCCGAAGCGATGGAAAGACTAGGCAAGCTGCTTGACTTCAAGACACTCAAAAAGCATAGTAGTAATCCTCTCGTGATACAAGCGCTCCTGCTAGGGCAAGCTGGATTGATTCCGGAAAGGCCAGAAGATGAGTATGGGAAAATTTTGAAACGGGAGCATGATTTTTATCAGCAAAAATATACTTGGCCGATACCTATGCATGTGGCTGAATGGAAATTCATGGGTGTTAGACCTGCGAATTTTCCTACAATTCGATTGGTTCAATTGGCCGAGGTCATCAGAAAAAATCCCAATCTACTTGGAAGTTTGCTACATGATTCAGCAGATTTCAAAGCATTGAAAAGACTATTCTCTATTCAAGTTCCTGAATATTGGAGACATCATCACCAAGTAGATAAGACGGCGGTTAAGCCCATGTCCTCAGCTTTAAGTTCTATGACATTCAATCTTTTACTGATCAATTTTGTAGTGCCGATTTGGTTTGCATATGGAAAATATTTGCAAGATAGTACTTTGCAAGAACGATGTTTTGACCTTTTGCAAGCCATGAATGCAGAAGAAAATTACATCATTAGAAAATTCAGAAATTCAGACTGGATTCCTCAAAATGCTTTTGATGCCCAAGGTATGCTGGGCATGTATCACAATTATTGTCATCAGAAAAGATGTCTCGATTGCAAAGTAGGACAAAACCTCCTCAAGCCAGCTTTGAAATGATTTTTGTATAAAAGGTCAATTAGCAGTACTTTTGCCATCCGAATAGAAAAAGAACCATGGAGAAACCAGTAATTATTTTAGGAGCAAAAGGAATCGCACACCCAGCATTGGAGATTTTCAATAGCAATAATGTAGTGGTGTACGGATTTTTGGACGAAGACGAAAAGCTTCATGGGCAAGAAATCAATGTAGTTCCTGTACTTGGTAATCCCGAAGATGATGGATTCTTGAAACTCATCGGCAAGAAATGTGAGGCTTTTGTTGCAGTGGATGACAATAAGTACCGACAGTTTTTGGTAAAAATGCTCAATGAAAGAAGGAAAGTTCAACCGATCAATGCGATTCACGAAAGAGCCTATATTTCAACTGATGCAGTGATTGGTCATGGTAATTTTGTCAATGCCAATGTGACTGTAGGTGCTGCGGCTACTGTAGGAAACCACTGTATTTTCAATTCTGGGGCTATTGTAGATCACGGATCTAAAATAGGTGACTTTGTTCAAATCGGCGCTGGCTCAATTGTCAACGCGAATGTGACGATAGAGGAAGGTGCATTTGTAGGTTCAGGTGTGGTACTCGTATCTGGTATAACAATTGGTAGAAATGCCAGAATTGGTGCAGGTTCGGTAGTGATTTCAGATGTCAAAGCCAATGATACGGTTTTTGGAAATCCAGCTGCTCCAATCAAAAAATAAAAAAGTTAAAGCTATTAGAGCTTTATTAATAGTTGTCATATTTAAGTAAAAAACCAAAACACCTTGTCGGAAACAAGGCTTCAGTTATGGAAACACAAACACACAGCATCCTGCTCTACTATTGCTATGCGGATATCGAGGATACCGAAACATACAGGGAAGAGCATCACCTCTTTTGTATAGAGAACAATATCAGAGGTAGAATTATCATTTCATCGGAAGGGCTCAATGGCACTGTCTCAGGATTGAAAGAAGACTGCGAGAAGTACATGGCCTACATCCACAGCGACCCAAGATTTGCCAAAACTGAATTCAAAGTAGAAGGGCATGATAAACATGCTTTTGCAAAGATTCATGTTCGTGTAAAACCTGAGATTGTCCACAGTAGCCTGAGACATATCAATCCAAATGTAAAGACAGGCAAGCATCTTGAACCTGAGGAATTCAAAAAATTAAAAGATCAAGAAGACGTAGTGATCTTAGATGTTAGGTCCAATTACGAGCATGAGTTGGGTCATTTCAAAAATGCCATCACTTTAGATATTGATAACTTCAGAGATTTTCCTGAAAAGGTCAAAGAGTTGGAGCACTTGAAAAACAAGAAAGTACTGACTTATTGCACAGGAGGAATCAAGTGTGAGAAGGCCTCTGCCTTCTTGCTAGAGCAGGGTTTTGAGGATGTCTATCAGCTTCATGGAGGTATTATTAAGTATGGTCTAGAAGCTGGAGGAGAAGACTTTGAAGGGAAATGCTATGTCTTTGACAATAGAATTGCTGTAGATGTCAATAAGGTAAATCCCAAAGTGATCTCAAAGTGCCATGTTTGCGGGACTGCCTCAGATCGTATGGTCAATTGTGCCAATCCTACTTGTAATGAGCATTTGGCAATTTGCGAAAATTGTGGTTGGGAACTAGATGGCGCCTGCTCTGTGGAATGCAAAGAGCATCCAGATAAGCGACCTTATGATGGCACAGGATACTATCAAAAACAAAGCAATGGCTATAATCCGTACAAGGGATTGCAGCGCAAGCCAAATAAAGAAAAAATTAAACAAGCGGCCCATGAGCAAGCGAATTCCTGAGTCTGAATTGATCATCAATTCAGATGGAAGTATATATCACCTCAATTTGAAGCCAGAACATCTGGCTTCAACTATTATTGCTGTCGGTGATCCAGACAGGGTGGAGAAAGTCTCTCAGTATTTTGACACCATTGAATTCAAAATGTCAAAAAGAGAATTTGTGACTCACACAGGTACATACAAAGGAAAAAGAATCACAGCTATCAGTACTGGTATGGGTACTGATAATATTGAGATTTTTATGACTGAGCTAGATGCCTTGGTCAACATTGATCTTGAGACTAGAATGCCCAAAGAAAGCCACACTAGCTTGAATATCATCAGAGTAGGGACTTCTGGGAGTATGCAAGCGGATATTCCTGCCGGGTCTATGTTAGCTTCTAGGTATGGTGTTGGTTTGGATACTTTGATGGCCTATTATACTACTGATTACACAGACTTAGAAGCCAATGTAGCTAAAGCCATCCAAAAAAAACTAGGAGTATCCTTTCTTCCATATTGTATAGAAGGGTCAAAAGTATTGTTAAAAAGACTTGGTAATGGGCTTTTAATTGGAAATACTGCAACCTGTCCGGGTTTTTTCGCCCCTCAAGGGAGAGAAGTAAGGCTGAAACCAGCTATTCCTGACATCATAGAACGACTGTCTACAATTTCTGTGGGGGATTTCAAGATGACTAATTTCGAAATGGAAACGGCTGGTTACTATGCAATGGGCAGACTACTCGGTCACGAAGTACTTAGTCTCAATGCCATCGTAGCTAATAGGATTACACATGAATTCGCGAAGGATTCATATGCTATTGTTGATCAATTGATTAAACATACTCTGGATAAGATAGCGGAATGATTTTCCGCTATTTTTTTTTGGTTTTAATTTTTTAGGCTAATCAATATAAATACCATAGTTTTTTAAGATTGAGCTAGCTCCCTTCACATAAGAATATTTCAGGACAGCCTCATATTTGACCATATATGTATATACATTGATTTTGAGAACAATGTCTGCTGTGGGTCGTTTTATAATATAGGGTCATTTTACTTATTCCTTTAAATAGTAGAAAAAAACATATAGGAACAATAATTGTTTTACATGTTTGGATCAGAATTAAAGATGTTATTTTGATTTGTCTGTTGAATTATATGATTTATATATAAATAAAATTTCAATAAACAAAATAACATATTGTTATTAATAAAATTAAAGCCAACTATAAAAAATACTAAATCATGAGACTTATTTTACAATATTTATTAGTGCCTTTGACTTTTTTGGCTTCATTGCAGCTTCAAGCGCAAGAATTTGAAGTAAAGGGTAGGGTGATAGAGGCAGAGAGTTCCGATCCATTGGAATTTGCCAACATAGCTTTATTGTCCCCTACAGATTCGGCATTGGTCACTGGAGGGATGAGTGATCTGGATGGGACTTTTTCCTTTACAGCTCAGTCTGGTGAGTATTTACTTAGAGTTGGATTTATAGGCTATGAAAGTAGATTTAGAGCTATTACCATAGGGGAAAGAGATGTACTTAATGTCGGGAATATAAGATTAAGAAAAGATGCCCAGAATCTTGAGGAAGTAGTAGTAGAAGGTGTGACTTCTATGTTTGAAAGTGACATAGATAAGAGAAGATACAATGTAGAAAATAGTATTGTAGCTGAAGGAGCTACTGCATCAGAATTACTTGGAACATTGCCTTCAATACAAGTTGATGATGAAGGAGGTATTTCTATGCGAGGAAGCGGTAATATTCTGATCTATATCAATGGTCGCCCATCAAATCTTTCTGGTGACGATGCAGAAAGTGTGCTATCACAGTTTCCAGCCAACAGTATTAAATCAGTAGAATTGATCACTAATCCTTCTTCAAGGTATGATGCTGCTGGGGTCGGTGGTATTATCAATATTATTTTGAAAAAAAATCAAAGAACAGGCTTCAATGGTCAGGTAAATGCTTCTGTAGGTACTAGAGATAAGTATAATGTTGGAATCAATATGAATTATGGCACCGAAAAAGCAAACTACTATTTATCGTATAATTGGCAGGATAGGAGACTTTTTAGAGAAAGTGAAGGTTTCAGACAGAGCAATCTGGCTGGAGTTTCTCCCATTCTCGATCAAGACTCTTATCAGTTGAATAGAGATATCAATCATTTGATCCGAGGTGGAGTAGATTGGAACTTGTCAGAATCTAAAGTATTGGGAATATATGCTCAAGGTAACTTTCGAGATAGAACTGGAATGGAGACACTCAATCAAAGAAATCTTACTTTGACACAAGATTTGGATAGCTTGTTTGTACGAGATATCCAACAAGATCGATCAAGTACCAACTTTGAGACGGGCATAAATTATGCGGTAGACATAGATACTTTAGGGCAGCGTTTTTTCACTTCAGCTTCCTTCTCAAGAGATGAGCGCTTACAGGATGAGATATTCAATCAGTTGTTTTTTAATCAGTTCAATCAAGAAGTTCCAAGTAATAGAATCCTTCAGCTGAATGAAAGACCACAAACAAGTAACCTATATGTGATACAAGTCGATTATGAAAAACCATTTCTGAATGGTGGTAAGATGGAGGCTGGATTGAAAGGTACTTTTGGGGAATGGGATAGATCTCAGTTTTTCTCGGAGGGAAATGAAGACAATGCATTTAATCCACAATTGAATGACTTTTTCAGTGATTCATTTAACTTCAAAGAAGATGTGTATGCGTCTTACTTTAGCTACAAGAACAAACTTGGAAAATTAGGCTATCAAGGAGGACTGAGGGCGGAATACACAGAGACAATTTCAAGGCTGGCTAGTACGTCAGACCCATTTGTGAACAATTACTTCAATCTTTTTCCTAGTGCTTATTTGAGCTATGAACTTGGTCAAGAAGAGGAATTTACGGCTAATTATAGTAGAAGGATAAATAGACCGGGGATATGGGCTCTAGCCCCTATCTATGGTGTAAGTGATCTTTATAACTTGAGTATTGGTAATCCGGAACTGCAACCTGAATTTACGGATTCCTATGAATTGGGCTACATGAAAGGATGGGAGAAATACCTGATGAATGCAACTGTCTATCACAGGTATTCTACTGATGTGCAGACACGAGTAGTGCGATTAAATGAAGATAATGTAGCCATTCAATTGCGTGAAAATGCCAGCAGTAGAGCAAGCACTGGGTTAGAAGTCATCAATCAGTTTCAATTTACACAGTGGTTCGATGCGACGATCTCAGGTAATTTTTTCTATTCGGAGATCCGTGGAGACAATATAGAGGCTGGATTTAATAATTCTAACTTTTCTTGGACAGTCAATACCTTACTGAATATGGCAATACCGAAGTTTGCAACCATTCAGATTCAAGGAGATTACCGGGGTCCAATCGTATTGCCTCAGGGGGAGATAGAGCCGTTATGGGGAGTAAATGTGGGTATTAGAAAAGATGTCCTAGACAAAAAGGCAACTGTAAGTCTAAATGTCAGCGATATCTTCAATACTAGAATATTTAGGATTCAGACAGCAGATCAAAGATTCACCCAAGAACGTTGGTTCAACAGAGAAACAAGAATTGGGACATTGGCTTTCACATATAGATTTGGAGGATTCAAAGAAAAGAATAATGGAAGAAACGGAGGAGGGAGAGATGATTTTGATGATGCTGATTTTTAAGATGATAAATACATTCCGAAGGCTTTGCTTTCGGATTTTTTCTTTTTAAGTCCATTAATTCTCTCGAACTCCCTTTCTTTGTACCATGATCACGATCTACACAGATGGGGCTGCCAAAGGAAATCCTGGTCCGGGGGGGTATGGAACGGTCTTGCTTTATAAAGCACATAGAAAAGAACTCTCCGAAGGGTTTAGGCTTACTACCAATAACAGAATGGAGCTTTTGGCGGTCATCAAAGGACTTGAGGAGCTTAAGGTGACTGGTATTCCCGTCTCCATTTATTCAGATAGCAAATACGTCGTAGATGCTGTGGAGAAGGGCTGGATTTGGTCTTGGCAGAAAAAAGGATTCAAAGACAAAAAGAATGTAGACCTATGGAAAAGGTACATTCCACTTCACATGAAATTCAAGCCGAAGTTTATTTGGGTCAAAGGACATGCTGGAAATCCACTCAATGAAAGGTGTGATCAGTTGGCAGTAGCGGCTTCAGAACAACCTAGACTACAAGCAGACGAAGCCTACGAAATGGAAAAGAATCAGGGTAAAGGACTTTTTTGATTTAAAAAAATGGGTAACGCTATTTTTAAATTCAAGCAGTTTGAAGTGCGACAAGATCGCTGTGGGATGAAAATCAGTACAGATGCTGTAGTGCTAGGTGCCATGGCTGATGAAGTTGAAGCTAAGTCTATACTAGATATTGGATCGGGGACTGGGGTGATTAGCTTGATGCTTGCGCAGCGTTTTGTAGAGGCTTCGGTTCATGCAGTAGAATTAGATGAACATGCATGCACTCAATCAATAGAAAATGTCAAATCCTCGTCTTTTTCAGATAGGGTCAAAGTGCATCAAAACAGTTTTCAGGATTTTGCCCATAATAACGCTACTCAATATGACCTGATTGTAAGCAATCCACCTTATTTCCCAGATCACCTCAAGTCCAAAGACCTGCAAAGGAACCAAGCCTTGCACAACGATAAGCTTTCATTTGAAGATCTGGCTAGAGGCGTAGTGAAATTATTGAATCAAAAAGGCTCCTTTTGGGTGATCCTGCCTCCAAGACAAATGGAGGACTTTACCAGCATATGTGCTGGGATGCAATTATTTCCCAAGTTCAACTTGAAGTTGAGGGATAAAACAGCCTCTAAGGTTATCAGAGAGGTACAAGCTTTTACTTTTGAACAAGTAGAAGTAGAGAAACAAGAACTATATATCAAAAACAGCGATGGTACTTTTGCTTCCAATTATCAGAAATTGTTGAAGGACTTTTTGATCATTTTCTAATTTCCTGCTCTTTGAAAATAATATCCTCTTGCTCTAATGTATCAAGGATAGGTTGGTAGATTTCAGGAACAGTGGGGATTTGTAGCCCTCTTGATGTGATTTTTCCATCCAAAAATAAATCTACAGCTATTGCCAAAGGTAGCCCGACAGTCTTAGCCATAGCAGTATACGTTTGGTTCTCTCCCTTACAGACTAAACTTGACTTGATGGATTTATTTCCTATTGGAGTTTTGATTTCTACAAGGTGTTGCATCACTATCATGTCTTTATCACTTGGTTTTAAGCTCCATTTATCCTCTAAAATCACTTGTAAAATAGCTGCGGGGCTGCCTTTGAGTTTTGGCAATTCTTCTTCATCCAAAATACCCAGCCAAGCTATTTTAGCAATTATTTCCTCTGTTACCCATGGGAGAAGTTCCATGATTTTGGTTTCGATTGATTTTTCATCATGGTAGGGGAGAAACGAATTGACAAACATCCGCTTGGTAAATCCAGCCGGTAAATCCATTTCAAAGCTATCATCAGTCATCCCCAATTGTACAAAGACATCCCAGCTTTGGCAGAACCCCGCTCTACGTAAAGTGCCTCTCAGCATTGTGGGAATGTTGTCTAGCCCATAGATTTTCCTATAGCTCAGTGAATCACGATTGGGGTATCCATCAAAATCTCCCACATCTTCAAATGAAATCGTTTCCAACCTTTTGAAAAGCATGTGATAGGGGACGTATTTGTATTTTCCATTTCTAATAAATCTTGACACACCCTGCCCAGCTAAGACCACATTTCTTGGGTTCCAAGTAAACTTATACTTCCAAGGGTTATCTTCACTTTCAGGAGCCAATACACCCCCGGTGAAAGATTTGAAGCCAATGATTTCATTGCCCTTAGCTTGTTCTTGGTGGATGATTTTCATAGCAGACATATGATCGATACCAGGGTCGAGTCCACACTCATTGAGAAATAGTAAGTCTTTTTCTTTGATCTGATTGGAAAGGCTTCGCAATTGCTCAGATTCATAAGAAGCCGTAAAAAAATGCTTTCCTAACTCCAAGCAATCTTCTGCAATCAATGGATGCAAAAAGGCTGGCAGCATGGAAATTACTATATCAGCTTGTGCAACGATTTTTTTTCGTTCTGAGATATTATTCAAATCAATGGCCGTAGCCACTATTTGAGGATTGATTTTTGCCTTTTGGATAGCCAAATCCTTGCTAAGATCGGCTAGAATTAACTTTCTGTTTTTTTCAACAGTAGTCTTGGCCAAGTAGTCTATCAGGTAAGTGGAGGATTTTCCAGTGCCAATGATCAAGATCGTATGCATAGCAAAAAGGTATTTGGATTGTACAGATCGAAGATGTGAAAAATGGCCGACTGTAAAAAATCAAAGCTAATATTTCGACGAAAAATAACATTTGAGGATATTTTTTTGTTAATTCAGTCCCTTTTTAGAAAATTGATATGACGAAGAAGATAGAAATTAAAGTCTCTTTACAGGTTTTTCCAAAGTCAGAATGGACAGCGGAAGATGGTGATTTGATTACCAAAGCTGAACAAGTTCTTGAAAATGCCCATGCTCCGTATTCCAATTTTCTAGTTGGAGCTGCACTACTTTTGGAGAATGGGGAGACTTTTGTTGCTAATAATCAAGAGAATGTGTCTTTTCCAGTTGGTGTTTGTGCTGAGCGAGCTGTATTGAGCTATGCGATGGGTAATAGGCCAAACGTACGTCCGGTCAAGCTAGCCATTGTAGCCAAGCGCCGTCAAGATGCGCAATTGGCAACGGTGACACCCTGTGGGCTCTGTAGGCAGACTATCAATGAATACGAGATAAAGTTTGGGCACCCTATTGAAATTCTAATGCTCAACCCTGCGCAAGAAATACTCAAAGCTTCCGGGATAGATCAATTGCTACCTTTTAGATTCAATGATTTGAATAGCTAATGAAGCAACAGATCTCATACCAGGCAACAGCATTCTATCACCTTTCAAAACAGCCTAATGGAGAGGAGAGTGAACTTTGGGTGATTTTTCACGGCTATGGGCAATTGGCAGAATTCTTTCTCAGAAAATTCCAAGATTTTTTCTCAGAAGATCGTTTGTTTATCGCGCCTGAGGGGACGAATTATAATTATTTGCAAGGCTTCCATGGTAGAGTTGGGGCCAATTGGATGACCAAATATGAAAGAGAAACAGCCATTGAAAATAATCACAGGTATCTGAACGCATTGCTTGATTCTCAGCTGGAAAGTTTCACTACTGAGCCTAAACTGAAGATCTTGGGATTCTCTCAGGGCGCAGCCACAGCAAGTAGATGGGCAAGTCAAATAGGATACCCAGTAGACAAGTTGATTTTGTGGGGCGGAGGATTTGCACATGATCTTAAGTGGGACGGTTTTGAAGAGAAATTTCAACAGACCAGGCTATATGTTGTGTTAGGGAATCAAGATGAATTTATTACCCCAGAAAGTATTAAAAAACAAGAAGAACTCATTCGAGTTATCAACATAGAAGTCGAGAAAGTTACCTATTCAGGAGGCCATGATTTGCATTACCCTACATTAAAAAAACTTATCGATTAGAAATTAATCAAAGGGTCATCTTAAATAGTTTGATTTTAACCATCAGTTACTTAATTTTCTAAAAATTTTACATCCAATCCATAATGTTAACCCTGACCGGACAAGAAATTGAAAAAATTGCAGGCTTACTGCAAAAGGGCATGATTTGTTTTTATCAATTGAATAACAAAAAAATACATCACTTGCCCGATGATGAGGATTACTTCAACTATGACCTCACGCCACCTGTTTTGTGCGGGTATATTTTAGTTGAAAATTAAGTAATTGAATTTCATTGACTTATATTATTTGATTTTGTGTTTTTGGGTGTCTCGGACTA
>NZ_FTOP01000026.1 GCF_900156785.1 Belliella pelovolcani | reverse complement strand
AAAAGACCTTTATCAACTTCTCCCATCAAACTGGGAAGAATACCGTCCAAAATAAAATCCATTCTTTACAAGATGGGGTTGGTCGGAGGGATACGGTCAATTAATTCCGCACGGGTTTCTGATTCGTTCATATTTAAAGGATATTATTGATTTCATCTCTTAATACAAAATAAAAACGTTGGAGCATGAATAATAGACAAACGAAAAATCTAATAAGTAGAAATAAAGCTAAACTTGTGAAGGCTGCTTCAATTTTATATTCATTAAAATTGAATAAGAAATTTAAAAAAACTACTACCATAATCAAAATTCCTAAAATTATTAGGTACTGAGTGATATTGGAAATTTGACGCATATTTTCTTTAAACCTTTGAAAATTATCAAAATCCATATTTATATTTTCTTTTTCAATTCTGATTTTAGAACTAATATTTAAAATTAAAGAGAAAAATAAGCCAGTAAATATTGAAATACCTGTAGAAATATATGAGGCCATTTCAGTAAGTTTTATGCAAATAAACCATGGCAAAACAGCAACTAATATTGGTATTAAAATGAAAAATAATGTGTATAAAAAATTCGGCCACGTACTTGTAATTAGTTGGCCTTCACTATCTGATTTAATACTTGAGATAGCGTCTTTTTTGATTTGAAACAATGTATTGAAATCAATCATTTAAATCTTTGATTCTATTTTTATTTGTTTTATTTCTCTATCAACAAATTGCTTTAATTGAGAAAAATCTGGGTATCCGTTTTCATCTACACAATGATTTGGCAATAATATATTTGGAATTATATTGATTGTATCATCTGATGCTCCAAGCTTCGTAGTTTTCTCTTCTTCTTTTTTACCATCAATTTTACTTTCATAAGTAGCTGTCATTTCATATTCCCGATTTCCTAGAGTAAATCCGTGGTTTTTTAAAGCATCTGAAACTACTTTTTTATCTATAATTTTTTCTTCATTTGATACTTTGATATTTTTTAATTTAACAGTAACTGTTTGAGCATCTCCTGATCCTGTATCATGATTACTATTTTTACTAATCACTGTCACATCCCTAATTGACGAATTTTTTAAAAATAATTCAAGCCTTTTCTTTGTAGTTGTTGCTTGCAATGAATTATATTTTCCAGCTAATATAAAACCATGATTTAAGAGAGTTGCATTTATAATTTCATCAAAGAGTGGTTTAATACTCAAACTATTATATCGTTGGATGAATAAATAACCTGTTTTACCTCCAGCAGGCATCCAAAACCTTGCATAAAATTTCAATCCAATAATTTTTTCTTTTTGTACAGTTTGTTTAGACCCATCAGTATCAACTATAAATTGTTGGATTCCAGTAAGACCTCCATCTATAACAATATCGAAATAGCGATTTACAGAAGCAATTGATTTTTCTTCCAAAGTACCTCCATGGGTTTCTTTTTTATTTTTAAAAGTCTTTTTTTCAAATAAAGAAATAATCTCCTCTGCAAAACCATCCTGAAATTTATTTTCTACCTCTGGGTAAGCTTGTGAAAGAAAATCATTAATAGAGATTTTTTCACTATCACTCGTACCTCTTTTCTTTAATTGAAATGAAAACATCCCAAGGTAAAGTTTATGATTACTATCTGACATATAGATTCAAAATTTAATTTAATTATAATTCCCCACTAAAAGCCCTCTGCAAAATACTCTTTTTCAATTCTTCCAAACCATCCATTTTCTTTTGATACACCGCTTCTAATTTTTGTGTTTTGGTTCGCAGTTCATCTAGGAGGCGGACTATGGTTCGCTGCTCTTCAATTGATGGCAAAGCAATTTTAAGACCTTGGATCATTCCCAATTTCAAAAATCTTGTATTCGCTCCAACTGACATTTCTTTAAACTCCTTCAAACTTTTTAGCAATTGATAATATAAGTAACGATATAAAATCTTCTGTTTTTCATTAACAGTAATGACGTAGGTTCTTTGGTAAGCATTAAATTTACCTTTATAATGTTTCACATTAAAATCCCCACTTGCATTGTTACCTGCCAATAAAATAGCTTCAAGGTCAAAAGCGTATTTATCTATTGCAAAGACTTCTCTTGAACAAGTGAAAAATGGATATTCACCATTTACAACTGCAGCATTTGAATTTAATTTACCTGTCTTAATGTCAACTAAACTTCCCAAATCAACTTTTTTTGCTTTGATTGAATTTAAATAACTTTCAAAAAGCTCTTTAGCATTTTTGAGGTTTTGTTCGGAATTGGTTTTTGCCTTGGCTATGGCGGCAAAAGCTTCATCTAAAATAGAAACAATCCGTTGTTGCTCGGGGAGAGGTGGTAATCCTATAACTATATTTCTTACATCTGATAAATTTACTCTAGGCCTTGTTGCCCCGGTTATGTTTCCTGTTAGTTGAGCAACAACTCCGTCAGTATTTAAAAAGTATTCAAGAAAATTGTAATTTACAATGTGTTTATCAAGCCTAATCCTTACAACATCTGCTACAATAATTCCATGTGTAAAAGAATTTGGCACAATACACGTTTTCCCGATTGGTACACCAAGTTTAGCCAATACTAAATCACCTGATTTAAAAGAATGGTATTTTAGTTCCTCAGCCTTTTCAATAGAAACAAATTTAATGTCTTTGTTTATAAAAAACCCTTTTCCAACATTTTGAAGTCGTAGTATTGGTACTCCAGAATCTTTATAATCTGATACTTTGAGATTTGATCCGAAAGGACCAGAAACTATTGCATCTTTATTTTTACTTAAATCTCCTAATTTCTTATATGCCCAACCTTGCTTCATATCAAATCCAAAATTGAGTTTAAAACCTTTTCACTTTCTTCATCCAAAGCCTTAATTTCTTCCAAAATGGCTTTTGGGGAACGGAGAGCTGCTTCTTCCTTTTTATTGGGATTCTTGACACTCAAGTCAAAAGTACTTTGGTCTATATCTTTGATGTTGATAGTCCAAGAGTTTTCACTCTCTTTAAAAGATTGCTGTAAGTCAACAAATTCTGCTAGGTCATTTACATTAAGTGGGTTGGTCTTACCAAGATTTCGACCGGGATTCAATTGGTAAAACCAGACTTTTTGGGTTGGCTTTCCTTTTTCGAAGAACAAAACCACTGTTTTGACTCCAGCTCCAGTGAATGTTCCTCCTGGCAAATCTAGTACTGTATGAAGGTTGCAAGTTTCTAGCAGATGCTTTCTGATGGCTACAGAAGCATTATCGGTATTGCTGAGGAAGGTGTTTTTGATAACAATACCTGCCTTGCCACCTGCTTTCATAATCTTGATAAAGTGCTGCAAGAAGAGGGAAGCTGTTTCACCAGTTTTGATGGGAAAGTTTTGTTGTACTTCTGCCCGCTCTTTTCCCCCAAAAGGAGGGTTGGCAAGGACTATTTCATAGCGGTCTTTTTCTTGAATATCAGAAAGGTTCTCGGCTAGGGTATTGGTATGGATGATATTCGGAGCTTCTACACCATGCAGGATCATATTCATGATACCGATGATATAGGCCAGAGATTTCTTCTCTTTGCCATAAAAAGTACGCTTCTGAAGGGTTTCCCATTCCGTAGTGCTGAGTTCTTTCTCTGATTTCAAGTATTCAAAAGCTTCGCAAAGAAATCCTGCACTGCCCACAGCACCATCATAGATTTTGTCTCCGATTGTTGGGGCCACGACTTTGACGATTGTGGTAATCAAAGCCCTAGGGGTATAATACTCACCACCATTACGACCTGCATTTCCCATATTTTTGATCTTGTCTTCATACAAGTGAGACATTTCATGCTTTTCTGCATGGGTGCGGAAGCGAAGTTCATCGATTAAGTTGATCACCTCCCTAAGGTTGTAACCACTTTGGATTCTGTTTTTCAGTTCACTAAAAATCTCACCAATCTTATATTCAATGGTATCTGCTCCCAGTGCTGATAGCTTGAAGCTTTTGAGGTAGGGGAAAAGCTTATTATTCACAAAATCCAATAAATCATCTCCAGTCATAGCCAGATGATGATCCAGCTTGCCATCTTTTCCTTTTGGAACAGCCCATTCAGACCATTGGTAAGTGGGTTCGATGATAGGAGAGTAGTCCTTTCCCGTTAGTTCGGCACCGATTGCCCGATCCTTCTCGAGATCATCCAAATATTTCAAAAACAATACCCACGAGGTCTGCTCTACATAATCCAATTCACTTCCACAACCTGCATCCTTATGAAGGATATCATCTATATTCTTAAAAGTCTGTTCAAACATGTTCTAAAATATCTTTATACGCTAAGTTTACTTTCTACAAATTTTAATGCATTCATTGCCAGAGGTTCCCCTTTGATATCCTCAATAATTTTGTCGGCTATCCAAAGTAAGATAAATTCATCTTCGCTGGCGCTTAAAAATTGGGCTATTTTTGGAATTTGTTCCCTTTGGATTTTCCTCTCCCCACGTTCGAACTTACTCATCAAGGCAGTATCTACTTCAATAAAAGCAGCCACTTGTCGAAGTAGGAGACCTCTGTCTTCTCTAATCACCCTGATTCTATTTCCTAAATTATTCATTCCTTATCCACTGACTAGACTATTCCTGTCAAATATAATTAAAGAATTCGTCCGGTCGCTATGCTTATGAGATAAAAAAGGAGGGTTAAGGAAGAATATTACGAAATATAGGTGGAATTTGAGAATTATGAACTAATATAGGAGTGGTGAAATAAATCTCTAATTAAGCAACTTACAATTAATTTGTGTATTCATTTAAAAAAGAGGTTAGAAGTACTTTCTAAAGTAAAAATCTTGTAATAAACACTTTAAAATCAATGAGATATTTTGATAATTATTATTCATCCCATAATATATAATGATATCGGCCCATGCTTCAAATTTTGAAAAAACTACAACCTATATATAAATAATATGGTGATGTGTGTTGATGAATGGGCAGGTAAGGATAGAAGGGAAGTATGAAGTAAAAAAAAGGGAAATGGGGATGGTGGAGGAGACTCCAATAAACAAATATATCAGTTTATATTATGTTAGAAGATCCTAATTTTAAAAAATCATACATAGTTGGTTTAGATGGATTTACATATGCAGATTTAGAAAGAGCATATGCATCATTCCTTTCAAAAGAGTACAATAACGAAAGCCATGTAGTGATTGATGGAATTGAAAAATTTCAGCTTACAAAAAGTGATGCTTTACATATTCTAGCATACACTGGCCATAGTTCTATGTGGATTAATGCGAAAATTAGAGAAAACAACTTGGATAGGAATTGTAATATTTTTATCAAAAATTTGGATAGGGCTTTGGACAAAATTCCGCCGGCAAACAATATAAAACTATTTCATATGACTAATGATTTATGGGAAGGAATGATAGAGGGGAGTATAATTAAAATTCCAAATTATTTATCCACATCAATAGAAGATTATAAAAACTCAGAAGTAGTATTGAAACTTCAAACTGCAAGGAAAGGAAGTAAGGCAAGAGATATTTCAACTATTTCCAACAACAAATATGAGTTAGAATATCTTTTTTTACGAGGAGCATCTTTCAGAGTGTTAAGGATAGAAAAAATTGGAAAAATAACATATGTGGAATTGGTTGAGTATGCGAATATGGTTTAAACCGGTATCAAGATGAAAGTTGAGAAAACTGGGTCGCTTCATGGTAATCAAGTAATTTGGCGATACATGTCATTGGAAAAATTTATTAATCTTGTCCTTCATAGATCCTTATTTTTTGCAAATGCGATTAAAATGGAGGACAAATTTGAAATGGAAATCCCATTGATGTCCATAGATAATAGAAAAAAGTACTATTTAGCTACAGGCCTACCGATCAATAAAATAACTTCAACATTAGAGAAGGAAATTTCAATAGCAAGAAAGTTTAAAGAAAATACATATGTGAGTTGTTGGTCTTTAAATACTGCTGAATCATATGCATTATGGAAGATTTATCTTGGAGGATCCCCAAATGGTGTTGCCATCAAAAGTACAGTTTCAAAATTGATTCAATGTATTGAATCAGTTGATGGTGTACCAGAATTAAATGAGGATTTTTCCACAATAGATTTTATCGAGAAGAGCCCATTTTATGACATTGATTTTTTTAAGATTGGTGAGGTGAAATACAAAAACTATATTGACGCAGAGAGTCTCACCAAAACCAACTTAGCAATTACAAAGAAGGAATTTTACGAAGATGAAAAAGAAATAAGGGTTTTTGCCACATCAAATAACCAAAAGCGAAACCCTTCTACTGAAGAATATAAGCAAGGCTTGTCAAGCGGATTCTCTATTCCAGTTGAAATTGAGAAACTAATAGATAAAATTGTGTTATCGCCATATTCTCAGCTTTGGTTTAAGGACAACTTCAAAATCTTAATTGAAAGATTAAATAAAAGCCTTTTAGATAAAATCATTGATTCTGAAATTGGAATTAATAGCTAAACGTTAAATTTGCTCATCAACTTCTTCCCCAATATTTTTCAAATATGCATTCAGATTTATTGCAGGGATTGTACCAATGGCTTGCTGTAAATAGCGTGTTAGTTGCATAAAGAATGTTACAAAAGAATGACTTGCTTCGCTAAACTTCATCTTATTAAATTTTCTGTTAGCATAAAATTCTAAATATGCATCTTGCCCAACTATTGTAATTTCAGCGTTTGGATTATAATCTATATAAAAGCTACCATAATCAGCGATGCAACCCAAATCAATACTCTGTAGATTTTCTAAAGCTTTGATATGTTTTTCAATGGTATCATTATTCTTATGTGTGAAACCATTAGTGCTACAAAGAATTCCCCCTAATACTTTTGTTAGCGGACGAGGAGTGATTTTTATTCCGCCATTAATGAAGCTTGCAGCTTCTCTTTTAAGCATTCTTACACTTTCTATTTTTTCTCCTGCATATTCGATATAGGATTTTTCACCCACATTACCTTGTATATCAGGCTTAACTTCAAAAACCGCATACACTCCTTCTGCCGGAATATAATGAAATCCGTTTTGAGTAAAAATAAACGGAGTAAACCAATTATCGTAAATAACAATATCCATTTGTTGACTCGTATTGCCTTCGTGGTCTATTACTATTGCTTTGTCAACACAATATCTATTGGGCAAATATTTTCGCAACCAATCTATCCAAGCATTTTCTAAAGCATCTCCTTTAGAACCTGGATGGTCAATAAACTCTCTGTTTGTATTTAGTTGGGCAGACATCTGTTGCTGCAACCCATTGAATAATTGTTTTAAATCTACTTTACTCATATTTATATAATTTATTTTCAAACCAAACGTAAAATCCAAAGTCTGCCGTTGTCTTGGAATATCCTATTATCAATAAAACTGGATTTGCGATGGAAGTCTTTTTGCTGTTTATAATTGTATTTATTGCCGAAATATCTGTTACGCTTGGTTTAGGACTATTATCTGGATGGGTATGCCATTCTCCGATGTAAATCTTTCTCAAATTCTCTGCATAAAATTCTGCAAGTTCATTTTCTATTCCTTTTGTACTTCGTACAAAATTATACTTTGATGCTTGATACTTCTTCGGAAGTATTTTATCTGTGATATGCAGATGCTTATTGTCTTCGGAATAATACCCAATCAAAAATCCACCAAATTCTTTAGGATAGTGAGTTTTACCTATTTCCAGAAGTTTATTCAGCAGTTCGTCCTCTACTTCAAGACTTAATCCTATTTTTTCTATTTTTAAAATCAAAATTCTTTTATTTTAATGTTAAAACCACCCATATCATCTGTTTCAATAACGAAATTCCTTAATGTTTTTTCTTGCTCTAATTTCAAATTTATCTGCTTTATCGCAGTCTGCACAAGAACGTTTATATCATTATAAGAAGCTTTAAATGTTGGGCTCCAACAGCCTGTAGGATTATGTAAGTCATCAACATCAAATTTGAGAATATTTCCGCCAAATTGGGATGTTATAAATTCATACCGATTATGTTCCGTCGCACAGACCAAATGTTTTGCGTGGTTTGATATTGAAAGATTTAGAAGCGTTGAATTTATATTTAACTGACTTAATACGTAAAGCAAGTCATTGTCGGTAGAGCAATCAATAATTATATCGTAATTGTCAAGATGCTTCTTCATTTCGGCTTTGATACTTGTGTCTGCCAAGTGTGATTTAATGAAAAAATCAAACGCTTCTGAATAATCATAACCACCATTAACAGGTTCGAAGAAAGGAGAAACCAAGCATAATTCGTTTAATAAATCATTGGTCTTATTGGTAATTCCTGTAAAGAAAGAATATTCCGACCTGCAAACATTTTCTGGTTCTTTTACATCATATTCTATAAAACCTAATTTTCGACAGCCACATCTTACCAATGTTTTAGCTACTATGCTCCCTATAGCTCCGATGCCAATAATCAATATTTTACTTTCTGTTATTCGGTCACTTAGTTTTCCTCTCCCAAAAAAGTACCTATACGAACAATTTCTTGTCATTGCCCAATCGATAGACTTAACTTCACTAATCTTTGTAAACCATTGTTTGTTTATCTTTTCGCCGTAAATAGGAAAATTACCAATTTCCAATATAATCGCTTGCCAATGAATTTCTGTTTCAGAAATATTATACCCTACAAATAAAGGAAGCAATTTTGCTTCCTTTTTTACGAGTCTTTCTTGGACATTGTGTAGAAATTTCAAAAAATCTTGTGGTAATATAGCTTCGAAATCTTTCCATTCATCAAAAACCCAACGTTGATTTTTACTTGGTGCATCTTTCACGAAGATGAATAATCCGGTGCTTTTAGGTAAATTTTTAAGTTGGAAATTCCAATCGACATCTATTATTTTTTTTCTATCCTTACTTAAGAAAGACTGAAAAATACTGCTCTGAATACTCTCTTTGTGAAAAACTCCATTGTTCATTATGGAATAGTCAACAAAGCCAAATTGGTTTTTATGGAAAGTATAATCTACTTCATTGAAGAAGTAGACAAAATGATTTTCATTAAATGCTTTTTGTGGTACAATTAAATGTTCATAATGATTATCCGATTCTTTGTTGATGTAATATTTCTTAATCCAAGCCTTTACAGATTCAATATCATAAATTAGTTTTTGGGACAAAACAGGAGTATGTGCTGTATGAATACAGATGGCTCCATTTTGCATAATATGTTTATGCTCTATCAAATCATCATTAGAAAACTTAATAGTTTCTGTTTCATGGCTTTTAAACGGATACTGAGGATGAATAGTAACATTGAATTCTAATGGTTGCTCTAATCCTTCAACAAAAACAGTAACACATCCCTCGATGTCAATTTTGCTCTGCACAAATGGCTTAACAATTTTCACATCGGGAATGCTCTCTACTACTGTATTGATTTCAATTACTCTTTGGCTCATTATAATTATCCAAAAATTAGTTTAGGTGGAGGAATCGGCATACCACTGTTCTTTCCATATTGATTATTGTTGGTATCTTCTTTTTTAAACTTAGAATTTTCAGGAAAATACGTTTTCAGATTCTCATCATTATCCTCAATTCTATCAAGCATATTTTTCATATCATCCGACAATTGTTGTTTTTCGGTTGAAGTCAAAGTATCAGCTAAATCATTCGAACTATTGCCAGGGTCCTTTAATGTAAAATCTTCTTTGGTTACATTGTCCCTAATATATTCTAAGACAGTTTCGAGTTTGTCCCAAATACTTCCAGTAATACATTTAGAATCAAATGATTTAATAGTTATTAGCTCCAAAAAGAAAGATTTAGTAGGATAATTATACTTGGAGTTTTTCCAAACTTTTAAAAGACGTATAATTTTTCTTATCGAATCTTTTTCAGTCGTAGCTCTGTCTTTAATATTATTGATTTGGGCTTTGACATTGGTTTTAATTCGCTCACTGCCTGCATCAATATTTCCATATTTGTAATACACATACAAGTTCAAGTTTTCATCTTCCTTGTATTGGTCTTGGGACAACTCTCGACCAGGAACAACATCAATTTTAATTACATCCCCATCACTGTCAGCGTAAAACTCCAAACCAATTGAAACTTTTTGTTTTTTAACCACTGCAACATCTTTGTATTTCTCGTAAAGAAAATCATAGACATCTTCATACATTTCTTTTAATGTTCCGTTCGAGCCAAAAGCATTACGTTTGAATGGGGTTACCAAATCAAAATCAAATTTTGTATTGATAGCGGTATTCTTAGCATAAGAACCCGAGTTGAACGGAGTATAGATATTGCTTCCGTATTGTTCTTCCAAGGCTTCTTTAACCTCATTTTTCTTTTTAACGTATTTGTCAAAAAGTATTTCTTCTTTAGTTATCTGATGTGTCGAAATAACTGAATCTAAATGTTTGTTTTTATCCATAAGTTTAATATTTGGTTTACAATTATCAAATAAACAACCAAACATGTCAACCTAGTTCAAAACATTGGAAATTTACTCAATTCACTTAAAATATGTCACAATGACAGGAATTTCCGATTATTATGTCAGTGACCGTTTGTCATATTTAATTGACAATTATCAAAATTATTGGATATATGTAAACTGAATATCTATATTTGCGTTTACTTTTATATTCAATCACACATATTACACAAATGAAATATCTAGCAGAACGTCTCAAATCAGCCCGATTGATGAATGGCTTATCCCTGCAAGGTCTGGCAGACCGAATAAATAATTATGTCACTAAGCAAGCTTTAAGTAAGTACGAGCAAGGACAGGTTGTACCTGATTCTGAAATGATTGGGATATTAGCCGAGGCACTACAAGTCAGACCTGATTATTTCAATGCCAATACTGAGATTGAATTTGGGCAAATCGAATTCCGAAAACTCAAAAACTATCCAACAAAGGAAAAGAGTAGGATAGTAGAGATTGCTAAAAATGAGCTTAGTCGCTATATCGAATTGGAGGAAATTTTGGGGATTGAAACTAAATTTGACAATCCGCTTGAAGGAATGAAAATAAGCTCGCAGGAAGATATTGAACAGGCCGCAGAAAAGTTAAGAGATGCTTGGGGCCTAGGTAGAGATGCCATTTCCAATGTTACAGAACTCTTGGAAGATCATCATGTCAAAGTAATTGAAATTGATTCTGAAGAATCTTTCGATGGCTTTGCAACTTGGGTGAACGGGAAAGATATTCCATTAATCGTACTGAATAAGTCTAAGTTAGATATTAAATTAGACCGAAAGCGTTTCACTGCCTTACATGAATTAGGACATCTTCTATTGGATGTGAATGGCTATGAAGAAAAGTTGAAGGAAAAATATTGTCATGCTTTTGCAACAGCGATGTTAATCCCAAAAGAAACTTTAAGGAATGAACTGGGAGGAAAAAGAAACAGATTGTCAATGAATGAAATAGGTGCTATCAAACAGCAGTATGGAATATCCATGCAAGCTTTGGTTTATAGAGCCAAAGATCTAGGCCTGATTTCGGACAATTACCTTAAACAATTTTATTTGGTATTCAATCAATTAGGCTACAGAGTCAATGAGCCTGTGGAGTATGAAGGAGTGGAGCATTCCAACCGTTTTTCACAACTCTTATTTAGGGCATTGGCAGAAGAGTATATCAGTATCAGTAAAGCAGCTTCTTTGAAAAATCAAAAGTTGGCTGAGTTTAGAAAGGAAAACTTGGTCATCTGATGAGGATAACGGTTACTGATGCTTGTATTTTTATAGATCTTATTGAATTAAATCTGATTTCTGATTTTTTTCAATTGGACTTAGAGTTTCACACAACCGTTGAAGTCTTGAATGAACTGTTTCAGGAACAAAAACAAGTACTTGAAGCTTACAAGGATGCTAAAAAACTAGCCGTGCACAACCTTCATGAAGAGGATTTCTCAAAAATGGAGCAGTTTCATTTTCCAAAAGGTTTATCTCAAGAAGATAGGTCAGTGATTTATATCGCTATTCAATTGAAAGCCGAAATTGTGCTTAGTAGTGACAAACTTGTGACAAAATGTGCAGATAGTCACCACTTAGAATATCATGGTTTACTTTGGGTTTTTGATCTTTTGGTTGATAATGATATTTGCTCTAAAGGGAAAGCAGTGTCATCACTTCAATATTTACTGAAATTGAATAGCATGTACACAACTTCCAGAATGAAAAAAGAGATAGATGTCCGGATTAAAAAGTGGGGTGAATAAAAAATATGTCAAAGTAGAAATCCTATTATTGACTCACTTAGAGAAACTTAAAATATTTTTTTATCTACTTCTACTGTTCTTTAATATCTCGTTTTTCTGCAAAATTAAATCCCATAACATCCTCTATATCAATTAAAAACACCTTCCTGATTCACAGAAAGGTATTTTTCCTTATTTTTCCAGCATCTTTTTCATGATTTCCACCTTCTCTCGCTCTGATTCCAGCAGGCGCTCATAGAGCCTTTTGTTTTCTTCCAATGATTCAATCAGCTTATCAATGGGGTTAAAAGTAGGGTTGTGATTATAAATTAATCCTGTTGCATTATCGTGGGAGGTGAAGGAATTAGAAATAATATTTACTGCTTTCTCTTCATTAAAATTTTTAATCGCCTCAACTGGCACCTTTAAAATCTCCGCAACCTGCCTTAATAACTCCTCTTCAATTTCTTCTTTTTGTTCAAGAAGGCTAATCTTCTTCTGAGACCAGTCTTCCCCCAGTTCAAATGCCAAGACTTCCTGTTTAATGCCCATCATTTCCCTAAAGCGCTTGACATTTCTGCCGTGGTGGATCTTCTCTTTCATAGTTTGATTTATTAGAAAGGGAAATTAAGAAATTCTACCCAAAATATTAATAGGCACATTGATTTTTTACTCTTAGAAATAGACAGTGGATGCCATTCTTGGCTGGATATCAGCCTGAATAATTTATTCCTTTATTTGAATATGATATTCCACAATGGAATAGTTCATCCCGGAGGCATTCATGAATTTGCATCAGATACAAGCCAATCAATTCATGGGCAATTCCTTAAATCCCTGATTTCTAGAGATGCCTTTCGCTAATAGTGACGCTTCATGGCTTGTAAACTAATTGTGGTCAAAATAAAATATATTCCTATGGAAATTCAAATCCTAAAATCCGATCAAGATTTAGCTGTACACTTCAAAAACTTAATAATGCTTTTGGTTGATAAATTCCAACCGACCAGGATCATTTCTTTCGGGCAACAAACACTTCAAAATCAAATTGAAGGATGTTTTGGCAGCAAGGAAGTAAAGCACCAACATCATTGTTTATTGATATGTACGGAGTCCTGTACGAGAATTGATTATGAGATCCAAGATTTTGTCAATGCACATTACAGCGCTGGACAAATAACTATCATTTGCCATGGGGAGAGCACTATAAAGGAAGGAATTGATTCCAATAATCGATTTTTCATTACCGTTCTAACCGATGGAAAACCGGTTTACACTAAAGATGGATTTTTTAATATTGATCCCATTCCAAAATTTAACCCTAATGGTTCTATGGAAAAGGCCAATAAATACTTTTCTCATCGAATCTCTCTAGCACACGGATTTTTTGAGTGTGCCAGGGAAAGTCTGGCGAAAGGGAACTATAATATCACAGCTTTTTTATTGCATCAAGTAGTTGAACAATCATGTATAGGGCTAATCCGAGTTCATATAGCTTACAGATCAGAATTTCATAATATTTATCGATTACTGGGCTTATGCAGGAGCTTTTCAGATGCCCCATTTAATATACTAGTAGGAGAAAAACCTTCAGAACGTAGACTTTTTGATATTCTAAGTAAAAGCTATGGTAAGGCTAGATACGCTTCAGAGTTTTCTGTTACAAGAAAAGATGCAGAAGAGCTTTATGATAAAGTTTCATCCTTCATTGAATTGGTGGAATCTATGTGTAGAAATAAGATAAAAGCACTATCAACCTTAACGACCTCTGAATAAAGACTTATAGCTTAAAGATAAAAATTATGGACAAGCAGGTACAAATTATTGACGAAAAAAAATTCTTCAGACTACCATTTGAGAAGGGTACATTTTGTCTCACAGAAGAAACCCTGAATTCAAATTCAAAATTCAGAAATCCAAATGGCTACATTAGAATTGAAACAAAGGAACTGAGCTTTAGAAATGAAATACTTACACTTTCTGTGAAACTACCAGAAGAGCCAAAAAAACTGGTTTATTTGAAAGTTACAGAGAAGGAACTTCTTGTGAGCTGCAATTTTGATACTGATCAAACCTACTTAAGTAGATATGCATATTTTGCCTTATGGAATCAAATGCGGTATTCTAAGGCTGCCAGCTTTGAGGAATATTATTGGCCTGATTTCTTTGATCCAAAAACGGGCCGGAGTAAGTATCTTCAAATCTTTAATGATAGGAGAGGGTTTGATATAAATTTAAGATCCAAGTATCCATCATTTTACAAGCCAGGCGATCCACTTCTTGAGTTAAAAGATGATCTTGATATTCCAAAAGATGAAATCCTGCCAAGAAGTTTAGCAGAAAACCTACCAATTACTGACAAAGCTTTAGGATTTGCTTTGGCAGATACAAACCTGAGTTCATTTCACTCAAATCATTATCCATTTCTCGTGCCTCTCCATGGTGTTATTTCTAAAGACAGAGAAAGAATTAAGACTTTTGCTTCTTTTCATTTTAATGAAGATGACGGAAGTGAATTGGCCATGAGTCATGACCAAAAAGAACTCTCAAAAATCTGCTTCAAAATGCGGGAACTGGCACCTGTTAGCAATTCATCTTGGCATGATGCTTTTGTTCCAAACAGCGAAGAATTAGAAAAGGGTAAACAACTTTTCAAATTATGGCATCAAGCTTATAATCTCTTGCTAACACAAAAGTATGTGTATTTTTTTCATACCAGAGGGTTGAAGTATGTAAAAGGCAAACCAATGAGGTCTTGGATGAGACCATGCGAATTCAAAAAAGAAAGACCGAAATTGGTGATTAAAAGAATTGACAAAGGAGACTATTTTCAAATAGAACTAGCCTTCAGGATAAAACGAAAACTTAATAGCCTGCATTATCCCAACCTAACTTTCTTCTTAAGACCAGAAACGAACTGGCTAGAAGAGTACCTATTAGAAAGTTTCAATGATTGGCTCGTTGTATCATTCTTTGCAAAAACAAAATTCAAAATGGCTGTTCTTAAACCACACTATAAAGATGAATTTGAAAATTTTATGCGAAAAATGTCAGAACGTTATGAAGTAATAAATTCTTGAGTATGATGATGATTCTGGAAAATATGATCTCTTAAAATATGAAAGAACATAGAAATCCTAGATTTACAATCCTAGACAACCAAACTGTCGGTTTGAACTTGTCCCTATTCCGCAAACTGAGACAGAAAAAAGCCTTAGAAGTAGCCTTACATTTAGGTCTAAAAGAAGCTGCATATACCAAATACGAAAGAGGTGAGACTAAAATCACCATTGAAATCATCCAAAATATCTCCGAATTTCTAAATGTAGAGAGACTGTTCATTTAAGTGTGTCTGCTAACTTTACACAATATGAACAAGAAAAAGACAATTGATGACTTATTAAATGATCCTAAGATGAGTGAA
>NZ_FTOP01000019.1 GCF_900156785.1 Belliella pelovolcani | reverse complement strand
GCCGCCACATTATTAAAAAGCCTTTCAGGAAACTGAGAGGCTTTTGTGTTTTATAGCCCCTTGCTCTCGCTAAGCTAGCAAAGGAGTAAAGAGCGCTGTGGAAGTAGAAGGAAGATATATGCTTCGCGATATAATGTTGATATATGCCTTTCGGCGATATAGTCATGCCTATTTAAACTTTAACCAACATTCTTTAACCAACATTTCAACTCAATCAAATAGTCAATTCACATCAAACCTCAATATCCCAATCAACCAATAACTAAATCAAATAACCCCCTCTAACTTTTAAACTTTCTAACCTTTCAACCCAATTTCCAATTTTTTAAAAACCCTCAACCATCTAATTTCCTTTTTAGGGAATAAAGTTGCAGTTTTGCACAAATTCAATCCTTTATGACTATCCTGCTGAAATCCCTAAGTTTTATTGATTCCAAAGGCATTCATAAGCCAGATGATTACATCTTTGATGGGGGTAGCTTTGTCAAAGCGGCTCCTACAATACCAAAACAGATAGATCAAACCCTAGACTGTACTGGTCTCTTTGGTTCCGCCGGTTGGGTTGACTTAAGGTGTATGGCTTGTGAACCAGGAGAAGAATACAAGGAGAGTCTTGATAGCCTAGGAGCTTTGCTACAAGCTAGTGGATTCTCAAAGGCAGTATTGATGCCTAATACTCATCCTGCGATTCAAAATAAAAATGACATTCAGTTTTTAAAAAGCAAAACTTCAGGGTGGTTTACTGAAGCAGTGATACAGGCTTCAATTACAAAAGATAATAAAGGGGAAGATTTTACAGATATTTTAGATTTGAATTCACACGGAGCTTTTGTTTTTGGAGACGGACTCAACCCCCTCTCAAATCCAGACAGGCTTGCAAAAGTACTTCAATATCTTCAAAAATTCGATGGTATCTTATTTGATCATTCCTATGAACCTTTATTGGCTTTGTTTGGACAAATGCATGAAGGGTTAGTTTCCACAAAGATTGGAATGAAAGGAATACCCGGTCTAGCAGAAGAAATCGCCGTTAAAAAGAATCTTGATATTTTGAGATATACAGGTGGTAGATTGCATTTTCAAACCATTAGTACAAAGGGAGCTGTCGAAGCTATTAGGCTAGCAAAGCAAGAGGGACTTAGTGTTACCTGTGATACCTCTATTTATCACTTATTGTTTAGTGATGAAGACTTGCAGACATTTGATTCTAATTTTAAAGTAAATCCACCTTTTAGAGATCATGAAAACATATTGGCTCTAATAGAAGGCTTACAAGATGGTACGATTGACGCTTTGGTGTCAAATCATCAGCCACAAGATATCGATGCAAAACATATGGAGTTTGATTTAGCTCAATCTGGGACGATAGGATTGCAGACCTTTCTACCTGCAATGGCAAAGCTAAGTGATCAACTTGGATGGCAGCTTTTGATTTCTAAAATTACTGATGGTCCTAGAAGGGTATTAGGTGAAGACTTGTCATCAATCTCAAGCTTAACTATCTTCGACCCATCTGAAGCATGGCATTATAATCATAAATCTAACCTTTCCCTTTCATCAAATCACCCATGGATGAATTCCACTCTACAGGGTAAGGTGAAATTTGTGATAAATAGGGACAAATTAAACAAACTGTAATGTCTAAATACTTTTCTTACGCATTCAAAATAGGAGTACTTGGGGCATTGTTTTCCATAGTTGCTTTTTTTGGTTTAGGGATGCTTGGTCAAGACCCAACACTACCAAGCCAGCTTTTTAGTTTTGTTTCTGTACCAGTCTTTGTCGCCGCAGCCTTATATTTTGTGAGGTGGAAAGTCAATCAGAATCATTTAAGCTTTGCCGAGGGCATGACTATTGGGTTTGTCGTATATGTTACCAATGCGATTATCAGCTTTCTTGGGCTATTTCTCGGGTTGATATTTACTCCAGAATTATTTGAGAGGATAAAAGAAAATAAACTTCAAATCACATTAGACAAAAAAGACTTCACCATAGAGCAATATGGGCAAGAGGTTTTTGATTTGACATATGAAAGTATTTCTAATCTTACAGTGTTTCAAGTCTCTATTAATGATTTAATTTGGAAAATTATCTTTGGACTGTTTTTTACAATTATTATTTCTATTATTTTAAGAAAAAATTTAAACTAGCCAGTATTATGGAAGCACAACAAACGCCGTTTAAAGCAGGGATCAATTCAGGAGCAATTCTTGGGATTGTATCAGTGATCATTACGTTTATCTTTTACTTTATTAGCCCAGAGCAATTAGTAGGTACAGCCTATACTGTCATTTATTTCGGCGCTTTGATAGGCTTGGTTATTTATTTTGGTCTCCAATATCGCAAATCTGTAGGTGGATATATGGAGTTTGGGCCAGCGTTCAACTTTTCATTTATCACCATGTTGGTAGGTGGATTGATAGGCTTGGCAGGAACTATGATCCTTTATTTTGTAGTAGATCCTTCCTTACCCAATGTGATTGCTGACTCCGCTTTAGAAAGTAGCATGAACATGATGGAGAAGTTTGGGATAGCAGATAACTTGACTAGTGAGGAAATCGACGAAATGAGGAAAGCTACTTATGATTCAGTATCTCCTTTTGGTTTGATTAAGTCTCAAGGACTTGCTTTGATAGGTTATGCTATCTTATCTTTGATCATTGGCGCCATTATCAAGAGAAGAGATAAGTCGCTTGATTATTAATCTATAGAGATGCTTGATATTTCCGTGATTGTACCTGTTTACAATGAACAGGAGTCTTTACCAGAATTGAATAATTGGATTAGCCGGGTCATGCAGGACCACGGCTTTTCTTATGAGGTGATCTTTGTCAATGACGGAAGTACAGATGACTCTTGGGTAGTTATAGAAGAACTTTCTAAGACTAACCCTTATATCAAGGCGATTAATTTCACAAGGAACTATGGTAAATCTGCGGCTTTAGATATGGGCTTCAGTAAGGCGGATGGGGAAGTGGTCATCACCATGGATGCAGACCTTCAAGATAGTCCTGATGAAATCCCAGGTCTTTATCAAATGATCATAGAAGAACATTATGATGTAGTCTCTGGCTGGAAAAAGAAGCGATTTGATCCCATTTCCAAGACAATACCATCCAAATTTTTCAATGGAGTAACGAGATGGATTTCTGGAATCAAACTTCATGATTTCAACTGTGGATTGAAAGCCTATAAAAATAAAGTGGTCAAGAATATCCATATATATGGAGAAATGCATCGCTATATTCCATTGATTGCCAAGTGGAACGGTTTTTCTAAAATTGGCGAAAAAGTAGTAGAACATAGAGCAAGAAAGTACGGAGTTACCAAATTTGGTCTTGAGCGTTTTTTAAACGGGTTTCTAGATTTGATTTCTGTATCTTTTGTGAATAGGTACAAAAAGAAGCCCATGCACTTTTTTGGTACTTTAGGGACAATATCTTTTACATCTGGATTTTTGATTACGATTTGGTTGATTTTTCAGAAAATATATGGATTATACAATGGTAATAAGGTAAGAGAAATCACTGATCAACCTTTATTCTTTTTGGCTCTGGTAGCTTTGATTGTAGGGGTGCAACTGTTCTTGACAGGATTCTTGGCGGAGATGATGACTTCAAACAATGCCCGAAAGGCTGATTATAATATCAGTGAAATGATCAATATTGATAAATGATGAAGTTTTCTGTCATTGTTCCTGTATACAATAGACCAGAAGAGATAGCAGAGCTTCTTCAAAGTCTTAGTTTGCAGGAAGTAAAGCCCTTGGAGGTGATTATCGTTGAGGATGGATCTACTCAAAAATGCGAGTATATCATTGAGGCTTTTCTTGGACAACTTGAGATCCGATATTTTTTCATCGAAAACATAGGACAAGGTTTTGCAAGAAACTTCGGGATGAGCAAAGCCAAAGGTGACTTTTTCGTATTATTCGATTCAGATTGCATTATTCCAAAACATTATTTCTCTGTCCTTGAAAAGGCAATCTTGAAAAGAAAGTTGGATGCATTTGGAGGGCCAGATACAGCTGGCAAGGATTTTTCTCCCATTCAAAAAGCTATGAATTATAGCATGACATCTGTGCTGACCACAGGAGGAATAAGAGGAAAACTTAAGGATGTATCAAAATATCAGGCTCGTGGCTATAATATGGGCTTGTCAAAAGAAGCATTTCATCAGTCCAAAGGCTTTGTGGATCCTAATCGTGGGGAAGATATTGAATTAAGCATGAGGTTGAAAAAGTTAGGCTTTCGACTTGAGTTGATTGAAGAAGCCTATGTTTACCATAAACGTAAAAATACACTCGCTTCTTTTTTTAAGCAAAGTTATTCCTTCGGTCAGAATAGAATCAATATCAGTCGGTTTCATGCAGATGCTATCAAAATTGTCCATCTGTTACCACTCTTTTTCTTGCTGTTTTGGTTTTGTTTATTGTTAGGGTTATTTGTTTTTCCTGACTCTGCCCTAATAATTTCTGGGATTGTATTATTGGGAATTTGGAAAATTTCAATTTTAGTTCACTCTACGCTAATCAATAATTCTTTAATCGTCGGTGTGCTGTCAGTAATTACATCTTTCGGACAACTCAGCGCTTATGGTTTAGGATTATTAAGTGAATCTGTAAAGAAATTATTAAAAGGTTGACTTAACCTTTTTCGCAATAAAAAATAATTTCCTGATCAGGTAAAGCATATTTATTAATGGTTTCAAGGTCTAGTGATTTTACAAATAAATTTTCTTGTACCTTAAGCCCAGACTGACTAAGCCTTGAAGCATAATCATTTCCATATTTCCTAACATGGTCTCTTTGTCCAAATAGTCGTTCTCTTTCAGCTGGATCGGTAATCGTTTTATCTTCGATTGTTTCCTGTAGGTTATATACTGGTGATTGTATGATTCCCCAGCCATCTTTTTTCAGTACTCTGTTTATTTCTCTACATGCCTGAATATCGTCATCCACATGCTCCATGACGTGATTACAAAAGACTACATCAAAGCTCTCGTCTTCAAATGGAATTTGATGTACATCCATTTTGACTGTGGCTAAAGGGGATTCAATGTCTCCAGTGATGTATTCCAAATTTGGTAATGCTTTCATCCTGTCAATAAAGCAAAGCTCAGGTGCGATATGAAGTACTTTTAATTTTTTGGTGAAAAATGAAGTTTCCTTTTGTAAAAATAGCCACATCAAGCGATGTCTTTCTAAGGCTAAGCAGTTGGGACAAAGTGCATTTTCTCTTGCTTTTCGACCATAGGGGAGAAATTTCCTAAAAGTATGATCGCATACGTTGCAATGTACTTGCTTGCCTCTGTAAAACACAGCCAAAACCCTCAGGAAAAAATGTGATACAAGTTGAAGATATTTTCTAGGAATATACCTGATGACAAAGCTTATGATGGATTTCATGTGGTATTGAGGCTTATTTTTATTTGAATCAGCCTGCAATTTAAGGATTGTTGAGACAATAAATTGTCAGAAAGACTGAGTAATCTGCTAAGCGTTCTGTTTTTATGCTAGTGGCTGTATAATATGCTCGTTGGGTGATTTCCTGGTTTTCAAAATATTAGATTTGTAGATATTGGATTGTAACAAAAATCAGATGAAAAATAAAAAAACATATATAGGTATAGCCATTGCTGTTGTATTGGTTTTCTTGGTTTGGAGATTTTTCTCAAGTAGCGTAGGTGAGAGTTTTGATATTTTCGCAGATGTCAAGCAAGGAAGCTTTAGAGTAGAAATAACCAGCTCAGGAGAACTTGAGGCGCTTAATTCTGTCGAAATTCTGGGTCCATTAGAAGCGAGGAGATTTCGTGTTAATAATATTACTATCGAAAGTATGGTGGACGAGGGTACGATTGTCAAGCAGGGTGATGTGATCGCTGAGTTAGACAAGTCGGAGCTTTTTGGTCGACTGGATGATAAGCGCATTGATCTAGAGCAAAGTAGGGCGCAATTCGAACAGATTCAATTAGACACCTCTTTGGTTTTGAGGCAAGAAAGGGATAATATTTCCAATCTTGAGTATAATGTTCAAGAACGGAGATTGGTTTTGGAGCAATCTCAATTTGAGCCACCAGCGATTATCAAGCAAAATGAATATAATCTTGAAAAAGCTGAACGAGACCTTGAGCAAGCTCGAGAAAGATACAGGGTCAAAAGACTCCAAGAGCGTGCTAGAATGGTGGAGATTTCGGCTCGGGTGAGAGAAAATGAAAATGAATTAGCCCAGATGCAAGAGGTTCTCGAGAAGTTTACGGTCAAAGCACCGCAAAATGGTATGGTAATCTATCAGTCTGGTAGAGGAGGGAAAATCAAAGCTGGCTCTCAAATAAGTTCATGGAATCCAGTAGTAGCGACCCTTCCAGACCTGTCAAGAATGAGAAGTGTGACATATATCAATGAAGTAGATATTCGCAAAATTAAAACTGGTCAAGTGGTGGAGATCGGTTTGGATGCATTTCCGGATAAGAGATTGACAGGGAAGGTTACTCGGGTTGCAAATATTGGACAGCAAAGACCAAACTCTGACGCTAAAGTCTTTGAAGTAGTGATAGAGGTCAACGAAAGCGATGCAGCTTTGAGACCCGCTATGACTACTAGCAATACTATTATTGTCGACCGTATCGAAGATGTGAAGTTCGTGCCTTTAGAGGCTATCAATGTCCATAATGATAGCATCAATTACGTGTTTTTGAAAAATGGAGCAAAGCAGGAGGTGTTGTTAGGTCTAGCCAATCTCAATGATATTGTCATCGAAATGGGTCTCAATGAAGGTGATCGAGTGTTTCTTTCTACACCAGATTGGGCTAAGGATGCACCCGTCAAGTTACTCGCGGACCTAGATGGCAAGAGAAGAAAAATCATGGAAGAAACAAACGAAGCCGTAGAGCAGGTAGAAACTAATCAAAGTGAAGATCGGACAGAAAGAAGAAGGGGGAGACAGTGAAAAAACCTTTGATTGATGAAAGATTGATGGCGAATTTCTCCATCGCTTTGGAGGCTGTATTTGCTAATAGGTTGAGGTCATTTTTGACTGCACTAGGGATTATTTTTGGAGTGGCTGCTGTGATTGCTATGCTGGCCATAGGAAACGGTGCGCAGCAAGAAATCATGGAGCAAATCAAATTGGTTGGGGTGAATAATATTGTGATTCAGCCAATTGTGGAGCAAGTGGAAGAGAATGTAGGTCAGGAAAGTGATCTTGAAAGTGAGCGTAAGCGTTTTTCACCTGGACTCCGGCTGATCGATGTAGAATCCATCCAGAAAACAATCCCCAACATAGAAAAACTAAGCCCTGAGGTAGTTCTAGAAACTCACGTAGTTTATGGTGGGATTAGGCGGTCTGCAAAATTGGTAGGGATCACTCCTGCATACTTTGATGTTTTAGATTTTCGACTGGAAGAGGGAAAGCTTTTTAGTGAGGCAAATAAAATAAAAGGAGATCCAGTTTGTATCATTGGTAAGGCAGTTCAGCGTAAATTTTTTCCAAAAGAAAACCCTATCGGTAAAAAAATCAAAAGTGGTAATCAGTGGCTAGAAGTGATTGGTATCATGGAAGAACGACTGGTATCAGAGCAGAGTATTTCTAAGCTGGGTATCCGGGACTTCAATATGGATGTCTATATCCCTATCCAAAGTATGTTGGTTAGGTTTAAAAACAGAGACTTGGTTACAGGTTTTGATCTTGAAGATGAAGAGACAACTCAGAGAAATGTTAATTATCATCAATTGGACAAACTTGTAGTCCAAGTAGGAGAAAGTGAGGCATTGAAGCCTACTGCTGAAGTGATATCTAAGCTGCTCGCTAGGAGTCACAACGGTGTTGTTGATTTTGAGATTACCATACCAGAACTATTGCTCAAACAGCAGCAAAGAACCCAAAACATCTTTAATATAGTGCTGGGTGCTATCGCCGGAATCTCCTTATTGGTAGGAGGAATAGGGATTATGAATATCATGCTAGCTTCTGTGATGGAAAGAATAAAAGAAATCGGCCTAAGGCTTTCGTTGGGAGCAAAAAAATCCGATATTGTCAACCAGTTTCTTTTCGAATCCATCATGATCAGTGTTTCGGGTGGTTTGATAGGAGTGATACTTGGGGTAGTATTGGCCTATTTAGTCTCTGTTTTTGGAGATTTCCCTACAGTAGTATCTTTTACTTCTATCGTGCTATCCTTTGGAGTTGCTGCGACTGTGGGTTTGATTTTCGGAATTGCACCTGCCCAAAAGGCAGCTAGTCAAGATCCAATAACTTCTTTACGATATGAATAAAAAACCGATTCTTTATCTATTCTTGGTAGGATTTTTTCTTACAATCAACAATTCAAGTGCTCAGCAAAGTGTAGAATACACATTAGAGCAAGTAGTAGCAAGGGCCAAATCTCAATCTCCAGCTGCCAAAAGGGCAGAGACGCAACGAGAAAATAGGTATTGGCAATACCGACTCTTCAGGTCTAATTACAATCCTCAATTGAGATTGGGTGGTACTATCCCTAGTTATTCTCAATCCTTCAATAATGTCACCCAGCCTGATGGAACTATCCAATTTAGAGAAGTAAGACAGAACCTGATGGATGTCAATTTAGGATTGGTACAACAAGTTTCTGCCACGGGTGGTACAGTGTCGGTCAATTCTTCTACCAATAGATTTGATAATTTCCTAGCAACTGGCTTTGACCCACAGACAAGATGGAGCGGGGTGCCGATAAATGTCCGCTTAGATCAGCCGATTTTTGCTTTCAATCCTTTGAAATGGGATAAAAAAATCGAGCCACTCCGATTCGAAGAGAGTAAAAGAGAATTTGTAGAGGAAATGGAAGGTATTAGCAGATTCGTTGCAATACTGTTCTTTGACTTCTTAGATGCGCAAGTTAATTTGGAGATTGCTTCGCTTAATCTTAAAAATACTGAAGATATATTCAAAATCGAGCAGGGGAGATACAATATAGGGACTACTTACGAGGATAAGCTCTTGCAAGTAGAGCTTCAAGTACTACAGGCCAAGCAGCAGTTGGCTCAAGCTAGATTGGATATGGAAGAAAGATCTCTTAGGTTGAAGTCTTATGTGGGACTCAACGAGGCTACTAACTTAGTCTTGGTGCCACCAAAGGAGATCCCATTTTTTGATGTTCCAGTGGATGAAGCCATAGAGCGAGCATTTCAAAATAGATCTGAGGCACTTGGTTTTGAGAGAAGAAGACTTGAGGGTGAAGCTAGTGTAGCGCAGGCTAGAGGTCAGCGTTTTTTGATGAACTTGGGAGCAAGCTATGGTTTCAATAATGCTGCTTTGGCTTGGGGAGACATTTATTCTAATCCAAATACACAGGCTTTGGTCAACCTCAACGTATCAGTTCCGATTCTAGATTGGGGTAGAAATAAAGCAAGAATGGGACAAGCGCAAGCGAGTAAGCAATTGATTGAATATACTGTGGAGCAAGATGTGATCAACTTTGAACAGGAAATTTTTACCAAGGTGAAAAACTTCCAAATGCTGAAAGACAGAATGGAAATCACCAAAGTGTCTGATGAGGTGGCAGAGAAGCGTTATGAAATATCATTAAAAAGATATCAAAATGGCAATGTGACTATTACTGATTTGAACATCGCACAGCAAGAGAAGGATAGCAATAGAAGGGCCTATATTCAGTCTTTGAGAGACTTCTGGACTGCATATTATGAATTGAGAGAGCTGACCCTATATGATTTTGAGTCAAGGACTTTGTTGTATAGCGCTGATAATTCAAATTAAAAAACAAAAAAGGTCAAGACTTAATTGTCTTGACCTTTTTTGTTCATCATTCTTTTATGCTTTTTCAATGCCTCGTGAATGATCCACTCGATCTGTCCGTTTGTGCTGCGAAATTCATCTTCTGCCCATTTTTCCACAGCCTGCATCATCTTTTCATCTATTCTTAGGGCAAAGGGTTTTTTAGCCATAATCATTAATCCTCCTTCCAAGAATTTAAAATCTCTTGGATTTCTTTTTGCTTATGCGTGCTAAACACATATTTTTTATTTTCCTTCTCTAGGATTAGAATATGATCTGAAAAGTAAATAAATGCCTTGGTCTTCAGAGAAAACCTGATACCTACTCCTCCATATTCTAGCAATCCATCGGATTTTTTGAGTTCATATGTGTCAATTTCTTCTTTTTTGAACTTTGTCCAGCGATTGTAAATCGGTGGATTACGAAAGGAAATGCCATATTGATCTATCCGCAGCTCAAGCCTCATATTGAAAATGAAAAGAAATACGCCTATCATCAATCCTCCAACAATCAATATAGGAACCCATCCATCTTCTCCTAACTGCCCAGTAAAGTAGAAGGTCAATAGCAAAGCTAGCGTTGGCAGCTCAATCAATATGATTGCCCACATGATGAAGCTACCTCTTAAGTCTTGTTGCTCTTTGACTATCATGCTAAATTATTGGTTCAGCGTTCCCACATTCAACACAGGGCTTGCCGCTCTATCCGAACACAAGACCACCATCAAATTACTTACCATGGCAGCTTTTTTCTCCTCTTCAAAATCCACGATTCCTTTGATTTTCAAATCTTCCAATGCCATCTCAACCATGCCTACGGCACCATCTACAATTTTCCTTCTCGCTGCCACAATGGCTGTTGCTTGCTGCCTCTGAAGCATAGCTGAGGCAATTTCTTGTGCATAGGCAAGATGGGAAATTCTTGCCTCGATGACTTTGATGCCCGCATGATGCAAGCGTTCTGAAATTTCAGCTTCTAAGGAATGATTGACATCCTCAACCCCTGAACGTAAAGTCACCTCAGCATCTTCAGCTTCAAAATCATCATATGGATATTTGCCCGCCATTTTCCTTACTGCGGCATCTGACTGTAAGTGTATGAAATTTTCATAATCTTCAACTTCAAAAGTGGCTTTGAAAGTATCTTCAACCTGCCAAACTACAATGGTTCCTACCATAACCGGGTTTCCGATTTTGTCATTTACTTTTAGCGGCTTGTTTTCAAAATTTCTTACACGAAGAGATATTTTATTCTTGGTCATAAACGGATTGACCCAAAAGAAACCATTCGCTTTAACAGTTCCTTTGTAAGCTCCAAATAGAATCAGAACCATTGCCTTGTTGGGTTGTAAAGTAAAAAAACCTGGTAAGATTAAAATGAACAATATGACTAGGGCTATACCTAACCAAATGACGTGATTCATTAAAGAAATGATAATGGCCGGGATCAGGGCTATCGCCACCAAAACCATCAAATAGCCTGAAAGGGGTTTTGTTATTTTCTCCATAGTTTATGATATTAAAATGATATCATTACAATATACATAATTTTTGATAAAAGGTTACAAGTTTTTATTTATAACTAAAATCTACTATCTTTCTTTCTTTAGAAAATGAAACTATTTAAAATTAAGTAACAATGGAATTAGCTTTTATTAATAGTCCTAGTTTGATGGTTGTTTGGATTCTTACGATATATGGGAATATACTGATCAGTCTGTTTTTATTATTTTATATCCTATTGACAAAGAATCGGGATCATTTTATAACAATAGAATATTTGGTTTTGCTTTTCATTCCAGTGTTAGGAGTTGCCTACACTATCCATAGGATATTTAAAATCAAGAAAATTCAAAAAGTATAAAGTTTATTTGCCTTATGAGAATTGTATTAATACTGATGTCTCTTGTTTGGGTGTTGAACCAATCATTTGGACAAGGAGTCGATTTTCAGTCCATCACTTTGAAAGAAGCACTCAAGCAAGCAAAGGAGGAAGAAAAGCATGTTTTTGTGATGTTTGGTACTACACATTGTGGTTACTCTATGCAAGCTTTTTTCAATTTGGGTAATAATAAAGAAGTTGGAGAATTTATGAATTCTAATTTTATAAATGTAGCATTCGCAAATCCTGAGGGGTTGAATGCCAAAACTATGAATGAATTGGTGGATCTTTCTATGGCAGAACCATTTCCAAGGCTTGAAAATAATGAAGAGGTTATCTTTACTAATTATTTTGTTTTCCCCAATTTTTTCTTTTTAAATCCAAATGGGAATATCACATATTTCTTTAATGGTAGTAGGAAAATTGATAAAAGAGTTATGAAAGCAGCTCAGAAAGGATTGAACCCAAAAACTCAAACTCCATTGTTCTTTAGGACATATTTCAACAATAAAATGTATCCAAAAAGCAAGCGTTCTCTTAAAATGCTTTCAGAAGGAATGTTGGCCTACAATCAATTAGAGATGCCAGAAATTTTGGATTATTCAGATCCACAATCCATTACTTGGGAGGATATCAAACTCCCTGAAAAAAATCAAGTTTTTGCAATTCAGCATTTAGAAAACTCCTTGTTAAAAGGAGACCATTTTTTCAATCAGTTTTTAGCTGCTGTGATTTATAATAAGACTGGAGACTATGATAAGGCCTTTACGTTTGCCCAAAATGCCATAAATAATTATCCCAAACACTGGTCTAAGAAAAAAAGAGAATTGATAGATGAACTGCTTAGAACTCAGTTTTCATTGGATTAATTGCTATTTAAAAAGAAACCCTGCATAAAAATAGAGATTTTTCATGCAGGGTTTCTTTTTTATAATTACTTTATCATTCGTTATTCGGAATTCAATATTCGACATTTTTAATTTCGAATACCGAAGACTTCCCACTACTGAATCTACAATCTAAAATCTAAAATCTTAAATTAAGTCAGCATCGCTCCATCCACCTGAAGCACCTGTCCTGAGATGTAGGAACTCATATCAGAACCTAAGAATACACAGGCATTGGCCACTTCTTCGGGCTGACCGCCGCGCTTCATAGGAATAGCATCTCTCCAACCCTGAACAGTTTTTTCGTCCAAAACAGCAGTCATTTCAGTTTCTATAAACCCTGGCGCTACAGCATTACACCTGATGTTTCTAGAGCCCAATTCCAAGGCAACTGATTTTGTAAAGCCAACTATTCCAGATTTGGAAGCGGCATAGTTTGCTTGACCAGCATTCCCTTTGATACCTACTACTGAGGTGATGTTGATGATGGATCCAGCTTTGGCTTTCATCATGGTACGAGTAGCAGCTTTGACAGTGTTGAAGCAAGATTTCAAGTTGACATTAATCACCTCGTCCCAAGCTTCTTCAGTCATTCTCATCAAAAGGTTGTCACGTGTAATTCCAGCATTGTTGATTAAGATATCAAGTCCGCCAAATTCTGTCACTACTGCATTGACTAGTTCGTCAGCAGCAGCAAAGTTGGAAGCGTCAGAGCGATATCCTTTGGCTTTGATTCCGAAGGCTGCCAATTCATCTTCCAATGCCTGACCTTTTTCTACGCTTGACAAATATGTAAAAGCCACATTAGCACCTTCTTGTGCGTATCTGATGGCTATTGCTCTACCAATTCCTTTGGACGCTCCTGTGATTAGGGCCGTTTTTCCGCTTAATAATCCCATAGTTTAGTTTCTTTGGTTTTTTAAAATAAGGTCAAAAATAAAGATAATTTTTTAATGCACGCAGAGACGCAAAGACGCAGTCTTTTTGGTTATTTAATTTTAACCTCTTTAAAGACCAAAAACTATTCTTTTTACACCGTCTCTTAGAAGGCTTTCATTGAAATTAATTAGTAAACCAAGCTTAATATTAGTGAGCTTTAAATATGTGATTACTTGTTTGTAATGAACTTTAAATAAAGCTTCTATAGATTTTAACTCTATCAAAACCTTGTTTTCAATGATTAGGTCTGCTTTGAAGCTATTCTCGAAAATCATCCCTTGCCAAATGACAGGTATTGGTTTTTGCCTTTTTACATCAAATCCTTTATTACTCAATTCATATGCTAAAATATTTTCATAAATGTTTTCATATAAGCCTGGACCTAATTCAGAGTGAATCGTGTAGCATGAATCGATTACCTCTTTAGAAATTTCATTTTCAGTCATAAAAATAGAATTTGGAATGAACTATAATTTACTAGCAATAATTTAAGAAAAATTATCATTTGAATAAAATTCTAGAACTCAAATTTCTTTGCGTCTCTGCGTGCCATGATTATAGCCTAGTCTTATATTTTTTTCTCACCTTAAAAAGCTTATTTTTGCATAGCTTATTTGAAAATTAAACCTTAAAAATATGTCTTCAACGAAATATGATGTGATTGTAGTGGGAACTGGTCCAGGTGGGTATGTGGCGGCGATCCGTGCTGCTCAATTGGGGCTGAAAACCGCAGTTGTAGAAGCTGCCGAACTTGGTGGGATCTGTCTTAACTGGGGTTGTATTCCTACCAAAGCATTGATTAAAAGTGCCCAAGTATTTGAATATATCAACCATTCTGAGGATTATGGGATCAAAGTATCAGGTGCTGAAATGGATTTCAACGCCATGATCAAAAGAAGCCGTGATGTAGCAGGTGGTATGTCCAAAGGGATACAGTTTTTGCTTAAGAAAAATAAAATTGACCAATTACTTGGCTGGGGGAAAGTACAGCCAGGCAAGAAAGTGGAAGTTGAAGACAAGGATGGTAAGAAGACTGTCTATGCGGCTGATCATATCATCATCGCTACCGGTGGTAGAGCTAGAGAGCTGCCTGCTCTCAAGATTGACAATGAGAAGATAATCGGCTACAGAAAGGCAATGACTTTGGATAAGAAGCCATCCAAGATGGTTGTCGTGGGTTCTGGAGCTATTGGAGTAGAGTTCGCTTATGTGTACAATGCGATCGGTGTAGAAGTGACTATCGTGGAGTTCATGGATAGAATCGTGCCAAATGAAGACGAGGAAGTTTCCAAAGCGCTCGAAAAAATCTATAAAAAAGCTGGTGTCAAAATCATGACCAGTACGGAAGTGACAGGTGTAGATACCAAAGGCAAAGGCTGTAAAGTCACTGTAAAAGACAAGAAAGGTGCTGAATCTACCATAGAGTGCGATGTTGTACTTTCTGCTGTGGGTGTTGTGTCGAATATCGAGAATATCGGTTTAGAGGATGTAGGTATCTTAGTAGAAAAAGGCAAGATCAAAACTGACGAATTCTACAAAACAAATATGCCAGGCTACTATGCAATCGGTGATGTAGTAGCAGGTCCAGCATTGGCACACGTTGCATCAGCTGAAGGTATCATCTGTGTTGAAAAAATCGCAGGTCATCATCCTGAAGCATTGGATTACAATAATATCCCAGGTTGTACTTATTGTATTCCTGAGATCTCGTCTGTTGGTTATACCGAGGCCCAAGCCAAAGAAGCTGGCTATGAAGTCAAAGTGGGTAAATTCCCATTCTCTGCTTCTGGTAAAGCATCTGCTGCAGGCGCGAAAGATGGTTTTGTTAAGCTGGTTTTTGATGCTAAGTATGGTGAGCTTCTAGGAGCACATATGATCGGAGCCAATGTCACAGAAATGATCGCAGAGATCGTTGCTGTCAGAAAACTAGAAACTACTGGTATGGAGTTGATCAAGACCGTTCATCCTCACCCAACCATGTCAGAGGCGGTGATGGAAGCAGCAGCTGCTGCTTATGGAGAGGTCATCCATTTGTAATTGCAATGAAATAATCCTAATATTATAAGCACAAGGCGAAACAATTGCCTTGTGCTTTCTTTTTATAGGAATGTCACATATTTTAAAAAGTACCTTTTGGAAGAAGAACAGTTAATAGCAGGACTTAGGGCTCAGGACCGAAAAACGGTGGAATACCTTTACGATAAGTATTCTAGAGCGCTCTTTGCCGTTATTTCTAGGATCATTACTGATCATGACATTGCAGAGGAGGTTTTTCACGATGCCTTCATCAAGATCACTAGAAAAATAGACGGCTATGATGAATCAAAGGGGAGGCTTTATACCTGGATGGCAAATATCTGTCGCAATGCGGCAATAGATAAAACCAGGTCTAAGGAATTTTCTAAAAGCAGTAAGACCAATACGATAGATGACTACGTATATGGAATCGAAAGCGAATCGGGTACCTTGGAGCTTGTCGATGGGATTGGAGTCAAAGAGCTCTTGACCGCCCTCAATGAGGAACAAAGGTTTGTGATTGAATGTATTTATTTCAAAGGGTACACCCACTCCGAAGTATCGGAGGAATATGATATTCCCTTAGGTACGGTCAAGTCACGTATTCGAGCAGCTGTAAATGTATTAAAAAAGAACTTAGAGAAAATTTAGTGGATATTCAAGCTTATATATCGTCAGGAAAACTCGAACTCTTCGTACTAGGGGAGTTGAGTGTGCGGGAGCAGGAAGAAGTGATGAAGCTAGCTGAGCAGTACCCTGAAATCAGGAAAGAACTGGATCAGATAGAAGAAGCGATGTTTGCCTTTGATAATTTATCAGGGAAGGCTCCTTCGACATCATTGAAGGCTCAAGTAATGAATACTTGGGAAAAAGAGGTTAAGCCTGCTGCTTCAAATCAAGCCATTCCTTCCAAAGCAGAAGGGAAAGTGGTGCCACTTCAACCATGGAAAGCATATGCAGCAGCAGCATCTATTGTAGCAGTTGTCGCATCGGTTTTTGCAATTTATTATGCTACCCGATATTATGATGTAGACCAAAGGCTAATGGCAATGGTACAGGAAAGAGCAGTCCTCGCAGAGGAACTCGATAATTATAAAGTCAACTACGAACAGACGGATGCTCAATTGGAGACACTTCTGACAGGTAATTTCGAAAGGGTACCTATGAAAGGAGATGGTTTTGAGATGCAGAAGGATGCGCAAGTTGATGTATGGTGGGATAAAGGTGCAGAAAGCGTATTTATCTCTGTCAACACGCTGAACGAACTGGATGAAAACTCTGATTACCAACTTTGGGCAATCGGTGACGATGGTCCTGTAGGAATAGGTCTAGTCAATGCAAGACAAAAATTCAGCTTGCAACAAATGCAAGCAGTAGCCGCAGCAGGAGCTTTTGCCATCACTATAGAGCCTAAAGGAGGAAGCGAAAGCCCAACTTTGGAGAAACTCGTAGTCTTAGGACCTGTGGCTTAAAGTAATTAAATCAATAAAAAAGATAAAAAAGAAAACCAGACTGAGAAGTTGGGTTTTCTTTTTTATCTCAAATTCCCCAACTTGGCGTTTCAAATCTCTTTACCCTATGGAACTCCAACTTTCTACTCCTGCCTTGCTTTTCTCAGCCATCACCCTGATGATGCTGGCTTTTACAAATCGATTTTTGGCCATTGCCAATCTGATCCGAGGGCTTCATAAAAAATACCTCGAAAACCCTAAAGAAAACATCATCATTGAGCAAATTCACAATCTCAAAAAGCGGCTAAGCATGATTAAATACATGCAACTTTGCGGGGTATTAAGTTTCTTGCTTTGCGTGATTTGTATGTATCTGATCTTTATCGGGGCACAGTCCGCAGCCAATTATGTATTTATTGGTAGTATGTTGGCACTTTTGATTTCTTTGGGGATCTCTCTTGTAGAAATCCTGATTTCCACCCAAGCACTTAACCTTGAACTTAAGGATATGGAAAATCAATTTCAAGAGCGAACAAGCAGTTTTTGGTTTAAAAAAGATAAAAATGATGAATAAACTCAGTAATAAAATTTCAGTATTATTTCTATTTGTAGCACTTTGGTCATGTAACACCAAGAATGCTGAAAGTTCTGCAGAAGTAGCTACTGCTTCTAATTTAACTCAAATAGAAAGTATTGAAGAAGCTAAAGAATTCTACACTTGGACTGCAGATAGAATCCCGATGATTTCTGCCCATAGAGGAGGTCCTTATCCTGGCTTTCCAGAAAATTCTATTGAAGCTTTTGAAAATGTGCTAAACCATACTCCTGCAATTATTGAGTTTGATGTAGCACTGACCAAAGATTCGGTTTTGGTACTGATGCATGACAATACACTTGACCGTACAACTAATGGTTCTGGGAAAGTTATTGATATGACTTTCGAAGAAATTAGATCCCTTCGCTTGAAGGATAAAGATGGAAATCTTACTGATTTTATTGTTCCTACTTTAGAAGAAGTCTTGGATTGGGGAAAAGGTAAAGTGCTCTACACGGTGGATATCAAAAGAGAAGTTCCTTTTGAAATGGTCATAGAGGCTATCAAAAAAACGCAAGCAGAACCTTACGCTGCGGTTATTACTTACAGCGTCGAAGCAGCTAAAAAAGTACATGCTTTGCACCCAGAATTGATGCTTTCGGTAACTATAAGGAATGAAGAAGAATTGCAGAGATTTGAAGATTCAGGAATCCCGATTGATCAGTGGATAGCATTCACAGGAACTTCTGAAAGACCAGCTGATTTCAATCAAATACTCCATGAAAAAGGTGTTTTCACGATTCTTGGCGTATTGGGAAACTTAGACCGTAGCGCCATCGCCCGAGGTGATCAGATTTATGCAGAATTCGTCCAAAAAGGAGCGGATATTCTAGCTACAGACAGACCGATTGAAGCTGCAGAGGCGATTAAAGGTTTGATTCCGGAGAATAGTTCGAAGAAGAAATATTTGAAATAGGATTGAAATACTGTAGAAATAAGATGGAAATACGGTAGATATACGATAGAAATACGTTAGAAATAAAGTAGGAATAGAATAGAAATAAAGCTGAAATCTTACTTTCTACCTTGGTGAACCTGTCTGTTGCAGGCTGGGTGATATCTCTACGATATTTAATAGAACCTTTTTCAATCATATTTCGCCACAGGCAAATTTCAATTTATTTCACAAAGTATATTTCAAATTTTACCACATTTCATAAAGTATATTTCTACTGTATTTCCTTTAATAATTATATATGATAATTGATTTAAGAAGTGATACCCTAACAAAACCAACTCAGGGAATGCTCGAAGCCATGTGGTCAGCACCTGTTGGGGATGATGTGTTTGGAGAGGATCCAACTGTGAATGCTTTGGAGCAAAAGTTGGCAGATATGTTTGGCATGGAAGCGGGTTTGTTTTGCCCATCTGGTACGATGACCAATCAAATTGCTATCCGCTTACACACAGGTTTACAGACTGAAGTGATATGTCATAAATATTCCCATATCTATCTCTATGAAGGTGGAGGCATCATGTCCAATTCTCACGCATCGGTCAAGTTGCTTGATGGGGCTTATGGTAAAATCAGCCCTCAGGATATCCTAGATTCCATTAACCCAGATGATGTACATGCACCAGAAACTACACTGGTTTCTTTGGAGAATACCATGAACAAAGGTGGGGGAAGTATCTACACACTGGACGAAATCAAGCCCATCAAAGCGATCTGTAAGCAGCATGACTTGAAGTTACACTTAGATGGAGCCAGACTTTTCAATGCTTTGGTAGAATCGGGTGAAAGCCCAAAAGACTGGGGAGCAATTTTTGATACTATTTCTATTTGTTTGAGCAAAGGTTTGGGTTGTCCGGTAGGTTCAGTGCTTTTGGGATCTAAAGCGGATATCAAGCGGGCAAGAAAAGTCCGAAAGGCTTTTGGTGGAGGCATGCGTCAGGCTGGGTTTTTGGCTGCTGCAGCCATCTATGCTTTGGATCATCATGTGAATAGACTCAAAGAAGACCATGCAAGAGCAAGAAAACTCGGTGAAATGCTGGAGCAACATCCTTTGGTTTCTGAAGTGTTTCCAGTTATGACGAATATCGTAATCGCCAAATTAGCTGGAATCACTCCTGCTGAAATGCTGTCGAAACTAGAATCTCAAGGTATCAAAGCAGTAAAATTTGGAAAGGATCAGATTCGTTTTGTGACGCATTTGGATTTTAATGATGAGATGATGGGGATTTTTGGGAAGAGGTTAGAGGATATTTCATAGATACTTACTTCGTGATATTAGGTGGATATTAATTGGATATATGCTTCGCGAAATATACTTCGTGAAATAAGGTTGAAATATTGGGTTGATATTTATTTCATGATATTGATGGATAACTTGTCCCGGTTTATCGGGGTATACTTCGTGAAATAAGGTGGAAATATGCCTTCGGCGAAATATGGTTGAGATATTGGGTGACCTTTGGGGCTTTAAAATCCCCGAAGGGCTTAAATGTTAGCTGTTTTTTTCAGTTTGAAATACTGTTGAAACCGAAGCTTTAGCGGAGGTCCTGAGAGCTTTAGCGATTCGGGATATGCTTTCAGCGGAATAATGGGGTGATATTAGGTGGATATTTATGGACATTTGAATTCGAACTATGGTCAGAATAATTTTGCGTTGTAATTTCTCCAAGTCATTTCTTCCTCAAGGATGGTAAATTACTTTCCAAATTTATCGGAGCCACATTGGTTCCGCACACGTCAGCTTTTGATCTTTTTCAGGAGGAACTGGAGAAAGCAATCCTAGGTACCTTATAATTCATTCTCTTCGGACCATGCCATGAAGTTTTTAAAACTTATTTTTACAGCGTAAAAAGATTTACTTTTTGAACGTAAGATATTTTACTTTGATAAAATAAATACCTTCTGCATATCTACTCAGTAATGGTAACTGCACTTATGAAAATAAATAGAATCATTGCTTATTTTGTAGACCAGTCAGTGTTTGAGGTTGATTCTCCTTGACCACCAACAGGAAAGTTCGTGTTTGAGGGGTTCGGGTTTGCCTATACCATCATAAGGGCTGCGCATTGATAATTTGATCAATTTATCAGTTTCATCAGTTTCATCAGTTCCTATATATCAATATCTACAAGTATCCAATATCAAATTAATATCCATCAATATCTTTCTAATATTGTACTCAAGCAAAAAATCCATTTCAATCCAATATCAACATCATCAATGAACAATACCCCTCTAGCAGAAAGAATGCGTCCGTCAAAGTTGGAAGAACTGATTGGGCAGGAGCACCTTTCGGCACCCACTTCATTTTTGCACCGGGCCATCAAAAGCGGCAGTGTACCTTCTCTGATACTCTGGGGGCCTCCAGGGGTAGGGAAGACCACCATTGCCAATATCATAGCCAATGAAATCAAGGCACCTTTTTATACCCTGAGTGCCATCAGTTCGGGAGTGAAAGATATCCGTGAAGTGATCGAAAAGGCAAAATTCCAGATGGGCGTGGTACTTTTTATTGATGAAATCCACCGCTTCAATAAGTCCCAACAAGATGCACTTCTTGGAGCAGTGGAGAAGGGAATCATCCGCCTGATTGGAGCTACTACGGAGAACCCATCTTTTGAAGTCAATGCAGCCTTGCTTTCCCGCTGTCAGGTCTTTACGCTCAATCCCTTGGGAAGAGCTGAATTGGAAGCCATGCTGCATCAAGCCATGGAAAAGGATGTATTGATTAAAAAGAAGCAGATAGAGCTGAAAGAAACAGAGGCTCTATTGCGGCTATCAGGAGGGGATGGGCGAAAACTGTTGAACCTGTTTGAAATTGTGATCAATGGGCTGGAGGAAGAGCCCTGTGTGATCACCAATGAAAAAGTCACCAAGATCGCCCAGCAAAAAGTGGTCTTGTACGACAAGTCAGGCGAGCAACATTATGACATCATTTCTGCCTTTATCAAATCCATCCGAGGCTCTGATCCCAATGCGGCTGTTTATTGGCTGGCTCGGATGATCGAAGGAGGTGAGGATGTGAAGTTTATTGCAAGAAGACTGGTGATTTTGGCTTCTGAAGACATCGGCAATGCCAATCCTAATGCGCTACTTTTGGCGACCAATTGCTTTGAAGCAGTTAAGATCATCGGCTATCCAGAGGCCAGAATCATCCTCTCTCAATGTGTCACTTACCTGGCAAGCTGTCCAAAGAGCAACGCTTCCTACATGGCAATCAACAAGGCCCAGGCATTGGTGAAGGAGAAAGGGGATCTTCCAGTTCCGCTTCACTTGCGCAATGCGCCCACAAAGCTGATGAAAGACCTGAATTATGGCAAAGAATATAAGTATTCACATGATTACGAAGGGAACTTTGTCAATCAAGAGTACCTACCCGATGAACTCAAAAACCTTAAACTTTACGAGCCTGGCAGCAATGCCCGTGAAAATGAACTGAGGAAATACCTGAATTCTCGGTGGAAGGGGAAGTATGGGTATTAGGATTTATGGATATACGAAACTTTACCAGTAACATTAAAAAAATCCGAATTATCTAACTTCGGATATTAATTGATATTGGATATTTGTGGATATTGACCATTAGCAACCGAATAAGCCAATGAATTGATTTACTGGCATAGAAGCGTATAATCAGATTAGGGTTTTATCAAAATCCTTTATGATATCCTAATTTTTAGATACTTATTGGTTTGGATATTAAAAGATCTTGGCCAAAAGCAATACTTATGAATCCCAATAAGCCCTTTTAAAATACCCTAATATCAATTCAGTATCCATCAATATCCATGAATATCCATTGAGCCCCTGTTTTAAGAGTCGGATGAATTCAACCGAAATACTACAACATCAATCCTAAAGGAACCTGAATTCATCCACCTTCTCAATTTTCTGTTTGAGGTCAGCGATGTTGATACTCGCTTTGATGCCATTGTCACGAATCATTTTTTTATCCTTCAGGTTTTGGGTGATTTTTTCATAGACCTGTTGAGGAGTTTCAGTAGGTCCGTTTCCTTTTTTAGCCTGAATGATATTGTTTTTGTTTGCCAACTCAAGTGCCTCAAGTACCTTGAGGTGATAGTTGTCAGCCAATTCAAAGAAGTTGTCATAGTAGAGGATAAACTTCTTAGCCAATTCCACCGTGCCATTGACCTGATTGCTGTAATTTTTCAGCTCTGTTTCATTTTGGATCAGGTTAGCATAGTTGATTTTTCCTGCACTGTTTCTGTATTTGCGCTCTATTTGGTTCAGGTAGAGATCTACATATTCTTTGGAAAAACTACTCAAAACCCTGTTGAAATAAGCATCCAAAGACTCAGAGGACATCCTATCAGGGGTGTTGTATCCCAGTTTGGCAGCATCTTTCTTAAGTTTCCCCAGTAACTCCAGCTGAAGATTTTCTAAGAGTACGATCCTGTCATTATTGGAAGACTGGTTGATGGCATTGGCTTTGTCCAGTGCTGAGAAGTACACAAGATACTTGTTCAGCTCACTTTCAAACTTACCCAATTTTTGAAAATCAGGTTTTTTCTCGGTCAACATAGAGCTGTAAGCTACATTGATTAGGGAGTTGGAGGCGAAAAAAGCTTGGGATACAAAAGGTACCCCTTGTGTCAGCGGACTTGCCACGATACTGTTGGTGATCTCAAGAAACCTATCCATTTTGGTTTTCGTCTCGAATATGCCGATTTTCTTAGCGGACTCCATGATGACTTCTTCCAAAGAAAAACCCAAAGGGCCACCTTCTATGCTTCCTAGGGAATTGATAAATCCTTGGTACTCCTGATCAGTCATTCGGGACTTCAAGTTGATGATGTCATCGCTGAGTTTTTTGTAGATCTGAGTAGAATGGACGATGCTGGAGCGAAGAGATATCCACCTTGTCTCATCAGTAATGTTTTTATCAATAATCAGGTCGTTGAGGGCTTTGTTGGTCAGCTCAAGGTTTTGCTGAAGGCTTTCGTTGTAGTTTTTGAGTACTTCCAATTCTTTCTCTAATCGGAAAATTTTGACAGAGTCAGGACTAGTCTGTGCAAAGGTCGACCAAGTGGTCAGCGCTATCATGGAAGACAGCAAGAAGATTTTCTTCATTCAGTATAGAAAGGGGTATAAAGTTTTAGCAATCAGCGCAAAAACCGAGCAAATTTAGATTTGATTTTGAAATTTTAACATGGTTTCCAAAAAATATATTTCTCCGAATCATTGAAAAATTTCAATGACTATTGGATAGCGTTTTTGTGAAAAAATTAAACTTATAAAATAATTCCCTTGAATAGTAATAATTCTATTTTATCTTCATTCCGGTCTAAAATAAAATTGTTGCAAAATTGAACACCTAGCCTATGATGTTACAATTGATTAAATTGGAATTACTGAAAACAATGCGCTCCACTTCTTTTGCCAAGTCGGTATTGGTCGCTTTGTTTTTAGGTTTATTGGGGGTCATCCTGCTTTCTTATCTGCTTTTGTTAGGTTTTTTCCTTAAGGAAGTAGTAGAGAAGGGATTCAATCAGCCCGATGCTTACGTTGCAGTGAGTGCCCATTTGATTTACTTCTTTTTGGCGGAATTCATGTATCGGTATTTTACTCAAAAGCTACCAGTAATCGAATTAGAGAGGTTTCTTCATCTTCCTATTCGAAAAAGTAGGATCATTAATTTCCTTTTGGCAAGGTCTTTCATTTCTCCTTTGACTTTGATTGCATTCCTGATATTTGGGCCATTTGCTTTCAAAGAAGTAATGCCGAGGTTTGGAGATGGGGCTGGATGGTCTTGGTTGTTCTGTATTCTTTTTACCAGTTGGTCCTTACATTGGTTGATGCTTTGGTTCAAGCAGAAATTTGAAGATAGCTTCACGGGATTAGCAGTGATTTTCGTAGTGCTTTTACTTGGTGTTGGATCCAATTATTATGGTTGGTTTAATATTGGAGAATTGATGAAGCCTGTATTTGATTATTCACTTACTTCGCCTGTCCCTGTCGCAGTCATGTTTGTCATCTGCATAGCATTGTATAGACTAGCTTACAGCTATTATTATCAAAATGCCTACTTGGAAGATTTAGCCAAGGATGAGGAAGTGAAGTTTGCGAATTCAAGTTTTGGGATTTTCAATAGATTTGGACTAGCAGGTGAGTTGGCCAACTTAGAGTGGAAGCTGATCATTAGGCACAAGAAAAGTAGAACCTATTTGATGCTAGCGGGATTCTTCTTGCTTTATGGATTGATTTTCTATACCAACCCAGCCTATCAGGCTGAAGCAGGTTTTAGCCATATGTTTATTTTTGTGGGCACTTTTATTACCAGTATCTTCATGCTTCAATACGGGCAGCTCTTTTTGAGTTGGAATTCAGCTAATTTTGATTTCTTTCTTCAAAGAAGAGGTGGAGTCGAGGCTTTGGTAAGAGGGAAGTACTTACTTTTTGTGGTGACATCGGCCTTATGTTTTCTAGCGTCAGTTCCTTATGTCTATTTTGGATTAGATATCCTTTTGATTCATATCGCTACTTTCCTGTTTAATATGGGCGTTGTGATTCATTTGGTTGTGTATCTCTCTTTATGGAAGCCTAAGCCAATGGATTTGAACAAGGGAGCGATGTTCAATTATGAGGGAGTGGGTATTGCACAGTTTCTGATGATGTTGCCCATATTTCTTGGCCCTTATGCCGTATATTTCCCTTTTGCCCTTTTGGTCAATCAATATGCAGGACTTGCAGCATTGGCGATTACAGGCTTGGTAGGGATTGTATTTTCCCCCTATCTATCTTCTCTTCCAGTGAATAAAATTTTAAAAAATAGGTACGAAATTTCTTCAGCATTTAGACAAGAACTATGATAACGATTCAAGACCTTAAAAAGCAATATAAAGATGCTGTCGTATTGGACGTAGCATCTCTTGAAATTCCTAAAGCAGAATGTTTTGGATTAGTGGGTAATAACGGGGCTGGTAAAACTACCCTATTTAGAATTATCCTAGATTTAGTAAGGGCCACATCTGGCCGGGTTTTACTTGATGAGACAGATGTAAGCAAATCCGAAGACTGGAAGCGTCGTGTAGGAGCATATTTAGATGAGCATATGCTACTATCTTACTTGACAGCAGATGAATATTTTGAGACTTTGAGAAAAATCTATAACCTTTCAGAGGAGGATTTGGAAGAGCATTTGAATAAGTTTGAAGAGCTCTTCAATGACGAGATCAGAGGCAAAAAGAAATACCTTCGAGATCTTTCCAAAGGGAATACCAAGAAAGTGGGTATCGCTGCAGCCATGATGGGTAATCCAGAAGTGGTATTGCTGGATGAACCATTTGAAAATTTGGATCCAAGTTCACAAGTGAGATTGAAAAAACTGATTCTACAAGAAAAGGAGCGTTCGCAAATCACCTTTTTGATTTCCAGCCATGACCTCAATCATGTAACAGATCTCTGTGATAGGATTGTCCTGCTGGAAAAAGGGAAAGTAATCAAAGACCTTCATGATAAGTCGTCCATGGTAGAGGAATTGAATACTTATTTCGGAACTTAAATCAATTTTTGATGCGAGGTTAAAATCAAAATAAATTAATAAAAGTTGAACTCCCCTGATTCCCTTTGAGAATTGGGGGAGTTCAACTTTTTTAAGTGGAGCTGGCGAGATTCGAACTCGCGTCCAGATAGGGAAACACCGTACCGTCTACATGTTTAGTCACCTGTTGGCTTTTCGACTGTTGTTTGCTGGGTGACACACCGGACAACAGCTTATCCACTAATCTTAGCCTTGCTTAGTAGCCTCACAAGGAGCAGCGCTGTCAGTCGACACCTCAATTCCAACCGGACAGTGCAACGGTTGGTGAGATGTGGCCGGGGAGTATCTATCGAAACTCAACCCTTTAAGCATTATCTAGGTCCCCTAAGGGATAGATTAGGCAGCCATGGCGTAATTAGATTCGCCAATTATAGTTTGTATGAATTATTCACAGACGTACATACTCCACCTGACATGCGAGCCCGATCCTTACACCTACTGTCAAAACCGGTCAGCCCCATTACTTTCAAACAGGAGGACAAATATAAGGGAAATAAAGTTCCTGCTTCTAGTTATAAGGTTGGGAAAGTTGAAAAGTTTTAAGGTATGAGGATAAATCACTTTTTTGTGAATTGGGCTTTGGATTGAAAAATTAAAAAATTGGAAGATTTTGGACTATATATTTGAAACGTTTTCGAACAGTCATTGTACTTGGTACATTATCCACCGCACATTCAATCTCCTCAAATTTGTTTTCCGAAGCAAAATTCAAAAACTTTGTATTTCATCAAAAACCAAAACCGTTTTGAAGAGACATTTCTTTTTATTCTTATTGCTATTGCCATTCTATACAGAAGGTCAAATCTTGAACATCGAAAGATCCAGACTTCAAAAAGACACCTCCAAAGTTTTTCTCTTCAAAGCAAATGCAGGATTAAATGTCTACAATAGAAGTGCCGCAGCAGATGATCCAGTAAATCTATTTGGTTACAATGTCGATCTCAATGCACTATACTATCCAGGTAAGCATGGATATATGTTTATTTCTAAGTTTGATTATTTGAAAATCAACGATTCTGATTTCTTGAATTTTGGGATGGTTCATGCACGAGCAAATTTTCTCAGAGAGGAAGCTGTCAATTATGAGACTTTCGTCCAGTATTCATTTGATAATTTTCGTGGATTAGATCCAAGGTGGATAGTAGGAGGCTCTGTCAGGCATAGCTTGATCAAAACTAAGAAATTGTCTTTCCTTTATGGTATAGGAGGTATGTATGAATTTGAAAAGTGGCAAGTGCCCAACGAGGAACAATTCATAGAGGTCAATTTTTTTAAAAGTTCTAATTACATCAGTGTCCGTGCTACAATCAATGAATATGTAGATTTCAATATGGTCAATTATTACCAAGTAGGCTATGATCGAAGTATTTCGGGTTTTAGGCACCGAATTAGTAATTCGACCATTTTGAATACCAAACTCACGGAGAAGTTTGCCATCACAAATACTTTTGAAATTTCCTACGAGGATAGACCAATAGTACCGATTACCAATGTGATCTATTCTTTTCGAACAGGCCTTTCATTGAACTTCTAATTTCAAAATTTATTTCCTCACAGATTCAGCCAATTGTCAAAAATTAATCGCTGATTTTAAAAATCCGCGAGGACTAGTTTCCAATAATTTTATATCTTGCGGTGATGGAAAATTTTGTAGTATCAGCCAGGAAATATAGACCGTCCAATTTCAAGAGCGTGGTTGGCCAAAGCCATATTACCACGACTTTGAAAAATGCGATCAAGAATAATCACCTGGCTCAAGCTTTCCTTTTTTGTGGCCCCCGAGGAGTGGGTAAAACTACCTGTGCTCGTATCTTGGCCAAAACCATCAATTGTGAAAACCTAACTGCTGATTTTGAAGCTTGCAACACTTGTGATTCCTGCAAGGCTTTTAATAACAACGCTTCTTTCAATGTTCACGAACTCGATGCTGCGTCCAACAACTCAGTAGATGATATCAGGAATCTTGTTGAGCAAGTTCGTTATGCACCACAGCAAGGTCAATACAAGGTCTATATCATAGATGAGGTTCACATGCTCTCCAATCAAGCCTTCAATGCATTTTTGAAGACGCTTGAAGAGCCACCGAAGTATGCTATTTTTATTTTGGCTACCACAGAAAAGCATAAAATCATCCCTACGATTCTTTCCCGTTGTCAGATTTTTGATTTCAATAGAATTCAAATCAAAGACATCGCAGATCATTTGAAGTACATCGCAGGGGAGGAAAAAATAGAATCAGAAGAAGAAGCGCTCAGGTTGATTGCTACCAAAGCAGATGGAGCTTTGAGAGATGCTCTTTCTATATTTGATCTGATTGTTACTTATTCTGCTGGCAATAAGCTTACCTATCAAGAGACGATTTCCAATTTGCATATTTTGGATTATGACTACTATTTCAAAGTAGTCGATGCACTCCTTGAAGAAAGCATTTCCAAAGTATTGATGATTTTTGACGAGATTCTCAAGAAGGGTTTTGATGGACACAACTTCATCGTAGGACTCAATGAACACCTCAGAGATCTGATGGTTTGCAAGGATTCAGAGACTATAGAACTACTTGAAGTTTCAGAATCTGCCAAAGAACGCTATTTGCAGCAGTCTCAAGACGCTTCTCTGTCATTTTTATTGACTGCGATGAATATCTGTAATCAGTGTGATATTCACTACAAGGCTTCTAAAAATCAAAGGCTTCATGTAGAGTTAGCTTTGATGAAATTAGCAAAAGTCAATCAAGCCATCTCCTTGGCTGCTTTGGCTCAGGAAGAGTCAAAAAAAAAAGCCTAAGTAATCAATCAACTTCTGACTCAAAAGCGACACCAAGCCTTTTTAAGGATGCCAATCCATTTGGTCCCAAAAAGACTCCCGTCCAAAAGACCATTGCTATTCCCAAGTCTATAGAAGAGACAAAGAAAATTGTCGCCGCAAGACCGGTAGAAGTAAAACAGACTGTAGCAGAAACCCAAGTTCAAGAGGAGGTCAATCAGCTTACAGAGACTTTTGATGAAGCTAAGCTCAAGACTATCTTGGAGGGGATGGTAGAGGAGTTTAAATCAAATCATAAAAATCTGGAAGTGACTGTTTTTAAGCAGCCCTTTAGATTGGATGGAGAGCAAATTACTTTCTTGCTTAATGGAGAAATTCAAGAGGAGATTTTTGGGAAAATCCGTGGAGAAGTGCAGCAATTGTTAAGAAGGAAGCTGAATAATTATTCGGTAAGCATTCTTTCTGAAATTCATGAAGAGGCTGTGCCTGAAGGGAAAAGGCTCTACACGTCCACTGATAAGTTAAATTACCTACTCGAGAAACACGCCCCACTAAGAGAGCTACAACGTAAGTTTGGACTAGAAACTGATTTTTAATTCCTAAAAATCTATCCCAATCCCAAAGTTTATCAGGTTTTGAAGTTGAATAGCTGGGCCTTGCGTGTCATCAGACCTTGTTATCAAAACTCGCTCATCATAGATCAATACAGTTTCAATCCTTGTTGTGATGTATTTGTTGACCTTCATACTGATCACAGAGTTGAGGTTGACCACCATGTTTCCAAGTCTTTCATAATTGGAGAAAAGGTTGAGATCAGCTCGCCAGCGTATGTTTTCGAGGATTTGGACATCTGTAGAAGAGCTCACTGACATACCAGCTTCGGCTCTGATCGATTCTCCTGGCAAAACCCCAAAAGCTCCCGCTCTACTCAAGGAATCGTCTAGAACTACTGTAAATCGACCAGTAAATGGAGAAGCAATGATAGAGACTTTGTCATTGTTTTTATACTCTTTTTTATAATTGAGACCAGTAGAAGATTGGATATAGGCTGGTGCTAATAGATCAGATATTCGCTGTCTTGCATCTTGTTCCGCGCCTGAAGGTCTAAAATAACGATAGCCACCTAGTAGCTGTGTTCTCGCTTCTATTTGGGTAGACAAATACCACTTGGGTGAAAGTTCTCTACCGTACTTGCTGATGAAGAGGAAGTTGTCGTTGGTTTTTCTCGTGGCAAATCTCCGGTCACTTTGCCTATTGAAACCAAAGTTGACAGTTAGTTTACTGTCCCAGATTTTTTCATCTTTTTTGAAATTGGCAAAGAGATTCAAGCCTGTATTGAGCGCCATGTTGCTTGCCCCGCCTGCTGACCAATTGCTAAGACTCACTTGCTGAATGCTAAGGTTAAAGTTCCCCCCTTTTTTCCAATAGACGGGTTTTTCTGGTCTAATGATGATCACCGAGTCACCTAACATGATGATGGTCTCACCATTGATGACAAGAGTGTCAGCCAATTGTATTTCTTCCTGCGCATGACTCAACTGTAGCGTCCCTGCGAGTAAGAAAAGAATAAAAAGCAACCTTTTGATCATGGCTCAAAGATAAAAGAGAGTTTGTGAATTAAGGCTTGATGATGATCAATTTTTGGCCGACTCTGATATTGTCATTGCTCAGGTTGTTCCACTTTTTGATATCGTCGACTTTGACGCCATATCTTTGACTGATTCTGAATAGGTTTTCACCTTGAGCTACCGTATGTGTAAGTCTTTGGGAACTAGACTCAGGATTGGAAGCTACAGGAATAGGATCTGGTGCTGATGTAGGCGTTACAGTAACAGGCGATGTTGGAGTAGTGCTTGGTTGCTGTATTCCCAATTGTCTCTGCTGGTTGAGGGGAAGAATGGTGATATCTTCTCCTCTTTTCCTATGCTCTTGCAAGTTAAGAACCATTCCAGGTACTAAGTTTCTATCACTTCGAATTCTGTTTTTGGCCTTCAAGGATGAAAGCTTGATGCCGTAAAGCTGAGAGATAGACCAAAGTGTTTCCCCTTGCCTTACAATGTGAATTTCTGCATCAGCACTGCTATTTTTTGCTTTGGTGTAATAGTATGCTCCAGCTTGTATATTGTCTTTTCTATTCAGGTCATTGACTCTTCTTAGTTTGCCTTTTCTAATGCCGATTTGATCGGCAAAGTTTTCTTGAGAAGTAGCTTGTGATGCCTGTACAGCTTCAATATTGTTTACCTTAATTTGATCGGGCTGAGTAGCTCTTTGGGTGTTTCCTGTGACTTTAGGGTAGTTTCCTGGTTGGCTTTGGCTGTACCGTGTGGTTTGGGCAGTAGTAGTAGAACTGGTTGTTGCCGTGGAATTGGAGGCGATAACGGGTCTGCTAGGCGCTGCACCTGATTTTAAATAGACTACAGCATAGGTTTTGTCTCCAGGGATTTGACCATTGCTGGTCCATTTATTATACTCTCTGAGGTGATTTTCTGTCACTTGCAGTCTAGCGGCTACAGCTTTCAAAGTAGTAGGTCCTTGGACGCTGACCTCTTCCAAATATCCTGTATTGGATACAAGTCTTCCAATCTGTCCTTCAAAGGCAATTTTGTGTGCTAGAAACTTTTTGAAATACCAATGTGTGTTTCTATCTAATTCTACTACTTTTTTACCATTATATTGGGTGCCAAAGTAGGCTTTAGCACCACCTAAACCCATTTGATAAGCAACCAAGCCACACATCCAATTATCAAATTGGCTATTATTCTTTTTGAGGTAGAGTGCAGCTCCCTTTGTGGAGGAGACGATATTTTTCCTTTCATCTATCAAATTATCAACTCTTAAAAAAACCTCTTCTGCTGTACCCTTTTTAAACTGCCAAAATCCAACTGCATTGGAGGTAGAGACCGCATCAGCAATCAGGCTACTTTCTTGAATCACGAGATACTTAAGATCTAATGGTACGCCAGCAGCTTGCAGCTCTCGTTCTACAAATGGCATATATAGATTCACCCTATCCAACTTGGTTTTGAAATAGTTTTGATTTCTATGTAGGGCATCTACATCCAGCTGAATTTCCCTTCGTGCTTGTTCATTGAGTTTCAGAGTAAGGTCAGCAAAACGGATTTCTTTTGGAACTTGAGGGATTTGCGCCTGTGCCAAGCTGCTTACAAAGGTCAGCATGGAAAAAAAAAGCAGCGTTGTTTTAGTCAGATTTTTGATCATAATTTTCTTGCTAGCATGATTCCGTCTCTGATGGGTAGGAGAACATTCTCTACTCTAGGGTCTTCCTGTACCATCTGATTGTACTCCAGAAGTACTTTGGTGTCTTTGTCGATTTTTTTTCCTTCTTCGACCAATACTTTCCCAGACCAAAGTACATTGTCTGCCATGATGATTCCTCCTTTGTTCATTCTATCAATCACTAGATTGTAATAATTGATGTAATTGGCTTTATCTGCATCGATAAAAACCATGTCAAAGTTACCACTCAAGGTTGGGATGATGTCCAATGCATTTCCTAATCTGTAGTCTATTTGAGCAGCCAAACCTGATTTTTCAAAAAATCTTTTTACCATTGGGGCAATTTCATCATTGATATCTAAGGTGATTAGCCTTCCCTCTTTTGATAGTCCTCGTGCCATGCAAATGCCCGAGTAGCCTGTATATGTACCGATTTCCAAAATTACTTTCGGGTTATGCATCTTCACAAGAAGCTCGAGTACCTTCCCTTGAAGGTGTCCTGATAGCATCCGAGGCATCATGACTTTAGCATGTGTTTCTCTGGTGATATGCTTTAAGAGCTCGTCTTCTTGACTAGTATGACTTTCGCAATAGGCTAAGAGTTCGGGAGCAATAAATTCCATTTTATTTTGGTAAGTAGGTTAAATAGCTGAGTTGATTTGGGTCAAATACTTCATTGGCAATGTCCAACAACTCCTCAGCAGAAGTACTTCTAATCGTATCAAAGATACTATCTAAGGAATCAATTTTGCCTTTGTCGAGTAGGTTTTTACCAAAAACCAGCATCAAGGCTGCGTAATTTTCCTCTGCCATGGCCATCTGTCCGATCGCTTGTTCCTTGGCCATGTGTAGCTGCATGGTACCTAGCTTTTGGGTACGGAGCTTTTCCATTTCCCGCATGACTAGTTTCTTGGCTCTTTTGACTGTGTTCTCTTCCGTACCAAAGAAAATCCCAATAAATCCTGTGTCAGAATAGGTCTGATAGGATGACTCCACAGCGTAGACATAGCCATGTTTTTCTCGTAGAGAGAGGTTGAGCCGAGAATTCATGCTAGGACCCCCAAGGATATTATTGAGCAAGTAGAGTTTGAATCGCCTCGGGTCATAGAGGCTGTAAGCGGGTTTGCCTATGGCACAATGCGCTTGGCTAATCTCTTTTTCAACGATCTTTACTTTTGGTAGGTATTGAACATAGCTATTTCTAACATAAAGACTTCTCTTAGCTGGTATACCAGTTAAGTAGCCTTCTACTTGCTGTAGTACTTTTTTGAAGCTGATATTGCCTACTACAGAAAAGACAATCTGCGTGGTGTCTAGCCTGCTAGATATGAATTCAAAAAAATCTTGCTGGCTAAACCGACCTACTGTCTCTTCAGTGCCCAAGATATTTCTCCCTAAGGCATGTCCTTCGAAAACCAATTCGTCAAAATCGTCCTGAATAGAATCCTCTGGGGAGTCTCGGTACATGGCCATTTCTTCTAGTATGACTTGTCGCTCTTTTTCTATTTGTTTTTCTGGAAAAGTACTGTTGAACGTTATGTCACAGAGAAGCTCAGCCGCTTTGTTGAAATGCTCTTTAAGCACACTGGCATAGAAGCAGACCTTTTCCTTGGTAGTATAGGCATTTAGCTCACCACCTAGAGATTCCAATCTATTGATGATATGAAAAGCTTTCCGCTTTTTGGTACCTTTGAAGGCCATATGTTCCCAAAAATGTACCAAGCCCTCCTGTTCTTTGGTTTCGTCTCTACTGCCAATGTTTAATATAAATCCAGAATGAACCATCCTCGTATGTGGGACTTCCATGTGAATGATTCTGATTCCGTTTGATAGTTCTTTGAGGTTGTATTGCATCACTTATGATTTCGCAATTAATGTACAAAAATATAATAGTTTTAATGGTTTTCGGTTCAATTTTAGTGTAATTCCAAGTTTTACGCCTTAGAAAATTATATTTGTATATAGAAAGTAAAAATCAAACGCAAAATGAAATATACCCCCCTTCCAAAAGAACTTTACATCAAAAATCGTCAGAAGTTAAGCGAAAAGCTCCCAGCCAAATCCATAGCTGTTTTTCATTCCAATGACATCATGCCTACCAATGCGGATGGTACCATGCGATTCAGACAGAATAATGATATTTTTTACCTTTCTGGAATTGATCAGGAAGAGTCCATTTTGGTAATATGTCCAGATTTCCCAAATCCTGATATGCGGGAGGTTTTGTTTTTGCGTGAGACCAACGAGCATATTGCCATCTGGGAAGGACATAAATATACCAAAGAAGAAGCCTTCGAAGCTTCAGGAATTCAAAATATCCAATGGGTCACGAATTTCGAGCAAGTGCTCAATACACTGATGGCCTTGAGTGAACATGTCTTCCTCAATACCAACGAACACCTCAGAGCTGATGTGCAAGTGGAGAGTAGGGATGCGAGATTTATCAAGTTATGTAAACAAAGGTACCCGCTGCATACCTATCATAGGGTAGCTCCTTTGATGCATCAATTGAGGGCAGTAAAGGAGCAAGAGGAAATCAATCAGATGCAAATCGCCTGTGACATTACTGAAAAAGGCTTTAGAAGAATCCTCTCTTTTGTGAAGCCGGGTGTTACAGAATATGAAATCGAGGCGGAATTTATCCATGAATTTATCCGAAATAGAAGTAAAGGTTTTGCTTACGAACCCATCATCGCTTCTGGTGCAAATGCTTGTGTGCTGCATTACATCGAAAATAAAGAAATCTGCAAGGATGGAGACTTGATCCTTTTTGATGTAGGAGCGGAGTTTGGCAACTACAATGCTGATATGTCTCGCACTATTCCTGTGAATGGTAGATTTACCAAAAGACAAAGGTCAGTTTATGATGCAGTCCTTCGGGTGCAAAGAGCAGCTATGGATATGCTGACACCAGGCACAAATATTCAAGACTATCACAAGGAAGTTGGATTGATTATGCAGTCCGAGTTGGTGAGTTTGGGCTTGATCGATCAGACAGATATCAAAAACCAAGACCCAAAATGGCCTGCCTACAAAAAATACTTTATGCACGGAACCTCACACCATTTAGGTTTGGATGTGCATGATGTAGGGACGATGTATGAAGCGATAACTCCCGGCATGGTTTTCACCGTAGAACCGGGGATTTATATTCAAGAAGAAGGTTTGGGGATTCGGTTGGAAAATAACATTGTGATTCAAGACAACGGTAACTTCGACCTGATGCGCAATATCCCGATAGAAGCAGAGGAGATAGAGGAGCTGATGAATAAAGCATAAAGAAAGGAGGAATTCAGAAGGGTGAAGGATGAACTGCTTGCACAAAGATGCATAGAAGCAAAAGTGATCAGCTAAGTTTGGTCTTTAGCTGGTGGATGCAATGAAGCGAGAAGTAAGATGCAAGAAGCAAGAAATAAGACACTAGAAATTAGATACAATAATTAAGAAGCTAGAGAGGTTTCCATAAGCACAAGCCTGAAGGGCTTCAACATTTTAATAGCCCCGTATGAAATGCGGGGAATAAAGATGACAGTTGGGAGCGACAACCCCGAAGTGGGTTGAACTCCTTTAATCGAAACAAGAATCAAGATATAAGAAAATAGAAGCTTGAGACGAGATGTTAGAAGTAATTTTTAACAGCTACGAAGTAGTTTAACTTTGAATCCCCGGGTTGCTACCCGGGGTTTGAAGTTGATGATGAGGATAACAACCCCGAAGCGCTTGTCCGAGTATCGCTATCGGTACGGGAGGTTGAACTTCTTCATTTTTAGGGGAAAGTAAAGCTTGTTCATTGTGCTTATTTTATTTTTAGACTAAAAATTTTTTCAAAAATACAAGCTCAATAAAATCATATATAAAAGAATGATTTTAGACTATAAAACCTGATTTTATGCAATGAATACTTTTTAATTAGGATTTTTCCGTTATTAATTATTTCAAAAAATATTTGGAACTAATTTTATTTTCATCTATCATTGGAAATATTAAATTCTTAACTATAAAATATTTTTATGAAAAAGTATCTATCTATCTATCTATCTATCTATCTATCATCCCTTCATTAACAGGAAGTAAGTTTTTTCAAAACCTGACAGGTATACCTTTTACGAAGATTTTCAGTTTTTAACGATTACATCAATCTCGATTTCAACTTTTCCTTTGATCCCAAAGGGATCACTTGTCTATAGCATCGAACATGCCAAAAAGAGTACGACCCCAGCGGGGTCAAATAGCTCGTCTTAGTTCTTTTCTATAAACATATGACCTCTACGAGGTCTTTTTTAGGATTTAAAATCAGTAAATAAGCATAGTAAATTAATTACATATTTCGTAACTTTGTTTTGTAATATAGAATAATTTATTCTTATAAAAATTTAATGAGGATCGTTACTTGTAAACGAATACAGGAATTTGCAAAAAAGCATGCTGATGTTGAATTGCCATTGCGATTCTGGTATTCTACTACAAGTAAGAAAGAATGGGGCTCTTTAAATGATATCAAAAAAGATTTCAATTCGGTTGATTATGTAGGGAATCATCGATTTGTTTTCAATATCAAGGGAAACAATTATCGGCTGATTGCTATAATTTCATTCAATGCCAAAAAGGTTTATATCCGATTCATTGGTACACACGCAGAATATGATAAAATACAGGATATTCAAAATATTTAAAACATGATTAAATCCGAAAAAGAATATCAAGCAATCTTAAATAGGGTAGAAGAGCTACTTTCGAACCCTGATAATATAGAAAATTCAGATTCCAAAAGTTACATTGAGTTGAACTTGCTTTCTGATTTAGTTGCAGACTATGAAGAGAAATACTTCCCTATTCCTAACCCAACTTTGTCGGAAGCTATAAGGTTGCGTATGCAAGAACGAGGCTTAACACAAAAGTCTCTTTCAGAATATCTTGGCGTAAGTACCTCAAGAATCAGTGAGTACTTAAATGGAAAAAGTGAGCCAACGCTTAAAATTGCCCGAGAAATCAGTAGAAAATTAGATATCGAAGCTTCTATAGTACTTGGTGTTTAGTATCTTTTCGTTGGAACGGGAGATGATTAGGTTTAAAATCACTTTTAAAAGTTTCGAGTGAGCCCTATGAAAAAAAATGGATACTAAAACCTTCGAGGTTCTAAAAACCTCAAAGGTTAGCAACTCAGACCCTTGTGGTTTCCAAAACCTCGAGGGTCTTTCTCCTTGGAATTAACTTAAACTCGATATTACTTTTAATCCAAAACCTTCGAGGTTCTAAAAACCTCAAAAAGGTTACAAAAAAAAGCCGACTCCTCTCGAAGTCAGCTTTTTTGCTATGTATTAATCTAAAATCTGAAATCTAAGATCTTAAATCTAAATTACCCTATAGATACTCTTTTGAAAGCAGCTACGGTCATGCCTTTGCTTACTTTGTCAAGGTACTGAGCGATAGATAAAGAACCATCTTTCACAAATGCTTGGCTAAGCAATGTGTTTTCTTTGTAGAACTTGTTCAATTTACCCAATGCGATTTTTTCAAGCATTTCTTCAGGCTTACCTTCTTGTCTAGCTTGGTCTTTACCTACTTCGATTTCTCTCTCGATCACAGAAGCATCTACACCGTCTTTGTCAACAGCTACTGGATTCATCGCAGCAATTTGCATCGCTACATCTTTACCTGCCTCTTCTACGTCTGCACCGCTAGTGTTGGTCAAAGCTACCAATACACCCAATTTACCATTGGAGTGGATGTAAGGAACTACCGCCTCGTCTTTCACTACTTCAAAGTGAGAGATTTCGATTTTCTCACCGATTTTACCAGTCAATTCGATGATTTTCTCTCCTATTGTGATTCCTTCAAAAGGAAGTGCTTGGATGTCTGCAACAGAACTTGCATTATTTTCAGTTGCCAATTCCAAAGCAGTATTAGCAAAAGCCACGAATTCTTCGTTTTTAGCAACAAAGTCAGTTTCACAAGTCAAAGAAAGCAAGTATCCTGTAGTACCGTCAGCGCTAACTTTGGTTACGATAGTTCCTTCTTTGGTCTCTCTATCAGCTCTAGAAGCAGATACTTTTTGACCTTTTTTTCTAAGGATGTCAATAGCTTTTTCGAAATCTCCTTCAGCTTCGGTAAGGGCTTTTTTACAGTCCATCATACCGGCACCGGTCATTTGTCTCAGTTTGTTTACTTCTTGTGCAGTAATAGCCATTGTATTGTCAATTTATGAGATTAAACTTTTTTCTATTTCAATAAAACTTCAAAAATCTTGGCAATGAAGACCTTTGAGGTTTAAGGGTATGTGTATTGCTCAACCTAGATTGTAAAAACCTCAAAGGTCAGGCAAAAACAAAAAATTGAACACAGGTGTGTACCGTATGTTCAATCTTTTGTAATGTATTTCAAAGTAGTGGATTACTCTTGTGTATCGGCGTCCACAGCTCTTTTTGCTTCCTCTTCTTCAGTGAGTTTAGCATCTTCTTTGTCTTTCTTTCTTTCAGAAAGTCCTTCTTCGATAGCTGCGCCAAACGCTTTTACAAGCAAAGAGATTGATTTGAAAGCATCGTCATTGGATGGGATAGGGAAGTCTACCTCGTTAGGATTAGAGTTTGTATCTACCAATGCGAATACAGGGATACCAAGCTTCTGTGCTTCGGCGATAGCGATGTGCTCTCTTTTGATGTCTACTATAAACAAAGCAGCTGGAAGTCTAGTCAGGTCAGCGATACCACCCAATACTGATTCCAATTTCTCTCTTTGTCTAGTGATCATCAGACGTTCTTTCTTCGCCAAGTTCTTGTAGCCGTCTTCTTTCATCATTTTATCGATGGTAGACATTTTCTTCAAGGACTTTCTGATTGTAGCGAAGTTAGTCAACATCCCACCTAACCATCTTTCAGTTACGTAAGGCATGTTAAGTCTTCTAGCTTCATCGGCTACCAAGTCTTTCGCTTGCTTCTTAGTCGCAACGAACATGACTTTTTTACCTGAGCGTACGATCTGCTTGATTGCGTTGGATGCTTCGTCTAGGCAAACAAGCGTTTTGTTAAGGTCGATGATATGGATACCGTTCTTCTCCATGAAGATGTACGGAGCCATTCTCGGGTCCCACTTTCTAGTTAAGTGTCCGAAGTGAACACCAGCATCCAGTAAGTCTTTATATTCTATTTGTGCCATTAAAATATGATGTTGTTTCGATATAAAATGTGAAGAATCTCCAGATTAACGTTTAGAGAACTGGAATCTTCTTCTTGCTTTTCTACGTCCTGGCTTCTTACGTTCTACCATTCTGGAGTCACGAGTTAAGAAACCTTCTTTTTTCAATGCTTCTCTGTGGTCAGCGTTGATTTCGCAAAGTGCTCTGGCAATTGCCATTCTTGCTGCTTCTGCTTGACCTTTGATTCCGCCACCGTCCACGTTGATTTTGATGTCATAAGCTCCATCTTCGCCAACAAGGGCAAGGGGCTGCTTAACTACGATCTGGTGCAGATCAAATGGGAAGTAAACTTCGATGGTTCTGTTGTTCACAGAAATCTCACCTTTGCCTGGTTGCATGTAGATTCTCGCAACAGACGTCTTTCTTCTACCGATTGTGTTGATAATTTCCATAGACTGCTTTGATTAGAATTTATGTTCTTTAGGTTGCTGTGCAGCATGTGGGTGCTCAGGGCCATTGTACACAAATAAGTTTCTGTACAATTGTCTTCCAAGTCTATTCTTTGGAAGCATTCCTCTTACTGCTTTTTCTACCAAGATTGAAGCTGATTTGTCTTTCAATAGTCTTGGTGTAGAAATACGCTGACCTCCTGGATATCCTGTGTGACGAACATATACTTTTTCGTTCCACTTTTTACCAGTCAATCTAACCTTGTCTGCATTGATGACAATCACGTTGTCTCCGCAGTCTACATGAGGGGTATAAGAAGGCTTATGCTTACCTCTCAAGATTTTCGCTACCTCACTAGAGAATCTACCTAATACTGCAGCCTGGGCATCCACTACGATCCAGTTTTTTTCTACAGTTGCGGCATTCGCTGATACGGTCTTATAGCTTAATGTATCCACTGTGTAAATGTTTAATTATGAGCTTGTTAAATATATTTCACCCTCAAAAAGGGACACAAAGATAGAAGTAATTTCTTTTCTATGCAAAAGAAACATCATTATTACCCACATTTTCATGTGATTATGAATAATTTTTGATGCTTATATAGAATCCAATACTATGATTGATCCTAAAGCGGTACAATCAGATTGAATTCATTTTCTCACCTTAGACCTATTTTATTCTTATCGAATTTTGTCCAACATGATGCATCCCAATAAATTGGCTTCATCACTTAGGCTGTTTTTTCCAGCTGCTTGATCAATACCTGCATGTCTTTGGGGTAGGGAGCTTCTACATAAATCTCCTCGCCCTGAATTCCAGTAAATTTCAAAGCAAACGCATGGAGCGAAACACGCTGCATGATCGGTAATTCTTCTGTGCCTTGTTTGAGATTGAATCGCCTTTTGAGTGCAGATAGGAAGAGTGGTTTGCCGCCGTAAGTCTCGTCTCCACAGATCGGTGACTTCAAGTAAGCTAGGTGTACCCTGATTTGATGAAGTCTTCCAGTGATCGGTTTGCATTCTATTAAGGAATGCTTGAAATAAGTCCTGACTGTATTGAAAATAGTCTGGGCTGGCTTGCCATCTTTGCTGACTTTGGCGATTCCCTTATTGTTTGCAAGTAAATTGCGGTCCACGAGTAAGTCTTTATATTCGTGTATGCCTTCTACTACTGCATGATAGATTTTATCAACTTTTCTGTCTTCAAACTGGATGGCGATATTACGGTAGGCTTCAGGGTGCTTGGCTATTGCTAGGCAGCCCGAGGTCTCCTTGTCCAGACGATGACACACCTGGGCATCAGGGGTGTATCCTTTGGCCAAGTCCAGAATATTCTGGGCCTCATGCCGGTCATCCAATGTCGATAAATATGGAAGCTTATTGATCACGAGGTAATCCTCATTTTCAAACAGAATAAGATCTTTAAAATCAATTTTCTTCATGCAGCTTCTTAACCCAATAAGGGCGCAAAAGTATGGAAATAAATCAAGTAGAAGAAATTTTGACAAAAGAATATTTTGAGATTGTATAATAGAACTCCGTATGAGGGACCGACATCTTAGCCATGGGTTTCAACCCATAGTAAAAGATGGTAGCTGATGGGTTCATTGTTGTAAGTACGATCGATCTTCAGGATAATCTAATGTCGTTTATCCCTGCGGGACTTTCGGCGGAGATTGTTTTTTTTCCCGAAGACTGAAGCCTACGGTTAATACGATATCCGTGTCGCTGGTGTTTTTAATTCGGAAATCTCTCTTTTCTTTAGCCTTTACATTTCCTCTTTTATTTTACCTTTGGGATAAGAAAAACTACCGAATGAATAATCAAATACCAAATTCAAAACTGCGCACCGTCAATGTCATGCGCTATGTCATGCCATTGCGGGAAGGGGGTTCTTTGCCCGCTTTGGCAGATGCGGATGATGGATTTAGCTATGTATTGAAGTTTAGAGGAGCGGGTCAGCGTGAAAAGGCATTGATCGCTGAGTTGCTTGGGGGAGAAATTGCCAGATTGCTCGGCTTCAAAGTTCCTGAATTGGTTTTTGCCAATTTGGATGAAGCTTTTGGAAGAGTTGTATAATTTATTTGTCGCTTGACTCTTTCTTTTTTTCTTTTTCTACTGGCAAAGAAAAACTGAATATGGAGCCTTTGCCCAATGTGCTGCTGACGGCAATTTTACTATGGTGGGCTTCTAAAATATGTTTGACAATCGCCAACCCCAACCCAGTACCGCCTTTTTCTCGAGAGCGACTTTTTTCTACCCTGTAGAATCTTTCAAAAATCCTTTTGAGGTCTTCAGGTGGAATGCCTTGGCCATTATCTTTGACCTCAACACTATGTTGGCTTTTGTTCGTTTGCAGAATAACCTCCACTTCACCACCATCATGATTGTATTTGATGGCGTTAGAAATCAGATTTTGGCATACTCTGAATATTTTGTCTTTGTCGGCTGTGGTAACAAAAGTCTTGGACTTGTCATAGAAGAAGCGAATCAAGACGTCTCGCTTTGCCGCCTTTTGCTCTAATTCCTCAATTACTTCTAATATCAAATCTTTCAGGTCAAATTTCTCAAAATGAAATTTAATCACACCACTTTCCATCTGATTGAGCGTAAGTAAATCTTGAACCAGTTTGTCAAGAGAGTTGAGGCTTTTGGCGGCTCTTTTTAAGAACTTATACCTCACTTCCTCGTCATCCACTGCGCCATCCAAAAGAGTATGGATAAAACCTTGAGCTGCAAAAATAGGAGTCTTGAGTTCATGCGAAATATCAGCTATAAACTCCCTTCTGAAAGCCGCATTCTTTTGTAATGTTTCTATTTCCTTGTTTTTAGCAAGGGCATATGAGTTGATGGTTTTGTTGATTTTGCGTAGTGGGGAGATGGATGTACGAGTAGACTTTTCACTGATGGAAGAAATGTCTTTCTTTTGAATTTTTTCTAATACAGTGTAGATATTACTGATTTCCTTAAAGATCAAGAATTCCAATGTGACATTCATCAGAATGTAAGAGACCGAAAATGAAATTGCTCCAGCGACCAAAAGTAAGGTAGCTGTGGCATCATCCATCAGATATAAAAATGCCACCGTCAAGGCAGAAATGGCAATTGCCAAAATAAAAGAGATCCCCCTTGAAGTGGTAAGCATGTGTGATTAGATCAGTTCAGTTCGAATTTATACCCTACGCCTTTGACAGTAGTGATGTAATCGTCTCCGATCTTTTCTCTTACTTTTCTGATATGAACATCGACGGTCCTAGCTAAGACAAAGACATCGGCACCCCAAATATTTTGCAAGAGTTCATCTCTACTGAAAACCATATTAGGGTTTTTTGCAAGGAAATACAATAGTTCGAATTCTTTTTTCGGTAAAATGATCGTCTTGCCACTCTTGTCAATGGTGTAGCTGGTTCGATCTATCGTCAGATCTTTGATCTTGATTTGGGTGAGTTCTTGCTCTTTTTTGGCCTCTCTTCTAAAAAGTGCCGCGATTCTACTCATCAATGCGCGCGGTTTGATAGGTTTGGTGATGTAGTCATCAGCGCCTACATCAAAGGCTGCTACCTCTGAATATTCCTCAGACCTAGCCGTAAGGAAGATGATAAAAGTGTTTTTAAGTTCTGGGATTTCTCTGATTTGCCTACAGGTCTCTACACCATCTTGGTTGGGCATCATGATGTCAAGCAGAATGACATCTGGTTGGAATTTGGAAGCAAGTTTGACGCCTTTAATCCCGTCCTCGGCCGTTTCTACTTCATAGCCCTCTTTTTTGAGGTTATAACTCAGTATCTCTATGATATCTGGTTCATCATCGACAACAAGGACTTTGACTTTCTGTTTTTCACTCATGGCTATGCCGCTGGTTTCTGGTTTAATTCTGATGCTAATTTAGAAAAAGACCTCACATAAATTTGCTTCTTATTGATTGAGAAACCTAAAAACAACAGAAAATTTTTATTTGACTCCCTAATGTTAAGCCATTGTTAACGGAGTGTCAATTAATTATTACGCAATCCTTTGGCTTCTGTGATATCCATATTGAGTGCGCCGACCATCAGCCGTGCTTTGATCTTCAATGGGATTTTGTTCTGATCATCAGAGACCCATACTGTCACTGGATGTTCTCCTCTGAATAATTTATTGGCAGGCATAATTGGTGTAAACATAAAGGTATCAAAGTCTCCTACTTGAGTGGATAGCTTCTCTTTGCCTTCATATATTAATTTTAGGTTATATATTTCCTTGTCAAAAAATCCAGTGATATGGATGATGTCTCCTTTCTTGTACTTTTTCAAATCCATGGTGCGGAGTAGATAAAATCCACTCACAATATCTTGTACATTGGTAGGGACTTTGTAATCCTTAGTATCGACCACTTTTTTATTGTCTCTATCGTACAGTCTCACTTTGGCATTACCTTTTTCATGGTCGAAGATCACTCTTTCATTTTTGCGGTATTTGCCCTCTTCAATGAATCTATAAGATTGATATGGGATGATTTTGGTAGTATCTAAGTAGCTTCCCCAGGTATCATTTACTTTGAATAACTTGAATAACCCAAGGGTCTCTCCAGTCACATCTATTCTGTAGACAGGTTTACTATTGATGGTGCTTACCATTGGATAAACTTTCATTTTTGCTTCCGCAGCATCTAGAAAGCCGTAAGAAACTTTAAAAGTGAGTTCTTCCCCTTGCTTGAAAGCATTGTTTTTTTGTTGGGCAAATCCAGAGAGGCATCCCAAGCTGCAAAAAAATGCGACAATTAGTGACTTAAATAAATGATTTTTCATTAACTTTTATTTTCTGAACAAGTCTTTTCAAATCTTATTCCAATATTTACAGTTGATAACTTGTTAGCATTATTTAACCTTTGCTAGGTACGGATTATCCGACTATGTTGTTTATGATGGTTGGTTCTCCAAGTATCAATCATTAATTTCACAAATTCAAATCAAGAAAAAGTTAATATTCAAATATGAGCGCAAATACAGAAAAACTCAAAGCCCTGCAGTTGACCATTGATAAGTTGGAGAAGACTTATGGAAAAGGTACTGTCATGAAACTCAGTGACAATAAAGTCCAGGATATCCCAGCTATTTCCACAGGTTCCTTGGGCCTAGATATGGCTTTAGGTATTGGTGGGATCCCTAGAGGTAGAGTAATTGAGATTTATGGTCCAGAATCTTCTGGTAAGACAACCTTGACCATGCATTGCATAGCGGAAGCTCAAAAGGCTGGGGGGTTAGCTGCATTTATAGATGCTGAACACGCATTTGATAAGACTTATGCCGAAAAATTAGGTATTGACACAGAGAACCTCTTGATCTCTCAGCCTGATAATGGCGAGCAGGCACTGGAAATTGCGGAGCATTTGATTCGGTCTGGAGCGATTGATATTATAGTGATTGATTCCGTGGCAGCTTTGGTTCCCAAGGGTGAGCTTGAAGGTGATATGGGAGATAGTAAGATGGGGCTACAGGCAAGGTTGATGTCTCAAGCCTTGAGAAAGCTCACTGGTGCAATCAATAAAACAGGTTGTGCTTGTATCTTTATCAATCAATTGAGAGATAAGATCGGGGTGATGTTTGGAAGCCCTGAGACTACCACTGGCGGTAATGCCTTGAAGTTTTATGCTTCTGTAAGGTTGGATATAAGAAGAATCGGTCAGATCAAAGAATCTGCTGATAATATACTTGGTAATAGAACTAAGGTTAAGGTTGTTAAAAATAAAGTTGCCCCTCCTTTCAAAGTGGTAGAATTTGATATCATGTATGGGCAAGGCATCTCCAAAGTAGGAGAAATCATTGATCTAGGTGTGGAGTTTGATATCATTAAGAAGGCAGGTTCATGGTTTTCTTATGAAGGTAATAAGCTTGGTCAAGGTAGAGATGCCGTTAAGTCCCTACTTCTGGACAACCCAGAATTGATGGAAGAATTAGAAAAGAAGATCAAGGAAAAAGCAGGTCTAGGGGCAGTGTCTTTACCTGAAGAACTGGGAGAAGATTAAGGTAAATGTAGCGTTTGGAAATGTGAACAACTAAATAAAACCTGTATTTAAATAATATGTATATCTGCAATAAGAAAACTAACCAATTTAAATTGGGTGCTGGATCAATCCGATACTAATAGATATTGGATATTCATTGATATTGGCTTGAAATCATATATTTATTCCAATTTTAGGTTCTACTGACAAGAAAGCGGATAATCATGTTAAATAAATAGTAAAAAAAGACCTGCTGGAAAGCGGGTCTTTTTTTATTTAAGAATAATTTGTTTGGTCAATTTGATCTGATTGCTTCTACGGGGTCCAATCTGGCAGCCAGGGTCGCAGGGACTATCCCAGAGACAACTCCAATCATAGAAGATACTCCTAGACCTAGGATAATATTACCAAAGGTAAGGGTCAATTCCAACGATCCCAATTGTATAAAAGTAATCAGGTAGACTAGGATGATTCCGGCAATTCCTCCTATAAGACTGAGAAACATAGCTTCAAAAAGAAATTGGAATAAGATAAAGTAATTTTTAGCACCAAGGGATTTTTGTAGACCTATGATGCTTGTTCTTTCCTTCACAGATACAAACATGATGTTGGCTATTCCAAACCCTCCGACAAGGATAGAAAATCCTCCTATCACCCAGCCCGCACCACTGATCACATCAAAAATAGATCCGATTGTATTCATGATAAATTCAGACTTATTGAGGGAGAAGTTATCTTCTTCGGTGGGTTTTAGTCCTCTTTTAGCACGGAGCAATCCTTTGACTTCATTTTCTAAGGCAATCAAGCCAGCATCATCTTCTTGACCTTTCATAGCGATGCTTGGACCAAGTCCATACCTGCCAACATTATAAAGTTTGGTAAATGTCCCATAAGGAACCATCACAGCTTCATCCTTAGAAGGGGTGTCAAATAAGGCTTCACCTTCTTCTTCAAATACACCAATGACAAAGAATTTTTGACCACGTATTTTCAATTCTTTCCCCAACGGGTCGCTGTTTGAGAAAAGTGAATTGGCGATTTTGGTTCCTATTAGAATGACATTACGAGCCGAGTTGATTTCTAATTCTGTAAAGAATCTTCCAGCCCCTATTGGTACATCATAGACGTCTTTGTAAGTGAAAGAAACCCCTTTGAGAGAAGTCCCACTATAAGAATTGTTGCCCGATTGGACGGTTACATTCGCATCTGCAAAGATGGTGATGCCATCTGCATTTCTAACATTGTCTCTTAGAAAAGTATATTCTGCAAAAGTATTGTTAGGCCTTCTGAAGTATTTCCACCAAGGAAAATCTGGGCCTCCAGCAGAGTAGTCAAACTTATCTACAGTCATAACATTATTGCCAAGAAAACTCAGACTATTCTTAATATTATTCTCAAGAGAGTCGACCAAGGTGAAAACAGCAATAATGGCGAAAATTCCGACTGTCACCCCCAACAAAGATAGAATTGTTCTAGTGAGGTTGGCTTTTAAAGCTTGGAGAGCAAATAGGATGCTTTCCCATACTAGTTTGATTACGATCACGGCAAATACATGTTGATATAAAAACTAATTCACAAGATAGCATACATTTAGGGATTTTTCTTGTTAACTTTGCACTTTTTACGAAGTATCGTAAAATTAATCTTAAGCACACTACATTCATTCTATATGAAGTTATCCGATTTTAAATTCGAAGTTCCAAAAAAACTTATTTCCCTTTATCCAGCTGAGAACAGAGATGAGTCTCGTTTGATGGTTGTTCACAAAAAAACAGGTGAAATCGAACACCGAATGTTCAAAGAAATCACTGATTACTTTGGAGATGGAGATGTTTTTGTGATGAATAACACGAAAGTATTTCCTGCCAGATTATATGGAAACAAAGAAAAAACAGGGGCTAAGATTGAAGTTTTTCTTTTAAGAGAGCTCAATCAGGAATTGAGACTTTGGGATGTGCTCGTAGATCCAGCGAGAAAAATCCGTGTTGGTAATAAACTTTATTTTGGAGATAGTGATTTGGTTGCAGAAGTAATAGACAACACTACTTCTAGAGGAAGGACGATTAGATTTTTATTTGATGGAACCGATGAAGAGTTTTATAAAACGATCGATACTTTAGGAGAGACACCTCTTCTCAAAGAATATATAGATAGAAAAATTGAGCCAGAAGACAGGGAGAGGTATCAGACAATTTTTGCAGAGCATGTGGGGGCTGTTGCTGCCCCTACAGCGGGACTTCACTTTACACCGCATTTGCTGAAGAGGCTTGAGCTAAAGGGTGTAGAAGTGTCACCTATAACCTTACACGTAGGTCTCGGAACATTCCGTCAAGTAGATGTAGAGGACTTGACCAAGCACAAGATGGATTCTGAAAATTATGACATTCCACAGCGCACAGTAGATCTTGTCAATGAAGCTTTGGACAATAAAAAAAGAGTAGTAGCAGTAGGTACTACAACATTGAAGACAATAGAATCTTCTGTGACAGCTAACAATAGATTAAAAGTAAGTAATGGTTGGACTGATAAATTTATCATCCCACCATATGACTTCAAAATTGCGAATGCCTTGATTACTAATTTTCATTTACCAGAATCAACCTTACTGATGACAGCTTCGGCATTTGGTGGATATGATTTGGTGATGAAGGCTTATCAAGAAGCCATCAAGGAAAAATATAGATTCTTCTCCTATGGAGATGCAATGTTGATCATTTGATAACAGAAAGGCTCCTCGAGAGCCTTTTTTTATTTTTAATATTTCCTCAACTTTGGCCATTCAAATTAAAATGTATGTATGAATAAGTATGCGGTAATTGTAGCAGGAGGAAGCGGCACTAGAATGGGTGCTCCTATGCCCAAGCAGTACCTCCCAATTGGTGGGATGCCTGTTTTGATGCATACTTTGAGAAAATTTGTAAGGGCAGTTTTCAATATTAAGCTGATTCTAGTGATCCCAGCGAATGATTTTGAATTGTGGACAGAGCTGTGTGAGCAACATCAATTTCAGATACCACATCAAGTGGTAGCGGGAGGGAAAAGTAGATTTCAATCAGTGAAAAATGGTTTAAATATGATCCCTGATCATGAGGGCCTAGTAGCCATTCATGATGGGGTAAGGCCTTTTGTAGAAGCTGAGGTGATTCAGTCTAGCTATGAAGTAGCCGCTAAGTCAGGTAGTGCTATTGCTGTGGTTGCGCTCAAGGATTCTATCAGGAAGCTACAAGATGACGGGAAATCTGTTTTTCAGGAGAGACAATACTTTAGATTGGTGCAGACCCCGCAGACTTTTCAGGTATCAAAAATCAAGAAAGCTTTCGAAGTCCCAGAGTTGCATACCTTTACTGATGATGCTACAGTTTATGAACATCAAGGCTGGCAGGTGGAATTGATCGCTGGCAACTTGGAAAATATCAAAATCACAACTCCAGAAGACTTGGAATACGCAGAGTTTTTACTGCGTAAATAATTTCACCGATCAAATTTTGGTTTTTACCGAGTTTTGGATGTGCTCCACCTATTGATGGCGCAATGTGATTGAAGTCTGATGTATTTTTGTTTCATCAACTTTAAACATTATCCACATGACGAATCAAAAATTCAGCAATCAAAGTAACAATTACACCCTAGGGGTGATTTTGATTGTGGTCGGGGCGATCATTTTGATCAAAAAACTCGGCTTCATCCTTCCTTTTTGGCTTTTTACCTGGCCAATGATATTTATAGCAGTAGGCTTGGTGATTTTAATCAATTCTCAATTCAAAAATGGGTTTGGCTATTTTATGCTCATTTTTGGATCCTTCTTTATGTTGAAAAAGTACGTCGATTTGCCCGCAGGTTTTGAGGGCTATGTGATCGCTTTTGGGTTAATAGGTGCTGGTTTGTATTTCTTGATCAATCAGAAAAAGACTCCAGATAAGCTTTTTGGGACAGGAAGCCAAGGCTTTTCAGGTTTTAATGCTACCGCACAGGATGCTGAAGTAGTAGACGAGGAGGGAAATTCAAAAGAACAAGCTTCTAATAATTTTGGATTCGAACCAGAAATCATTTCGTCTCAAGCTTTCTTGTCTGGTGATCAAAAGCGCATACTTTCCAAAAATTTCAAAGGGGGTAAAATCTCTGCGATTTTGGGTGGGGCCGAGATCGACCTTAGTCAAGCCGATATGACTGAGCCAGCTATGCTCAACATCGAAGTGGCACTTGGAGGTGTCAAATTGGTCGTGCCTCCGCATTGGCAAGTCCAAGTAAATGTTTCCAATGTATTAGCTGGTGTGGAAGACAAGCGTTTGTATCAAAATGTAAGTCCAGACCCTAAAAAGATTTTAAAAATATATGGCTCAGTGATTCTTGGAGGCTTGGAGATTAAATCATTCTAAACCAACTTGTACCTGTGATCAGTCAAGTATTCAAATTTTCTAGCTCACTATGGTACAAAGCCATTCCGATTATCTTGCTATGGATAATTGGAGTGGCTTATTTGATTCAGTCTTATGGTGCAAGTCTAATAGCTGCATTTGTAGATGTAGGTATTTGTACTTTTTATTTGGTGTTGGGTTTTTTTCTTTTAGAGAATATTTTTAAGTTCTACACGCCACAAGGTAGGCGGTTATATATTTTTATTGCTTTTCCTTTTTTGATTTCCTTGATTGTTTTCTATTCAGGCATGTTCACTGTTGAGTTTTTCTTAAGAAATGAAGAAGCTTATCTAGGTTTCATGGCTGATTCATTTATAGTAAAATTATTCATCACTTTTTTGCTTTGTCTTGGCTATGCCTTGGTCTTGCTTTTGCAAACTAAGCTAGAATCCCAGTTACAGCACAAAGAAAGAGAAGAGCAGATCCAAAAACTCGCCAAAGAAGCTGAGCTTTATCAATTGAGGCAACAATTGCAGCCGCATTTCTTGTTCAATAGCCTCAACTCTATCAGTTCATTACTTCACCGAAATCCTGAGCGAGCACAAGAAATGGTGATTCAGCTCTCTGAATTTCTCAGAAGAACCATCAGGAAAGATGATCAGAAATGGATTTCTGTGGAGGAGGAATTAGCATTTTTACATTTATTTGTAGGCATAGAAAAGGTTCGGTTCGGCCATCGATTGTGCATTGATTTTGATCAAAAAGGAGAAGTTGCTGTATGTAAATTACCTCCTTTGCTTGTTCAACCTTTGTTAGAAAATGCAATCAAGCATGGCTTATATGGCTTACTGGGAGAGGTGAATATAAGTGTATCTTTTAGCCTAGAAGAGGCTTACTTGGTGGTTAGAATTATTAATCCATATGATCCTCAAGCAGGGCAAGCTACAGGAGAGGGCTTTGGTCTTGAAGTGATTAAAAGAAGGTTGTTTCTTTTGTTTGGTAGGCATGACCTGTTGGCTACTCAGGCTGATTCCATGTTGTTTAAAGTTCAAATCAAAATACCCCAAAACTATGATCAATATCATCATCATTGATGACGAGCCCTTAGCGGCATCGCTTGTAGAAGATTATTTAGCCGACTTCCCAGAAGCTGTGATAAAAGCAATATGCCATGATGGATTTGAAGGACTGAAGGCGATCAAAGAGCATAACCCAGATCTTATATTCCTAGATGTACAAATGCCAAAAATTACAGGGTTTGAAATGTTAGAACTACTTGAAAAAGCTCCAGCAGTGATTTTCACCACAGCTTATGATGCTTACGCCATGAAAGCTTTTGATGCTCATGCTGTGGACTATCTTTTGAAGCCGTTTTCCAAAGATCGCTTTGCTATTGCTTTTGAAAAATTCGTCAAACTCCAAGGAAATGAAGAAAAACCAATTGAAACGATTTTGTCTAAAATCGATTTTGGCGGACCTTCGGAGCGCATTGTGCTCAAGGATAAAAACGAGATTAAGATTATTCCTTATTCAGAAGTGAGGTACTTAGAAGCAAATGACGATTATGTAAATATTTACACGGCTGAAGGAAAATTTTTAAAGAATAAGACGATGAAATTTTTTGAATCAACACTTAATCCTAAGCAATTTGTTAGGGTGCATCGGTCTTATATTGTCAACCTTGGAGAGATTACTAAGATTGAGCCATATGAAAAAGATGGATATTTGCTGTTGTTGAAGTCGGGAGGAAAGGTGCCTGTAAGCAAGACAGGTTATCCAAAACTCAAGCAGGTCTTGGGACTATAATAGAAAGGGGCTTTGATCAGTATTGAATTAATAAAAAAAAGAGCCTAAAGTGGCTCTTTTTTAATATTCGTCTTCATTGAAGAAGAAGTCATCTTTTGTAGGATAGTCCGGCCAAATCTCCTCGATGTTCTCGTAAGGCTCACCGTCATCTTCCAGTTCTTGGAGGTTTTCTACAACTTCCAAAGGAGCACCCGAACGAATTGCGTAATCGATCAATTCGTCCTTGGTTGCAGGCCATGGAGCATCTTCTAAGTAGGATGCAAGTTCTAATGTCCAGTACATAGTGTCAATATTTTAATTGTTTACCGCCTTAACGGGTTGCAAAAATAGAAATTGTTTTAAATTTTCAATCTTTAACTGATTATTTGTTTGAAAGTTCCTTTAAGATAAAATTTTTCACATCAATTTTTCTCCTAAATGCACTGATCTTTCTCCTCATCATAATTTCAAAATCTGGCTCCTGACTTCTGAAGTTTTCCGAATTTTCTTTCACTGTTCTCAATTCGCTCTCGTCCCTATGAAGTAAATCTTTGAGTATGACTATTTTGATTTTGGCTTGTTCTTCATCTGATTTGTCCCTGAAGTCATCGTATTTTGATATCGCAAGCCTATTCAAGAATGATTTTTCAAAAACAATTTCTGAATAAAAGATGAAATTTCTAGTGATCAAGTTAGCATCTCTTGGACGCGTTTGACTCAAGGGTTTCCATTCTGCTTGAAGCTTTTTAGCTTGTGAGGTTACCATAGGAGTGCTTTCCTGATACGCAAGTTTTTTCATTTCTTCGGTGATCGATTCCATTTTGGCGATCACTTCTCTTGGGTTAAGTCTTGGCCCGGATTGCATTTCCCTTCTGAATCTACTGAATATACGGTTGTTCAGTTTAGAAAATTCATCCCAGAGTGGCTGTCTTTTTTCAGCTGGAACTTTCCCGGATGCTTTCCATTCTTTTTGGATTCTCTTGCTGATTTCAAATGCCTTTTTCGCATCGGGATTGTTGAAGGCTTCTTGTGCTTGCCTCACAAGGTCTTCGTAGACTTTAATATTTTCTTCCGCTTGCAAGGCTAGGCCTTCAAAGAATTGCTTTCTGTTTTCAAAGAAGGTATCCACTGCTGTATTGAAGGAGTTTTCAATTTCTTCTTCAAATTCCTTTTCCACTGGACCAGTCTTGATCCACCTCAACTTCAGCTCTTTGAATAGCTCTGAAGTTTCTTTCCAATCTGTGTTGTTTTTGAGTGTTTCTGCTTCTAAAATTAACCCACGCTTGATCTCAAGATTTCTTTCTCTATTCTTCTTGATGATGTCTTCTAGATAGGCTTCTAGCTGATTGAGGTCTTCTATCAATGGGACAAAATCTCCCAATGCATCGTATTGCATCAAAGAATCTCTCAAATGGATCAGTTTCATTAGAAATGATCCTTTGTTTTGATTCTCTTCTATGTCTTTTTTAAGATTCTCTACTTTCTCAGTGACTGTAGCAAATCTGTCTTCAAAGTACTTTAGGGTGGATGCCTTGTCTTCTTTGACTTCGCCGATTATTCTATCGGGCTGGCCCAAAAATCCCTTCAAAAATACCTTATCGTCCTTAATGTATCCGTATGGATGCTCCATTTTGATTTAATAGGTTGTAGTGGTTTATATTCTATACTAATTGCAAATTAATTAATTCGAAATCATATATCCTAAGAAAGCCCTTTTTTTGCATCTTTGTTCCTTAAGTTGACGAATTTTAATCAAAAACACAGCAAATGAGCGGAGAGAAGATCATATTTTCAATGGCTGGGGTATCCAAAATCTACCCCCCTCAAAAGAGAGTACTCAAAGATATCTATCTATCATTTTTCTATGGAGCCAAAATCGGCGTCCTAGGCCTCAATGGATCAGGTAAAAGTTCCTTATTAAAGATCATTGCAGGAATAGATAAAGAATTTCAGGGTGAGGTAGTATGGTCGCCTGGCTATTCAGTAGGCATGCTGGAGCAAGAGCCTCAACTAGATCCCACCAAAACAGTAAAGGACATCGTGGAAGAAGCAGTTTCGGAGACTGTCGCGCTTTTGAAAGAGTTCGAAGCGATCAACGAGCAATTTATGGATCCTGCCTTGATGGAAGACCCTGATGCCATGGATAAGCTGATCGAGAAGCAAGGGGATGTACAGCAGAAGCTTGACGCTGCCAATGCTTGGGAGTTAGAGACCATGTTGGAGAAAGCTATGGATGCGCTTAGATTGCCACCAAGTGATGCTATTGTTGGGAATCTTTCTGGTGGCGAAAAAAGGAGAGTAGCGCTTTGTCGACTTTTGCTTCAAGAACCGGATGTATTGCTCCTTGATGAACCTACCAACCACCTCGATGCTGAGTCAGTTCTTTGGCTTGAGCAACATCTCAAACAATACAAAGGAACTGTCATCGCAGTAACTCACGATAGGTATTTCTTGGATAATGTTGCGGGATGGATCTTGGAATTGGATAGGGGAGAAGGGATTCCTTGGAAAGGAAATTATTCTTCTTGGCTAGATCAAAAGCAAAATAGACTGAAACAGGAAGAGAAAACTGAATCTAAAAGGCAAAAAACGCTTGAAAGAGAATTGGAATGGATCAGAATGACTCCCAAGGCTCGTCAGGCCAAAGGAAAAGCGCGTCTAAGCGCTTATGACAAACTGATCAGCGAAGAAGGTAAGGAAAAAGAAGCAAAGCTAGAGCTTTACATCCCACCAGGGCCTAGATTGGGCGCAAAGGTAATCGAAGTCAATGGCGTTTCTAAAGCATTTGGAGATAAGTTGCTTTTTGAAAATTTATCTTTCAATCTGCCTCAAGGTGGAATTGTAGGAATAATTGGTCCCAATGGTGCTGGTAAATCTACACTCTTCAAATTGATAACTGGGAGAGAAAAAGCAGATGCTGGCAACTTCGAAGTAGGAGAGACGGTAAAGCTCGCTTATGTAGATCAAGAGCACGACAGCTTGGATCCAAATAAGTCAGTCTATGAGTCGATCTCTGGAGGAAACGAAATCATCAAGCTTGGAAACAAGGAAATGAATGCTCGTGCTTATGTAGGAAAATTCAATTTTACAGGTTCTGATCAAGAGAAAAAAGTTGGTGTACTATCCGGTGGAGAGCGCAATAGAGTTCACTTGGCGATGACACTTAAGGAAGGCGGAAATCTTTTGTTGCTAGATGAACCTACCAATGACTTGGATGTGAATACGCTAAGAGCTTTGGAAGAAGCATTGGAGAATTTCGGGGGCTGTGCGGTGATCATTTCCCACGATAGATGGTTTTTGGATAGGATTTGTACCCATATCTTGGCATTTGAGGGAGATTCTCAAGTATATTGGTTCGAAGGTAACTTCTCCGATTATGAAGAGAACAAGAAAAAACGTCTCGGTGATGTGACTCCTAAAAGGATTAAGTATAAGCCTTTGAGGTAATAAAAAAGCCCTCAGTCAACTGTCAACAGACTATAGTCGATTTGAAATGAACTTTATACAATATTATCAATGGCTATAGGTGTAATAGCTGATATACATATTAAATATTTGTGTAAACGATTTCTTAGAATTAGCCACCTAGAACAAAGTGAATGCTATATTTGGAGCTGCTGTGAACTGTTGATCATGGATAATTATGTAATTTAATTTGGTAATTGCATATAATAAACCATCCTTAAACTTTTGGGTTTAGGATGGTTTATTTATTTTTATCAATCAATGAAAATGAACTTATGAACAAAAAAATACTCAATATTGCCATCGCTATCCATGCAGCTATTTTAGCTCCGCATTATTTGGGTTTTGAATATCTTGGAAGTATCAGAGGGGCGATCTGGGCTTCTTTTACTTTTTTGTTATTAGCAAACTTCCTACACATCGCTTGGCTGGAATGGAAAAAGCAAAAAGAGATCAAGTCCAAGCAAAAATTATAAGTATTTTTGAAGAATCACTTCTGAAATATTTTTCATTTAAACAGGTTTAGAAATCATTTGTTAGCTTTTTTAAATCACTAAGCTCTTTTTTCCTGACTTCGACACTGGGACACCCAAAATCAAAAATCGAACATTTTTGCCAGTTTTTGCTGACCCTCGTTCAAAAACAGGGTTTTTCTCAGCTT
>NZ_FTOP01000005.1 GCF_900156785.1 Belliella pelovolcani | reverse complement strand
AAGCTGAGAAAAACCCTGTTTTTGAACGAGGGTCAGCAAAAACTGGCAAAAATGTTCGATTTTTGATTTTGGGTGTCCCAGTGTCGAAGTCAGGAGTGGAGACTTGATTGGATAAAATAAAAAAGGAGGCTCGTAAGCCTCCTTTTTTATTAATTAAAATCTGCGTCTGAGAAAACTTTGTTAAACTCAATAGACTTTATTTTTGACTCTAGTGGAAAAGGCAACATTGGACTTACTACCGTGATCGTATGAGGGTATAATACACCCTCGACATCTTTGTAATCCGAATAGATGATGTCACCAGCAGCATCAGAGCTTGACTTCAATTTCAAGCCAGAGCTTACAGAATAATACTCTACTGTCTTCATTCCATTTGAAAGCGTCAAGATCAAAACATTTGCCTCTTCACCCTCTACTTTTTCTGTACCTCTAAGCTCCATTGATAGCCCAAGCGCTTTATAGTGAGGCTCAGGAAACACATACATTTGAGACTTGGAAAGTTCAAACATCTCATCTGGAAGCTCTTGCTTTTGTCCGCCCATTTCAGCAAAACCTTTACCGTCTTTTAGAATCATCCTTTGCTGAACTTGCCCCATCACCTTCGTTTCTTGTTTTAAGCGCCCATTTTCAGAATCACTCTTAACTGTAGTTTCAATCATGGTGCCTTGAAAGTCTGCTTCCGTCAATACATATGCCGATTTTACTTTTGAAATTTTATCCATGCCACCCACCGCTTGAATGTACTTAGCAATAACTTCATCAGGATCTAACTCAGCAAGCATTATGACACTTGGCTGTACGATCTCTTTTTCGTTGAAAGGTTCAGCCTTGGCTCCACTACCAATAAGGAGTGCAGCGGCTAATAAAAAGATTGGCTTTTTCATTTTTTGAAAATTAAAATTAGAAATAAAATATTTATTGATCACTGATTATCAGTTAAATGCATTTTTATCTAATGCCTTATTGAACTCTACTTTCTTAACCTCTGAAGTAAGGGGTACTGGTATCATTGGGCTATTGATAATCATTTGCATAGGGTACTTCACCCCATTCACTTCTTTGTATTTTCCATAGGCAATCTCACCAGAAGCTTGTCCATCAGTTTTGATTCTCAAGCCTGATTCGACACTGTAATAATAATCGGTTGAAATTCCAGATTCATTCATCACAGTAACTTTATATGCATTCTGCCCATCCACATCCTTGACACCATCTAGCACCATTCCATAACCTAAACTTTCAAAATGTAACTCAGGAAATATGAACATGGTTAGTTTGGCAGCTTCGTACTGTTCCTCTGGTAAAGCTTGAGATTGTCCCTGAACAGCAACTGACATTTTTCCATCTCTCATTACTGTATTAGACATGACTCCTCCACCTACAATCACTTTGGTAGAGTATGCACCAATATTCTCATCATAGTAAAAATTCATACCTAACGTCATTCCTTGAACTTCCGCAACACTTTCCACCTTAGCAGTTTTGATATTTCTTAGAGCCTCCTCTCCTCCAATAGCTTCAAAAAACCTTGAAAGCACATCCTCTGCAGTCATACCTTCATCCATTGCTATCAGTTTTTCTGGATCACCTGAAGTGGTAAATCGCTGAACTTCTCCAAACACAAGTAGACTTTCTTGAATCGATCCATTTCCTACTACTGTAATATACATGTTGTCAGGCTTGAGGAATTTCTTAGCCGCAGCATTGACGTCTTCTACAGTCAATGCACCTAATCTTTGGAGATAAGTTGCATAGTAATCCTTTGGAAGATTATACCGTTCAATATTGATGGCAAAATTTGCAATTGTAGCTGGACTTTCAAGAGATCTACCAAAAGAACCGCTAAGATTTGCCTTAGCAGCATCTAATTCTGCCTGAGTGATGCCTTTATCTCGCATGTTCCTGATTTCGTAAATCATTTCATTCACGGCAGAATCTGTAGCGGTTCCTCTTACGCTTGCATTTGCTGAGAAGCTGGCCACAAGGTTATTGGATCCAATTCTTGCATAAGCTCCATAAGTATAGCCTTTGTCTTCTCTCAAGTTCATGAACATCCTAGAGGATCCGCCTCCACCGAGAATATAGCCTGCTACTTGGCTGGCCAAGTAATCTGGACTAGGAAGATGATTTTGAATTGGATAAGTAATATTAACTACAGACTGTTGTGCTGATGGTCTGTCTACTAACGCCACCACATTCTTAGCTGGAGGCTGAGGCATTGGATATTTGAACTTAGGGACTTCTGCTTGCTGCCATTGTGCAAAATGCCTGTTGACCAAACTTTTAGCTTGATCCAAAGTGACATCTCCTACAATAGCCAAATATGCGATATTTGGCCTAAAGAAAGTATCGTAGTAGTTTTTAATATCTTCAACTGTCACGTTATCTACTGTTTCCTCCGTTTCGTTTTCACCATATGGATGATCAGTTCCGTAAACCAACTTACTTGTCAAAATAGAAGATATCGTAGAAGGATCAGACTTTGCCGATGCCAACCCTGACTTTGCCTGCACTTTCAATTTCTGTAACTCTTCTTCAGGAAAAACAGGATTATAAAGTACATCGGCCATCAACTCTAATACTTTTTCCTGATGCTTTGTCAAAGTAGATGCTGAAATAGAAGTGGAAGATGCTGAAATACTTGCTCCAAGGAAATCTATCTCTTCGTTAAATTTATCTTTTGTTCTATTCTTAGTTCCTGCAGTCATCATTTGCCCTACAAAACTTAGCATTCCAGATTTCTCACCTTCTAAAATAGGGTCTCTATCTAAAATTAAAGAATAGGTAACTCTTGGTAACTTTTTATTTTGAATCACAAATACTTTTAAACCATTCTCCAGAGTAAAGGACTCTGCATCACCAAACCTGATTTCTGGAGCAGGGCCAGCGACTGGCATTTTTGTTCTATCTAGCTGCGCAAAAGAAACCGTTGCTAGCAGAGAAAATACGAATAATATATATAGTCTTTTCATATTGATTTTACATTTAACAAGTTTTACTCAGTAGCATCTGTTGGTTTCGGAAGATACTTCAGTACCACTCTGCTGTCTTTGTTCAGGTACTGGTTAGCTACCCTTTTGATATCTTCAGCTGTTACCTTTCTAAACTTATCTAATTGTGAATTGACATAATCAGCGCTTCCATAGAAAACATGCCCTTGAGCTAAGGACTGTGCTATATTAGCCACAGATCCAAAACCATTGACCAATTGTGTTTCTTTAATATTGATCAATTTTTGTAGATCCTTTTCATCTATTCCATTTTGCTTTACAGTAGACAAAACTTCATCTATTGCAACATTCAGTTCATCTATATCAACTCCCATATTGGCAATAGCCAACACCAAAAACATCCCTCCATCTTCTAGGTCATTTGGAAAAGCTACTGCTTGAAGCGCTTTCTGTTGCTTATCCACCAACTCTTTATACATCAATGAGCTTTTGCCTGAAAGCAAATAAGTACTCAATAGGTTCAAGGCATAGGTATCTGGATGATTTTTCTTTGGCATCAAGTAACCTTGAAAAATTGCAGGAAGCTGAATATTGTCATACACAACATCGACCTTTTGTGCTTTTAGCTTTTCAATTTCAATATTTGGTCTGTAAGGAGCCTTTTCCCCAGCGGGGATTTCCGAAAAATATTTTCTGATCATTCGCTCAGTTTCTTCATAATCAATATCTCCAGCTATGGAAAGGGTAGCATTATTTGGCACATAATACATCGCATAAAAATCCATAAACTCCTCTAATTTGGCATTGTCCAAATGCTCAGCAGATCCGATAATCGGCCAGTTGTAAGGGTGATTAGGGTAAAGTCTCACTGGCATTTCTCTTTGAAATGAACCATAAGGCTGCTCATCCATCACTTGCTTCATCTCTTGCTTGATGACCTCTCGCTGAGTATCCACGCCGGTTTGGTCTACTTTAGCATGCAGCATTCTTTCTGATTCAAGATAAAGGGCCAATTCGAGCTGATTTGAAGGAAGGATCTCGTAGTAGACCGTATAATCCTGACTTGTCCCAGCATTCAGGGTACCGCCTGCAGATTCTACAATTTCAAAAAATTTCCCTCTTGGAATATTCTCTGATCCTTCAAACATCAAATGCTCAAAAAAATGCGCAAACCCTGTTCTCTCTGGATTTTCATTTTTGGAGCCTACATGGTAAAGTACCGTAGTAGCCACAATAGGAGTAGTATTATCTTGATGTAAAATTACATGTAGCCCATTGTCTAGCTTAAATTCCCTAAACTCTATTTTATTTTGGGCTAATACTGAAAGTGCCAAACAGGCACTCAATAAAAGCGATAAGGTAAGTTTTCTGATCATATGATTTAGATTTATGGATTATTAATATCAAGTATCGTGCATTTAACTTAAGCGGTGAAAGATAGTTAAGAAAATACAAAATAAAACAACTTAAAATAAAAAAAATCACAAATAACAGCCATTCATCAGGTTTTTAGCATGATTAAAAATTATTTTTTAGAATCACACACACTAAAAATGTTCGATTATGTACACAATAGTTTTGAAAAATGTTCGATTTCGGTCATATTTCAATGCAAGGTATATAAGATCTCGAAGAACTTTTGAAGATCCTTTTTTAGCGCTTTTGAAATGATTGTATGATCTGCTTCACCGATCTACCGCAAGAGCCAAAAAGAAGAAACGCAACTAACAGTACTACAGAAAGTATTATTTTCTGATTAGATTTATTTGTTAATCCTCTTATGAAGTTCATTGAAGTAATCCATTGATTTCTTTAGTCTACTCCCATACCAAGAAAAAAGTTCTCCATCCACAATCATTACTTTGGTTTTGGGTAGATGCGCTTCGAAAATCTTTAGGTGCTGAACTTTGAAAGGAAATGGTTCAGAGCTCAAAAGTAAAAAATCAGGATGAAGTGATGCAATGGTAGAAATACTTAACTCTGGATACCTACTTTCTTGAATTAGGTTCTCAAAACCAGCTACATTGAGCATTACATTGATAAAATTATCCTGTCCTGCACACATGATAGGATTATTCCAAATCAAATAAATCGCAGTACCAAGTTTGGGCAAAGGCTGCTGTAAACTAGTAGAAATCTCTGAAATCAAATCTTGCGCAAGATCCTGAACTCCTGTAATCTCTGCGAGCATCGCCATCATCTCGAGCGAATCCTTCAGAGTGTAAATATCACTTATCCATACTGGATACTTTTCTGCCAACTTCTCTATTCCCTCCTGATAGTTTTCTTCCTTATTGCCAATAATCAAATCAGGCTGCAATGCATCGATTTTGTCAAAATGAAAGTTTTTGGTTCCCCCTATAATTTGCTTTTCCTTTTTCAAACCTTGAGGGTGAATACAAAACTTAGTAACCCCCACAATCCGATCCACCAAACCAAAATCCGCAAGCAACTCAGTTTGTGATGGAATTAAAGAAATGATTCTCTGCGGAGCCTCAGGAATTTCCACTTTTCTATTGAGTTGATCGGTGTAGGTGGGCATTTTGATCAGAGTTAGAAGGTTACAAAGTTGGAAGGTTTAAAGGTTTGGGATTGGTTGATTAAGGGATTAGGGAATAAGAGTTGGTTGATAGAGAGATTAGTTGACTGGGAGACTAGTTAACTTAATTTACCGATAACCCAATCACTATTCAACTGATAACTTGATAACTCAATCAACTAATCTCACTAATTACTAAACAACATACCTGAAATCAAAGCTAGGATCGAAGTCTTCTAGAAATCCTTTGATCAGTTGAATGACTTGATTGATATCATCTTTACTCGCAGTCTCTACAGTCGTATGCATATATTTCAAAGGAAGCGAAATCAAAGCAGAAGGTACCCCATCATTAGAATATGCAAAAGCGTCGGTATCTGTGCCAGTGGTTCTTGATGCAGTAGATCTTTGGAAAGGAATTTCTCTTTTTTTAGCTGATGCTATAATCAGGTCAAGTAGTTTTTTATGAACTGATGCGCCATAAGTTACTACCGGACCTTTACCTGCAACCTGATCTCCTGAGCTGATTTTGTTGTACATCGGAGCGGTAGTATCATGGCATACATCGGTGATAATAGCGACATTTGGTTTGATTCTAGCAGCGATCATTTCTGCCCCTCTCAATCCAATTTCCTCTTGTACAGCATTGACTACATATAAACCAAAAGGCAACTTTACCTTCGACTCATGAAGTAATCTCGCTACTTCTGCAATCATGTATCCTCCAATTCTATTGTCTAATGCTCGACCACTGAAAAATTTGCCGTTCAGCTCTGTTAATTCATCTTGGAAGGTGATCACACAGCCCACATAAATACCCATTTGCTCTACTTCCTCTTTGCTACGTGCACCGACATCGATGAATATATTATCCAAAGTGGGTGCTTCTTCCTTTCCATCTTTGCGGACATGTATAGCTGGCCAACCAAACACCCCAGGAATGATTTTTTCATCTGTATGAATATTCACCCGCATTGATGGCGCGATCATATGATCAGAACCACCATTTCGTCTGACATAAATGTACCCTTCTGGCGTGATGTAGTTCACAAACCAGCTGATCTCATCCGCATGGGCTTCGATAACCACCTTAAACTCAGCTTTTGGATTGATTACCCCTACGGCTGTTCCATAATTGTCAGTGAAATGTGTATCTACAAAAGGCTTGATATAATCCAACCAAACCTGCTGACCCGAAGCCTCAAAACCCGTGGGACTAGCTGTATTGAGATATTTGTATAGAAATTTATCTGATTTTGACATGCTGTTTTAGTTACTAGATGATTAGGTTAATTAAGTTAATAGTTACTGAAATATAGAATTGTTATATAATTGGAGTAACATATTAAATTCTTATTTTTAAAATTAGGGACTCAACGAAATTATGGATTACAGGGAAATTTTGTTTACGACAGAAAACTTAATTTAAACCAATTGTAATACAAAGTTCATTTTATTCAAAAGGATTTGTTTGTATGATGATTATCCACTTTTAGCTTTTTTCAAGTAGCTTATATAGCCATTCAACAACTTTAAGCAATCATTGTGGAGACTTCTAAAATCAGTAAGATCTTGTGTAGAGATATAGCCTTCATCAAAGGCGATGATCAAATGATCAAGTGTTTCCTCTAAGGAACCTCGAGCAATCCGGCAAAATTGTATATTTTCTTGATTAAAATATCTACCATAACCCTCAGCAATATTATTACCAATAGACCTTGAAGATCTCAAAACTTGATTTCCCAACACATACTTTTCTTCATTTGGGAATTTTAGAGTTAGCTTTTTTACAAATATCCGCAAATCTCTACTCTTCTTCCACACTTCTAAATCTTCGAAAGTCTGAAATCCCATGGGTTTTAGAATTTAATGATCTTTTGATTATAAAATCGAGTTTTTTATCAAGATCCAAACTTTAATGCTTTGAATAAATCACTTAGGCCCCCAATGAATAAACCAGTTCAAAGAAGTCAACTAGTCACAAAATTACTTGGCACTAACAGCCTAGTATGAATATACACAACTTTTATTTAATGACCACCTCAACTAATCTACTGTTTTACTAATCTCCCAGTAACCAATCGACTACAACGGTATATTCCCATGTTTTTTCCTTGGCAGCTTGTCTACCTTATTTTCTAGCATTTTGAAGCCTCGGATTAATTTCTCTCTGGTTTCTGATGGAATGATGACTTCGTCTATAAAACCTCTATGAGCTGCACGATATGGGTTGGCAAATTTGGCTGTATAATCATCAATCTTTTCTTGAAGCTTTTCTTCTGGATTTGCTGCTTCAGCGATTTCTCTTTTGAAAATAATCTCTGCAGCACCTTTGGCTCCCATCACAGCAATCTCAGCAGTAGGCCAAGCAAAGTTCAAGTCAGCACCGATATGCTTAGAATTCATTACATCATAAGCACCGCCGTAAGCTTTTCTCGTGATTACTGTAATTCTTGGAACTGTCGCCTCAGAAAATGCATAAAGTAACTTCGCTCCATTGGTAATGATACCATTCCACTCCTGATCAGTGCCTGGTAAAAAGCCTGGAACATCTACCAAAACCAACAATGGGACGTTAAAAGAATCACAGAATCTTACAAATCGGGCTGCTTTGATAGAGGCATTGTTATCCAAAACACCTGCCATGGACTGCGGTTGATTGCCTACGATCCCTATACTTCTTCCTGCCAAGCGAGCAAAGCCCACTACAATATTATCCGCATAATCCTTGTGTACTTCCAAAAATGACTCCTCATCTACAATCCCATGGACAACTTCTCTGATGTCATAAGGGTGATTGGCATTGTCTGGAATGATGTCATTCAGAACTACTCTTGACTCATCCTCTTTGAATTCATATGGATATACTGGCGCCTCATCCTCACAGTTTTGAGGGATATAGCTAAGTAGCTTTTTAATGTGATTGATACACTCTAGTTCGTTGGCACAAGCAAAATGAGTTACGCCTGACTTGGTACTGTGAGTACTTGCACCACCGAGCTCTTCGGCAGTGACAGTTTCCTGCGTAACTGTCTTGACAACATTAGGGCCAGTCACAAACATATAAGAGGTATTTTCCACCATGAGAATGAAGTCGGTAATCGCTGGAGAGTACACCGCTCCACCAGCACATGGACCCATGATCGCAGATAGCTGGGGAATCACACCTGAAGCAAGCGTATTCCTATAAAAAATATCAGCATATCCTCCCAATGACACCACCCCTTCTTGAATTCTAGCTCCTCCCGAATCATTCAAACCGATTACAGGCGCTCCATTTTTCATGGCCATATCCATGATTTTGCAGATTTTTTCTGCATGGGTCTCAGAAAGCGAGCCTCCAAAAACAGTAAAGTCCTGTGAATAGACATAGGTCAAACGACCGTTGATTTCACCATAACCAGTCACAACACCATCTCCAAGATAATGCTCCTTATCCAAACCAAAATCCTTGGCCCTATGCATGACAAACTTATCTATCTCTTGAAAAGTACCTTCATCCATTAGCAAATGAATCCGCTCCCTAGCAGTCAGCTTTCCTTTCTTATGCTGTCCTGCTATCCTCACTTCCCCACCACCCAGTAAGGCTTCTTCATTCTTTTTCTTCAATAAATCAATTTTGTCCTTGTTAGTAGGCAAGGTATATACTCCTTTGGTCTGGCTATCCATATTGTCTAAAGTTAATTTGGTTCTTTCAAATATACAGCGCGCTGGCAGAGCGCAAAAATTTTTCATGAAATTGCTTGCTTATTTTCCACCTGTGAAGACTTTCCAACTACCTATTGCAACAATTAATTATTTGATAACCTGGAATAACCTTCGGCTGCTGATTCCTTTTTAAATAAAACTTCTATATTCGCACAACTTTAATTGGGCGCTTATGATACTTAGAAAAGCTGCTATCATTGACATGGGTACCAATACATTTCATTTGCTATTGGTTGAGTTGAGTGCAGATAACTTTACAACACTTTACAAAGAAAAAATTGCCGTCAAAATCGGACAAGGAGGCATCAATCGCAACCTCATCACAGAGGATGCAAAGAAAAGAGCATTCCATACTTTAGGTCATTTCAAAAACCTGATCGATGGAGAAAGCATTACTGAAATTTTTGCATTTGCGACCAGTGCTGTCCGAAACGCTGACAATGGGCAAGATTTTGTAGCAGAAATCAAAAATAGATTTAACATCACGGTACACGTGATTGATGGAGTCCAAGAGGCACACTTGATCTATGAAGGGATCAAGTTTAGCGGTTCACTAGATGAAGAAACGCACCTGATGATGGATATAGGCGGAGGTTCCGTGGAGTTCATTATCGGCAACAACCAAAAAGCATTTTGGAAGCAAAGTTTCGAAATCGGCGGACAGCGACTATTGGATTTATTTCACTACCATGACCCAATTATCAGTGAGGAAATCACCAACCTGAACCTACACTTAGAAAACAAACTATCAGAACTGATATCAGCCATCAAAACATACCAGCCTACCAAACTAGTGGGTGCTTCAGGTACTTTTGATACTTTGAGTGACATGTATTACGAAACGATACATAGACAAAAAGGGAAAGCTGAACAATCTTTTATCTTGCCGAGAGATGGATTTGAAACTTTGGCTGAGCAACTACTCACCCTCAATAAAGCAGAGCGATTGAAAATCCCAGGCATGATCCCTATGCGTGTAGACATGATCGTTGTGGCCTCCTGCCTGATCAAGTATATTTTAAATTTTGTCCCCGTTGACTCATTAATCTGCTCTAGTTATGCACTCAAAGAAGGTGCGATATCCCAATTACTCAGCAATAGCATCTTGATTGCCGCATCAGAAATTGAATAATTAGATTCTAGGAAATATTTTGAGTATGAATACATTCAGCTACCAGGAACTTCACGAATTCACATACAACATATTATTGAAAATTGGCTGTCCAGAAGCGGATGCCAAATTAGCAACTGAAGTGTTGCTTTCGGCTGATCTCAGAGGAGTAGATTCGCATGGAGTAGCTAGATTATCGGGGTATGTGAGGCTTTGGGAAAAAGGTAGAATCAACGCCAAACCACAAGTCAAAGTCACATATGAAACACAAAGTACCGCTGTAGTAGATGGCGATGGTGGTCTAGGGCTTGTAGTAGCTCCCTTTGCCATGCAAGTGGCGATAGAAAAAGCCAAAAATGCTGGTACCGGCTGGGTCTCAGTCAAAAACTCCAATCACTATGGCATAGCAGGATACCATGCCATGATGGCATTGGAATATGATATGATTGGTCTATCTCTGACCAATGCCAGCCCACTAGTCAGCCCAACATTTTCCAAAGAAAGAATGCTGGGCACCAACCCAATTTCAGTAGCAATCCCTGCTGATAAACAACCTCCATTTGTAGCCGATATGGCAACCACCACCGCTGCCAATGGAAAACTCGAAATCCTTCAAAGAAAAAACCAAGATGCTCCACTTGGCTGGGTTCAGGATGCAGACGGTATACAGACCACTGATGCCAATGGAGTCAAAAAAGGTGGTGCTTTACTACCCCTTGGTGGAGACCGCGAGCACGGTTCGCACAAAGGCTACATTCTCGGATCTGTAGTTGACATTTTCTCTGCCGTACTATCTGGAGCAAATTATGGCCCTTGGGTTCCTCCTTTTGTAGCATTTTTAGAGCCTGACCCCAATCCAGTTGGAGAAGGTTTGGGTCACTTTTTGGGTGCCATGCGTGTGGACGCATTTAGGCCTGCCGATGAATTCAAATCTCACATGGACAATTGGATCTCTAGATTCCGAGCTGCTAAACCAATTGAGGGGCATGATAAAGTATTGATACCAGGAGATCCTGAGCGCGAACTGGAATCAGAAAGAATCTCCACCGGCATCCCTTTGATCAATCCTGTTGAAGATGATTTGAGAGCTTTGGGACTTAAGTTTGGGGTGGAATTGTAATTGAATTACAGATTGTAGATAATTGGAAGATTACTTAAGAAGGACTTTAACAGTTTAAATTACCCTTAAATAAGGTTTGAAACTCAGCACCATCAATTCTTTTGTATATTAAAGTGCTCAAACCTTATTATTTTTAACATGATGGAAAACCAAAATCAAGGAAGAAGATCTTTTATCAAGAGATCCGCTGCTGCATTGGCATTGGTGGGATTAGGACTGCCAAGTTTTGGACATATTCAAAATAAGCAACCGTTGAAAGTGGCCCTGATTGGCTGCGGCTGGTACGGAAAAATGGATCTTTGGAGATTGATTCAAATTGCAAAGGTAGAAGTTGTAGCCCTCTGTGATGTAGATGAACGACAGCTGCAAGAGGCAAAAAGCATCTTGGATACTAGACTTCCAGGCAGTAAACCGAAACTATACAAGGACTACAGGATCTTGTTAGAGAACAACCAACTAGACATCACCATCATTGGTACACCAGACCATTGGCATGCCTTACAGACAATTGCAGCATTGAAAGCTGGTTCGCATGTGTATTTACAAAAACCCATTTCTGTAGATATCATAGAAGGGGAGGCTGTGGTAGCTGCTGCTGAAAAATACCAAAAAATCGTACAAGTAGGCTTACAAAGAAGAAGCACCCCACACCTGATTGAAGCAAAAAATCAAATCATTGATACGGGAAAGTTAGGCAAAATAGGACATGTAGAAATCTGTTGCTATTACCACATGCGCGCCAAAGGAAATCCACAAGAAAAACCTATACCTGATTTTTTGGATTATGACTTATGGACAGGCCCTGCACCATGGAGACCTTATGATGGGCTTCCTCACAAAAGGTGGTGGAGAGCTTTCATGGAATACGGCAATGGCATCACAGGTGACATGTGTATCCACATGCTAGACGCGGTCAGGTGGATGCTAGACCTAGGATGGCCAACTCAGGTTTCAGCCAAGGGCGGTATTTTTGTCCAAAAAAATGAAAAATCCAATATAGCGGATACCCAAACTGCAACTTTTGAATATCCTGAATTCAACATAGTGTGGCAGCATCGAACTTGGGGAAATCCTGTTGATCCAGCATATCCTTGGGCCTTTAAAATTTTTGGAGAAAATGGTTACTTGGCTGGGAGTCCTTTCCAAGCTGATTTTGTTCCTTATGGTGAGGGAAAACCCATACATTGGGAAGCAGTCTACGAAAAAGATCAATTTCCAGAAGATCTGAACGAAAAGGACATCGAGCTTCATGCGGTTCCTGCTACAAGGCGCCATTTTCAAAATCTACTTCAGGCTATAAATGAAAATAGGCATCCTAATGCCAATATTTATGAAAGCCATATCTCTACGGCTTGCTGTATTCTGGCTAACCTATCCATGGAACTTGGGAGGTCTTTGACTTATGACCCTGCTACTAGATCTTTCCTTACTGATAGTGAGGCCAATGAAAAACTACGAAGACCTTATCGATCTCCTTGGATTCATCCAGAGCCAGACAAAGTCTAACCCTCAAGTGTGCATTAGGATTTCTATCCTCGATGCATATACATAATTTGAGCTATTTTTTTTGATATTCATTGTAGCATTTTGGTGAGCTGCTTCGTCTTAAAGGAAGAAGTGAAACTAAACCAACTATTTTACTACTATGAAGATTACACACAAAATCAAAATGCTCCTTATTCCTTTCATCTTTGGAATAAGTCTCAGTAGCTGTCTCGACAATAATGAAGGTGTACCATTAGAACCTCATGCGAACATTTCCATCTATCATGGAGCTCCAGAGACGGCATCTCTTGATGTTTTTGCCAATAGCAATCGCGTCACCAACAACCCATTTAGGTTTACAGAAACTTTGCCTTATCTGAGGTATTATTTAGGAGAAAGGACTTTCAAATTTTCACCTTACAATTCCGTGACCTCCTTGCTAGAGAAAACTTTTACCATAGAAGAAAATAAAGTCTACTCCATGTTTCTGACAGGGCTTCCAGATGATTTGGACGCTATACTTCTGGAAGACTCTTGGGGTGCTTTTAATCAAACTCAGGCTCAAATCAGGTTTGTACACCTCTCCCCAGATGCAGGCCTAGTGGAAGTTTTCTTGGAGCCGAGTGACTCCCCTTATGTTGACAATTCAGATTTTAAAACCTATTCAGATTTTGAAGCTGTAGATGCCAAAAGTTACAACATTCAAGTGGTGTCCAAGGATTCTGGCGAAACATTAGTGACTGCAAACAACGTTGAATTACGAGGAAATCGAGTTTACACCATCATCCTAAGAGGGCTTCTAGGAGAAGAAACTGATGTAAACAAAAAGCTCAACCTGCAATTAGTAACCAACTTCATCAACTACCAATAAAAAAATCCCGAGCCAAGGCTCGGGATTTTTGTTTTTATATCATTCAGGACATTAACCAAACAAATCTGAACTTAAATAGCGATCTCCCCGATCACAGGTAATGCAGACAATGACTCCTTCTTGGATTTCTCGTGCAATTTCTAGCGCAGCTGTCAGCGCACCACCACTACTCATCCCTGCTAGTATCCCTTCTTCCTTAGCCATCCTCCTTGTCATCATTGTCGCAGCTTCTTCACTCACGTCTATGATCCTATCTACTCGAGATTCATCATAGATTTTTGGCAAAAACGCTGGAGACCATCTTCTAATTCCTGGAATACTTGAGCCATCTGTTGGTTGCGTACCCACGATCTGAATTGCCTGATTTTTTTCTTTGAGAAACTTAGACACGCCCATAATCGTCCCAGTAGTCCCCATTGCAGAGACAAAGTGAGTCACCTGACCGCTTGTGTCATTCCAAATTTCAGGCCCCGTAGTATGGTAATGTGCCATGTAATTGTCTGGATTGGCAAATTGATTGAGAATAAAATAACCATCCTCAGCTGCCATTTTATCAGCTAAATCTCTAGAGTACTCTATTGTTTTCTCCGCTGGAGTCAGGATGACCTTGGCACCATAAGCCTCCATAGATAGCACCCTTTCTTTGGTAGAGTTATCTGGCATGACGAGCGTCATATTCACTCCAAGTAAATTTGCTACCATCGCAAGCGCTATCCCTGTATTACCACTTGTTGCTTCTACCAATTTATCGCCCTTTTTGATGTCTCCTCTTTCTAAGGCGCATTTTATCATATTGTAAGCAGCCCTATCCTTGACACTCCCAGCAGGATTTTGGCCTTCCAGCTTACAAAATATTTTGACTTTGGGATTTTCAGGAATATGATCCAATTCTACCAATGGTGTATTGCCTATCAATTCAAATAATTTCATAATAAAGGGTTGATTTTCTACAGCAACTATTCTTAGTCCTGATCATTTTTGAAGACATAAAGATCTGTTTGATCTTTTCCTGCATCATACATCTTGGCTTTGTAATAGATCTTTGAATGAGCAGGCACACTTTTAGTCAACCATACATTACCACCGATGACAGAGCCCTTTCCAATCACCGTATTACCACCCAAAATCGTAGCTCCAGCGTAGATCACTACTTCATCTTCTATAGTGGGGTGACGTTTGGTATCAGCATCTTCTTTGTGTACACTCAATGCACCCAAAGTCACACCTTGATACAACTTTACATGATTCCCGATTACTGTCGTCTCTCCGATCACCAAGCCTGTACCATGGTCTATACAAAAATGATGTCCAATACTTGCTCCAGGGTGAATATCTATCCCTGTCTTGCTATGTGCATACTCTGTGATGATTCTAGGGATCATCCTAATTCCCATCAAATACATTTCGTGCGAAATCCTGTAAGCTGCTATCGCATAGAAACCTGGATAGCACCTGAGAATCTCCGCCCTCGATTTAGAAGCTGGATCTCCCGCAAACATGGCATCCACATCTTGATGAATCAAATCGAAAACTTCTGATAGCTTAGCAAAAAACTGTTTACTCAACAATTCTCCATCTCCTTGATGTAGGTGCTTGTTCTTATTCAGGATTTTGGCAAATTGATCTTGTAATGCTACAAGGTTGCTTTCCACTTCTTTCCTCTCCCTTATGATATCTAGGGCATATTCTGGGAAGAGCAAGCCTAATAGAGAGTCAAAAAAAGTTTGTACTAATTTTGGGGATGGGCACTCAGGACAATCTTGGTGTGATTTAAATATTTTATCTACTAGCTGATCCATATCATTGGTGGTGTTTCAAATCAAAAAACAAAACCCACTCGAATCACATAAGGTTCATTATAAGGTGATCGAAGATTATCATGCATCAGGTTATATAAAAAAGTAAAATTAGCACCTCCCCTATTCCCGAATGGAGCAAAATAGCCTGCTCCAACAAAAAAACCAGGTATCCACTCTCGATTATACTCATTGGTATTTCTATTGAATAGGTCGAAATTCAGCATTTCATACTCAGTATAAGCGAAAATATTCGGGAATACATTATATCTCAAAAAAGTTCTTCCGCCATACAGACTCCTATTCCCAGTGCCCACATTGACAAATCTTCTATCATCAAAATACTGGTAAGTAGCTCCAAGACCTCCAGAGAATTTATCCGTGATCATAGCTCCTACCAAGGGCGAGACATCTATGAATGTAATGGTACCAAACTGCATCGCAAAATTACCCCCATAATAAAGCCTGTCTCTCAGTGGCGGGTTCTCCTCAGGATCAATGTAGCGCTGAGCTACTGCTTGGTCAGTGATTACGAAAGCGAATACTGATAATACAATAGAAAAAAATAATACTTTAATCTTGGACAATGACATATAGATCTTCTGTTTTCTTCTTCATCAGATATCTTTCACGGGCAAACTTCTCAAGAAGTTCAGAATTGCTCATCAGCTCTTCTCTATCCTGCTTGATCTTATCCTTCCTTTCTAATAGAAACTCCTTTTGATTCTCTAGTTCTCTTACTTTGGAGCTCAACTTAAACTGCGTCAGAATATCATTAGAATCAATAAAAATCATCCAAAGGACAAAAAGAACTGTGAAAACAAAATAGAAATTCTTGGTGTATTTGAGGTACTTGCTCATGTCCACATCGCTTGGTATGAAACAAAGATAGAAAATTGAATGGCATTGAAAAAAACTGAAGCATGCAAAACTTTGCTAATTTTCATTTCCTCCAAACGAAATTTTTTCCAATCATCACTAAATGAATGGATTTATGATTTTCTTCGCTTTGTTCGTCCACGCTTTTTATATATTGTGAAGAGAAATTCAAACAGAACTATGTATAAACCTTTACGACAAATCAGCATGCTTGCTGCTGTGTTCTTGCTAGAAGCAGGAATCCTCAGTTCCCAGGCACAGCAAATCAAGCCTACAAGCTCCAAAGAAATGCAGGAGGCCTTTGCAAAACATCAAGAAATGTTTCAAAACTCCTCCTTCAAAAACTATCCAATAAGAAATATTGGCCCTACCAATATGTCTGGAAGAGTGACTGACATAGAAGTAAGTAGTGATTATAAAACTTACTATATCGCCGCTGCCTCTGGTGGAGTCTGGAAAACCGAAGACAATGGCCAATCTTTCACACCTATTTTTGACCATCAAGGCACCTTGGGTATGGGGGATATGGCAATTGCACCTTCTAATGATAACATCATTTGGGTAGGTACAGGTGAGAACAACTCCAGTAGATCTACTTATGCTGGCAATGGTGTATACAAGTCTACCGATGCCGGCAAGACATGGGAGTTTGTAGGGTTCCCTCACTCCCAACATATCGGACAGATTCAAATACATCCTACCAATCCTGACATTGTATGGGTTGGTGCAATGGGCTCCTTGTATTCCAAAAATGATGAAAGAGGTCTTTATAAGACAATAGATGGAGGTAAAACTTGGAAAAGAACGCTTTTTGTGGATAACAACACTGGTGTGATAGATATCAAAGTGCAGCCAGGAAATCCAAATGTGCTCCTAGCTGCCACTTGGGAAAGATTGAGAATGGCATACGACTTCATAGGCAATGGCAAAGGTTCCGCTATCTGGAGATCTGAAGATGGTGGTGATACTTGGACCAAAGCTATGGAAGGATTCCCGCAAGACGAGTTTGTAGGAAGAATAGGTTTTGACTTCAGCCTGAGTAGCCCTACTACTGTCTATGCGCTACATGATTATCAAAAATCAGAGCCTCGTGAAAGAAGAGGTGCTGGCAACCAAGGTGACAATCTAACCACGGATAGCTTCAAAAGCATGACTGCAGAAGCTGTCCTTCAGATCGAAGATGATAAACTGAACAGATTTCTTAGAAGTAATAGATTTGCCTCAAAGTATGATGCAGCATCAGTGAAAAAACTAATCGAAAGAAAAAAAATCACTCCTATTGACATTGCTAATTATAACAGCGATGGTAGAGATGCCAATGCCGACATCATCAATTCTACTGTAGTAGGTGCCGAGGTATATAGATCTGATGACGCTGGAAAATCTTGGAAAAAGGTGAACGAGCCAGGTCTAGACCGAGTATATAATAGTTACGGCTATTACTTTGGAGAAGTGAGAACCAGCACATCCAATCCAGACGAGCTATTTATTTTGGGAGTACCTCTGATGGTTTCCAGAGATGGAGGAAAGACCTTCGCTAATACAGACTCTGTTGGTAATGTCCACTCTGATCATCAATCTATGTGGATCAACCCAAAAGATTCCAAGCACATCCTATTAGGTACAGATGGAGGGCTTTATGTTAGTTACGGCAATGGTGAAAGATGGACTCACCTCAACGATCAATTGACCATTTCACAGTTTTATTCCATCATGGTAGATGAAGCAACGCCATACAATGTCTATGGAGGTATGCAAGATAATGGCGTTTGGTATGGCAAATCTACCAACAGACCATCCGAAAGATGGAATTCACTATTTGGCGGTGACGGTATGGTCGTGGCTGTTGATACCCGATCCAACGACATCGTGTATACCGGTTCACAGTTTGGAAATTACTACCGAATCAACACCACGACTGGAGAAAGAAAATATGTAACTCCAGGTCATGATATCGGCAACAAGCCAAACAGATGGAATTGGAGAACGCCTGCTACCTTGAGTAAGCATAATCAGGATATTTTCTACATGGGTTCTCAATATGTCTATAGAAGTTTGGATAGAGGCGATACTTGGGAGACCATTTCTCCTGATCTGACCAAAGGACCTAGAGAAGGGAATGTTCCTTTTGCCACACTCACTGTGGTAGAAGAGTCACCATTAGAATTTGGAACGCTGTACGCCGGATCTGATGATGGTAATATTTGGAATACTCGAAATCACGGTAAAGCTTGGATAGACATCAGCAAAGGTTTACCTCAAAATAGATGGATAAGTAGCATCACTCCTTCTCAGCATGTAGAAGGTCTAGTTTACGTAACCTTGACAGGCTATAGAAATGATGAATTTACACCTCATGTGTATAAGAGCACTAATTATGGCACTACCTGGACGCCGATTGCTGGCAACCTACCTACTGAGGCGATGAACGTCATCCGAGAAGATCACTTACATCCTGACTTACTTTACATAGGATCAGATCATGGACTTTATATCACTATGGACGGAGGAAAGAACTATGAATTGATTCAAGGAAATATCCCGAATGTATCCATATACGACATGGTGATTCAAAAGAAAGAAAATGACCTTGTCATTGGATCGCATGGAAGAAGCGTATTCATCATGGATCTCAACCCTATCTATGAAATGATGAAAAATAAAGGAGCAGAGATCAGCATACTCAATGCTCCTGATACACAACTATTCCAAAGAAGAGGTGCACCTAGCATGGACGCCATGTTCTACACCTCAAACTCTGGAGAAGTTCAGGTAACCATCAAAAACAGTAAGGGAGAAGCAGTGAAAAGCTGGACGGAAAACTTCCCAAAAGGATTCAACCAAGTAAGCTGGGATTTGAGACCTGAATCTGGCAATCCTTCTAGAGGCAAGTTTAGCATCGAGCTCAGCAAAAATGGGCAGACAAGTACCAAAGAATTTGAAATCAAATAAACCAAAAAGGGGATCGAAAATCGATCCCCTTTTTGGTTTTAATATGCGCAACTTGACTAGCTATTTTACTTTCTAAGTTTAATGGCAAATAAAATATCTATCAATAATTTGTCCGCTACGGCGGATCAAATATCAATTAATATCTATCAAGTCTAACTTAAATGAGGAAAATCCCAAGTATCAAAGCCAGATACTCGAAAGCTATCTCACAAATCTCCACTCTGAACCATCACCGTAAAGTTCATAGCCCGCTTCATTGAAAGTTTTGAGTTGCTCGGGATCATTGATGCGGTTTTTGATAATAAAATCAGTCATCATACCTCTAGCTTGCTTCGCAAACAATCCAATAACCTGATATTTGCCATTTTTATACTCTTGAAAAACAGGCGTAACGATTTCGGATTTCAAGGCCTTTTGATCCACCGCTTTGAAATATTCTTGAGAAGCTAGGTTCACAATTGGCTCGCCAGCTGCCACTTCATTGATTGCCTTGGCTATTCTTGAGCCCCAAAATTCATATAAGTTTTTTCCTTTTTTGTTTTCTAATTTGATCCCCATTTCCAATCTATATGGCTGGATCAAATCCAATGGCTTCAACAATCCATAAAGACCAGAAAGAATTCTGAGATGCTTTTGCGCAAAGTCAAACTCAGCATCTGTGTAATTATCCACATCGATTTTGGTATACACATCTCCTTTGAAAGCTAAGAGGGCTTGCTTAGCATTGTCTGGATCAAATGATTTTTTGAACTCCTTATACCTTTTTTCATTGAGAGTGGCAATATTCTCACTTACACCCATCAGCTGCCTGATCTCATCAGAAGTTTTTTTCTTCATGATGGATACTAGCTCAAATGTCTCTTTTTGAAACTCAGGCGTAGTGTACACAGAAATATCTGTGCTACTCAAATCAAGTGTTTTTGCAGGTGATATTAAAGTAATCATAATTCTATTATTCTATAACTAATATAGACTCCCGAAGGACTCTTGTAATATTTTGGTTGTTACTTCTAAACCTCACAACGACCGGATATGTTCCAATTGGCACCTTTTGGCCATTTACTGTACCATCCCAAGGGCAATACCCACCTACTGCATCCCCAGGGAGATTACTCTGCTCACAATAGAAAATCAATTCACCCCATCGATTGTAAATATATACCGATAGCTCATCAATAAAGTCATTGGTATAAATCAAGAATTGCTTGGAGGCATCACTTGGACGCATGGCATTGGGGAACCGCACTCTTAGCTCACAATCCTCCACCACCTCAAAAGTGATCTCCTCCACACAACCCAAATCATCGAATACCACTAATCTGTAATTACCTTCCTGCTGAGGTGTGAAGATTGGGTCTGTGGATATAGGCTCGTCTTCGCCTTCCAGATACCATTCATAATTATCGTATTGACCGGGATCAAGTTGAAATACGATATTTTCCAATGCACAGATGGTGTAAGTAGCCTGTAAGACTGGTGCCACCAAGGTGGACTGAATTACCTGAATCTGATCCCTTCCTACCAAGCATCCGAAATTATTGTAAACTTCAACTTGATAAGTCCCTTGATTAGCCTGATCCACTGAAATCATGGTAGCGTCATCATTGGCAGGAAGTGGTGTTCTATTTCCCCCTTGAACAAAAAACCATCTGATCTGTCCCACAGCATCCATGTCATCAGCATCAATCAGCAAATTCACAAATGTACTCGGTTCACCCACACAGAATGGTTGAACTTCCAATTCAAAATCCACAGCTGCAGCAAATTCCTCCACCTCAAATGGTATCGGAGGAGTCGGACAGTTAGAGCCTACCCTTGGCTGAACATCTAGTGTATACTGCCTAGGTGCAGATGGGAAAAACCGCTGTGATCGTCCAACCACCTGGCTGGATTCATTTCTCCAAAAGAAAAATACAGAAGCTGGATCTGTTCCATCTAAAATAATCGCCTCATAAGACACGCCGTCCACACAGTCTACTTGAGGGGCTGAGAGTTCATATTGGATCGGGTCATTGATAGTAAGATTAATAGTCCTCTCTCTCGGACAAGCAACACCGTCAGGATCTTCTCCAAATACGGTGTATACACCAGAAATATTGAGTAAATAAATGCCGTCTGCGTCAGCATTGATTAAATCCCCATTGGGGTCAGTAACTGTAAATACCAAATTTTGCTGTGTCGATATTTCTAGCTCAAAGCTTTCGCAGGCCACTATATTAGACGGTACATTGAAATCCGCCAAAAATCTCCGTGCTACAGTCACATCACCTACAGGTATGGCACATCCATTGGCATCTTCCACTTGCACCGCATAGTCACCATGACCTATCTCAATGACAGTAGTCTGCCCATCTAGTGCCCCGGTAAGCTCTTGCCCATCTCCTTGACGCATAATGGTATAAGTACCCTGAACAGCAGCACTAAGCTCAATAGTAATGCTTCCAGGAATGATCTCGTTGACTCCGCAGCTTTCGTCGGTACTGTCCAAGGTTATGTTTTCAAATCCTTGGGGTGGATTCACATTTTGAATCGTGGCGGTTCTGGTAAATTCACAGCCAAAATCAGTCTGACCTCTCACTGTATAATTACCTGGTTCCAAATCTGTCAAAGTAAAGAAATCCCCAGCAGACACATTTTGGAACACATCCCCAGTTTCCATTATTTCCAAGACCGACATGGCTATCAATGCTTCTATTTCAAAGCTACCCTCAGGACTATTGCAATCTTCGGCATTGGTTAAAATTACTATTTCGAAATTAGGAAGAGGAAAAACTTCTAGCTCCAAGACTTTCTCCACCAGACACCCTTCTACTATAGGGTCTTCTGTCACAAAAATAATTTCGTACAGACCTGGACCTGGAAGATCTAAAGCTGGCTCTACTTCAAGCTCAAAGGCTAACCCAACAGGAAACTGCACCCTATTCGGATCGCCAGCTCGCTGATAAAACCATTCTCCTGCCACAGGTGTATCTGGAGCGAATACTACCAAAGTCTCGTCATAACACACCTCCTCAGCAGTTTGGGTAAGTTCAAACTCGAATGCAGGCCCTACAAAAACCGATTTCGTAGCAGGACAAGTATCGAAGAACTCATCACTACCTTCTGGCATTCTATAAGAAACAGTCACTGTGTAGATACTTTCCTCGTCTACAACGATGGAGTTTGAATTTTCATCGCCAAACTGAAATCCTGCTGCATTTCTCCATTCAAAATCATACAAACCTTCAGCTGGATCATAACCTTCTATTGCAGTCAAAGTAACAGGCTGCCCACTACAAAGTGTCACATCATCTTCCAGCGTAAGCGTAGGGGGAGCGACAACCAGCACTTCCAATGATTCTTCATAGTAATCTACCTCTCCACACCTGTCCACACGCAAGGTCACCGTGTGTACACCTTCTCTGGTAAAGAAATGGGTTAAATTCTGAAAATCTTCTCCAGGCCCACCGAATTCAGACAAGATTTCTTCCCCATCTTCATGCACTATAGTCCAAAAATAACTATCAATATCGGGCTCTCCACCACCTTCAAACAACCCTTCAGCTCCAACTTCTGGGTCTAAACATAACCTCTCGGGTCCTACGATCTGCGGCTCAGGAATACTACTTCCTGATTGCTGCACAAAAGATGGCAAACCAAGATTGGAGCTAGTACCTGGAGCCAAAAACATCCCCTCTGTAACAGCAGTACTTGGTGTACAATTTTGACCCGCATTGATGGTGCCTAAGGCAGCTTGACCAGGTCTCGCTACATAAATCTGCCCATCTGGACCTACCTGAATTGCACCAATGGGCCCATCTATATCCAATTGCGTACGCGAATCCAATATACACTGCTCCCGTGCTGCTCTACTTGATGCATTATTCAAACATGTCGCACAACTCAGGTCCACATCATCATCTGACGAAGTTGGACTACCTATAAGAAACTCTTCTACTTTGCCCCCATTTCCAGTGTATGTCACAAATAACCTGTTACTATCATTGGAAAATTCCAACCCGTAAACATCATCATTATTACAACCCAAATCCAAATTGGCATATTCAGTTAACCTACCTGTCTGCTGATCGAAATCAAAAATCTCGACACGACTACATGCTCCATCCTGAATAGTGACAGCTACTTTAGATCCATCTGGACTGAACTTCATACTTCCCACTCCTGTGTTGAATCCATGAACGGAACCTACTGAGGAAAATACAGGTGGACCGATACCAAATTGCGTTATCGGATAAGCTCTAAAAGTATTATTCCCCAATTCATGGAAAAGTACCCAAGTCGTATCACCCGAGGCCAAAGCAGCAGATTGCTCTGTGGAAGGACTAAACAAAAGATTATCCTTGGTGACTACATTTCCTACTCCTGTAGGATTCTCTGCAATGATATCTACTACCGAAAACTTCACTTGATTGCTCCCATCAGCGGCCCGCTCAGTTGTAAATAGGTAAAACATGGTCTCCACATTGGGAACTGGTACAGCGATCACACTTTCGGAAGATAGATTGCTTCCTCCAATATTTTCTCCATTTGCCATGACGTTCCCATTCAAATCCCAAACCGTCGAGCCATCTGTGTAGAAAAGCACCTGGCCAGTTTCATCTGAAATCGTGGTAGTTCCCGCAGGTATTGTATTCGGGTGGGTAACGGGTCTTGGCGTAGGCCCATCAGGGTCATCGGGATCAGGATTGAAATCTAAGCCTGCTTGATTCCCGAAGTACCAAATGTTATTATTTTGATCTGGTAGATCCCAAATTCGAATCCTGATACTCGCATACGCATAGCATGAAGAACCCACTTCCCTGACCAAAACCCAGTAAAGTCCTGGTCTACAAACTTCATTTGGAGCTTCTGGCCCCCATCCTTCATCTCGCTTATTGGACCAAAAGTACTCGTAATTACCTCCTTGACCTCCGCCAATTCCTCCAGGAGTTTCACCACCTTGTCCTCCGCCTGCTTGTACTTCTAACAATGGCATCAAGTCTATACAATTAGGCGCACAGAGTGTGGTATCTTGAGGAGTGAAGTTTGCCTCCAAATCATTTTGAGCCAGTTCAATTTCTTTGGTAACTTCCTCCCTAGTTCCATCAGCAAAAGTTACCACAAGCGTAGCTGTGATACTTTGATCTCCCGTCGCCTCCTCAGGAATCAAGAGGTGCTCCTGATTGAAATCCATTTCTATAGGCTCACCATCTTCGTCAGTCAAGGGCGGCGAGAAGGACCATTCAAAACTTACCGGCCTGTAATTTTCAGGTGTGATGACACTTGTCAACTGTACAGGATTATTACTACACGGTTCTTCTGGCTCCCATGTAAAATCTACTTCCGCTTCAATATCAGCATTTGGGGCAAACTGAGGGAAAATCCTACCACAAAAATCCACCCCATCAAATGGATCTTCATCTATCTCCAGTTCCTCCAGATCTTCCTCGTCAGGATTATCTACCCTTCCGATCAATTGAGGACCACCTGCTACTTCTTCATAGATATAATACAATCTTCCATCAGGGCCGACTTTGATATCATAAATTCGGAATACATCATTTTCCAAAGGAATCAATTCAGGGTCTGCATCTAAATCATCCGCAGGAACTCGGAACAATTCATTGCCTCTAGAAAAGTAGATATAATCACTATCAGGGCTGAAGGCTGCTCCTTCTATTGATTCAGCTCCCCCAGATTGCGAAATGGTATTGACTGTACCAAAACTTCCTGTTGCGGTATCAAAATCTACCAATACGATGTCCTCATTAGGGTTTTCAGGAATAAGCATCAATTGTCCTGTTGCTTCATTAAAAATTATCGCCTTTGGTGTAAAAGGTATACCTACATCATCAGTCTCCGTAAAATCACCTTGTGTGGCTTCAATTCTTCTGGAGATTAAGTTGCCTCCATTGAAGCTGATCAAGTAAGAAGGTGATTGTGCTGACTTTACCACTGCGATAGCACCAGTAGCAGGACCAATATTTTGGTTGAGTACAGTTACCTGACCCAGTGGAGGTTGATTCCCTGTCGCTCCTCCAGGTGCATTCATATCTACCACAGAATATTGAAGCTGCCCACCTGGTGTGATATGAAAGGTGTAATACAACTTGTTCCCTTCAGGATCATAATCCAAGACCCCAATAGCTACCTGCTGCCTCCCATCAATATTTCCTCCAATACCGTTTGGAGCACCTTGTATGATATTATCATCATAATTGTAAACCAACTCACCATTTGTATAAAAAAGTTTTTGCCCTGTGATGGGATCAATGGCCACTGCGTTGTTATTTTCCCCAACAACAATAGATCCAGGAAGGGTTCTAATTATAGGCTCCCCACCCTTTCCAAAGGAGAGGTAATTGTTTTCAGTACCTGAGTCACAATAGCCAAAAACCCACTCGTTGTTATTAAACCCTTGTGAAAAACTTTTATTTGAATTTAAAATGCAGGATAATGAGCAGATTACTGCAAAAATCAGAGAAAATTGAATAGATTTAAAAGCTGTTTTCATAATTTACGTCCTGCTAACTAAAACAACGAAAGTTTTGAATCGTTTAGCATCTACATTGAACATCTTAATTAACGAATAAACAATTGATCAGGTCTTATCTATATTGTCTTTTTTTTGTCCCTTTATTTCTAGTTTCCACCCTAGAAAGCAGCGCACAAGACCCGCAATATAGTCAATATTACGCAGCACCCTTATACCTCAACCCTGCTTTTACTGGTGCAGAACAAGCGACAAGAATTGGTGCCAACTATAGGAACCAATGGCCAGGACTCAATGCACAGTTTACGACTTTTTCCGCATATTACGATACCTATCTGGATGATTATAATAGTGGTGTTGGTTTTCTTGTAATGAATGATGTCGAAGGCGCTGCACAACTCAGGTCCACAACCATTTCAGGTTTGTATTCTTATGAATTGAGGTTAGGCCAAAATGCGTACTTCAGACCAGGCTTTCAGGCGAGTTATATCCGCAGAGATATCGGTTTTTTCGAAAATCTCATCTTTGCCAATCAAATCAATCCAGCCGATCCTTTCGGACCAACACAACCTGGTAATGATCTGCCAGGTATAGGTGATCCTGTCAACTTACTATCCCTTTCTTTTGGCGGCTTATTTTTTACGGATCGGTTTTGGTTTGGAGCATCTACCCATCACGTCAACCAACCCAACCAATCTTTCCTAGATGAAGAGAGTGTCAGTAGACTACCTATGAAACTATCCCTACACACTGGAGTCAAAATCCCTTTAGGAAATGGTGGCTACAGAAATGACTTCACTCACATGTACAAGCAAAGGTATTTTGTACCTACGATCAATTACAAGAGACAGGGGCCATTTGAGCAACTTGACGTGGGAGCTTATCTTTTCATGGAACCTATTATTTTTGGGGTTTGGTATAGAGGTTTACCTTACAAGCCCGTGGAGCAACAAAGCAATCGCGACGCAGTTGTAATGATGGTGGGTTTCAATTTGCTATCTGGGTTAAACATGGGGTATAGCTTTGACTACACGGTCTCCAACCTAGGCATTCAGTCTGGAGGAGCGCACGAAGTTAGCGTATCTTACACTTTCCCCTCGAGAAATCAAGGAAAGCCTAGAAGCAGAGATACCGTGCTCCCTTGCCCTAAATTCTAAGAAGAAAAACTTATGGACGCAATACAAATCAAATACCTCTTGATGGGGGTAGTGACTTTTGGTTTCCTTTTTGAAAAAACACTAAGCTTCCTCAATAGCTCAAGGCCTGTTCCGTCCATTCCTCAAACCTTGGATCAGTATGTAGATGAAAAAAAATTACATGAAAGCCATCGGTACCAAAGAGCTTATTACAAATTTGGTTTGCTTACTGGATCGATCAGTTTCTTGATCACTATTGGTCTGATATATTTTGGGGTATTTGGCTGGGTAGATCAGTGGTTGAGTCAGTGGATCAGCCATCCGCTGCTCCTTTCTCTCGCATACTTTGGCATTATCTTTATCGGTTCGGATTTTTTATCGCTACCCTTTGACTATTATCAAACCTTCGTCATTGAAGAAAAATTTGGATTCAATAAATCAACCAAAGCCACCTACTTTTCTGATAAGATCAAAGGCTATGTCTTATCCATCATCGTTGGTGGGGGGCTATTGGCTGTATTGCTTTGGCTAGTACATCAGATAGGTAAAGATTTCTGGTGGCAATTTTGGTTGATTGCTGCTGCATTTATGGTATTTGTAAACCTTTTCTACACTTCCCTAATCCTGCCACTTTTCAACAAACTAACCCCTTTAGAAGATGGTGAGCTGAGAGATAAAATCATTCATTACACCAAGCAAGTAAATTTCCCTTTGGAGAATCTGTTTGTAATCGATGGAAGCAAAAGAAGCTCCAAAGCCAATGCTTTTTTCTCAGGTTTTGGAAAAAGAAAAAAGGTTGTACTTTATGACACCCTGATAGAGCAACATACCCCCGATGAATTGGTAGCAGTACTTGCCCACGAAATTGGTCATTACAAAAAGAAACATATCATCTCAGGGATGATATCAGGGATCTTGCAGATTGGTATTTTACTTTTTATTCTAGCGCAGTTTATCCATAGTGAGGCCATGAGTCTGGCACTTGGAGGCAGCCAAATGGCCATCCACTTGAATATCATTGGCTTCACCATGCTATTCTCTCCCATTTCCATGATCATTGGCATATTTATGAACATGGTGAGCAGAAAGAATGAATTCGAAGCAGATGCCTATGCCAAAGAAACATACGACGGCAAGCCGCTAGCCGAAGCGCTCAAGACTCTTTCGATCAACAGCCTCAGCAATATCAACCCACACCCTTGGTATGTCTTTGTCAATTATTCTCACCCTCCCCTACTAGAAAGGCTGAAAAAACTAGAGGCATAAAAAAATCCCCACATTTCTGGGGGATTCTACATACTCCAAAAGTATATACCCTATTACCAGTAACTAATAACCATTAACCGATAACTAATAACCAAACCCCAATTACTTCTTCTTAAATAAGGAATCCACAAATTCCTTACGATTGAAGACTTGTAAATCGGTCATTTTTTCACCTACGCCAATGTACTTTACAGGAATTCTAAATTGATCAGAAATCCCAATCACTACGCCACCTTTGGCAGTCCCATCGAGTTTGGTAATCGCTAATGCGGAGATATCCGTCGCCTTGGTAAATTCCTTGGCTTGCATAAATGCATTTTGCCCTGTAGAACCATCAAGTACTAACAGGATTTCATGAGGAGCATCCTCAATGAATTTCTGCATCACCCTTTTGATTTTGGTCAATTCATTCATCAAGTTGACCTTGGTATGCAATCGACCCGCAGTATCTACAATAACTACGTCGGCGTTCATCTCAACGGCCTTTTTGACAGTATCAAAAGCCACTGAAGCAGGATCCGTATTCATCCCATGCGAAACCACAGGTACATCTACACGTTCCCCCCAAAGGATCAATTGATCTACAGCCGCTGCCCGAAAAGTATCAGCTGCTCCCAGCACCACAGATTTACCAGCTTGTTTGAATTGATGGGCAAGCTTGCCAATGGTCGTCGTTTTGCCTACACCATTGACGCCTACTACCATGATGACATAGGGCTTTTTGTCAGCAGGTAGATCAAAATCACCCTGATCTGCGCTTTTATTTTCTTCGAGCAGGCCTACGACTTCTTCCCTAAGAATCTTATCCAGCTCATCTGTATTGAGGTATTTATCTTTTGCTACTCGCTCCTCTATTCTTCTGATGATTTTGATGGTAGTATCTACACCTACATCAGAGGTTATCAAAATTTCTTCCAGCTCATCGAGGATCTCCTCGTCCACCTTGGACTTACCAACTACCGCCTTGCTGAGTTTAGAAAAAATATTTTCACTGGATTTTTGAAGTCCTTGATCTAGACTTTCTTTTTTTTCTTTCGAAAAGAACCCGAAAATTCCCATAGTTTATACAATTTGAGCCCGAATATAATGAAAAAGTCCCTCCTGAGTCGAACTCAGAGGGACTTTATATTTGCATTACGATGCAAATGGCAATTATTTTTTCAATGTATCCTGAACCATAGTGGTAGGGACCATCTCTTCTCTGAAGGTGTAAGCACCAGTTTTTTCAGACTTTACAGCCTTGATCACCTTAGCGTAAGTTACACCACCTTCTTTCTTTAGCGTTGCTACTACTTTCTTAGCCATATCTTTGAGGTTTTAAAATTTACCTTGCGGCAAACAGTCCTTGATTATTTAATTTCTTTGTGAACCGTCACTTTTTTCAAGATAGGATTGAATTTTTTCAATTCCAATCTCTCAGTAGTGTTCTTACGGTTTTTGGTAGTGATATATCTTGAAGTACCTGGTTGGCCAGAAGCTTTATGCTCCGTGCATTCCAAAATCACTTGTACTCTGTTACCTTTCTTAGCCATTTCCTTGAACTATTTATAGAGAGTCAATCTAATTATTTAATGATAATGTAACCTTCGTTCTGAGCTTTTTTCAAAACAGAAGAGATACCATTCTTATTGATGGTTCTCAATGCCTTCGAACAAACTTTCAAAGTGATCCAAGCATCTTCCTCAGGCACGTAGAAAGACTTCTTGTGCAAGTTAGGGTAGAATCTACGCTTGGTCTTGTTGTTCGCATGCGATACATTATTACCTACTCGAGGTCTTTTACCGGTGATGTCACAAACTTTTGCCATGATATATGATCGTAATATTTATTGCGTTTTTCTAATTGAGTCTGCAAATATCGGAGTTTTTAATGAATTACCAAAAGCGAACTTCAAAATAATTCCGTAAAGTTTTAAAAATGTGGATGTGAGGTTTAGAAGGCCCTCTAATTCTCGCAAAGCACTCCAAGTAGCAAAGTTTGAAAAGAATAGACAATACCTCGGATTACAATCACTTCCCACTACGCTCAATCCTTACCCCCTAGCCCGTTATGCAAATATCGATTAAACTTCTCCTCAACCCAGTACGGAAAACCTCTCTCATCCCCCCAACCAGTTAACCAATTAAACAATATGTTTCCTCAATCTTGAAATTTCAAAATCATCAATCCCTCACTAAGGCTTCGCGCTTCCATACGGACAATGCCTGCAGCCATTCCCACAGCAATATCCTCTCCTTAAGTGATACTGCGCAGTAAAGACCATCAACCCATTTTCATTGAGGTAATAATCTCCTGGTATCAACTTCATCGGGGCGGAGGGTTTCTTTTTGGAATTCATGTCCAAATTTAATGGATTTTTTTGATCCTATCAGGCTTAGATAAACCTAAGAGATTTTTGAAGTTTAAGTGGAATAAAAAATAAAACATGATTATCCGCTTTCTTGCCAGTAGAACCTAAAAACTGGAATGAACCTATTATTTCAAGCAAATATCAATGAATAACTTGTCCGCTACGGCGGATCCAATATCAATTAGTATCGAGCTGATCCAAGATCTAATTTGAATTAGTTAGTTGTCTAATTGCGGATACACATATAATAAAAAGTCCGAATTCTGTTATTCAAAATAAACCTTTAAGATTTATAATAAAACAGAATTGACAACTTAGCTTTTCGCCTCCAAATCTTTTATAATCCTATCTTTCAGTTGAATAATCCTTTCCTTTTGCTCTAACTGCCCCTCAAGAGCTGAAATTACTTGCTTTAAAGAATTCACAATCTCCAAATGTTGCTCCTTACTCAAATGACCATAAACAGGATCGCTTTCTTTGAATATAGGATCGATTACATCATTTTCGGTTTTCATTATAAGCATTTCACCTTCTCCAGTTAATAACCAAACAGGATTGACCTCAGGAAAATGCATCACAAAAAGTTCTATCCACTTGGTTTGAATATCCTTATCCTTCCCTACTGCCTTAGAAATTGTGCCATTACCAGCACCGATTTTTTGTTCAATTTTCCGAATACATAATCAACTCCTCCACCCCCCTTTCAAAAATCCCCTTTAGAATTTTACTTTGAAAACAAAATATTACCTTTACACCTGTAGTGTGGATTTGGAAAAATCTTCTCAGGAAGGTCGAATTGACAAGAAAAATAATTTTATGATGGAAACAATAAACTCAAGTAAACAAGCTATCGAGCTGGAAGACAAGTATGGAGCGCACAATTACCACCCACTACCGGTAGTATTGAGCAAGGGAGAAGGCGTGTTTCTATGGGATGTAGAAGGCAAAAAGTATTACGATTTTCTTTCCGCTTATTCAGCAGTCAATCAAGGTCATTGCCACCCTAGGATCAAAGATGCCCTGATCGAGCAGGCTGGAACATTGACTTTAACTTCTCGTGCATTTTTCAATGATGTACTTGGTCCTTTTGAAAAATACATCACGGAATACTTTGGATTTGACAAAGTGCTTCCTATGAATACTGGCGCAGAAGGCGTGGAAACTGCCCTCAAAATCGCAAGAAAATGGGGATATGAGAAAAAAGGAGTTGCCGAGAATGAGGCTGTAATCATTGTCGCTGAAAACAACTTTCATGGCAGAACGACCACCGTTATTTCATTTTCTAATGATGAAAATGCTAGAAAAAACTTTGGCCCATACACCCCCGGATTTGTCAAAATACCTTATGATGACATCCCAGCTTTGGAAAAAGCATTGGAAGATAAAAACGTAGTCGCCTTCCTCGTAGAACCGATTCAAGGCGAAGCAGGTGTATATACACCAGCTGAGGATTTTATCCGAAAAGCTTCTGAAGCCTGCAAAGCCAAAAATGTCCTGTTCATCGCTGATGAAATCCAAACGGGTATCGCAAGAACAGGTTCACTGTTAGCTGTATGTGGCAACTGTAACTGCGAAGCACATTGTGAAAAGCAAGCTAGCTACACGCAACCTGACATGTTGATCTTGGGAAAAGCTATTTCTGGTGGATTCTACCCCGTGTCAGCCGTTCTTGCAAACAATGACATCATGAATGTCATCAAACCAGGGCAACATGGTTCTACTTTTGGTGGAAACCCTCTAGGTGCTAAAGTTGCCATGACTGCCTTAGAAGTAGTGAGAGACGAAAAGCTAGCAGTGAATGCACGTAAACTTGGAAAAATCTTCCGAGAGAGAATGCAAGTGCTCGTAGATCAATACAGCATCTTGAAGCTGGTAAGAGGAAAAGGCTTACTCAATGCAGTAGTTGTCAATGACTCCGAAGACAGCGCTACAGCTTGGGACATGTGTGTAGCCTTGAAAGACAATGGGCTATTAGCCAAACCAACCCATGGTAATATTATTCGCTTTGCCCCACCTTTGGTGATGACCGAAGAGCAATTGCATGAGTGCTGTGATATTATAGAGAAGGTGGTGAAGGAGTTTGACAGGTGATAACTCGAAATATCGTAGAAATACGATTGAAATAAAGTTGAAATATTGGCAACAGCTATTTAGGGATATTGGATCCGTCGCTGCGGACAAGTTATTCTTAGATATTTTCTAAGATTGGAATGTGAATATTTCTGAAAAAGATCCCTCCAAGATATTTGAGACCTTGGAGGGATTTCCATAATTACTGAACAATATTTAAATATACATATTATGGCATAACTATAGCTTTCTGTAATATTAAGTCTTCTTTTCTTTTTTTGTTAGCTTTACCAATTCAAAGAGCCTATTTAACCATGAACAAAGCAATTATTTTCGATATGGACGGAGTCATCTGCCATACCAATCCTTTTCACTCACAAGCCTTTAAGTCATTTTTTGCCAGAAGAAATATGTACCCAACAGAAGCAGAATTTGCAGACCACATGTATGGCAAGAGTAATTCATATATCATGAGTCATTTTTTTGGCAGAAAAATAGCAGGCGAAGAATTGCTTCAGCTAGAGGATGAAAAAGAAAGCCTATTCAGAGAAATCTATGAAGATCAAGTCAATCCAATCACTGGCTACTTGGAGTTTCTAGATCAATTAAAATCCAACAAACTCCTTACAGGAGTGGCTACTTCGGCACCCATGGCCAACCTTGAATTGATTGCTGGAAAGCTATCATTATTAGACAAAATGGAATCCGTACTAGCCAGTGAGCATGTAAGCAAGCACAAGCCTGATCCAGAAGTCTATCTCAAATCTGCCAACAACCTCAATGTCTCACCAGACAACTGCCTTGTATTTGAAGACTCCTTCTCTGGAGTATCAGCAGCTCTGAATGCTGGCATGAAAGTAGTCGGCGTATTGTCCTCACATACCAAAGAAGAGCTCCCGCCATGTAATTTGTATATCACAGACTACCAAAACCTAAAATTGCAAACCGTCTTAGCTTTATTTTAACTTGAAATAGAACGCGGATGACGCAGATGCAACTGATAGTCACAGATAAAAAACCAATCAGAGAGTATCCGAATCATCCGCGTTCCATTAAAATAGCACACTGATGACACAGATCTAGCAGATGATCACAGATCAAAAATTCATCTGCGTAAATCCACCCAATCAGCGTCATCTGCGTTCCATTGACTTAACATTCCCTTAACACACCAAATACCGCTATTTACATCCTATTGACACATTTTTCACATTCATACATTTTTAAAACCCCTACATCATGTTTATAAAGCATCGAGAGGATAACAAATACTTAATTTCTACATCATCATAAAGAAATATTGGCTTCTCACCTTTGTCACGCTGTACAATACTTCTTATTTAAAAATCTTCCTAGCATGCGAATCAAAATCGCTCTGATCATCTCTATGATGATCTGCTCTGTGGATGTTTTTGCAAGGAACATCGATAGAGACTCTGTAGCAACAGAGGAAGTCAAACAAATACTCAGGAAACCCTGGTATGAAACCATTCAGCTGCGTGGTTATGCTCAGCTGAGGTACAATAGACTATTTGAAACCAACCCTGACCTGCAATGCGAGCAGTGTGATCGCTCTTGGGGAGAGAATGGTGGCTTTTTCTTCAGACGAATTAGGATGATCTTCTATGGTCAAATTCACGAAAAAGTCTATTTCTACATCCAACCTGATTTTGCGTCTGGAGGTGGAAACTTCGCTCAAATCAGGGATGCATACTTCGACCTAGGCTTAGATCAAAAGCAAGAATTCAGACTTAGAATCGGACAAAGCAAAGTCCCTTTTGGCTTTGAAAACCTTCAATCCAGTCAAAATAGAATCCCACTTGATAGACATGATGGACTCAATTCAGCGGTAGCAAACGAAAGGGACATTGGTGTGATGTTCTATTACGCACCAACCAAAATCAGGAGACGTTTCAGCGAATTGGTCTCTTCTGGTCTGAAAGGCTCGGGAGATTATGGAGTGTTCGGACTTGGTCTATATAATGGACAGACAGCCAATCAACCTGACAAAAACAATAGCCTCCATATAGTATCAAGAGTCACATACCCTTTTGAGTTAGAATCTGGACAGATCATCGAGACTTCCTTCCAAGGTTACACAGGCAAATTTGTCATAAACCGCAATCCTCAAACGGATTTTGATCAGACAGAATTTGAGGAGTTCAGGTACGGGCCAAGCTTTATCCTCTATCCACAGCCATTTGGTATCCAAGCTGAATTCAATTGGGGTAGAGGCCCAGAGTATGATCCAGAGACTAATTCTGTGCAAGATGCACCACTTGAAGGAGGTTATGTATTGGCTTCCTACTTCTTGAAAAAAGGCAATGATATCTTCATCCCTTTTACCAGATATCACTACTACAAAGGAGGCAAAAAACACGAATTAGATGCTACCAAGCATCGCGTAAAAGAATTGGAAATAGGTGTAGAATGGCAGCCCCACAGAAATTTTGAATTGGTAGCCATGTACACCATCTCTGACAGGACATTTGAAAATTCCCTCAATCCTGAAAACAGACAAAAAGGATCTCTACTCAGACTCCAAGCACAAATCAACTTCTAAAATAAAGTTTAGTCTATATACGATCAAGAGCAGGCAACTATGTTTCCTGCTTTTTTTATTTTTCAAACTAAAATTATATATTTAGTGATCTATAAAATTCACTACTATGAAAATCATTTTAACAATTTTGACCTGTCTGCTTCTGATCAACACTGGAGCAAACGACAACAACAATTTCAAAGCTGAATTCAACAATGCATTAAAAAAGAATGCTGACATTTCCGAATTGGCACAAGGCGAAGCTGCGGTGATCAATATTTGGGCAACTTGGTGTGGCCCATGCATCAGAGAAATACCTGAGATGAATGAGCTGGTTCAAGAATACAGTAACAAGAATGTGAGATTCTTGGCTTTTTCCAACGAACCAATGAGCACCTACAAATCCTTCCTCAAAAAGAGACCAGATTTTAAATTTGATTATGAATTAAGTTTTGGAGATGCTCGTAGTATCAGTTTACTCAAAGCACTAGACAAGCAAAGAGGGGGTACTGCCATTCCACTACACATCTTAATCAACAAAGACGGAGAAGTAGAAGAGGTCTTCATTGGTGCTTCACCAGCAAATATTCAAAAAATTAAGACCTTCTTGGACAAACAGGCTTCCGCCGAATAGTGTTAACTTTGCAGGAAACAAGTTCAGTTATGCAAAGAAGACCTAGAAGGAATAGAAAGTCTCAAGCCATCAGAAACATGGTGGAAGAAACCAGACTTTCTGTCAAAGATTTCATATTTCCCATGTTTTTGATCGATGGTGTCAATCAAAAGGTAGAAGTAGCTTCCATGCCAGGCATCTACAGATACTCTTTGGACCTCATGCTGAAAGAGATCGAAGACTGTGTCAATTTGGGGATCATGGCTTTTGACATTTTCCCTGCATACCCTGAAAGCAAAAAAGACAAGTATGCTACAGAAAGCTACAACCCTGAGACCTTTTACCTCAAAGCCATCCATAAAATCAAGACTACTTTTCCTGAGATCGTGGTGATGACTGATGTGGCTATGGATCCTTATAGTTCAGATGGCCATGATGGCTTGGTCGAAAATGGACAAATCCTCAACGACGAAACCTTAGAGATCTTAGGAAAAATGTCACTAGCACAAGCACAAGCTGGAGCTGACATCCTTGGCCCATCTGACATGATGGACGGAAGAGTCGGATACATCAGAAATGTACTAGATGAAAATGGCTACACAAATGTATCCATCATGTCTTATACAGCTAAGTACGCATCGGCTTTCTATGGCCCTTTCCGTGATGCATTGGATTCTGCACCGAAATCTGGCGATAAGAAAACATACCAAATGGATTCCGCCAACTACCACGAAGCTCTGATTGAGGCCGATTTGGACACTGAAGAAGGCGCTGACTTCTTGATGGTCAAGCCAGCTTTGGCCTACTTGGATGTCATCCGCTTATTGAAAGACAATTCGAATCTGCCCATCGCAGCGTACAATGTCAGCGGAGAATATGCCATGATCAAAGCCTCTGCAGAAAGAGGATGGCTAGACGGAGAAAGAGCCATGCTAGAGTCCCTCCTCAGCATCAAACGAGCCGGGGCCAATGTAATCTTGAGCTACTTCGCAAAGGAATATGCATTGCTTGAGAAAAAGTAAAAAAAGCCATTTGACATCAACAGAGTCAAATGGCTTTTTTGATTTAACATCACAAGCTTTTTTACCTGTATATCAATTCATCGAATTTATCTGTTGTCTTTGCAGAAAATCATTTCTCTTATTGTAATTTTCACAATTCCTCTTCCCTCTCCAACATCAAGATTGAATGTTGCGGGACGATGAAGTATTTTTCACCTTCATAGATCACCTCGTAGCTCCCATTGACCAAGAAGATAGCCAAGTCACCTTCTTTGGCTTGAAGAGGAATATATTTGATACTTTCATCTCTGTCTCTCCATGGTTCATCATCCTCTACAGGGGAAGGAATAGGGTAACCAGGGCCAGTTTTGATGATATAGCCTTGCTGTACCTTTTCTTTTTCTTGTACCCCAGGTGGCAGATATAGACCCGAAGAAGTCTTTTCGTCAGCCTTCCTCAATTTGATCAATACTCGGTCACCGACGATGATGATCTTTTTTAATTTATTGTCAGCAGTTAGTTGCATTGGTAGTGTTGTTAACGATCCGCTTATTTAGAAAAAAGAAACAAGAGCGTCGAAAAGGATGAAATAGGAGGGATGAAGGATGAAATGGAAGGGTTGAATTTGTTTTTTTTCACGCTACTGGCGCAACGGATTCACGTAACGTTGGATTCCTTATCCTGTCCTGAAATTACTTGCCCTTTTTTAAGAATAATTCTCTTATTCACATGCCTCTAATATATCGCCTCAAGACATATATCCATATATATCGCGCCAGCAAATATCAGTCTCTAGCCTCCAAGATTTCTCGACCTAAATATCTTGCATCTTGACTCTCAAAAAAACGGCATCCATAGTCTCGCTACAGATGCCGTTTTTTGTTGGTTTAGTTCTGAATTACTTTTTATCTTCAGATACTTCTTCGTAATCTACATCTGACACACCGTCCCCAGCTTCGGCAGATCCACCAGCGCTAGCATCAGGGCCTGCTTGAGCTCCTGCACCTTGCGTAGCATTGTAGATTTCTTGAGAAGCAGCTTCCCAAGCCTTGTTCAAACCTTCCATAGCAGCATCGATTCCTGCCAAGTCTTGAGACTGATGTGCAGTTTTCAAGGTTTCCAGAGCTGCAGAGATATTGGATTTATTGCCTTCTGACAACTTCTCACCATATTCCTTCAATTGCTTCTCTGTCTGGAAGATCAAGCTATCAGCGCCGTTGAGTTTCTCGATTTTTTCTTTCTCAGCTTTGTCAGTAGCAGCATTTGCTTCTGCTTCTCTCTTCATTCTTTCGATATCGTCTTGAGACAAACCTGAAGAAGCTTCGATCTTGATTTTTTGCTCTTTACCAGTTCCTTTATCTTTTGCTGACACATTCAAGATACCATTGGCATCGATGTCAAATGTCACTTCGATCTGAGGAACGCCTCTTGGAGCTGGTGGAATATCTGTCAATTGGAATCTACCAATCGTTCTATTATCCTTAGCCAAAGGTCTTTCTCCTTGCAATACATGGATATCAACAGCCGGCTGATTGTCAGCAGCGGTAGAGAACACCTCAGACTTCTTGGAAGGAATGGTTGTGTTAGCTTCGATCAATTTGGTAAACACACCGCCCATGGTCTCTATACCCAATGAAAGAGGCGTCACATCCAAAAGAAGTACATCTTTCACCTCACCAGTCAAAACACCACCTTGGATCGCTGCACCGATTGCCACTACTTCATCTGGGTTTACGCCTTTGGATGGCTTCTTGCCGAAGAACTTCTCCACTTCCTCTTGAATCTTAGGAATCCTTGTAGAACCACCTACCAAGATAACTTCATCGATATCAGAGGCAGAAAGTCCCGCATCCTGAAGTGCTTTTTTACAAGGCTCCATAGACCTTCTTACCAAATCCTCTGAAAGCTGCTCAAATTTTGCCCTGCTCAAGGTCCTCACCAAGTGCTTAGGACCAGACTGTGTTGCAGTGATGTATGGCAAGTTGATTTCTGTTGAAGAAGAGCTTGATAATTCGATTTTAGCTTTTTCAGCAGCTTCTTTCAATCTTTGAAGTGCCATCGGGTCTTGTCTAAGATCGATTTGTTCTTCTGACTTGAACTCGTCGGCAAGCCAGTTGATGATCACTTGGTCAAAGTCATCACCACCGAGGTGGACATCACCATTGGTAGATTTCACTTCGAATACGCCATCACCCAACTCTAAGATAGACACATCAAATGTACCACCACCAAGGTCATACACTGCGATCTTCATATCTTGGTTTTTCTTATCCATACCATAAGCCAAAGCTGCTGCCGTAGGCTCGTTGATAATTCTTTTTACTTCAAGACCTGCAATCTGTCCAGCTTCTTTGGTAGCCTGACGCTCTGCATCATTGAAGTAAGCTGGCACAGTGATAACCGCTTCAGTCACTTCCTGACCCAAGAAATCCTCTGCAGTGCTCTTCATTTTCTGAAGGATCATTGCAGAAAGTTCTTGTGGAGTATATGATCTGTCACCGATTTTTACAGCTACAGTGTCATTAGGACCTTGTTCTACTTTGTAAGAAGCATGTTTTTTCTCCTCAGAAACTTCAGAGAACTTCTTACCCATAAATCTCTTAACAGAAGAAATGGTATTGGCAGGGTTAGTGATGGCCTGACGCTTGGCAGGATCCCCTACTTTTCTCTCTCCATTTCCATTGTCCAAGAATGCTACTATAGAAGGAGTTGTTCTTCTACCTTCTGAGTTTTGGATCACCACCGGCTCGTTACCTTCCATTACAGCAACACAGGAGTTGGTCGTACCCAAGTCAATACCTATGATTTTTCCCATGATATAGTTATTTTCTTAATTGATTACGTTTTTTGAAATTACATAATCCCAATAGACAAGGCTTGTGCCAAGCATAACTCAAGCCCGAATCACGTCAGATTGTCAGACTAGCGTGACAGAATTCAATTGGATTCCTGACATGTCAAGCCTAAACCAAAATCCATACATGACAAAATTATTCTCCTTTCAAGACAAAAAGTGAATGTGACTATACGCTAGGAAAGTATATATCAATATTTTTCGGAGACAGCCAATTAAAGTATCATAATATGATTCAATGTCGTTTAGTTTAGAATAACTTTTCCAAAGTTCAGATTTGTAAACAATGTTTGTATTTACTTTTAACCCAACTTTGGAAAAGTTTAAATTCAACTTGTAGTCTTATCTAGGGCTTGCTGAAAAAGTCTCAGGCATGCCAGATTCAAAGCGGGCGAATGAAGATGTATGCTTATACTTCGATTGAGCCCAATGAAGAAGATGGTATGCCTGAGACTAGCCTGAAAATTTCGAGTTTTGAAATTTTCAAGAGCACGCAAATCAAGCAATATCATTGAATAAACTTGCACTTGCTTAAAAAGAAAACACTTGTTAAACGGGATATTCTTCAAAACTTAAAGAATTTATTCTCCAATTGGCGTTTTTCAGCACGCCCTATCTAAACGACTTTCCAATATATACTATAAATCGGTTGCTGACCTAATTGGAGATATACATAATTAACCAATTTTAATTCTCTTCGATGCAACCATTTTACCTAAATCCGTATCTTAGTGGTATGAACAGCAGGCAAAAGCAAATACAGCGAAGTGAAAGGCTCAAGTGGGGCTTGGCTTTTTTGATCTGTATGCTGACAGCTGCACTATTTTCATACGAACCTACAGAAAAATCACTTTTTGACAGAATAAGCAATCCAATCAGCTTTTTGAAAATGGAACAAGAAAATCAATTCCACCATATCATCACCAAATTCTTCAATCCCGAAATCCCAGATAAGTTCAAAAGATTGTAACTTGGCGACATAAAATTCTCGCCATGATCCTACAAGACATCTACATCTACCCCATCAAATCCCTCAGCGGTATCCAGCTAAACACTGCAAAACTAGAAGAAAGAGGCCTGCAGCATGACAGAAGGTGGATGCTGGTGGACAGGTCAGGCATGTTCCTATCCCAGCGAACGCATCCTCAGATGGCCTTACTACAAGTACAGCTCAAAAAGGACGCATTACTTGTCACCCACAAGAATAATCCTGACTTGCATATCGAGATCCCGATGAAGCCTGAGACTGAAAAAGTAACGCCAGTGACTATCTGGGAAGATACTGTAGAAGGCCAAGTGGTCTCAGAAGCTGTCAATGAATGGTTTTCAGAATTTATGGCGATGCCTTGTAAACTAGTCAAAATGCCAGCAAGTACACAAAGAAAACTAAAAGCCAAGTATGCAGTCAATGGTGAATCCGTAAGTTATGCCGATGGAATGCCATACCTGATCATTGGGCAAGAATCGCTCAACAATCTCAATGCACGACTAGAAAAACCTGTCCCCATGGATCGTTTTAGACCAAATTTGGTTTTTAGCGGAGGAACTGCCTTCATCGAGGACGAGTGGAAAAAAGTAAAAATTGGAGAAGCTACTTTTAAAATCACCAAACCATGCGCAAGATGCGTCATGACTACAGTAGATCAAGATACCGCACAAAAAAATAAAGAGCCACTTAAGACCCTTGCTAGCTACAGAACAGTAGATAACAATGTCATGTTTGGTCAGAACATGTTAGTACTAACAGGGAATTCAATCAAGATCGGTGATCTGGTCGTTGGAGAAAAATAAAACTCAAATCTCAGGGAAGTAGCCCTGAAATATTTTTTAGCTTACAAAGCGCAACATGAATCACAAAGCATCCAAAGATAGTTCAAACAAAAGATTCGAATAAACCAAAAAGAAAGCTAATTAAGCAGATCGCAAATTTTAGAAGTAAAAAAACAAAAGAGCCATCAAAAATGACAGCCCTTTTATTCTATTCATCAATTTTTAGAAGCTATAGCCAACAGTCAATTTGAAAAAAGAAGGTTGTCTATAACCACTTTTTTCCAACTGCGCGTCACTTCTTAAGTCAGCTCCTGAAGTAAATCTAGCAAAAGCACCTCCATTAGGATCTGCAAATTGAACGTATGGACCCAAAGCCAAGTAAAAATCAAAAGCAGGATCTTCTGGTGCATTACTCCCGCCAGTGTATCTCAACTGTTCCAAATGTAGCCCGGCAGAGAAAAAGGGAGAAAATTTATAACCTCCGTTTAACCAGTAATGCAGATAGTTATTTGTCGAAGGGTTTCCGTGATTGAACCCAGCATAATATCCAGCATAGAACTCACCTTCTGTTTTGACTTTATCTAGACCTATAGTCAGGTTTGGAACAATCCCCTCACCCAATACAGGTGTCCCTAACCCAGAAGTCAGGCTCCCACTCAAAATACCGATTTGAGGATTGATGTTGATCCCATCAGCTACATCGAAGTTCATCCCTACACCAAACTCAGTCCAATTACCCCAGCTTCCGCCAGCTGCACCACCTGACCATAAAATCCCATAAAAAGTAAAGGCAGTATTTTGGCTAAGGCTATAAGACCCCGCAAAAAATGGATAGAAGCCAAAAAAGATGTCTGAATTCAAGGTGACATCCATGCTAAATCTACTTTCCTCTTGAGCATAGGCAGGTGTAGCCAATAAAGCTACACAAAGCGCGATCAAAGAAAATCCTTTTGTTACCGTTTTTGTAAATCTGTTTTTCATTTGTTTAATAGGTTTTGTTAGAAACAGGTTTGAAATAGACCCTTATAAATGCCTTTCAACATTATTTTAGTCTTAACAGGTTCTAAATTTAACTGTAATTAAATAAAATACAACATAAAAGCATTTTTTCAATTAAAAAAACAACCAAATCGATTGCGTTTTACATTATTTTCAAAAAAATCAGTTAATAATTGCGACGACGCTTAACTCCGGGAAAATTTTAAGAAAAAAAATTAGCCTCAGATAAACCTGAGGCTAATGATTTATAATTACGCTACTATTAGGATTTCATTCCTACTCTAAGCAATCCTGATTGGCTAAAATATATTTCACTTGTATTGCTTAACGGTCTCAATAAACACCTTCACTTTTGCTGGATCGATATCAGGATAGACGCCATGCCCAAGGTTAGCAATATGCCTACCTCCTTTGAACTGATCCATCATGCGAATGGTAGCAGTCCTTACTTCTTCATCCGAGCCATAAAGCGCCGCGGGATCTAAGTTGCCCTGAAGCGTCTTATGATCACCAATCATTTTTCTGGATTCAGCGATACCCATATTCCAATCCAAACCAATAGTTTCACAATTCAACTGACCCATCGCCTCTCTAGCGAAAAATGCTCCTTTGGCAAAAACCGTCTTCGGCACCTCGTTGATAGCATCACAGATCTGTGCGATATAGCGAAGAGAAAATTCATCATAATGATCAGGAGGCAATATCCCCGCCCAGCTGTCAAACAGCTGAATCAAATTGACACCTGCTGCTATTTGGGCTTTCAGATAATTGATCGTACTATCAGTAATCATCTGTAGCAACTGATGAGATAAAGTCGGCTCTGTATACAGCATGGCTCTAGCTTTTGAAAAAGTCTTACTACCCGAACCTTCTATCATGTAGGCAAAGATCGTCCAAGGCGCTCCAGCAAAACCGATCAAAGGCACCCTTCCATTCAAAGCCTTCTTAGTGATTTTGATAGCCTCTATCACATAACTCAGGTCATCTACGCCGTCAGCCACACGCAACTTTTTTAAATCTCCAGCAGACTGCACAGTATTTGGGAACCATGGACCTCGCTTTTCTACCATTTCGTATGGCAAACCCATAGCTTCTGGAATCACTAGAATGTCAGAAAAAATAATCGCAGCATCTACCCCTAAAATATCTACAGGCTGAATCGTCACTTCTGCAGCAAGCTCAGGAGTTTGGGCTAATTCAATAAAGCCACTGACACTCTCTCTCACTGCTCTGTATTCAGGAAGGATTCTACCTGCTTGACGCATCAACCAAACTGGGGTTCGCTCTACTGCCTCACCTTTAGCAGCTCTTATCAATAAGTCGTTTTTCAATTGCATGGGGCAAAGATAAGATAGGAAATTTTATTTTGTGATATACGGGAAAAAATTCAAAATAGACTAAAAAGAAAAAAGCCTCACGAGGAGGCTTTTGGTTATTATTGTCTGGGCTGAAGTTGGACGATATCCTTTTCTGTCTTGCCCATATATTCCATTACATTATTGAAATCAGAGAAATCCATTCTTGCATTTGCCAAATCAGCAGGAAACACCACTACTCTGAAAACTTGATTTCGAGTAAACTCCGAAGGAAGTGCACTCAGATCAAAATTCCCATCCATAAAGAAACTGAAATCAAACCTCGTAAAATCATAATTGTACATAAAGATCCCAAATTGTGGAAACTCAAAATTAGTTTGCGGAAGCGCCCTCCACACATCAGTGTCATCAACTACATCCCATAAAATATAAGCTAGCAACTTATCACCTGGCTCAATCGGTACTGTAAACTCGTAATAGTCTGATTGAAAATTATTTGCTGACGTAAAATTCACATTCCCAATCTCAAATACTTCTCCGACAATGACGATCCCGTCTTGTCCTGGAATACCTGGAGGGCCTGGAGGGCCTTCACAAGCGAAGAAGGCGAAGATGCCTAGCATCATTACTGCCTTGAATAAATTTTTCATATGGATATAGTTTATAGTGATTAATATTTCCTAACGTAAAAACAAATATTCAGTTATTTTCATTTGCTCAAATAGCCATTCACCAAAATTATACCAATAAAATCAACAAACAGAAAAATCTTATTTCCGAATCAATCCCAAAACTTGAACTTCCTCAGGACCAATGATTTTATCAATATAAAGATATGGAACAGCCAATCCTTGACCTTTTGCAAACTGATTGATCTTCTTCTTCACTTTATTGGGACTGGGCATCACTAAGCGATGCGCTTTGATGGTTGCCACTACAGCCTGATCGGCATCAAAGCTCAATTGCTCAAAGTCTTCCATTGGAACCTGGGTCTGGACACCTACAAAAACCTCCATGGTATCCAGCTTGCCTGCCGGCTCTACATAATATATGGTATGTAAGGGCAAATCTGCACCCAAAGCTATTTGTTCCATTTTCTGAAACACCCTAGCAATAGCATCATCTTGGGGAGTTCCCCGAAAGGAAATCCCTTGGAGTGCCAAACCATCCACAGATTTTAATGCTATCTCAACTTCATTGAAGCCACCTAACCTATGAAATTGAAACAGACCAGCCCCAACTAGTACCAGTAGAATCAAGGAAATAATTAGCCACTTTTTCATCCTAAAACAAATACCTCACACCAATACCACCCTGTAGCTTGAGATGCCCAAATCTATCCAATAGCTCCATAAACAACCCTATCTCCGCAAATATACTGATCGGAAGATCGTCAAAGTAATACTCTCCTCCTCCAAAAATCTCTGGGCCTAAATCAATATTTCTTCTCGACTCTCTGAAGAAAACCCCAGGAGGCGAAGACGCTGGATCTGTGTAAGAATAATCTACCCTTGTTGATCTCAATTGTACCCCTGCACCTGCATATGCTAGAAAGTATCCTTGATCAATATTCAGATCATCTGTGATATCTTCATGATATGCACCTCTTAGGTTAAATGAAAACGAGCTCCCTGTGCTGTGCCCTGCATAAAAAGCATTGGGCGTAGGTCTATTATTGTCAAATGCCCTCTGGTAGTATTGAGCACTATTCACACCTGCCCTACCAAACATCCCCTCGATGGCAATATTGCCATCCAAAAACTTTTTGTAAGTAATCGATAGTGGCTCTCCTAACCTCAAGCCCACACCATCTTCCTGTGCATGCGCAAAAAATGGCAGCATGCAAATCATCGCAATCAAAATTCTCTTCACAATTATCTTCTTTTTGGTTTAGTTTATTAGCTTCCAACGGCGCAAAAATAAGTCCAGTTACCTAAAATTTTGAATTATATCGAACTTTTTAAAACACTTGTTCCAAAAATGCTTTGAAATAACCTTACGAAATCCAGCCAATTTGCCTTAGATCGCCATGGATTTCATCTGCATCTTGTGCAAGTTGGTATAATAACCACCAAGTGCCAAAAGAGACTCATGCGTACCCATTTCTTTGATTTCCCCTTGATGCAATACAATGATCTTATCAGCCTTTTGGATTGTAGATAGCCTGTGTGCAATCACGATAGAAGTACGTCCTTTCATCATTTTTTCAATGGCCTTTTGAATCAATTCTTCTGTTTCTGTATCCACAGAAGAGGTCGCCTCATCCAAAATAATAATCTCTGGATTATACACAATAGCTCTCACAAAAGAGATAAGCTGTCGCTGCCCTACAGAGAGTGTCGCGCCACGCTCTTTGACATCGTAATCCAAGCCTCCTGGTAGCTTTTCGATAAATTTCTTTGCCCCCACCAACTTGGCCGCTTGCATGACTTCTTCTCTGCTGATATTAGGATTACCCAATGTGATATTGTAATAGATCGTATCCGAAAACAAAAACACATCTTGCAACACAACTCCTATATGCTTACGCAGGGTACTCAGTTCAAATTCCTTGATATCTGTACCATCTATCTTGATTGCTCCCTTGTTAATTTCATAAAATCGACTGATCAAATTGATAATGGATGACTTGCCCGCTCCTGTAGCACCTACCAAAGCAACTGTCTCCCCATGCTTGACCTCAAAATTGATATCCCTCAGCACATATTCTTCATCATTGTATGCAAACCATACATTTTCTAAATGGATATTCCCTTTGATTTTCTCTGGCTTGAAAGTCCCTTCATTTGGAATCTGCTCGTCACTTTCCAATAACTTAAAAATCCTACTTGAACTTACCACTCCCATCTGAAGGGTATTGTATCTATCAGCGATCATGCGTATTGGCCTAAAGAAAAGTTGCAAATACATGATGAAGGAAATCAAAACCCCAACTTTGATATCCAAATCAAACACGCCAGTCGCACCGTACCACACGACTAAACCTATCCCAATCGCTTGGATAATCTCTGCAACTGGGAAATAAATAGAGTAGTAGAGTACTGACTTGATGTGAGCTTTTCGATGGTCTCTGTTGATCTCCTTGAATTTTTCGTATTCTCTCTTTTCACGATTAAAGATCTGCACGATATTCATCCCTGTGATGTGCTCTTGTAGGAATGAATTGAGATTAGATACCGCATTTCTGACATCATTAAAAGCAACTTTGATTTTCTCCTTGAATATATAAGTTGAAATAATCAAAAGCGGCAGTGTACACAGACTCACCAAAGTAAGTTTCCAATCAATGTAAAACATCACTGCCAGAATCGTCACCAACTGCAATAAGTCACCTATAATAGCGGCCAGACCTTCGCTAAAAACATCAGCCAAAGTCTCGATATCAGACACATTTCTTGTAACCAATCTTCCAATAGGTGTATTGTCAAAAAACTTCAAGCGCATCTTCAAGAGATGCCTATATAGCCTGATTCTGATATCCTTGATAATGACCTGACCTATCCAGCCCGAGAGGTAAGTATGGGCAAACTGTACAAAAGCTTGCAAAACCATCAACCCCACCAACAAATAAATAATCTGAACCAATCCAGGCCTTTCTCCTAGTGCCACATAATCATCGATGGCAACTTGGATGAAATAAGGCCTTGTTGGCGCAAGAATAGCTAGTGCTAAAGTAAGGAAAATCAACAGGTAGAATTTACCCTGATATGGCTTGACAAACTGATACAGTTTTTTCAGCACGGTGGTGTCTATGATATCACCACTTTTTACATTTTCCTTTTCCAAACTCAAAATCTCTTAAAATTTAAATGAAGATATCTTCAGGGTAAGTTACCTCACAGAGGAAAAGTCCTGATGCGGGAGCAGATGATCCAGCTTGACTCCTATCCCTACTTTCCAAAATCTCCTGAAATTGCTCAGTACTCAACTTACCTTCCCCTACATCTACCAATGTACCAACAATTGCCCTGACCATACCTCGTAGAAACCTGTTTGCAGTTATATGAAAGTGCAATTCATGTCCCTTTTGTTCCCAATAGGCTGCTTTTATTTTACAGCCAAAATGATTCACTTCTGTCTTTACCTTACTGAAGCATTCGAAGTCTTCATGAGCTATCAGTAATGCTGCCGCTTCATTCATTTTCTCCAAATCCAAAGGTCTAAAGTAATGCCATAAAAGTTCCTGCTCAAATGGATTTTTACGATAGGTGATTTTATAGATATAACTGCGCCATATGGCATCAAATCGTACATGCGCATCTCTTTTGACGAGCCTCAGTTGATATGCAGAAATATCTTTGGGAAGTACTGCATTTAGTTTTTTTAGAAAAACTACACTATCAAGCACCTCCTCAACATCAAAATGAACAAATTGTTGAGATGCGTGCACGCCTGTATCTGTTCTACCCGAGCCTGTGACTGGAACACTCACTCTCAATATCATAGCTAGCGCTTGTTCAAGTGTCTCTTGGACAGATTTTGCATTTTTTTGGGATTGCCAACCATGATAGTGTGTGCCTTTATAGGCAAGTTCAAGGAAATATCTGTAGCTAGTCTTACTCACGATTGCAAAGATACTATTCCACGGTAAATTTAAACGCCAAAAACCCTATTCCTTGCGATTCATCAAATTACCCTGTTTCTTTGTCAAAATTTCTAATCAAGACATGATACAAAGAATTCAAACCGTATTTCTCTTTTTGGTGGCCGTCTCAATGATTATAGTCATCAGCTTTCCAATTTGGCAACAAGTTAACCCAGAACAAACCCAAATGGTTACCTTAAACGCTTGGAGCTTGACCACTACAGATAATGCTTCGCAAGAAGTCATCAAATCTGAAGGCAATATTTACTTGGGTATTTTAGCCATTATTGCAGCGGGCTTAGCGTCATTTAGCCTCACCCAGTATAAAAATAGAACCAAGCAGATGTTTCTCAATATGATCAACTCACTGGTAATGGTAGTAACCCTAGCGCTGATCATCTACACCAGCCATCAGGCCAATGCTGAGATCAATCCAGATGTGAATGGTGCATTTGTACTAGGATTTTGGGCGATTTTTGGAGGAATGATCATGAATTTGTTAGCCAATAGGTTCATTAGAAAAGACGAAATGCTAGTAAGATCGGTAGACCGAATCAGATAATCCAGAGAAAAAAACAAATGAACCACCATCCAAAGCCGAAAAGAATTGATTCATTCTTTTCGGCTTTTTTCTTTGAGTGAGTTCTATATTTCAGCTACCTTTAATTTTACATCAATAGAAACATCACTAACCATGAAACTTGAAACCATTGCCATCCATGCAGGTACTCAAATTACGGATTCTTATAGACCGGCAGTTCAGCCCATCACCTTGGCGACTACTTTTGAGCATCATGAAGATTCAGTGATCTACTCTAGAGCTGCCAATCCGAATCGAATTGCACTGGAAAATGTCTTGGCCAAATTAGAACATGGGCAAGCGGCAGCAGCTTTTTCTTCTGGTAATGCGGCAGGGATGAGCGTATTTCAAGCCTTGCCACCAAGCTCACATTTGGTTGCACCTGATGACATGTACCATGGATTGCGGCACCTTCTAACCACTGTTTTCAAAGGGATCTTAGAAGTAGATTTTGTGGATATGACCCAATCTGAAAATGTCGCAAAAGCCATCAACACAAAAACGGCATTGATCTGGGTAGAAACACCTTCCAATCCTTTACTCAAAATCTCTGATATCAGAGCCATTTGTACCATTGCTCAAGAAAAGCAAATCCCAGTAGTATGCGACAACACCTTTGCTACACCCGTATTTCAGAATCCATTGCTACTAGGGGCTTCAATAGTCATGCATAGCACCACAAAATATCTCGGAGGGCATAGTGATATTTTGGGAGGTGCCTTGATTACAAAAGAAGAAAACGAACTCTGGGATAAAATCAAGCTCGTTCAGACTACAGGTGGGGCTGTACCATCGCCATTTGACTGCTACATGCTGAGCAGAAGTATCAAAACCCTACCTTATCGTATGAAAGGACATGCTGAACATGCAGGAATAATTGCCACATTTTTACAAAATCATCCTCAAGTAGAAAAAGTCTACTACCCAGGACTCTTGGATCATCCTGGTCATACTATCGCCGCTACTCAAATGACAGGGTTTGGTGGAATGCTTTCTTTTCTAGTGAAAGGTGGAGCAAATGAAGCTGATACAGTCATTTCCAAATTACAATACTTCACCAATGCGACAAGTCTAGGAGGAGTAGAAAGCCTTATCGAAAGAAGGGCGGCTTCAGAAGGACCTGATTCCAAAACACCTCAAAACTTAATCAGGGTCTCCGTAGGTTTGGAGCACTTAGATGATCTTTTAGAAGATTTGGATCAGGCGCTAAAACAATAAATGGCTACCGAAGGCAGCCATTTAAATGAAAAGGTCAAGATCAGGGATATATCTTAACATTTGGGTGATGAAAACAACTTTCTCCTGATTTGTTCTTGGAATAAAAATGGGCAGTATTCTTGAGATAACAAAACATTCATTAATATTTTTTATGCTTTCAGCTAATTATCATCAGTGTTTTCTCAAAGAAGAAGTATCCACTTGTTATTAGCCAGCCCAGCCCTCTCTATCCAAACTCCTATATTGAATTGCTTCAGCTAGGTGTTCTACTTTGATCGTATCACTTGCCGCAAGATCAGCAATGGTTCGCGCTACTTTGAGTATTCTATCATAAGCCCTTGCTGATAGGCCCAACCTTTCCATTGCTGTTTTCAATAGTGCCTTCCCAGCTTCATTAATTTGACAGACTTCTTTGACCATATGGGAAGGCATCATTGCATTGCAATAAATTTCGGGGTATTCTTTGAATCGATTGACCTGCTGCTCCCTACCTAATATCACCCTTTCTCGAATAGAGCCGCTAGACTCTGCTTTCCTAGTTGAAGTCATCTCGTCAAATTTCACTGGAGTGACCTCCACATGCAGATCAATCCTATCCAAAAGAGGTCCTGAGATTTTATTCAAATAGCGCTGCACCACACCAGGTCCACAAACACACTCCTTCTCTGGATGATTGTAATAGCCACATGGACATGGATTCATGCTGGCGATCAGCATAAAGTTGGCTGGGTAGTCCACAGAAACTTTTGCCCTAGAGATCGTCACTTTCCGCTCCTCCAAAGGCTGGCGCATTACTTCAAGTACAGTTCTTTTGAACTCCGGTAACTCATCCAAAAATAGAACTCCATGGTGTGACAATGAAATCTCTCCTGGTTGGGGGTTACCTCCTCCGCCAACAAGTGCTACATCCGAAATTGTATGATGTGGGGATCTAAATGGTCTCTGTGCGATAAGCGAGGCATTTTTCCCAAGTTTCCCTGCCACCGAATGAATTTTGGTAGTCTCTAAAGCTTCTTGCAAAGAAAGCGGTGGTAAAATGGAAGGTAGGCGCTTTGCCAACATTGTCTTCCCAGCACCCGGTGGGCCTATCATGATGACATTATGGCCTCCAGCAGCGGCTATTTCCATGGCCCGCTTAATATTCTCCTGTCCCTGAACATCCGCAAAATCAAACTCATAATGCTCCAAAGAATTATAAAAAATATCTCTGGTATCGGTAACAGTCGGTTCTATAGCCAACTCCCCTTCCAGAAAACGAATGGCTTCATCGACTGTGGATACCCCTATGATATCTAAGTTGTTTACAATAGAAGCCTCTGCTGCATTTTCAAGCGGTAGAATAAACCCTTTGAATCCCTTTTTGCGCGCTTCAATGGCTATCGGCAAAACACCTTTGACTGGTCGAAGCTGCCCATCAAGAGACAATTCTCCCATGATGACATACTCCTCTAGGTCTGTGAAAAGCACTTGCTCAGAAGCTTTGAGGATTCCCATTGCTATGGGCAAATCGTAAGCAGATCCCTCTTTACGAATATCAGCTGGTGCCAAGTTGACCACAACTTTTTGTCGAGGCATACGATAACCAAAGTATTTTAAAGCGGACTCTACACGCTGTTGACTTTCTTTGACTGCACTGTCAGGCAGACCTACCATAAAGAAACTCGTACCTTGCCCTACATTGACCTCTATGGTAATGAGCTTGGCATCTACACCGGAAACAGCACTTCCAAAAGTTTTTGCTACCATGATATTTCTTTGAAAACCAATAAAAAAGGAAACCTAAAAGATTTCCTAATATAATCATATTCAAGATGAAATGATAAAGCTTTACTTAAAATTCTGCCTAGGTCTGATGACTGAACTTTCTTTTTCTTCGTCTTTATCTCTAGAATCAATTCTTTGATCCATGTTTTTCAACTTCACTCCTTGCTCTAAATCATATAATTTAGCTTTCAACTCTTTTTTCTCCAATTCCTTTTTAGCCAAATCACTTTCATAATTTCTCTTGACGATTGCACTAGTGCCCCAAGCTCCCAGAAAAAGTAGAAGCCCAACAAGAAGAAAAGAAACAACAGTTCCTGAGTGAAGCTCTGCAACTCCAAACAGATTTTTCACTCCCTCAAATGTCATGAAGAACACCAAACTGACTGCAAAAAACAGCGCTACCAAGAGCTGCATGATACTATTAAATTTTTTCATTATCTCTATAATTATGGGTTAAGCATCTAAATATACTAAACAGACTGCATTGTGGAAAGTTTCTTGTAGATCCCTTCCTGATCCATCAACTCTTGATGCGTTCCACGCTGTACGATTTCACCTTTTTGAATGACCAAAATTTGGTCTGCATGCTGAATGGTACTCAATCTATGTGCGATGACCAATGTCGTTCGGTTCGTCATCAGCTTGGTCAAGGCTTCCTGCACCAGCAATTCAGACTCTGAGTCCAAAGCCGAAGTAGCTTCGTCCAAGATCAATATGGGAGGGTTTTTCAAAACTGCCCTAGCAATGCTCAGCCGCTGTCGCTGCCCTCCAGACAATTTGGAACCACGTTCCCCTATCGAGGTTTGATAACCTTGCTCCAACTGAACGATAAATTCATGCGCATTAGCGATCTTGGCTGCTTCTACGACCTTATCCTCAGAAACATCTTCCATGCCAAAAGCGATGTTGTTGTAAACAGTATCATTGAATAAAATCGATTCCTGCGTTACGATTCCCATGAAATTCCTCAAACTTCCCAACTCTATGGACTTGATATCAATTCCATCTAATAAAATTTTGCCTTCCGAAGGATCATAAAACCTAGGCACTAAATCTGCAATAGTGGACTTACCACCTCCCGACTGCCCCACAAGTGCTATGGTCTTCCCTTTTTCCAACTTGAAATTTATACCCTTCAATACCATTTCCTTTTCATAGCCAAAAGACACATCTTGAAAAGCAATGCCATTTTCGAATTGTGAAACGTGGATGGGTTCATTTATATTTTGAATATCACTTGGAGTATCCACTACCTTGAATATCCGCTCTGCCGAAGCCAAACCACGCTGAATTACACTCGCCGCACGGGAAATTTCCTTGGCTGGATTCAATACTTGAGTAAAAATGATAATATAAGTAATGAAATCACTGGCACTCAAATCAGAGTTGTTTGTCAATACTAAACTTCCACCATAAACTAAGATACCAGCAACCACAGAAACCCCCATAAATTGAGAAATCGGAGAAGCCAATTCATTTTTCTTAGCCATAGAAAAATTCACATTGGAATAATAATCTGTCTCTTGATCAAATTTTGCATTGATATACTTCTTTGCACCAAATGCCTTGATCACCCGCATCCCCCCTATAGTTTCGTCCAGGATATTGACAATTCTCCCTAGAGATTCTTGGCTCTCCACCGCCTTTTTCTTCAACCTCTTTGTAATTCCACCGATGATTGCCCCTGAGATCGGTATCACCAAAATGGTGAAAATGGTCAGCTTAACGGACATGAAAAATAAAACTGCAAAATATAGAATGATCGTAGCAGGCTCTCTAAACACAACCCTGAGCGATTGAACTATGCTATTTTCTACTTCCTGAATATCATTGGTCATCTTAGACATTAGGTCACCTTTGCGCTCATTAGAAAAATAACCGATATGCATATCGGTCACATGACCGAAAATATCCATACGCATTTTCTTAATCACCTCAGCCCTGACCTTTGCCAAAACTACCCCGGATAAGTAGGTAAAGAGATTGGCTAAAAAAACTGAAATCACGATAATGATGCAGACATATACCAAGGTCCCAAATTTCCCATAGGTATCAGCTACCTGCAGGAAATAATAGTTAAAAAGGCTCAGGAAGTAATCTATAGTCAAAGCAAACTCAGGCTTGGTCAATGATGAAAAATCCTGAACAGGTCCAGCCTGCTCAAAAATCACATCAAAAAGAGGCTTAAGCAAAGTGAAATTCAGCAATCCGAAAATGATCGCCAAAAGTGTGTAAATGATATAAATAGGGATAAATCTCCTAAAAGGCTTGGCATAAGAGAGAATCCTAAAATAGGTATGCATGGAATACTTGTAAATATTGAAGGCGCAAGTTAGTTATTTTTATGCCCACCCAAGCAGATCAATAGTTGAATTCCTGCCTGATCATATTCATACGCAGCGAAACCTGAGTAAAAAGATTCGTCTCTGGGCTATCCAAATCTTGGGCAGTCCGCCTTCTGTAACTCTGACTCAAATCAATGAAAAGATTCTGCTTAAGCATGTAGCTCAAGTTCAGGTTGCCCATTACAACTCTATTCTCAACCCCTTGCCCAATCCTATGCCCAAAAAGACCCAATCCGGTGTTGGTCACGAGTCTATTTTTGAGCAAATCTCCGCCAAAGTTCACGTCTGCACTTGGGTCTGCTCCAAAAAACTGATAAAATCCAGTTGCATTGACTTGAAGCCTAGGAATCGGCTGATACCTCAATATCCCTATTACTTCCCTGAAGTTTGCCCCGAGGGGATGGGCTAGCGGAGTTCTATAATTATTGAAAGCCTGATATTCAAACTTTTCCTGATACGTGTATGGCCTTGCTTGGTTGAACTCTAATTGAAGGTCTAGATTACTGATTTTGAATGCATTGACATATTTATATCCAGCTTGAATCGCGTGTTTATTTCGGCTAGAGTTTTTCCCATCTATGCCAAAAAACTCATTGAAAACAAATTCGTCCAATGCAAACTGCCCATAGAGTTGCATCCCTCTGGTGAAATTCCACTTCCCATCAAAACCCAACATGACTTTGTCTGGAGTGCCCAGTTGATGCTCTACCCAGCGATAAAAAATCACAGGATTCATGTAATTCCAATCAAACTGATTGGCCATGACAGATTCAAATACACCTATATTAAGTTTCTTCCCCAAATTTATCCCTAATCTATGATGTGAGAACCATTTCTGAGGATAGTGCCCATCCGTAGGTCTTCGTCCATTGTAAATTACATCAGCAGTCATCTGAGAGAAAAGATTGGTAAAATTGAATCTCCAAATCTTGGTATTCAACTTAAAAAAAACATAAGGATTGGAGAAATCAGACAAGATCATGGATCGATAGCCCTCTCCCACAAAATTCCTGTCATGCCCAAACTGAGCTTGAATACTCTTACTGATATCAAAACTAATATGGCCCATCGCAGAAAAATACCCATATCCATCTACACCATAATCTTTCCAAAAGCCCTCACCTGGAACTGCCCCATTAGCTTCTGTGTAATTTCTTATCCAAGAAGGGAAAACCGTCTGCGTAGTAGTCAAGTAAGTATAAAAACCAATCTTCCTATCTATAGATCCCCTCAACTCCAAACCTCTAGAGTTTCTAAACCTGAAATTATCTTCACCTTGCTCTATTCCTCCTGATAAATAAAGTACAGGATTCACATGAATATCAAATAACTCGTCTCTGTAATGAAAAAAATCTGATGGCTTCCTATATAATTTTCCGAGAAATGTCCGCTTCGAGTCTTGCGTATCTTCAGGCATAAACTCCCAATTGTCATTTGACAAATATTCAATGTTAAACCTGTCTGCTGCAGATTGTACCAAAGCTATCGAATCAGATTGATATTGACTCAGATAAGTCCCCAACTGATCTCTTCTGAAGGGTTTAAATCCCGTATGAAATACTGGATTCATATCCCCACCAAGAATCTCGTATCTTTCTATTAAATGATAGTAATCTCTATTAAATGGCACATAAGCACCTTGCGACCAGGCATACTCAAAAATCAGGAATGAAATAGTAGCGAGGAGTAAAAATTTTTTCATTGGTTAGAATTTTGGCAGTAGTTTCGTAAATCTATTAAAAAGTAGAGAAATAAAAAGGGCTACCATTTCAATTTAGATACACAATCAGCTGATGTTTTGAAAGAAAGGTGGAAAGAATTCAAGAAATTCAACAAATTGATTTGGAAGAATTTTTAAAAAAGAATAACTTTGTGCCTCATTTGAAAAAAGGGATTCAAGATAAATAACAATAAAATGAAAAAAGATATTCATCCAAACTACAGAGATGTTGTATTCTATGACACCTCCAGCGAATATAAATTCTTGACTAAGTCTACTATTGAAACAAGTGAAACTATCACTTGGGAAGACGGACAAGAATATCCAGTTTACAAAATCGAAGTAAGCTCCAACTCACACCCGTTCTACACTGGTAAGAAAATGTTGTTGGATACCGCTGGTAGAGTTGAGAAATTCAACAGAAGATACGCTAAGAAGTAAGCGAAGTCTTCATCAAAGCATTTTTAAAAGTCTCTCGGAAGCTATATTCCGAGAGACTTTTTTATTTTTGTGACATGGACAATTTGATTTTATTTGACGACTCTGCTATCAGAGGCTCTTTATTACCTTTTACTTTTACCAGACCAGTAGCTGACATCAGAATTGGGATCTTGAAGATTTCCCAAAAGTGGGAAATCTATAGCAAACTCATTCCTGGCTACCTCACTCAAGACTATCTCAGTCAAAAATTCACCTTCCAAAATACCAGTGCTCTGATGATCAATGGTTCGCTATGCCCAGACCCCGCACTATGGGAAGCAATCTCAAAACTCAATCCAAATCAAGCACTATGGTCAGAAAATATCCTATTAGCTTGCTTTACCGAGCAGCCTGGGGCTTTCACAACTGATCAGGCAAAAGAAAAGGAAGCGGTACAGTTCACAGCATCATTTACTTTGATCCAGAAAACATGGAATATTTTCGAGTTTAATGCCACTGAAATCAAAAAGGACTTTGAATTAATCACCTCTGGACGTTTTTCTGAGAGAATTGAGGATCCTCATACCATCATGTACGCGCCTGAGAATATATTCATAGAAGAGGGAGCGAGAATAAAGGCAGCTGTACTCAATGCTGAAAATGGACCAATTTATATTGGTAAAAATGCAGAAATCCAAGAAGGCGCTTTAATCAGAGGACCGTTTGCACTTTGTGAGGGTTCTACTGTAAACATGGGTGCTAAAATGCGTGGCGATACGACCATCGGCCCACACTCCAAAGTTGGGGGTGAAGTTTCAAATTCGGTGATTTTCGGATATAGCAACAAGGGTCATGAAGGATTCATGGGCAATTCTGTATTAGGAGAATGGTGCAACTTAGGAGCGGACACCAATACATCGAACCTTAAAAATAACTATGCTCCAGTGAAAGTTTGGGATTATATCAAAGGCGGTTTCTCAAATACTGGACTACAATTTTGTGGCTTGATGATGGGAGACCACTCCAAATCTGGCATCAATACCATGTTCAACACTGGCACCGTGGTAGGTGTTGGCGCAAATATTTTTGGAGATGGCTATCCTCGTAATTTTATCCCTTCCTTTTCCTGGGGTGGTGCTTCTGGGTTTACAACTTTTCAAGTTAGAAAATTTGAGGAAGTAGCTATCGCAGTGATGAAAAGAAGAGGGCTGGCATATGATGAAACTGAAAAAGAAATTATCCAAAAAGTTTTTGAATTGACCAAGCATTACCGTATTTGGGACAAAACAGTTTAAGCTGAAGCTATGCTATTTTCATCTATCCCCGGACTCGAAGAAGTCAAAATCAAAATTATCAACGCGGTCAAGAACAATCATCTTGCTCACGCCTTGCTTTTTCATGGTCCTGAGGGCTCTGCCAATTTAAAAATGGCGCTGGCGCTATCCACTTATCTTCATTGTGAAAACCCAGGAGATACCGACGCATGTGGAATCTGTCCTTCTTGTCAAAAAATGGCTAAGCTGGTGCACCCAGATATGAATTTCGCCGTGCCGGCACCTGGCGAGGGTGTGGATGATGATGACAAAAAGAAAAAAGTAGACTTCATCGCTTCCTTTAGAAGCTTTGCCATCAATCAACCCTACGGGAATATTTCAGACTGGATATATTTCAATGAAATAGATAAAAAACAGCTCAATATCTCCAAAGGAGCTGCAAGGAATATCATGCGGACTATATCTCTCAAGTCTTTTGAAGGAGGCTATAAAATCATGATGATATGGGGCGTAGAATACATGAATAGCTCCGCGGCCAACTCCCTGCTCAAGGTTTTGGAAGAACCGCCTGAAAAAACCCTTTTCCTGCTATTAACTTCTCAACCAGAGCAATTGCTGACTACCATTCTTTCTAGAACTCAAAAGGTAATGGTTCGTGCTTTCGCTGACGAAGAGATAAAAAATCACTTGGTGGAAGAAGGAATGTGTTCCAAAGAAGCTGCAGAACAAATTGCACCGCTTGCAGACGGGAATATGCGAGAGGCTTACCGCATGATAGATCAGGTTCAGGATGAAAATACGCTACAAATCCGAGATTGGTACAGAGACTGTTTTTCATTGAAAATTGGAGCACTATTGAGTAGGTCGGAAGACTTTGCAAAAAAAGACAAAGAAGGACAGAAGTCATTTCTCCTGACTGGGCTCAATGTACTCAGAGAAGTGATGCTGAGTAAATCCCAACTTGACACACTCATGCGTAGTGGAGCTGAAGAAAGAGATTTCATTGAAAAACTAGGAATTCATGTGTTGGATGAAGATAAAATCTCCGACATGTATAGTCAGATCAATGGGGCTCATTACCACCTAGAAAGAAATGCCAGTGCCAAGATTCTATTCACAGACCTTTCCTTTCAGCTTGCTAGAATTCTGAGAAGAAAAACCGCCTAAATATGGAAAAAAAAGTAATCGGAAGAAGAGAGAGAATCACCCTACCTGAATGGGGGCTCAAAATGGTCACTGCCAAAGTAGATACTGGTGCATATACCAGTTCCATTCATTGTACCTACACCGAAGAGCGAGAGGTAGACGGAGTGATGACGCTTTTCTATAGAGTATTGAGTCCAGATAATAAAAAGTACAAAGATAAAATCATAGCTACCTCAAACTATACACAGAAAAAGGTGAAGAATTCCTTTGGGCAAGCGGAGGTGAGATACAAAGTGAGTACAAAAGTTATTATGTTTGAAGAAGAATTTGACGCTGAATTCACTTTGACTGACAGGTCAAAAATGAGAAATGCTATCTTGATCGGAAGGAAGATGATTCAAGGTAAATTTTTAGTAGATGTCGCCGAAGTAAACTTGTCCCTAAAATCAAAAAAATGAAAATCGCTATCCTTTCCAGAAATTCACACCTTTACTCTACCAAGAGACTTCACGAAGCGATCATAGCAGCGGGGCATGAAGCAGTGATCATTGACCACTCCTTATGTGATATCATCATCGAGCAAGAGGGTCCCTCCATCATTTACAAGGGAGAAAAAGTCATTGGTGTAGATGCGATTATCCCGAGAATTGGCGCTTCTGTTACTTTTTATGGCACTGCCGTAGTAAGGCAGTTTGAGTTGATGGGGACGTTTTCAGCCGTAGAATCTCAGGCGATTGTCAGGAGTAGAGACAAACTCAGATCCTTGCAAATTCTTTCCAAAGCTGGACTAGGTATGCCCAAAACAGCATTTACGAATTTTTCCAAAGGAGGTGAAAAAACCCTTATTGAACATGTAGGTGGAGCTCCATTGATCATCAAATTATTGGAAGGAACACAAGGACTAGGTGTCGTTCTTGCTGAAACCAAAAAGGCGGGACAATCGGTAATCGAGGCTTTTCATGGACTCAAAGCAAGAATTATTGTCCAAGAATTTATCAAAGAAGCAAAGGGGGCAGACATCAGGGCATTTATCGTCAATGGTAAAGTAGTAGGAGCGATGAAAAGGCAAGGTGCAGAAGGTGAGTTCAGGTCCAATCTCCACAGAGGTGGAAAAGCCACAGTCATCAAACTTTCTCGTGCTGAAAAACAAGCAGCCCTAGGTGCTGCAAAAGCATTAGGACTTGATATTGCAGGAGTAGACATGCTCCAATCAGCAAGAGGACCACTCATCTTAGAAGTCAATAGCTCACCTGGACTAGAAGGTATAGAGAAAGCTACGGGAATAGATATCGCTGGCGAAATCATCAAGTTCATCGAAGAGTCTGTCAATAAAAAAGGAACTAAACGAAAAATCAAAGAATAATGCATACAGTCAAAATAGGTACCCGTGGGAGCAAATTAGCCCTATGGCAGGCCTACCATGTAGCAGACTTACTCAAAGCAAAAGGAATCCCTTCAGAAATTGTAATCATTGAAACTAAGGGTGATAAAATATTGGATGTGTCTATTGCTAAAATCGGCAGTAAAGGTGTGTTTACGGAGGAACTGGAAGAACAACTAGCCAAAGGAAGTATTGATATTGCAGTTCACAGCGCCAAAGACATGCAGTCCTCTTTACCAGAGGGATTTGAGTTGATTGCATTTACTGAGCGAGAAAAAGTAAATGACATCATTTTAAGTCACAAGAAGGACTTAGACTATAAAAATCCAAATCAGCAGCTAGTATTAGGCACTTCCTCCACAAGGAGAGTAGCCACTTTAAAATATTATTATCCCCATATCAAAACTGCAGAAGTCCGAGGAAATTTACAAACGAGGATCGCTAAAATGGAATCAGGTATATGTGATGCGCTCTTGTTAGCTTATGCAGGTGCACACAGAATGGGCTATGATGACATGATCATGCATGAACTTTCTCTGGATGAATTCACACCTGCCGTAGGTCAAGGTTCTGTTGCCATCGAAGCATCTACCAATATGGACCAAGATCTGAAAGCGAAAATCATAGAGGCAACTCACCATGAAGAAACTGGCTACAGATTATTAGCCGAGCGTGCCTATCTCAGGGTTTTAGAGGGGGGTTGTAGCATACCAGTTTTTGCATTGGCCGAATATGATGGAGAAAGAGTTAAGCTCAAAGGTGGTATTGTAAGCTTAGATGGCTCTGAAAGAATCATCAAAGAAGTATCTGGCAGCAACAATGAAGCTGAAAATCTAGGTAAAATCCTTGCAGACCAGGTCCTTTCGGCTGGAGGTGACAAAATATTAAAAGAAATAAAATCCGCCCTAAACAAATGAAAACGAACATATTCATCATCTTATTAGCCTTCCTAGCTTTCGGTTGTGCTGTTGAAAAAGACTACCTGGTAAAAATCGAAACGCGACATGGAGACATGTATGCCATCCTATTTGACGAGACACCAAAGCACAAAAAGAATTTTATTGAACTAGCTGAAAAAGGACGTTTCGACTCAACGGAATTTCATCGCGTGATCGAAAACTTTATGATTCAAGGTGGTGACGTATTTGCCAAAGAAAAACTCCCAAGAGAGGAATGGTACACTGTACCTGCTGAAATCAAGCCAGACTTGATTCACGCTAAAGGGATGATCGCTGCTGCCAGAATGGGCAATAATGTAAACCCGGAGCGCGCATCTAGTGGTTCTCAGTTTTATATCGTGCAGGGTAAAGTGTATGACAAATTGGAATTGACCACAGACATGCGCCAGTTGAGTGAGAAGTTTAACCAGTACCTGAGATTAGAAAGCAATGCTGAGTTGAGGGAAACCTATACAAACCTGTATGAAAATAGGGAGTTTGATGCCATGAACAAACTGATGCTTGATCATAAAGAAAAGCTTGAGGATTTTTACAGCACAAGTCTGGGTAAAAAAATGACTCCACAACAAGTGGAAGCATATACGACTATCGGTGGCACACCACATTTGGACAATGAGTACACCGTATTCGGTCAAGTGATCAAGGGGCTTGAAGTCATGGAAGAAATCGCAAAGGAAAAAACCAGCCCACAGGATAAGCCCATCGAGACTGTCTATATGAAGGTAACAGTCAACCAACTCCCTAAAAAGAAAATAACGAAGGACTTTGGCTACAGCTATGAATAAGCTGCACAAAGCAAAAATACTTATTACTGGTGCCAACGGGCTACTCGGTCAAAAATTGGTTCAGTTGATTCTTCAGGAAGGCGAATATGAATTGCTGCCATCTGGACTGGGAGACAGTAGATTTCCTGAAGACTGGCAAGTAGAAAACTGGATCAGTATGGATATCCGAGATCCACAACAGGTTCAGAACGTTTTTGACCAATTTCAGCCTGATTACTTGATCCATACTGCTGCAATGACCAATGTAGATCAATGCGAACAAGAACTTGAGGCCTGCAAGGATCTCAATATCAATGCCGTACACCATCTAGTTTCGGCATGTGAAAAGCACCACACGCACATGATTCACCTTTCTACTGATTTTATATTTGACGGAGAAGCTGGCCCTTATGATGAAGAAGCAGCTCCTAATCCTGTGAATTTCTATGGGTGGACAAAGCTAGAAGCAGAAAGAATCATTGAGAGATCAAATATTAAATCTGCTATCGTCAGAACAGTTTTAGTGTATGGTGTCGCCAATGACATGAGCCGGTCTAACATTATCCTTTGGGTCAAGGAATCCCTAGAGCAAGGAAAGAAAATACAAGTTGTAAACGACCAGGTTCGCACTCCAACACTGGCAGAGGATTTAGCAAAAGGCTGCCTTCAAATAATCAAAAAAAATGCTGTAGGGAAGTTTAACATATCAGGCAAAGACCTGCTGACACCATATGATATGGCCATAGCAACAGCGGAATACTTTGACTTGGATAAAAGCTTGATCAGCGAAACCGACTCTCAACATTTCAAGCAAATTGCTCAACGACCCATGAGGACAGGATTTATCATCAATAAGGCTTTTCAAGAGCTTGACTACAGGCCCAAAAGTTTTATGGATGGAATTGGTATTTTGTCAAAACAACTTAAATTAGCCGATTCTTAACATTTCAATAATCAATCAACAAAATTCAATCAATAAAGCATGGCATTAAATACGGAAACTGAAGGCAGGGGGCAATGGGGCTCTAGCCTAGGGTTTATCATGGCTGCTGCTGGGTCTGCAGTCGGATTAGGTAACATTTGGAGATTCCCATATATCACTGGTGAAAATGGAGGTGGAGCCTTCGTGTTCGTCTACATATTATGTGTATTGCTCATCGGTATACCTTTGCTCTTCAACGAGCTCGCCATCGGTAGATTGACTGGTAAAAACCCAATCGGAGCGATGAAAAAAGCTTCTGACAATAAATTCTGGATGATCCCTGGGATCATGAGTGTTGTCATCTGTTTCATGGTTTTGACTTACTATTCTGTGATTGCAGGATGGACGGTTGGCTATATCATCACAGAACTGATCAATATCCCAGTTGATTTTGATGTATTCATAGAGACTCCAAAGTATATAGTTCCGCTCACTTTCTTATTTATGGTCATCACTATCTTGGTGATCTTAGGAGGTGTATCTGGGGGTATTGAAAAAGCTTCCAAGCTGTTGATGCCTGTGTTATTCATCCTGATCATTTTGATAGCAGGACGAAGTGTAACTTTACCAGGTGCTTCAGAGGGTATCAATTACTACTTGAACCCTGATTTCTCTAAAATTAATGGAGGGGTAATATTAGCCGCCTTAGGTCAAGCATTTTTCTCAATGAGTGTAGGCTGGGGTCTAATGGTGACTTATGGTTCTTATCTTCCAAAGAGTTCAAACTTAGTAACAAGTGGTCTTTGGATTGGTGCATTGGATAGCTTTGTAGCACTTTTGGGTGGTCTGATGATTTTCCCAGCAGTTTTTGCTTTAGGGTTGAAGCCAGATGAAGGACCTTCATTGGTATTTAAAATTCTCCCTCAAGTATTCGATCAAATTCCAGGTGGATCAATCATAGGTGCTTCTTTCTTCTTGCTTTTGATGGTAGCGGCTTTGACTTCTACTATTTCCATGCTAGAAGTACCAGTAGGCTATTTGATTGATGAAAAGAAAATCTCGAGAAAGAAAGCAGCCTGGGGAGTTGGAATCACAGCCATGGTTGTCTCTATCCCTGCAATCCTAAGTTCTATCGAAGAAAGTGTATTTAGTAAAGTTACCATGAAAATTGGATCGATTCAGAAAACTGGCTGGTTCGATATCATGGATTGGACTTTTGGTACTTTGTCTGTGACGGTGCTTTGTCTTTTGTTTGCATTATTTTCAGGATGGGGTTTCAAGAGCAGCAAACTTGTTGATGAGATCGCATTAGGTGCTCCTACATTCAAAAAGAAAATCTTATTCGGAATTAGCCCAGGACAGGTTTGGATATTCTTCATCAGATTTGTGTGTCCATTGGTTATCGGGCTGGTATTACTCAATCTATTTGGTGTCTTCGGAGAACCAGAAGCAGGAGGTTGATAATTAAGGTTTTAAATCTTTAAAAAAGGTTTTTGGTCATCAGACCGAAAACCTTTTTTTTATTTTTATATATACTTTTATGTTTTTTAAATTATTTTTTCTGATATTGGTAGCGTTCACCCTGACCTAACATATGAAAGTTCTTGTAGTAGATGATGATGCTATCAATAGACTGATACTTCAGAAGCTTTTCGAGAAAGAAAATAATACCGTCAAAACTGCTCAAAATGGCTGTGAAGCCATGCAACTACTCAATGATGAGAGTGATTTCAATATCGTGATTACTGATATCATGATGCCTGAAATGGACGGAATTCAATTGCTCGCTGAAATCAAACTGAATGATAAAACCTCTAGGATCCCAATCATAGGTTTTACAGCTGGCGACATTGATTATTTTCGAGGAATAAGCACTGTAGCATTTGACAGACTATTGCCAAAGCCAATGGATTTCTATGAATTATATGATATAGCCCATAGATTTGTAAACAAAAGCCTCAATTGAAAAACAATTGAGGCTTTTTCTTTCGTTAGTATCTTGGAAACTTTGAGATAACTTGAGGTTTTTGTTAATTCACACACCCAAACCCAAATTGAAATGAAAAATATCCTGCTTCTGCTTTTCTCTTTCCTGATGATTTCCACCTTGAAGGCACAAGATTTTTCTATTGGACCAAAATTTGGCGTATCTCAAGCCAATATCAAAGTCAACGGTGATGGTTTTGCATCAGGCGAGGACAAAATGGGCTACCACATTGGAGCATTTGTCCGAATGGGTGGAGCATCTATTTTCGTGCAACCAGAATTTCTTTATACCAATACAGGAGGTTTTATTGTGGACGAAAACAACAACGCAACCATAGAAACAAATTTCAACAGACTGGACATCCCGATGATGGTTGGCTTTAAATTGGCTAAGTTTTTCAGAGTACAAGCAGGTCCAATCGCAAGCATTTTGCTAGATCAGTCTTTTGGAGAAAACCCTATTGCTGCAACCCAAAACATAGAATATAGAAACTCAACGATAGGTTATCAAGCAGGTATTGGCCTAGATCTTGGCAATCTAATCTTAGATGCCAAGTACGAAAGCTCTCTCAATAGAATAGCTGGTAGCGTCGCAGGATTCCAGACAGATCAAAGGCAAACTCAATTGGTCCTCTCTGCAGGGTTTAGATTATTCTAACCTTCTCCTACCCTATTCTTCCAGACCCTTCCTCTGGTGAAACCAAATAGAATTCAGGATTTCTACCGAATAAGGCTTGGTACTGTTGTCTTACCTCTTTTTTGATTCTATCTACATGAGCCTTATTGACAATATTGATGGTACATCCACCAAATCCCCCGCCCATCATCCTTGCTCCTAAAATCTCCGATTCATTTTTGGCATAGTCCACCAAAAAATCAAGTTCCTTACAACTCACTTCATATTCTTGACTCAACCCTTGATGGGATGCAAATACACTTTTTCCAAAAGTTTCTAGATCTCCTTTAGAAAGTGCCTCGCAAGCATCTAATACCCGTTGATTTTCTTCGATCACGTACTTACATCTGGTTTTGACGACATCACTTACTTCTAAGCGCTCTAAAAGCTCTAAAGAAACATCTCTTAAATCTCTCACGGCTGAATCGATCTTTTGGGCGGCTTTTACTCCTGCCTCGCATTCTTCTCTACGGGTGTTGTAGGCACTTTCCGAAAGACTATGCTTCACCTTCGTATCGATTAGCATCAATTGATAGTCTCCAAGATCAATCGGGAAATACTCAAACTTCAACGTCCTACAATCCAACCTGATAGCATAATCCTTCTTACCCATGACAGAGGCAAACTGATCCATGATCCCACATTGAACACCAGCAAAGGTATGCTCGGCTTTTTGTGCATAATGAACCAATGAAATTCTAGGTATTTCAAAGTCAAAAAGTGCGGACAAGCCATAACCAACCGCACACTCTAAAGCCGCAGAAGATGATAAGCCGGCTCCTACAGGTATATCTCCACCAAAAACCATATCAAAACCCCTCACAGGATAGCCTGCCTCCTGCAATTGGGCTACTACACCCATGATATAAGTAGCCCAATGACTTGGCTTGGGAGAAAATGAATCAATTTCAAAAGCAAACTCTTCCTTGAAATCTACTGAGTATAGCCTACAGGTTTTTAATCCATTTTCTGCTATAGCGACAACCATCTTCTTATCAATAGCAGCCGGAAGTACAAATCCTCCATTATAATCAGTATGCTCCCCTATTAGATTGATTCTACCTGGAGAATATACAAGAAGGGGTTCTTGAGCAAAATGGGCTTGAAATATATTTTTAATCTCTTGGTACATGACTATTGTATGGTAAACTTGAAAATGGTTTGTGATTCAAAAGTTTCATTAGGATTCAATCTGATTGTTGGGAAATCAGGACGATTCGCTGCATTAGGGAATCCTTGAGTTTCTAGGCAAATTGCTGCATGCTGCTTGTAGTATGAATTGGATTTCCCTGGGTAAGTCCCTTTAAAGTGATTAGAAGTATATACTTGAACTGCTGGTGCTGTGGTTATACAAGTCATTCTTCTCCCAGACTTGGGATGATACAATATTATTTCAGGATTACTTGTATTGAGCTTAAAGGCGTGGTCAATACCATTTCCATTTTTCAACTGTGGATGATTTTCTGCTAGTGCAACTCCTATTTTTCTTGATTTTCTGAAATCAAAAGGGCTACCACTTACATTTTTTAGCTCTTCCAAAGGAAAGCAACTACCATCAATGGGCAAATAATGCTCAGCCGGGATAGTCAATTCATGGTCGAAAATGGTCTCACTGTGATCTCCACTGAGATTGAAATAACTATGATTGGTAGGATTGATGATGGTAGCATGATCAGTAGTGGCTTCATAACTGATTTTTAACTCTCCTTCCAAATTGACCGCATATCTCACAGAGACATGGATATTGCCAGGATACCCCTCTTCGCCATTTGGACTAAATAGAGAAAAATCAACTCCAATTTCATTTTCCGATTGAAATGGTTTCCCAACCCAAAGCTTCCTGTCCCATCCTGACACTCCCCCATGAAGATGAACGTCTCCTTGATTTTCTGGTAGCTGATAAAGTCTGCCTTCGATTTCAAATCGATTGCCATTAGTCCGACCAGCTACTCTTCCAATGGTAGCTCCCAAGTAGCAGTATTCTTGCTGATAGGCATCTTGTAAATAACCCTCAAGTGAATCAAAGCCCAATACTACATCTTCCATCTTTCCAAACCTGTCCGGAACATGCAGTTCAGTCAAAGTTGCCCCTAGGGTCATGATTGAGGCTTTAATCACTCCTGGTATTTCTAAAGTAAAAATCTGAATCACTTGTCCCTCTGGTGTCTGACCAAAAGAAGCAATATGCATCTGGCATTCTGAAATCATACAAATGGTATAGGTTTGAGCGCTAAAAATAAAACTTGAAAGCCAAATAACCCATTAATTGTAAAGATAAGAGGGAAAAAGTTTGATTTTCAGTCGATTTGCCCTAGCAATTGATTTCTACTTCTTCTTAAGAGTTGAATTCCTTGCGATCAAAGTGGTATCCAAAATGAAGGATTGAGGATCATCAGAGGCAATTTCATCCAACTGATCTAAAAGATGGTTGGCTGCTATTTTACCCATTTCATAGCCCGGTTGTACAACCGTGGTCAGCGAGGGCTCTACGACGGAAGACGTCGGATTATTAGTAAAACCAGCCAATGCGATATCTTCTGGAATTCTGACCCCATGCTCCTTGAGCACCAGCATCACGTCTATGGCCAATGGATCAATCATAGCAAATATGGCATCTGCTCTATCGGCTTCTTCTAATATTTGCTTGGCTATTTGTTTATTTGTCTCTTCCTTGAGATCGGATATGTAAACCCTACTCTCCGCCTCAGTTATCCCAAACTCCACCAAAGCTTTGAGATAACCTTCTTTTCTTTTTTTGCTAATATATAGATCTTGAGGACCTGAAATGAAGGCTACTTTCTTACAACCTTGCTCCAATAAATGCTTGGTCACTTGATAGGCTCCATTGGCATCATCTACAGTGACTCTAGAAACAGGGATTTCTTCAGTCACACGATCAAACATGATAAAAGGAATACCTCTATCATATAGGTCTTGTAAATGCTGGTAATTTTTTGTCTCCCTGCTCAATGAAATCAAAAGACCATCCACCTGTGAGGCAACCAAGATTTTGATGTTGGAAATTTCCTGTACATAAGACTCGTTTGATTGACAAATCATGACATTATACCCACGCTTGTAAGCTGTGTCTTGAATGCCTGAGATATTGCTAGAGAAAAAATGTGAAGTCAACTCCGGTACAATCACTCCAAGCACTTTACTTCTACTGATCCGCAGGGACTGAGCCAATAGATTGGGTTGATAGTTCATGCTTTTGGCCATTTCTACCACTTTGAGCTTGGTCTCAGGATGTAGCTCTGGTGAATCTTTCAAAGCACGGGAAACTGTAGAAACTGACAATCCCAGCTTCTTTGCAATCTCCTTCATGGTCACTTGATGGCCTCTTTTCATAAACTTGTTGTTAGTGCTCTATTCTTGATAAATTGTGAAAAGTACTGTCTGTCCCACAGCCTTCAATGTACGTGGGTCAATGATATCCATATTATCATCATGGGTATGATGATAGCGCCCAAAACCTGTCTGAGGTGAAAATTCAATGATGTCAATCATAGGAATCTTTGCATCTCTATTCACAAAGTAGTGATCATCTGTGATTTCTCCAGCATCTTTCAAAATAAAATGATCAGAAAAGCCCAACTCAATCCCATAGTTCCATACCTTATTGACAATGTTTTTGGCATAATACATCGAATATCCCTCTCGGTAAAATCTGGCTCCTTTGGCTCCCACCATATCCAACAAAATACCAAAATAAGCATTATAGCCTTTTTCGTGTGGGTTTTTGGACCAGTACTGTGATCCATGACACCACCAAACTTGAGTATTATTTCTACTGTATGCAGTCTCTGGTTCACCATCATCTTCTCCATCGAAAAGAATAAAATCCACACCTACATCAGGCTTCAATTCAGAAGTAGCAATAATTCTAGCCAATTCTAAAGCTACCCCTACACCAGAGCCTCCGTCATTAGCCCCATCTATTGGCTCGTCTATGCGCTCAGTATCCTTGTCAGCTATTCTCCTCGTATCCCAATGCGCAGAAATCATAATTCTTTTCTTTGCTTCTGGCTTGTAGGAGGCTATGATGTTAGTCAGATCCCAAGTCAAGCCGTCGTAGGTCTTCGCTTGAAAATCCTGTCTCTGCACAGTCAAACCAAACTCCTCAAACTTGTCAATAATCCAATCTCTAGTCAAGCTATGACCCTCCGTCATCGGAACACGAGGACCAAAATCAACTTGCTGCTGGATAAATGCATAAGCAGAGTCCGCATTGAATTCAGGCACAGACTTATAAGTAATATCAGTTACTTGCTCAGAGGAATTCCCAGAGTCACAAGATGCGGCAGCGCAGATCAAAAAAACTATGATCAATAATTTATTCTTCATAAGCCCAATCAATTTTGTCTTTCATATCCTTGACAATTATTCCTAGTCCTTTGAGTGAATTCCTAATCTCATCCACTTTATTGTAATCTCGCGCCAACTTTGCTTCAGCATAAAGCTTCAACAATACATCCAAAAGTCCTTCCTGGTGATCTGGTTTCTCTTCTTCCAAGCCTAGGATTTCCTCCACGAAAGTAACAAAGGTCTCGATCATCTTTTCAAACACTTCTTGACCAAACTGAGCAGCTTTGAGTTGTCCCGTATAAATTGAGTTTATTTTTTTCAAGAGGTTGAATAAATGCCCTATCGCTTGTGCCGTATTGAAATCATCATCCATAGCTCGGTATGCATTGGTAATGATCTGCTCCACCTGTTGAATTTGCTTTTCATCAAGTACTTCAGTCACATCTGATACAAATTCTAGTTTTTTGGCAATCTTGAGTCCATTGATGATTTTCTTGTAGCCCTTCTGAGCAGCTTTCAAGGCATCATTGGAGAAGTCCAAAGTGGATCTGTAATGTGCTGTCAGGATAAAATACCTGATGGTCATCGGACTGTAAGCCTGCTCTAACAAGCTGTGCTTCCCTGTGAATAACTCCTGAAGTGTTATGAAATTACCCAGCGACTTCCCCATCTTCTGGCCATTGATCGTGATCATATTGTTGTGCATCCAGTATTTGGCTGGATCCTGATGGTTGCAAGCATTTCCTTGGGCAATTTCACATTCATGGTGAGGAAACATCAAGTCCATCCCTCCACCGTGAATATCAAAATGCTTTCCAAGGTACTTAGAACTCATCGCGGTACATTCAAGGTGCCATCCAGGAAAGCCCATACCCCAAGGAGATTCCCACTTCATCAGATGCTCTGGAGCAGCATTTTTCCAAAGTGCAAAATCTACGGCATTCCTTTTCTCAGACTGTCCGTCTAATTCTCTGCTCCCAGACACTAACTCTTCTAATACCCTGCCCGATAGTTTCCCATACTGCTGAGTCTCGTTGTATTTCAACACATCAAAATAAACTGAACCATTGACTTCGTAAGCCAAACCTTCTTCCAGAATCCCCTGCACTAATGCTATCTGCTCTGGAATATGTCCCGTAGCTCTTGGCTCGATGCTCGGCTTGATGGTATTCAAGGCCTGCATATCTCTGTGGTAAGTATCCGTGTATTGCTGAGCTACTTCCATGGGCTCAAGCTGCTCAAGCTTGGCTTTTTTGGCGATTTTGTCTTCCCCTTCATCTGCGTCACCTTGCAAGTGCCCCACATCAGTGATATTCCTGACATATCGTACTTTATAACCTAAGTGACTCAAGTAGCGATAAACTGTATCAAATGTAATCGCAGGCCTTCCATGACCCAAATGTGCATCTCCATACACAGTAGGACCACATACATACATCCCTACAAAGGGCGCATTGATCGGTTCAAAAATTTCTTTCTGTCTGGAAAGGGTATTATATATTTTCAATTTAGAATGATGTGCCATAGTTTAAATATTAGTCATTGTGCAGATTTAAGCACTTAACATCACAAAGTAAAGGATAAGTTTGCAAATTAGCTTTTAGAATTTATGAAGTGAAAAAATTAAGGCGCAATAATGTAGATTTATTTTAAGCATAACTCAATAAGTAAATTAGTTATTTCATCTTTCGTAATATTATCAAGTTCACTTTTGTAATAAATGTGCGTAGCAAGCCTAAAGTATAAGAATTTGAGCAAAAAAGAGGCCTGTACATCAATTTGTCAGGCCTCTTTTTTTACATTTCATTTCTACTCAATCAATGCTTGAAGTGCCTCACACCTGTCATCACCATACTCATCCCATTTGCATCACAGAAGTCTATAGAATCTTGATCCTTGATAGATCCTCCAGGCTGAACCACCGCGGTAATGCCCTCTTTTGAAGCAATCTCTACACAGTCAGGAAAAGGGAAAAACGCATCCGAAGCCATTACAGCTCCTTTTAAGTCAAAACCAAAAGACTTTGCTTTTTCTATCGCTTGTCTCAAAGCATCAACCCTTGAAGTCTGTCCCACACCCGAAGCAAACAATTGATTGCTATTACTCAATATGATCGTATTAGATTTGGTATGCTTGCACACCTTGGCTGCAAAAACCAAAGCATCCATTTCCATCTCAGAAGGTGCAACTTTGGTGGCTACCTTAAAGTCCGCTTTTGATTCGGTTTGCAAATCCTTGTCTTGCTCAATGATGCCATTGAGCAAAGTTTTGATCTGCTTGGTACCAGGAAGATCCATTTTTTGCTTCAAGAGGATCCTGTTTTTCTTTCCCTTCAATAAATCTAGCGCATCGGCATCAAAAGATGGCGCTATCAATACTTCAAAGAACAGACTGTTCATCTCCTCAGCAGCAGCCAAATCTACGTTTTGATTGGTGACCAATACACCTCCAAATGCAGAAGTCGTATCTGCTTCAAAGGCCTTTTGGTATGCCTCCTTTACACTTGAAGCGATCGCTACTCCACAAGCATTGGTATGCTTCAAGATCGCAAATGCTGTCTCTCCTTTGAATTCAGCAATTAGGGCTACTGCTGCATCTACATCCACCAAATTATTGTACGAAAGCTCTTTCCCATTCAATTGATCAAAAAGCGCCTCAAGATCTCCGTAGAAATGAGCCGCCTGATGAGGGTTTTCACCATACCTCAAGGCCTTGGCTTTGTTTTCAGACACCTTCAATGCTGGGATATTTGCTGTCTGATTGAAGTAATTGAAAATATGGGTATCATAATTGGAAGATACTTGGAAGGCCTGTGCAGCAAAATATCTTCTATCTTCCAGGGTAGTCGCGCCATCTTGTGATTTCAACCTCTCCTCCAACTCTCCATATTGATCCTTGGATGCGATGATCACTACATCCTTGAAGTTCTTGGCTGCTGCCCTGATCAAGGAAATGCCCCCAATATCAATTTTCTCAATCACATCAGCCTCTGAAGCGCCAGATGCCACAGTCTCTTCAAATGGATACAAATCAACAATCACTAAATCAATCGCAGGGATATCAAATTCTCTAGCTTGTGAAATATCCCCTTCATGGTCTCTTCTATGAAGAATTCCACCAAAAATTTTTGGATGTAAAGTCTTTACTCTCCCTCCAAAGATAGAAGGATAACCAGTCAATTCCTCCACGGGAACAACTGCGGCTCCTTGCTCTTCAATAAACTGTTGGGTTCCACCTGTAGAGTAGATTGTTACGCCTTGCGCTTTGAGCTGAGCAATGATCGATTCGAGATTGTCCTTGTAAAAGACTGAAATTAAAGCTGATTGGATTTTTTTGGTAGCCATGTTTTTTTGTGACTGCCACGAGAGAAGCTAATACACCAAGGAACTAGCTGTCTTTCTGTGGCTATATTTTGGTGAATAATTTTTCAAGTTGCAAAGGTAGGAAAACCAAGGGATTAAAGCAGGCTTTCTATCACATTTGGGAAGTATTTATGCTCTAGTGAATGGACTTTTTGCGCAATTGCTTCAGGACTATCCGTCGAAGCTACTGCTACTGCGGCTTGAAAAATAATCTTGCCCTCGTCATAATTCTCGTTGACTAAGTGGATGGTGATGCCAGTTTCTTGATCTCCCGCATCTTTCACGGCCTGATGCACATGCATGCCATACATCCCCTTACCCCCATATTTAGGAAGCAAAGCAGGATGAATATTTACAATCCGCTCGGGAAAAGCTTGGATCAAATTGTCTGGAATCTTCAACAAAAATCCAGCAAGCACTACCAAATCGACATGCAGCACTTTAAGTTTTTCAGTCAAAACTCCTGCTGTCAAGTCAGATTTAGAAAAAGTAAAAGTAGGAACACCAAACTTGCTGGCTCTTCGTAGTACAAAAGCATCCGTTTTGTTTGAGGCTACCAAGACCACTCGGGCTTTGGCAGATCCTTTGAAGTACTCCATGATTTTCTCGGCATTGCTACCGCTTCCTGATGCAAGTATGGCTATATTCTTCAATTGAGGGGGCTGTTTATTTGAGAATCCAAAAATACTGATTTATTAAAAAGAATTTCAATGATAAGCCCTTGAATAGACAACCTTAGGTAAGTATTCTCTCGTTAAGTTAGCTGAAACTAATCCAAAAATATATGAGAAATATTCTGTTTTTATCCATTCTAGCGATTCTAATCAGCTCTTGTACCGTCGTTCGCCAAGGTGAAGTAGGTGTCAAACGAAAATTTGGTAAACTCAACGAAAATATCGCCGATGCAGGTCTAGTTGGCTTCAACCCATTTACAACAAGGGTAATAAAAGTTCCTATTCAAACAGTCAATCAAGAAGTCAAACTCAATCTCCCGAGCAAAGAGGGATTGACCATCGAATCTGAAATTTCCATTCTTTATAACATACAGAAAAATAAAGTACCATTCATCCTCGAAGACATAGGAGAAAACTACGAGCGAGTGTTGATCATGAATGTATTCCGATCTGCCGCAGCAGATGTCACCGCCCAATACATGGCCAAAGACATGCACTCTGGTATGCGAAGTAAGATCGAAAATGAAATCAAAGAACGTATGGACGAATCTCTACTAGAAAGAGGTTTTGTGATCGAAAGGGTACTGATGAAAAGCATCCAACTCCCGCTGGAATTGAGTCGTGCCATTGAGCGAAAGCTACAAGCTGAGCAAGAGGCACAACAAATGCAATATGTATTAGACAGGGAAAGACAGGAGGCTGAAAGAAGACGCATAGAAGCAGAAGGAACACGTAACGCCCAGATGATCTTGGCCGAAGGACTAGTGAGAGAAATCATCGAACTCAGAAGTATAGAGGCTTTCCGTGAACTAGCCAACTCACCCAATACCAAAATTATCATCACAGATGGAAAGACCCCTTATCTGATCAATTCTCAAAAGGATTAGGACATTTCTGATAGAACGCGGATGTCGCAGGTCTGACGGATAGCCACAGATTTAAAATCAATCTCTATCCGCGACCATCCGCCAAATACGCGTCATCCGTGTTCCATCCACGTAATTCCGATGCTTGGGACAGCTTCAGCGTTTTATTGCAACAAACCAATTAATCTCAATTCAGCACTACTTATCAATAAAATTAAAAAGAGTGAGAGTCCCTTTCTTTTTAAAATAGTTGTAAATTGAAACAAAAAAACTCATCATGCTCACTAAAACTCAGGTAAAAAAACAACTAGAGAACCTTCCAGAAGAATTTACTTTAGATGACCTAGTCGGTCAATTAATAATCATCCAAAAAATTGAAGCAGGGATTGATGACTCAAAAAATGAAAATGTCATTTCTGAAAATGATTTAGACAAGGAAATTGAAAAATGGTTTTAATCAACTATCCTAACAAAGTCAAAAATGTAAGCACTTAGCTAATTAATCTCCTTCCTTTTACCCCAAAACATCCGCGACCATCCGCCCAATCCGCGTCATCCGCGTTCTAACATCGTTCCATCAACTGAAAAAGCGTACTATAAAAGCCCCATGCTGATAATCCCCGTCAGCATCAGCAGCTTTGACAAAATACTCAACTGTGTAAAGTGCTCCTTGCGATCAGCAATGTAAATCTTATACATAAACAAAAAGAATAAGAAACTTAGCCCTCCAAAATAATAGAATAGGGAAGCATTGTTGATCTTGAAAGTGACCGTAAGAATAGCACAAACAAAAGCTACAGCGATCACAAAAATCACCCTTTTGGTATTCCGAAACCCAAGCACAATAGGTAATGTCTTACAACCATGCTTCCTATCTCCTTGCCTATCTTCTATATCCTTGATAATCTCACGAATCAAGTTGATAAAAAAAGCAAAAATCGCATAGGTCAACACAAGCAATTCTGATTGCTGATAGTAATACCCCACAATCCAAATCGCTACACCTGTCAATAATGCCACCACAAAATTGCCTATAAATGGCAAACGCTTCAGCTGATTGCTATAAAGCCAAAGTAGGAAAGCCGAAACAAAAGTAATCACTCCTACCCGAGGACTTACATACCAAGCAATCCCAATACCAGTGAAATTCAATACCGTGTGAAAAAAAATCACCATCCGTCGCTTCATACCCTTTCCGATAATCACTTCATTTGGCTTATTGATATAATCAATTTTTACATCATAGTAATCATTGATCATATAGCCAGAGGCGGTAATGATCACCGTAGACAAAACCAATAAATATAAATTGATATCCTGAAGCACAGGCAAACCCTGCCTACTTGTCTCTACCAAAAAATACGCGGTCATGAGTTGCGCAAAAGCAACAATGATCAAATTAGCCGGACGGCTGATTTTGAACAAACTCCAAAAAGAAAATGATTGCGCCATGTATGTGGTTGGATTACAACGTAAAAATAAGACAAGAATTTGGCATTGGAAGAAGGAAGGTGATTTTAGATTTCAGATTTCAGATTGTAGAATTTAAATGCATTAACCCCAATGGGGTTAAACTTTAAATAGCCCCGGGTCGCAACCCGGGGATTAATGATGATACAGGAGACAACAACCCCGAAGTGGGTTGAACTTCTTTAATCAATAGGAAAAGTGTCAAGTATTTTCAGGACGAGACATAGAATTTAGACTTTAGATTACTTTAGGTAGCATCGTAGAATTATAGATTTTGGCTTTGAATCATAAGCTTTCAGAAAAAGAAACAGCTCTAATAAACCGTAAGCTTAAGGGTACTTCGGAAGAATGCTATAATTCCATCTCAAATAAAAATCTAAAATCTTGAGCTTTGCAATTACTAATCTTCCACTCTTAAATTTTTCAATATTATAATCCCCCTACCTCTCCTCTGCCAAGGCTACCTTCAATTGGAAATAAGAGTATCGCTCACCAAAATGTTCTTTCAGAGGCTTGAGAAAATGTGAATCTTGGCGCCTATAGGCCAGTCGTATATTAAGGACATCATCCTTGGACAAAAATGCTTCTGCCTCTACTTGCTTTTTCTTCACCATATTGACCAAGTGCTCCTCCACGGTCTGAGGGGTCATCCCTCTTTCATTGGCGATTTGAAAGATGTTTCTTCCTTCCTTGAACAGTTTCAGTGTAATGGATTCCGAGGCCGAACTCCTCGCTGGCTTGACCCTGCTGGTTTGAATTTTTCTCTGAGGTGTCAACTTATGCTCAGCAGTATATGCTTTGATGACCTTCATAAAGTCATCTCCATAACTCTGCGCCTTGACATGACCCACCCCTGATATGGTCAAGAATGATGGCTCGTCCATTGGAAGATAGGTAGCCATTTCTAGCAGGGCATTATCTGCAAAAACCACGTAAGGAGGCACTCCGCTCTTCTGTGCTATGGCAAACCGCAAGGCTTTCAACTCATCCAGCAAGCCTTCATGATGTGCTTGTGGCTTATTGGACACCTCGGATAGAGACTCTTCCATAGGTAGCAGAATCTTCTCTTTGGATTTGAGCTTTTGCCAAGCAAATTCTGTCAACTTGAGCGTAGGAAACTGTGTACCAGCCTCAGCCAAGTATCCTTCTTGAATCAATTTATCGCAAAGGTTTTTCCAAAACGCCTCTGGTCTATCCTTGCCTATCCCATATACACTGAGTGCCTGATGCTCTTCAGTCAGCTTACTAGACTTTGAGCCACGGAGTACCAATAGTACATGGCCAATACCATAATTCTCTTTGAGTCTCACAATAGCCGAGAGCAACATCTGCGCTGGAATCGTCATATCCTGACGCTTGCCTTTCTGGAAGCAAATATCACAATTGCCACAATCCCCGGAATGGTTTTCCCCAAAATAGTTGAGCAAATACTTCCTTCTACAGACTCTGGTCTGACAGAAAGCTTTCATTTTCTCCAACTTGTCTTGCATCACATCGACAAACTGCTGATTTTCGGCTTGATCGAGCATTCTTCCCAATGTGATGGCATCCTGTGCCGAATAAAACAACAATGCATCACTGGGCAATCCATCACGACCTGCCCTGCCAGTCTCTTGGTAATAGCCTTCGATATTCTGAGGCATATTCATGTGAACCACAAAGCGAACATTGGACTTATCTATCCCCATTCCAAAAGCTATGGTAGCCACCATGATCTTGACTTCATCTTTGATAAAAAGCTCTTGATTTTTCTCCCGCTCTTCCCTGGGCAATCCAGCATGATAAGGCAATGCAGACAAACCTCTTGCTTGCAATTCGGCAGCAGTTTCCTCTACATTTTTCCTAGAAAGACAATAGATCACTCCTGAGTCTTTCTTATGAAAATCAAGAAACTCCAGTAATTTGCCCATCGCATCTCGCTTCGCGGTAACCCGATAAGTAATATTACTCCTATCAAAAGATGAAATAAACCACTGATACGATTTCAAACCCAATTTATCAGCGATATCCTTTCTCGTCAACTTGTCTGCTGTAGCTGTCAAGGCGATAAAGGGTATCTGAGGAAATGATTTTCTCAATTCGCCAATTTTCAAATACTCAGGCCGGAAATCATGACCCCACTGGGAAACGCAGTGGGCTTCATCGATGGCAACTAAGGATAAGTTCACCGTCTTCAAAAAATCGATCAAAGGATAATCCCCTCTATACAAGCGCTCAGGGGCAATGTATAATAGCTTGATTTTCCCCGATTCAATTTGGGAAGAAATAAATCGCTGTTCACTCTGACTTTGGGATGAATTGAGAAATGCAGCAGGAATACCATTCGCATTCAAGGCATCCACTTGATCCTTCATCAGGGAAATCAATGGAGAAATCACCAAAGTCAAGCCCTCGTACATCATCGCAGGCACCTGATAACATACAGATTTTCCTCCACCTGTTGGCATCAAGACGATGGTATCTTTCTTATTGAGTACCGAGTCAATGATAGCCTGCTGATTGCCCCTAAAGGCTGAGTAGCCGAAAAACTGCGTTAAAACCTCAGAAGGGTTGATGAAAGTGGTATTGTTCATGACTTATGATAAAAATGAAAACAAATTTAATAAATGATGCTCCCCAAACACAGTTAATCGACTTTTTAAGCAATTAAATTCTAACTACCGGGTCTTTGGAATGGTCCTTGCTCCTATTAAGCCGAAATATATTTTAAACTAAAACCAATAAATTGTTATGTCTTTAGAATTGAAAATCAAAGGAAACTGGAATGAGTTGAAAGGTAAATTGAAGGAAAGATATGGGGAATTGACCGATGATGATTTGGCTTATGCAGAAGGGCAAGAAGATCAATTACTCGGTAAAATCCAGCAAAAAACTGGTGCAGCCAAAGAAGAACTAACCAAAATGCTCTTTGGCAAAGAAAAAGAAGAAGAATCCGAAAAGGATCAGATAAAACAATAAAATAAGCCCAGTAAAACTGGGCCTATTTTTTTCCGACTGATGCATCAATTTCAATTCACAAAGCAACAAAGGAAAATCAAATCGAAAATCAAAAAAGCCTCTGTGTCCAACAACTTTAAAACTTTTCAACCTTCACGACCTTATAACTACACCCCCAAATCAAAATTTCAACCAACACCATAACCTCTCCTAAGCATATTTCCTTAAATTTGGATACAAATATAAACCCAAGAAAAAATGGCATATTATCATAGACTTGGAAATATCCCTCCAAAAAGGCACACACAATTCAGGCAGCCAGACGGTAGCCTCTACAAAGAAGAATTGGTCAGCTCGAAGGGTTTTTCAGGCATCTACTCCAATTTATACCATATCCACAATCCCAATAATGTTCAGAAGATCGGCAAACCCACTCCTTATGACTGGAAAATCGCCAAAGAACATGGGCTCAACCAAACCCATCTCAAGACAGCAGGTGTAAGCACTACTGGCAAAGACTATCTGAGCGCCAGAAAAATGCTGATGATGAACAATGATGTCATGATGGGCATTTGCTCTCCAGAACAAAGAAAGATGGATTACTTTTTCAAAAATGCTGATGGAGATGAGTTGCTTTACATCCACGATGGAGAAGGTGTGATGTATTCCCAATTTGGAAAACTGGAAGTGAGGCAGGGAGACTACATTGTGATTCCGAGAACTACTATTTATAGATTTGAATTCAAAGAAGAAGGCCCAATAAGACTCTTGGTCATAGAGTCCAAAGGCCCGATCGAGACTGTCAAAAGATACAGAAATGAAGTGGGACAGCTGCTAGAGCATTCTCCATATTGCGAGCGAGATATCCGCCCTCCCCACGAAATGTATACGGAGAGTGAGAAGGGAGAATACCTCGTTCAGATCAAAAAACAGGGCATGTTGCATCCCTATACTTATGGCCACAGCCCATTGGACATCGTAGGATGGGATGGATACCTTTATCCTTATGCCCTTTCGATACATGACTTCGAACCGATTACGGGAAGGATTCATCAGCCACCGCCAGTACATCAGACCTTCCAAGCTTGGGGATTTGTGATTTGTTCTTTTGTTCCTAGGTTGTTTGACTACCATCCATTGGCCATTCCAGCCCCATACAATCATAGCAATATAGACTCTGACGAGATCTTGTATTATGCAGAAGGTGAATTTATGAGTAGAAAAGGAATCGATAGAGGTTCATTTACACTTCACATGGGAGGATTACCACATGGGCCACATCCGGGCACCGTCGAAAAATCAATCGGAGCAAAAGCTACTGAAGAATTAGCCGTCATGCTAGATACCTTTAAACCCATGTTTGTCACCACCCAAGGTCTAGAATTCGTCGATCCAAATTACCCAATGAGCTGGACAGAGTAAAATTTCAACAATGCATTTGAGCCGATTAATTCTTTTAATCGGCTCAATTTTTTATGGGTATTTGAAAGGATTAGATAAGTTGTTCGAATTATCTTGAATTTTAGGAGAGTATCTAATTAGATCGAATAAAACAGGTTGGACTGGTTATTATTGATAATAAACAAACATCAACTCCGTATCTAATCCATATCAGATACATGTCAAATCCATACTTAATCTAGTAAAAATATGAGTACTAAAAGACTTAAGACTAGTGTAATACTTCAAGTATTCCCTAAAGATCCCATACAAGCTATAAAGCCTAATGGTATCGCATTACAATTGCAAAAATCATCTCCAACAAAAAACCGCTCATCCCTAAGGAAAAACGGTTTCTGATTATTTTCTTCACTTTGTTCTTGACTCTTTTCTCTTGATTCTTACGCTCTTCTCATTTACCACAATAGCCAATCATAAACTCTTCTCTCTCTTATCCCCCAATTAACTCAATCAACAAATAACTAACCTCTTAATCCAAAATCTCCCCTATCGGCTGACCTGTGGCGCCATTTGGAAGTCGAGTGCCGAGCATGATGGAAAGTGTAGGCGCGATATCTGTGACGGTCGCATATCTTGAACTTTTGCCTGGCTTGATATTCCAGCCCATAAACACAATCGGCACGTGGGTATCATATGTGTAGCCTGTACCATGGGTGGTTCCTTTGTAGGAACTGCTCAACCAAGCTGGTTCCAAGATCAAAAGCAAGTCTCCGGAAGCCTTATGATTGTAGCCCATCTGGAGAAGTGACTTTTTGCCTTGGGTGTATTCATGAATCCTCATATCTGTAGCGGTATACACTTCCTTGATTCCTTCAAAACCAAGTAAGAAGTCAGCCAATGCTCTTTGGATCACTTCTACACTTACTCCTTTCTCCTTGGCCAATTCATGGTTGATAAATACTTGCTCGTTGGAAAAGCTGGAGATCCAATTGCCCTCTCCAAACTTCTGTGAAGTAAAACCTCGCATCTGCGTCAGGATAAATCTGTTGTTGAAATTTCCAGCAGGTACTTGCTCAGATTTCATATAATCCACAATATCTGCCACCGCATGGTCTGCTGTCAAAAACACCAAATATTCACCAATTCCATATTCCTCATCTAAATACTTAAAAAAAGCCTCCAACTCTCTATCCAACCTGAGGTAGTTATCTTCCAACTCTACTGCTGTAGGGCCAAATCTATGACCAATGTAATCTGGAGATGAAAAACTCACGGCCAGGAAGTCTGTCTCCCCTCTTTTGCCCAACTGTTCTCCCTCAATGGCCGCATAAGCCATGTCTAATGTGAGCGTGTTGCCAAATGGAGTAGTAGAAATCAGGCCATACTCCCCATTATTTTCCATCAATGCCTTCAGGTCATAAGGAAAAGCCGTATTATCCTTTCCTATAAAAGGCCCTTCAAAATCATTGTCATCTGCAATACTTTGCACATACGTCTCTATTGGGAAAAGTGGCTCCCATGTACCTGAAAGATACTTCTCCGCCAATTTTTTAGCATTGAAAGCCTTGACCCAAGCTGGGAGTTCTTCATAATAATAACTCGATGTCATAAACTCCCCAACCTTACTATCAAACCAATAAGCATCGCCCAAATGTCCCGCTGGAAGCGAAGCACCTCTATCCTTGATTGCAATACCCACTACCTTGGATCTTTTATTGGTGGCAAATCTGAGCTCATCTGTAATGGTAGTGGAGTACATGTTTCTAGGGGAGATCTTGCCATTACCTGCTGTACCGCCTACCGCAGTCACAGTGCTGTCCTCCGCACAATAGATACTTCTCCCCAAACTCCTCACATACCAATTGTTTGCGATGATGCCATGTGTCGCTGGAGTTGCTCCTGTATAAACAGACGCATGCCCTGGGCCAGTGTAAGTAGGAATATAATTATAATGACCATTGGTCATCATGAAACCATCATTCATCAAGCGCTTAAATCCTCCCTCAGTGTACCTTTCTTGGAATTTATAAAAATACTCCTGACGCATCTGATCCACTACAATACCTACAACCAGCTTTGGCTTATTCTCTTTGGAGGATACTTGAGCCTGTACAGGCATTAAAAACAGAAAACTTAGGATCGCTACGAGCAAATTTTTTAACATGATGATTTGATTTTGATTATTCCAGATGCAAAGATAAGGATTCAATATGAAGTCAAAGTCACCATTTTATTAAATAAAGGAAATACTGGATTATTGGTATTAATAAAAGTCTTAAACTAAATAATATAATCACCTAATCTTTTGATATTCAAATAATGCTTCTATATTTGTAGAATAACCTCTACACATACAGAATATGAACCTATCAAATGCAGAAGAACAGCTTATGAATATCATCTGGCAAAAAGAAAAAGTATTTATGAAGGATATTTTAGAAGCTTATGATGAACCGAAGCCGGCCAATACGACCATTGCCACCCTGCTCAAAAGGTTGCAAGAAAAACAAGCTATCGCATTCAAAGTGTTTGGCAATTCTAGGGAATATTATCCTTTGATTGCCAAATCAGATTATTTTGGCTCCAAATTAAACTTGTTAATAAAAAACTTTTTCAATGACTCCCCATCGCAATTTGCATCGTTTTTTACCACAGAAACTAATCTTTCGGAGAAACAATTGGAGTCGCTCAAATCAATCATTGATGAACAAATTAAATCCAAGAAATCATGATGCTCTACCTCATCAAAGCAGCGGTATTGATGACGCTTTTCCTAATGATATACCAGCTGTTCCTTGCCAAGATTAATACTTTCCAGTTCAATAGGTTTTATTTATTGTTGAGTCTTGTTTTCTCTTTGACTGCATCAATTATCATACTGCCAATAAATATCCTCAAGCTTCCAGATATCAATAAGAACCTCGAGAAAATATTTCAATCAGAACAGGGCCTTTTGGATGAAGCCATAGTCTCAGCCAAAACCGAATCATTAACCCTCGATAAAGCCGCGCCAAATACAACCAAGCAAAGCGCCCCCACTCAACTTAATAAAAAATCCTATTTCAGCTTAACAAGCATTTTAAAGCTTAGCTATTTCACAGGCGCCTCCATTTTCTTCTTAATTTTTCTGATCAAAATCTTAAGCTTATCACGGCTTATCCAATCCAATGAACACATCAAAGAAAAAGGCTTAAATTATGTTTTACTAGAAAAGGATACACTTCCCTTTGTCTTTTTAAACTATTTCTTTGTTCCTAAAAAGACTTTTCAAGAAAAGACTTTGGAAAAGGAAATCTATATCCATGAAATGGCTCATATCAAACAAAAACACAGTCTTGATATACTGTTTGTTGAGGCGCTAAAAATCGTCTTTTGGTTTAATCCTGCCATTTGGCTTTACAAAAAGGTCATACAACTGAATCATGAATACCTTGCTGACAAAGCAGTGAATGATCAATTAAACAATGAAAATTCCTATCAATTGCTTCTGCTCTCCAAAATAGCCCAGCAGTCAACTGCATTCAGTTTGAGCAGTTATATCAATTATTCCATCACCAAAAACAGATTGAAAATGATGACTATCAAAACAGATAAAGTAAAATCCATTTTTCTCAGATCCTGCACTGCTGCCTTGAGCATGATTGTGCTTCTTTGCTTTACCTCTTCAGTGCCAAGTTTTCAAATGTCCCATATGCTGACGTTTGACCCCTCTTCTGAAAAATACGAGCGCACAATAAAAGAGGCTTTGAAATATAATGACCCTTATGTACTGGAATTGAAAAACCTAGATATTCAAAACTTGAAATCAGCTTATGATCAAATGAGTGAGGAAGAAAGAGAAAATGTCAGTGAATTTCCATTTCTAAGTCCCGAAACATTTCCAAAGCTTATGGAACTATATCAGGCATCGGATAAAATTAATGTTACCTTTCACTATAGTAGACCTATCACTAAGAAATCCATCAAAGCAGAAGTTTGGGACTATTGGCAAGAAAGCAAAAAAATAGATTATGAAATTGATGATGTTGAAATCGGCTCTGAGATAGGAAACTATTCAAAAGAGGACTTTGCTCTCTATCAAGTCATAGAGATCGAATCTAAAGGATTATTGAAAAAGCCAGAGTACCTCGTAAAACTTACCACACACGATTATTACCAGAAAAAATATATTGAGGTGAAAAAAGAATTAAATACCATACAAGCGGATTATCCATCTGGAGACAATTTGAATATCTTTTATTTTATGAGAAAAGCCTCATTTTCAGTTAACTCAAAAGAAGTAAAACATTTCCCGAATGAAACAGAATTATTCAGTGAACTAATCTTACAAGGACTTTTACTTCATGAAAAAAAAGAGTACAAGTCTGGCCCTCATCATATAGAAGGTCCTTTTGTACCTACTACATTAACTAGAAATGAAGAAAAAATAAGTGTGAATATTTTCAAGAATTCGGAGCCTAAACTCAATTTTTGACCAGTGGCTTCCTCTTTTTGATAAATCAAGCGTATATTTCATTTCCATTATAGCTAAAAACCAAAAAATGAAACGAAATACGCTTTATTTATCATTTTGCATCCTGATTTCTCTGGCTTTCTCTATACCAAGCTTCGCACAATCTTGGTTTGATGATGGACTGAGCCCTGAATTCCATCAAGGTCGAAGAGACTTGCTTCGCGAAAAGATGCCTGAAAATGCTGTAGCAGTATTTTTCAACAATCCTGTCAAGAACAGGTCAAACGACACTGAATTTGAATACAGACCCAATTCTGACTTCTATTACTTGACAGGTTTCAGAGAGCCAAATGCTGCTTTGATTATTTTCAAAACCCCTCAAAATATCGCTGGGGAAATGGTTTCTGAAATGATCTTTGTACAACCAAGAGATCCCAGTAGAGAGCAATGGGACGGAGAGCGCTTGGGTATCGAAGGTGTAAAAGACAAACTCAAAATCAAACACACCTATTTGAATACAGACTTTTTGAAAAAACCAGCGGTAGATTTTGACAAGTTTTCACAGACACTTTCTTTCAATCTACCTGAGATAGAAGGTGGTAGACACAATGCCACGCTCAGGGCAATGGTGGATGCTTTCAAAGCAGTAAACCCAAGCCCTGCTAGACCTGCAGACCAGATTTTGAGTCAAATCATGAATCAAATGCGCGGCATCAAAACTGCCGAAGAAATTGAAATCTTAAGGAAAGCAGTAGCCATTTCAGGCCATGGCCACATCGAATCCTTTAAATCCATCAAACCGGGAGTTTCCGAAAGAGCTATCCAAGGTGTGCATGAATTTGTACACAAAGCCATGGGAGCAGAATACGTTGGCTATGGTTCCATCGCTGGAGCTGGCAATAATTCTACTATCCTCCATTATGTGTACAATAGCGTAAGAGACTTGCAAGAAGGTGTAATCCTGATGGACATTGGGGCAGAGTACAGAGGCTACTCCGGTGATATCACCCGAACAGTCCCAGTAAAAGGCAAATTCTCTCCTGAAGAAAAAGCCATATATGAAATCGTCCTCAAGGCACTAGAAGAATCCACCAAAGCCAGCAAGCCCGGTGCTGATTTCAGGACTTTAGGTCAGATATCAAAGGAAATCATCGATGCAGGACTTGCTGACCTAGGCATTATCAAAAAAGGACAAAACCACAGATATCTCCCGCATGGAGTAAGTCATCATTTGGGGCTAGATGTGCATGACCGTGGTGGCTATGGCCCACTAGAACCTGGCATGGTATTCACAATTGAGCCAGGCATCTACATCCCCGAAGGCTCCGATTGCGATCCGAAATGGTGGGGAATAGGTATTCGAATCGAAGACAATATCCTGATCACCGAGAATGGCCATGAAAACTTAAGTGAATTTGTTCCTCGCAGCGTAGCTGATATTGAGAAGGTCATGCAAGAAGAAGGGATTTTGCAGAAGCTAATGAAGTCAATGGAGTAAATAGCTCACAGATTTCGCAGATTACCCAGATTTAGTTTGGATAAAATCTTCCATCTGAGTCAAGTGCTAGTTGCTACCCTGCATAAAAACAAAAACCGCTGAATCTTAATCATTCAGCGGTTTTTTTAATCTAATATTAATGATATTCAAAAAGCTCAATCACCCTCCTTCATCCTTGTCACCTAATAATAGTTAATACTTTTCTTTTTGAAATTAAGAAGTTCAACCCCTTCGGGGTTGTTGTATTTACACCTACTATCTTTATTCCCCGCATTTCATACGGGGCTCCGCCACGGCGGACAAGTATTGAAAGTTTAACCCTGTCTGACGCCAGGCAGGCCCATTCGGGGTTATTGTCAACGTCATCAAACTTCACCTCCAAGTTGAAGCCCAGCTCTCCACCACAGCAAGTTATTCAAGATTCAACCTTACCTGCAGTAGACAGGTACTTCGGAGCTGATTGCATCATCTCTTCAATCTAAAATTTACAATCCCACCTTTTCATCCTTCATCCCTCATCCTTTAAATTCCTCAATCATCCTTTCCTCAATCCTTTTTCTTCAAATCCCCTCTCTTGATCGACTGAATAAACTGTGACCAAGCAAATGGATCTAGCAACCTGAAAGGTCTAGGGCCGTACCGGTCTTGGATTTGCATAATTTGACCTTGTTGGAATCCACGGAAGTTTTCATTACCCGATGCTGGCATATTCTCTGCATAGCGAAGCAAGGTCTCTGGACTCAAGCTTCCCCTGGTATCTACAGTCATCGGCGCATCATAATTCATCGCCAATATCGCTCTTTTGAATTCATCCTCGGATGGATAGGGCATGACCTCGATTTCAGCAAGGGCAATTTCGTCTTCTTGCATGGTGACGATCAAACTGATTTTGTCATCTGCTACATTATCTGGCACACTGAATACCTGTCTTTTCAAACCTATAAAACTAAAAACCACTGAATCACCTTCTAATACTGGCATGGAGAAATACCCAAATCGACCAGAACTTGTTCCTCTACCCTTTTTGGGCACATAAACATTGACTCCGGGTACTGCGTCGGTACTATCGGCATTGAGGATGATTCCAGACAGTTGGATGACTTTTCTCTCCTGTTGGTCTTGCGCTTGGGTAGGCTTGAATACTAAGACCAAACAAAACAAAATAAGAAAAGAGGCTATATTTTTTATAATTGAGTCCAAATTTTATCGTTTTATTTTATTTACGACCTGAAATAGGCTAAGTTTAAACCACGGTATAATATTAGCCTATTTTCGGCTGATTTACTTAATTTCAAACCGAATTTCTCTGTTAAAAGTTATTAATGAGACTTAAGAATATCAGCTTGAGCTACGGGATGCGGATTTTCAAGGCACTCTCGGAAGAGCCTAGGGTGAGAATACTCCATTTGCTAATGCAAAACAAAGAGCTTTCAATCTCTGATTTGGAGCATATCCTTGATTTTACCCAAACCAAAACCAGCCGCCACTTGATATACCTCAAAAATGCAGGTCTAGTCGGCAGCCGAAGAGTAGACCAGTGGACTTTTTATTACATCTTAGACGAAGCCATAGAAATCATTCAGCAAGTTTTTAAGTTTATACAAAAAGACATCAACCTGATCAAAGATCAGGAAGTGTATCATATCCTATTTTCAAACCGGGAGTTGGCCATCAACAAGATCCAAAACAATCCCTACCGCAAGTAAATCCAGTGAAAAAATACCAACACATCTTCTTCGACCTAGACCATACGCTCTGGGACTATGACCGCAATGTCCAAGAATCACTTTCTGAACTCTATGATGTATTCCAATTGGCAAAGTTGGGCATCGCTGGTCCGCAAGATTTTATTCAAGCCTTCTACAATGTCAACTTCAAACTTTGGGCACTCTATGATGTCGGTAAGATCGACAAAGAGGGACTTAGAGCCACGAGGTTCAAGCTGGTCTTCGAGAATGCTGGTGTAGACCCCGACTCAGTACCTGTTGGGCTTGAGCCTGACTTCATGCATAGGACGTCTACCAAGCAATACCTTTTCCCATATGCTTTGGAGATTTTGGACTACCTCAAGCCAAAATATCCCATGCACATCATTACCAATGGCTTCAATGAAAGCCAATCCAAAAAATTGAATGCATCTGGACTGAGCCCTTACTTTGAGCTGATCGTCACTTCAGAGACTACGGGTCACAAAAAGCCTGACCCGAGAATCTTCCAATATGCGCTAGACAACTTGGGAATCAATAATCAGGATGTCATCATGATCGGAGACAATCCTAATTCAGATATTCTCGGTGCCATCAATGCAAATATTGATCAAGTATATTTTGACCCACATGGCAAAGGAATTGACATGAAGCCAACTCATACGATCAAGCATTTGAAAGAATTGGAGAAATTATTGTGATAAAAAACTAAAATTACATTAGTTTTAGAGCAATAAAGTTCAAATACATGAAAAAATATTTAATTGTTCTATTTTTATTATTCTCTTTTACTTCCTTTTCAGCATATAGCCAACACTACGATATCGGAATCCATGGGGGTGTTTTTACACCAATAGATTTTTGGTATTATGTAGATGGAGAGGTAGGAGCTAGCACCGGAATCAAATTCAATTACCACTTCAATGAAAAACTTTCCCTATCCTCAAATTATCTCCATGGTAAATTTCACTTTTCACCAGCTGGAGCAGAGGAAAGAATCAATGGTCAACGTTTCGGAAAGGAAAAGTCTCGAGTGAGCTTCAATGCCGTTTCTTTTATTTTTTTAAGGAAATTCAAATTGAAAAATAAATGGGAGTTTCATGCAGGAACTGGTATCGGTTACTTCTTGGAGCACTGGGAAGGAGAAAAGAATTATTTATCTGGAAAAAAAGATTTCAAAAGAGATTTCACCATGCCTCTGGAATTGAATCTTAACAAACCTTTGAATGACCAAATCATCATTGGGATAAAAACAGGTGCATTTCTTACACCTTTTTATACTTTTGGGGGGTTCCATGTAGGCCCAGAGTTTAGCTTTAGATTTTAAATTTTACCTCCTATGAAAAAATATCTTTTATGTTTCCTTTTATTCCAGGCCGTGATGATAAGTAGTTCAGCTCAAAATTTAGATTTGAGTCTTGGTTTTGGGAGTTACAGAGTACCAAACCAAGTTGAATATGAACTACCAAAAATGGGCTTCAATATGAATTTTGGTATGTTATTTCAAATAAATGACAATTGGGAAATGGGCACAGCCATCAATCATTCGGTATTTAACTATGAAAAAGCATCTTTAGCAAATACACCACTTTCTTTTGGAAACTTTATCACCTCTGCAACAGTGATTACTGACCATCTATATTTTACATTTAGAAGAAAAGTAAAGCTCCCTCTAAAATTAGAAGGAAGTGTTGGACTTGGACTTGGTGGGTTTGTAGAAAAAGACGAATATTATGCAGCACAAAATTTTGATGAAGAAAGAGGACTTTACACTGGGTTATCTTGGGTAAGAGATACCAAAGTGGGTCTTCATTTCCCAGTAACCTACAGTATAAAGAAAATCTTGGCCAATAAAGTCCATCTAGGCATAGAGGGAGGTCTCTTTTTAGATAGCAAGCTCAATACAAGAGGAATTTTTATTGGCCCGAAAGCTGGTATTTTTCTCTAAAATGCATATCCAATCGAAATCTGTGGAACGAAAAGTTCGGCAGGATCGCCAGTAAAAAACGGAGTAAAACCTGCTCTCCACAAAAAACCAGAAGAGCTTACCCTTCTAAATCCAACAATTCCATTGAAAATCAATCCACTGCCTGAAAATCGAGGGTCTGAACTTGCGGCAGATGCATTGGTTTGTGCCAATAAAACCACAGTGGCACCTAAGCCAAGTTCCAAAAAGCCCTTTCGCTTTCCTAGTAAATAATTGGCCGCAAAAGGAATTGTAGTAACCCTTACACCATCTATCGCGGTATATCCCAAGCCAACTTTAGCTCCTAATCCATTAGCTTGATCTTTGAATCTCCAATCATAGTTGAAAGAGTAAATAATTCCAGACCCCAACCCTTCTAGATAAATCGCCTCTCTTTTCGAGTCATTTTGACTGATTCCAGACAATGGCCATGAAAAAATAAAAACCGAGACTAACAATAAAACCTTCCTTAAATACATGGGAGTAAAACTAAATAAATATTCTACAAACTCCCTCCTATTTCTGATAAATTCATGTTTTATGTCAAAGAGTTAATTATAAAACATGACCGTCTATTTCATAGAATTTACAAGCGAGATAAAAGAACCCTATAAAAAAGGCATTCCAAGCCACATTGCTTATATTTGTCACATTCAGAAATCACATAAACTCAAATCATATGCTTAAAGGTTTTTTCAATGTACCGGAACCTAAAAATGAACCGGTAAAATCTTATGCGCCGGGCTCACCGGAAAGAATAGAACTTCAAAAAACACTCAAAGAATTCAGAGCTCAGCAAGTAGATGTTCCGATGTATATCGGTTCTGAGGAAGTGAGAACAGGCAAAAAGAAGCCCATGTCTCCCCCACACGACCATCAGCACGTACTGGGTTACTTTCACGAAGGTGACAGATCTCATGTAGAACAAGCGATCAATGCTGCTTTGGGAGCAAAAGAAGCCTGGGAATCCATGGAATGGGAACAAAGAGCCGCCATCTTCTTAAAAGCTGCTGACCTACTAGCTGGTCCTTACAGAGCAAAAATCAATGCAGCAACCATGCTTGGGCAGTCAAAAAATGCCTTCCAGGCAGAAATTGATTCAGCTTGTGAGTTTATCGACTTCCTTAGATTCAACGTCAAATACATGACAGAGATCTATGGGCAGCAACCACCTGTATCTGGTGATGGAGTATGGAACAGAGTAGAACAAAGACCTTTAGAAGGTTTTGTGTTCGCATTGACTCCATTCAACTTTACTGCCATCGCAGGTAATCTACCTACTTCAGCTGCCATGATGGGCAATACAGTAGTTTGGAAACCTGCCTATACGCAAATCTACTCAGCCAAAGTCTTGATGGATGTATTCAAGGAAGCCGGTGTACCTGATGGTGTGATCAACTTGATCTATGTAGATGGCCCTACCACTGGGGAAGTGATATTCAATCACCCTGATTTTGCGGGAATCCACTTTACAGGCTCCACCGGCGTATTCCAAAATATCTGGAAAACCATCGGTAACAATATCTATAAATACAAATCATACCCAAGAATCGTCGGAGAAACAGGTGGAAAAGACTTTGTAATCGCACACAAGTCCGCCAATCCAAAAGCTGTAGCCGTGGGACTTTCCAGAGGAGCCTTCGAGTTCCAAGGACAGAAGTGTTCGGCAGCTTCAAGAGCTTACATTCCAAGCAACCTATGGGGTGATGTAAAAAAATACTTGCTTGAAGACCTCGCTTCCATGAAAATGGGGCCAACAGAAGACTTTACCAACTTCATCAATGCAGTCATTGACGAGAAAGCTTTTGATAAGATCTCCAAATACATCACCGATGCCAAAGCAGCAGATGGTGTAGAAGTGATCGCCGGTGGAAACTTCGACAAATCTAAAGGTTACTTCATCGAACCTACTGTCTTGGTGGTAACAGACCCGATGTACACGACCATGCAAGAAGAAATCTTCGGTCCAGTATTGACGATCTATGTGTACAATGCTGAGCATTTCGAAGAAGCATTGGAATTGGTAGATCAAACTTCTCCTTATGCCTTGACTGGCGCAATTTTCTCAACAGACAGGTATGCTATTGAATTGGCTACTCAAAAATTGAGAAATGCAGCGGGCAACTTCTACATCAATGACAAACCAACAGGTGCTGTGGTAGGTCAACAGCCATTTGGAGGAGCAAGAGCTTCAGGAACTAATGACAAAGCAGGCTCCATGATCAACTTGCTCAGATGGGTTTCTCCTAGAACAATCAAAGAAACTTTCGTATCTCCAGTGGATTACAAATATCCATTCCTTGGTGAAGATAAATAGATAGCTGATAAGTTTTTGTCATCGCGAGATCTTGAGAGGTAGAGAGTGATATATACTGCGCGATATACATAGATATAAGCCTTCGGCGATATATTTGGGTGCAGGTAAAAATAAAGCTTAATCTTAAAAACAGGTTATCTTAAATCTTGAATCTAAGAATAACAACCACGAAGTGCCCGCCTGCTGTAGGCAGGGTTAAACCTTAATTAGCCCCGGGTTGCTACCCGGGGATCAAAGTAAGAGATGGATAGGACAACCCCGAATGGGGTTGAACTAAATATCGGTTAGTAACCAAAAGCAATATCAATAAAAACAAAACACCCTAAGAAATAAATCTTAGGGTGTTTTTTTGTGCGTTTGTTTTTAAAACTATATATTTAAAAATTATTTTTACTTAATACCACTCAGCCATGAAAAAACTCATTTTCCTCTCAATGCTTATTCTATTTTCATTTTGTTCCGAGAAAGAATCCTTGATAAAGACTGCAAATCTATCAGAACTTGAAAATGGGTATGTGGTTATTTTCAAACCAAATGACAGCAATATTCTAAAAATTAATAAAACAGTAAATGATAACAGAAATAAATTTTTTGTCAATGAGTTAATCAACAAATACGAGCTATTTGATTTCGAATCAGGTCAAAGAACGTTTTCTTACCAAATTCCAAATGATGGTCCTGAAGCCATGAAAGGTGGAATGAATGGTTCATCAGTTCTTTCTTCAAGTACTTATGCCGTGTTTAACCAATCCGGATATTTTCATCTTTATGAAAATGGGAAATTACATCATTCTCAAAAAATACCCATATCAGAAATTTCCAATGATAAATTTATTCAAATCTCAAAAGAATCTGGAAATCTAATACAAACTGGAAAAGGCACTTATCAAATAATCTTTAACCCTTTTGAATTGATGACCGTAAAAGGTGGATTTAATATAGATTTTCGGTCTTGGGTCGTGGAATTGGATTTAGAAAATGGAATCCAATGCATTTCAGACCTTAAGTCACCTTTTGACGAGAGTTATTCTGATAGCCCAACGGCTACACTTTCTCTAGGGGTTGAGAACACTCAAAATAAAGAGTTCTGGTATATGTTTGCTTTATCTGATTCAATTTATCAAATCAAAGACTGTAAGGTTGTTCAAAAAATCAAAGTGAATAATGGACAAAACTTCACTTATTTTCCAGACTTGGTTAAAAGAAATGGAATGAGTGCACAATGGAATCCAAACCCAAAAAGTCATAGAAACATTAAGCTTTTATACGATAACAACATTGAAAAATATCTCCGAATAGTTGGACTGCCAAAGAATTTGAGTGAGGATGAACTCCAAGCTATGGATGTCAGAAATTCTTCTAAGCTAGAAAAAGACTATCAAATTTTGATTTATGATATAAATTGGACTTTAGAAGCCATTTTAGATTTTAAGATACCAAATGATAATTCTTTGGAAAGCTGTTTTGTTGATGATGGTATATTTTACATTAATCAACCCAATCAAAAATCCGAAGACGAATATGTATTAATGAAATATAATCTTAATAGAGTTTTTAAATAATAAAAAAACAAGGAAAAATTTTGCTTAAACCATCTAGGTAAGTATTTTTAGTTTTCTCAACTTACTTTTAATCAAGATGAATCAGAATTTAACTTTCGCGTGGGTGATTACTTTGACCATCCTAACAGCATGTAGCAGTGACAAAGACGCCACTACGACTTTCCAAACTCTCAATATCACAGCTGCGGAAATCAAACCCATGGATGAAATCATTGAAGCTATAGAGTTTATCCCCTTTATCATTCCAGATGAAAACCCACTGAAACTTTCCTATAATCAAGCATTCATACTAGAAGATGAGCACCTTTACTTTTCTACGGGTGACTATCAGGATGCTTCTATTCACGTATTTGATAAGAGTGGCAAGTACCTCAAAACATTCATAAAGCAAGGCAATGGACCTGAAGAGTATCCATTTCTCAATGGCTTGGATTGGTATGATGGCAAAATCGCCATTTGGGACCAAAGAGGATCTGCCAAGCTGTATGACAAAGAGACTTTTGAGTTTATGGGAACCAAAACAATGGAGGGCTTAGAAATCCCCTTTATCCCTGACTTCAAAAAAATCGATCAAGATCGATGGCTGATTGTCTCTGATCTAGGGTATGAAAACGATGCAAACAATCAGTATCATCCATTCTACCTGTTCAACGAGGCCAACAAAGAAAAAGAGGCGCTTTATCCAAAAGCATGGGAGGTGACATCCAACTTGGTTGAGGGACAAATAGGAGCACTATCTGATAACTCCTTTGCGCTAAATTTTGGTGCATCAGATACTATATACCACTTTCAAGATAGCATCAGACCTTTGGTTGCGCTCAATCTAGCCGACAACAACCTCCCCGTCTCCATCCGATCAGACGCTGATGAATTTTTTGAAACAGTGATCACCAATCAAAAATTCAGCTTCAACGTGGGGGCGCTTACGACCGCAGGAGACATGATTAGAATATTGATTTTTGGCATCAAAAAGAATGAAGCAATTGACGAAGATGATTTATCTAGCTTCCCGATTTATAATTTATACATCCATTACCCAAGTATGAAATATCACTTGGCCAATGCCTTCGGTTCCTCAATCAATGGAAAAGGGTATAGCAAAGATGGTTACTATTATGAGGTACTCTATCCTGAAGCTGTTGAAGCTGCAGTAAAGTCGAAAATTTTTGGGAAATATAACGATAAACTCGAAGCTGCAATTGGACAACTCAATGATGAGGAAGACCCTATCCTGTTGAAATACAAGATCAAACCATGAAATACAGTCTTCTATCCTTTCGGCTTGTATTGATAGGCGCAGTTGCTTTCTCTTGTACTCAAAAAAGTACAGACATGACCATGTCTTACCAAGGGGAACTAAAAGCTTACATCCAAGACACGCTGTATTTGGAAAAAGACCTTGAAACCAAATCCTTACCTCAACTATTCACCTACCAAAAAAGTGGAGCTGCTGAATTTTTATTGGGGTTTGTGGGCAGCAGCTTGCTGAAATATGACTACAGCTCAGGAGCATTGGTAGAGAAAGTTACTTTTGAAAAAGAAGGTCCAGATGGGATAGGTAGATTTATCGCAGGCAACTTGATCACAAAAGATGGTATATTTTTTATTTCAGATCAGAAGCAAATCATTCAAACAGACTTGAGTGGAAAAGTGATTCAAAAAATCCCACTTCCAGATCTTCCTAGTGATAGAATGGCAGCTAACTTCAATGCTTTCTCTAGCCTGATGCATTGGAATGAAGCAAATAAAAGATTGATCGTGACAGATGTCCCATTTGTTTTAAAAGAACCTTTACTCGCCTACAAAGATTGGGTTTGGACGTTTGATTTTAAGGAAAATAGCGCTGAGCCTATCGTGAAGTTCAACTTCCCTAAAACATACCAAGATCATTTGGATGACCCCGAGTTAGGGGTATACTATCATACTTACGATTCAAGCTCTGATCAACATTTGATAGGTTTTCCTGTCACAGATTCACTCCTAATATCCAAAAACGGTAAGCAATCTTGGGTCTATGCAGGAAGCAGACACCCATTGATCTTTCAGAAAGGAAAAACTGAAAGCAGAGGAGAATATACAGTATTCCAACCATCCAATGAAACTAGCCGATACAAGTCCCTGATGGTGGATAATTACCAAAAACTGATTTTACGCCATCTGATCATCTCTCAGGAAGTCGTTGAGAAGCAATTCAATTCCAAAAATAGTTTTATCCTGCTGAATCTCGACTTGGAATACTTAGGAGAACTAGATTTTTCTACTGCTGATTTTGCTCCGAGGGGTTTCGCTTCACCTTCAGGCTTCTACCTCAAGCTCCAAAATCAAGCATCTGATGACAGAGAAGCGTACGTAAGGCTTACTTTTTAAACTTGATCCAATTCGAAACTTTTGTCGTCTATTCTATTAAAATAATAAGCTAAAATTTTATCCCTATCCATAATTCTCTTTAGAATGATTATTTAAATTCTGGTGATTTCCTATGCTTGGTAGCTTGTTCATAAGCAAAACTGGCTTTGATCAAGGTAGGCTCGTCAAACATACGCCCCAACAACTGAATTCCTGCATGCCAGATTTGACATTGGATAAAAGCACGATTTTGAGTACATTCAGTTCTTATTATTGAATATCAATACAATTCTCCACCCTACCAACAAACCCTATGAAAAAATCATCGATTACACTTCTGGTTCTGTCCATTTTCCTTTTGCAATGTACAACAACAACGCAAAATGAAAGAATATCAACCGATGCTTACCTAGACTTCTCCAATCGTGACGATCAGTTTGAAGGAGGAATAAAAATGATCCCTATCACCACACCCAAGGGTAAATTCAAAGTATGGACAAAACGGGTTGGTAACAACCCAAAAATGAAAGTACTTTTACTTCATGGAGGCCCTGGAATGACGCATGAATTGTACTCCTGCTTCGATGGATATTTCCCTGCTGAGGGAATAGAATTCATCTATTACGACCAATTAGGCTCTTATTATTCTGATCAACCTGAAGACCAAGAATTATGGACCATAGACCGATTTGTGGATGAAGTCGATCAAGTAAGAGCCGCGCTGGGATTGAACCAGGATAATTTCTACCTTTTTGGTCAATCTTGGGGAGGTATGCTCGCTATGGAATATGCACTCAAGCACCAAGACAAACTCAAAGGGCTGATCATTTCCAATATGATGGCTAGTCTAGATGAATATGAAAAATACGCCAAAGAAGTGCTCGGGCCTCAAATGCCAAAAGAAGTTTTTCAGGAAATCTTAAGAATAGAAGAAGAAGAAGATTTTGATAATCCAAACTACGAAGCACTTCTAATGGAGCATCATTACCAATACCACGTATTGCGCATGCCACTTGATGAATGGCCAGAAGCTGTCATCAGGTCACTCACCCATGTAAACCCAAACATCTACGTGTATATGCAGGGACATTCTGAATTTGGCATCACAGCAGGAGCAACGCTCAAAGGTTGGGATAGAAGAGCAGATCTCAAAAACATCTCAGTACCTACCCTAGTCATAGGTGCAGGCCATGACACCATGGACCCCAAGCACATGGAATGGATGGCTACAGAAGTCCAGGATGGGAAATACTTGTTTTGTCCAGATGGTAGTCATTTAGCTCAGTATGATGATCAAAAAGTATTCTTCGAGGGGCTAATCAAGTTCATTAAAGATGTAGACTCTAGAGGTAAGTAAATCTCAAAAAGCAACAAACCTTTGGGGTTTTTGAAACCCCAAAGGTTAAATAGTTTTGTAATCATGCCTAATCACAAAAAATTCAATTTCTTCGTTTTTTTGATTTCTTTAGGTCAATATCTCAGATTCAATCTTCATCATCTTCCTCCGGAAGTAAATAAAATACATCTCCACATTGTACAAAATCAACTTCCTTGACACCACCTTCCTGACTTTTTGAAAAATACCGATAGACACCCTCATCATCTGGTTCGGCCTCTCTCATAATAGACCAAAGTCTAGTCCTGCCATCTTCCAGCAACTCCCTATAAGTAAAAACCCCAGTTTTCTTATTTCTCCTTACGTCTTGATCTATTACATACGAAAGCTGATTCCCAAATTCATCGGTCTCTTTCAAAAAAACAGTGCATGGCCCATCCAAGCTTTCAAACTCGGTACAAGCACTCACGAACAAAACCCATAATGCAAAAATTATTACTCTTTTCATTTTCCCCTTACTTAACTCTTTCAAAATTAGAAAATTGCCTTGAAAATCAATTAGAATTTGAATTTTCTTAGCCTATAAAACATAAAACACCGCCTAGTGATCTCTCTAGACGGTGTTTTGTATTCTATTATTGCTACTTCTTGATTTGATTTTGCTTTTTATATTATGGCTCTAGTGCTGCCACGCCAGGTAACACCTTTCCCTCCATGTGCTCCAATAAGGCGCCTCCACCTGTAGAAACATAGGATACTTTATCAGTAAAGCCAAACTTATTTACAGCTGCGGCAGAATCCCCACCACCGATCAAAGAGAAAGCGCCATTTTGAGTAGCCTCGGCAACTGCCTCTGCAATAGCTACAGTACCGTGCACAAAGCTGCTCATCTCAAATACACCCATTGGCCCATTCCAAAGAATGGTTTTGGAATTTTTGACAACTTCTGCAAACTGCTTTCTGGTCTCAGGCCCGATATCCAAGCCCATCCAACCATCAGGAATCTCACCGCTCACAGCCAGTCCCTGCTCAGCATCATTAGCAAAAGCTTTAGAAGTAACTGTGTCCACTGGAAGAATTAAATTCACTCCTTTGGATTTGGCCTTATTCATCAGTTCCAATACATAATCTAACTTATCGGCTTCACATAAGGAATCACCAATTTGCCCTCCCTGTGCCTTGGCAAAAGTGTAAGACATACCTCCTCCGATGATTAGGTTGTCCACTTTATCCAAAAGCCTCTCAATGATCAAAATTTTGTCAGAGATCTTCGCTCCACCCATGATGGCAGTATAGGGTCTTTGCGGCTCTTCCATCACTTTATCCGCATTTTCCAATTCTGACTTCAACAAATACCCACTTACTTTGGTATCAAAAAACTTGGCAATCACCGCAGTTGAAGCATGGGCTCTATGAGCCGTTCCAAATGCGTCATTGACATATACATCACCCAGGGAAGCTAGCTTTTTAGCAAAATCCTCGTCTCCTTTTTCTTCTTCTTTATAAAACCTAAGGTTCTCTAACAATAAAATCTCACCTGGCTTCAAACCTGCAGCGAGCTGCTGTGCTTCCTGCCCAATACAGTCTGGAGCAAATTTCACAGAAGTTCCAGACAGTTTTTGTAATTCAGAAATTACGTGGCGAAGAGAATACTTATCTGTTGGACCATCTTTAGGTCTACCCAAGTGCGACATCAAAATTACAGATCCACCGTCCTTTAGGATCTTTTGAATGGTAGGTATAGCTGCTGAGATCCTCGTTGCATCTGATACATTTTGATGTTCATCCAAAGGCACATTGAAATCCACTCTGATTAAGGCTCTTTTTCCTGAAAAATCTAGGTTATCTACGCTTTTTATTCTTTTGTTCATGATTAATGGTTTTATAAGGTTTTTTAGATTTTGAGTTCTATGCTTGTACCGAAGCTCTTTTGAGTCGGTCATTGATGGCTTTACCCAATCCTTCGTTGGGCATAAGCTCTGATAAAATTACGGAAACATCCATGCTATCCAAAATTCGCATGGCTGAGAATAGATTTTTAGCAGCTTCTTTCATATCTCCTCTTGGGCTGAGGATAATTTTATTTCTTTCCGCTACTTGGGAGAGATCTTGCTGGAAAGTCATGATCGCAAAATCTAGTCCTTTCTGCTGATAGCGCTCAACCAACTCCTCTATATCTCCAAGAATAAAAGGTTTGCTTGGCGCATAGTGACTTTTCAATAAGCCTGGAGCTTTAGGGTTGCTAGATGAATGGGACATGACTTGTACTGGGCCTACGATATGCTCGATCAGAGCCAAATCTAACCCTCCCAATCTAAATACAGTCACCTCACCCTCCTCTAAGCCAACAATGGTACTTTCCAAACCTACTTCACAAAGCCCCCCATCCAAGATGTATTGTATTTTCTTTCCCAATTGATCATTGACATGTGATGCTTGGGTTGGGCTGATGTAGCCAAAGGGATTGGCGCTAGGGGCAGCAAGTGGATAGTCTAAAGAAGTCAACAAGGACCTAGTCAATGGATGAGAAGGAATCCGTACGGCTACAGTCTCCAACCCACTCGTCACCAAATCAGGTACGTTTGACTTTCTTGGCAACAATAAAGTCAATGGACCAGGCCAAAAAGCATCTGCTAGCTCCCTGAGAACTTCGGGAACATCTAACACGAAATCATAGACCTTATCCAAACTAGAAGTATGAAGAATCAATGGATCAAAGCTCGGCCTATTTTTGGTTTCAAAGATTTTGGCTACTGCATCTGATTGTAGGGCATTGCCCGCCAGGCCATAGACTGTCTCTGTAGGAATCCCCACCAGTTCGCCTGCATCTAAAATTGCTTTGGCTTTGATGATATCTTTCCCAATCTCAGCCATTAGTCTTGACAAAAGTCATCTACCCAGGTTTGAGCTTCTTCGTATCCAAGGCTTAGGGCCATTTTCAGATTGGCACATCCTTCTTCTTTCTGACCCAAGGCACTCATTTGCGTCACACCCAACAAGTAGTATGCTGGTCCATTATTGCTATCCAAATTGATCGCATTGATCAAAGACTCCATTCCACCCAGCGGATCATTGTTTCCAAGCTGTGCTTTTCCTCTATTGAATTGCACCAAAGCTTGGTTTGGATTGGCTTGTAGGGATATATCAAAATCCATGATGGCATCTTCATATTCTTCTAATGCCAAAAGTGCCAGGCCACGATTGTAATAAATATCCAATTGCTGGGGATCTAGGCCGTTGGCGAAATTATAATCTCTAATCGCTTCTTTGTATGCTTTTTTCTCCAAGTAGGCGTTGCCCCTGTTAAAAAATGGCTTGTAAGAGCTAGAGTCTAATCTGATCGATGTAGTAAAAGCGACTATAGCTTCATCAAATTTCCCTTGTTGAAAATATGCAACTCCCTTTGCATTATGGGCTGAGGTATTGGACTCATTTTTCTCAATCACCCTATCAAAATAACCAATGGCTTTGCTATACTCACTAGCTTCCAATTGGGCGACACCCTGATCAAACAACTCCTGCTCACTTGCACCACATGCTCCCATAACGGTCAGAATTAACAATCCTATCAATAAATGCTTCACGTCTTTTAGATTTTTTGGCAAAGATAAGGAATTATCCTGCTAGGCAGTCGCATTTTTCAACTTTGAAACATAGTCTTCTGGTACAGGTACTGGCTTCATGGTCTTCATGTCTACAGCTACCATAGTCGTATGTGCCGTTGCAAAGATGACCTGCTCACCCTGAAGGGTAGTCCCTCCTATCACCTGCTCTAATACAAATGATGAATTGCCCACTTTGACACAGCGCACAAAGGCCTCTACCTGATCTCCAAAATGTATGGGTCGCTTATAATCAATATTTACATTGGCCACTACAGTGCCGATGGTCATGATATCCCAATTGCAAGCCTTATAGAGATACATCGCTCTGGCATGCTCAAAGTAATTGAAATAAATACCATTATTGACATGAAGGTATCCATCAATGTCCGAAAAACGGATCTGTATAGGTTCAGAAAAAGCAAAGGAGGCCTTAACCTCCTCAAAATTAGTTATGTGCATCTATTTTAAATTACGTATTCTGACCTACTTGTTTTTTCTAACATCCTCAAAATCGATGGATTGTACCCCACTACATCTTCGACTGTGTCAAATGGCACCCAAGCCAAATCCATACTCTCATTACTCAAGGTCAAGGGCTCGTTGAGCTCTGCTTCTATCAGGTATCGCACATCATAATGATAGTGCTCTGGGACGTCACCTTTTTGAGGAATAATATGCTTATCAATATCAAAAATCCCATTCCCCACAAACCTCAGAGAAGTTAAACCGCTTTCTTCTTGCGCTTCCTTCATAGCTACTTCCAGAAGATTCTCTTCACCATCAGCATGACCTCCCAATTGAAGCCAACGGTTGAGTTTTCGATGAAGGGTGAGCAAGGTATGTGTCCTTCTTTTATTGACTACCCATGCAGAGGCAGTAAAATGTCCGCTCAACCTAGAGCGAAGAAAAGCATCCTCCTCAAAAGTCAATGCGATGAACTCTGGTGCAAAAGCTGACTCCTCTTCAAAGGGCGTTCTGTATTTCTCGAGACTTTGTCTCAGTAATGTTCTATCCATTGGATATTAATTTTCAAATAAATCGTCCATAAAGTCCTCAAAAGGCCTCGCATCCTTGTACAAGGAATCCGAATAGACCATTACGAGAACTTTCAAATAGCTGGGTTGATCGTTGACACTGATTTTTTCTATACTCACATTTCCAAAAAGCTGATCTATTTTTTCATTGAAATCAGCATTGCTCAAAGGAGGCTTGAAATATTGCTTCTCAGTCGTTTTCACCGCTTCATTGATTTCCTCGAATTTGCGGTCTAAACTGATTTTTTGATATCCCAAATCTAACATTCGTTGGCCAAAAGCAAAGAAAAGTTTTGAAAAACTTTTCGCATCAAATGGCCTATCGAAGCTCACTGCAAAACCATTGGCATATGGAGATTTGAGTATATGAACCTCTGGGCTCGCATTCATGCCAGATGTTTTGAAGTGGTAATTTTTCTTCACCAAGTTGAGTAAATTCTTTCCCTCAGTAGATTGAGCCCAAGCTGTGACATCAGCGATTGCCTCTTCCGTCTGGGTAAAATTCTCCTTATGCTTGATCGAAGTGCTTTTTTTGGGAAACAATTTCCCCAGCAAATCATCTATAAATGAAGCCATTATTCTTTCAATTTGTATATTCCATTGGGCTCTGACACGATCCTCCCCTCATCTTCCAAATTCCTGAGTAAGTCCACCGTCTCTTGATCATCTTTGAGCCCAACATGTGGTAGTGATTGTATAGAAAACTCTTTTCCATCCTTTAAAGTTTGGATAATCTTAGATTTGAGCTGATCATCTCTATCTGATGTAGTCTTACGACGCTCTACACAGACATCACAAATACCACAAAAATGATCCGTTTCTTCTCCAAAATATGTAGAAATCTGATTGGCTCGGCAAAGTTGCGAATTTTCAATATAAGCAATCATTGAAGCTGCTTTGGACTTTGCATTATCTCTACGCTCGGCAATTCTTTTGGTGTTCAATGGTAATTTACCAGCATCATAGCGTGGCGTCAGAAAAGTGACCTGTGGACTATCCTTACGTTTGTTATAAGCCAAAACATTGAATTGATCAAGAAGCTCAAGCTGTCTGACCAAATCTGATTCTGGAAGCTGAAGCTGCTTCGCTAATTTCGCCTCCTGAATCTTGATGTATTCCACAAATAGCTCCCCTCCATAAGTCCTAAGCAAAGCTTTGATCAAAGGATCAAGTTTGGCATTGGCTATCTGAAATTCATACAATTTGGATTGATCCACCAAAAAATGAATGCTAGAAGGAGCAAAGAAACTTTCATTTAGCTCAATAAAACCCTCTTCCTGCAAAACCTTCAAAGCATTGTAAGTCATCAGCAAATCCAACTGATAAGTATTACAAAAATCTCCTAGATCAAAATCATAGCTGACAAACAAGCTACTGCCTACTGCTATTCTATATTGGTTGGCTAGGGATTGATAGACTCTTTTGAGAAAATCAAGAGGAGGATAAGCAATCTCTGCTCTTTGAATCAATGTTTCCATATCTTGCTCATTGGTCAACAAAACCCCATAGGCTTTCAACTCATCTCTCCCTGCTCTTCCTGCCTCTTGGTAGTAGTTTTCCAAATTCTCTGGAAGATCAAGGTGGATCACCAGCCTGACATCAGGTTTGTCAATCCCCATCCCAAAAGCATTGGTAGCGACCATGATGCGTATGTGGTTTTTTTTCCACTCTTGTTGCCTGAGTTCTCTCGTAGCGACATCTAGTCCTGCATGATAAAAAGTAGCTGAGTAGCCTAATCTGTGTAATTCCTGAGCGATTTGTTTTGTCCCCTTTCTATTTCTAGTGTAAATGATGGCAGACCCAGGTATTCTATTCAATATTTCGACGGCCTTCTCTATTTTATTTTCCACCATCCGAACAGCATAGCTCAGGTTTTTCCTCGAAAAAGACCTCACATAAACCGCTGGATCCTTCAATTCCAGTTTATCGATGATATCTTGCTTTACTTTGAGGGTAGCTGAGGCTGTGAGTGCCAAACAGGGAACCTCAGGATGATAAGCTCTGATATTTGCGATTTCCAGATAGGGAGGTCTGAAATCATAGCCCCATTGCGAGATACAATGTGCTTCATCGACAGCGATCAAGCATACATTCATGCGCTTGAATCGCTCAATGAAAATCTCTGTCTTCAACCTTTCCGGAGATACATATAGGAACTTATAATTCCCATAGACACAATTATCCAGTGTGGTATCAATCTCACGCTTACTCATACCAGAATAAACAGCCGCTGCCAATACGCCTCTTTTGCGCAGATTATCCACTTGATCTTTCATGAGTGCAACTAAGGGGCTAACCACTAGACATACTCCCTCTTGTGCCAAAGCAGGCACTTGAAAACAAATAGATTTCCCTCCACCTGTAGGCAACAATGCAACACAGTCTTTTCCAGCCATTGCAGTCAAGACAATATCCAGCTGTGCAGGACGAAAATCCTGATAACCAAAAAACTTCTGAAGTGTCTGTATCGCTTGAGTTTTCATCTACCAGCTCAATGGCTCTTTGTTCAAAAATGCAGCAATTCCTTTTTTGCAATCAGCAGACCCACGTGCTTTGGCATTCATACTTGCAGCGTATTCTAAGCCATCTTCTAGGGACTTTTCCTGTACACGGCCGATCATCTCTTTGGTAAGCCCCATGGCTATTCCTGAATTTTGATTGGCTAGCTTCTGCGCATAGGCAAAAACTTGATCTTCCAAGTCTTCTGCTACCACCACCCAGTTGATCAACCCAAATGCCTTTGCCACTTCTGACGTAATCAAGTCAGCATCCAACAAAAGCTGCTTGGCTTTCCCCTCTCCAATTTTTCTGATCAAAAAGACCTTAACTATAGCCGGAACAAAACCGATTTTCACTTCTGTATAACCAAACTTAGCTTCAGACGCGGCAAATGCAAAATCACATACAGTAGCCAGTCCACACCCCCCCGCTAAAGCATGCCCTTGAACTTGAGCGATGATCACTTTTGGAGAGGTATAAATCTGATAAAACAACTCTTTGAGATGTCTACTGTCCTGGAGATTCTCCTCAAAAGTATTGCTTTGAAGTTGTTGCAAAGAAGCGAGGTCAGCACCAGAACAAAACACCTTCCCTTCCGCTTTGATCACAATCACTTTTACTTCAGGATTATTCTCAAGATCTGTCAATACAGCTTTCATTGCTGTGACCATATCTGCATTGAGAGCATTTCGCTTATCCGGTCGATTGAGGATTAAGTATCCTACCCTTTCTTTGACAATTTGATGGATGGGTTGATTCATGGTATCTAAATTCTTTCGGGTTTATGTCAAAATACACTTATTGGAAATATAGAGCAGAACTTTGGCTTGTGCAAAGTAAGGCCTATTTAAATACCAATTTCCTAGCAGTTGAGATTTTAGGTTGCATTGCTTCATCGTTGATTTCCTGCCAAGCATCTCCATTCCAAGCATATTGATACATTGTGAATTCGGATTGATTCATCCATTCCCCATGATAAAAGTACAGCGGCTGCTTTAATTCTGGAAGCGGGATTATCAAAGAATCTCCCCTCAAAAGTATTGGCAAAGGTTCTGCTCTCCTCAGATTTGCAGATCTATTCGGGAAAACTTTAAAGGATAATTCAGACTCCGGCACACCAAAATCTAAGTAAAAACTATGATCAAAATCCAAAGCAATTCCGTCACTTACTGCGTAAATGGTCAAGGCCTTTTCATTTTTCACAAAAGCACGAATCACTTGAAAGCCTCCAAAAATTAAAAGAGTAGTGAACCCAGCATAAAGCATCCATTTTTTACGATTGATAAAGAGGGAAATTACTAAAGCGAGGATAAACCAATAAAAGATCATGAATTCCGAGCTGAGGTTAATATGAGCTATTCTCGAATAAGGAATGGATTGAATTCCAAAAATCAGAAAATTGACAAAAGAGATGAGTTGCTCTGTCATCCAAGCAAGTGATTGTCCTAAAATCGGAACCTGAAAACATAACATCATCGGAATACCGACAGACATGATCAAGAATGCGCCAGGAATTGCCACCAGATTGGAGATTAGAAAATAAGTAGGAAAGACGTGAAAATAATAAGTCGAAATGGGAAATGTCATCAACTGAGCCGCTAATCCCACCATGCTGATTTGCCAAATATATTCCACTACCCTCCACTTTGGTATCCAAATAGAAACCAAAATGGGCTGAATCAAAATAATTCCAAACAATGCCAGGTAGGACAGCTGGAAACCCACTGAATAAATTAAAAAAGGATCAAAAATCAGCAAAAGTAATGCTGATAGTGCAATCGCATTGAAAACAGAGGGGCTTCTAGATTTCATCTGAGCCAGTGCCATCAGAGAAAACATGGTCGCTGCCCGCATCACTGAAGGTGACATTCCGGTCAACATTGCATAAGCCCAGATGATAAGAATGATGATACTGAGATAGACAATCCTCGCTCCCTGTTTCATTCGGTATGGTTTGAAAAAAAGGAAAAAGAATCCATAAATGATCCCAACATGCAATCCCGACACTGCAAGCACATGCATGGCTCCTGCTGTCACATAAGCTTCGCTTACTTCCTTTTCCAAATTCTTCTTTTGCCCGAGCAAAAGTGCTTGAGCGACTTGTTTGGCTTGATTATCTTGAAATTTAGCATCTATATTGGAAATGATTGCAGACCTAATCTTCAAGAAGAAATCTTCTATTGGTTGTGAACTGCGGTAACCAATTTTGAAAACCTTTTCTCCGATAAAATGCCTATGTGCAAGCTGCTGCCTTTGCATGAATCTTTGATAATGAAATTCAGCTGGATTGGTTGGGGGAGTTAGCAACTCAGGTTCCCCCGCCACAAAAACCAAATCGCCTGATTTCAAGCCATGCTCTAATCGATGATAAATCAAAACCTCTCCTGTAACAGCGATTGGATTCAAACTTTCATCAATGAGCTCAATCATCCGAAGTCTATTGGCAATTGAATTTGGTTTGACTTCATCATTTCCAAGTACAACCGCTATATAACCTTTGATTTCTTGTTTTTGATGGATCAAGTGATCGGGGTCGTTTTTAAAATCCTTCAAATAAGTAACCACATACCCTAGCAAAATCAATTGAATGTAAGCAATAAGCGGGATCAATATTTGGTAGCCATACTGCTTTTTCAATCTATTCCAGATCACTAAAACAGCATATAAAAAATAGAAAGAAGTCAACAAGACAACAGACAATATGAAGTATTGACTCCCCAAAACTTGGTAGAGTAATATCCCTAAAATCAAAAAAAGGGTGTACCGTAAAAAAGGAAACTCACTAAAAATCATCCGACTAAAGCTTTGCTTTAAATTAAGCAATAAAATAAAAAAAGGGAGCCTGAAGCTCCCTATCATGTATTTTTAGTCGACTAATTTGATTCTTAGAACCGATAGCCAATAGAGAATCCTGCCTTGAATTCAATCGCTGAGAAACGATCATTTACCTCTTCACTGAATCCCCTAGCTATCGAAACGTATGGTCCCATGGCAAATTGATCATTGAATACCCACTTATATCCTGCGCCCAGACCTAGAATCGCACTATTCATACTCGTGATGAGCGGTTGAGATTGATCTACTGATTCTGAGAAATCTCCAAATCTATATTTGAAATAAGGGAATATATATACCTGGCCGTCAGTTTCACTATCAAAGTAAAAATTGTAAGAAACCTGAAGTGATGTAGCGTTGAAATCTCTTCCATCAGGAGTTGAGATGTAAGCAAACCTATCATTGAAATGCGCTTCTACGGCAATAGATTGATCTTTACCAAGAAAATGTTCATAACCCAATTCTATCGAACCAAGAAGAATTGTATTTAAGAAGTTCAATTTCACTTCACCAATACTGTGTGCTCTTTCTTCCTGTGCAAAAGATGTGGAAGCAAAAAAAGAAAGCGCAAAAGCTGCTAGTAATAATTTTTTCATGATCTTAAAATTTATTTATTGTGCGAAAACGATTCAAAACTACAAATATCTTTCCATTTGATAATGCATAATATTACACTCTTCAAACATCTCGCCAACTTTTTCAAACCCAAACTTTGCATAAAGTGACATGGCTGGTAGTTGGGCGTGCATGTAAAGCAACTTATCTTTAGCTTGTTCAGATTCAGCAATATCATCTATAACTGCCTGAACCAAGGCTTGACCTACGCCTTTACCTCGCATTTCTTTCAATACCGCAAAGCGCTCAAGTTTGACGCCGTTTTTGGTAAATCTCCATCTGGCTGTGCCCGCAGGTTCACCTTCGACTGTAGCCAAGAAATGTGTAGAACTCGCTTCAAATTCATCATATTCTTCTGCTGGATCAACTTCCTGCTCAATGACAAAGACGATTTCTCTGATTTTGAAAATCGTATCAAGCTGTTCCTTCGTCTTTACCTTTTCTACGGATATATTCATCTCTTTCTTGCTTTTTCTCTGCTTCTGATTTTTCGTAGGCTTCTATGATGGACTTGACCAATTTATGCCTGATGACATCCTTCCCACTCAAATTGACCACGCCTATACCTTTTACATCTTTCAATACTTTGAGTGACTCCGAAAGGCCAGATTTCTGTCTTTTGGGTAAATCTACTTGTGATTGATCGCCTGTGATGATCACTTTTGAGTTGGGTCCCATCCTCGTAAGAAACATTTTGATTTGCTCACTGGTGGTGTTCTGTGCCTCGTCCAAAAGCACAAAGGCATCATGCAAAGTCCGACCTCTCATATATGCAAGCGGAGCAATTTCAATCACTCTAGTTTCTTGATAAAACTTCAACTTCTCTGAAGGAACCATATCGCTGAGAGCGTCATAGATTGGTCTCAAGTAGGGGTCTAGTTTTTCTTGCAGATCTCCAGGAAGAAAACCTAAATTCTCTCCAGCCTCTACAGCAGGTCTGGTAATTATAATTCTTTTCACCTCTCTGTTTTTAAGCGCACGCACCGCCAAAGCTACAGCAATGTATGTTTTCCCTGTTCCCGCAGGCCCCAAAGCAAAGACTAAGTCATTTTTGAAGCAGGCCTCCACCAATTTTCTCTGATTAGGAGATTTAGGCTTTACTACAAGTCCTTTGTTTCCATAGACGATAACGTCATTTTTTTGATTTTCCTCAAAGGGAACACCCTCCAAGGAAATATATTCTTTGACATGATCGGGGGTAATATGACCAAACCTATTGAAATGCTGCAATAGCATATTGATGACATCATTGATCCTGAGGATCTCTGGTGCACGACCTTGAATCCTTATTTCATTTCCTCGGGATACAATTTTACTTTGCGGGAATGCGGCTGCAATCTGGCGTATATTCTCATTTCCAGAGCCCAAAAAGTCCAGCAGTAAGATATTTTCTAAAGTAATTACTTTTTCTACCAATCTATTGAATTTGATTTTAGAGTTTGTTTAAGGTGTAAGGATAAAATCCCTATTTTTGTTCACACCTACTACAAAAATATAAAATTTTAATAGACTTGCTTATATGGCACTGGTAACATTCATTTCAGATTTTGGGGAAGGGGACTATTATGTACCTGCAGTGAAGGCGAAAATGTTATCTATCAACCCGCAACTGAATATTGTAGATATATCGCATCAAATCAATACCTATGACATTGCTCATGCAGGGTTTATCCTGAGATCAGTTTTCAGGGATTTCCCCAAAGGCACTGTACACTTAGTGGCCATCAATGGTACGAGCAATATGACTGATGGATTCATTGGAATAAAACTAGAAGAACATATTTTCATCGGCCCCAACAATGGAGTTTTGAGCCTTTTGGCAGATTATGATCCTGGCATCATTGTACAGTTTGCAGATATCCATCTCAAGGATAGCACCTTCCCAGCCAAAGATGTCCTTGCCCCAATAGCAGCCAAAGTAGCTTCAGGAGCAGCCATTCATGACTTCGGAGGACCACTGATGCAGATGAAAAAAATGATGTCGCGACAATTCAAAGCCACCAAAAAACAAATCGTAGGACATGTGGTGAGGGTAGACAATTACGGTAATTTGATCACCAACATCACCAAAGAGGTATTCGAAAAACTCAATCCAGGCAAATTCACCATAGAGTTTAGCAGGGAAGTCCTGACCCGTATCAATAAGTCCTATGACAATGTAGAAGCAGGAGATTGCTTTGCCTTCTTCAATAGTCTGGAATTACTTGAAATTGGAATCAATCATGGCAATGGATCTGAATTACTAGGTCTAAGACTGGATACGCCTATTTACATCAATTTTGAAACTGCTGAATAAAATGCTGACAAGAGTTGTAAGAATGACTTTTCAGGAAGATAAAGTGGAAGAATTTCTAGAAAACTTTCATGCAAACAAAGAAAAGATACGCAATTTCCCTGGCTGTCATCATTTGGAATTGTGGCAAGATGAAAATTTTAAAAATATTTTCATGACATATAGCTTTTGGGACGATGAGGCCGCCTTAAATCAATATCGTGATTCTGAATTATTTAAGTCCGTATGGGCTGTAACAAAGCCTCTTTTTGCAGAGAAACCGAGTGCTTTTAGTGCAAAAAAAATGGTTGAACTCCCTTGAGTGGCTTGCACAGAAAAAAAATAGTAATCATATTTGCATCCCGTTCAGCAAGGAACGGTTAGTTCACCTGCCCAGGTGGCGGAATTGGTAGACGCGTTGGTCTCAAACACCAATGCCCTCGGGCGTGCCGGTTCGACTCCGGCCCTGGGTACTTAAAGCAAAAAGCTCCTTCTTTCACAAGTTGGAGCTTTTTTTATGACATAGGCCAGAGGAGAAGTTTATCCCGATGACTATCGGGAACTCCGGCCCTGGGTACAACAAACCCCTTCAAAAGCAATTTTGAAGGGGAGTTTTTGATTTTTTGGTAGGTCTTTGCGGATTTTTCGGCTAAAGCCTGTGCTTGTCTATGAATTCCTATTATTGAATGGGCTGAAGCCGCATTCCTATTGAATTATCCTTGACAATCATAACCACATCTCTATAGATTAGGTTAAAGCCACATTCCTATTGAAGGTTTTCCCTAGAAATACGAAATGAATAAATGCCAAATTCATATTGAATTTTGAGATGCTTTTTTAAATAAAATTTTCCTTTATTTATCCAGACAGCGCTAAACATACGCAAAACCCACTAGCTCCTCCAAAGAAATATATTGAAGGGTCTTTTCATTAGAGGCTTCGAGTATCACTTTTGGGGCGCAACCTGCTTTGTAAGCTTCTATCCATCTTGATGCACAAAGACACCACTTATCTCCAGCTTTCAATCCTTGGAAGGAATATTCTGGTCTTGGTGTAATCAAATCATTCCCTCTATTATAACTGAAGCGCAGAAATTCATCAGTCATCACTGCACAGACTGTATGTGTCCCCAAATCATCTTCGCCAGTTTCACAGCAGCCATTTCTGTAATACCCCGTCAATGGCTCTGTACTACAAATCATCAACTCTTCACCAAATACATTCTTTGCCATCATTCAAATTTTTAATTGCACACTAATATAACTGAAAGTCTTACTGATTGATTTTTATAATAAAGTCTATATTTCAATAATAAAAACCCATAATCCTAAAATCAAATTACTTTCAAATTACATAATTATAAGCAATAATTTATGCAAATTGAAAGTCTAACTTTCAATTTGCATATTATTTATTTATTTTTGATGCAAATTGAAAGCCAAAATGAAAAAGAGAGATCTTGAAAACAAGCTAAAACATGCCTTAATATCTATGCCAGTTGCTGTGATTCTTGGGCCAAGGCAAGTCGGGAAAACTACTTTGGCGCTGGAGCTTTCACGTGAGTCAATTGACAAGCCGATTCATTATTTAGATCTAGAACTAGATTCTGACTTGGCCAAACTGGATGACGCTGAAAGCTATTTAAGACGATTTGAAAATCAGCTTTTGATTATCGATGAAGTTCAAAGAAAACCAGAGTTATTTAAGACACTACGAGGATTAATTGATATTCGCAAAAGAGCTGGCGAGAAAGTAGGGCATTTCCTTCTGATTGGTTCTGCATCAAAAGATCTCCTACAGCAATCCTCAGAAACTTTGGCTGGTAGAATCAGGTATTTAGAACTCACTCCTTTCACCGCTTGGGAATTGTATCAAGATGATTCTTTGGGGTTCAATTTTGAAAAATTATGGTTTAGAGGAGGTTTCCCTGATAGCTATTTGGCTGAAAGTGACAGTAACAGCTGGGATTGGCGCTATGACTTTATTACTACTTATGTAGAAAAAGACATCCCACTATTTGGTCCACAAGTCCCTGCCGCAAGAATGAAGCGGTTTTGGACAATGCTGGCACATTATCATGGTCAGCAAGCCGTGCTAAGCGAAATAGGAAAAAGTCTTGAAGTGAGTCACACTACCATCAGAACATATCTTGATACACTGCAAGATTTTTTTATGGTTCGTCAACTCCAGCCATGGTCAGGAAATACAAAAAAGAGATTGGTCAAATCTCCTAAAGTCTATATCCGTGACTCGGGGCTGCTGCATAGTTTGCTGAATATTTCGAACTTCGATCAACTTCTTGGAAATCCTGTCGTCGGTTCAAGCTGGGAAGGTTTTGTGATAGAAAACATCCTCAATCAGCTCCCATCTACTTGGAAAGCATCCTACTATCGCTCAAGCAATAAAAATGAAATTGATCTGGTATTGGAAGGGCCGGAAGATGCGGTATGGGCAATAGAAATCAAAAAATCACTTGCTCCAAGTATCAGTTCAGGCTTTCACACAGCTGCTGAAGATATAAAAGCTAAAAAGAAATTTGTAGTATACTCTGGCACCGATCAGTTTCCAATAAAGGGCGATACGGAAGTAATTGGTTTGATTGCCTTTTTGAAGATGATACAAAATTTATAAATTAGCTAAAGCCTAGTTCCTTTACGCATATTATCTAGTTGCTATTAGGATTCAGGCTTTAGCAAAAAAATACCGAGATATCATCTTAATTGTTTCCTACTTAAAAAAACATACTATTTCATTTCCCGCAATTTTAAACTACATTTTCAAATTGCTCATTTCTAAAAATACTTAAGCATCAAAATGATCCAGTTTACTTTTGAAAATATGGAAAGCCTTATGGAAATCATTAGAAAATATCATCCTGAGGTATTTTTAAATAATGAAATAGATCTGAAAAAGTTAAAACAGATTTTAGAGACCAAAAACCGAGAAAAATCAGGATTACATTGGACGGGAAAAGAAAACTCCAAAAAACAGGCATACACCCGATCTGAATTTAAATATCTTTTAAATGCTGAAAAATCAATTGATGCTGACATATCCAAGAATATTTTCATTGAAGGCGATAACTTAGACGCCCTTAAATTGCTTCTAGAACATTATTCCAAAAGCATAAAAGCCATCTATATAGACCCTCCTTATAATACTGGATCAGAGAGCTTTGTCTATGCGGATAAGTTTGCTGCTCAAAAAAACAAAAAGGTCAATAATCCATTCGATACTTTACATGGCAATTGGCTATCAATGATCTACCCCAGATTGATTTTGAGTAGAGAATTTCTCCGAGATGATGGGGTCATTTTTGTCAGCATAGATGAAAATGAACTTGCTAATCTGAAGCTACTACTTGATGAAATCTATGGAGAGGAGAACTTCATTGACATCTTCTCTTGGGCAAAGACCGAAACCCCCGCCAATCTTTCAAGGAAAAGCAAGAAAGTCTTAGAGTATGTCCTGTGCTATCAGAAAGTAAAAGACAAGATAAAATTCAAGGGAATCAAAAAAACCAGCCCTAGTAGCAATGGACTGCTCAACCAGAGCAATGCAATCAACACATTAATTTTCCCTAAAAATCTGGTAAAAACTAAAATCCCAGACAGGGTGATACCAAAAGGCACTTACCAAACAGACAAATACACGCTAGAACTCCTTGAGGATACCGAAGTACATAATGGCGTCTTCGTCAAGGAGGTCATACTTAGGGGTAAATTCAAATGGACACAACCCAAGCTAGACACTGAAATCCAAAAGGGAACGACCATACATATCCCCACCATCAAACTCAGCCCCTCTTATGAAAAGACAGCTTATGATGAAGAAGTACCGCCCAACTTGATCAACACAAAAGTCGGAGTAGAAACCAACGAATCAGCGAGCAAATCTTTAACTGAGCTACTCGGAGCCAAAGTGTTTGATTTCCCTAAGCCCCCAAGTTTGATCAAATACCTGTTCGGGTTTTCTGATGATCCAAATGGTGTATTTATGGACTTCTTTGCAGGCTCAGGTGCCACGGCACAAGCTATCTTGGAAATGAATGAAAAAGATGGAGGCAATAGAAAATACATATGCGTACAACTGCCAGAAGAAATCAAAAAGAATAGCCCTGCCTATGCAGCAGGATATCGCAAAATCTCTGAAATCACCCACAAGAGGGTGACTAATGTAAGCCAATTACTCAAAGGAAAGGTTAATGATGCTGGCTTTATTTATTACGAATTGAAGTAAGAGATAGCATTATCTTCATTTATCATCAATATAAACTTTTTTAGACATGATAGTACGAGACTTTAACTACAACGAGGCCAAAGCCACGGCTTTGGAATTGGCCAATGGTATGGTCAAAAATGGGCTTTATTCGAGGTTTAGCTTGAATAGCAAACAGCGCGTTGAAAAAGCGCTTTGGGGTTGCCTTGGAGAATTGGCATTTGCGCATTGGTTGGATCAGCGCGGGGTAACATATCAAAAAGACGAGCGCTCTTTTCTAGAAAGAAATACCGATGATTATGATTTCTTGATTTCAGGCAAAGTGATTGACATCAAAGTAGCGCTAAAAAGCACAACAAATCCACCCAATGATCGCTGGACTTATGGCTATCCACAAGAGCAAAAGCCTAACCAAAAGGATTATGTAGTCATTGGCTGGATTGATCAGAAGCTCCAAGAAATCGGATTCTACGGCTGGACCTTAGGGGCACAAATAGCAAAAAGACCAGTAGTTAAAAAAAACACTTTCAAAGGCTATGACTACTTGACCCCAAACCATGAGTTCAGGTGGGGATTGCTAAACAAAGATTTTGAAGCTTTTTTAGAGCTATTTTGTTAGATAGCGCTTTTATTAAATGACAAAATCAAAAGTTTACTATAACTTTTCAAAACATGCCCTATGTTCTCTCAGGGATTATTTATCTTTAAACTTTACCAATGACAGTTTGAATGGCCTACAATGATTCAAGACAAGCAGCTATCCGACTATACCGGAAACTAAAACTCGGCTGGATTTTCAATACATCTACTTTCACGGGTAATTTTCTTTTAGCCTTACTGATTGGTTATTTTTTCCGGGAACTCGGATACGCAGATGACATCAACTATGTGTTTTTTCTTTCGGTTTTAGCCATTGGCTTGTGGGTAACTGAAGCCATTCCTCCCTTTGCTGTAGGGATTTTTATCATTGCAGTTCTGATTTCCAACATCATGAGCAATACAGCTGCATCCTCAATTCTAGTCCCCTTAGGACTTGCACTTCCTGGTATTTGGGGTTTTACAGTGCCTTTGATCGTAGCTTTGAGTTGCTCCTGCGCATTGCTACTGCCAGTTTCTACCCCATCCAATGCCATTGCTTTCTCAACAGGCATGATCGAACAAAAAAGTTTTAGAAGCGGAGGCCTCTTGATGATTGTCTTGGGGCCAGTATTAGCCTTTGTTGCTGTGATGATTTATGCCTTGATTTTAGGTCAATAAAAAAGCCTCCATGAATGTTAGAGGCTTCTATTCGCTTACAAAGTTCAGTGATTTTAATCAATTCAAATCTTGCTTCTTGTTCAACTCCTTGGATACAAAATCCTGCAATTTCGCCTGATAGGCTTTTGCATCATGATGATACTCTGGGACCAATGTTTTCTTTTCAGGGAAGCTTTCCATATGCAAAGTCTGTGTAGGGAAGGCGAATCGTACTCCAAGCTGATTGGCTAGCGTGATAATCGAAATCAACAGTTCATGACGCGCTCTCAACTCCTCAGTCCAGTTAGGCACCTCAAAAAACACATAAAACATCACATCTTGGCTATAGGAAGAAAGGTTATTGAAGTAGATATTGTAATAATCCTTCCGCGTATCAGGATGTGATTCAACTATCTTTCTCAAACCATCTACGAAAGCCTGTATCAAATGCGGAGGTGTGTCATAGGTGATCGTCAAAGTAGTAAAGAACCTCCTGTATTGCCTCAAGCCATGATTATCAATGGTGGCATCTGCTATTTTCCCATTAGGAATATACATCACAGAATTTCTGAAAGTCCGTACCCTAGTAGATCGAAACCCAACTTCCTCCACCGTCCCATCTACATCTCCTGAGGTAATCCAGTCCCCAACTTGAAAAGGCTTATCAATAAATATCATTATAGAACCAAAGAAGTTTTTGATCGTATCCTGAGCTGCCAAAGCAAAAGCCAAACCACCTATCGAAAGACCAGTCAAAAAGGGAACGATATCAACTTGAAGTCCTTCTTTGAGAATGTACAAGGTACCGACGATGACCACAAATGCTTTAAGCGTTTTTCTCAGCAAAGGCACCAATTGATCATCTAAGGTCGACTCTGTTTTCTCCGCCAACTTCGCAAAGTACATCGCAACAATGTCGACGATTTTGTAAAATACTATCGTAATAATAAATGGCTTAGCAGCATTCAATAACAATAGAATCCAAGACACTGTCTCAATCGGAAGTTGTAAAACTCGGATGAATAGTGAAGAAAGCTGCACGATTACAAAAATACTAATCACTTTCGCTACTGGAAGCAGGTACTTTTCTCCTATATATCCATAACCAAATCGCTCCAGCGCATAAAGTAGGCCCTTATCTAGTATAATTGTAATGACTTTATGCGAGATAAATAATAGCAAAATCAATATAAACAATCCTGCCAATTGCCAAAAATAAAGGCCTAGGTACACCTCATTTCCCAGTTTTGGTAAAACATTTAGCAATTTATCTGTTCCATAGGGGTAAGTATCTTGATGCAGCTCATTGATCTGAGATACGGTGAATGCACTGAATTTCCAGTCATTGCCTACTTTCTCCAAATAAACCCCTGGCAATCTTTTGGTATCAAAGAAATATCTCGCCTGATTATTATGCAGTGAATCGATGTAGTTCGGGTCATTTGGGATCTCGTTGATTTTGACATAGACGCCATTGCCATCAAATATCTGCTTCAACTTGACTACTAGTTTTTTGGCTTCCACTTCAGACTGATCAGAAAGTCTCAGCGTTTTGGCAGCCTCTTCTGGTTCAAAATTATCCTCTCTGAGATTATAGAAAAAAGTAAGCGTAGTAGCATAGGGAGAAGTCAAGCTATGGTACTGCTCAGGGTCAATGGGAATTTGATTCTCGTCCAAAATCACTTGAGCTAATATCGACTGGACAAATAAAAACGAGAATAAAAGCAGGAATCTAAATTTCATTGGAATAGAATTATTGGATTTCAGCCTGCAAAGATAGAAATTCTAGAGCGGCAACCTGTATTCTAACAGAGAATTCCCCGACGAGGCAAAAATCCTATATTCATTTTGACTACTTGAATATTTGATATCTAAAGGAGTCTTTGTACTGATCGGAAGCGTATTGAGCATTTGCCCCGAAAGATCAAATAAATAGGTAAACTCTTGGGTCTTGTCAATAAGCACCAAAATCTGTCTCTCTAAGCCGAAAGAAAAAAGCTGCAACTCAACTTCCTCGGCTATTAGGTTATAAGAAAAAAGTGGTTTATACGCCGCATCCATAATCGTCACCTTATTAAATTCATGGACTGCAAAGACGTAGTTGTCTTCTTTCTGATCTCTAATCAGGTAAAACTTACTTTCTATATCTGGTCTAGGCAACTGATTACGATAGGCTATCTCTCCTTGGAAATTGACACTGATCACCTCACCATCCTCTGTGACTGTCACAATCCTACTGGAAACCGCATTTCCTCGTTCTAAAACAATGTAATCTGAACTAACTGCTGCTCCTAGATTAACTGGCGAATCCAGCATCACTTCTCCTCTCCTATTGAAGAAATACAAATCACCTCTCCTTGTAAGCGCGAGCATTTGATCCCCAACCCCTGCGACTCTTCTATGAGCAGGCTTCACAGCAAGGTTTGCACTGACAGTTTTGGGATCCCAAGCCTCTAAAGCATCGCCAGACTTATTGAAAAGAAAAAGCTCGGCTTGATCCGTGGCTATAAAAAATCTATAGTCTCTAGTATTGTCATAATCAACCACATTTAAATGGGTCAGCTTCCTGCCTGGCACCTCTAAAGGATAGCCATTGACCATATTACCAAGTCGGTCTACCAAATACAACCTATTCTCGGTAGCAAAGAGTATCTGGAGTTTGCCATTTTTGAAATAATCGATTTGATAAATATCTGATATGATGGGCGACTCTAATGGAAGTGTGAATACCAACTCACCTTCTCCTGTAATTAAATGAAACTGATTGAGCTCATCTTGCACCACAAATTCTGTACTGCCATCATTGAAATTCTCAATACTTTTGGGTCCGTAGGTCAATAAATAACTAAAATTGATGCTTCTATTCTCAGTCAAAGTGATCCCTTGTACAGCCTTGATGGGACCCATGGCGTACAATAAGTCAATCTTTGCTTGCAAATCCCGATCAGCATCTCGTACACTAAGGCCAAGAAGGTCAAAAGTCCTTAACTGAGGCCCATACTTTTCAAAAAACACCTTCCAATTTGGAGAACTTACATCTAGCAGCGCATTCCAAACTCTCGGTATATTCAAGACAAAACTAAATCCTGAGTCTGTATCCAAGCTCTCAACAAATCGTTTTTGTTGAAGGCTTTTCCCCCAAGTATTGTCCGCCTTATAATCATCCAAAAACACTTTTATAGATTTACTACTGTTCGCAAAAACCAAATACTCTCCCAAACTTGTGATGTAGGTATCCTCAAAACCTATAAACTTCCCATCCATCAAGTGCGCTGGAAACTCCTCTGTACTGATCACAAAAATCTCCTGATCTTGATAAAAATCCGTTGGCAAACTCTCGTTGCCTACATTTTCTGTTGAAAGCACAAATGTCTTCAATAAGTCAAGCTGCGCATCTACCTCTGCCGTCTTTAATAACAACACTTTATCTTGTGGTTGATTCGCTGGGGTTTCCATCATGATTAGAAAAGCATTCCCTGTTAACTTCCTCAAGAAATCTTGCTCAATGAGTTTCTTTTCAATTTCTCCTCTATAAGTGCTCTTTGCCTGAAAATTCAGATTCTTTAGCTCTCCAAATTGGGCGGGAGTCCTGAAATTATATCGAAACAAAGCTGAGGTTCTATTCGGAATCAGGTTTGCAGAAACTTTAAAATCTCCTGTTCCTTTGGAGAAATCAGGTCTTGCATCCTTTTTGAAAAAAGTTTTTCCTTCCAAATGAAACTTCCCTTCTGCAAATTTCAACTCAAAATTCCCAGACATCTGATTGACTGCAAACTGACGAACCAAATCGAGTTGCTCATTTCGACTAATACCTGTTAGTAATTTTGAAAGGCCTTCACTAGTCAACCTAAACACCCCTAAGCCCTGAGGAGATTCCAATGATTTCAATAACTCAGGATGTGCTGTCTTGAAATTTGGCACACTTGAATTCTGATGTAATCGAATCGCTTCTTCTACCAAAAAAGAAGAATAACTTGCCACCAATACATTATTGATCTTGGCATAACTCAGATTACGTTCCAGATTGACACTTTGAAACTCGTAGATAGGGATTTGACTGTAATTCCTTGTGTTGATTTGAGACAATTCTGGAAGATTATCTTCTAGGGACTGTATAAAAGAACGGTCAGCCTTGGACGCAAAAGAAAGCGTAAACAAAAAGTCAAATTCCTCCTTACCAACACTGTGAAGAGAAACTACCATCTGGTTTCCTTTGAGCGAGCGATCCAAATTACCAGATCTACCTACAAGGCTATCTAAGCCTAAAAGCTGTGATTCAGCTTGCTTTACAGATGGTAATTCAGAAATCCTTTCCCAAACTGGCTGAGTCACCAATTGATTCCAAGCCATCACGGGTTCCTTGGTCTCAAATACAAAAATTGCATCTGCAGCTACTAGTTCTAGTGCATTTATTCTTCCTTTCCAATAACTACTATTATAAAAGAAGTATCCTGCCACTGCAAGGGAAATTACAAGTAAAAAGATCAGGGCTTTTTTGACAATCTGCACGCTTATTTGGGTGAAAGGTTCTGAGAGTACTTTTAGGAAACGAATTCAAAATACTAATTATTCTTGTGAAGCTAATTCAAAAAATTAGAAACCTAAAAATCCCGATGGTTTGTCGGGATTTTTAGGTTTCTCAAAGTGTTCTTATTTGTTGGTGATTTTGTCCAACACAGTCATTACTTCTTTCACGTGGCCTCTAGACACTTCTAGGAGTGCTTTTTCTTCTTCATTTAGATCTAGTTCGATCACTTTTTCGATGCCATTTTTGCCCAAAATCACTGGTACACCTAAGTAGCAGTCATCGATTCCGTACTCACCATCTAGCTTGATACATACTGGGAATACTCTTTTTTGGTTCTTTAAGATCGCTTCTACCATTTGTGCAGCTGCAGAACCAGGTGCATACCACGCTGAAGTTCCCATCAACTTCACCAATTCACCACCACCGAACTTCGTTCTTTCGATGATTGCATCTAGGGTATCTTTGTCGATCAATTCTGTCACTGGAATACCGGCTACAGTAGTATATCTTGGAAGTGGCACCATAGTATCACCATGTCCACCCATTAGAATTGCTTGGATTTCCTTTGGAGAAATATTCAATTCCTCGGCGATAAATGCTCTATATCTAGCAGTATCTAAGATTCCAGCCATTCCCATTACTTTGGTTCTTGGCAATTTTGATGTAATGTGAGCTTGGTAAGTCATTACATCTAGTGGATTGGATACCACGATGATGATTGCATCTGGAGAATGTTTGATCACATTTTCAGTCACAGACTTTACGATACCTGCGTTGGTTTCGATCAAATCATCTCTAGTCATCCCTGGTTTTCTTGGAAGACCTGATGTGATCACTACTACATCAGAATTAGCGGTCTTTGAGTAGTCATTGGTGCTTCCTACAGTTCTGCTATCATATTGATTGATTGGAGCTTTTTGCCAGATATCTAGGGCTTTGCCTTCGGCCACGCCTTCTTTGATATCTACCAATACGATCTCTTCAGCAATCTCTCTGTATGCCAATACATCAGCACAGGTTGCTCCTACATTCCCAGCTCCAACTACGGTTACTTTTGCCATGATTTATATGTTTGTATTTAAGTTTAAATGATTTTTCTCAAAAGTGTCGCTAAGTTATTAAACAAAGCACATTTTATAAAGCCACTGCTTGGAATACTTCAAAAATGAAAAAAATGTTTTGCTAATCGGTATAGATAAGCAATTGATGGTAAATGTCAAGGAAGCTGCCTAGACCATACGTTGTCGTCGCCTGTCTAGTTATTGTTCATGGTCAAACATCTGCGCCAAATTGAAAAAGCCAAAGGAATTCTGATAGGACTTGAAGAGCTTTTGATTATTCTGATTGTAAAATTCAGAAAGTGAAGTCATCATCTTAGCTTTGATTTTTGGGTGTGCTTCAAATATTTCCTGAACCGAAAAATGCGGTATCACCATCAATTCAGCTTCCTCCGAATCTACAATAGCAGTATAAATCCGCTTGGTATTCTCCAAAAGTGAATTCTCCCCAAACGCTCCGCCTTTTCCAACTTCCAGTATTGTCTCAAAGCTTTCTTTGATATCAACAGTCAATCTGATAGCTCCTCTTCTTACTACATATAATGCTTGACTTGGATCATTTCTAAAAAACACCACCTCGTCCTTTTGATACTTTCTATTATGAATGGTAGGTAAAAACCTAGCCATCTCCCCATGCTTCAGTCGCTCAAAAAACTTAACCTGAGAAAGAAAGTCAAATACTGCGTGCTCGGATGCAGTGAAGGTTTTAGAAAATGGATTTATCATAACTTATCTTTTTTTGAAATACAGGATAGCCTTTGTATTTACGTCTACTTTGAATAATTCACTCACTCTATACCCGATCACCCACACAATTTCATCTCCGGAACACAATACTCTAACTCCTTTTTTATGAATGACGGGGACTTTCAGGTCGATCAGCAGGTCTGAAACTTTTTTATATTGCTTCATCCCCAAAGGCACCAATCTATCCCCAATTTGCCAATTCCTGACTGAAAGAGGAAATTCTAGCTTATCCAAATCCAGCATGGCATTGTCTGTACTCTTGTCTAACTCTGATGGAGCTTGCAGATGCAAGATATCATATTTCGCGGTATTGAGCACCAAGGAAATTGCGGTCTTATCAATCTTGATTTCAGGTTGAGAAAAATCCTGCTCACCCAAGATCAAATACGCTCGATCTACATTGAGAACATACTTTCCTGAAAAAAACACCTTCCCAGATTCACCTTGATCCAAAACAGCAAATACCTCTTCCACTTCAGCCATCCCAAACCCACTATCTCTCAGCCAATAATACAGCATAGAGTGCTTACCTGGAAGATTGTCTAATGCTTTGATGGGTAGATATTGGAAGCCCCCTTCTTCCACGACATGCTCAAGCCGCCATAGTGTGTAAAGGTGAAAAAATGCTTTGCCTGTATCTTTGATCCTTTGAAAACTCCCTTCTAAAGTAGTCACCGCATCTGGGAATACCGATTGAATCAGTGGAAATACTTCGTTTCTAATGAAATTTCGTTTGTAGATATTCTTTTCGTTGCTGCTATCGATTCGCCAAGGAAGTCTTTGACTGACCATATAGTCTTGCAAATCTGATTTCTTGAAAGGCAACAATGGCCTAATCAAGTAATCTCTTTTTTCAGCCATGCCATACATACCTTCTATACCCGTACCTCTGAGTAAGTTGAGGAAAATGGTCTCCAATTGATCCTCGAGATGGTGCGCTACGACTACCCCTGCATAAGTTTTAGTCTCCAAAATACTTTCAAACCAAGCGTATCTCAACTCTCTTGCAATCATCTGAATCGACTTACCAGTCTGATCAAATACTCCTGGAGTTGCCTTTTGAGAATAAATAGAAACCTTCCACAAGTCAGCCATTTCTTTTACAAAAGCTTCATCTTCATCACTCTCTGCTCCTCTCAAACCAAAATTATAATGAACCAATGCAAACTTGACACCAGCTGCCTTGAGTAAATGCCCGAGACATGTACTATCTAAACCACCACTGATTGCCAATAAATAGCGTTTTTCTAAATCAAAAAGATTTTTTGTGCGTATATGCTGGATAAAATGTTCAACCATAGACCAAAAATATCATTTTTGCTTAATTTTGTTGCCGACTCTCGAATCAAATGATCAAAAAGAAACTCTTTCCCTCCATATTTTTCTTATTCCTATCCTTTTTGGCACTAGCCCAAAATGACAATCTCTTGGAAATCAGAAAAGCTGATCGACTGGTCGGCAGCGGAGGATTCCAAAGATTGCTTGGTAATGCAGTGATGAAACACCAAAACTCTTTGATCTATTGTGACTCAGCGCATTTTTTTGAAACAGAAAACAAAGCCAAACTATTCGGTAACGTGAGAATAGTAGATCAAAAAGACCCTGTCACCACTAGAAGTAGGTATGCAGAGTATGATGGCAACACCAAGATCGCCAAGCTCAGAACCAACGTAGTTTTCAAAAATGAATCCACCACACTCTATACTGAGTTTTTGGATTACAACAGAGAGACAGGCGTGGCCAATTACTTCAATGACGGAAAAGTCGTAGACTCCACCAATGTGCTGACGAGCAAAAATGGTGTCTATGAGACCGCCATAGAAAAAATCACCTTTACAGATGATGTGATTCTAGTAAACCCAGATTATACGCTGAAAACCAATTTCCTGATCTACAGAACAATCCCGAAAACTGCCGAGACGGTAGGCCTTACCAATGTGGTTTCAGCAGAAGGAAATAGATTGAATGCGCAAAAGGGAAGCTATTATGATACTGAGAATAAAATTTTCAGATTCTATGAAGGCGATGTTGAAACAGAGACTTCATGGGTCTATGCCGACAATCTGTATTACGACGAAAATCAACTTTATTACGAAGGAAGGGGAGATGTAGCCGTTTATAACAAGGAGCGAGATATAGAGATTTTTGGAGAAGAAGGTAAGTACTGGGAAGACAGGAAATACTCTAAAGTATATGGGAATGCCTTAGTCAAGAAGTATTTTGAGCAAGATACCATGTATATGATTGCCGACACTTTGATTTCTCAGGATAGTGAGGATGAAGCTGAGCGATTCTTGCAGGCCTTTCACAATGTCCGCATGATCAAATCAGAACTGGCAGGCAGATCAGATTCTCTGGCTTATATCTATTCAGACTCGACCATTCACTTGTACAATGACCCCGTGATCTGGAACGACAAAACACAAATTACAGCCGATAGCATCAGGTTTTTGATTGCCAATGAAGAAATCGAGAAAGTCTTTCTTACCCAAAAAGCATTCTCCGTAAGTAAGGACACCTTAGGCAACTTCAATCAACTAAAAGGTAGAAAAATGGTAGGCTTATTCAGTGAATCTCAAATCCAAAGACTCGATGTCACAGGCAATGGAGAGTCATTGTATTTTGATTTGCTCAATGATAGCACATTACGGGGTGTCAATAAAAATATTTGTGCCAACATCATCATGTTTTTTAAAGAAGGAAATGTGAGCAAGATCAACTACTTGGTCAAACCTGAAGGTCAATTCACTCCTCCCCATATGCTCAAGGAAGATCAGAAAATCTTGGATGGATTCAAATGGAGGGAAGACGAAAAACCGAACATGGAAATCATCAGAGCATGGAGAAATCCAATCAATAGAAGAAAAAATCAAGAAAATTTATTCGATATTCCTGAGGTAGAAATTCCACTCCCAACTGATGAAGAAATACAAATTTTAATAGATGAACGGGTTAAATCCGGGGGTTAAAATAAATTAAAAGCACCCTGTTATTTTTATAAATCCGTGAAAACGTAGAAGCGCAAAAAAAATTTTATAAAAGGTTAACAAAAATTAACCACTAAATCTTTTTAACCTGAAACCAATTAGGTATTTTTATACGTATTAGTATAAGTAAATCAGATAATTAGTCGGGCTTATTGAATAAAAACTCTACATGAAATCCTTTCTTTTGATATGTGCATGTTTGATCTTGCTTTTTCCGTATGATTCGGAAGCGCAGGTGCGCGTATTATCAGAAAACATAGAGTTCAACGGCAAAATTGGAACAGCCCAAAGAAAATCCCTCATCATTCAAAACGAAAGCAATTCCAGCAAGGATTACAACTTGAGGTTTCTAAGAGGAAATATTGGTACTTCCCAAAATATCAAAATCTGTATTGGTGACAATTGCTTTGACCCGAGAAAAGATCTTGCAAAAGTGCGTCTAAGTTTGAAACCTGGCGAAATTGTGACAGACCTGTATCTTGAATTTGACTTTGGGATAGTAGAGACAAAAGGAAACTTTGAATTGCATTTCATCAATCCTGAAAATAACAGGGATTTATTTGTAATTGACGCCATTTATAATGTCTCCAATCCAGCCAAAGATGCAGACCAGACTGACCACAAAGACATTTCTATAGGCAGTGTGTACCCTAACCCAAGCAATCGTATAGCCCAAATCGATTATAATTTCAAAAATCCGAATGCCAATGCCAAAATCAGTATCAATAGCTTTATTGGAAATCCAATTGCTGAATACAGATTAGACCCAAGACAAAGAACATTAGTCATGAATGTAGAAGACCTGAGGCCGGGCGTTTACTTTTATACATTATTTGTAGACAATAAAAATATAGTCACCAAGAAACTCGTTGTCGAATAAAGCTCCCCACTTAGCCTATCATACTAAGTTTGATACAAATTAATATTCCCCTATATTTGCACCTTGAAAATTATGAAAAAATCCCTCTTTTATATATTCACGCTTTCTTTGATCCTATCCATTAGCGCTTGTGGCAAGTTTTACAAACTTGAAAAAAGTACTAATTGGGAAGAATTGTATGATGCTGCCAACAGCTATTATGAAAAAGGTGAATACAATAAAGCCATTATCTTATATGACAGAGTATTGCCTGTAATCAGAGGTAGTGAAAGGGCTGAATTAGCGGATTTCAATTATGCTTACAGTCATTTCCGAACCAAAAGATACATAGAAGCAGCGGGTTATTTCAATACATTCTACCAAACATACAGTAGAAGTCCGATGGCTGAAGAAGCCATGTTTATGAACGCCTACTCCTTGTACTTAGATGCTCCTGACTTCAATCTAGATCAGAAAAGTAGCAGAGACGCAGTCAATGCCATTCAAATTTTCATCAATAAATTCCCGGAATCAGACTCTTACGAGAGAGCTATGGGAATGATCGATGACCTCCAAAGGAGATTTGAAGAAAAAGCCTATCAAGAATCTATGATGTATCATCGATTGACAGAAGGGCTTTTCCCAGGTGAGTTTTATAAAGCTTGCATCATCAATTTCCAAAACTTTGCTAAAAACTATCCGGATAGCAAGCATAACGAGGAGTTATCCTTTAGACTCGTCGAAGTAGCTTACAATTATGCTGAGCGAAGTGTCTTCGATAAAAAAGAAGATAGACTTAAAGATTCTGCGCGATTTGCAGAGCAATTCAAGAGAAAATACCCTCAGAGCAAATACCTTGGACAAGTAGAAACCTACGCGATCAAGACAACCAAGGAATATGACAACTTCATAGTTATGAAGAAAGATTATGAAGAGCGCTTGGCTAAACTAAAAGCCGAACAAGAAGCCAATAAAGCCATCTCGCCTGAAGGTGAGGCGGTAAGAACAATTCCAATTACTGAAAACAATAATTAATCAAAGATATGGCAATCAATCCATCCATCATCACCAGAGATTTGGACAAAGTCGCTGAGCCGACTGGTAACATCTACGAATCTATCCACATCATCGGACAGAGAGCAAAGCAAATTTCTTCTACACAAAAAGAAGAGTTGAACAGCAAACTATCAGAATTTGCTTCTACTGTGGATAACTTGGAAGAAGTTTTCGAAAACAAAGAGCAAATCGAAATCTCTAAGTTCTACGAAAGAATGCCAAAACCATCTACTTTGGCAATGGAAGAATTCATGGAAGGAAAGGTTTATTCCCGTCATCCAGAAACTGACATTGAAGGATAATGAAACTACAGGGTAAGCGAATCCTTTTGGGTGTGACTGGCAGTATTGCTGCTTATAAATCTGCCCATTTGACACGTTTACTGATCAAAGAAGGAGCAGAGGTACAGGTGATCGCCAGTGCCTCTGCTCTTGATTTTATTACCCCGCTTACATTAGCCACCCTTTCCAAAAATCCCGTCTATCATCAGTTTTACAAAAATGAAACTGGTGAATGGAACAACCATGTGGAACTGGGACTTTGGGCGGATTTATTTTTAGTAGCTCCTATCTCTGCCAACACCTTGGCTAAATTCGCCAATGGGATATGTGATAACTTACTCACAGCAACCTACCTTTCAGCTAGGTGCCCCGTCATGGTGGCCCCAGCGATGGATCTAGATATGTATCAGCACCCTAGTGTAAGGGAAAACCTCAAGAAAATCAGTCAATACGGTAACATCATCCTAGATGCAGAAGCTGGAGAACTAGCTTCTGGACTTTCAGGACAAGGAAGAATGATGGAACCCGAGCTTATATTGGAAGAAGTTCTCCTTCACTTTGCAAGCACGCAAGACTTCACAGGAAAAAAAATACTGCTCACCTCTGGCCCTACCCAAGAAGCCATTGATCCAGTAAGATTCATCAGCAATCACTCTAGTGGTAAAATGGGAGCTGCACTTGCAGAGGAGTTTGCCAAGAGAGGTGCCGAAGTACATTTGGTTCTTGGCAAGGGTGCTATGCAACCAACTCACCCCCAAATCAAAATCTATTCTGTAGTCAGTGCGCAAGAGATGTATGAAACCTCCAAGTTAATCCATCCGAAAGTTGACATTGCTATTTTTGCCGCAGCTGTAGCCGACTATGCTCCGAAAAATGTAGCATCTCAGAAAATCAAAAAAGCTGGTGAGTCTATGACCATTGAATTGATCAAAAATGTAGACATCGCCCAGAGTCTGGCTGCACTCAAAAATTCACATCAAATCCATGTAGGCTTTGCTTTAGAAACAGAAAATGAAGCTGTAAATGCTCAGGAAAAACTCGCTAAAAAGAATTTCGATTTGATCGTGCTCAATTCCATGAAAGAATCAGGCGCGGGATTTCAGCATGACACCAATAAAGTGACTATTTTTGATCAAAATGGAGCCGTGGAAAATTCAGAAGTATTGCCTAAGACTGACATTGCTAAGCTAATCTTAATGGCTATCAAAAAACTCCAAAAAACCGTTTGATTTTTTTACCTTTAATGAAATGAATTTCATCCTTCCATGAAAAAAGTTATTTCAGCATTCACCCTCATCCTCCTCCCGCTGATCGGTTTCAGTCAAGAATTGAATTTCCAAGTGATCATCAACTCTGACAGAGCACGAACTCAAGAGAAGGAAGTTTTTGAGAATATGAAAAACACATTTGAACAGTTTCTCAACGGTAGAAATTGGACAAATGAGGAATTTAAACCCATGGAGCGTATCAAGGGCAATATGTTGATTACCATCAATGACATGCCCCAAGTAGGACTATACAATGCAACCGTTCAGGTACAAGTAGTGCGCCCTATCTATGGTACAAACTACGAGTCTATGGTTTTCAATTTCATTGATCGTAACTGGTCATTCGAATTCATTCAGAATCAGCCATTAGAATTCAATCGTTTTTCATTTTTGAACAACATCTCCTCACTCCTAGCTTACTATGCCTACATGGCTTTGGGTTTAGATTATGATTCTTTCTCTTTGAGAGGAGGAGATCCTTATTTTGAGATTGCCAATGCCATAGTCAATAATGCGCAACAATCCCAAAGACCAGGATGGAATCAAAACCCTAGCGATAGGAGAAATAGGTACTGGCTGATCAATGACATCTATACTTCATCAGTCTTTGCTCCCATCAGAGAAGCGCTATACCTCTATCATAGAAAAGGCATGGACCTACTCAATAGAGATCCAGAAGAAGCTTTCAAAAATATGCTTGAAGCGATCCGAAAGGTAGAAGATGCCAATACAGCACAACCAAACGGAATTTTCACCATTTCTTTTATGGATGCCAAAGGAGACGAGATCAGCAAAATCTTCAAAAAAGCACCGCTAGAGATCAGGACCGAGGCTGTGGAACTACTTCTCAAAGTAGACCCCAACAACGCCAGAAAGTACAATGACCTGCTCAAAGGTTAAGATCATTTTCTTAGATTTGTCTGATTCAATAAAGACCAACTTCTATGCTCAAATCCCTTAGCATTAACAATTATGCCTTGATCCAAAGCTTGGAAATGAAGCCTTGTTCCTCACTCAATATGATCACAGGGGAAACTGGCGCAGGGAAGTCCATCATGCTGGGGGCGGTGGGGTTGCTACTGGGAAATCGAGCCGACACCAAAGCCCTCTTCGATGAAGAGAAAAAATGTATCGTCGAAGGGGAATTCAACATCAAATCTTACGGCTTGCAGCAGTTTTTTGAAGCCGAAGACTTAGACTACGAGGAGAATTGCATCATCCGAAGAGAAATCAGCCCCAATGGCAAATCCCGGGCATTTATCAATGACACCCCTGTTAGGCTGGAAAACCTCAAAGAGCTAGGTAAAGCCTTGATGGATGTGCATTCGCAGCATGACAGCTTACAGCTAGGTGATGGTGGCTATCAATTGAACTTGATAGATGCATATGCTGGCACCCAAGTAGAACTTGCACAGTATCGCCAAGCATTCAAATCTCATCAGCAAGCCAAAAAGGCTTATGAAAAGCTCCTGCTAGAAGCACAAGACTTAAAAAAAGAAGCAGACTTCAATCAGTTTCAATTGGAGGAGCTCTCCAGCCTTGGCCTGCAAGCAGGAGAGCAAGAAGACTTAGAGTCTGAACAAGAAATATTGGAAAATGCTGAGGAAATCAAAAGCAAAATCCATGAAATCCTCCACCAACTGCAAGACGATCAGTTTGGCGGAATCAATATACTGAGCCAAGCCAATAGCGCTCTGCAACAACTAGGTAGACTTGCACAAAAATTTGATACTTATAGAGAGCGCTTCCAGACAGCCTTGATCGAACTCAAAGATATCGCTGAGGGACTTGAGGACGAAGACAGCAAAATAGAAGTTGACTTCGAAAAACTTGAAACTACCAGAGAGCGCCTCAGCAAAATCTACCAACTCCAACAAAAGCATGCCTTAGACTCAGTGGAAGCATTGATGGAGCTGGAGAAAACACTGGCCGATAAGGCCTTCCAATTAGATCACCTGGACGAGGAATTAGAACGACTCCGCACTACATCAGCGCAACTTTACCAAGAAGTATTGGCAGCAGGGAAGGTACTGAGTGCCAAGAGGCAATCTGCTTTTGATCCATTCGCCAAAGAGTTGAGTGGCCTTCTCCAGCAATTGGGCATGGAGAACGCCAGCATCGTATTATCTCAGCTGAGCAGCACACCTACTCCAAGCGGTATGGATCAGGTGGACTTACTATTCTCAGCAAATAAGGGAGTAAAACCCCAAGCCCTCAAGCAAGTCGCCTCAGGAGGAGAATTCTCAAGATTGATCTTCGCCATCAAATACATCATGGCGGACAAAATGGCCTTGCCTACGTTGATTTTTGACGAAATCGACACGGGAGTATCAGGAGAAGTAGCCTTGCAAATGGTACGTATGATGCAGGAAATTTCCCAAAATCACCAAGTCATCTGTATCAGCCACCTCCCTCAAGTAGCTGCCAAAGGAGAGCAACATTACTTTGTCTACAAAGACAATAGTACTGCGAGAACCATCTCCAAGGTAAAGCTGCTTACGGCAGAAGAAAGAATTCAAGAAATAGCCAAAATGATCGCTGGCGCCAATCCAAGCAATAGTGCGATCGAAAGTGCAAAGGATTTATTGAAAATCTAAGCATTGAATGAGGTCATAGAAATAGGGCTAGCAAGGCTAAATCCACGATGATCTAAATTTTTTCTGTATTTTTACCCATCAAAATTGAACTAAAACACATCTATACTATGCCTGAGAACTTACTAAAAGGAAAAGTCGGTATCATCACTGGAGCTTTGGACGAAAACTCAATCGCCTGGAAAACAGCCCTCAAAGCCAAAGAACAAGGCGCTAAGTTTGTCCTGACCAACGCTCCCATAGCCATGAGAATGGGTGCCATCAATGAGCTTGCACAAGAATGCAACACCATCGTCATTCCTGCTGATGCCACTTCTTTGGAAGACTTAGAAAAACTATATACCGAAGCCAAGGAATACTTGGGCGGGAATTTTGACTTTTTATTACACTCTATCGGGATGTCCCCTAATATCCGAAAAGGCAGATCTTATGGTGACCTAAATTATGATTGGGCCATGAAGTCTTATGATGTATCTGCTATTTCTTTTCATAAAATGATGCATGTAGCTGAGAAGATGGACATCATGAACGAATGGGGTTCTATCATGGGGCTATCTTATATCGCAGCACAGAGAGTATATCCTTTCTATACAGATATGGCAGATGCCAAGGCACTTTTGGAAAGCATCGCTAGAGGATACGGCTACAGATATGGTAAGCTGAAAAAAGTAAGAGTCAACACCATCTCTCAATCTCCAACCAAAACAACAGCTGGAACAGGAATTGGAGGCTTTGACACCTTCTACAACTTCGCTGACAAAATGTCTCCGCTGGGCAATGCCTCTGCCGAAGCTTGTGCTGATTACATCATCACCATGTTCTCCGATTTGACTAGATATGTGACCATGCAGAACCTATTCCATGATGGGGGTTACTCCTTCACTGGAATCTCTGAGGATTTGATGGAAGGATTGACAGGGGAGTGATAGAATTAGAAGAACTTGTCCGCCGTGGCGGATTGGAAGATTGGAAGATTGAAAAATTGAAATAACTTGTCCGCCGTGGCGGATTGCAAGATTGGATGATTGGGGAATTGTTGGAAGGTTGGAAAGTTGGAAAGTTGGAATAGCTTGTCCCGAGTATCGGGATTGGCCTGTGGAAGATTGGTAAGTCTGATTGAAAAATAAAATCTTGCCTTCTTCAAATTTTATTGCTTGGTACATCATACTTGATACAAAAACAATCCCCATCATTTTCTTGAATCTTATGTCTTGAGTCTCATATCTAACGTCTCACATCTATTTTAAAGTAACATGAAAAAAATACTAATCACCATACTTTCCGCCACTTTACTATTCTCTTGTGGTGGTGCAAATAAGGAAACTACAGAAGTCACCCTTGAAGCAGAAGCTGAAGAGCTTTCTAACTTGGAGAAAGAGCATCTCTTGGAGAAAGTAGCTTATGCCGACAGCGTCAATGCTGGCTTGATAGAAGATACATTCAAAGGCAGTGCTAGAAGAGAAGCTATTCGTTCCATTGGTGATGCTACTGTCACGATCAATTATGGTTCTCCAGGAAAAAGGGGACGTGTAATCTGGAATGGCTTGGTTTCTTATGATCAAGTATGGGTCAGTGGTTCGCACTGGGCCACAGCAGTGACATTCTCAGAAGATGTAGTTATCAATGATGTCGAAGTACCTGCTGGGATGTATGGATTCTTTACCATTCCTGGAAGAGAGGAATGGACATTGATTATCAATAAGCATTATGACCAGCATCTAGCAGACGAATATGATGAAGCAGATGATTTGGTAAGGGTAAGCGTCAAGCCAAACGATCTAGACAATGAAGTGCAGCGACTAACCTACGAAGTGGATAAAGTCTCAGACACTGAAGGTGCCATCTCCCTCAGCTGGGATCAGGTCAAAGTAAGTATGCCATTCAGCATCAAATAAATCAGAAAGCTGTCCGAAAGGGCAGCTTTTATTATTTAGGAAATAATTGTAAATTTCATCATGGACAAATTATTAAAATATACCTTGATTGAAAAAATCATGGCAACCGAAAATGAGATTATTTTAAATCAAATTAGAAATCTTCTTTTTGAAGATGAAATGGATTTTTGGAATTCCTTAGATGAGGATACCAAAGAGTCCATCAATAGGGGAGTAAATGATTATCAAGAAGGTAAAGTAAGAACTCATAGTATGGTGATGGAAGAGTTATATCAAAAATATAATCTTTCAAATTAACCGCATAAAAAACATCTAAAATAATATTCTATTTAACTTTACTTGACTAAAACCTTTTTTTAGATGGCTTTTTCTAGTTTGATAAATTGTGAAAATACATGATTAATTTCGAAAGATACTGTTTCGCCTAACCACCTTGTAGAAGTAGAAGCCCTACTTAAACTCGACCTCAAAAATTCCTACTAAACTTGCTTTTTATAGTATTAATCTTTACGTTTATAACAGTAGCTTCATTTATTCTGGATAATCTAAGAAATACTTCCGATTTGTGCCCAATCCTAGTCAATAAACAAGTCTTTCTATTCTAAGCCTTATAAGCAATCGTACTTTGAGAGAGTTAGATTTAACAGAAATACCTGCAACTGTGGAGAAAGTGAAGATCCAGAGCTAGTTTGATGTTTTTGGATACTAACTACTGACGGTCAGCTTATTTGTAAATTCTAAATTATATATCGGCTTATGAAAATCAATTTCATTACTACATGCTTAATACTCACATTTTTCTCCACCAATTGCTTTGCACAGTATAAACTTCAGAAAACTAGCGAGTTTCAAATCAATTCTTTGAGTTCAGTAGAGATTGTGGATTATGATCCTGTGTATAAGCGGTATTTGGGATATGAAAATGAAAGCAAGGGTTTTGTTGTATTGATTCTTGATGACAAAGGGAACATCCTCCAGAAAAAAAATCTGATGGGACAGGGCCCTGGTCAATTTAATTCAGCAATGAATGCCCTAGGATATTCTGATAAAAAAGACATTTGGGTAATCACGCCAAACCAATTGCTTACTTTCGATAAAAACTTGAATTTCAAAACCGCTGTTAAATATGTCAATAGCAATGCATTTTTTACATATAGATTAGCTGAATCTCCAATATTTTTTTACAAGGATAAGTCCAAGAATGAACTTGTCTTTGGAACCTACCCTTCAAATACCGCTAGATTTACAAGTGTAAAAGACTTAAGATCTCAACATTTGATGGAACTCCATGACTTATCTAATAACCAAAATTATTTTCTTGTCCCGATAAGAAACAGGCCAATATCTAAAGACTTAGACAATTCTATCAAGTCCTTATATAGACCTGTATTCACACAGGATAAAGAAAAAAACAAATTGTATATCACTGCTTCTCTAGATAATGAAATAACTATAATAGACCTACTCACAGGTAATTCCATATCAAAAATTAACATCAACCATGGAGATTTTGGGAGTTTCAAAAAATTACCCATATCTATCAAAACCTTACCTAGCTACCCTCCTCATACGTTAGCTTCTTTGAATTTGAAAATCATAAAGCTAGATGGAGGACTTATTATCTTGAACTATGTCAAAGAAATTCCATACGGGACTTTTGAGAAAAAAATCACTGAAGATCCATTTTATCACCATTTCAAAGACCCAAATTATCATCGCATCATCATCTTTGACGAAGAGAAACAGCTCAGCAAAGACCTAGAAATCCCACATGGACAAATCAAAATAGCCATGCCCAATAATTCCATCCTGGTAAAGTTGATCAATCCAGATGAAGAAGAGGATTTTGTGAGGTATGGGGTTTATCAGATTACAAAATGAATGCAAATAATAAAAAGGCAGAAATCCCGGATGCTTTAAAATGATCGGAATATCATAACAATCATTAAAACAATTAAAATTATGATAAATTTAGAAAAATTGGGGCTTTCTACAGGAGAAATGCTCCAGAGAAGTCAGTTGGCAACAATTGTAGGTAGTGGATCAGCTTCTTTGGATAATGCTGGATCATGCGAAATTAGATGTAATGAAAGCTGGCAACGCTCTATGACTGTAAATGATTGTACCTTAAGTACACGTAGATTTTACTGCCCAGACGAAGAAAATGTAACCTGCAACTGTGGAGAAAGCGAAGATCCAGAGCTACTTTGATATTTATATAAGCTGACTGTTGACGGTCAGCTTATTTGTAAATTCTAAATGATATATCGGCTTATGAAAATCAATTTCATTACTACATGCTTAATGCTGACATTTTTCTCCACCTATTCCTTTGCTCAGTATAAACTTCGGAAAACTAGCGAGTTTCAAATCAATTCTTTGAGTTCAGTAGAGATTGTGGATTATGATCCAATCAAAAAGCAATATATAGCTTTTGAAAGGGGTAGTAAAGACTTCGTTGTAATTTTATTAGATCAAAAGGGAACCATATTAAAGAGAAAAGAACTTCAAGGCCAAGGACCAGGTCAGGTCAATACAGCAATGAATTTTTTGGGATTCGGTGAAGGTGGTAATATTTGGGTGATCACTACCCATCAACTTCTAATTTACGATAGAAATTTAGAATTCAAAGAAAGTAAGAAATTTGCACTAAGGAATCCATTTCTCACTTTTTTCAATTCTCCCGCACCCGTTTACTTTTACAAAGGAAATGGAAAAGAGAATTTAGTATTTGCCACTTACCCTTCGAGAACAGCAAGATTTATGAGTGTAAAAAGCTTCGATAATCAGAGTTTGATTGAGCTGTTTGATATGAAATCTGGAAAAGAGTATTATTTAGCTCCAATTTCTGAAAGACCAATATACAAGCATCTAGATATTTCCATAAAAGCCATGTATAACCCGATCTTTACAATGAATAAAAAGAAAGATCAGCTTTTAGTGACTTCAACTTTTGATGATGAAATAACTGTCATTGACTTACAGACCTCAAAAACAATATCAAAAATAAAGATAAACCATGGGGAGTTCGGCAGTTTTAAGAAATCCCCCATTTCTCGGGAAAATTTATCAAATGCTGGGTTCTATTCCCTCGCATCTCAAAATTCAGCTTTGTTTCAACTAGACGGAGGATTAATCGTTTTGGACTATTTCAAGGAAATACCAAAGAACATCTTTGAAGCAAAAATAAAGGAAGACCAATATTATAGACCTTCTAAAGACCCAAATTATCATCGCATCATCATCTTTGACGAAGAGAAACAGCTCAGTAAAGACCTAGAAATCCCACATGGACAAATCAAAATAGCCATGCCCAATAATTCCATCCTGGTAAAGTTGATCAATCCAGATGAAGAAGAGGATTTTGTGCGGTATGGGGTTTATCAGATTACGAAATGAAGAGTGGTATAAAGAAATATGCAGAGTGGAAAATTTGATCCAGCTTTTTTAATGAAAGCAAAGAAGATGTAACTACTTATAGGATTGACTCGATCAATTGAACTTATGTAAAATTAATATACAATAATTAAATTATAAAAAAAATAACGTGAATAATGTATAAATCATATACTATCAACATTATAATTGCCATTGTCAGTATTTATTCTTCGATTGTTGGTTGCTCTGCCCCTATTGAATATGAATTGACTTCCTATACTGTTCCTTCGCAATCTGATGATATTATAAATATTTCTGATTTATCAGAATGGTCTAAAGAATTACAACTAGAAACAAGTGAAAACTCTTTACTATCAACAGTTCGTGATGTCAAATTATATGAAAGCCACCTATTTGTAGCGGACATAAACAAAATTTTAATTTTTGACCTTGGAGGAAAACTAGTTGATAAGATTTCAAATCAAGGGGATGGACCTGGTGAGTACAATGGTATAGTAACATTTGCAATAGACCCTAAATCAGGAAATATATATATCGCTTCTGATAGTCGAATATTGATTTATGATAAATTTTTCAATTTCAAAAAAGAGGTCAAGCTATCGCATGGAACAGACTATATTCATTTCAGCGAAGGAAATTTATACATGTTTTTAAAAACCTACAGTAACAAAATTGAAGATGGGTTTACAAACGAAGCATTCTTGAGAAAGGCCTCTTCGGATTTGGAAATAGAGTTTACAATTCCTGTAAAGTCAGTCTTTCTAAAAGAAGAAATGGTGGGGAATTACCAATATATGCATTACATCTCAGAGAATAAAGATGGGACATTTCTCTATTTCCCTGTCTTAACAAGAGAAAATCTACTACGAGATACGGTATATCAAATAGTCGAAAAAGATCTACAGCCAGTCATAAAATTAAACTTTGAAAAAAAACAAGTTATTGATGATGATGGATTTAAGGAATTACAAATATTAAACATATTGAACTCAAATTCATACCTAATTTGTGAATATGACCAGGAACGTCAAAGAAGGTTATTTATTCAAAATAAGGTAAGCGGTGAGAGTTTTGTAGCCAAAAATGGAATCTTAGATTCTAAAAAGGATCCTGTCATTCTAAGACCATTAGACTTAAAAAACGATTTATTCTTTTATATCAAAACAGCAAAATTCTCTAATAGATCAAAGGAGGAACTTAACCCTATAATTGGTATTGTCAAACTGAGGTAATAATACCCTATTTGTTTAAATTTTAAAACAACATGGATCACTTTAAGTCTAAATTTCTGCTTATATCCATTCTTCTATACTCTTGCGGGCAAAAAAGCACCTTTGACTCTCCTCAGGTATTTTATTATCAATTAGATACTGTGAAAATTGACTCCAAAAATGAAATATTAGATTTATGGGGATTTGCTTCATTTTCTGATTTAGATCTTGACGGGAGGACAATTTTTTCTTACAACTCTTTTAATCATTCCTTAGATCAAATAGATCTTGAAAAGCTTGAGTTTAAAAAAAGAATTGGTTTTGAAAAAGAAGGACCAAATGGAACTGGCGAAATTTTCGTGGGTTTCAATGTGTTAAAAGATAATCGCTTTTTTATCAAATCATATGTAGAATCTGGGATTTTTGATAATTCTGGAAACTTAATTCAAAGAATAGATTGGAGAAAATCAATTAATTCAAATGGAGAAGTCTATCGAGAATATCCAAGGAGACAAATCATAGCAGAAGCGGAAGATTTACTTGTTTTTGGTCTTTCTTACGATTATGAAAATGTTGAAATTAATCTTGATGTCTTGTCTGTAGAAGAAAATAAAGTAAACCGTTTAGGCCTCAATTCAAAAAAATCTTATGGCGATTTGAGCATTAGAAGTGCTCGGTCTGGAAATATTGTAGATCCTAGTATAGAGTTTCAAAATCAAAATAATAAGATTATTGTTAGTTATGAATTTTCTAACGAGATCGTATATTATGACTTAAAAGAAAAAGCTTTGAAATTTGTAGACTACAACCCTACTCTTACTCCCAAAAGAGTAAATCCTCCAAATATTAGGGTTGGATCTCTTGAAGAAATAATAAAGGAGGTAAAACATTTCTACGAACAAGTGAAATTTTATAAGCCCGTATGGGATCCTGAATCTAAGCAGTATTATCGATTATCCACGAAAACAATCTATGCAGAGGAAGGTACAGAAAAGTCAACGGAAACTTATGGTGAAGTCCAAGAAATAAAAGTATTTCTAAGTGTTTTTGATACCGAATTCAATTTTCTTATGGAACGTGAAATCAAGGAATTGTCAGAATTTGACAATGATTATTTCATGAAAGACGGAAAGCTTTGGTTATTCATCAATCTAGAAGATGAGTTTGGGTTTGTCAGGTTAAGTTTGAGTAAATAAAGAAATGTTGGAATATGAATATACAAATAAACAGAAGTTTAATTTTCACTTTACTCTTAATAGCCTCTACTGTATTTTCATGTAGCAAGAAGGTATCTGATGACTCATATAGTGAGAAAGGATTTAGTTTAGTAAAGGTTGATTCCTTTAAGGTCAACCATGAAAATAGAATTCGGATACTTGATTTTGAAGAGGATAAGGGCGTTTTTTTGGGTTATGATGTTATTAGAGAAGAGTTTCTATTGCTTGATAAAGCTGGAGAAATATCAGAAAATATCAAAAGAGTGGGTGAAGGACCTGACGAGTATAAGTCTAATATAATTGCCGCGTCATTTGATCGAGATAAGTCGGGTTACTATTTGTTGAGTTCTCAAGAGTTCATCCACTATAATGAATCATGGAGTGTCATTGACAGGACTATTTTTTCTTCTTATTACACAGTCAATCTTTATACTGGCCCTCGTACTAATGTGCCTTATTTTACAAAAGAAGGAGATTCAGGAATTCAATTTTTTTGTAGTTTTTTCCCAAATATTGGAGTCCATAGATTTGACCCCAAAGAAAATCTGAGGGAAAAGAAACTCATAGAATATTATGATACCAATTCAAATGAGATCAATTGGGCTTTGAATTTAGATCTAGACTTCTTTGGTCAGGCTGAACTAGAGCAACAATACCTTAGTCCTATTCAATTTTTTCATCTCGATCAAAATGAAAACTTACTGTATTTGACTTTCAGGAATAGTAATTTGCTTGGAATCTATGATCTCAATGATGATTTCAAATTGCTTAGAAAAATTGAATTGAATCATGCTTCATTTTTAAAAACGAATCAAGCTCGGAATGTCTCTCTCAGTAAACTTGGAAATGGACATCTCTTGTTACTTTACTATACCGGAAAATCAGAAGGAGATATACAAATAGAAACAGAGAAAAACCCTAGCTACCTAGCATATCAAGATCCAAGTTCTTATCAATTGATGATTATTGACATCGAGGGTGAAAAAACAACAGAAATTCCATTTCCAAAAGACATGGAGCCGCATTCGGAAATTTTAACCATTGGAAAGGCTTCAATTTTATTTAGAAATCAAGAAAGTGTTGAGGTTGAGCAGGATTTTTCTAAGTACTCGGTTTTTGAACTTAGTCAATAAAAGGCCGTTTTATTCATCCTAATGCTCCAAAACCCAATGAAAGGTTTGAAGAGCTTTTTACTAAAAAAATATGAATGAGAAGATATAAACCATATAATCAATTTCAAATACACTACTAGGTTTTACTGCTGATAGGCTGCAATCAAAGCACTACAGATGATTTATGGCGTATTGCAGTTGATCCTAAAAATGTCCATGAAGTGAGATTGTCTGATGTCACTGAGGAAGTCAATTTGATTGCTTTAGAAACTCAACACCATACAACACCAAGCCATTCGCTGGCACTTTGCCACAAAAGGGACTTTGATCTTGACTTTGAAAAGCTTCTAGAATATCATTTTCGGTGATTTCTCCACGGCCTATACCCAAAAGACTCCCCATCATCAGTCTGACCTGATGCATCAGAAAGCCTTTTCCTTTTACCCTGTAGCAATATCTGCACGCTTCAGAACCATCTGCCAAAATCAATGAATCTTCCAAAATCTCAGATTCAAATATCTCACGACGGTAATTATCCGACTGCTTTTGTTTGGCGCAGAATCTTCTGAAATCATGCGCTCCTATGAAAAGTCTAGCACTTGATTTCATCCGTGCTATATCGACATTTCCTTGAAAAAAAGTAAGACTGCCTGCTGCAAAGGGATGAAACTTCTCCCCTACTGCAAAATAATACCTGTATTCCTTAGCCGTCACATCCTGGATGATATTGAAGTCTAAAGATACCCGCTGCCCTTCGAGCAATCTGATATCATCTGGCAAATTTTCATTGACTTGAGTGATAAATGATTCCAGTTCGATCTCAGTCATATTGAACAACTCAAATGCACCTCGGTGGCAGGAAACTCCCGAATCTGTCCTACCCGCACTCAAAATATTGAACTCCTCATGCCCTAGCACATATTTGATCACTCGCTCAAGCCTTCCCTGAATAGTCTTCAATCCCGGCTGCCTTTGCCAGCCATGATAGCGCAGACCTAAATATTGAATATAAAAAAGGTAGGTGAAGGGTTTGTTTTGCATGAAATTGAATTGAATGAAAGCTTAAAAATAGGGAAGTGTAAATGGAATACAAAAGTAGCAATTCAATGAAAAAAAGCTTTCCCAAAGTTTTAAAACTTTGCGAAAGCTAGCTGTAATTATTCATGACAATGATAGCAATCAAAGATTCTCCGCCAACCAATCCCCTACTTCGGAGGTCTTGTAGGCTTTGGCACCTTCGGCGATATCTTCGGTTACGATTCCTTCTGCCAAGGATTTATTGACTACATCAGAAATGGCTTGGGCTTCGGCTTTCATGTCAAAAGCGTATTCAAACATCATTGCTGCTGAAAGCACCGTAGCCAATGGATTCGCGATGTCTTTGCCTGCTGCTTGTGGATAGGAACCGTGAATAGGTTCAAACAGCTTGTTTTCTGTACCAACTGAAGCTGAAGGCATCAAACCCATAGAGCCTGAAATCACAGAAGCTTCGTCAGTTAAAATATCTCCAAAAAGATTCTCTGTAATCAATACATCATAAGCTTTTGGCCATTGGATTAAGCGCATAGCTACTGCATCTACAAACTCATATTCTACTTTGACATCAGGGTACTCTGGAGCAAGTTCTTGTACAGTCTCTCTCCACAATCTAGAAGTAGCCAATACATTAGCCTTATCTACACAAGTCAACAATTTTCTTCTCTTCTGCGCAGCTTCGAAACCCATCCGAGCCAATCTCGTGATTTCTTCTTTGGTGTAGACATTGGTATCAAATGCTTTGGTCCCTTGCTCATTTCTTCCTCTTGGTTCACCAAAATAGATCCCTCCTGTCAGTTCTCTAAAGAAAACAAAATCTACACCCTCCACTCTTTCAAGTTTCAAGGGAGATTTGTGAATCAGTGATGGAAAAGTGAAAGTTGGACGTACATTGGCAAAAAGCCCCAATTTTTTTCTCATCTCCAAGAGACCTTGCTCTGGCCTCACTTTAGCTTTGGGATCATTGTCATACTTAGGATCTCCGATAGCTCCAAAAAGCACCGCATCTGCTCTTAAGCAAACTTCATGCGTAGTATCTGGATAGGGATTGCCTGTTTGATCGATTGCAGCCGCACCCACAGGAGCTTCTTCAAAATTGATCGTATGGCCAAACTTCTTTCCAACAGCTCTGACCACTTTTACAGCCTGAGCGATTACTTCAGGTCCTATGCCATCACCTGGCAGAAGCGCTATATTCATTTCCATAGAAATTCTCTTTGTTTTGTTCTGGGTTTTGATTTTTCAGCTCCTTGAGATTTACTCGATCAGGAGCGCTATGACTCATTTTATCTATAATATTCAACATTTTCTCAGTAGCCATCATTGCTGCTACTGTCTGATCCGAATCCAAACCTTTGGTTTTGAAAATTTTTCCATAATCCCAAGTAATGACTGTTTCTACAAATGCATCTGTCTTTCCCCCAGGAGGAATAGAGACATGGTAATCGGTCAATTTAGGAAGCTGGAGTCCTTGAGATCTATAAATTTTAACCAATGCGCGCATGAAAGCATCATACTGACCATCTCCGGAAGAATGCTCTTCATAAGGTTTCCCATGTATACTCATCTTCAATTGCACGGTAGGTTTCAGACCTTTGGAGTGAGTCATGTGATATCCTTCGATAAAGATATTCTTCGAAATCGAATTGTTTTGCAATACATCAGAAATGATATAGGGTAGATCCTCTGTAGTCACACGCTCCTTTTTATCTCCAAGCTCGATGATTTTTTCAGTTACTTTAGTCAATTCATCTGGTTCTAAGGATATTCCAAGCTCCTGAAGATTCTTGAGGATATTGGCTTTTCCTGAAGTTTTGCCAAGAGCATATTTTCGCTGACGACCAAATCGCTCTGGAAGCAGGTCATTGAAGTAAAGGTTCCTTTTGTTATCTCCATCAGCATGAATCCCTGCAGTCTGGGTGAATACATTCTCTCCAACCACAGGTTTATTGGCAGGAATATGCTGACCAGAAAACTGCTCTACCAATTTACTCACCCTGAAAATCTTGTTCTCGTTGAGCCCAATTCGATAATCTGTAAAGTCCTTCAAGACGGCAATTACTGACTCCAAGGGGGCATTTCCAGCACGCTCTCCAAGTCCATTGACAGTGGTATGAATGCCTGCAATTCCATTATAAATGGCCTCCAGCACATTCGCCACTGAGAGATCATAGTCATTGTGCGCATGAAAATCAAAATGACAGTCCGGAAATTCGGTTGTAATCAATTTGACAAAGTGGGTAACCTCTCTAGGATGGAGTAGACCAAGCGTATCTGGGAGCATGATTCTTCTCACAGAGATTTCGTTGAGAAAAGCGATCAATTCCATCGTATAATCCATAGAATTGCGCATACCATTACTCCAGTCTTCTAGGTAAACATTGACTGTTATGCCTTTACTTTTCGCATAATTGACACAGCTACGGATATCCTCAAAATGCTGTTCAGGTGTTTTTCTGAGTTGATGGGTGAGGTGGTTGAGCGAGCCTTTGGTCAAGAGGTTCATGACTTTGGCTCCAGCTTCTACCAACCAGTCTACCGAAGCTGGCGTATCGACAAAACCAAGCACCTCTACTTTGTCTAAATACCCCCTCTCTCCTGCCCACTGGGTAATCTTCTGCACACCCTCAAGCTCTCCCTTGGAGACACGTGCAGAAGCCACTTCAATACGATCCACCTTCAATTCCTCCAAGAGTAACTTGGCTATTTGGAGTTTTTCAGAAGGTAGAAATGACACCCCCGAGGTCTGTTCGCCATCCCTCAGTGTGGTATCCATGATTTCTATTTTTCTGTGCGTACCCATGTGATTTTAGATTGTAGCGTAAGGATTTAAGATTTTGGAAGGATGAAGGATGAAGTTTTGGTATTTGATGTGTTATTGGAAAAACGATATCAATTTGATTTACAGGATCTTCAAGTTCAACCCTTTCAGGGTTGGTGCTTGATGATGTCATCTTAATCGCTGGGTTGCGACCCGGGGTTCCGCCACGACGGACAAGATATTCAAGGTTTAACCCTTTCAGGGTTGTTTTCACTATTTTATGTAAAATACCTTCTTGATTTATGAAAGAAGACTTCGATTTGACTCATTATACTTTCATTTTAATAACTTTAATTCTGAAGACCTTCGAGGTCTAGAAGACCTCAAAGGTCTCTTGAATCTTGTGTCTTATGTCTTTCCTCTACCTTACCCCTTTCTCAAACTCCTCTATCTCAGTTTTTAGATTTAAGAGATAGTCGATGTCATCAAAACCATTCTTCATATTTTCCTTTTTATAGGAATTGATATCAAAGGTTTCGGATTGACCTGTACTCAAAAGGGTGATTGTCTGCTTGTCAATATCCACTTCTACTTCAGTGCTAGGATCTGACTCAATTGCTGAGAATAATACCTCTGCAAATTCAGGTGTAATCGTCACAGGAAGTACTCCGATATTCAGACAATTATTTTTGAAAATATCAGCGAAAAAGCTAGATACAACACATCTAAATCCATAATCATAAAGCGCCCAAACGGCATGTTCTCTACTAGAGCCCGAGCCGAAATTTCTCCCCGCCAATAATACCTTGCCAGAATAAGTAGCATCATTCAGCACAAAATCTGCTTTTGGATTGCCTTCTACATCATATCGCCAATCTCTGAAAAGGTTGTCTCCAAAACCTTCACGCTCCGTAGCTTTAAGAAATCTTGCGGGAATGATCTGGTCGGTATCCACATTTTCAGTTGGTAATGGGACGACCGTAGAAGTCAATACATTAAATTTATCGTAAGCCATTTTTTCTAATTTTTTTAATTAAAGCACTTCTCTAGGGTCACATATCTCTCCTGTCACAGCGACCGCAGCCACTGTCAATGGACTGGCAAGCATTGTTCTTGCACCTGGCCCTTGTCTTCCCTCAAAGTTCCTGTTGGACGTAGACACAGCATATTTTCCTGCGGGGATTTTATCATCATTCATGGCTAGGCATGCAGAGCATCCTGGCTGTCTCAATTCAAAACCAGCTGCCTCTAGAATCGCCACCAAGCCTTCTTCATAAGCCAGCTTCTCTACTTCCCTAGAACCTGGCACTATCCAAGCGGTAATGTTCTCTGCTTTCTTTTTGCCTTTGACAAATTGTGCTACTGCCCTGATGTCTTCGATACGGCCATTGGTACAACTGCCCACAAAGACAAAATCAACTTTCTTGCCTTTGATTGCTTCTCCAGGTTGGAAACCCATATAGTCAAGTGACTTTAAGTAAGTCTTCTTATTGCTACCTTCCATGCCATCGGTGGTTGGAATGTTACCGACTACTTTGATCCCCATTCCGGGATTGGTGCCATAAGTGATCATCGGCTCAATATCTGCTGCATCGAAGCTATATTCCTTGTCAAAAGTCGCTCCTTCATCGGTCTTGAGTAACTTCCACTCACTTACTGCAGCTTCCCAATCAGCTCCTTGAGGCGCATACTGCTTCCCTTTCAAATAATCAAAAGTAACTTCATCTGGTGCAATCAATCCACCCCTTGCTCCCATCTCTATGCTCATATTGCATATAGTCATTCTGGCTTCCATGCTGAGACTTTGAATAGCAGTACCTGCATACTCTACAAAATAACCCGTCGCACCTGCAGCTGAGATTTTTGAAATAATGTATAGAATAATATCCTTAGAAGTCACTCCAGCACCAAGTTCACCATCGACTGTGATACGCATCTTCTTTGGCTTACTCTGCATGATACATTGTGTAGCGAGTACCATTTCCACTTCTGAGGTACCGATACCAAAAGCTATTGCACCGAATGCCCCATGGGTTGAAGTATGGCTATCCCCACAGACGATGGTCATACCTGGTTGGGTAATGCCCAACTCTGGCCCAATCACGTGTACGATACCATGATGGGCAGTCCCCAAGTCATGCAACTCAATACCATGCTTCTTGCAGTTGTCTCTTAGTTTTTCGACCTGCATTCTAGACAACTTGTCCTTGATAGTCTTGTCCTGATCGATGGTGGGTACATTGTGGTCAGGAGTACCTACTGTCCTATTGGGATACAAAACTCCTACGCCACGCTTCTCTAGATTGAGAAAAGCAACTGGGCTGGTCACTTCGTGGATAAAATGCTTATCTATGAAGAACACATCAGGACCATCAGGTACTGACTTGACCACATGAGCATCCCATACTTTATCAAATAATGTTTTCTTTTCCATGTTAGGCTACTGTCACTTTATTTTTGACGGGTATTTTATTGAGTGCATCGACAAACGCCTGAGCTGATGCCAATACTATATCGGTATTTGATGAAAATCCATAGTAAGGAACTTTGCCTTGCATGATCCGCATGTGCACTTTGGCTACATCATCACTTCCAGCAGTGATCGCCTGAATCAGGAATTCCTCCAATTCAATCTCTGGTTTCACAATTTTTTCGATGGCTTTGAGTACTGCATCTACTGGCCCATTCCCTGTAGATGATGCATGATGAGATTGATCTCCGAGTTTCAATTTCACTTCTGCTTGGATTGATCCATTAGACTGATAGCTCACTTGCTCCAATTCTATCAAAGTAGAATCATCGATATATTTGCCTACTAGTCCCATCAGATCCTTAGGCCCTATATCTCTCTTGGAATCTGCAAGGACGAGAAAGTCTTCATAAACTTCCCTCAATGCCTCCCCTTCCAATACTACCCCGAGTGCATCCAAGTGGTGTTTCAAGGCGGCTCTTCCACTTCTAGCGGTCAAGACGATGGATGACTCATGTACACCAACTTCCTTAGGATCAATGATTTCGTAATTTTCTCTATGTTTCAATACACCATCTTGATGAATCCCAGAGGAGTGTGCAAAGGCATTTCTACCTACTATGGCTTTATTTGGCTGCACGGGCATATTCATCAACTTGGAAATCAACCTGCTAGTCTCGTAGATCTTAGGGGTGACAATACTCGTTTCCACAGGAATATCATGGTGGCACTTGATCGCCATGACCACTTCTTCCATAGAGGTGTTTCCAGCTCTTTCACCGATCCCATTGATCGTCACTTCTACCTGCCTTGCCCCATGCTGCACACCTGAGATGGTATTTGCTGTCGCCATTCCCAAGTCGTTATGGCAATGCGTGGCGATGATAGCTTTGTCAATATTGGACACATTTTCCTTCAAATATCTGATGATACCACCGTATTGCTCTGGCAAAGTGTAACCTGTGGTATCGGGAATATTGATCACGGTAGCGCCTGCTTTGATAGCTTGCTCAACTATACGTGCAAGAAAATCCTTCTCTGCCCTACCTGCATCTTCAGCATAAAACTCTACATCCTCCACATACCGCTTGGCATATTTGACTGCTCTGACAGCCCGCTCAATGATATCTTCAGGTGTAGATCGCAATTTGTATTGAATATGGTAAGGAGACACACCAATACCAGTGTGAATCCTTCCCTTTTTGGCATATTTGAGCGCTTCGGCAGCTACTTCAATATCCTTTTCCACAGCTCTAGAAAGGGCGCAAATAATCGGATTGGATACTGCCTTGGAGATTTCTACTACTGAATTGAAATCTCCCGGACTAGATATTGGAAATCCAGCTTCAATGATATCAACACCTAGTTCTTCTAATGCCTTAGCGACCACGATTTTTTCACGGGTATTCAATTGACAACCCGGCACCTGTTCCCCATCTCGCAGGGTGGTATCGAATATCCATAGCTTTTCACTCATAACTTAATTATTTTCTGGTCTCAACTTTCTGACGACAGCACCTGCTTGCCACATTTCTGATTCTCTCAATTCCTTCAACTCCTCTTCCAACTTGACCCTGTAATCTGACTTACTGTTGGAGTCTATTGACTTTTGAGCCTCTTTACCTGTCTTGACTGAATCGTATAATTGCTCAAACACGGGCTTGGTAGCATCTCTGAATGGCTTCCACCAATCCAAAGCACCTCTCTGAGCCGTAGTAGAGCAGTTGGCATACATCCAGTCCATACCATTTTCAGCTACCAGTGGCATCAAGCTCTGAGTCAATTCTTCCACAGTTTCATTGAAGGCTTCAGATGGAGTATGACCATTTGCTCTCAATACTTCATATTGTGCTGCAAAGATCCCTTGGATAGCACCCATCAAGGTACCTCTTTCTCCAGTCAAATCGGAGGTCACTTCTCTGTAGAAATCTGTTTCGAACAAATATCCAGAACCAACACCTATACCAAGTGCCACGACTCTATCTTTTGCTTTGCCTGTTCCATCTTGGAAGATGGCATAGGAAGAGTTCAAGCCTCTACCTTCTACAAACATTCTTCTCAGAGATGTACCTGAACCCTTTGGAGCTACCAAGATCACATCCACATCAGCAGGAGGGACAATACCTGTCTTCTCCTTGTAAGTCACTCCAAATCCATGAGAGAAATACAAGGCTTTGCCAGGTGTCAAATATTTTTTCACCATGGGCCATAGTGCAATCTGCCCAGCATCAGAAAGTAAAAACTGAATGATAGTTCCTTTCTCACAAGCTTCTTCCAATTCAAACAAAGTCTCTCCAGGAACCCAGCCATCTGCAACAGCTTTATCCCATGTCTTGGAATCCTTTCTTTGACCTACGATGACATTGAAGCCATTGTCTTTCAAGTTCAGTGCCTGACCAGGCCCCTGCACACCGTATCCCAGTACTGCGATCACTTCGTCTTTTAGTACTTCTCTAGCTTTTTCCAAAGGGAACTCCTCTCTGGTTACTACATTTTCTTCTACTGATCCAAATTTCAGTTTCATAGTTATTGGTTTTTATAAGGTTTGATGATTTAAATATTCTGATACGGAAAATCTAGGCTTTGCTATGGCCACTCGACCAGACCTAGAAAACTCAAGCAAACTGTAAGGCTTCAATGTCTCTAACAAGGCTTGAGTATCTTCTTTGTGTCCTGTGAATTCGATGACCACAAATTCCTTTTCTGCGGCAATGATATGGGCATTGTACTGTCTGATCACTTTCTCAAGGCTAGCGTCTAGACTATCTATGGGCAGTTTGTAGAGTGCTATTTCCTGATAGACTACTTCCGAGTCTTTGAAGTAATAAGCCTTAATCACATCAGTGATCTTCTCGATTTGCTGCACCAAGTGTATGATCTGTGCCTCAGTCACGGTACATTCGATGGTGATCTTATGGATTCCATCCAGTCTACTTTCAGAAGCAGTCAATGCATCGATATTGATTCCTCTTCTAGTGAAGATGATGGTGATCCTATTGAGGATACCGATAAAATTCTCAGTGTAGATTAATATGGTGTAACGATTCATATAAGCCTAGTTTAGCTAAGTCTCACTTCTTCTACAGAGCATCCTGTAGCGATCATTGGAAATACATTGTCTTCTTTCTCTACTACTACTTCCAAGAAGTAGGGACCATTGTGGAGTAGCATGTCTGCAATTGCTTCACTGAGATCCTCTCTCTCTTCTACTTTGACTGCTTTGATTCCATAAGCATCAGCCAGCTTGATAAAGTCCGGATTATCCAACTCAGTGAATGAATACCTCCTATCGAAAAACATTTGCTGCCACTGTCTCACCATGCCGAGGAAATTATTATTGAGCAAGACAACTTTAACAGGTGCCTTAGTCTGCATAATGGTACCTAGCTCTTGGATGGTCATTTGTATTCCGCCATCACCTACCACACAGATCACCTGCTTGCTATAATCAGCCATCTGAGCACCCAATGCTGCTGGTAATGCAAAACCCATGGTGCCTAATCCGCCTGAAGTAACCTGTGTCTTACTTTTCTTATAATTGAAATACCTCCAGGCGATCATCTGATGCTGTCCTACATCTGTCACCAGTACCGCATCATCTGCTTTGTATTGATTGATATAGCGAATGACTTCCCCCATGGTCAAGCCGGTCTTGGTCGGCGATAGGTCATGATTGATCACAGATTCTTGCTCTAGGAGTTCCAACTCTCTGAATTTCCCCAACCATTCTTGGTGGCTGTTTTCCTGGACAGCATCTATCAATAAGGACAAACTCTCTCTACAATCACCCAATACAGGAACTTCGCATTTGACATTCTTATTGATCTCTGCGGGGTCTAGCTCTAAATGGATGACTTTAGCTTGCTTGGCGTACCTAGACAAATCACCCGTCACCCGATCATCAAACCTCATCCCTACGGCGATCAAGACATCGCACTGGTTAGTCAATAGATTAGGTGCATAATTACCATGCATACCCAGCTTCCCAACATATGCCGGATGATCTTCTGACAATGCCCCCGAGCCTAGTAAAGTAGATGCTGCAGGAATACCTGTTTTGTCCAAAAATGCTTTCAACTCCAATTCGGCTTTCCCAATAATCACACCTTGACCAAAAAGGACATAAGGTCTTTCTGCTTGATCGATCAATGCAGCAGCCTGAACTATCGCTTTTGGATCTACTGGAAAAAAAGGTCTATAAGATCGGATACTCAAGCATGGCACATAATTGAAAATCCCAGCTTCTACCTGAGCATTTTTTGTAATATCAATCAGTACTGGACCTGGCCTACCTGATCTGGCGATATGAAACCCCTTAGCAATAGCGGGAGCAATATCCTCAGCCCTTCTGACTTGGATATTCCACTTGGTCACAGGCATAGAAATCCCAACTACATCAGTCTCTTGAAAAGCATCCGAGCCTAAGAGATGCGCTGCCACTTGTCCTGTGATGCAAACGAGCGGGGTACTATCTATCATTGCATCTGCCAAACCAGTGATCAGATTGGTCGCCCCTGGGCCTGAGGTGGCCAAAGCCACGCCCACTTTTCCTGATACACGTGCATAGCCCTGCGCCGCATGAATTGCTCCTTGCTCGTGGCGTGTCAGTATATGCTTGATCTGATCGTGGTAATCATATAGCGCATCATATACAGGCATGATGGCTCCTCCTGGATAGCCAAAAATGTGCTGCACACTTTCAGCTATCAATGATTTCACTACGATATCTGCTCCTCTTATCATGGTGTTGGAATTGATTATTTATCTGTCACACAGCCTTCAGAAGCTGTAGACACCAATTGATTGTATTTCTTCAAAGTACCTTGCAAGTCACTCAAGTCTTTGTTTTTCCAAGACTTCCTTCTTGAGGCAAACTCCTCTTCACTTACATCACAGCTCAATGCTAAGCTATCAGCATCGATGGTGATCTTATCTCCATCTCGGAGCAAACCAATAGGTCCTCCCAGATAAGCTTCTGGAGTCACATGTCCTACTACAAAACCATGCGTACCTCCTGAGAATCTACCATCAGTAATCAAGGCTACATCTGAACCCAGACCTGCACCTATGATCATTGAGGTTGGCTTTAGCATTTCAGGCATTCCAGGCCCTCCTTTTGGCCCTATGAACCTGATGACGATCACTTCGCCCTTATTGACTTGCTTGTTTTTAATTGCTTCATTGGCCTCTAATTCTGAATCAAAACACCTTGCAGGACCTGTAAATGACTTTCCTTCCTTCCCTGAAATCTTGGCCACAGAGCCTTCTGGAGCTAGATTACCTTTGAGTACACAGAGGTGACCCGTGGCCTTCAATGGCTGTTCCAAAGGATGGATCACATTCACCACAGATGGTACGACAGGATTTATGTCAGCAAGATTCTCAGCCAAAGTTTTTCCTGTGACTGTGAGACAATCGCCATGTAACAGGCCATGATTCAGTAAATACTTCAAAAATGCTGGCAAGCCACCCTGCTCGTGCAGATCTTCCATCATGAATTTACCTGAAGGTTTGAAATCACCCAATAATGGAGTCTCATCGTTGATCCTCTTGAAATCCTCAAGTGTGAAGTCTACACCGGCCGTCTTGGCAATAGCAAGTATATGTAGCGCCGCATTGGTACTCCCTCCTAAAGCTACTACCACCCTTACTGCATTCTCCAAACTCTTTCGAGTCACAATGTCCTTGGGGGTGATATTTTTCTCTAAGAGTATCTTGATATATTTGGATGCTTCCTTGCATTCGGCTAGTTTCTCAGGGCTATCTGCTGGACTCGATGATGAATAAGGTAAGGACATTCCCATGGCCTCTATGGCAGAAGACATGGTATTGGCGGTGTACATACCACCACAAGCACCAGCACCAGGGCAAGCGTTTTGAATGACCCCCTGATAATCAACATCATTCATCTCTCCTTTGACACGCTTTCCGTAAGCTTCAAATGCTGAGACAATATTTAATTTCTCTCCTTTATAATTACCTGATCGGATAGTACCACCATATACCATGATGGAAGGTCTATTGATCCTCAGCATTCCCATCACCGCTCCGGGCATATTTTTATCACATCCAGCTACGGCAACACATGCGTCAAATGAATGCCCCAAAATAAACGACTCTATGGAATCAGCGATGATTTCCCTCGAGACCAAGGAGTATCGCATCCCAGAAGTTCCCATAGAGATCCCATCCGAAATTCCAATGGTATTAAAAACCAAACCGGTCAGATCATGTGCTTTGGTGGCATCTTTGATCAGACCGGCGAAGTCATTGAGGTGCATATTGCAGGGGTTACTTTCATAGCCACAACTGGCCACCCCTACGAAAGGCTGATTCATCTGTTTGTCAGACATACCCGTAGCATACAGCATGGCCTTGCCTGCGGGATGTTCTTCGTTTTGACTGATTTCCCAACTGTATTTTTTCAAACTCATGGGTCTAATAGGTTTATTTAATAGGCGGTTATAAAAAAAGTGCCTCACTTGTATGAGGCACCTAGATTTATATGGTTGTGTGAATGATATAGTCTAGCGCCTCATTGCTTTCCAATAATGAGAATTAGGAATCCAATAAAGATGACTAGACGTGACATGCGGTTATTTTTAATTTCAATCAACGATACAATATTAAAGCCCATTTTCGATACTTACAATATTTTAATTGTTTTTTTACGATAAACACAATCTTTTAGCGCTGTATTTAATTATTTTATAAAAATTTTGAAGATATTTTTTAACTTAATTCAAAATAAAATTTCCAATTTATTGAAATTGTTTAAAAATTTTTAAATAAAATCTGATTTTTCATAATCAGCAACAAAATATGCATTTTGTTAATTTTTTTATAATGATAAAATTTATTAAGCAATTATAATTTAATAAAATGCATGTTTTATTGAAAAGGAAAAATAAGCGTTTTCAGAATTTTATATTGTTTGTATTCCAAAAACAATGGTTTTTTTAAGAATGAGTTAATTTTGATCAGGAATTTTTAATTTCGGCACATGATCAGTTTCCCAAATGCAAAAATCAATCTTGGCTTGCATATCACAGCCAAAAGAAAAGATGGTTATCACGATATTGAAACCTGTATGGTTCCCATCCCGCTTTATGATGCACTTGAAATCATCTTGGATAAAAAAACTACTTTTACGAGTACCGGCCTACCAATTCCTGGCTCTGATAAGGACAATTTGATCATGAAGGCCTTGAAGCTTTTTCGAAAAGACTTCAATGAACTACCTCACCTCAATATCCATCTACACAAAAATATCCCAATGGGCGCCGGACTTGGAGGAGGATCAGCTGACGCCGCTTTTGCACTGAAACTGATGAACAATCTCTTTGACCTTCATTTAGAAGATTGGTTCTTGGAAGATTACGCTGCGCAGTTGGGGAGTGATTGTCCATTTTTTGTAGAGAATACTCCAAAAATCGCGACTGGAAGAGGAGAAATCCTAGAACCTATAGACCTTGACCTCAAATGTACGCACCTGCTATTGATCAATCCACAAATCCATATTGGAACCAAAGAAGCTTATGCAGGCGTGACCCCAACCGCCCCCGCCGTGGATCTGAAAGCAGTACTTGCAGACCGAAGTCGCTGGAAGGATGAATTGGTCAACGACTTTGAAGCCAGCATCTTCCCTCGATATCCAGAGATTGCAGCTATCAAAACCAAACTCTATGAAATGGGTGCTTTCTACGCTGCCATGTCCGGATCAGGATCAACAGTGTTTGGGTTATTCGATAAGAAAGTCAATAATGGGAGTTGGAATGAAGGTTACTTTGTATTTGAGGGAGTGATGTAATAGAGGTCGTATATATTTCACGTCAGATTTATATTTCAATGTCGTTTAGTTTAGGGTAAATTTCCAAAGTTCAGATTTGTAAACAATGGTTGTATTTACTTTTAACACAACTTTGGAAAAGTTTAAATTCAACTTGTAGTTTTATCTAAACGACATTGATTTATATTTCATAAATATATTTTGTATTTTTATTTCAAATGTAAAAATATGACAAATTCACAAGCTCACTTCCAAATGACTTATTGGAAATGCTCGACGAGCATGCCAAGAAATTAGAGATTCCTAAAAACAAGCTAATTGAAAAAGCATTGAGATTATACCTTGAGCATCTCAAAAGAGCTGCCTATGTAAAATCATATAGTCAAGCCAAAGAAGACAAGGACATGATCAATTTGGCAGAAGAAGGGATGGCGGAATATTTCAAGCAGATAGAAGATGAAACAAGGTGAAATCTGGTATGCTAATCTGAATCCTAGTAAAGGTTCTGAGCAAGCTGGCTTTCGTCCAGTAGTCATTATCAGCGGAAACTTACTCAATAAACACCTCAAAGTAGTCATCACTGTTCCTTTGACTTCCAAAATAAAAAATTATCAAGGCAACCCAATTTTAATCCCTGACACGACTAACAACCTGAGGGAAATATCTGAAATGATGGTATTTCATAATCGCTCCATTTCGAAAGAGCGCTTGGTGGAAAAAATCGGTAAAATTTCAGAGAAGGATCTGCAAATAGCTTTGGCAACTTTGGGAGATATTATTACGCTCTAGCATTCAACAAACGTGACCAATACCATACACCGATCGTCAAATTTTTAGAATAAAAGGCCAATGCTAGGAGTCAGGCCAAAAAACAGTGTTCCTATCAAAAATTGTTTGGATAAAGCGCTTGAATTTTAGCGATTGAAATTAATTCTACTTCATCGATAAAATTAAAGGATATAACAATTTTGATCAAAAAGGTAAGTTAAGAAATGTGCCTATTAATTAGAAGGTTATCACTTTAAACAAACCCCACTAGTTCAACTTTTGTCTCACACCCCCAACACCCTCTTAGCTTGCCTTCTCCTATTGAAATAATTGAACACTGGATAGAGCAATACTGAAATCAAAATAATCAAAGTTCCCAGATAAAAACCAGGTGTCATCTGCTCCTTTTCTCCAAAAATCAATACCGCCAATACGATTCCGTAGACTGGCTCTAAATTTACCGTCAGGTTGATCGCAAAAGCTGTCAATCTGCGCATCAACTCCACCGAAACAGAAAAAGCGTACACAGTACAAACCCCACCCAATAGGAATAACCAAAACCAATCCCAACCTTGTGGAATCAGTTGCAACCCCGCTCCTTCTGTGAAAAAAGCAGCATAAAAAGGCATAAATAAAACTGAAAATATGCAAGCTCCCAGCATTTCGTAAAATGTCAAAACATAAGGAGAATGCCTCTTGGTCAGCCTGCCATTGATCACTGTAAAGATCGCTGCAATCAATGCCGATGCTACCGCCATACTCAGTCCGAGCCAGTAACCACCCTCAAAGCTGAATACCACATATAGCCCTGATATCACCATCATGCCAAGCAAGATTTCGAACCACTTGATTTTGGATTTATTGACCATCGGCTCTATAAAAGCTGTCCAAAGCGAGGTAGTCGCCATACCTGCAAGACATACAGATGCGGTAGAAACTCGAGCAGCCCAGAAAAATAAAATCCAGTGTAAACTGATCAAAAAACCAGTCCCTATTACTTTACCTAACTCCTGCTGAGACAATCTGACTTTTTGCTTCTTCACCAAAAACACCAAACCCAAAAAACCACTCGCTAGCAAAGTCCTATAAAAGACAATCTCCACTGATGGAATACTGATGAGCAATCCCAGTATTGCAGTAAAGCCCCAAATCACCACTATGAAATGAAGCATCAAATAATCTTTGATCGTAGCGTTCTGAAGCATGACTACCTAGGCACTGTTTTGTATAAGACCAAACCTGTGACTGCAAAAACAACATTAGGCAACCAAATCGCTAAAATCGGATAAGTCGTACCGGCTTCTGCAAAAGTACGAGACAGCAAAAACAAAATGATGTATACAAAGGCCAACATAAAACCTAGTGCAATCTGAAAACCAGAGCCACCTCTGGTCTTTTTGGATGAAAGAATCACTCCTATAAACGTCAGAATTACAGCAGCAAATGGAGACATATACCGCACATAGCGCTCGATTCTATAATAATTCACATTATCAGCACCTCGATCTTCTAAAATCTGTATTTGTCTACTCAACTCTGGCAAGGTCAAGGTTTCGTGATGATTGGAAGGCAAATCAAAATCATCTGGTCGAATAGACAACAATGTGTCCAGATTATCTCCTGTCGTGTAATCTTCCCCTCTTTCATGCAGCACACGCATTTTCCAGTTTTTGGCTGTCCAGGAGTTGATTGCAGTATCCCAGACTATCCTATCTGCAGAAAGCTTAGCTACCAATTCTCCATCTCTGATTTGCTCAAGTGTGAAATTGTACCCCATATTTCCAGAAGGATAGTACCTAGAAATATATGCATACACATCTGGGGCTACTTTGATATGAATATTGGATTCATTGTAAAACTTCGTCTCTTCCAAGTAGCGGGTCTTGAATTCCGTCACTCCTGCTGTCGCTCCTGGAAGCACCCATCCGTTTAATAAAAAACTAGCTGCTCCAATCAAGGAAGCCCCTATAAAAAAAGGCAGAAGCATCCTGATAAAAGATGTCCCTGAACTCAGGATCGCAACGATCTCGGTACGTCCTGCCATCTTAGAAGTGATAAAGATCACGGATATAAAAACCGTAATCGGAGTCAGCAAATTATTGAGATAAAGGCCATAATTGGCCATATACTTCAGGATCTCAGAAGCTGGAACTTTATTACGGATAAATGCATCATTCTTCTCAGTAAAGTCTAAGACTAAGACAATAAGGATCAACATCAAAACCACGAAGAAGTAGGTTTTGAGGAAATCCTTGATGATGAGTTTATCCAACAGTTTCATTTACAGCCTTGTACTTACTTTTTTGACCATTTGATCTTTCCAAATGGCAAATTCCCCAGTTTTGATTTTTTCTCTTGCCTGACCTACTAGCCAGAGGTAAAATGCCAAATTATGAATACTTGCGATCTGAGCAGCTAGAATTTCCTTAGCAATGGTCAAGTGTCGCAGGTATGCTTTGGAATAGAAGCTACTTACATAAGAGTTGATCCCTGGATCAATAGAACTGAAGTCATCTTTCCACTTTTCATTCCTGATATTGATGATCCCTTCCGAGGTAAAAAGCATGCCATTGCGGGCGTTTCTTGTAGGCATCACACAGTCAAACATATCTACGCCAAGCGCTATCCCTTCTAAAATATTAGCTGGTGTACCAACACCCATCAAGTATCTTGGCTTATCCTTTGGCAAGATATCCGTCACCATATCTGTCATCTCGTACATCATCTCAGCAGGTTCTCCCACCGATAGTCCTCCGATAGCATTCCCTTCTCGGTCACAAGAAGCGATAAACTCTGCTGACTGCTTCCTCAGATCTTTGAAAACTGAGCCCTGTACGATGGGGAATAAAGTCTGACTATAGCCATACTTCCCCTCAGTACTATCAAAGCGCTCAATGCAGCGCTTCAACCAGCGATGTGTCATTTCCATGGAATTTCTGGCGTAGCCAAACTCACAAGGATAGGGCGTACATTCATCAAATGCCATGATGATATCTGCACCAATTGTACGCTGAATGTCCATCACTCCCTCAGGCGAAAACACATGCTTTGAGCCATCAATATGGGACTTGAACACTACCCCTTCTTCTGTGATCTTTCTGGTTCCTGCTAGTGAAAACACCTGATAGCCTCCACTATCTGTCAAGATCGGCTTGGACCAGCCATTGAATTTATGTAAGCCACCAGCTTTTTCCAAAACATCTAAGCCTGGGCGGAGGTAAAGATGATAAGTATTGCCTAGAATGATCTGTGCTTTGACATCATAAGTCAATTCACGCTGATGAACAGCTTTGACCGAGCCAGCAGTCCCTACAGGCATAAAAATAGGGGTTTCTATATCCCCATGATCTGTTTTGACGATTCCAGCCCTCGCTTTAGATTGAGGGTCTGTATGTTCTAGTATAAATTTCATCTTAAGATTTTCGGCACTCAGAATTCAATATACGGATATTGCTCTTACTAGATCAATCCGCCCACAAAAATATAAGCTTATTCTTGAATTGAATGCTGATTTTGCTTTTATATTTGCCCATTAAACCCTTTCAGAATGATCAACGAGATTTTGTGGATAGTATTTTTAGCAGCTACGGCGGTACAATTGATTTATATCCTATTTATTTTTAGCAGGTTGGCATTTTTCAAAATTAAAAATACTGAAAAATCTAACCTTGTTAATCCAGAAGGTGTGACAGTAATTGTTGCAGCGCACAATGAAAAAGAAAACCTCAAAAAACTGATCCCTATACTCTGCTCACAGGATTACCCTAACTACGATGTCATGGTGATCAATGATCGTTCTTTTGACGGAACAAGGGTGCTTTTGGAAAAGATGATGGCGCAGTATCCTCAGTTGCGTACTGTGACAGTCAAGTACACGCCAGATCATGTGACATCGAAGAAATATGCGCTTACTTTGGGTATCAAAGTAGCCAAAAATGATGTACTTCTCCTCACTGATGCAGACTGTATTCCACAAACTGATCAGTGGATCAAATTGATGACAGCCCCTGTTAGGGAAGAGGGCAAAACCTTTGCACTGGGTTATGCGCCATACGAGAAGGATAGGGGACTCTTAAATCAATGGATTCAATTTGAGACAATTTGGACAGCACTACTCTATTTTTCTTTTGCACTATGGAAAGCACCATTTATGGGGGTTGGAAGAAATCTTTGCTATCGCAGGGGCTTCTTTATGGAGAAAAAAGCTTTTAAAGACCTATGGCAAATTGATTGTGGAGATGATGACCTTTTTATCAACAAGTATGCAAATGGGAAAAACACAGCTGTAGTCATCACCCCAGATAGTATCACTTTATCCAAACCAAAAAGTACTTGGAAGAATTACTTTACGCAGAAGAAAAGGCATTTTCATGCTGGTAAATATTACCGAGGTAAAGACAAACAAAAAATCGGGCTTTACACCTTTTCCCATCTCTTATTTTGGATCACAGGAATAAGTTTATTGATTTTTTTAGGTCTAGCCGAAAAATGGGAACATTTTGCAGTGATTCTTGGTATAATTACCGTGAGATCATTGATGCTCACTTGGGTATTCACATCGGCAAGGAAAAAATTGCAAGGAATAGGCAAAGTGTATTGGCCAATATTTTCTGATGTCATATATCTGGGGTATTTTTGGATCATAGGCACATTAGGGTACCGTTCAAAAACAGTTAGATGGAAGTAAATTCAAGAGGTTTTTCAAACAAGGCATTAGAGGACTTTGATCTGATCGATCAAGCCGTAGATCAGAAAGATCAGCAAGCCTATGCTGCATTGATGAAGCGCTATAAAAAAGCTGTGTACTTTATGATCTTAAAAATGATCAGAGATGCAGACGATGCTGAAGACCTCACGATGGAAGCTTTTGCCAAAGCTTTCAAAAACCTTCACAAATTCAAAAAAGACTACACTTTCAGTACTTGGCTTTTCAGAATCGCCACAAACAACACCATAGACTTCATCAGAAAGAAAAAACTCAAAACCATGAGCCTCAACACCACGCTCAGTGATGATGGTGGTAATGCTGTAACAATCGATGTGGAAGATGATGACAACAATCCACAGGATGAGTTTATCAAGTCTCAAAGGATTGAGATGGTGCGTGTATTCGTAGACAAGCTCCCTGCCAAATACCGCAAATTGGTAGAGTTACGCTACTTCCAAGAACTCTCCTACGACGAGATTGCACAAAAACTTGACAAACCCCTAGGCACTGTCAAAGCCCAATTACATAGATCCAGAGAACTGCTTTTTGAGATCGCTTCAGGAAAGGAGAAGCATATTTGATGATAGAACGCGGATAACACAGATTGAGAAGATTTACACTGATTTTGTTTTCTTCGATCTTTCGCATGATCTGCGTTATCCCGAAAGGGATCGGGACAAGTTCCGTGTGCTATCCTTATGGAACACTGGAATGTAATTTCAAAAATAAAGCTTCCTATCCCTGATATACTCCTCCACTTTTTCATGAAGCAGGTATCGAACGGAATGGTTTGATTTGATAGAGTCACGGATAAACGTCGCCGAGATATCCATCAATGGCGCTGCTACAAATCTCACATTAGGATGCTCAAGGCTAGGTGATTCCCCGGGTCTAGGGTATACATAGAGTCCATAATGCTCGAGTATCTGCTCGTGATTTTTCCACTTATGAAAATGTGTCAGATTATCACCTCCCACAATCAATTTGAAGTCGTGCTGTGGGTGTTGTACGGAAAGATAAGTGAGTGTGTCGATCGTATAACTTGGCTTGGGCATGTGGAACTCCACATCGCTAGCCCGAAAAAAGAAATGATCGGCGATGGCGAGCTCTACCATCTTTAGCCGATCATGTTCATGAAGTAATGTTTTTCTAGCTTTGAAAGGATTCTGAGGGCTGACCACAAACCACACCTCATCCAAATCAGTCTGATCCTGCATCACATTGGCAATAATCAAGTGTCCAATATGAATAGGATTAAAAGATCCGAAAAAAAGCCCGATTTTCAAAGTTATTTTGCTAAGAATTCACCTACCATTTTCTCTGCTTCTGCAAATGACTTTTGCATGTCATCATTGACAATGGTCACATCAAATTTGTTCTCAAAACCCATTTCGAATTTTGCCTTGTATAGCCTACGTGATAGACTCTCCTCGGACTCAGTCCCTCTATCCTTCAATCTCTCTGTCAATACATCCATGGAAGGAACCTTGACAAATATGGCTAAAGCCTGATCGCCGAAGTATTTTTTGAGATTGAGCCCACCTTTGACATCCACATCGAATATCACATGTCTACCGGAGTCCCAGATACGTTGGATTTCTTCTTTCAATGTGCCGTAGAAGTTGCCTTCATAGACTTCTTCCCACTCTATAAATGCGTCTTGATCTATTTTACTTTTGAATTCCTCGGGGCTGAGGAAGTAATAATCTTTTCCGTTTTGCTCGGCTCTACCACGCTTGTCCCTAGTGCAAGCGGATATAGAAAACCCCAAATCTGGAAACTTACTGATTAAATGTCGGACAATGGTCGTTTTGCCCGAACCTGAAGGAGCTGAAAAAATAATTGCTTTTCCTGATGACATATTACTTACTTTATCTCTTCGATCTTTTGGCGGATATTTGCTACCAGTTCGGAGGGAACCTCATGCTTGGTGCATTTATTCTTAAGCACCTCTTTGATCGCTTGCTCTAGGTGATAATGCTCAAAACAAGGCTGGCATTTTGCCAATTTAGACTTGAGAATCTCTTGTGAGTCTGGAATATTCGCTCCATCTAGGATGCTTTCCAGCAATTGAAAGCACTTACTCACATCAGAGCATTGCAGCTTCCTTTCTCCTGAACCTTCCAAATTATTTTCCATTGTACTTTAATCTAGGGTAATCTTTACTATTATTTTTTGAAGGAAATCTATTCTTCCTCATCTGTTTTATATCCCATATTTTGCGCATAAGAACGCAACTTGTCTTTCAATAAGTTCCTCGCTCTGTGTAACCTAGATCTCACAGTCCCAATTGGGATATCAAGAATCTTGGCCATTTCCTCATAAGTGAAGCCTTCCAAATCACATAAAATAATCACTGTACGAAAATCTACCGCTAGGCTATTCAGTGCATTGGAAATCTCGTCCCCTAGCATATCCTTCAAGGAATCTACGCGAAGATCTGAGGTCATCTTATAGTCAACATCCTCAGAGTTGTAATAAGTTTCCACCTCTTGATAATCTACCTTGGCGGGCTGCTTACTCTTCTTGCGGTAATCATTGATAAAGCTATTTTTCAAAATCCTGAACAACCAAGCCTTGGCATTGGTGCCCTGCTCAAAGGAATTGATGAAACGGTAAGCTTTAAGATAGGTGTCCTGCACAAGGTCTTTGGCATCATCCTCATCAAAGGTAAGCCTGTAGCCAAAATTGTACATGGAATCTATATGAGGCATAAACTCCTCATCGAAGATCCTATTTTTTTCCTGCTCGGTATATTTTTTTCGCTGCACTTCAGACATAAGACTCAAAAGTAAGCATTGAGGTAAATTATAGCTAATTTTTTTGAAGAAAGTAAAAAGAGCTATTTCAACAAATAGACTAAGGCAAAACTATTATTGTCAATTAACAAGTCCTGATTTTTAAGATTGATATTATTGGATATTGGTAGATATTAGGATATTTGTCAACTGAAACACCCAACTTTAACCTGCTAGATCAAACAATGTAATGCTTCTGATCAAACTTATTTCTTACCTTCCTTTAAGTGTGTTGTATGTATTTTCGGATTTACTTTATCTGATTGGGTATTATTTGATCGGGTATAGAAAGAAAGTGATCAGAGAGAACCTTTTACATGCTTTTCCAGAGAAAACTGATCAAGAAAGGACAAAGATCGAAAGGGAGTTTTTCAGGAATCTGACAGATTCTTTTGCTGAAATCATCAAGATGTACACGATTTCCCAAGAAGAATTGGCTCAAAGAGTTCAGATCGAAAATGCGCACATTCCGTTAGACCTTGTCGCTAAAGGTGAAGTTGTAGTAGGTATGACAGGGCATTTTTTCAACTGGGAGATGCATTTGCTACACATGATGGCCAATGTCAGTACGCAATGCGAGGTAGTGTACCTCAAAGTAAACAGTCCTTTTTTCGAAAAACTGATGAAAACCATCCGAAGTAGATTTGGTGGAATGCTGGTAGAAAGAGCGGCATTTCAAAGGGAATATCTAAGAAATAGAAAAGTACCACGCTTGATAGTACTGGCTGCTGATCAAAGGCCTACAAATGCAGAGATTCGCTACTGGGCGCCTTTTATGAATCGGGAGACGATTTTCTTTGAGGGAGCAGAAAAACTCGCCAAGCGGTTCGATCATACCGTGATCTATTCTGATGTACGCAAACCCAAGCGTGGACATTACATCTTCACCTACAGCCTGATGGATACACCCCCTTATAAAGAAGCTGCTGATCATAGTATTACAGATGAATTTATCCGACGTACCGAGCAGACCATCCGCCACAGCCCAAGCCTATACCTCTGGAGCCACAATCGTTGGAAGGTCAGTAGGTAATGGAAATGGAACGCCAATGACGCGGATAGAACGGATAAACGCTGATCTTTTTTACCTGCGACCATCTGCTACATCTGCGCCATCAGTGTTCTACCTATCCGCGATCATCTACCAAATCTGCGTCATCCGCGTTCCATTAAAGCCAAAAAATCCATTAACTTTGAAGCTTGTAGAATGGATAGATTAAGAATGGATTACCTCAAAGGACTCAACCCCCCACAAAAAGAAGCTGTAGAACATACTGATGGACCTGTGATGATCATCGCAGGCGCCGGATCGGGCAAAACAAGGGTACTTACTTACCGAATTGCCCATCTGATCCACGCCAAAGGTATTGACCCTTTTAATATCCTTTCCTTAACTTTTACCAACAAGGCTGCTGCTGAAATGAAGCACAGAATCGAACAACTGATAGGACTGGAAGCACGCAACACTTGGATGGGGACTTTTCACTCTACTTTTGCCAAAATCCTCAGAGTAGAAGCAGAAAAATTAGGCTATCCATCTAACTTCACCATCTATGACACTGATGACAGCAAGTCACTCATCCGGTCCATCGTCAAAGAAATGAAGCTGGACGACAAAGTCTACAAACCAAACACAGTACTTTCTCGGATTTCCGGAGCAAAAAACAGACTGATCTCTTGGGAGGCCTATCTCAATGACCCATACATCAAAGCCGATGATGAATCTGCCATGAAGCCTCGTATGGGAGAGATCTACAAAACCTACCAAAAGCGCCTCTTCAAGTCCTCTGCCATGGACTTTGACGACTTGTTATTCAATACCAACGTCCTTTTCCGAGACCATCTTGATGTCTTGAACAAATATCAACAAAGATTCAAATATGTGATGGTAGATGAGTTTCAGGATACCAACCTCTCCCAATACCTCATCACCAAAAAGCTCGCAGCAGTTCATCAAAATATCTGTGTAGTTGGAGATGATGCACAGAGCATCTATGCCTTCCGTGGTGCAGATATTCAAAATATCTTGAATTTTGAAAAAGACTATCCCGACCTTTTTGTGGTCAAACTAGAGCAGAACTATCGCTCTACCAAAAACATCGTCCAAGCTGCCAACAGCATCATTGCCAAAAATAAAGCGCAACTTCAAAAAAATGTCTGGACTCAAAATGCTGACGGAGACATGATCGAACTGATCAAAGCGAGCTCTGACAATGAAGAAGGCCGAGTGGTAGCTACCACAATTTTTGAAGAAAAAAACAACAAAAAGCTCAATAACAGCGATTTCGCCATTCTCTACCGCACCAACTCTCAATCGAGATCTATGGAAGAGGCATTGAGAAAAATGAATATCACCTATAAGATCGTCGGTGGACTTTCATTTTACCAGAGAAAAGAAATCAAAGACTTGATGGCTTACCTCAGATTTGTCGTCAACAAAGACGACGAAGAGGCCTTCAAGAGAATCATTAATTATCCAAAAAGAGGCATAGGTGACACTACAGTAGAAAAAATGCTGGTGGCTGCCTACGAACACGATATCCCACTCTGGGAAGTGATGACCAATGCCAATAGCTTTCTATCAGGAAGAGCTTCCAATGCTGTGGAAGATTTCACCACCATGATCAAAAGCTTTGGGATAGAAATGGAACGGAAAGATGCTTTTGAAACGGCAAGTTCTATAGCCAAGCAATCGGGCTTATTGAGAGACCTGTATGAAGACAAGACCATCGAAGGTCTTAATCGCTACGAAAACGTCCAAGAATTGCTCAATGCCATCAAAGAATATGTCGACAATCCTGAGAATGAAGACAAGTCATTGGGTGCATTCCTACAAGAGATCGCGCTTTTGACTGACAATGACAGGGATAAGGACACGACAGATTCCGTGACTTTGATGACGATTCACTCCTCAAAGGGTCTAGAATTCAAACAAGTCTTCGTGGTCGGCATGGAAGAAGACCTTTTCCCATCCCAAATGATGATGCAGAGCAGGGAAGATTTGGAAGAAGAAAGGAGACTTTTCTATGTAGCAACGACCAGGGCCATGGACAAGCTTTACCTCACATATGCGCTCAGCAGGTACAGGTATGGGCGATTATTGAACTGTGAACCTAGCAGATTCTTGGAGGAAATCGACCCTAGCTGTATCAAAGTCAACAAGCGCATGACTGCATCCCCAGCAGGAGCCTTGAGAAACGAAGGAAGCGAAGGCAGAAATGGATTTATCGGGATCAAAAAAAACCCAGCCATGCGCCCTCAATCTACCGCCAAGGTACATACACCAAGTCCAGACTTCAAACCTTCCAACACCAACAACTTGGCCGTGGATATGCTGGTAGAGCATCCGAAGTTTGGTTTTGGAAAAGTTTCGAAGATAGAAGTCGAAGGAATCAATAAAAAAGCGACGATACAATTTGAGAATTTTGGAGAAAAAACTTTATTACTTAGCTTTGCGAAGCTTCGGATAATAGACTGACTTGCTCAGCATTAAAAAAAGAACCCAAACTGAAACCATATTTTTTGTACCTTCAAGGAGGCGAAGCAAAAAGGTTTGGTTATGAAACAAATTGAAGACAACAAAAACACAGTCATTTTGAAAGAATACGGAAAGAATATCCAAAGACTGGCCATTCACATTGCCGGAATCGAGGATAGAGAGAGGCGCACACAGAGTGCCTATACTTTGGTCGAAATTGTAAAACAGCTCAATCCTTCTCTCAAGCAAGAAAGTGATCAGAAGATCTGGGATGACTTATATATCATGTCCGATTTCACTTTAGATGTAGATGGCCCCTACCCGATGCCAGAAAAAGAACTATTGGGCAAAAAACCAAACCGTATAGGTTACCCGGTCGGGGAAGTGAAGTTTAAGCACTATGGTAGAAACATCGAAAAACTAATCGAGAAGGCCGTAGAAATAGAAGATGATGAAGAACAGGAAGCGGCCATCATCTATATAGGTCAACTGATGAGAAGTTTTCATTCTACTTGGAACAGAGATAATTTTGACGATCAGATCATTTTGGACGACATCAAAACCCTTTCCAAAGGTAAGCTGCACATTGATTTTGAGAAGGTAAAAGAAATGGGACTTTTTGAGACCAATACCAGAAGGGATTTCAAAATCCCAGTAGAAGCTGAGAGCAGTGGTAACAATAGAAGGAACTTCAGCAGCAACAGAAGAAGAACTAATAACGGAGGATTCTCCAAAAAAAGAAGGTAAATGGCTTCATTCAGAGTAAAAGGAGGATTGAAGCTGAAAGGTGAAATCACTCCACAAGGAGCAAAAAACGAAGCGCTACAAATTCTTTGTGCTGTATTATTGACTCCAGAAAAAATCACCATCAACAAAATTCCTAACATCCGCGATGTCAATAAGCTCATTGAGCTTTTGGCTGACATGGGTGTTAAGGTGGAAAAAATTGGACCAGAATCTTATACTTTCCAAGCTGACAAAATCGACCTGAAGTACCTAGACACAGAAGATTTCTTGAAAAAAGCATCTTCCCTAAGAGGTTCGGTGATGATCCTGGGGCCATTATTGGCAAGATTTGGGACAGGTAGGCTATCCAAGCCAGGAGGGGATAAAATTGGCCGTCGAAGGATGGACACTCACTTCACAGGTTTCCAAAAACTTGGAGCGGAATTTCACTACGACAAAAAACGTGAAATCTATCATATCGATGGCAAAAACCTTCAAGGAGCATATATGCTGCTCGATGAAGCTTCAGTGACAGGTACTGCCAATATTGTGATGGCCGCAGTGCTTGCCAAAGGCAAGACTACGATCTACAATGCCGCTTGCGAACCCTATCTGCAACAACTATGCGACATGCTCAACCGCATGGGAGCAAAAATCACTGGAATCGGCTCTAACCTATTGAACATAGAAGGCGTCAAATCGCTCAAAGGAACAGAGCACACGCTACTTCCTGATATGATCGAGATTGGATCTTTTATCGGCTTAGCAGCGATGACCCAGTCCGAAATCACCATTAAAAATGCTCAAATCCACAGATTGGGAATTATTCCTGATACTTTCCGAAGAATGGGCATCAACTTAGAATTTAGAGGTGATGATATTCATATTCCAGCACAGAAGCATTTCGAAATCGAAACTTTCATCGATGGCTCGATTTTGACCATTGCGGATGCGATTTGGCCAGGATTTACCCCAGATTTATTGAGCATTGTTTTGGTGACGGCAACACAAGCCAAAGGGACAGTTTTGGTACATCAAAAAATGTTTGAAAGTCGCTTGTTTTTCGTGGATAAGCTGATCGATATGGGCGCACAGATCATCCTTTGTGATCCACACAGAGCTACTGTAATTGGACTGGATAGAAAATACCCACTGAGAGGTATCCGCATGACTTCGCCTGATATCAGAGCAGGAGTTGCACTATTGATAGCTGCGCTCTCAGCAGAAGGTACTTCAATCATCGATAATATTGAACAGATCGACCGAGGTTACCAATACATTGATCAGCGATTGAATGCGTTAGGAGCAGATATAGTGAGGATTGACTGAAATGAAAAAAATATCTCAAATATTAAGCTTAATCAGTTTTGCGCTATTGATCTCTTGTGCTTCCTCAGAATCAGACATGACTACTCCACAAAAAGTAGCTGCAGCATATGGATTTGACAAGTTCGAAAACCTCAACTCCATCGCCTATACTTGGAATGTCCAAGCTGGAGATGTGGTCCGGACCCGAGACTGGCAATGGAATATCAAAGAAAGAACAGTCTACTATGCTGATGCTGACACGAGTTATACTTATAGCTTAGATTTACCAAAAGACGAACTTCCAAGAGCGGATGCTGCATTTATCAATGACAAATACTGGTTGATGTACCCTTTCCAACTGATTTGGGATACAGGCTATACTTTTGAAGAAGAGGATGAAGTCTTAGCCCCCATTTCTGGAGAAAACAGCACCAAACTCACCATCATCTATAACAATGAAGATGGTTACACTCCGGGAGATGCCTATGATCTTTATTTAGATGAAAAATACATGATCAAAGAATGGGTTTTCAGAAAAGGAAATGGTGCAGAAGGGCGAGCCTTTACTTGGGAAGCTGAGCGAGTATTTAATGGGGTCACTTTCGCCACAGAACATTTCAATGCAGATGGAGTGAAGTTTATTTGGTTTACCGATATCAAAGTGGATTAATTGATTTCGGTAGAACAATTGAATCAATCTTCACCATTTCATCCATTGATAAAACCAAGAGTTACTTTTAAAGTCCTAAAAAGAAAAAATGGCCCAAAAAAAACTTCCCCAAAACGCTATCATATTGATCATAGCTTTGGGGAAGTTCACCTTCAAATTTTTGTCTACACTTAAATTAACCTCCAAATTACGTCACAAATTAAGTTAGGGATACTGTGGTCTATCAACCGTGGACTATTGAAGATTTAATAAGCAATTATAAAGTCACAAAACTGATTCCTATATTAAAGTAAACTGCATTCCCGAGATTGTTGATCATGCCGTATTGCTGCTGTCCAAAGAAACCTCTGAAAAACTCTCGGCTACCTTCCAACTCGTCAGCATTGAAGGTGTAATCTATCCTATAACCTGCCTGAACATTCATCCAAAAAGGTCCCGATAACTGTTTTTGATACTCCAGCCTCGGTCTTAATTCACCCCTTCTGATTTCGTAGCTATTATTCCCTACTGAGAACTGATCAATTCTATAGGATTGCCCTTCGAGCTCGTAGCCAAACAACAAAAGAGAAGTCTTACTGAAATTGTATCTACCATGGGCTCTCGCAGGAAAGAGGATTTCTGTTCCCCATTTCCTATCTGCACTTGTTACATCATACATCACTACTGGAACATAATTTAGATTACCCACTCTGTAAGTTCTAGCAAGGCCAAGCCCCCAACGCTTATTTTCACTCACACGCTTAGCATACACAGCCGCTAAGCTCCACCTCACTGTATTGAAAGGTTGTAAATTCCAGCCATAATCTCCGCTCATGTCAAAAGAACCTTGAAAGATGAAGAAATTTTGTTCACTGATCGGTACGAAGAAGGTGTTGGTCCAATTCAAATTGTTTAATCCTCTTTCGTCCAAGATTGTAGCCAAGCCAGTTCCATTTCCCTGGTTTTCTATATCAGTAATACTGTAGCCTGTTCGCATATAATTAATACCTGTCTGCCAGACCAAGTTACTTTTGGATATCACCGGAATATTTGAATTGAAGCGAATACCACCAGTGAAATTCACTCTCCCAGTCTCAGAAACAGGAGCATCCTCGTCTACTCCCCAACCTGAATTTCCACTAGCGGGAAATCTCGTTGCAGAAAGATTCATGTTGTAAGGTAACTGGCGATCATAAGAAAGACTCAAAAAACGTGTTGGACTCATGCCAACTATTGTTGGTTTTGCAAATCGCTTTACTTTGGTATCATCGACCAATTCAAGATCTCCATAGATATCCCAATCCTCGTCATCATCGTCTTGCGCCAACAATGGAAAAAGCCCTGTCAATAACAGGGCAATACTTGCCAATAGGAGTTTGATCTTCATAACGGCTGAATTAATTGACTTTTAATCTTCTCCAAGTATCAGATCTCCCAAAGGTCTTGACACCTACATAGCCTCTGATATCCAATGTGTTTTCATCCTTCATGGTGATCACAGAACTGTAGGTATTTCCTGTCTCAGGATCATAAATAGTACCTTCTTCCCACACTCCTTTTCCTTTATATTCAAAATCCTTCAGCATTCTGTAACCTCTCAAAGGCACATTTTTCATACTCTCATCGGAGTTGTTGACATCTGTTTTTGGCTTGCCAGTCTCTGGGTCGTTTGGCTCTTTTAGCCATACGATTCTACCATAGTATTTACCATCGATGTTATCGATCTTCACCCTAGCTTTGCCATTACCTGGCTCCCATACACCGACGATTGCGTCAGCATCTTGCGCCATTGCGAAAGTTCCTGTAAAAAGGAATGCGATTATTGCGATTAATCTTTTCATAGTTATTTTGAGTTTATAGATGATTATTTGATTCCTAATTCAAATTTGACTTTTAGCGAAAATTCAAGATTCTCCCAGAATTCTTCTTCCAATAGATCAAAATCCCCCACAAAGGTGATTCTACCATCTTCAAAAGCTTTCGCCAAATTTTCTTGTTGATCTGCGATATTTAAATAAAAAGTCTCGCCTTCATTGATACTTCCCTCGAAAAGCCCCACGCGTGTCATGGAAGTGTTTTTAGATGTCACTTCAAAAACCATTTTCTCCAATGCTGGGCTACCCTCTGACGGCTTCAAGGTCACTTCTACGGCAGACACCTTTGCCTTTGAAACCTTTCCTTCGACTTCACCAAGCAATTGATTGATATCAAATTCCCAAGTTGCAGTGGCTGAGTTAGCGCCTTCAAAGAGCGGCCCCTCAGCGGAAAGTTGCATTTCGGGTGTTTCAATTTCAACAGTAGTCAGGTTGCCCGAACAAGCGGACAAGGCTATGATAGCCAAGATGCTGAAAAACAGCTTTTGGAAATGATTTTGCATAAGTAACATGTTTAGTTTTACGAATCAGATCTCATAATGATTCAAAACCAAAATTATTCCAGTTTTTAACCACTTACAGAAAGACTTGTTACAGAAATCTGATTATTTGGATATCTTGTGTTGACAAAAGAAACACAGAATACTTAGAATCACAACCATGAAAACCAAACTTCTTATTATTTTCTTATTGATTGCTCCTCTGTCAGTTTTCTCTCAGAATCTTGATCCTATTGAACAAAAGCTCTTAGAGCAGATCGAAAAAAACTATGAAGAGACGGTCAAACTTCTGGAAGAAACTGTCAATATCAATTCAGGCACTTTCAATTTAGAAGGAGTCAGAGCAGTAGCTAAAGTATATGAAAGGGAGTTTGCTAAAATCGGTTTCCAAACTGAATGGGTTACACTTCCAGATTCATTGAGGAGAGCAGGACATTTTGTAGCCACTAGAAAAGGGTCACAGGGTAAAAAATTGTTTTTCATAGGTCATTTGGATACGGTGTTTGAAAAAGACATGCCATTTCACCCTTTCACCATGGTGGACGAAAACACCGCCAAAGGACAAGGAGTGAATGACATGAAGGGAGGAAACGCTATGATTTTTGCTAGTCTCAAGGCTTTGCATGAATTGGGTTTATTAGAAGATAGAACGATCACTGTTTATTTTACAGGTGATGAAGAAAATGCCGGCAAACCTAGCTGGGTCAGCCGATTAGATTTTGTAGAAAGAGCCAAGCAGCACGATGTCGCGTTAGGATGTGAAACCGCACAAGGCTTCAATATTGCTACCGTTGCCCGCAGAGGTGCGTCAGGATGGACACTCAAAACAACAGGTAGACAAGTGCACTCTTCGGGTGTTTTCAAAGAAAATGCAGGCTATGGTGCTATCTATGAAGCTGCTAGGATTTTGAATGAATTCAGGGTGCAACTATCGGAGGAGCAATACCTTACTTTCAACCCTGGTCAATTTATTGGAGGATCTGACATCAGCTATAATTCCGAAACGGGTAAAGGAGAGGCACTTGGTAAGACCAACATTGTGGCAATAGAAGCCTTAGTAACAGGTGATTTAAGGTTTTTGGGAGAACCACAAAAAGAAGCCGCAAGAGAAAAAATGCGAGGGATAGTAGGTCAAAATCTCAATAGAACTACCGCTGAGATCACCTTTGAAGATGGGATTCCATCCATGCCTCCTACTGAAGGGAATATGGCACTAGTTGACATTTTGAATCAAGTCAGTATGGATATGGGTTACGGGGAAGTGAAAGCTGGAGATCCAGGGTCTAGGGGAGCAGGCGATATTTCTTATGTAGCTGAATTCTTAGACTGTATAGACGGAATTGGTGCCTCTGGCTCAGGCGCACATTCACCAGCTGAGACCATCAATATGAAGCAATACCCTGACTTGATCAAGAGAAGCACTTTGTTTGTATATAGGTTATTGAAGTAAAGTCTACATTCTAAATTTTACTAAAGAAAATATCGTTTGAAATTCAAAACTAAAGCTTACCTTTCAGGATATTATTTATATGCTATGAAAAAGCTTTTCGTCATTCTATTCTTTTTACCCTTCCTTTCTTTTGGTCAATTTTCCAAAGGAACAAAATATCTGGGAGGGTCCGTTTCTCTCGAGACCTATAAATATGATACTGGTGCTGGAATGACACCTTACAACTTGTTTTTTTCATCACACGCTCATTTAGGGATATTTTTGAATGAGTCTATTGCCATTGGCCCAACAATTAATTTTAACAGAACCAAAATCCCAACTATTAATCCTGCTACCAATCTATTTGAAGAAAGGAGAAGTAATAGTTTGGCAGGTGGAATTTTTATCAGAAAATTTTTCCCAATTACAGAAATATTTCTTTTCAGTTTAGAAGGAAGCGCTATAATTGGACAGATCAATAGGGACTCTATGTCACAGTTTACTGAATCAAAAAGCACCATTTATAATTTCTCCATATTTCCAGCATTTATGTTTTTACCGAATCAAAAATGGGGATTTGATGCAAATATTGGGACTTTTAGATATGGAGCTAACTATAGAAACCCTTTCTCAGAGGAAAGAAATTTTGAAGCTAGGCTGGGACAGGTTAATCTAGGTATTAAATACTTCTTTGGGAGATCAAACTTGAAAAATTAAAGAAGCTAGAGGTCGCAGATATACCTGCAACCTCTAGCATTTATCATTACCGGATGAAAGATATGATAATTTTTAACTCTAATAATTCATCAATATCATCATCAGTCAGGTCAAATTCAAATCTTTCTTCAACACTGATTGTTAGTCTATTTCTGCTCAATTCTGCTATTTCAAAGTCTATTGACTCCGAATCTGAACTTAATGTTAATATTGTATTGTCAGCATTTACTGAGTAAGTTCCTGATTCATCTAATTGATCATCAACTCTGATTTCATAAGAACCATTTGATGCGAAAATAAATCTTGTTCCTTCGAAATCGTCACTTTCAAAGAAACCATCTTTTAAGGATTGAGAAGCTGCTGTTGCTTGAGCAGGTGTAGCTCCAAATTCTTGAATAAAAAAATCAACATCTGACATATTATTGATACTGATTTCTAAATCGAATTCATCATAATCCCAAGTACCCTCAATACTCACCATCTCAGGGTCATCATCATTCCCGCATGAAGTAAAGAAAGTAAGGCTAAGGATTGCAAATATTGCAAATGAGAATTTCAGTAAAGAATTTTTCATACTCGTCTGTAGTTTAAAGAGAAACATATTTTCTCTAAAATAAAATATTTCCATTTATTTATATAATATTTAATGATTTAATTTTTATATAAATTCATTTTTTTGGTTTTATTTAAACTTAACTACAATTCAAATCACTCGTTTAACCATAACTCTTATTTCTTAGGCTTGAGTTTTAAGCGTTTTTAAACTTTTGCCTGCTAACATTTTTTATATTTGGTCTTATGAAGAAATTACTTACCTCTATGTCTGTGGCTGGAAGTTTAGCATTAGGCTTTTTGGCATGCGACAGTAACCCTATTGAACCAACATCCGAAATGGAAGAAAATCATAAAATAGTCGTTTATCAGGTTTTTACACGGCTTTTTGGAAATACCAATACCAATAATAAACCTTGGGGTACTTTGGAAGAAAATGGTGTCGGGAAGTTTTCAGATTTTACCGAAAAAGCACTTCAAGAAATCAAAGATTTAGGTGCCACCCATATCTGGTACACAGGTGTTCCTCACCATGCAGTGATTAGGGATTATACAGCTTATGGAATTTCTAATGACGATCCAGATGTGGTCAAAGGTCGAGCTGGATCGCCATACGCGGTCAAGGACTACTACCAAGTCAATCCAGATCTGGCTGATGATCCAAGCAAGCGGCTTGAGGAATTCGAGGCCTTAATCAAGCGAACCCATGCTCAAGGATTGAAAGTTCTGATAGACATCGTCCCCAATCATGTGGCAAGAAAGTACGAAGGCAAAAACAATCCTGAGGGAGTCAAAGACTTTGGAGCCGATGATGATACTAGTGTAGCATACAAAAGAGATAATAACTTCTATTACATTCCAGAGAAAGCATTTGAAGTTCCATTGCCACAAGGTGACTATCGTCCACTCGGAGGGGAAGATCATCCCTTAGCTGATGGAAGTTTTGATGAAAACCCTGCCAAATGGACTGGAAATGGCTCACGAGAAGCTAGACCTGATTTCAATGATTGGTACGAGACAGTGAAGATCAATTATGGTATCAAGCCAGATGGGAGCAAGGACTTCCCTGAGCTGCCAGACTATTTCAGAGAAGCTGATTTTGAAGCACATTTTGAATTTTGGCAAGATAAGGATGTACCAGATTCATGGAAGAAATTCAGAAATATTGCCCTATTCTGGACAGCAAAAGGTGTGGATGGCTTTCGATTTGACATGGCGGAAATGGTTCCTGTGGAATTTTGGAGTTACATGAACTCCGCTATTAAGATGGCTAATCCTGATGCTTTTCTCTTGGCTGAAATTTACAATCCAAGAGAACACAGAAACTACATCCAATTGGGCAAAATGGACTATCTCTACGATAAGGTAGAGCTCTATGATACGCTGAAAAACATCATGCAAGGCAGAGGCTCCACTGACAATCTTATCCAGATTCAGCAGGGGCTTTCTGATATCAGTCAGCACATGTTGCATTTCTTAGAAAATCATGACGAGCAAAGAATTGCCAGTCCAGAATTTGCAGGAAAAGCGGAAATCGCCAAACCTGCTGCAGTGCTTTCGGCCACCGTCGATCAAGCACCAATGATGATTTATTTTGGACAGGAAGTTGGCGAGCCAGCGGTAGAGCATGCAGGCTTTGGAAGTGCGAGTAGGACGTCTATCTTCGATTACATTGGCGTTCCCCACCATCAAAGATGGATGAATGATGGGAAATTTGATGGAGGTCAACTCAGTACTTCTGAAAAAGAGCTCAGAGATTTCTATAAAAGATTATTGAATTTCACGATCAAGAGTCCTGCACTTGCAGGTAATTATGCTGAAATCCATGCATTCAATAGAGGTAATACTGAATGGTACAATGACCGAGTATTCTCTTACATCAGGTGGTCGCATGAACAAAAGCTCATCATCATCACCAATTTTGCTCAAAATGACACCTTTGGCTTTGACTTACAAATCCCTGCCAGCATCATCACCGCTTGGGGATTGGAAGATGGAGAATATGAATTGGAGGAAAAGCTATACCAGTCAGCCAAGGCAAAACTACATATCCATGCTGGTCTAGGAACAGTCAGGGTAGATTTGGAGCCATTGGAGAGTTGGATTTTGGAGCTTAAAGGAGTTGATTAGAAATTAAGTTCATTAAGTTATTGAAGGATTAGAGAGTAGAAATTGATTTGGTTAAAGCCAAAACTGAATCATTGAATTGTTTGCCTCCAGCTAAAGCAAGTGTCAATCGAAGTTGCGATTCTTTTCAATTGGAATGTTGCTTTTGCCCTCCCTTAGAACGGAGGGCTATTTGAATTAGCTTTACCTTAACCTTCAAATACCAAGATCTAAAAATACAATTGATACAAACAAACTGTATTTCCAAAAATACATTTTTACAATTTAATCGTATGTTCTAAGATACGTTTTTAAATTAATTTTGTATCTTTGAAAATACAATGGAAGCATTATTAAATAGATATAGAAACTTATTACAGTCTGTGAAGACAGACTTTAAGAGAAGTCATTACCAGAAGATCAACTGGAGTGGTAGAGGAATTTGTATTTTGGGCGCTAGAGGAACAGGCAAATCAACATTGATGCTGCAATATCTCAAAGAAAACTTGCCACTTGACAAATCTCTCTACCTGAGTTTGGATGACTTATATTTCAAACAAAATAGCTTGGTTGAACTAGCAGAAAGGTTTTATCATTTGGGAGGTAGAAATCTACTATTGGATGAAGTTCATAAATATGAGGATTGGCAAACTGCCGTAAAGAATATTTATGATTTCTATCCTGATCTGAAGCTTATCATATCTGGATCTTCAATTTTGGAACTGCAAAAATCTCAAGCAGATTTGAGTAGAAGACTGGTCTATTTTGAATTACCTGAATTATCATTTAGAGAATATCTTAGTCTGAAATTGAAAATAAACCTGGAAATCTATTCTTTCGATACACTCTTAAATGACCATCAGAAAATCACATATCAGATTCAAGAGTTGATACCCAATTTGATGTTGGAATTTGAATCTTATAAAAAAACTGGCGCTTATCCCTTTTTCTTGGAGGGTGAAAGAGATTATACTTCTAAAATCAATCAACTGATAAACGTCATCATTGATTATGATCTACCAGAAGGAAAAGACATATCTACAAGTACACAGGCAAAATTGAAAAAGCTTCTCTATCTTCTTTCTACTTCTGTTCCTTTCAGTCCAAACATTACAAAACTTGCAGAAAAAACAGAAACGACAAGACCAAGGCTACTTGAAATGCTCCATATGTTGGAAGTGTCCAAACTAATCAAAAACCTGAGGAGCTCTTCTAAAGGAATAAGTATGATGAATAAACCAGACAAGATTTATCTCTCAAATACCAACCTTATTTATGCCCTCGCATTGGAAAATCAAAACCAAGGAAATATCAGAGAGACTTTTTTCTATAATCAACTTGAAAACAGTGGTGCATCTCTCACCACAGCAAAAAATGGTGATTTTTTAATTGACAATAAATTCGAATTTGAGATTGGAGGAAAAAACAAAAATTTCAATCAGATAGCCAATATTCCAGATTCTTTTGTAGCTGCTGATGAAATGCTCCATGGCATTGGTAACAAAATCCCATTGTATCTTTTTGGATTTTTATACTAAAAAAGCCCCAATCTAAAGGGGCTTTTTTGAATATTTACATATATCAATTCTACGAGAGCAGAAAAGTATCTAAAACCATTTTTTATACATAATTATTCAACATCACTGGCATCACAAGCATCAAGATGTCTTCATTATCTGATTTGTCAGAAGGCACGATTAGACCAGCTCTGTTTGGTGCTGAAAACTGAAGTGTTACCTCTTTGGAAGAAATATTATTCAGCATCTCTACCAAAAACTTGGCGTTGAATCCAATCTCAATATCCTCCCCATCATGCTCGCAAGAAAGCCTTTCATTGGCCTCGTTAGAGAAGTCCAAATCTTCGGCAGAAATCTGTAGCTCACTACCTGCAAGCTTCAACCTCACCTGGTGCGTGGTCTTGTTTGCATAGATTGCGATCCTTCTTAGAGAGCCCAAAAACTCAAGTCTATCAATCGTCATGTGGTTTGGATTGTCTACAGGGATGACATTTTCATAATCCGGGAAACGCTCGTCGATCAATCTACAAATCATTTTGATGCTCCCAAAATTGAAGTATGCATTGGAGCTATTGAATTCTACAGTCACAGGGATATTCTCAGATGGCAAAGTAGACTTCAATAAGTTAAGCGCTTTTCTAGGAATGATGATACTGGCTGCATCCTGCGAAGCCACATCCACTCTTCTGTACCTGATCAACCTGTGTCCATCAGTTGCTACAAAAGTAGTATTGGTGCTGCTCAAGTTGATGTACACCCCGGTCATGGCAGGTCTCAATTCATCATTGCTTGTTGCAAAGATGGTATTGCTAATAGCACTACTCAATACCTCAGTAGACATATCTACAGAAGAAGCGTTGGTTACGGCAGCAATTTTTGGGAAATCTGTTGCATTTTCTCCTGCCAACTTGTACCTACCATTGTCAGAACTGATCTCGATGCTATAAGTATCATGATCAATGCTAAAAGTCACTGGCTGCTCAGGTAGGTTCTTCAAAGTCTCTATCAAGATCTTTGCTGGTACAGCGATGTTTCCATCTTCCTTAGCTTCTACATCGATTTCAGTCATCATAGAAGTCTGTAAATCTGAGGCAGTGATGGTCAATTTCCCTTCTTTGATTTCAAAGAGAAAGTTTTCCAAAATAGGCACTACCGGATTGGTAGTCACTACTCCGTTGATTGCGGAAAGCTGCTTCAATAGTGCAGAAGAGGAAACAATGAATTTCATATCGATAAGGCTTATTTAATGTCGAAATATTATAACAGGGTAAATTTATAAATAAAATCATAAAGACAGCCAATGACTGGAATTTTGATTGAAAAAAAGTGATGGAAAGGAGGAATTCAAAAGGATGAAGGAGGAAAGCTTCTCGCAAAGATTTCAAAGGAGCATAGATGCGGTAGGGTCATGGGATTTATAGAAAAGGTCATCAGAAAATCTCCTGTTTTGGTATGAAATATATTAATGCTGGAAAATGAACCATCTCCAAATCCCAGAAGAGTGTCATTATAAATCTTGGTATTCCAAACCGATGAAAAACTAAATCCACTATCATCTATTTGAACAGAGTCTATAATAGTAAGCTCCCCTGGAATGATTTAAAAAATGTTTTCTTGTTGTCGATTGCATCCTGATATCCCCATTCAAAACACAATAACCCATATAATTCTAACTATCATTTTCTCAAAACATTAACTAAACACCTTACCCTTTTAATCAAATATCAATCGCTTCAAATACAAGTTCTCATCTTTCTCCCTGATTAAAATACTCACTGTGTCTCCTTTGACTTGAGGGATCAATTTTCTTAATTCATTTAAATGCCATGATCCCGCCAGTTCCTTTTCTTTGATTGTCATATTCTCTAGATCAATTTTCATCAACATCCATTTATAAGTACCCAAACCATATTCTCTATCACGGGTATCAAATGAACTGTAAGTCGCATAAAATATTTTTTCAGAAGAATTTTGATCGGAAGCCAATCCATTGAACTGATCAGTTAGCGGAGCGGAAAATGGATCATTGGTGTAATATCCAATTTCAGGATCATGATGTTCAGATTCCAACTTATACACGCCGTCCAAGTCACCATTAAGCAAATACTCTTTCAAAATCGGAACTCCAGCCACATTCAGGATATAGATTTTTCCGTCTTTAATAATCTTGTTTTCATTAGCACTTAAAACCAAATTACCCTCTGTATAAGGCTTTGGATAATTCCCTACTTTGTATTTAAATTCTCCATTGCTATTAATAATTGTAAGTAGAGGAGAATATGAAAAGGTTTCTTTTATTGTCCCACCTGAATATTCTGTACTTACAAAAAATTGATTATCATAAAACTCAAAAAAAGTGTCAAACTGAGCTTTAAATAACTCCTTTTCAAATTTTAAATCAACTGTTCTAATAAATTCTTTATTTAAGGTAAAGACATATACTTTACTTAAAAGGTGATTAAGAAGAAAGAAATTGTCTCCATTTACGGCAAAATTTGAATAACTCTTTTTGGGAATTATAAAACTTTCGATACTATCTGATTCAAAGGTCATCAGAAAATCTCCTGTTTTGGTATGAAATATATTAATGCTGGAAAATGAACCATCTCCAAATCCCAGAAGAGTGTCATTATAAATCTTGGTATTCCAAACTGATGAAAAACTAAATCCACTATCATCGATTTGAACCGAGTCGATAATTTTTAAATTTCCTGATTCAATCTTGAAAACTCTTTCTTCTGACTGTTGACATGAAATCAAATTAATAACAATAAGAAGACACGAATATATTTTAATTTTCATATTATTTTGTTAATGGTAAAAAAGTGGAGGGTTTCCCCTCCAAAATTATTAGGCTCTTACAGTAGTACCTCTTGCAACTGTCACTTCTCCATACTCACCACAATCATATATTGCAGTAGCCCCGCCTTCATTTATCTTTTTCAATGTACAAGGAACAGCATTTGCATCCTGCACATTAACGAAGAACATCCCAACCATGGCAAACATGATTAAACCTGATTTTAAAATTGAATTTTTCATAAGAATTAGATAAGTTTTTCCACACACTCCTAAAAAGTATTCAGATTAGATATCGAAGACTTTTCGATGCTCAAAGTACCCCCCCGAAATTAAAAAACAAGTTCTCCCTAAATATTTTTTATAATAATTTCAATTTTTTATATTGTTTAAAAAAACATAATAGTTGTTTATTTACCTATTCAAACAGCTTGTTATTACTAAAAGCCATTTTCATCACCAAAAAACAATTTTCACTTATTGAAAAAATTTAATTGATGATTATCACCTATATCCCCATATAAAATTTACCTCGAGTGATAGGAGAGTGTAATTTTTTTTGGATATCAGCTAAAATTGATAAGCGCCACAGGAAAGATCAAGACCTCTGAAGCGATTCAACCTTTTGTAAGAGAGTGTTCAGACCCTGTCAGGGTCTGAAATTGGCAGGGCATTTGTCATTTATCGCCACGGGTCTCACCCGAGGCTATTGAGAGGTTTGACCACTTCGTGGTCGGTGAATCGCATAAAAATAGATGTATCTAACGACGGGGGTCTGTCAGTTTTCTCAATATTTAAATCCGCCTCGACGGGCAAGTTTTTAAAGTCTGAAAATCAACATATTCATTTCAATTACATTCCTTTGCACCTTATCTGCCTTTGCGAGCAAACATCCAAACCAATGAAAGTAAACCCAACAATACCACTGGCAGCAAGACATTGATCACTTGCCATTTTACTTTCTCTTGACTGACCTTTACTTTGTTGAGCGGACGGATTTGGAATTGCTTGGTTCTGGTGGCGATGATACCTTCTGGCTCGACCAAATAATTGATCATGTTTTGGAGCAATAGCCGATTGCCATACTGCATATCACTGTAAGGATCCAAGCCTATTGGCAAAGGTTCGCCTGACCTCGGATCAAAAGAACTTTCAAATAGCCTTCCAGTACCTGCTACAAATACTTTTCCTTGCCTACCTGATTCCAAAAAACCTTCCTTTGGCATCCCATCAGGCAAAAATCTGTTTTTGAACAAAGATGTGAAGTCTCCCTCCAGTAAATAAAGTAGGGGTAGGTTTTGTAAGGCATAGGATTCCAAGTCAGGACCATCCTCCATATCCTGAAAAGCAACCCGAACAGGCGCTGCTAGCTTCTTTCCAAAATCAGATCCAAAGATCAAGGGCGTTTTCTTCACACCATCAGCTTTGACTGTATCTAAGCTTGAAGTAAATCTAAAAACGATCTGATCTAGGCCTTTGGTAACAGGATGCTTTGCCATCCTCCCTGCGGCAATGTAAAATGGCCAAGGCAAAGGAACCAACTGCTGCTGATCCCCAAAATTACCTGCCATCACAGGGTGGTATCCAAAATTCATGTCTTGAACAAAATCCTTGTTGACCCGAATACCAAACCTAAAGAGCAGCTGATCCAGCCCATTATCGAAGGGCATAGCCACTGTTCCATCTCCACCAGCTTCATCCATATCATAAGCCAAAGCATTGGGCAAGATGACAAGATTCCCGCCTCTCATCAAGTATTGATCGACAAGGTAAATTTCTCTCTCTGAATAAGTCTCCTTTGGACCGGCTATAATCAGCACATCAAAAGGATCCAAATCTTCTACCTTTTTTGCTTGCTCCAGTGGTATCTTGAAAACTTCAAAATCCTCCACCAATGCTTCTACGATCCCAAAGCCATCATCGCCCTCCAACTCACCATTTCCCATCAGCATACCTACGGCATATTGCTGCTTGCTCACGAGCTTACGCACTGCATTGATCAGCTCAAACTCTAAATTCTCCACAGAATTATTCAAAATTTGATCCGGTGACATGCCCTTTTCTCCCCGGAGGAGCAATGCTCCTGTTTCATACTCGGAATCCTTGATCAATACTCCTGGGAAAATCATTCTGGTCTTCTGTCCTCCATCTTCATTGACAAAAAGATTGGTGGGCTGGATTCCATAGTCCGTCAAACCAACAATAAAGTCCTCTTGTTGCTCAGCAGGAAGTGCAAGCGGATCGAGGTAATAAAAACTGATTTTCTGAGCACTGTAGGCATTGAAAGTTCGGACCATTTGCTCTATCGACCTTTGTAGCCTGCGCATGCCTCCTGGAAGGTTGCCAGTGAGTAGGATTTCTACTTCAAGTGGCTCTTCAAGATGCTCTAATACCCGCACAGTAGCAGGATGCAGGGAATATCTTTTTTCCTCCGTCAAGTCAATCCTAAAATGGACCAATCTAAAAAGCATATTGATTACTACGATGATCAAAAGGATCAAACCGAGTGATTTCAGAATATGTTTGCTGCTTTTGTTTTTCATTTTCTTCTGATCAAAATAACAGTCAAACCCAACATCAAAATGATAATAGAGAGAAAATAGGCGACATTCTGCGCTTCGATTACTCCCCTACTCATACTTTCATAGTGGTAACTCAAACTCAATTCTTCCAACAAGAGTGCAAAGGAAGACATCACCTGCAACTGCACCAAAGCTGTCAGTCCAAAGTAAAGCAAGAAAATCATGAATACTCCCCAGATAAACGCAATGATCTGATGGCTTGTCAATGCGCTGGCAAAAATCCCAATGGAAGCGAAGACCGCGCCAATCAGCAAAAGCCCAATCCAAGATCCAAAGAATCCAGCATGATCAATATTCCCTACAGGTTCACCTAGCTGCACAATGCTGTAATAATAGACTAAAGTGGGTAACACGGCGATAAAAACCAGTGTAAATGCGGCTAGAAACTTTGCTAGTATAATTGCCAAATCTCCTAGTGGTGAAGTTCTCAAAATTTCCCAAGTCCCTGATTTTCTTTCTTCTGCAATCATCTTCATCGTGATCGCAGGAATCAGAAAAGTGAAAACATAAGGTGTATAAACAAATAGTGGCTCCAAATCCGCGAAACCATAAGCCAACACTGAAGAGTCAGGGAAAACCCAGACCATCAAACCAATGGAAATCAGGAAAACAGCTAAAATTAGGAATCCTGAAAGGTTTCCAAAAAATGCGTTGATTTCCTTCCAATACAATGCGCGCATCAAATTATTTGCTTTGGGTGATTTGTTGAAAAATAGATTCCAAATTCTTTTCTTTTTGCTGAATACTGATCAAATTCAACTCTTTTTCTTGTACGATTTGAAGTAAAGCTTTTCTTCCGACACTGCCATCTTCAACGAGAATCGAAACAGCAAATTGCTTGTTAGGCACAAATTCAACTTTTCCAATCCCCTCAAACCAATCCAATTCTAAAGGCTCTTCTGTTTCTAAAGTCAGTGCTACTTTACCCGCTTCAGACTTTAGATTGGATAAAAGGTCAGAAGCTACAATTTTTCCTCTGTTGATAATCACTACTTTCTCGCAGATGGCTTCCACTTCCTGCATGATGTGTGTGCTGAGAATCAGGGTTTTTTCCTTGCTAATTTTCTTAATCAAAGCACGTATTTCCACCAATTGATTAGGGTCTAGACCTGTGGTCGGCTCATCCAAGATGATTACTTCAGGATCATGGATCAGTGCTTTGGCCAATCCGACACGCTGTCTATATCCTTTAGAAAGTTGATGGATCTTTTTGTGTGCTTCCACTTCCAAACCACAAAGCGGAATCAATTCATCGATTCTGCTTTTGGCTTTTTGACCTTTGATGCCATAAAGTCCAGCGATAAATCCCAAAAACTCCCTCACATACATATCCAAATATAGCGGATTATGCTCCGGCAAATAGCCGATAAGCTTAGACACAGCTTGGGGTGACTTCATTACAGAAATCCCATTGATCAGCACATCCCCTTCATCTGGCAATAAAAACCCTGTGGCAATTTTCATGGTGGTGGATTTCCCAGCGCCATTAGGACCTAAAAAACCCAAAACCTGCCCTTTTTCAGCTTCAAAGGAAACTTGGTCAAGGGCCTTTTGCTGCGCATAGATTTTGGTAAGGTTCTGAACGATCAGGGACATGGACGCTTATTGAAAATTATCAGACGAAGTTAAGCAGATGTAGGGAAGTAGCAAAAAAATCCCCTATGACAGGGTGTTTTTCTTTGAATTAACGAGTATTTAAATTCTAACCCAAAACCAATCTCACCAACTCCTGCATCGCTTTCCCAGATCTACTGGCCACGTCCACCACATCTTCATGTGCAAAAAGCTTGTTGTCAGTTGGATTGCATTCGTTGGTAATGACGGAGAAGCCGAGGACCTTCATATCCATTTGATTGGCAGCGATCACTTCTGGAACTGTACTCATCCCGACCGCATCACCACCCAATGTTCTGTAGTATCGGATTTCTGCTTTTGTTTCTAGACTTGGACCAGTCACTCCTGTATATGTTCCCTCTCTTAGGTTGATTTGTAAAGATTTTGCCTTTTCCTTGGCCAGATTTCTCCAAGCTAGATCATAAGGCTCACTCATATCGGGAAACCTTACTCCAAAATCTATTGCATCTTTACCTCTGAGTGAATTAGATGGAAACTTGTCGATATGGTCAGTGATCAGCATCAAATCACCTACTTTGAAATCAGGATTCAAGCCACCCGCAGCATTGGATACGACCAGATTTTTTACTCCCAACAAACTCAAAACTCTTAAAGGAAATACGGTCTCACCCAATTCATAGCCTTCATAATAATGAAATCTGCCATTCATTACCCAGATCCATTTGTCTCCAACCTTACCCAACATCAATTCACCTGAATGGCCTGCAACAGTAGAAACAGGGAAATATGGAATCTGACCATAAGGAATGGAAACAGCTTCTTCCAAAACCTCCACAAACCCACCCAAACCAGAACCCAATATCACCAAAGTGTCAGCAGTTTGAGAAACTTGAGACTGAACATAGGCTGCCGCGGAATTTGCTTTTTCGAAATAGGTCATGGGGGATAGTTGAAAGGTTATAAAGTTGGAAGGTTGTTAGTTGATTGAGTTATTGGGTTATTGGGGGAATAGGGGTGGAAGAATTGGTAGGTTCAGGAATGTATTAGTGATTGGTTAATGGTTGATTGAGTTATTTGAAGTTGAGGTGCTTGGTTTTTTTTTGGAAAATAGTAGTTAATATTTTTTCCTTTCGGCGAGCGCTATGGATACCGCAGTTTGTACAACTTATGGTTTAGGCTGAAACTTTTTTACTGTAACAGAAACGGTTTAGTAAGCTGTTTTATTTATTAGTGCATTTTTCCCCTTTGAATAAAGAAATTCAACCCTTTCAGGGTTGATAAAACAATTAGATCTGAATTATTTACCCTGCTTTTCATACAGGGCTAATCTAAGTTTAACCCCTTCGGGTTTTCACATGTTTTGTTTTACATGAATTCACATCTCAGTCCACAGATATAGCCTTCAAATCCTACATCGACACCTCTTACTTGGTACATCATACTTGGTACTTGGTACATTGTACTTGGTACTTGGTACAATAACACTACGCTACCCGCTTTACCAGCTCTTTAATGATCAATGACATTTTGGGTTCGGCGATGGCAGCAGCAGCCAGGACCTCTGCGATGCTCACTTCCTTGATATTCCCTGGGGAACACAAGTCAGTGATGGCTGATATTGCAAATACTTCCATATCCATGTGTCTAGCCACGATGACCTCAGGAATCGTACTCATTCCTACCGCATCTGCTCCGATAGTCCTTAGGTATTTGTATTCTGCTTTGGTTTCTAGGTTGGGACCCTGTACACCCGCATATACTCCCTGATTGATTTCCAATTTATTTCCCTGAGCAATCTCCAAAGCACTGTTGATCAACCTCCTGCTATAAGGCTCACTCATGTCTGGAAATCTCACACCAAATGCATCCAAATTCTTCCCCCTCAGTGGATTTTCAGGAAAGAGATCTATATGGTCATTGAGGATCATCAGCCCACCAACCTGATACTCGGGGTGTAGACCACCTGCTGCATTGGAGACAATCAGCTGCTTGACACCCAAGCGCTTCATCACGCGCACTGGAAAAGTCACCTCTTTCATCGAGTAGCCTTCATAATAGTGAAATCTCCCTTGCATGGCCAATACGCGCTTGCCCGAAAGCTTCCCAATGATCAACTTCCCGCTATGACTCTCCACCGTAGAAACAGGAAAAAACGGAATCTCCTGATAAGGAATCTCATGCTCGATTTCGATCTGCTGTATCAACTGCCCCAAGCCAGTTCCCAAAATAATTCCAATGGAAATTGGATCTGCAAATACTTGGTGAATATGATCTACGGCATGTTGTACTTGGGTGGAATAGTCTATTTGAGGTTCCTGTCGCATTTCTTTAAATTTTGGTCTAAAATAAGGAATTCATTTTTGTTTAAACTATTCCGCCTTTACTTTGTAATTGTTCCTAAAGAAAAAAACATGATCAAAATTATCGTAGGTACCAATCGCAAAAATTCACTTTCGAGACAACTCGCTGAAATATATCAAGAAACCTTAGCAAGCATGGACGTATCATCAGAAATTTTAGATATGCGAGATCTGCCTGCTGATTTTGTGTTTTCGGCACTCTACGAAAACAATGGGAAAAACCCTGTTTACAATGCTTTTCATGATCAAGTCAAGACAGGGGAAAAATTTGTTTTTATTGTCCCTGAATATAATGGTTCATTTCCAGGAATTCTGAAAGCATTTATTGATGGAATGACTTACCCTAATACATTTAGAGATAAAAAATGCGCCCTGATGGGGCTATCTTCAGGAATAGGCGGGGGTGGCATCGCATTGAGCCACCTCACCGACATCTTCCATTACCTTGGGATGCATGTACTTCCCCTCAAACTCAAATTTGCGAAGATCGAGGAAAATATGTCAGATAACCTGCTCACCAACAGGCTGTACATGGAATTGCTCCGTTCCCAGGCTGAAATGTTGATTAAGTACTAAGACTTAATCAACATTGTCATGTAGAAATCTATTGTTCTTCAAGAATTCATTGTCATCAGTCAAATTGAATCTTGAGATACTTCTTTCAGAACTGTGTTGCACATCATTCAGCTTCACTTGTCTTCTCACATAAGCAGGAGTTTCCAACTTGTCCTTGAATTCCTCTGGATTGTGTGCGTTATTTTTCAAGCTTTTCAGCTTCTCGAAGCGTTCGTGTGCTCTTTGGATGGCCTTCTGCTTCAATTGCTCATAATAGTCATTGCTGTAAGCTGGGCTATCAGCTGGAGCTTCCTCTTTTTGTGAAGCTTGCACCTCTGGCTCTTCTTCTTCTAAAGTAAATACCTTCTTCTCAGGCTCAGCTGTATTGGCTTTGACAAACTCAAATTCTGGTTCATCTTCTTGCTCCACCTCTATTTGCTTTGGTGCCATAGATTGCGCTGGTTCAACCGCTTTTGGTTGCTCCATTTTGAAATTATTTTCAGTTGGAGTAGGGAAAAGCGGCTTTTGAAAAGTGAAAGTAAAAGTCTGACCAGACTGTGCTGGTGCATCTTCTTCCACTTTTGAGGTCTTGCCAGACTCTAGGTGAATGACTTTTTTCACATTCTCCTCTTCAAGAGTTTCTGAAACTTCTACCTTTTTCTGTTCTTGAGGTTCTACAGCCTTGGCTGCTGTAGGGGTCGTCAAGCTATCCATCTCAAACCCTGTAGCAATTACAGTCACACGGATGGCTTTAGCTAAATCTTGATCAATACCTTGACCGAAGATCAACTCTGCATCAGCACCTGCACGCTCTTGGATGTATTCCGTGATTTCGCTCAATTCGTCCATAGACAATTCCTCTTCCTCACCAGACATGATGGAAAGCAATATTTTCTGAGCACCCTTGATATCCACATTGTTCAAAAGTGGAGAGGCGATTGCTTTCTCAGCAGCTTTGATCGCTCTGCCTTCACCTTCTTCTACTGCGGAACCCATCACTGCTGCACCAGCATCCTTCATGACTGTCTTCACATCTTCAAAATCCACATTGACATCTTGATGTACAGTGATGATTTCAGCAATTGACTTGGCTGCCGTGGTAAGGACATTATCAGCTTTGGCAAAAGCAGAACGGATAGCCAAATTACCGTAGACTTCTCTCAATTTGTCATTGAGGATCACGAGAACGGTATCACAGTTTTCTCTCAAAGCTTCAATCCCTGCTTGTGCAGAAGCCATTTTCTTTCTTCCCTCAAACATGAACGGAGCCGTCACGATCCCTACCGTGAGGATATCCAAATCCTTGGCGATCTTGGCGATCACTGGAGCAGCACCTGTCCCAGTACCACCTCCCATACCAGCCGTAATGAATACCATCTTGGTATTATCAGAAAGCAATTCTCTGATCTCTTCTTTGCTTTCCAAAGCGGCATTTCTACCTCTCTCTGGATTGGCACCCGCTCCAAGACCTTCGGTTAGGTTGGCACCCAACTGCAAGCGCAAAGGTACTGGGCTACTTTTCAAAGCCTGTGCATCCGTATTGACTACTACGAATTCCACATCTTTGATACCTTGATTGTACATGTGGTTCACCGCATTGGAACCACCTCCTCCAACACCTATCACCTTGATGATAGATTTGTGATTTTTTGGAAGATCAAACTTGTAATCTTTCATGTTATCTGACATTTTGAAATTATTTGTTGGTGAACTTGTTTTTCATATGTTTCAGCGCTTGATCAAGGGGGAATTGAACAGTAAGACCGATCAACTCCCCACAATTCGATAAGCCCTAGTAATTACTATCTTCATCGATATCACTACCGATCATGTCTTTGAGTCTATTGCGAATGTTGGAAAAGAGGTTATCTCCTGACGCCACCACTTTTGAAGTCCTGACATTCATTTCATGCTCCTTTACCTGCTTGGTTCTTTCGTTATATTGCGTATCCCTATCATCGATAGACTTGAAGCCAGCCAATACCAATCCTACCGTAGTAGCGTACATTGGACTCTTTACTTCTTCAATCTTACACTTACCAAGGTGCTCATTTGGATAACCTATTCTGGTATCTAGTCCAGTCATGTACTCAAATAGCTGAGCTACACCTTGTAGTTGAGATCCTCCACCTGTCAGGACAATTCCTCCTGCTAGCTTTTTGTAATGTCCACTGGCTACGAGTTCGTTTTGTACATACTCAATGATCTCTTCCATTCTAGCTTGGATGATGGCAGCTAAGTTTTTGATAGAAATCTCTTTCGGCGGTCTATTTCTTAAGCCAGGAATAGAGACGATTTCATTTGGGTTGGCTTCTTCGGCTATGGCTTTTCCAAATTTTGTCTTCAATAATTCTGCTTGGTGATGCAGGACCATGCATCCCTCTTTGATATCTGTAGTGATGATATTTCCTCCCAAAGGAATCACCGCTGTATGTCTGATGATATTGTCGTAGAATATGGCTATATCTGTAGTTCCACCTCCAATATCTACCAAGCACACACCTGCTTCTTTATCGATATCACTCAATACTGAAAGTGAGCTTGCCAAAGGTTCAAGGATCAGGTCTTTGGAGATCAAGCTTGCTCTCTTTACACATCTATTGATATTGTTGATAGCAGTGGTCTGCGCAGTGATGATATGGAAATCAGCTTCAAGTCTAGAACCTGACATCCCTACTGGATCTTTGATGCCATCTTCATAATCCACCGTATAATCCTGAGGCATCACGTGAATGATAGAATTCCCTGGAGGCACGACGATGTTCTCCATATCATTGGAGAGCCTTCTGACATCCTCGACAGTGATCTCATCCTCGTTGGCCTTGCGAAAAGTCACGCCATGGTGCACAGTGCTCTTGATATGCTGTCCAGCTATGCCGACAATCACCTCTGCGATATCTACATCCGCCATATCAGAAGCATCCTGCACTGCCTTTTGAATGGCGTTGACAGTCTTATCGATATTGGTCACGATTCCTCTGATGACCCCATCAGAGACAGCCTTGCCCATACCGAGTACTTCTAGTTTTCCAAATTCATTCTTACGCCCGATGATTGCGCAGATCTTGGTGGTTCCGATGTCTAAACCGACGATTAATTTGTCATTTTCCATAGCCATTCAATTATTCACAAATGATTTGATCCTTATATTTTACATTCACTCTGCTGTATGTATTCCAACCTTTGGCAGGTAGAATCTCATTATAGAAGAGTGCTATCTTCTTAAATTTCTCTTCAATCTGCTCCGCTGCCCCAAACTCTATCACCTGCTTGCCTACTTGCTGGTACATGCGGATATCATTTTTTCTGTTGAGCTCCAAACCCGTGATCTGAGCTTTCCAAAACTCATCTTTCTCAATAAATCTGATCAAGTCCATCAGGCCTTGGTGCTCTACTCCTAACTTTTGCTCTTGCAGCAAGCGCTCAGCATAACTACCCTCTAGTGTCAATACTCGCGTGGTGTACTTGGGCGAAGTAGGTAAGATGACCCCCTCAGTAGAAATGTAGCCGTCCGCTGCCATAGGTCGTACAATTCTAGCCATGGGCTTGTGTTGATCTATTTCTACCCAGATATTCCCTTTCAAATCACTAAAGACTTCTGCATTTTTTACAAAAGGATGACTCTCAACCTTTTTCTCAAGTTGATTGAGGTTTACTTCACTAACCAAAACACCTGTCTTCAACAGCGGAAACTCTGTCTCTAATCTTTGAAGCAAATCTTTTTCATCCACAAAATACACGTCAGCGATTGGGTTTACTTTGATATGCACCTGATTGAGACGCTTATCTGCACTTTGCTTCTCTACAAATCCGATGAAGCCTGCCAGCACCATGACCAAGAGGCTAAAAACGATCGTCTTTTTCGTTCTAGTTTTCATCTCTCATACATTTAGCTATCGGTTCTACTAATCTGTCAATATCTCCTGCACCAATGGTGACCAATACTTCTGGTCTATTGGCATTCAGGTAATCCAAGATCGCTTCCTTACTTTGCAAGGATTTCTTATCAGCACTGATATCAGCTAGCAGCATTTCTGAAGTCACTCCTGCGATTGGCAATTCCCTTGCAGGATAGATATCCAAGAGAATCACTTCATCCGCTAAGGACAAACTTTCTGAAAATCCTGCTGCAAAGTCCCTTGTCCTTGTGAACAGGTGCGGCTGAAAGATAGCTGTCAGTCGCTTTGAAGGATACATGGCCCTAACCGATCCCAAAAAGGCTGATATCTCCTCTGGATGGTGTGCATAGTCATCGATATAGACCTGGCTATCCTCTTGCACGTGTATTTCAAACCTGCGCTTCACTCCTCTGAATGACCGCAATCCTGCTGTAATTTTATCCTCAGTCAAGCCGTAATCCAAAGCAATCGCTATCGCTGCCAATGCGTTCTCCACATTGTGGAAGCCAGGCATTCTCAGTTCAAGGCTATTGATTCTTTTTGACCCTTTGACAAAATCAAAACTGAAATACCCCGGCAAAGCCTTGACGTTCTCAGCTTGTATTTCTCCAGCTTTGACGCCGTATTTGGTTACTTTGACTGTTCCAAAGTCCGACTTAGCCAATTTCTCGTAAGCCTTGGACTGAATGTATAATTTCCCGTCAGGGGCAATCAAGTCTAAGAAAGCTCTAAACCCATCCATCATCACTTGATCATCACCATAAATATCCAAATGATCGGCATCTGCACTTGTCAGCACTGCTGTATTGGGGTGTAGATGAAGGAAAGATCGATCAAATTCATCCGCTTCAACCACTACAGTAGATGCTCCAGCCTGCTCGTCATGGAGAATCAGGTTGCTCTGATAGTTTTGAGTAATCCCTCCTAAGAATGCCGCGATATTTTCGCCACCAGATTTCAATAGATGCGCCACCATTGACGAGGTAGTCGTCTTACCGTGAGTCCCAGCGACCGCGATGGTCGGCATATTAGCTGTAATCATCCCAAGAACTGCTGCACGCTTATGCAGTGCATAGCCTTCATTTCTAAAGAAATTCAACTGCTCAGAATCCTTTGGCATGGCAGGAGTCCACACAATTAGCGTGTTTTCCTTATTGGCTTTAACACGAGCTGGCACTTCAGCTACGCTATCCAAAAAGCTGATTTGCATCCCTTCTGAAGCTAACTTTTCCGTAAGCGGTGAAGGCGTCTTATCATAGCCAGACACAGGTATACCCAAGTGGTTGAAGTATCTCGCCAAGGCACTCATACCGATACCACCGATACCAAGAAAATGGACGCTATGTAGGTGATTCAACTTCATGGGATCAATGCTGCTATGGCTTCCACGATAGCCGCGGCAGCTTCTGGTTTTGCTAATTTTTTTATGTTTTGAGCCAATTCTTTGGCCTTCTCTTCATCATTGGTGATGCTGTCTACAGTAGCCTTCAAGCTTCCGATTGCATCTGCATCTTTGAGTAAGACGGCTGCGTCTTGAGAGACATAGGCCATGGCATTCTTGGTCTGATGATCCTCGGCTACATTGGGCGAAGGGATAAACACCACCGGCTTGCCTACCAAACTCAACTCAGATACTGAAAGCGCTCCAGCCCTAGATACCACCACATCTGCTGAAGCATAAGCCAAATCCATCTCTCGGATAAATTCCCTCACGTGGATATGCTTCAATCCAGACGCAGCCACTTGAGCAGACATATCAGCAAAATAAAATTTACCACACTGCCATAATACCTGATAGCCAGCTCGCTCAAAAGCTCCCATCTCAGTCAATACAGCTTGATTGATCGTACGAGCTCCTAGACTTCCTCCTAGTACCAAGAGCGTCTTTCGTTCTTCAACAAGCCCAAAATGTACCATTGCCTGATCCCTTTTCCCCTCCAACTCCATGATATCTTTTCTGACTGGGTTGCCTGTGTAGATCAGTCTATCCGCAGGGAAAAATTGCTCCATATTCGGATAAGCCACACATATTTTCTTCGCCCTCTTGGACAAAAGCTTATTGGTCAAGCCTGCGTAAGAATTTTGCTCCTGAAGTAATGTTGGGATTCCTTTGTTCTGCGCTGCAAACAATAATGGACCACTTGCATAGCCTCCTACACCTACGACTACATCTGGTTGAAAATCTTTGAGCAATTGCTTTGCCCTGCTGAGACTTCCTAGGAGCTTGAATGGAAAACTTAAGTTGGATAAGCTAAGACTTCTCTGAAGTCCAGCCACTTTCAATCCCTCTATGCGGTAGCCAGCCTCTGGCACCTTCTGCATTTCCATTTTACCTTCGGCACCCACAAATAGAAAATCACTGTCTGGATATTTGGATTTCCAGGCATTGGCTATGGCAATCGCAGGGTAAATATGCCCTCCAGTACCGCCACCGCTGATCATGATGCTATATGTTCTTTTCTTTTTGATAGTGCTTTATGTTTAGGCTGGTTGAAATGCTCTTCTTGGTCTGTTGTTGCCTTCTACTATTGGTGCTTCTGCATCTTCATGGTCTCCACGGCTGACACTAAGGATAATCCCCAAGGAAAATCCAGTAAATATCAAAGAGGTTCCTCCCATACTTAGCAATGGAAGTGGTAATCCTGTAATCGGCCCAAGACCAACCGCTACTGCCATATTGACCATGGCTTGCAAAACAAGGGCGAAGCTCAATCCCGCAGATAGCAATCCACCGAAAGGCTTTGTAGAGGAAGCGACGATGCGCATGCCTCTGTATAATAAGGCTAGGTAAAGCAGCAATACGCCACCACCGCCAACTAATCCATATTCTTCAATAATGATCGCATAGATAAAATCAGAGTAAGGGTGGGGCAATGAATTGCGCTGTTCCGAATTACCTGGCCCCTTTCCAGTGATCCCTCCTGTGGAAATAGCGATATATGATTGCTCTGCCTGATAAGGGATCTCCTCACCAGAAATAAAATTCTCTATCCTAGATACAAAAGTCCCCCCGCGCTGACCGAAGAATACTGCCGCAGTCAAAGCCAACATCCCTACCATCACAATTAGAAATGTGTATCGCATCGGAACTCTTCCTATAAACATCAAAAGCAAACAAGTCACCAATAACAAAACTGCTGTAGACATGTTGGCAATACCGATTAATCCACAAATGACACCAACTGCGATCATCACTGGAATGAAAGTGTTTTTGAAATCTCGGATGTTCCGTTGCTTTCCTGCAAGAAAACTTGCCAAAGTAGCTATCAGCGCAAGTTTGGCAAGATCTGATGGCTGAAACGCCTGATCTATGACCGGAATGGTCAACCACCTATTCGCGTCATTGATGTTGGAACCGAAGAAGTAAGTAAAAATCAACAATGGTACAGAAACGAATAACAAGAGCTTCCCAATAATACCGAAGGTCTTATATGGAATCTTATGTACAGCCCACATCACTCCCAAGCTCAAGAATACCAAAAAGGCATGCTTGACGATATAGGTCTCGGTATTACCTCCCTTGTATTTGTAAGCCAAAGTACCTGTCGCTGAATAGACCACCAGAATACTGATGATAGACAATAGGATCACAATAGCCCAAATAATTGGGTCACCCTTGAGATTTCTATCTATAAATTCCTTGGCCTTATTCATGATTTGACTTTTTCTTTTGTTAGCGCAATCACTGCCGCTTTGAACTGCTCTCCACGATCTTCATAATTTTTGAAAAGATCGAAACTGGCACATGCGGGCGAAAGCAATACCACGGATCCTCTTTCCCCAAGCTCCAAGCCCCAAGCAACTGCTTGTGCGATATCTTCAGTTTCTCTTATCGTTTGGATTCTACCAGCAAAAGCTGCTTTCAATTTCTCATTGTCCGTACCCAAACAGATCAAAGCTTTTACATTCTCTTCAACTAATGGATAAAGCACGGTGTAATCATTGCCCTTGTCAACACCACCAGCGATCCAGACTAATTTGTTTCCAAAGCTCTCCAATGCATAAATTGTCGCATCTACATTGGTTCCTTTGCTATCATTTACAAATGCCACTTGATTGATCTCTGCTACCCATTCCATGCGGTGGGGAGCATTTTGAAAATCAGCCAAAGCTTTTTTGATTGTATCAGGTTTGATTCCCGCAGCGGTAGCTGCCAAGATCGCACACATGGCATTTTGCATGTTGTGCTTACCGTTCAAATTGATATTCAAAATATCAATATTGAAATGCTGATCACCTTGAATAGCTATCACTTCTCCATCATAATATGCACCAAACGCTTGCGCTTGTTCAATGGAGAACTTAGCCAGCTGAGCTTTTACCGGAGCCTTGAGCAGTCCATTGTGGACGTTTAAGTCGTCTCCATTCACAATCGCCAAGTCATCAGCATCCATATTCTTAAAGAGCGATACTTTGGAAGCGATGTATTTATCCAATTGGTAATCGTAACGATCCAAATGATCAGCTGTGATGTTGGTCAAGATGGCCACATTGGGCTTAAAGCTCAAGAAACCATCAATCTGAAAGCTACTCACTTCTAACACCCACCAAGCTTTGTCTCCATCGACCAATTGACCAGCCCAGCTTTGTCCTACATTCCCCGCTAGGCCAACATCATATCCAGCTTTCTGAAGAAGATGATAGGTCAATAGCGTAGTCGTCGTCTTACCATTAGTGCCTGTGATGGCAATCACTTTTCCCTTGGAATACCTAGCAGCAAACTCCAACTCATCAATCACCGGAATTCCTTTTTCTAAGGCTAGTTTGACGATTGGAGCTTTATTGGGAATCCCCGGACTTTTGATAATTTCATCCGCACTGAGGATTTCTGCTTCAGTATGCTTCCCTTCTTCAAATGGAATATTAGCAGCATGGAGCTGTACTTTGCGAGACTCAGAGATATTGCCCATATCAGATACCCACACGGCATAGCCCTGCTGCTTGGCGAGCAATGCTGCTCCCAATCCGCTTTCGCCTGCGCCTAGTATGACTATCTTTTTGCTCATTTTATCTCAATTTCAAAGTTGCTAAGGTGATGATCGCCAATAGGATCCCGATGATCCAAAATCTGGTCACAATCTTAGCTTCATGAATATTTTTCTTTTGATAATGGTGGTGTAATGGGGACATCAAAAAGACCCTTCTACCTTCACCATATTTCTTTTTGGTGTATTTGAAATAGGACACCTGGATAATCACAGAAGCATTCTCAATCACGAAAATCCCACACAAAACAGGAATCAACAGTTCCTTTCTCAGCGTCAAAGACAATACTGCAATCACACCACCCAGCATCAAGCTTCCTGTATCTCCCATAAACACCTGCGCTGGGTAAGCGTTGTACCAAAGGAAACCTACACAAGCTCCGACAAAAGCCGCACAGAAAATCACCAACTCACCAGAATTAGGAATGAAAAAGACATTCAGGTATTGGGAGAAAATGGCGTTGCCAGATATGTAGGCAAAGATTGCAATGGTGAGCCCTATGATGGCCGAAGTCCCTGCGGCCAATCCATCTATTCCATCTGTGATATTGGCTCCGTTGGATACCGCAGTCACAATGAAAATCACGATCAGGATGTAGAAAATAGGTGTAGCAGCCTCACCCAAGAATCCAAATATGCGCTCATAATTGAGCTCATTGTTTTTCATAAATGGGATGGTGGTCTTCATTGTCTTCACGTCTTTGAAGGCAGGTGTCTCTACAACACCTTCCTCGATAGATACTGGATTGGTAAACTCTCTTACCACTACGCCATCGTGAAAGTACAGTGTAGCACCTACTACTATCCCAATGACAACCTGACCCACAATCTTGAACCTACCTGCAAGTCCATCCTTATTTTTCCTAAATACTTTGATATAATCATCCAAAAAGCCTATTCCGCCCAACCAAACGGTAGTAATCAGCAAAAGAATGATGTAAACATTATTGACATTGGCAAAAAGCAAAGTAGGAATGATGATACCGGCCATGATCATCAATCCGCCCATGGTTGGGGTACCTTTTTTCTCTTGCTGACCTTCTAGACCGAGGTCTCTTACCGTCTCGCCAATCTGCTTATTGCGAATCCAATCGATGATGTTTTTTCCAAAAGTAATCGTGATGATCAATGACAAGAGTGCCGCCATCCCTGCCCTGAAGGAGATATAGCGAAACACCCCGGTGCCAGGGATATCCAATACTTTGTCGAAATATTCAAAAATCGGGTATAACATCTTTTAGCTTTTATTCAAAAGGTTGAGTAAATCTTTCACTATAGCTCGGTCATCAAAAGGATGTTTTACTCCTTTGATTTCCTGATAAGTCTCATGCCCCTTGCCAGCGACTAAAATGATGTCACCAGGGTTGGACATGACACAAGCAGTCTTGATGGCTTCTCTGCGATCTTCGATGATGATGGTCTTCTTGAAGTCTACCGGATTGACGCCAGCTTCCATCTCTCTAAGGATTGCCATAGGCTCTTCATCACGTGGATTATCTGAAGTCAAGATGACTTTATCACTGAGGTTTGTGGCGATTTTAGCCATAACTGGGCGCTTGGTCTTATCTCTATTGCCTCCACAGCCTACCACTGTGATGACCTGCTCCCCACCTGTTCGCACGCCTTGAATCGTCTTGAGGACATTTTCCAAAGCATCAGGTGTATGCGCATAATCTACAATCGCAGTCACTCCCGCAATGGTGATCTTATCAAACCTTCCTTGTGCTCCTGGCACTTTGGACAGTTGCATCAGGACTTCTTCCTCCTCTTCTCCCAACAAAACTGCCACTCCAAATACCGCTAATATATTGTAAGCGTTGAACTCCCCAATCATGCGGAACCATACTTGCTTGCCTTGGATTTCAAGCTCCAATCCTTCTATGGAATTGGTCAAGATTTTGGCTTTGAAGTCTGCTGGGAATCTTAGACCAAAAGACTGCTTCGTGGCTTGTGTATTCTGCAACATTACCATTCCACGTTTATCATCCGCATTGGTCAAAGCAAATGCATCCTTCGGCAGCCTGTCAAATAGTAACTTTTTGGCTTTGATGTACTCATCGAAAGTCCCATGGTAATCCAGATGGTCATGGGAAATATTGGTAAACACAGCCCCCATCAACTTCAACCCTGCCAATCGCTCCTGCACGATGGCATGAGAGCTAGCTTCCATGAAGCAATGGGTACAACCTGCTGCAACCATTTTCTTGAGTAACTCCTGAAGGCTCAAAGCATCAGGCGTCGTGTGTGTGGCTGGTACAACTTGATCCGAAATTCTGTTTTCGACCGTGGAAATCAAGCCTACCTGATAGCCCATTTCTATATACAGCTGATAGAGAAGAGTGGCGGTTGTGGTTTTACCATTGGTACCCGTCACCGCCACGATCTTCAACTTTTCAGATGGATTTTCATAATAATTGGCAGCCATGATGCCCAGTGCTTTGGTGGAATGAGCTACGGTCACATAAGTGATCCCTTCCTGAATGTCCTCAGGAAGCTGTTCGCAGACAATTACACTCGCACCTTTTTCAATGGCTGTCGGGATAAAGGCATGCCCATCTACCTGTGTACCGGCGATGGCTACAAAGACATCTTTTTCGTCTACCTTGCGGCTGTCGAAAGCAAGCTTATTGACATTTTGATCCATATCACCTATGGTTCCTGTCAAAGAGACTTTGTATAATATGTCTTTTAAATCCTTCATTTATCCTAATACTAAACTGATTACGCTATTCTGACTGATCGTAGCTCCAGGGTTGATAGACTGATTTTTGACCCTGCCTTTACCTTGATAGACTACTCTCAATCCTTTATTTTCCAATACATACAATGCATCCCTTAAGGATAAGCCACTCACATCCGGCATTGTCGGAGCCTCGACTTTATTGGCTTTCCATTGAATGGCCTTATTGACCACGGTAGACTTGACCCATGCCTCTCCACCGTCATTGTAGTGATTTGAAATCCCAAATTTGTTACAAAGCATCTGTAGCTCGTCGACTTTTCCAGCTTGGATGTAAGGAAATTCATCTGTCTTCAAGTTTGCAAATTGAAACTTAGGTTGAGATTTGACATTGATCTCCAAGTCTTGAGAATAGATCTTGTCTGCAATCTCCTTGAATACAGGTGCTGAGATATCACCTCCATAAGCATTGAAGCCCTTCGGACTATCGATCACCACGATGGCAGAATACTTTGGATTGTCAGCTGGGAAATAGCCTGCAAAAGAGGTGTAGTAGCGCTGCGTATAGCGACCATCTATCAACTTCTGTGCAGTTCCAGTCTTTCCAGCGATCTTATAATCTTTGTTGTGTACATTTTTGGCGGTACCATTTTCCACTACGCCTTCCAATAGCTCCTGCAACTGCCTGATGGTCTTAGCTGAAGCAATACTTTTTCTCAGAACTTCGGTATCGAATCTTTTTTCAATTTTATTTGCTTTGGCTATGCCCTCTACGATCATTGGCTTGACCATTTTCCCTCCATTGGCCACAGCATTGTAAAGCATCAGTGTATGTAGTGGGGTCAGTTTTGTCTCGTAACCGATAGACATCCATGGTAGCGTAGTACCATACCAGTTCCTTTCATCAGGATTTTTGAAATATGGCGCACCTTCACCTTTCAGCTGAAATCCAATAGGTTGATTAAGTCCTGCCTTTTCAATGTAGCTCATGAATTTCTTCGGCTGATGTCCAAAATGCTCATTGACCAGTCTGGAAACTGCGACATTGGAGGATTTTTCGAAGGCCTCTTTGATGGTGATCTCTCCGTAACCTCCCTGCTTCGCATCACGCATGGTACGATCAAAGAACCTGAATGTGCCATCACCTGTCTCAATCTTTTCATTGAGGTTGATCTTACCTTCTTCTAGTAGCGCTAGCATTGAGAGTAACTTGAACGTAGACCCTGGCTCTGTCAGCCCTTGGTCTCCAACTGCGAAATTGTAATTCTCGGAATAGCCATACCCTGACTTGTTTTTCTGGAGATTGGCTATGGCTTTGATCTTGCCAGTAGCCACTTCCATGACGATCACAGAGCCATATTCTGCATCTTTGCTCATCAGCTGACGCAAAAGTGCAGACTCAGCCACATCCTGAATATTGACATCCAAAGTCGTATAGACATCAAATCCATCATCTGGCTTCACATCCTCTGCATCGAAGACAGGCTTCCAGCTGCCCCCAGCGATTCTTTGGAAAAGTGCCTTGCCGTTTTTCCCCTCTAGGTATTCATTGAAGCTATACTCTACACCTACACCATACTTGTCTTCATTGAGGAAACCGACGGTACGAGAAGCGAGATTATTGAAAGGACGGTAGCGTTTTTCTACTTTTTCGAAAATTACCCCACCTCCCAAGCGGCCATTTCTGAAGATCGGCCAGTTGCTCATGGCTTGCATCTCTTGATAGCCAATCTGTTTTCTATTCAAAATCAAATAGCGCTTGCCACTGACTCTCGCATCCTTGATGCTACGCTTGTAAGCATCTGCTGATTTGTCTCTGTAAAAAGAGGAAAGTAAATAGGATAAGGAATCAATCCCCTTATCAAACACCTCTTGCTTGGCAACTAATGGATCTATAACTACCCTATAAAAAGGCAAACTGGTGGATAACAAGCTTCCATCTGCCGCATAGATATTACCCCGAGTAGCGCTGACTTGTCTGTATTGAAAATTTAGGCTTTCGGATTTGGCTTGCCACTTCTCCCCCTCCACAAACTGCAAATGGGCGACCCTATAAAAGATCAGCCCAGCAAATAAGGTCACCACAATGAAGGCAACTCTTACTCTCAGTACTATGGATTGTTTGATATTCACTTTTTGTATTTGATTTTTATAGGAGGCTCGTCTATTTCATATATGCCAAGTGGCTGAATCTTTTTTGCTACTTCAGATTGCTTACTGCTGAGCATGTACTCCGCTTCTAGCGTGGTCACATCTGCCCTGAGGTCTTCCACCTCTTGCTGCATGCGCTCGATCTTGCGGATCATATTGTCCGCACGGTGATTGGACCAGATATAAATCATCGCAAGAAATGCTGCGAAGAAAAAGGGCGGTCCAAACTTCACTGGAATACCTTCACCTAGAATCCCACGCACATCGAGCTTCTCCTCCATCAGGGTAAAGAGATTCTTTCTCTTCCCTTTGGGAGCAGCACCCTGCTTGATTTTCTTTTTGAATGTATTCTGACTCATGATTTATAGTTTTTTGGCTATTCTCAACTTGGCACTTCGAGACCTGTTATTGGCCACTAGCTCTTCCGCAGATGCAGTCACTGCCTTGCGAGTCACTGGCTCTAGCGGTCTGATCAAATTACCATAGAAATCCTTCTCTACCTCACCTTGAAACTTTCCCTTGGCTATAAAATTCTTCACCAAGCGATCTTCTAAAGAGTGGTAGCTCATGATCACCAAGCGACCTTCAGGCTTCAATACTTCCACTGTCTGTAGCAGCATCTCTTCTAGTGCCTTCATCTCATCGTTGACCTCTATCCGCAATGCCTGAAAGACTTGCGCGAAATACTTGAACTCCTTGCCCCTTGGTGCAAACTTCTTGAGCAACGACTTGAATCCCTCGATCGTGGAGAAAGGTGTCAAAGCACGCTGTGCCACCACTGCTTGCGCTAAGGTCTTGGCGTTTTTGATCTCTCCATATATTCCAAAGATCTTGTGAAGTCTAGCTTCCTCATAAGTATTGAGCACATCCTTTGCCGTCAGGCTCATCGCATCACTCATTCGCATATCCAAGTCTCCATCAAATCGGGTCGAAAACCCTCTTCCCGGCTCATCTATCTGGTGGGAAGAAATCCCTAAATCTGCCAAGATTCCATCCACCTGTGTGACCCCATAAAGTCTGAGGTATCGCTTCAGATCTCTAAAATTTGCCGCCACAAAAGTGAACTTATCGCTTTGTGGAATATTTGCTTCCGCATCAGCATCTTGATCGAAGCCATAAAGATGACCTTTGTCCAGATGCTTGAGAATCTCCTTGGAATGACCACCTCCTCCGAAAGTAAGGTCTACATAGATGCCATTCGGATTGATCGCCAATCCGTCAATGCACTCATGTAGCATCACGGGGATATGGTAAACTTGATCTGTCATGCCTTAAGAGAGGTATTTATCCATCAGTTCGGACAACTCGGTCTGATCTGATACTATATTCTTTTCATATTTTTCTGGGCTCCATATTTCCACGTAGGAACCAACTCCAATCACATAAGCTTCCTTATCGATCCCTGCAAAGGCCATGAAATTTTTGGGAATCAAAAATCTTCCCGCATTGTCTAGCTCCACATTGACCAAGCTGTCAAAAAAACTTCTCTTGATCCTTCTATGGATCGGATCTCTATCAGAAAGCCCATTGATCTGATTGAAGAGCTTCTTAAACTCCTGCTCTGGATACAATGCTAGACAGCCGTCATCACCGAAACGCAAATACAGCTCGCTACCATTGGACTCTGGAATCGCCGCCTTGATTTTGGCAGGCAATGCCAGACGACCCTTGGCGTCCACCTTGCATTCGTATCGACTGTTAAACATTCCCATGTGCTACACTTGAGTTTTCTATAAATACAAAAGTAATAAAAGGTTTTACACATCCCACCACTTCTCCCCACTTTTCACCACTTTTTCTTAAAAGTATCTAAAAGTTTGAATTATCACAATTTTTTTGAGAAAATTTCATCACTTTTTTGCTTGATGATCAAGGTATTGACAATAACAAGGACGGTGAATTGATCCACTTAAAAAAGGTTAAAAATGCATTTAAAAGGGATTTTTTTCAAAGGTAAATGAAACTAAGGCAAAGTATGATTTGATTTGGGAAAAAAGTGGGGGAATTTCCCAAAGCATGAGATGTTAAATTTTCCCATAGGCTTAGTAGGATAAAATAATTAATGACTTAATTTAGTGCCGCGAAAATCACCCTTATGAAAAATATACGATTGCTGATCCTTGCCACTATAATCATCACAGCGGCATGCAATACCTCAAAAAACGATTCAACCACAGACCTGTCTGGCATTTGGCATGCTGAGCTGGACATGGCTCCAGATGTACTGCCATTTGGATTGGAGCTGATCCAAAGTGGGGAAAAGTGGCGAGCAGTATTGATCAACGCTGAGGAACGCTTAGAAATAGAAGGTATACGAGTGAGCTCGGATTCTGTCTGGATACCACTGGGCATTTTTGATTCGGATATCAAGGCGGTAATCACCGCAACTGGTGAACTGAAAGGAAGCTATATTAGGAATTATGCCAGTGACTATATTATGCCATTCTCTGCAAGCAAGTCATCAGAACGCAAAAGATTCAATACCAGCGAACCGCCAAGTACTGATTTCTCTGGAAGGTGGAAGACGGTCTTTCAGGACAACTCAGGCAAAACTTATGAGGCCATTGCTGTATTGGATCAAGCAGGAGATCGCATTACGGGCACTTTTCTTACCGCTTTGGGTGATTACAGATTTCTGGAAGGCAATGTCAGTGGGGATACCTTTTACCTGAGTGCTTTTGATGGCAGTCATGCATTCTTTTTTCAGGGAGATGTGCTAGAAGATGGTTCAATGCAGGGTAGATTTAGAAGCGGCCCTAGATATCAAGAGACATTTATTGCTGTCCGAGATGAGGAATTTGAGCTGCCAGATGCTGGAAGCTTGACCTATTTGAAAGAGGGATATGAAACTTTGGAATTTTCCTTTCCAGATACCGATGGGAAAATGGTGAGCATGCAAGACGAGCAATTCAAAGACAAAGTGGTCTTGGTGCAGCTATTTGGCACCTGGTGTCCAAACTGCATGGATGAAACCAAATACCTTGCTCCTTGGTACGAGCAAAACAAGGATCGAGGAATAGAAATCATCGGCTTGGCCTTTGAGAGCAAGCCTGAGTTTGATTATGCAAGCAAGCGGGTAAAGAACGCTGCTGAGCGACTGGGAGCCAACTATACCTTCCTCATCGCTGGTGTGAGCAATAAGGAAAAGGCATCTGAAGCACTCCCTGCTCTCAATAGCGTAGTCGCTTTCCCAACCCTTATCTATATCGATCGCCAAGGTAAAGTCCGACATATCCACACCGGCTTCAATGGCCCTGGGACAGGAGGATTATATGATCGATGGATTGAAGAACATGAAAGTTTGGTGAATGGGCTTTTGGGGGAAGGCTGATAAAACACAAAACATACCGACTGGGTGTTGTTTGTAACCAATAAACTACTGGGTATTGTTTGCAACTACACCCTAAATAGCTTGACTTCGTGAGTCATTTTATTTGAAAGTGGAATTACAAATTCCATAGATATGAAAGCGTAGATGCAATCTACGCTTAGGGGTATTCTAAATCACCAATAATCTAAATCGATCAATCCCTTTAATCCAGAATAATCCCTTGCGCTGGAGTACAAATAATCCTCGGGTTTTTCAACAATAGCAGCTCTAACAGGGTTTTCATGAATGTACTTCATTCTACTTTCAATCATGCCGACATTATACATTTCAACAGCATGGTTTTCGTGAGTCCAGAACTGAATATCATTATTCCTCTTATTAAACTTACCGTGATATTCAAAAATCATTTGAAGCCACTCTTTTCTCCTTTCATCAGGGTTCTCTGAAATCATTTTTATCAATTTCTTACTTGTGAACTTTTTGAAATCCCTAACCCAATCTGACAACCTACCATCTTTTTGTTGTACCAACAAATGAATATGATTGCTCATAATTACATAACCAAATAGATACAACCCTTTTGATTTTCTACAATACGCAAAATTTTCTAAAATAAAATCTCGATACCTCTTTCTGGTAAAAACATCTGCCCATCCTACGACTTGGAATGTCAAAAAATAAGGCATTTCCTGATCTCTAATTTGAAAAGCATCACCCATTATTAAATATAATCCTCTTGGATTGGAATTGCAAGTTCAATGGAAATGAAAGCGTAGATGCAATCTACGCTTAGGGCACACTCATATCCTTTGAAAAATCCTTAAAATCAACTACTAACCGACTGGGTGTTGTTTGCAACTACACCCTAAATATCTTGACTTCGTGAGTCATTTTATTTGAAAGTGGAATTACAAATTCCATGGATATGAAAGCGTAGATGCAATCTACGCTTAGGGATCATCCCATTTTTTGAGAAAACCTTAAAAACAAAACTAACCGACTAGGTGTAGTTTGCAACTACACTCTAAATATTTTGACTGCTTGGGTTCTTTTATTTGAAAGTGGAATTGCAAATTCCATGGATATGAAAGCATAGATGCAATCTACGCCTAGGCGACACAGTCAAAATAATGGTCAAACCGCAGAGGGCGCGGCACTTTGTGTTTCTCTATAGCTAAAAGGAAAACTAAAGTGGACCCTTTAAGACGCTAAAGAGAAAACCAATCTATTCTGATTGTTTATATCAAAACCCAATTTTCTCCCAAAATTTTCTTCGCTTTAAGTACTTTCCTTTTGGGCAAGTACAATCAGCAACTGTAAATTTACTTCCTTTTTTAGCACCGCTCCACAATGTCCTAAAAGATGACCCAAAGTTGAAAAATTCAATATCATCCTCGTTGTTTTTGCTATATTCCTTGTCACTGTTATTAAAAGCTACTTTATAAACCACTTCTTCGGTAGCCGTCTCTATCAACTCAAATTCTAGCAGTGATCTGTTTAGTTGAGGCGATCTAGGAATAGGGTAAATTGACTCACTTGGATAAATCACATCATATCCTTCTGCCTCTCTCAAATTCAAAACAGTGGGCTTAAGAATATATTTGATATTCAGTTTTCTATTGAGTTGCTCTCTATCTTCTGTACTTTCGATTCCTCTGATATTATTGGTTAAAAATTCATAATCCAGCTCGTATTTATCATAAACATTGATCATACCTTCAGATTGAAGCATAGCGATGATAAGAACTCTAAGATCATTATTCCTCCTTTCAGAAAGCAAAGGACTATTCAAATCATCCACTATAATCCCGTCTTCTACATCCAAACAAATTTTACAATACTGAATCACTGAAGTTTTGGTAGCTTGACAGGAGCAAATAAAAATTGTTAAAACGATTAATACTCTAGTAATATTCTTCATAGATTTTCAAATAAAATAGGGAGGTTTTTTGCCTCCCTATTTAAGAATTTATCGTCCAAGATTATACCCAAAATTTATTTCCAATATCAGAGGAAACCAATTGTGACTTCCACTAGTGTTAAAATAATATATTGGACCCATACTATAAGCTAAATTAAACTTCCCATAAGCTCTTTGAATCCCCCAAGTAGGTCCTACAGCAAATGAATTATTATCAAATCGAATAAAATTACTTGCAACATCTGGGCCTGTATAAAGCATTCTCAAGGCAAAGAAATTTCCGGAATTTGACCCTATATTTTTGCCCTTATTTTGTCGTTTTTCCAGGTTATAATAATATCTGCTCTGAAGATCCACAAACCCTGCAAATATATATTGAATCCCACTTTCTGAGGCAAATGCCAAATCAGGATACGAACCATTATACCCAAAACCAACACCAGCCTCAAAAGTTGTTTTTGGACTTAGAACCCTTTCTATTGTAAGGCTTGGATTTAAGAAGTTTATTCTAATAACATTTTCTGTTTGTCCAAAGGTGTTACCAATGAAACAAAATAAAAAACAAATAAAAACAATAGATCTAATCATTTATTTCCTTGGTTATTCTAATACCTTTTATTTGATTTCTAAATTGAGCTGCTGCATAAACTGATGCTCCTTCAATATCGTACATCTTTTTTTGTCCTAGAGTAGGAATAATTAAATTTTCATAGAAGCCATCTCCTGATTGGTTGTTATAACTTACTCTAAACTGTCTATCAATGTTCAGATTTATTTCATTAGAGTTATTCAATACTGCTTCAAATCTACTTAACATCATTTTTGTCTTGTTTGGAAAGATTTTTCTGTAGGTTTTTATTCTTTCTTGAGTTATTTCATAAGAAGCAGTTGCAAAAGACTTTTCAGCCTCTTTCCAAACCTTTTCTGTAAGTTTTGCTAGGGACAATTTAACCGTACCATTCAAAGCTTTTTCTAAATCATTATAATCTATCAGCTGAACATTGCCTAAGACTAACCTAGCATCCGATAAAGACGCTACTGCCATATCAAAATTAGAAAATTTAAGAATCTCCTTAGCTATTTTTTTTGAGGGTAACTGAGTATATCTAAGATCTAGCGATATTGGATGATTAATATTAAATAACATAACATCCCAACCAACTACAAGTTTATCCGCTCGAGAATCTTTATGTTTCGCCCAAAACCCTGTCCAGCCTCTTTTTTGCATTTTCCCTTTTACACCAACACTTTGATATAGCCAATAATTAAAAGCATATAATTTAGCTTTTAACCTATAGTTATCTGAAAAATTCAAAGTAAATCCTTTGTTATTTCCAACAATCCCTTCCATTAATTTCCCAACATCAGTTTTTCTCCCAAAACTATATTCTTGAAACTTGTTATATTCTGAATCTGGAAGGGCCCAACTTACAACTGGTGCACAAACCCCACAAAAGTTGTTTAATTGATAAAACTCACTACTTATTGATACATTAGGCACATTAAATATAATTTCGTCATCAAAATCATAATCATAATACGTATCAAAAAGATAAACATCATCTTCTAAAAGATAAGCATCTTCATAAAGTGAAGGTTCTTGGAAATCCATTCTTGCATTGGTATTTTTTGTATTTCGGAGATCTTCAAGCTTTGAAATTTTAAAGTCATCAACAATTTTAATAAGATTCCCGTAATTCTCTGTACGAGAAAAAAAAGTCCCAAAAGGGGTTATTTTAAAAATAACATTTTCAACTTCAATTTCTAAATTTTCATTTAATAACTCAGCAAATACTAAATCAGGAACCATCTCAGAGTAAAGTTCAGGATTAAGATTTTCATTATTTTCTGAATTCGTTCTGAATTTGATACGTTCAAAACTTTCTGAATCAATTAAACTTTTTAATGAATTAAAATATTCGGGTTTTTCAGCATACTTTTCAATAATACTTTTTGAATTAGCATTAGAGTTTTGCCCAATTTCAGAAATTGCATTTGTAAATGAATCATAAGAATTGAATTTTAGTCTATTTTTTTGTTCAATCGAATGATTATTAAGGTCATTTTCTTTGAACAATTCTTCTTCAAATGCAGAACAGCCAAAAAACATTCCAGCAATAAAAATTGCGATTGGTAATAATTTTCTCATCTTTTTTTGAATTATGTTAAAATATGATTTTTAATGACTCTAAAAGTTTGACCACTAATAAAGCTGTTAACAAGAAAGAAAGAAAGAAAGAAAGAAACAAATTTTTAGTTTAAAATATTTTAAATAATTTAAACTTATAAAATCAACAAAATGACAGTTATATACATATTTATACTATTTAAAGTGATATTTCATTTGTTTGTACTTGATATGTTTAGTTTGAAAAAAATTGAAAGTCTTTGAGGTATTTCAGTTTGATTGGGGATAGGCTTGAGTGCATTGGTTGCTCTACTTCATTTAGACCGTTCGTCCCGATAGGACTTTTGGTTGGTGGTAGCGATTTTTGTCGGTAGGTTGAAACCTACCGTTAGGATGTCGGTCGTCCCGATGGGACTTAGAGGGATTTTGGGAACACATTTTTTTGGGTCACTTGTTCTTCTCCGGTTAATAAAAAGAAAAACACCAAGAATAAGATGGAATGCAATGACAAAATCAGTTATATCCACACAGGCTTCAATGGCCCTGGGACTGGAGGATTATATGACCGATGGATTGAAGAGCATGAAAGTTTGGTGAGTGGACTTTTAAAGGAAGGGTGATAAAACACACAACAAACCAACTAGGTGTAGTTACAAACTACACCTCAAATATCTTGCCAGCGTGGGTATTATTATTTTAATGTGGAATTGCAAATTCCATGGATAGATAAGCGTAGATGCAATCTACGCTTAGGCGACTCGGGTTGTTAGATGATGAAAACGGTTAGACTGTAAAGAACATAAAGAAAGACAGAATGAGGAAAAGCAGGCTAGATTAAATTGAGCAAGTTTTTTTAGTTAGCCATATCTAAGAGAAACGAAGAATAAATCTCTACTAAACCATCAAAATTTGAGGGCGTTACTTTTTTTGGATTTAATATATAGCCACCACTGTTCATTGCTAAATAGGAGCCATAACCACCATTCAATTTTAAATAATTTTCGTTGGTGATTTTATGAATATTAAATTGTTGTTTAAAATTGACTCCAGAGATGATTTTAAATTCTTTAAGATTTTGATTTTCGATAAACACAAAATCAAACTTTTCCGATTCAAAGTAATCTCTGAATAATTCAGAAATTTTTTCAGTACATGAGCTACAAGATTCTAAATCAATAAATACAAGGACACTATCTGCATTTTTCACCTTTAAAAATTCTTCCGTTTTAATAGAATTAGTATAACAAGAGCTCATAATATAAAACAGAACGAAAACAATTAAATTAGAATATTTTAAAACTTTGAAATTCAATTTCATCTTCAATACTGTTTTGAATCCTGACATAAATTTGATTTTTTTGAATAAATGAGTTTTCAGTAATATAATTAAAATCTGGAAGTCGAAAAGAGTTTAAAAATTTCAAATTTGGATAATCATAAACCAGCAATAATGTTTCCCTTTTAGGGTTTTTCTCTGAAGAAGCTACTGGAAGTTTATACCACCTATAAACTTTTGATTGATCATAATCAATCAACAAGCTTCCATAAATTTCAGTATTATTCATCGAGAAATGCCATTCCTCAGAATCATATACATAATTATCATCTTTAAAAGGTGGAGAGATTTCATCAAAAGTATAACTATCTTTTATTTCAGTAAACTCATTTTTATTTATTCCATATTCAAACAATGTATTTGCTGCTGGAAATGAATAGATTATTTTTCTATTTTTTTTATCAAATACTTGATATGCATAATCATAATTTTGAGATCCCCAATCCCCATTTTCCTGATAAGTCAATGGTAAACCTCCAAATAGATTTACTTGACTGGAACTTAAATCATACTTCATAAAAGGCTGATATTCTGAAGAGTACCAACCCCAAACCAAAGAATTATAATAAATGTAACCATCCGTTAAAATAACAGGACTTTGCATGGAAGCATATGGACTTTGCTGATATTTTAAATCTATAAGTTTAAAGTCTTTTAAGACTTTGCCTTTTTCATTAGTTAAATATGAATACAAACCAGTGCCAAAAAGCAATATTGAATCATTTGAATGGTGGTTGTACGACATTATACCATTTCTTAACCCATCTCCGCCAATTTCATACTTTAAGGTTTTAACTAATTCTTGATTTTCAAAATTGTAATAGTAAATAGTATTATTAATATTGTTTAAAAAAGTAAAATAAGTAATCTCATTACGTTCTAAAATTTCTATTACTTGAAATGAATTAGGTGTTAGAGAGTCTAATTCAAATTTAATAATATTATTGACTTCTAATAATTCGCCTAAAGAATTTCCTTGTTCCTTGTAAGTGCAACCAGAAAAAAACAAGAAGCCAAGTCCGATTAATTTTATATACTTTATCATTTTTCCGAATTTAACCCTTGATGAAGTATCATCAAGGGTCTTGATTTTATGCACCAATTGATCTTGAATAATTACAATCCTTTACTTGTTCAGAGCTCATGATAAATCCACAGGCTGGATACCCTGATCTACAAGTAGCATCATTCACTTGTCCTGTTTTACATCCACTATTACCACCCCCTTCTTCAAGAGAATCATCCTGATCATTAGCATAAACAAGACTTGGCGAATCAACAAAAATTATTGCGCCTAATATCAGTCCAAATCCGATAATAATTTTTTTCATTTTAGTTTTTTAAAGTTAAAGTATGATTTAAATGACTTTAAAAATGCGTCCACTAATAAAGCTGTTTACAAGAAAGAAAGAAAGAAAGAAGCAAATTTTTAGTTTAAAATATTTTAAAAAATTTAAGCTCATAAAAACAACAAAATGACAGTTATCTACATATTTAAACTATTTAAAGTGATATTTCATTTGTTTGTACTTGATATTTTTAGTTTGAAAAAAGTTAAAAGTCTTTGAGGTATTTCAGTTTGATTGGGGATAGGCTTGAGTGCATTGGTTGCTCTACTTCATTTAGACCGTTCGTCCCGATGGGACTTCTTGGTCGTCTTAGTCATCATCTGGGACGGTAGTTTGAAACCTACCGTTAATATGTAGGCCGTCCCGATGGGACTAAGAGAGGTTTGGATAGGTGATGTTTTCTTTGCGGCACTTTGTGTTTCTCTGCGGTGAAAATAATATCAAACCGCAGAGGGCGCAATGAAACGCAGAGAAATGGTCTGATTTTATTAATTGAGGTTAATCTCAAAAAGTGTAAAAGTCATATTGTCCTCTCCTATCATATCGGTATCATTGAGTATATACATACCTTCCTCGGCAAAATGAATGTACCAATAATTAAATGCTGACACATCAACGTCGGCTAGTACATTACCATTCATGTCTGAAAACAAAAGCCTATTCTCATGCTTATCATCAAGCATTTTAAAGGAATCTTGGCTAATCCTTTCAAACTCATTTTCGCTCAAGGCTTTTCTGTAATGTCTGATGATCAGTTTCCTATATTGATCGTAATAGACGGTTTGAAAAGCATTACCTGTGTAATACTCCTTCTTCCATTCATTTGGTCTCTCGCCTTTTCTATTTGACATGTCGACAAAGTCTTTTTTTGGTGAAAGGATCAAATGCTCAACTTCTCTAAAATCTTTCGTGATGTAAATTTCATCAGTAATTGGGAAATTAATTAGATATTCACCAGTATCAGGGCGCTTTACAAAACTAATTAACATATCTAAAACATTAACATTTTTCATCAGGTAAGCTTCGGGTAACTGAAATAGCTTTTCTACTTTTTCCTGATTTACATCCAAGGACATCACTAATTGAGTCAAGCTTTCATACTTCCATGGTGGCCCCCCGTAAATGTATGAAGGTTGATATAATCCATAGAACACTCCTTCGTTAAAATCCATCTGCCTGTAATACCCTGCTGACAAGAAAAATGCATCAGCGTCATATTTAGAAATTTTAGTGTTGAATTTGATCTCGTTATTCTCTATTAAATAGAGTTCCGCTCGATTATTATGATACGATAAATACTTATTCTTCTCTAAAGGTGTGATCAATGTATTTCCAGACTCGTAAGGTGTCACATAACCATTGATATTACCTAACTCCAATATTTCCATAGCTTCCCCGCCTTTTCTAAGATCAAATTTCCCAATACCTTTCATACTTTGAATAAAAAAGTAAGGACGATCTCCATCATTTAGAAATATTGGGTTACCATGAAGTTTAGGAAAAGTACTCCCTAAGTCTATTGAAACTTCCTTGACAGGAACTAGTGAAATGGCATTAACTACTCCAGATTCCGAATTTTGGCTTTGTTTGCATGAAAAAAATATCACCATGACAAAAATTAAGTTTAATGCATTCTTCATATACAAATTTATCAAAACCCAGAGTTTAATTAAACTCTGGGTTAATTCACAATTAATCACCTACCTGTGGCACTACTTCAATAAAACAGTCTCCAAACAAAATACCATCTGGCAGCTTTAAACACATATTCACTGTATCAATACAAAAACCAGCCTCATACAATTTCCCTGCTGTAGGAGTCACATTACAAGTCCCTGCCTTAACCACGAATGGCACTAAAAACAGTACTGACAAACAAATACTTAAAATGTTTTTTCTCATAACAATTTTTGTTTTGGTTAAAATATGATTTTAATGACTCTAAAAGTTTGACCACTAATAAAGCTGGAAACAAGAAAGAAAGAAAGAAAGAAGCAAATTTTTAGTTTAAAATATTTTAAAAATTCTTTAGCTAGATTTGGGGTGAAAACAAAAACTTATAAACCATGAGATTTACATACAAGCGGGTTATTACTTTTTTTCTAAGAGGTTTACTCTTTGTGGTTCCTATCGCGCTGACCATCTATGTGATCATTTTGATTTTGAATTTCTTGGATGGAATCATCCCAATCCCTGTACCTGGTTTCGGGATTTTGATCATGTTGGGCTTCATCACTTTTGTAGGCTATCTGGCTAGCTTATTCATCACCAAGCCACTGTTTGACCTATTTGAGCGCTGGGTATTCAAGATCCCCCTCGTCAATATCCTCTACACGAGCATCAAGGATTTGATGTCGGCTTTTGTGGGAGATAAGAAAAAATTCAATACACCTGTAATCGTCAAACTCTCCGAAGGAATGTCCAGAATGGGCTTCATTACGCAAGACGACCTCAGTGTATTGGAGGAAACCGAGCTTGTGGCCATTTATTTCCCACATAGCTATAATTTCTCTGGCAACCTCTACCTGGTACCTAAGCAAAATGTCCGCATACTCAAAAATGTAAGCAGCTCCGACGTGATGAAATTTATAGTATCAGGCGGAGTGTCTAACTTGAGCAAAGTAGATTAATATGCATATCCGCAATTATTCTCCTAACCAAATTAAATAAGAGTCTAGATGAATCCGATACTAATAGATATTGGATCCGCCAAGGCGGACAAGTTACTCATTGATATTGGCTTGAAATCAGAGGTTTATACCACCTTGATGTTCCACTGGTAAGAAAGTGGAAAATCATATAGATTAATTATTGATACCAAGAATATTGCCCGATTCTAAGAAAGCAAATCGCATAAAAAAACCGCTAGCGTCCAGCTAACGGTTTTTTTATGCTTTTGTAAATTAGAGTTACAGTTGCGCGTCAAGTTTTTGAGCCAGGACAGCTTTTGGAACTGCTCCTACTTGCTTGTCTACAATCTGACCACCTTTGAAAAACAAAAGGGTTGGGATGCTTCTGATTCCAAATTGAGCTGCTACCGCAGGGTTGGAGTCCACATCTACTTTACCAACTACAGCCTTACCTTCGTAGTCACCTGCTAGCTCTTCCACTACCGGGCCGATCATTTTACAAGGTCCACACCACTCAGCCCAAAAATCCACTAGGATTGGCTGCTCAGATTTCATGATTTCTTCAAAGTTAGAATCAGTAATTTCAATTGCTTTTGCCATTTTATATATCTGTTTTATGTTTTTCGAATGCCGAATATACTACTAAATTCATTTCTACTCTAATAAGTTCATTCAAGGGAAGAATTAGGGGTTATTGAAGTTTAGAGTTCATTTGGTTGGGAACGCTAGGAACACTAAGGAGGCACAAAGAGCACTAGTGGATTATTTTGTGATCTTCGTGCTTCTTTGAAGTCTTAGCGACGCTTCATAGAACTATACTCTAAAAAGACCTACTTCCTAATCAATAAGCCAGTTAAACACTTTTTTTCCTTTTAGGGCTCTAAGAGCACCATGATTATTTTGTGGTCTTTGTGCTTCTTGGAGTGCTTTGTATCCCTTCATAAAACTACAATATCAAAACGCTAGCTCTCCCTAATCGATTAAACAGTTATCAACTAAACATTAACGCTTAAACTATCTGATACACCACCTCAGGCAATTGCCCTAGCTCCTGAATCATTTCATTGGATGGGTCTACTTGATACTTTTTGGACATCAGGTCGAGGGTGATATTTTCCTTTCTATCGATGATGTTGATATAGAGCTTTGCATCACCTTTGTACCGCTCTGTAATTTTCTCCAACTTCTCCATCAAGTCCAATGTAAGGTCATCTAGGTCAATGTTGACCCTCAAGCCTTTTACCATTTTTCCCCTCACTTCACTGAGCAGGGACATGTTGTTGATCTTGAATTCAAATTCTCCTTCCTTCCACTTGTTGGGATGCACTGAGCCCGTTAGGTAAAGGAACCAGCCTGTCATGAAGTACTCCTTGAATTTGATATAGTCTTCGCCAAAGATGAAGAAAGTATGTCCACCATGGTAATCTTCTATGGTCAGCGTTCCAAAGGGTTTTCCAGTCTTTGTCGTTCTATGTGCAAAAGAGGTCACCATTCCTGCCGCTTTGATATCGCCCTTGGTCTTGAGCACATCTATGTTGTTGAAATCAGTCATGGGTGTATTGGTAAATGACTCCATCTCAACCCTAAACTGATCCAATGGATGTCCTGATATATAAAGCCCTACAACTTCCTTCTCAATATTCAGAGCCTGCAACTGACTGAAAGGTTCGAGGGGTGCTATAGTAGGGAGCGGCACTTCCATTCCTCCACTTCCACCAAAGAGACTTACTTGTGAACTATCAGCTTCCTGCTGTACTTTTTGGGCATATTTCACTGCCTTTTCCAATAGATTATGATCCCCATCGGCTGCTTCTAAGTATTGGCGTCTATGATGCTGCGGGAAGCAGTCAAAGCCCCCTGCCATGGCCAAAGATTCTAGCGTTTTCTTATTGAGTGCCTTTGCACTGACTCTTTTACAAAACTCAAAGATGTTGGGAAACTTACCACTCTTCTCTCGCTCTTCTACGATGGCATCTACTGCTGCACTCCCTACTCCCTTGATGGCAGCCATCCCAAATCGGATTTGACCTTCTTGGTTTACAGTGAAACTATTCTTGGATTCATTGACATCAGGCCCCAAAACTGGGATACCCATTCGCTTACATTCTTCCATGAAGAATGTCACCTGGGTGATATCATTCATATTATTACTCAACACGGATGCCATATACTCTGCTGGGTAATGTGCCTTGAGGTAGGCTGTCTGATAGGCAATCCAAGCATAGCAGGTAGAGTGGGACTTATTGAAGGCATAGGAGGCAAATGCTTCCCAATCCTTCCATATCTTCTCAAGCTTTTTAGCATCATGCCCTTTGGAAGAAGCCTGCTCGACAAACTTGGGCTTCATCTTATCCAACACATCCCGCTGCTTCTTACCCATGGCCTTCCTCAATACATCGGCCTCACCTTTGGTAAATCCTGCCAGCTTCTGGGACAAAAGCATCACTTGTTCCTGATAAACTGTGATCCCGTAGGTCTCCTCCAAGTATTCCTGCATGTCATCCAGATCATAGGTGATCGGTTCTACCCCATGCTTCCTTTTGATAAATGAAGGAATATACTCCAATGGCCCAGGTCTGTAGAGGGCGTTCATGGCAATCAAATCCGCAAAAACTGATGGCTTCAGCTCTCGCATGTATTTCTGCATACCGGGGGATTCATATTGGAATATTCCGACAGTTTCTCCCCGCTGGAAAAGCTCGTAAGTCTTGACATCATCTATGGGAAAAGTATCCGGATCCAAAGTGATCCCATGACGCTCCTTGACAATCTTAACTGCATCCTTGATCAGGGTAAGTGTCTTCAGTCCCAAAAAGTCCATTTTGAGCAATCCAGCACTCTCCACCACAGAGTTGTCAAACTGGGTACATACCATATCCGAGTCCTTGGCCAATGCCACAGGTACAAAGTTGGTAATATCATCCGGTGTGATGATCACACCACATGCGTGAATACCAGTATTTCTCACAGAGCCCTCCAATACCTTGGCTTGATTGATCGTCTTGGAGCTCTCGTCATTACCTTTGGAAATACGAATCAATTCATCGGCTTTGCCAATATCTTCACTATTCCCCTTGAGCTTGTCTGAAAGCTTCGCCCTATCTTTGGAAAGGTCAAAAAGCGCTTTGAGCTTGATGTCAGGCACTAACTTGGCCAATCGATCTGCATCGGATAGTGGCAAGTTCAAAACTCTAGCAGTATCCCTGATCGCTGACTTAGCCGCCATGGTACCATAAGTGATGATCTGCGCTACCTGATTGGAGCCGTATTTATTGATCACGTAATCAATCACCAGCTGCCTACCTTCATCGTCAAAGTCAATATCAATATCGGGAAGTGAAACCCTATCTGGATTGAGGAACCTCTCAAATAGCAAATCATAGGCGATAGGGTCTACATTGGTGATTCCTGTGCAATAGGCTACCGCTGAACCAGCCGCCGAACCCCTACCTGGCCCCACCGAAACTCCTAGATTTCGTGCAGCGGCGATAAAGTCCTGGACAATCAAGAAGTAACCCGGATAGCCAGTCATCTCTATGGTCTTCAGCTCAAAGTCCAACCGCTCTTTAATTTCATCAGTAATGACAGGATAACGCTTTTTGGCCCCTTCATAAGTCAAATGCTTCAAATAGGCATTCTCTCCACGCTTTCCTCCGTCCAGTTCATCTTGTGGATCTATAAATTCAGCTGGAATATCAAATTTCGGCAGCAATACCTCCCTTGCGAGCTTATAGCTTTCGATTTTCTCTACAATCTCATTGGTACAAGCTATTGCTTCGGGAAGATCAGCAAAGAGCTTTTTCATCTCCTCTGGACTCTTGATATAAAACTCATCATTGGGGAATCCATAGCGAAATTCTCTCCCACGCTTGCCAATATATTTCTTGGGTTTCTCTACCAGCTCTCCATCCTTCACGCAAAGTAAAATATCATGGGCCTTTGCGTCATTCTTAGAATTGTAATATGTATTGTTGGCAGCGAAATACTTGACTCCGTACTTGTGAGCAAACTGAAGTAATACTTCGTTGACTTTTTCTTCTTCAGGCACTCCGTGACGATTGAGTTCTACGTAGAAGTCCTCACCAAATTGCTCCTTCCACCAGACAAAAGCCTCCTCGGCTTGTGTTTCCCCTACATTCAGGATCAAAAATGGAATCTCTCCCCAAAGTCCACCTGTGGTAGCAATGATATCAGACTTATATTGGACTAGTAGCTCTTTGTCGATTCTTGGCACATAGTAGAAACCCTCAATATTAGCATAAGATGCTAGCTTGGCCAAGTTGTGATAACCTGCTTTGTTTTTGGCTAATAATACTGTCTGAAAGCCATCGTCTTTTTGGCTTTTGTTCTTTCTATCCCTAGCCAAATAAAATTCACACCCTACGATAGGCTTGATCTCTTTGGCCAATGCCTCCCTGACAAAATGGAAAGCTGCCATCATATTTCCATGATCTGTCATGGCAATAGCTGGCATATTGTACTCTTTGGCGCGGGCGATCATCGCAGGGATTTCCGAAGTAGCTTGGAGGATTGAGTACTGTGTATGCACGTGCAAATGCGAAAAAGGCACATCCTTCAAATCTGAAATATCCGCCTTCCCAGCCGCTCTGAGCACATCCTTGGCTGCCTCTTTATTGTCATCCTGAGTTGCTACCGCAAAATTGGCCTCTTCCAACTTTGGTGCTTCGTAGATGACATCTTGCACAGCAACACTTCCTTCCGTTGGTTGTACACCAGCGGTAATCAAGCCAAAGAAACACTTTGCGGTCGCATCCACATCGTAGGCCGCATCATGCGCATCTTCAAAGCCAACTCCAAAAAGCTTCTGATGCAATTCTGTCAGCGTAGGCCATTTGAATTTACCACCCCTTCCTCCAGGCAAGGCACAGAATTCGGTGGAGATATCTTTGGTATCCAGCTCCTTTTTTTCAGGAAGCTGCATAGGGACAGCTTTTCTCAAAAATTCCGACCCAACCACATTGATATCAAAACCGATATTATGACCAACCAAATACTTTGCTTTGGCTACATCTTGATCAAAGATCGCCAAAACCTCGGCCAGGTCATGCCCTTCTTTCAATGCCCTATCTGTAGATATACCGTGAACCTTCTCAGCATTGTAAGGAATAGTAAACCCTTCTGGCTTTACTATGAAATTATTATTGGAAATCAGCTTTCCTTTAGCATCATGAAGCTGCCAAGCGAGTTGAACTAATCTTGGCCAATTGTCATCTGCCGCCATGGGCGCATCATAACTCCTTGGTAATCCAGTGGTCTCGGTATCAAAAATTATATACATATCTACGCTATCGATTTGGGGATTCTAAATTAACAAACATCCCCGCAAGTGGGTATAGTATTGGCAGAAATTGTCATGATTTCTTCAGCTTAAATTCGAAATAATTGAAATAAAAATTAAAAAAGGCTTCTGAGATTTCAGGAGCCTTTTTTATTTGATGAATACACTTTGAAATCAAAATATCATTCATCTATCACGATAGTAGCAATGAAACACACCTAGTTTTTACCTTTTCCCTTCCCAAGGGACATAAACCACTTTTTTGGTTTCAAAAAACTCTCCTTGGAAGTAATCGTCGAGGTGATAAGTCACATAACCTACATTTCTTTCTTCCATCTCCTCGTCTACATCACCACCTTTGAGTAGCAAGATGCCGTTGGGAAATTCATTGAAGTCTTCTTTTTTGAACTTCCCTTTGACCCAAGGAAAAAAGTTGGTGAATCGGGTCACTGCTCTACTCACCACAAAATCATACTTCCTGACCAGCGATTCTGCTCTAGCTTGCTGCGCTTCTACATTCGAAAGCTTGAGTTGCTTGGCAACATCTTTTACCACAGTGATTTTTTTGCCAATAGAATCTACCAAGTGAAAATGTGTATCAGGGAATAATATAGCCAATGGAATCCCTGGGAAACCTCCACCTGTACCGATATCCAATACTTTGGTACCTGGCTGAAACTGCATCACCTTAGCTATACCCAAAGAGTGCAAGACATGGCGCTCGTAAAAATGATCCATATCCTTCCTGCTGATCACATTGATTTTGTCATTCCATTCGGCATAGAGCGTTTGAAGTTTTGCAAACTGCTCTATTTGCTTTTCAGTCAGGTTGGGAAAGTGTTGAAGTATCAGGTCCATGTATGTTCAAATCTAATTTCTCACAAAAATAGGGTGAATATTAGAATATACCTGCTTGGAGGGGAAATGAATGTCTTTCGATTGTAAAGATTTGGCTTAAAATACTGATCTTTACAAAACACTTAGTTATAGAGTTATGGTCTGACCACTAAATTAGATTTACCATTAAGTATTATTACAATTTATCAATCAGGGATTTTTTTGAGGGCTTTTTGCTCGGGGCCTAAATGTTAGCTCTCGTTTTTTTCTATCATTTTCAGGAAACTCGAAGGTGTCATAACTGCAATTGAAGAATTCCTATAATCTTTTATATTTCGTGTTATAATTACATCTAAATCCTTAATTGTTAGGGCGGAAGAATATTGAATAGAATCTTCATAGTCTGTAAAATTATTCTTTAACGCTTGAATGATTTCTTTTTTTGTTGTCCCAACAATTTCTGTCATTTCAGTCAATGTCTCAATAACATCGAGTGTTTTTTTATTTCCTAAAAATCTCCTGACTATGTAATAAATGTTATTGATACTTACAGCAGATAGATACAATCTTACATTTCCTTGTTCATTCAGTTCAAAAAGTTCACTTGCAGGATTTACGTGTGGTTCGCGGTCAGTAAAAAAGTCAATAACTACATCCGAATCCAAAAAAAGTTTATACTCCATATTTTTTTGAAAGTTCTTCGGTTAAGATTTGTTTGTAGTCAAAATTATCATCGGCTTTAATAATTCCTCTTAGTTTTCTAACCTTAGGGGAAAGTTGCTTTTCCTTGATTTTCATTCTTTTGACAGTAACAAACTTGAAGTAGTTTTCTACCAATTCTGAAAGACTTTGTCCTTTTTCTTTTGCATACTCTTTTGCAATTTCAATGACCTCTTTTTCTATTGTCAAAGTTAATTTTGTATTCATATCAATTATCTTTTTGATAAAAATACGTGTTTTATTTTAATTTTGAAACACGTACTGTTTTAAATGAGAGCCAACTTCAATATACCCACTACAAACATTCGCTCAGCAACAATACTAGCTGTAAAATAAGCCAACGTTTATGTCATTATTTCAACCAACTGAAAAAACTCTAACCTCAAACTCTTGGCTTTTAATTTGAAGCCAAGTTTTCACTTTTCGATTGAACTGTCTGGAGGAAATGGTCTGCAAGCTTTTTGCCTTTGGTGGAGCCGTGGACGATCGCTGGCATGTAGTGAATGCCTCCATAAAGCCTGCTGATCGCAGCTTCATCTGCGGCCAATCTGAAGGACTTGAATTCCCTCACTGGAAGCCCATAAGCGACCTCGGTGGAATCCACAAAATGAAAATTATCACCAAAAAGCTTGGTAAGGATCTCAGCAGCTGCATTGCTGATCACACTATGCCCTGAAGTGTATTCCGGGAAAGGCGGGGTCTGCAATAAGGGCAACCAATCTTCGTCGATATACTTATTGATATAAGTCTCAGGTCTGATCAACACAGAGCGGTACTTCTCATCCCAGCAAGCGATAAATCCATCAAATAGGGCTATACTGGTCATCGATAAAGTTTCTGCCGCTGCTTTCCAATCTTGCTGAGCAGTCTTGGAAGAAATAGCTGCTATCCCCATCCAGTGTCCTCCTGGGGTGATTTTCTTTTCTGCAAACATCACATGGCCTTTGACATTCACTTTATATGGGTTGCAATCCCAGAAGTAAGCGATGTCACTTTGCTCCTTGGTGAGATTCTTGGTGATTTTGAAGACTTCCTCTGCTTCTCTATAAAAATCAGAGTCTACCTCTGTACTGAATGCCGTAGGTGGCACAGACTTGAACTGATCTGCAGACTTCAGCACAAATGGCCTGATCTTATTCCAATGCGGCTCAATGCCCTCCATATACATGGGTGGTGTTGGTTGCCATGCGTTAGGATCGGAGCTGATCGTATATTTTTCAAATGACCTACTCTGATGATAATTGTCTTGCTTGGAATATGCAATCACGTGATCTGCCACCTCTTCTCCAAACGCAATCGAGGCCTCCATCACGCGACTCGGAACACCCTGTGCTTTAATGGCTTTGAAAGCTTCGTCTCGGTGTTCCTGCATCATTTCTTCTGAAAAAATTAGCAAAGTACCCACTTTATAATAGGCAGCCAAAGCCGCCAAAGGGAAGTAGACATCCTCAGACGCTTGAAAGTCCTTCTTTTCAAAACCATTCAACTGTCCCATCAGCGATTGATAATCTCCTCCTGACAATACCGCTACCTCGTAGGCTGCTATCGAGGGATAAGCATAGATCCTACTCGCCACTGGGGGAGAAAAAATATCATGTATGATAATCTCCGTCAGCTTTTTTTGGGCAGCAAACTGATAATCCCCATTTGTGATCACTTGGGAATAATCCTTTTCTTGGCAAGACAAAAGAAGTGATGCAAAGATCAAAGCTGACAAAAGGTGATTATATAATTTCATGGATATTGTGATTTTCAATTTCAAATTTAATAAATAGCTGACAGAGAGACAAAAACTACAACTTCAGCACTATAGGACTATCATTATTTCGCAAAGCGATGAGGTGAAGCTGATTTTTGATCATGATAGGTTTGAGTTGTCTATACTCCCCACCTATCTGTCCCAAAGGTAAGCTTTTGAACTTAAATGCTCCTTCTTCTAATACGAAGAGGGCCATAGGCATGGCATCAGCACGCCCTAAGTCATTTCTATAGCCATAAAAACCACCCACTGTCAGCAAATGTGTAGTCCCATGATTCTCCCAGACATACGCAGCTTGAATTGGAGCAAATTGTCCTTCAATACGCAATGGGATAAAATTATCATCCCCGTATATATAGATCCCTGATTCCAAATTTTCCACTGAAAGCTTTCTAGCTTCTTCGATTTGCTTGGAATTCAAAATCCCAGATGGATTATTGATCTGAGCATATTCCAGATAGTTTCCATGGAGCTTTTTGATCGCTGGAATCTGCTTGATGAGGTCATCTCGAGTAGCGAATGGTAGTAACTTTTCGCCCATATAGTGGAAAATCAGGGGATCCTCCTGACCGTTTCCATCAAAATCTGCATGGTATAACCAAAGCGGTTTTTTTTCACTGGCTTTCCATTTTTGATTAGTCCCCATGTTCCCAAGCAATACAGCCGACTGTCCATTCCAAGTGATCGGTAATGCAGAAAGATACATTCCTCTTGGGGAGCGATTTGGTATTTTGCTAAAGTACTGATCCTTTTCTTGCTTCCATATTTGAACCTCTCCCCATTCACCTGTAAGTACCAGTTCTTTTTGCCCATCTGCGTCTGTATCTTGCCAAATTGCCGCTTGGAGCATTCCAAATGCTGGAGCTTCTCCAAAATACTTTTTGGTCTGATCTGTAAAAAAACCTCGGCCATCATTGATCAGCAGGTAACTATAAGGTTCTGCTCCATAATTACCAGTCACAGCAGCAGACCCTATAAATATGTCAGGCGCACCATCTCCGTTGATGTCATGAATTGCTATTGAGGAGGTATTTTCTCCAAGTGGAGGTAGAGCGTTAGGTGAGAAGCTAAAGTTTCCATTACCATCGTTGAAATAGACGCGATCAAAGTTAAAAACATGCCCTTGGGGATTTTCGTAACCTCCACTTCCCACATAAAGATCAAGATGCCCGTTGCCGTTGAGGTCGACAAATTCAGCAACCACATCCTCTCCTGGCTTCATCTGTTCGAACAAGGCTTGTTCTTTTTTCTGAAAAGTCCCATCCTTGAGTTGTAGGTATAATGCACCAGCCTGCCCCTTGGCTCCCCCGAGATAAATATCTTCAAGCCCATCTCCATTGACATCACCCACTGCCAAAGCTGGTCCTTCGGTACTGTATTTTCTTGGGATCAGGTACTCTCTGCGCATGTCGTCAAATTCCAGATTCTCAGCATGACTCCAGTCCAACCCTACTTCTACTTGCTCAAAAGATTTCAGTTGCTCTTTAGCTTCTTTTAAAACACGCTTTCCACCTCCTTTTTTGAGTTTGACCTTTTGATTGCTATCAAATGGGCCAAATGATTCTATAAAGTCAGAAGACCACCTTACTTGTACTTCTTCAATCTTATTTTCATTACCTAGACCAAAATGTATGGTAGGTGCAGGCCCTGATTGAAACCCTCTTGAAGTACTCAGGAGTTGATGCTGCATCCCCGAAGCAGTCTGAATCTGCACATGTGCACCTATTCCAAAATGATTCTGCGCATCTCCTTCTAGATCCACCTGAAAAAAATGATGCTTCATTATTTGTTGAGCATTGTTTCTATAAATGGAGGCTACTTGATCTATGTTATTGATGACCAGATCCACAGCGCCATCATTATTCAAATCTCCATAAGCCGACCCTGACCCATAGGACAGTTGATCTAGCCCCCAAGCTTTGGCTTTATTTTCAAAGGTCAAATAGTCTAGTTGGTGAAAAGCATAATTCGACAGCTTCATGGTGGGAAGCATGGAAACCAACTTTTCATACAGTTCCTTCTCAGAGAGAGCCGCATTTGGGGACTGACTGTATTGCACAAAATCAAGGTCATTTGGCCGCTTGACAATCCCGTTAGTGACATGAATATCCTTCTGCCCATCATTATCCATATCAAAAATCAAGGGAGACCAGCTCCAATCTGTGGCAAAAGTCTCAGTCAATAAAGCAATGTCTGAGAATCGCTCCCCTTGCATATTGAGCTGCAAGTGATTGCGGACATATTGATCTCCATAGCCAAACCTCTTTTTGATATCATACACTTCTTGCTTATCCTCTCCTATTGACTTCATCCAGATTACAGGATCTTCTGGAAGCATGTCTGTCGTGAAAATCTCAGGAAATCCATCATTGTTGAGGTCATTGATGTCATTGCCCATACTATATCTGCTGGTATGGCTGATCATGGTCTGTAGTGACTCCTTAAATGTCCCATCACCCTGATTGAGGTAGAGGTAATCATCTTCTGTAAAATCATTGGACACATATATATCCAACCAGCCATCTCCATTGACATCTCCTATTCCCACACCCAATCCAAAACCTAAGCTACTAGAGAGAATCCCTGCTTCTTCGGTCACTTCTATCATTTTTGTAGCACCTTGAGCAAGTTGACTCTGGTACAGCTTATCCCCTCCTTTTTCATCCTGATCCTCAAATTTGGTATCAGCATGTGAAAAGACCTCTGGTTTTTTGATAGAATGGTTGAGTAAATACAAATCCAAATCGCCATCTTGGTCATAATCAAAAAATAAGGCATGGGTTGAAAACCCTTCGAAAGCTATGCCATATGATTCAGCTTGCTCCGAAAAGGTCAAATCGCCATTGTTGATATAAAGCTTATTTTTCCCATTGATACCTTTGTAATCTCCAACTTGGCATACATAAATATCAAGTAATCCATCCCCATTGACATCTGCCATGGTAACCCCAGTAGACCAGCCACCACCCCCATCTACCCCAGCCTGAGCAGTGATGTCTTCAAATTGAAAATCTCCTTTATTCAGATACAGTTTATTTTCCCCTTGGTTAGAAGCAAAGTAAATGTCTATCAGCCCATCGTTATTGATATCCCCAAGCGCTACGCCACCCCCATTGTAAAAGTAGAGGTATTCCAGGATGTTCATGTCCACAGTGGAGGTCAGGTCATTGCTAAAATCAATTCCAGTCTCTGAGGCAGGAAGCAGGGTGAAAAGCTTTTCTTCTTCCTGTTCTCCACATGAAAAAAGTAACAATAACAAGTATGCTTGTAATAAATAAGCACGCAAAGCAGTAATTGAATTTTTTAAAATTTCCACCATTCTACTGCGTCATTATTCTTCACTATCATCAGTCTACGTTGACCGTGGCTTTCCAGTACCTTGATTCCTCTGATATCCCCATGGAGTTGGAGACCATGTTGCCGATTTTCCCAGTACCTGAATGTACCATCTCCATTACCCAAGAGTACTTCACCATAGCTGGCATCATATTGCCCTACTTCAGGTTTGGCGCCTTTGAGATTGCCTCCTAGAATAAGGTCCTGATGGCCATCCCCATCTATATCTACCACTTCCGCAGCAAAGATCCATGATCGCTGTGCCATTCTAGGCAATTGCTGTATAGTAAATTTTCCAGAGCCCTGATTGAGCATAATAGCAGAAGCCGCATAATTAAACTCTTGAACAACAGCATTCGCCAATACAGGAGCCTCAAAAATATCCTCTAGCATTTCTTTGTTGTAGTTGCTGTATTTGAGGTATTTCTTTTTGATACTTGGTATTTGCTTCTCTAGTTCATGCTTGAGAATGTATGGTGCGTGTTGCTCTCCTACCTTCTTGGTAAAGATTTGCTCAACGGTGCCATTTTGATCGAAATCATTCACAAACATCTTGATCGGTGAATCCAGACTTGGCTTGAATCTAGAATTAAGCCCATGGTTACCTAGAACAAAATCTGGTAAACCATCATTGTTGAAATCTCCAACTTCAATGGTCCTATACCATCCTTTGAACCCTGCTAATTCGGGTATTTCAATGCGTTCTAATTGGTGTCCTGTGTTTTTGAAAACATTGGGTTCCATCCATTCGCCTACTACGATTAAATCCTGTAAGCCATCTTGATCATAATCTACCACCACGGCATCAGTGACCAAACCAAAATCCTTCAAGGCAGGTGCAAATTGCGCTGTTTGATCCGAGAAGTTTCCTTTTCCATCATTGATCAGAATCAGAGAACTTGCATTGACCCCATAAACAAAAGGAACCAATCTTGCCCCTAAGAACAAATCCAAAGCGCCATCCCCATTGACATCGATGGTTTGCACTACAGATGTACTGTATCGGAAGTTTTCTAAGCCATTCCCAGTAGCTTTGCTAAAGCTACCCTTACCGTCATTGAGGTAAAGCCTATCGGTCAAATCTAATGAACTGAACGATGCCTCACTACTTCCAGAAGCGACATATAAATCTAAAAAACCATTCCCATTAGCATCAAAAAACAAGGCATCGGTATCTTCCGCATTTTTATCTGTTTCGAAAAGTTGGTTATTCAAAGCTTTGAAACTTCCATTGGCTTGTTGCAAAAACAATTGACCTGCTTGTCCCTTTGCTCCTCCAATAAATACATCCTCCAGGCCATCACCATTGACATCTCCGAATGCGAAAGCAGGACCTTCTGTAGATAATTTATGATATGTAAGTCTATCCCTGTCAAAGTCCACAAAAGGATTTTCTACATGAGTAAAATCAAGAATTTGCTTTGAATCAACCTTTTCAAATTGTCGATTAGAAGTAGTTTGGAAAAAATCAAAGTCTGCTAATTCCTCAGCCTCTTCCCAATCGATCTCTAAGAGTTGATTTGCAGAAATATCTTTCAATACTGTGACTTGGCCATCAGGCCACCTTACTTGTATTTCATCAATTATTGCAACTGAGCCAAGCCCAAAAGTGAGCTTGGGATCTACCGAAGATTGAAAACCTCTATTGGGCATCAACTCTTGGTAGAAGATCTGATCTTCGGACAGCAACCTTACCTGCGTCCCTATGGCTTGGGTATTGGCATTTTTTCCTTTGATCTGTATTTGCAGGTAGTGATTATTTGGATAAAATTCCCGACTGCGATTTTTATAAATCAATGCTTTCTGATTCACATTATTAATGACTAAATCCAAAGCTCCATCATTGTTCAGATCTCCATAAGCTGAACCGTTGGAATGAATCGGGTCTCCCATACCCCATTCATGAATCACATTGGTAAAAACCAAGTCTCCTTGATTTTTGAATGCATAATTGGATACAGGAGTCACAGGGATTGGGTCAACCAAGGCTTTGTAGTTCACACCTTGCTGGGTGATGATCTTTCTTTTGGTCTCTTCATTGTCTATAAAATTAAGGTAATCCAGATCCGTGATATCTTGGTAGATGCCATTTGCCACAAATACATCCTTGAGCCCATCATTGTCCATGTCAAAAAATAAGGCTGCCCAACTCCAATCAGTCGCTTCCATATTTCCCATTCTGCCCACTTCTGAGAAAGTACCGTCACCATTATTGACATGGAACATGTTGCGGTTGAATTGATTGTAGTAGCCATGCTGCCTATTGAACTGAAACTTGTCCCAATTTTCGAAAGTCGTCACTTGCTTGAGTCGCTCAAGTGGTTCTGGAAGCATATCTGTTACGAATATGTCCAAGAAACCATTGTTATTCACATCTGCGATATCGGCACCCATAGAAGCTGCAGAGATCGAACGCATGTAAGTCTCCAAGCTTTCTGTGAATGTACCATCTTGATTATTGATGTAGAGGTAATCTTTTTCAAAAAAGTCATTGGAGATAAAAATATCCATCCAGCCGTCTTGGTTGACATCCCCAATGGTAATGCCCAAGCCAAATCCGATCAAACTACCATAAATCCCTGCTTCTTCGGAAACATCCACAAATCGATCACCATCATTTCTAAAAAGCTTGTCTCCGCCCACAGGATCCCTTCTAGGTCTTTCATTCTGCATCTTATTGAAACTACCGATAGCTGTATAGCTATTGTTGAGCAAGTAAAGATCTAAGTCTCCGTCGTTATCAAAATCAAAAAACACAGCATGAGTCGAATAACCTTGGTCAGCAAGTCCATAGGATTCGGCCATTTCTGTAAAGGTTCCATCTCCATTATTGATAAAAAGCTCGTTTTGCTTATTATCTCCTGCAAGGTCACCAGAATTGCAGACGTAAATATCCAAAAGTCCATCTCCGTTGACATCTGCCATGGCAACACCTGTACTCCATGCTCTCTTCCCTGCTACACCCGCTGTTGTTGTTACATCTTTGAACTTGAAGTCACCTTCGTTGAGGTATAGTTTATTCTCCCCTTGATTAGATGTAAGGTAGATGTCTAAAAGCCCATCTCCATTGACATCACCCAAAGCTACACCTCCTCCATTGTAAAAATTTCGATAGGTGAAGATGTTGAATGCCTCGTCAAATTCTAGGTCATTGCTAAAGTCTACACCAGAATATGATGAAGGGATTGCTTCAAAAAGGGTGTCTTTTTGCTCTTCTACTTTTGAACAGCCAACTGTCAAAAGCAATAAAACCAATACGCGATATATATTCCCTTTATTCATTTACTTACATCCTTAATGTCCTTAATTCTCATATCAAGTATGTCTACTCGTACAGCACTCAGACTTTTGATGTAGACTCTGATTAATCTATTTCCGTCGATTTTCACCATAGCAAAAGCTCCAGATTTATCTTCTACCTTAAAGAAACCTTGACCGTACCAGCCTTCAAAAAGTTCAACCACATCAGCAACGAGCTTCTCTGCAGTTGTTTCTTGATTTGTTGGAAACCAGTTTTGGTATTGAAATTCAACCGGCATGTAATAGATCTTTTCCTCTTCAAATCTAGGATAGAAAAACATATTGACTGGATTGCCTGAAGGTAGCTCAGGTTGATACCTGACCATTAACTCATGTGCTCCATTGATCAAAATCCCTTGCTGATTCAGTTCCCAACAAGTTTCAAAAAATCGCTTTCTAGCCATTTCAAACTCTAATCCGAGAAAAAGATCCTTGTAGACTTTCCCTGAGGCAAGTTCTCTCTTTTTGATCTTTTCATATTCAGTCTCCAAAGTACAGGAACTTAATAAGCAAAATGCTACTATCACTAAGATTTGAAACTGTTTGAAATCAACTTTTACTGTATTCATTTTAATTCTTGTCATAAAGAAGGATACTGTCATTATTTCTTACTACTGCTATTTTCTGGCCCTTTCTTGTTCTAATCAACTGTAAATCTCTAATCTCACCTCGCACCATCACACCCGATTCTTCAGCTGAGAGTACATTTACACCTTCTGAGAAATCAACTACCCAAGCATAGCTGCCCATATTGATTCCCAGCTCGGGCTTGATTTTGGATTGATTTCCCCCCAGCCAGATTTGATTGGCTCCTTCGATGGCTTTGATTGCGTGAATCGGGGCAGATTGCAGAATTGGAGGCAATGGCTGGGCTGTAAACTTACCTGCTCCATTGTTGATAAACAAGGAAGAAGCTAAGGATTCCACGCTGAGCAAATGACTTCTACTCAACAATTCCATTGGAAACAAATCCTCCATTCGCTTATCCTTATAAGCATCGTAATTTAAAATTTGCTTTCTTAAACCTGGTAATTGCTTCAGCAATGTTCCTTTTAAAACCAGTGGATAGGCTTCATCACCTTCATATTGGGTCAAAATCTGCTCTATGCTGCCATTTTGGTCAAAGTCGTTGATATAAAACTTCAATGTCTGCTTTGGGCTGGCTTTTAGCCTGGTATTCAAGCCCATATTTCCAGCAAGGATATCCATGTGTCCGTCACCATTGATATCAAGCAGCTGTATGGTGTTCCATATGCCTGCGCTGTTTTGTAATCCTATTTCTGGAGCTATATCTTGATATTTATTATCAATAAGTTTGAAAATTTTTATCTCCATCCAGTCTCCGACCACGATGATTTCTTCTTGACCATCTGCATCAATGTCTGCAATGACAGCATCCCTCATCATTCCCAGTTTCTTGAACTCTTCTGCTACTGGGGAGTCTACAGTTTTGAAATTCCCTTTTCCGTCATTTTCAAGGATTCTTAGATCAAGTGGCAATCCATGTGCAAATGGAATTGCCCTGCCACCGACTAGTAAATCAATGCTTCCATCTTGGTTGAAATCAAAGCTTTTCACAAAAGCTGTGCTTTCATAAATCTGAGGAAGTGCATCATCCTTTGGCTCAAATCTGCCTCGTCCATCATTGATAAATAAACGATCTTGGTAATTGGGGCTCCCTGCTCCAAACTCTATGCTTCCTGAGGCAAGATAAAGATCTAAATCCCCGTCACCATCTGCATCAAAAAACAATGCTTGAATATCCTCTGAAGTTCCATCTTCCAATAACTGTGACTTTACAAATACCCCATTCTCCTGCTGTAGCCAAATCTCGGATGCTTGCCCTTTGGCACCAGGTAGGCAGAGGTCGTCGAGCCCATTCCCATTCAGGTCTCCTACTGCGATTTTCGGACCTTCATTGCTTATCATATGAAACCGCAACCTGTCTCTGTCAAAATCTATAAAATTACTTTCCTGATGACTCCATGGGATTTGATTTTCACTCAAGTTATAAAGCGGATTTTGATTAGCTCTTTTTTTTAGGGGCCAAGTTTTGTCTGATACCAGCTTTTGAAAATCTAGCAATTGATTTGTTTCTACATTCCTTTGAGTCGAATAGGTCCCATTTGGCCAGAAAATCTCTAAAGAGTCCAGCTGCTTGATATTTCCTAGGCCAAAATGCATGCGGTGGTCAATCGAGGACATGTAACCTTTTACAGGGTTATGCTCTGCGTAAAATTTCTGATTAGCAGCATGCAGAATCACTTTTGTACCAAAGTTGCTTCCCAAATCAAGCTGCAAATAACGATTTTCTGGATATAGCTCGCTTGCATTATTTTTAAAAATGAAAACCTCACCATTTAGGTTGTTTACCACCAAATCTAAATCTCCATCATTGTCTAAATCTGCATAAGCCGCTCCAGTAGAAAAGGATAACTGTGACATACCAGCATCAGATGCAATATTTTCAAAATAGAAATTCCCTTTATTTTTGAATAAATAATTCTGTAATGGAACAGATGGAAACTCATCGATCATTTTAGTCAACAATACAGAATCCTTCCGATACTGTGCAATAAGATTTTGATTATTGACATAATAATCTACATAATCAAAATCAGTCAAGTCTTTGACGATACCGTTGGCTACAAAAATATCCCTGAGACCATCATTGTCTATATCAAAAATCAAAGCCCCCCAACTCCAGTCAGTGGCATGAACACCAGCTTGCCTCGCAACTTCGATAAAGTGAACTTGATCGGAACCAGGTTGATATCCTAGGTTTCTTTGTAGGGTATTTCTTGTAAACTGATGATAATAGCCTGCCTTCACATTAGCTTGATATTTATCCCATTCTTCAAACGGTGTTTTTGTTTTTACCCGTTCTATGTCAGCAGGGAGCATTTCTGTGACGAAAATATCTGGCCATCCATTATTGTCTAAATCAGCGATATCCGCGCCCATAGAGCCCATACTGATTTCGGTCATCATTTCCTCTAAAGATTCATTGAAAGTCCCGTCTCCATTATTGATGTAGAGGTAGTCCTTTTCAAAAAAATCATTCGATACATACAAGTCAGGCCAACCATCTTGATTGACATCAGCAACTGTTACACCTAACCCATAACCAATTGCACTGCCATAAATACCAGCTTCTTCACTGACATCAACAAATTTCCCATTGTCGTTTCGGTAAAGCTTATTTCCGCCCAGTGGATCTCTCACATCTCTTTGCCCATCTCGCAAATCATTGATTCCAACAGAACGAGCAGAATTATTGAGTAGGTACATATCCAGGTCACCATCTCTATCATAATCAAAAAACACAGCATGTTGAGAGAGACCTTCATCGGCTATGCCATACTCCTTAGCCATTTCTGTGAAGGTAAGGTCTCCATTATTGATGAAAAGTTCATTATGCCTTTGTTCACCACCAAGGGGGCCAGACTTACAGATATAAATATCCAACAAACCATCTCCATTGATATCCGCCATACTTACCCCAGTAGACCAAATACCAGGAACCGCGAGGCCGGCTATTTCGGTGATATCTTCAAACTGAAAATTGCCTTTATTAAGATAAAGTTTATTACCAGTCTGATTGCCAGCTAGAAAGATATCAACAAGACCATCATTGTTGATATCACCCAAGGCGACACCAGCACCATTATAGAAATTTCTAAAAGTATAAGGGTTGAATTGCTCGTTATAGTTCAGATCATTTCTGAAATCCACTCCAGTATAAGACTTATCCAAAAGTTCAAATAAAGTAGTCCTCTTTTCTACCTCAGATTGACAAGCAAAAGCAGATAAAAACAGAATCAAAAGATATAGTCTAGAAATAGACATAGATGGAGTAAATATTGAGCTTAGAATTGCTAGGTATGAAATCAAAAAGAAGTGTGCAGATGCACACTTCTTTTATTATTGAAATATAATCAAATAGGTTTAATAACCTGGGTTTTGAGTCAAGTTAGGGTTAGCCTGGATTTGATTCAAAGGAATTGGGAACCTTCTTCTGTTTTCATTAGAAGCTGGCTTCTCCCACCATGGAGCTCCAAATCTATTGAATCTAATCAAATCTGATCTTCTCCAACCTTCGGCAAACATCTCTCTACCTCTTTCAGCAAGGAGATTGTCCACTGTCAACTGTGTGAAAGGTGGAACACCTGCTCTTTCTCTTACTTGATTCACGAATGGCAAACCACCAGCAGGGTCGCCTCTTCTCAATCTTACTTCTGCCTTCATCAACAAGACATCTGCATATCTAAAGATAGGAAAATCGTTATTCAAATCTGGTTGCGCACCTATTGCAAATTCAAATTTCCCAACTCTTGCCCCCGCTTGTCTGAACGCATTTGGCTCCAGCTCATTGATTTCAGGTGTGAAGACAACTTCAACGCCATCAGGATCACCATCAAACCCTGCATCATCTCTCAAAGGAGTAACACCATCCAACTCAAACTGAGGACCTACTAAAAATCCATTTTTTCTAAAGTCATCATCATCATAGCTGTTATAGAACTCTTCTAGTGCGGCATACCCATTCCAAGGCTGATCCACTAGATCAAATGTTTTTTGAGACTCGTAATGAAGCGTCATTTGAGCTAAATTAAATCCACCTGCATTATTTGCATCATAGGGTAGCGTAAACATATTCTCTACTGAATTCGCATTGGATGTAGCGAAGTTCGCAAAGAAGTTTGGTGCTAAACTGTATGGACCTTCGTTGATAATCACATCAATCGCTTGCTCTGCTTCAACCCACTTTGGCTCGCCTATATAAACTTCAGCATTCAAGTAAAGCTTAGCCAAAATCATATGAGCAGTCCAGTAGTTTAAATTTATTCTAGTATTTGTTGTTGTCAACAAGTCTACATTTTCTAAAATACTGGTTTCAATGAAATTGAAAACTTCTTGAGGTGTGTTGGAAGGAGGAGCTGGATCCGTAGTTGTTTCGATAATCAATGGAACACTTCCAAAGTTGTCTAATAACCATAAGTAACCCAAAGCTCTCAACACTTTCATTTCCCCCACAAGCGCCTCAACATCTGGATATTGTTGAATCAACAAGTTTGTCTCAGCAATTACTCTGTAAGGAATACTCCAAACACCATTTAATTCTCCATCATCGACGTTCCAAGTATGTCTGTGAGCTCTCACCCAAAGACCACCATCATTCCAGTCACCGCCCTTTACAGGAATAGCGATCTCATCTGATGTAATTTCTTGATAGCTATAGAATCCACCGTGTCCGCCAAAGCTACCGTCCCCCATCAACCTACTGTAAGCAGATTGCTTGAGTACTTCTGCTAACTCAGCAGGTGGGTTATCTCTTAATTGATCACGGGTCACCCCTGTCAATACCTCCTGCTCCAACTCACATGACACCATTGTCAGCGCCACGAGTCCTCCCACACATATTGTTTTGATTGATCGTAACATATTTATACTTAGTTTATGTTATTTAAAGGTTATTGTTAATCCAGTAGTCCAGATTCTAGGGATAAAATAAGTATCTCTTCTTTCGATACCTGGTGCCAACTGATCACCGCCGTCAGTCCATCTTACTTCTGGATCTACACCAGTAAAGCTGGAGATTGTGAACAGATTTTGCACACCCGCATAGAACCTCAAATTAGATATGGCTGGGGATTTTGTTGGTAGGGTATAACCTAGCTGAAGGTTGTCCAATCTTATAAAGTCACCTCTCTCAATATAGAAGTCAGATATTTGACTTGGCGCATTAGATATTACTGGGTTGGTTGGGGTATTTCTTGTGATTACAGAGTTCCAAGTTGCGTTACCATCGCCTTCATAGAATAATCTGAAGGAGTTGAGCATTTGATGTCCCCAAGAACCTCTCAAGATGAAATTCAAATCCCAATTACCATAATTGAATTGGTTGGTGAATCCAAAGTCACCAGTTGGTAGGGCATTCCCTAATCTTTCGAACTCATCAGGGCTTTCAGTAGACAAGATGGTTCGACCATCTTCAAGGATACCCTCTAGTCTAGGACCATAAATATCTCCTACTCGCTCACCTTCAATATTTCTGATTACTTGTGCATTATTTACACCTGGAGAACCTGGCACCCCTCTTCTGATTTCAGGAAGTTGAAGACCACCAGTACCAATATCTCCAATTGTTGCCCTTTTGTAAATCGTGAAGATTGCAGTAGGTGTCCAAGTGATACCTCTACCAAGATTCACTCTATCAGCAGTCATCAAAAACTCAAAACCTGCGGAGTTCAAACTTGCAATATTTGCCCATATGGTTGGAGCTGTGTAAAAGTTACCTGGATCAAAAGGGTTGGCATTACCTACACCAACACCTACTTCGAATAGCAAATCAGAAATATTTCTCTGGTAATAATCCATGCTACCTGAAATTTTGCCATTGAATAAGGCATAATCTAAACCTACTGTAAATTCAGTAGTGGTTTCCCACTGCAATTGAGGGTTAGGGTTAGAAACTTGTCTAGGCGCTACCCAAGCCGTGTTGATATCCGTAGGATCCAATTGAATTCTATTTCCGTTGCCGTATACACCCAAAGCCAAAGTTGGAGAAGGAGGTAACTGACCTACTACACCGAATGAGCTTCTTAACTTAAACTGACTGAATACTCCCATGTCGAAAATTTGGGTCAAATCAGCACCTGCAGAAAATGCAGGGAAGTAACCTGTTTGGTTTTCTCTACCAAATCCAGAATACGTTTCTGCTCTCACTGTTGCAGAGAAGAAATAGGTGTTTTGGTAATTGAAGTTGGCTCTACCAAAAACAGAGTTCAACGTTGAAGTATTAGCAAATGAATAAAGATTTGTGTTTTCTCCGAATCTAATACCGCCTGCTCCTAAGTTATTCCAAGACTGGTCAAAAAGAAATTGTCTTGATTGTGCACCAAAGCCTCTTTCATTGAAAAGCTGGGTTTCAGCACCTGCTAAGATCGACATATTCAATCCATCAGCCACTTCCTTTTCATATCTCAAGTTACCAGAAAGGATGGTATTTACTCTATCATAAGTGTTCTGTTGTGCAGTACCATTGTTGGCTCTACCTCCACCTGGTGCACCATCAAATCTTGATCTTGACTGCCCATTGAGGGTATTCAAGATATCCTGAGAAAACTGTGCAGAAACAATCAAATCATCTGTGATATCATACTCTGCTCTATATGAGTATAGGGCATTTCTAACTTTAGTTTGGTTTTCTCTCAAATTGATCAATGCAACAGGGTTATTGTTGTCAAAACCTGAAGGTTGGAAGTAACCACCATTCAATAGACCATTAGGTGAATTGTCAAAAATAGGCATGGTAGGATTGAGGATGGTTGCGTAAAGCAAAGCCTCACCAGGAACATCATTTGCCTCAGTATCTGTGAATGACAAATTCAAATTCATTCTCAAACGGTTATTTAAGGCACCATGTCCCAAGTTCAATCTAGTGTTCAACGTCTCTCTTCCTGAATTCTTCACTACACCTTGGTTATTTCTATAGTTAACTGAAGCAAGGTAGGTTGTGTTTTCAAAACCACCAGATAATGAAACGTTTGTGGTTCCATTAAGCGCTGTTCTTAAGATTTCATCTCTCCAATTGGTATCATTTCCGAAATCAGCTGTAGCAGGTCTTCTAGCTCTAAATTCATCCGGAGAAAGTACTGGAATCAATCCTGTAGCTTGTTCTGCAGAACCAAAAGTATTGATCGTCACATTTGAAAAACCTTTTTTAGAAGATCCTTGCTTAGTCGTAATCAAAATCACACCAGCAGCTCCTCTTGTTCCATATATCGCCGCAGCAGATGCATCTTTCAATACATCAATTGTCTCCACGTCATTGGGATCGACTGCGTCGATAGAAGCACCAATCACACCATCCAATACAATCAAAGGAGATGAATTCGCACCAAAAGAAGAAATACCTCTTAATCTAACTGTTGGCTGTGCATTTGGAGAGCCTCCTGGGCTTGAAATGTTCAAACCAGCAACTTTACCAGTTAATAGACTTTGTGGATTGGTGAAGTTACCTTTGTTAAATCCTTCGACTCCGACACTTGCCACAGCGGAAGTAATTTCCTTTTTGTCCTGCGTACCATATCCAATCACCACTGCTTCTTGAAGAGACTGAATGTCCTCATCAAGTTCAATGTTAATAGTACTTTGGTTGCCTACAGTGATTTCTTGAGCGGCAAAGCCTACAAAAGAAAATACTAGAACCTGGTCACCAGGCTGAAGATTTATGGTGTATTTACCATCTAAATCAGTAGTCACGCCTCGGGTTGTACCTTTGACGAGTACTGTTACTCCAGGAAGGGGCTCGCCCATGGTCTTGTCCAGAACTGTTCCAGACACCTCCCTGCTTTGCGCATTGGCTGATAACACAGTTGCAAAAAGCAACATTGTAACCATCAACAACGCCTTTACTTGTTGTAAATAATTTCTCATAGGGTTTGTTGTTTTGAAAAAAACGGTTTGGTTTAATAGTTAATTTCTAAACCAAGTTGATTGATAAAATTGAATTTTGCAATTTTTAACAAAGTCACTATAAGGCATTTGAGGAATGCTGTGTTAACAGAACAAAGGTATTTTTCTAAATCTGTTAAAATTTTGTCATTATATTATCATATCAGCAACCGAAAACGATTGAACTTTTCGAATAGTTAAAATTTTTGGGTTTTATTAAAAAAGTGAAAAATAGACTATTCATGAATCAGAAACTTGGATTTTCTTAGCCAATTAGAATAAAAATAAAGTTCAATTGGCCATAAGCAAAACTTATGATCTGATTGAATGGCTCTTTATGAAATTTTAGATGGAAAAATCAGTATTTACATGCTGATGAACTTTGAGCATTTGTAAAGAAAGATGCACATACTTAATTTGCTAAATCGAATTACGGGGATGGCCTATATGACAAAATCATAACACCCTTTAAATTCACCCTGAAAAGAATCTGAATTACTTGTCAAAAGAGAGGGTGAGTTAATTACCTAAGAAAGGGCTAGATGATGGTCTCAACATCAGGGTAAATAACTGCAATTGTAAAGGGTGTGAAATTGTAAGAAAACTCCAAATTGTCTGTCTTAATCTAAGACCCCACTAAATCTTGTTAAAAAACATACACTTACATCATTTTCCCGTTGAATTGCTTTATGTTTAACTAACTGAATCAAGTAATTCGTCTAATACATTTGTATGCAACAGTTTTTACCAAAAACGATCTTTTTTATAACTCTACTCGTCAGTCTTACGCAACTGAAGCTGATGGCTCAAGGCATCAGAGGAACTGTCAAAGGTGATGCTGGAGATGCGCTCGCGTATGCCTCCGTTTACATCAGGAATATCGGAGACGGCATCCCTACCAATCAACAAGGGGAATATGAATACAAATTGAATTCAGGTGTCTATGATGTAGTCGTTCAATATATGGGATATGCTTCACAGGTCAAAACAGTGGAGATCAAAGACACCTGGGTCACTTTAGACTTTGTACTAGAGCAACAAACATACGCATTGCAAGAAGTGACGATCAATAGCAAAGCTGAAGACCCAGCATTGACAGTAATGCGCAAGGCAATCTCCAAAGCAAAATACCACCGCCTACAAGTCGAGGAGTACTCCATGATGGTCTACCTCAAGGGTACTGGGCAATTGACTAATGCTCCATTCTTTGTGAAGAAAGAATTAGAAAAAGAAGGACTTAAGCTGAATGAAGCCTATACCACTGAGTCGGTCTCCGAAATCACCTTCAAGCAACCCAATACTGTAGAAGAACGCGTCATCAGTATCCGAACCAACGGAGACAATAATCAGACCTCTCCAGCCCCGTATATCGTGAGCAGTTTCTACGAAGAAAAAATCAATGAAGCTATCTCTCCTTTGGCTCCATCCGCTTTTGCTTATTACCGATTCAGGTTTGAAGGGTCTTTTATCGAGAATGGCTATACAATCAATAAAATCCGTGTCACACCAAGATCAAGAGGTGAGCGTGTTTTTGAGGGTTTTATATTCATCATAGAGGATCACTGGGCTATACATAGCTTGGACTTAAAGACTTCCTTGTTGGGTTTTGATATTGCAGTGCGACAATTGTACACAGAAGTAGCTACGCATGTCTGGATGCCCACTACGCACACTTATGTGTTTGGAGGAAAATTCTTTGGGTTTGCTGGAGAATACAAATACCTCGCTTCTGCCAGAGATCACAAGGTAAAGCTGAACCCTGACTTGATCGTGGAGACGAAAATCATTGACGAAAAAATAGAAGAAGTACCCAAAAGTAAGATCAGCCTAGACAAAAACCTCTCTGCCTTAGATCAAATGGCTCAATCGGAGGAGCTCAGTAGGAAAGACTTCCGCAAACTCGTCAATGCTTACGAAAAGGAAGCCGCTATGGATAGAGAAAATGTAGAAGTAATCTCTGAGCGGAATTATAAAATTGACTCCTTGGCAAAGAAAAGAGATTTGTCTTATTGGGACAGTATCAGACCAGTCAAGCTCACCGAGGCGGAACTCAAAGGATACCAAAGAGATGATAGCCTGGCAGTCGTAGAAGCTGCTAAAAAAAGTGACAATGATAGCATCGCTCAAGGGGCAAAAAGGAAATTCAAACCAGGAGAAATTCTCACTGGAGGGAGATATTTCTTTGGTAAAGGAAGGTCTGCAGGTTTCAAAACGAATTTTACCAAATTTTCCTTCAATACTGTGGAAGGTTATAAAATTGGACTTGGAGGATTTTACAGAATTCAAAAATCCGAAAAAATGGCTGACTCAGTTACATATCATAATCGATCATGGAATTTCGAGCCTGAATTAAGATATGGTTTCTCTAGCAATCAACTATATAGTGTCATGGATATCCGTAGGTCTGTCAACAAAGGAAGACCTGGCTATACTTTAGGGCTTCGCGGCGGATCCTACATATTTCAATACAATGGAGACAATCCGATCAACGAACAAGTGAATGCCTTATATTCCTTATTTTTCAGACAAAATTACATGAAGCTATACGAGCAAGATTTTGCCACTTTGTATTTTGCGCATCGCGTGAGTGATGCTTTCACATACCGATCCAATCTAACTTATGCTGATAGGAGGACTTTGGAAAACAACAGCGACTTCAGTTTTTACAATAGGCCAGAAAGAACCTATACCTCCAATATTCCAGATAATCTTGAAGCTGATGATCCCGCTTTTGAAAATCATAGAGCAATGATATGGAACAACACGATCAGATGGAGGCCTGGACTGAAATATAGGATTCGCAATGGCCGAAAATTCCCCATCTACGAAACAGCTCCAGTAATCAACTTGGGCTATACCAAGGGCATTAGGCATGGCTATGCAGGTAATCAAGCGGATTTTGATTTAGTTGAATTAGGCTTGGAGCATTTTTTTAATTTTGGCGTCAGTGGCAAGCTAGATTTTAATGTAAAAGCAGGAAGCTTTTTGAACAGCAATCAGGTCTATTTCCAAGACTTCATGCATTTTGGAGGCAATAGAACAATATTCGCCAACATGGGTGTGACTTCTAATTACCGATTCTTGGACTACTACCAATACAGCACGCAAAGTGAATATTTCAGTGGAATTGTTCATTATCAATTCAGAAAATTCTTACTGACCCAGTTGCCCATGTTGAGATTCACTGGATTGAGAGAAAACATCTTCTTTAACTACCTGAAGACAGCCAATTCCCCACATTACTGGGAATTAGGGTATTCTTTGGATAATTTGTTTAGGATATTCCGCTTGGAGATGGGCGCGGGTTTTGAGAATGACAGCTTCAAAAGAGGCGGAGTACGTTTTGGGGTTGCTAGTTTTATCAACATTAACTGATTGATTTTGATAAATCAGTATAGAATAGTACCTTAGTAGCAGTAAGGTTTAATAATTGGAAAGATTTGATGGCCTATGGCTGTCTTATCTTTAATCTGGGCTTCTTCGAAGCCTTTTTTGTTTTTTAGTCTTTTCTAAAGTGCCTAGCAAAGCAACTATAGCTCATCTATTAGAACTTGAAAAAATCATCTTTTTTGACTTCGGTCATTTGTTCCGGAACGCCATTGAGTACGATTCGAAATGTGGTTCCTTTGCCTATTTCAGAATTTTTGACAAATACCTTCCCTTGGTGATAGCCTTCTATGATCCTTTTGGCTAATGTTAGCCCAAGCCCCCAGCCTCTTTTACGAGTAGAGAATCCAGGATTAAAGACCTTCTTATACATGCTTTTTTCCATTCCCTTGCCTGTATCGGTGATATCTACAATCACAAATTGCTCACTCTCTTTGATGATTTCGATGGAGATTTGACCCTGCCCACGCATGGCGTCTACAGCATTTTTACAGATATTTTCAATTACCCATTCAAATAGAGGCTTATTGATCATGGCTTCAATATCTCTCGAATAGCCATTTACTTTGATCTCTACTTTGCTGCTTATCCTTGGGCGAAGGTAAGCAATAGCTTCATCGACCACACCAAAGACATTTTCAGTTTGAATCACAGGCTTGCTACCAATCGAACTGAATCGTTCTGTCACCATCCTGAGTTTGACCACATCCTTATCCATCTCTTGGATGACTTCTTTGTTTTCGTCCCAGACTGGGGAGTTCTTCAGATAATCTATCCAAGCCATCAGGGAGGCTATGGGGGTACCAAGCTGATGTGCGGTCTCTTTGGTCAGACCAGCCCAGACTTGATTTTGTTCAGCGATCTTGGATTGGTTAAAAACAGCATAGGCTAGGATTCCAAAAACCAAAATCACAGCCAATTGCACATAAGGATAAAAGCGAAGTGAGGTAAGCAATTCGGAATTTCTGTAAAAAATAAAGGACCCGTTTTCCATTTGTATGGGCTCATATTGATCCCGCATTTTCACCAGTTCATTTCTTAATACTTCTTCTTGCTCTGCTTGAGCAGTTTTCTTACCAAAATTAATATTCTTGAACTCTCCAGGATTCCCAAATTCATCCATGATGATCAATGGAATAGAATTGTTTTGCTGAATGATTTCCTGATTGATGAATGTCAAGTTGTCAGTATAGATCGCTGCATACTCCAATGCACGAGCGAGTAATTCAATTTGCCTTTTTTCACGGTCTTTAAGCTCCTCCACCAAGTTATTGGTGTAATAAATTGATCCAAAGCTAATCACAACGGAACAGATAAAGATCAGCCATTTGATCCTGTTCTTATTCTGATAGAAATCTAGTGTGGCAATTTCCTGAAGGGTATACTTCATTTTGTAACAATTCTGAAGGTTGGGCGTAACACTATAGAGAACTCAATTTGACCATAGATATTATCAATCGGACAAAATTTTCTTTTGGGGTCTATTGGCGTCAAATTTGAGTTATAGGAAATGTTAAAACCAAAAATATAATAAAATGAACACAAACGATATAGGATTAGAAATAAAAGACAGTAAAGTATTAGCCAAAAAACTCAACGAACTTCTGGCTAATTATGAAATCTACTATCAAAATCTCAGAAACTTCCATTGGAATGTAACTGGACCCAATTTCTTTGAGCTTCATGCCAAGTTTGAGGAATTGTACAATGCAGCCAATCTCGGGATAGATGAGGTCGCAGAGAGGATTCTGACACTGGGTATTAGGCCGCTTTCCTCTTTTGAAGAATACATCAGCCATGCAGCAATCAAAGAGGCCAAGGAAATACATGAAGCCAAGGAAATGGTGGAAATCGTCAGAGACAACCTCAATACACTATTAAGCTTAGAAAGAGAGGTATTGGAAATCGCTGCCGAACAAAATGACGAGGGTACCGTATCCATGATGAGTGAATACATTACTGGCAAAGAAAAAGTAGTGTGGATGCTCTCCGCTTATTTGAAATAATCCAACTGTTAGTATACCATAAAATAAGGCGACCTCTCTACGAAGTCGCCTTATTCTTTAGAATCAATTTTTTTCCACCATATTGTCCAGCTTCCTAATGTCTGGCAGATCAACCAGAAAATGAATCGCTGTTGCAAAGATGATACTTGGTGGAATGAAGAAAACGATAAACCAAAGATTTTTCCATATTGGATGAGCCCATATGTTTGAAAACAATCCAGTAAAACAGATAATAGAAAGTTGGAGTATGATTAAAATCAGAATTTTTTTCCAAATCACAAACTTCAAATATTTATTTTTTGATTTTATAACGATATTAAAAGGAAGTAAAACCAAGATTAAATAAAAAGAGGCAAATTGAAAATAGAACGGTTCAAAAACATCCATTATTTCACCAAACTCTCCATCAATTCTAATCCACTTGTTTAGTACAAAAGAACAAGGGACGAATGTATATGCCAGTAATAAATTAACTATTATTCTTCTTATCATCACAGTCGCTGCTTAAGGTACTGAGGGGTTTTAAAATGAAAAAGTAAAAAATTATATCACTTAACAACTAATGACCCCACTGAAATATCAATCACCATATCTACCAAATCTGGGGCGTCTGCTTTGTAGGCTTTACTCACGTATGTTTTATCTCCTATGTCTTTGAGATAAGCAGGAAGGCTTGTTCTACACATAGGTGTAGACTTAATTTTGAGTCTATAAGGCTGATTTTGATCTGGAAGGGTGAGGTTGACTTTGCCAGCACCGATGACAGCTGATACTTTCAAATCGTGAATCACCCCTTCAGAAAAAGACAAGTTGAGTGTGCCATAGTTGATTTCAAAAAACATGTTCTCTGCATTGGCATAATTAATATTATAAGCATCCAAGTTTCCCATATTGATGGCAACTACCATGGTGTCCATGGTGACAGAATTAGCAATTCTCTTTGAATAATCAAGCTTGATATCAGCACTTGCTGACCTGATGGTGCAGTTGGATACCGGTATATTGGAAAAATCTAAATTGGCCTTACCGATTCCGAAATACAAGTTTAGGTCGTAAAGATGGTTAGAGCTGAGTCCTAAATCCCACTTATGATCAAAATCCTCATTATCACTGGAAAAGAGCTTGTAGGATAGGCTTTTCCCTAGTGTTTCTGACTCTACATTTCTGTGATGCAATTGTGCCCTCAGCACTCCATCTTTTATCTCGTGAGAGAAAGATGGCAAAATATTTACTTTGGAAAGATGGGATTGAATATATATGGGTCTATCTCCATGTTTTCTTTTGACATCAGTGATGCCTTTATACACATTGAAATCAACATGTACAAGGTTGTACCCATGGCGCTCTTCGACTGTAAATTCTTTGCTTATCTGGGCTATTAAGGGTGATTCGCTCCAGAAAGATAGGCAAAGCAATAAACACAATACTCTCAACATACGGGTAAATTACGCTTTCGAAAGCAAAAGGTTTGTTTAAGACAAAAAAAAGCTGGAAAATTTTCCAGCTTTTAAATTTTTGATCCAAAAAACATATTGGAGACGCTGTCTCCAACCTTCAAAATTCATCATTCTTACTTAAAAGAATTCCTTCATCTTGTCAAAGAAACTCTTTTCCGAGTTTCCTGGATCTGGTTTGAAATTTTCAGAATTTCTCAAACCCTCTAATATTTGTTTTTCTTCTTTGCTCAGTTGTTTAGGTGTCCATACATTGACATGAATCAATTGATCACCCTTTCCATATCCATTGATATCCTTGATGCCTTTGCCTTTGAGGCGAAGCATTTTACCACTTTGAGTTCCAGGATCAAGTTTGATCTTCACTTTACCATCTATGGTTGGTACCTCTACCTGAGCTCCTAGTGCAGCATCTACAAAGTTTACATACAGGTCATAGACCACATTGTTGCCATCCCTTTGCAAGATATCATCTTCAATTTCTTCAATAACGATCAACAGATCACCAGGAATTCCTCCAGCTGTTTCGTTCCCTTTACCAGACATACTCAATTGCATGCCATCAGCAACCCCTCCAGGTATATTAATAGCAATTACTTCTTCTTTCAGGATCAGGCCTCTAGCGTCTGCTTCAGCTGGTTTTTTGTCTACAATCTGACCATTTCCTCCACAAACATGACAAGTACTCGCCGAGACCATCTGACCAAGCATGGTGTTGACCACTTTTTTGATCTGACCAGTGCCCTGACAAGTGGAACAAGTTGTAAAAGTCACCCCATCTGCTAAAACATGGCGTTTTACTTTGATTTTTTTCTCTACGCCATTGGCAACCTCTTTGAGATTGAGTTTCAGTTTGACTCTCAGGTTGGTTCCTTTTTTGGTTCTTCTTCCGCGACTTCCTCCACCAAAGAAAGAATCAAAGCCTCCTCCTCCACCGAAGATATCACCGAATTGGGAGAAAATGTCATCCATATTCATCCCTCCACCGCCAAAGCCTCCATTACCACCTAAGCCTTGGTGACCAAACTGATCATAGCGTTGCCTTTTTTCCTGATTGCTCAGGACTTCATAAGCTTCCGCTGCTTCCTTGAATTTTTCTTCTGCTTCTGGATTGTCGGGATTCTTATCTGGGTGATATTGTATCGCGAGTTTTCTGTAAGCTTTTTTGATTTCGTCTTGGGTAGCGTTTTTGGCTATGCCAAGGATTTCATAATAATCTCTTTTTGCCATGGTATCTTATGCTCCAATGACCACCTTGGCATATCTGATCACTTTATCGCCAAGTGTGTATCCTTTTTCTACTACATCTATCACTTTTCCTTTCATCTCTTCAGATGGAGCAGGAATCTGAGTGATTGCTTCCTGTGTATCTGCATCAAATGGTTCGCCGATCAAACCTTCCATTACCTTCAGACCTTTACCTTCAAGTACCTTTTGGAATTTATTAAAGACCAATTGATTGCCTTCTCTGACCTTTGCTGCATCTTCTTCTGATTCGTTTGCTTTGAAAGCCCGCTCAAAATCGTCAACCACAGGTAGAATCGCAGATATCATTTCTTCTGAAGCTGTTTTGATTAATTCCAATTTTTCTTTGGCAGTCCTCCTTCTAAAATTATCAAATTCAGAATAAAGCCTCAGGTATTTATCTTTCAATTCCTGAACCTCTGCTGACAATTTTTCTTCAACTGACAATTCATCAGCTTGATCCTCTACTTTATCTTCTACTACTTCTTCTTGCTGATTTTCTTCCAAGTTTTTTAAATCTTCAGCCTCAGAGGTGATATTTTCCTTATCCATATTTAACTTTTCTTTTTATTACCTGGTTCATCGTCATCAAATGATTCGCTAACGCTAGGAATCAATATGCTTGCCATAAGGACAAAACTGACATTCTGACACAGCTTAATGGTTGATTGCTTGCCAAAGCATGTCTTTTAGCTTATCTAGGTTATATTGGCTTACGGAAGAAATAAATAAATACGGGATATCCTTTGGTACATCTGTTTTCATTTGCTCCATCAACTCCTCGTCTAGCATGTCAGCCTTGGTAATCGCCAAAAGTCTTTTTTTATCAAGCAATTCCGGATTGTATTTTTCGAGCTCTCCAAGTAAGATGTCATATTGCCTCTGAATGCTATCTGCATCCGCTGGAATCATGAAAAGCAGTATGGAGTTTCTCTCTATGTGTCGAAGAAAACGAATCCCAAGACCTCTACCTTCTGCCGCACCTTCTATAATCCCTGGAATATCTGCCATGACAAAAGATTTGTCATCTCTGTATGGAATTACTCCCAAATTAGGAACCAAGGTGGTAAAAGGATAATCACCAATTTCAGGCTTAGCAGCTGAGATACTTGATAGCAAGGTTGATTTACCTGCATTTGGGAAACCTACTAATCCGATATCTGCTAATAACTTTAACTCCAAAATAATCCACTCCTCTATCCCCTCTTCACCAGGCTGAGCAAAATGTGGCGCTTGATTAGTCGCTGACTTGAAATGATCATTACCTAAGCCACCTCTACCACCTGGGGTTAGGATAACTTCCTGTCCATCTTCGGTAATTTCAAATCTTACTTCTCTCGTTTCAGCGTCTTTGGCTACTGTCCCAAGTGGTACTTCAAGGATTATATCTTGGCCATCTCTCCCCTTTCTTCTCCCGCCTTCACCGTTTTTACCTGCCTCAGCGATGACGTGTTTCTTATATTTCAAATGGAGCAATGTCCACAATTGAGAACTACCTCTCAATATAATATGACCACCGCGTCCACCATCCCCTCCGTCAGGCCCCCCTTTGGGTACATGTTTTTCCCTTCTGAAATGAACAGAACCTGCCCCTCCTGCTCCAGAACGGGAACAAAACTTCACATAATCTATAAAATTGGAATCTGCCACTTTTTTCTTGATTGATAATAAAAAAGGCTAAGCCTGAAAGCTTAGCCAAAATATTTAGATTGCAAAGTTAGCAATAATTTGATTACTTATACTGATCTATTACGCTGGTGATGTTACCAAAGATCTCGTCAATGGTTCCTACACCATATATCTTGGTCAATTTACCTTGATTTTCATAAAACCCAGCAACTGGTAACGTTTCATCCAAATAAACTTTGATCCTAGTAGCGATTTTTGTCTCGTCTTGATCATCTACCCTTCCAGATGTTTTTCCTCTTTCTCGAATTCTCTCTTTCAGCACTTCTTCTGGAACATCCAATGCGATCATCCCAGAGATCTTCATCCCCAAAGCCTCTAGCATCACATCTAAAGCTTCCGCTTGGGCTACAGTTCTCGGGAAACCATCAAAAATAAAACCTTTGCTATCAGGAGTACTTTTGATTTTTTCTTCGACCATTCCAATCACCACTTCATCAGGTACTAGTCGCCCTTCATTCATGTACTTTTGAGCAAGCTTTCCTAACTCCGTACCTTCTCCGAGGTGTTTCCTAAATAAATCACCTGTAGATAGGTGAGTCAAGTTATATTTTTCAATCAGCTTCTCACTTTGGGTTCCTTTACCAGCACCTGGAGGGCCGAACAATACGATGTTAAGCATAACGAATACTTTTGGAATTATATAAATATAGTTAGCTACTGTCTTTTATGTTTTGACAATATAATTTATTTCAATTGATAAATCTCTGGCAGATTCCTACCAAAACCATCATAATCTAGACCGTATCCCACTACAAACTTATTAGGAATCTCAAACCCTACATAATCAATTTCTAGCTCGTGTTTAAGTGCCTCGGGTTTGAATAGCAAAGTTACTATTGATATTTGACTTGGTTGATTTATTTCCAGTTTTTTGAGCAGGTGAGTCATGCTCAATCCTGTATCGATGATATCTTCTATTACTATTACTTTCCTTCCTTTTAACTCAGCATCAAGGCCTATTAATTCCTTGACATTACCAGTAGAGCTCGTGCCTTGATAAGAGGATACTTTGATGAAGGATATTTCAGCTGGAATACTGATGTATTTAGCTAAATCAGATAAAAACATAAAAGCTCCATTCAATACCCCTAAGATGACTGGATTATCCTCTTTGAAATCAACAGAAATCTTGGTCCCCATTTCTTGGAGTCTTGTATCTATTGCTTCAGCAGTAATAAATGGAACGAATTCCTTATCTTTAATTTTCTTCATTATAACTAAATAAAAATGCCCCTCGTTTAGAAGGGCATTACAAATATAGAAAAAAATGATTCCGAATCATGTACAATATTGCTAATACATTATAGATGAGCCATTAAAAATTTGTACATGGCTAACATACATTTTAAATCATGGATAGCAACCAGTTCATTTGGTGAGTGTACATTGTCTTCTGGCGCACCGACAAAGCACCAATCTATAGCATGATTGGAAAATTGTATTTCTCTACCATCGCTTCCTCCCGCATCTTCCACTTCCAGCTGATATGCAATACCACTCGACGCGGCTAAAGTGATCAATTTATCCAGAAACTTTCTTCTAGGTATATACTTATCTCGAATGGAGATCGCGACACCTCCTCCATGACCTACACCTTCTGTGACCCAAGTAATATCAGAAATCAAAGCTTGTTTGATTGGACTATTTTTCATGATAAAATCCAATAGAAAGGGCATACTTCCTCCACCATGTTCTTCATAGGTCGAAAAAACAACCCAGCCATGCTCCAATTCTTCACAGAGTTCTATGGCATTATACACCCCTAATCGGTTGTCTAAATAAGCTCCTTGAATAAAGTCATCATCTATTTTTAGATTTTGCTCAAATGACAAATAAGTACCTCTTTCGATAGCACGAGGAAAATCATGAAATAGATCGCCATTATAAATTTTTAATTTACAAGTAATCGGCCCCATACTATCCTCACCCACCAAAGTAGCCCCATCTATTAATTCGGGTCCCCCCACTGTAATTAGCTGATTTTCATAACGAGACATGAATCCTATGGTGTCCATATGAGCAAAAACAGCCGTTCTAGGCGTCCCAAACTTTAAAAGGATACAATCATGAAATTCTTCACCAGAATAAATAATAGGCGCAACCTTCCATGTAGCCTTACGTTGTAGGATGGTGTTGAGAAGGAATTGAGACACCTTGAATTCGTCACCAGATACACTTCTGATGTCAAATAAATCTTTTAAAAATTTCATTTTTGGCATTGTTTATGAAGATTTATCGGCGAATTTAGGGTGAAAATTCTAAAAGAATTGGAATAAAGTTTAAAGAATTAAAAATTAAATATACATTTGTGTAAAAGTAAAAGTTTATAAATTTGCAATCAAATCAATTAAACACTCAAAATTTTGGAAAAAAACTTTTTATCATGAAAAAATTACTACTATCTACATTAATGGCAGGTGCGCTTACCTTAGGAGTAAACGCCCAGACTGACTACAACAGGTGGTCTCTCGAAGTAAACGGTGGATTTAACAAGCCTATGGCTCCTTTGACTCAAGGTTTCTTGTCTCCAACGTTAAACATTGGACATGCTGACCTTGGGGTTAGATACATGTTCAACGAGAAATTCGGTGCGAAACTAGATTATGGTTTCGGTTCATTCAGCGAAGCCGCTAACACTTCTAGCCCTTCATTCTCTACCAATTACTGGAGAGCAAACCTTCAAGGGGTTGCTAACCTTGGTAGAATCATGGGTTGGGAATCATTCACAAGAAGAGTTAACTTATTGGGTCACTTTGGTGCTGGTCTAGGACAAGTTAACCCTCAAGAGAATGCAAATGCAGGTTTCAATGACAACGTTTATAATTTCATCGCTGGTTTTACTGGTCAGGTGAAATTGTCTGAAAGAGTTGCCTTAAATGCTGACATCACTACTATCTTAAATGGTAGACAAACTACAGCATTTGACGGTGCTTCAAATATCACAAGAGCAACAATGGTCAATCCATCTACCAACAATGGTTTTTATGGAATGGGCGCTCAGTGGTGGACTGGTACATTAGGTCTTAGCTTCTATTTAGGAAGCAAAGGTACTCACGCTGACTGGTACATCGCAGCTGACAAGTATGCTACTAAAGAAGAGCTTGCTTCTCAGATTGGCGAGATCAAAGACATGTTGAAAGACTCAGATGGTGATGGAGTTCCAGATTACCTAGACAAAGAGCCTAATACTCCAGCTGGTGCAAGAGTTGATTCACACGGTAGAACTTTAGATTCTGACGGTGATGGTATTCCTGATCACTTGGATAAGTGTCCATTCGCTCCAGGACCTGCATCTAATGATGGTTGTCCTATCGAAGAAGTGAAAGAAGTTGACTACTTCAAGAAAGCAATCAATGAAGGATATGTAAACGTATACTTCGCTTTCGATAGCGCTAAGCCACTTGGTTACTCATCTTCTTCTGTAAACTATGTTGCTAACTTCTTGAAAAGAAATCCAGGTGTTAGCCTAGAGATCAAAGGTTATGCAGATGAATTAGGTCCAGAAGATTACAACATGAAGTTGTCTGAAAGAAGAGCAAAATCTGTTTATGATCTCTTGATCGCTGCAGGTATTGATGGCTCTAGACTTTCTTACAAAGGCTATGGCGAAGATACAAGTGTAGATAAGAGATCTGCTGATGCACGTCAACTTGCAAGAAGAACTAGCTTCGAAGTAAAATAAGATTCTAATATTTCAATATAAAACCCGATCTTTATGGTCGGGTTTTTTTATGCCCAAATTCCACAGCTATGTTTATACTCAATCAGCAAAACAGTATAGCCAATACATATTTGGCAGAGATAAGGAATGTCGAAGTGCAGCATGATAGGCTTCGTTTTAGAAAAAATATAGAGCGACTGGGAGAGTTATTAGCTTACGAGATATCCAAATCACTAAGCTTCAAGCAAACATCAATCACGACTCCTCTGAAAGACACCAGTATAAATTTAATTTCTGATCAACCTATTCTGATCAGTGTTTTAAGAGCAGCGATGCCCTTTTATCAAGGCTTTCTGAACATATATGACCACGCTGATTCTGGATTTATAGGAGCTTACAGAACTGAAGAAGTAAAAGGTGGGGCTGAAATAGAAATCAGCTTGCTTTATCAAGCTGCTCCAAACATTGATGGGAAAGAAGTTATATTGATTGACCCCATGTTAGCTACTGGGAAATCTTTTCTAAAAAGTATAGAAAACCTTCAGAAAAATGGCCTGCCAAAGATGATTCATATTGCTTCAGTCATAGCAGCACCCGAAGGTGTTGCCTATTTAGAGCAAAACATCAAGCTTCCTTATAAATTGTGGACATGTGCTCTAGATGAAAAACTGAACTCCAACTCTTATATTGTTCCAGGTTTGGGAGATGCTGGTGATTTAGCATTCGGTGAGAAACTGTAATTATGGTTTATATAATTTTAATTTTAGGGCTAGTCATTCTTCTGCTTGGAGGTAAGTTCTTGGTAGATGGGGCTTCTGCGATTGCTATCAAGCTAGGATTGAGTGCTGGCTTGATTGGTTTGACGATAGTAGCCTTTGGGACTTCTGCTCCAGAGCTCTTAGTGAGTGTCAATGCCGCTCTTAAAGGCACAAGTGACATTGCAATAGGAAATGTAGTGGGGTCCAATATTGCTAACATTTCCTTGGTCTTGGGAATTAGTGCTATTCTTTATCCCATTGCTTTACATCTATCAGTCCTCAAACTTGATTATTTTTTCGCCCTGATCTCCGCTGTATTATTCTATTTAATTGCTCTTAATCAGGAAGTTTCTCGATTAGAAGGCATCCTTTTGACAATTCTTTTGATTGCTGTAAACCTTTACATTTATAAAAAATTAAAAGGAACCAATTCTGAAGAATCACAAGGAGACATCAATGTTAATTATAGTAGTCTTAAGGCTATTCTATTGATTTTAGTCGGGGTGTTAGGCCTTTACTATGGGTCGGATTTATTTGTAGATTCTGCGGTAGAGATCTCACGAAAGTTTGGTGTCAGCGAAAGGGTGATTGGTATCACAGTCATTGCTATTGGCACGAGCTTACCAGAACTCACAACGTCTGTCATTGCGGCATTCAATAAAAAAACTGATATCGCTATCGGTAACATACTTGGTAGTAACATCATGAATGTATTGGGTATTATTGGCATCACGGCAATAGTTCAACCTATTCCTGTGTCCGATCAATTCTTGAAAAGTGATTTTATTTGGATGATAGGGCTGACACTTTTACTCTTCCCTATTCTCAAAAGTAAGCTAAACATTTCAAGGATCGAGGGTGGTGTCTTGTTGTTTGCTTATTTAATTTATATCTATACAATTTTATGATAGAATATTTGATCAAATTTTTGGTGATCTACATTTCTTGCTTGTTCAAATTTGTCGCCGGCCCAATATTGGGCTCTGCAGCAGGCTATAGTCTATGGGAAATCATTATAGTCACAGTTGGAGGCTTGATGACCACTGTGTTTTCATTAACTTATCTGGGTGAGTGGATCAAAAAAAACTGGACGATAAATATCCAGAATAAGAAAAAACGATTCTCCAAAAGCTCTAGAAGAATCGTAAAAGTATGGCAGAAATTTGGCCCTATAGGTATAGCAGCCATCACACCAATGTTTCTCACACCTGTAGGTGGTACCATCGTAATGACCGCATTCCGAGTAGAGAAGAAAAAGGTATTTACTTATATGTTTATTAGTGGTCTATTTTGGGCTATTATTCTTGGAGCAAGTATTCAGCAAATTCTCGCCATTCCAATGATAGGGGATTTACTCAGGTAGATCTTCGTCTGGAAGCATTTCGATGTCCTGAATCAAAACCCGCTTCGAGATATCCTGTCCTGTCAATGTAGCTGCTAGACCTCCCATAGCAGTTTCTTTGTATTTACTTTCCATACTTGCACCAATTTCCCCCATGGCATCTACACATTCATCTACTGGAATCACTGCACTTACATCTGCTAGTGCTATCTGGGCAGAACTATTGGCTATAGCTGCGGCACTCGCATTTCTAACTACGCAGGGTACTTCTACTAAGCCTGCTACAGGGTCACATACTAGACCTAGCATACACTGAATTGTAATGGCTACTGCATTGAAGATCTGATCAACTGTCCCGCCTAAACAGTGAACCATAGCCCCTGCAGCCATGGCTGCCGCAGAACCAGTTTCTGCTTGACAGCCTCCTACAGCTCCAGCTAGAGACGCTTTTTCTTCTATGATTAAGGCAATTCCTGCTCCAATTAGCAATCCCTCCAAAATAGACCTATCAGAAAGCCTGTGAATTTCTTGTAAAGTATATAATGTACCTGGTAAAATCCCAGAAGCACCCGCAGTCGGTGCTGCGACCACTCTACCCATACAAGAATTAACTTCTTTAGCTGCTAAGGCTCTTGATATCAACTTTTGGAATTCTGGAGAGAGTACTGCTACAGGATGCTTGTATACCTTTTTTGCACCATTGTTGATCATGCCAGATCTAGATGTCATCTCTTCCCTAAGACCTGTCTCTACAGCATCCCTCATGACCTGATAAGCCGCTAGAAGACCATCCCATATAGCTTGCTCCTCTTTTCCTCTTTGGGCAATCTCATATTCTATGACAGCCTCATACAGGCTAATATTATGGTCCAGGCAGTATTGCTTCCATCCTGAGAAACTATTAAAAAGAAAGCTCATATTCATTTGGGTTTATAGAACAACAAAATTCAAAAATGTAGGCCACAAAACAAAAAGTAAGCCCATAATAAAAAAATCCCCTCGAATAGAGGGGACATAAAATTTATCTTACTTCTTTAATTTTTGCTTTGAAATAAATCGGTTCATAAGGTCGGGCTCCAGTCCCCAATGCTCCCCTGAGAAACAAATCTCTTCTGATAGCAAAAGGAAAAACCTGTGTGGATCCTCCAAATGCTAAATGGGAAGGCACATAGACTTCTATTTCTTGCTCTGCTTTTCGGTCTTTTAATACTTGGTTAAGAAAATCTAAGTTGCCTTGCTCTCCTACTTTTGCAGTAATCGGTGAATTGTTATTCGTTTTAGAAATCGCAATATCCTCACCGAGTTGTTTTAATTCAAATTCAAAGGCTACAACATCACCTGTTGCTGCTGCTTTTTCACCCTCTCCTTCACCAATGATCTTGATAAAGATCCCATTCTCAGTGACTTCAAAGTCTTTTAGATCACTATCTGCTAAGTAGTCTTCAATGATTTCTCGCTCCATGATTTTAATCTCATCATTATCAAATACTTGGGCATATTTCACCTTGATGACAAGATTTGAATTTTCATTGATCAGTTGTTCAAAACTGTATTGCTGATATGCCAAATAAGAAGGTGAGTAAATCATTAATGTCTCTCCCTCCTTTGCAATTCCTGAGGCGAAGTTGATTACCCTTGGAACAAGACCACCATCATTGTGCTTGTATAATCTTGGTTTTTTATTCTCATCAAGGTAAGAGTCGATCAATTGCCCATCGGTAGTTTTGATTTCATAATAAATCCCAACCACGTCATTATTCACAATCTGATTTCCTACATCATTGGTTTCTACTTTTTGATAAAAAAATCCTAATGGATTCTCAATGGCATTAATCCCATTTCTATCTAAATAATCCTTAAGGAGTCTATTATCTCTCTCGACAATCTTCTCATAATCAGAGTCGTTATCAGGCAAACAGGCTACCATTGTCGCCAGCAGAAACGTCATTGCTGACAGTTTTAATAATTTCATACAGTATACTTACTTTTTAAATTGGAAATTCATTCTAAGGTTAAGACCGCCGATTCCAAATTGTTGGTTGACGAAAGTCTGCCCTCCCAAGGACATTTTATAGAAAGGCTCTAAAGACAAAAACGTGCCATTCTTTAAATTATGCTCATAGCCAAAAGATAAATTTAGTAATTGTCCCACATTTGATCCCGCTCCATCAGATACATCACTGGGTGTTGCTGTCTCAGTAAATCGTTGAACAGTCTGGTCTCCAGTCATCAATCCAAGAGTATTGAAATTAGCCGCCGTAAAGGTCCCTGTATTTCTTTGATTCAAATACACCATATTAGAAATTCCTGTTATTAGATATACATCTGCTTTTTCCTTATCTACAATTTTATACTTCAGATTGACAGGAAGTTCCAGTTGTCCAAAACTTAGCTCGTAACTAGCGTTTACAAAATTATTACTAAAATTTGCCAATCTACTATCAGCTGCTTGAACAAAATCACTATTTGCAGCCATTACCTGAGAGTTCACAGCCGGATTCATGCTGTGACGAGCATAAGAAACCCCCATATCAAGCTTCAGTCTTTTACTAAAGGAGAGTTCTGACATCAATCCTGCACCAAGGTTAAGATTTTGTGTCGCATTTGATATCGACTGAGGTGCCAACAGTAGTCCTAACCTAAAGTTAGACTGACTTGCCTTATCAACAACTCTGTCATCAACATTAGAAGCTTCTTCTAACCATTGCTGAATGGTTTTCTCAGCTAACTGACTTTCTTCCGCCATCAATTTGGAAGTCATCAGGTCTAGCTTTTCAGATTTAGAAGCTTTTAATTCTAAACCAATCAAAGAATTTTGTTTCAATGAATCATCCGGACTTACGAACTTAAAATCAGGAGTCCTATCGATTTTAAGGTTAGAAGCCAACGATTCATTTTTTTGTACGAGCAACCCAGAAGGATTTACGACCTTATTTGATACATCTGCCAAAATAGCGGAGTTAGGATCAATATTTTTGCTAGGATCACCTATAGTCTGGTTTTTCGTCGACTGTGAATTATTAGTAGATCCTATCTCCCTTTTCTCAAAACTTCGTGGTGAATTATCATTTTTTGAATCAATTGTGTCAGTTAATTCCTCTTGGTTGAGTGATTTATTTTCATTTACGTGAAAATTATCTTCTGATAAATCTCCAGTAGGTAGCAAAGCAAAAACCATAAAAGCTAAAGCAATAGAAGCAGCTATACCTGAAAGCCACCATTTCCAAATGGACCTACCTCCCGGTAGTCCTGTCTTGAAATAAGCAGCAGAGAAGCTTTCCCAAGCTTGTGGGTCAAAGGGCTCTTGATGGTCTTCAAAAGCACTTTTTATTTTATTTGAAAGTTTTTTATCGAACTGCTCCTTCATTGTTGATTTGGTTTACAGCGTAGATTTTTTCTCTTAAGCATTGTTTTGCCCTAGCCAAGTAGCCTCTTGAAGAGCTAGCAGGAATTCCTAGTTGTTCCCCGATTTCATTGTGCGCGAAACCTTCTATTTCGTACATATTGAATACTATTCTGAGCATGTCGGGCAGTTCTCTAAGTAGAGTCAGGATATCTTCTTTTGAAAGGTGATCTATCACTTCTGGATTGAGGCTTTCAACTTCTAGTTGATCTATATCCATGATGGCAAAGTGCTTGACTTGTTTCCTATAATAATCAATAGAAGTATTGACGAGGATTCTTCTAAACCACCCTTTGAAGGAATTTTCTTTATTATATTGGTGGAGTTTGTCAAACATTTTCATGAAGCTATCATTGACGATCTCGCAGGATTCATCTCTTGAATTAGAATACCTGAGCGCAATACTCATAGCATAGCCATAGAATTGCTTGTAAAGCATTTCTATAGCCTTTCTATCGCCATTTTTTGCTTTTTCTATCAGGTGCTGTTCCAAGGAATAGAATTAATAATTTCCTGCTTCAAATACGAGACGCAAGAATCAGCCAAAGTGCTACAAGAGAAAAAAAAATTACTGGAAAGAAAATCAGAAATTAAAATTAACCGTCTGCTTAATAGCAGGATCCAAGCTTAAGGCAACAGGACATGTTTTAGCAGCATTCTTCAATTTTTGAATGATTTTCTCATCTTGCAGGGGCTTTTCCCAAGAAAAATCAACAATAATCTCTTCGATTTTTCTAGGATTAGCACTCATCACTTTGGTAATTTCCCAGGATAATGAATCCAAAGAAACCGATTCTCTTTCTGCCACGATTCCCATGATCGTCACCATGCAACTCCCCAAAGCTGCAGCCACAAGGTCTGTAGGGGAAAATGCCTCTCCTTTACCATTGTTATCTACAGGGGCATCTGTGAGTACTCTAGTCATTGACTGAAGGTGTTCCATCTCAGTTCTGAGATTTCCTAAGTATGAACTTTTTATAGTTGGCATAAACTCTTACTTTTATTATCGGTTAAATAACTTGAAACCAAAATTAGCGTTAAATTCCTGACTAACTATGACAAAGGGATTAAAATATCTATTTACAGGCATCTTGGCATTGATCAGTCTGGTCAGTCAAGCCCAGAGAGAGGGTGCTGGCAATTATGACTACGAAAGAGAGTTATTTTTTGGCATCAATAAAAATACGAATGGCGGATTGATTGGAGGGCTTTCTATCAAAGCTGGTTTTCAAATTGAAGAAGACAAATACCAGTTTTTTGGTTTAGACTTAGCCAATGTCAAAAACCCAAAAGAAGTACGATATAATACCGTTTTAGGTAACTCTTATATTTTTGGGAAATCCAACTACCTCTATTCCATACGTCCTTATTACGGAAGAGAGATTGTATTTTTCAAAAAGGCACCACAACAAGGAGTTCAGATATCTGCCTTAGCAGCAGTAGGACCTTCGATAGGATTGATTGCTCCTTATTATGTGGAATATGCTGTGAATAGGCTTGAAACAGTCAGAGAACAATACAATCCTGAAGTTCATCAAAGCCGATTCAACATACTAGGTCCAGGAAGAATTTTTGAAGGGCTAAGTCAATCAGAGCTTGCCATTGGAGCAAATGCAAAAGCCGCGCTCTTCTTTGAGTTTGGTACATTCAAATCTAGCGCCATTGGATTGGAACTCGGTTACCAATTAGAGGGTTTTAACAAAGAAATTGAACTGATGCCAACAACAGAGAATAGACAGATTTTCCAATCTGCTTATTTCACCTTGTACTACGGCTACAGGAAGTAAGGAATCTATTGGGTTTCTATTTCATTAACCCTTAATTTTGCTCCATCAATAAGAAAAAGCGATGATCGAATTACCAGTAATTTCCGAAGAGGCAACTAAAAGAAAAAAACCTGACTGGCTCAGGGTGAAACTGCCTGTAGGAAAAGAATATGCCAAAGTCAGAAAGCTCGTAGATCAACATAAATTACACACAATTTGTGAAAGTGGGAATTGCCCCAATATGGGTGAATGCTGGGGTGCTGGCACAGCCACATTCATGATCTTAGGGAACGTCTGTACCCGCTCTTGTTCCTTCTGTGCAGTAGCTACAGGAAGACCACCAGAATATGACACAGACGAGCCAAGAAGGGTAGCAGAAGCAATCAAATTGATGGGAGTCAAGCATGCCGTTATCACTTCTGTCAATAGAGATGAACTGAAAGATAAAGGTGCTGAAATTTGGTATCAAACAGTCGTAGAGACAAAAAATCTTTCTCCTGAGACAACCATTGAAACTTTGATCCCCGATGTGAAGTCCAACTGGGATGCATTGTATAGGATGATCAGCGGTGGACAAGAAGTGGTATCTCACAACATGGAAACTGTAGAGAGTCTTTATAGAAGAGTGAGACCACAAGCGAAGTATGCTAGGTCCTTAGAGCAGATTAAATTGACCAAAGAATATGGTAAAAGAACCAAAACAGGTATCATGCTTGGACTTGGCGAAAAACAAGACGAAGTATTCAAAGCGATGGATGATTTAGCAGCACATGGCTGTGATATTCTTACGCTTGGTCAATACCTTCAACCTACCAAAATGCATATTGAAGTAGCTGAATTTATTCACCCAGATACTTTCGCTATGTATAGAGAAGAAGGATTAAAAAGAGGCTTGAAGTATGTGGAGTCTGGCCCATTGGTAAGATCTTCTTATCATGCCGAGAGACATGTAAACGTCTAAAAAACCACGTTCTTTAAAGAGAGCTAAGGACATAAAAAACAAAGGGCTGTGAACATCACAGCCCTTTGTTTTTTATTCATCTGCAAAATTATAAGCATCTACTTGCTCAAGAATCCAATCTTTGTATTTGTCAAGCTTATATTCAGCCCATCTGTCTTTGTACTTTGAATCGTCAATCAGAAACTTGAAAGCTGTCGCAGCTTTTGGTTTACTCAAAGCATTGACTAATTCGTCTTGAAAAGCTTTTTCTTTGACCACGCGATCAATAAACGTCTCCATCATTTGATGCTCTTGGTTAGGCTCTGGCTTGGTAAACTCAGCATAGTTGTCGGGATTATCTTCTATTTCATCTAAGATATCTTCCTCTTCTGGCGTGAGGTCATAGTTGAAGTAATCCTCATCATCGGGCAAGTGATGTATTTTTTTGTTATTCAATTGATAAAAACAAATCATGCCCTTTTGCAGTAAGCCTGCAATTTTTTCAATTTCTTGTCCGGTCAGGGTTAACATTATGGATTGGATGTAAAATTTTTAGAAAATTAAGTAACTGATGGTTAAAATCAAACTATTTAAGATGACCCTTTGATTAATTTCTAATCGATAAGTTTTTTTCCTGTTTTGTGCGATGGGACACCCACTCTAAATTTTCATGATAATAGAGATAAGTTCCTGTTGTTGCTCTGTGGGTTTTAGTGGTATAGTT
>NZ_FTOP01000042.1 GCF_900156785.1 Belliella pelovolcani | reverse complement strand
AGCGACACAAAACTCACCAAGACCCACAAAGCTCACAAAATTAAATCCTTAGAGATCTTTGTGTTCCTTTGCGCTCTTTGTGTCCCAAATAACTCAATAACCATTCACCCAATAACTATATCCCCCCACGCTTAACACCCCGATCCCTCGGGGCACCCCGATCCCTCGGGGCACCCCGACCCCTCGGGGCACCCAATCTTCGTTAAGCAAACTAATAAAAATAATTAGCGTTAATTTAAGTATCTTGTAATCAAAATATTTCAAATATGAGTGATAAAGAAATAACAGTTGAAGACCTTAATAAACTTCAAAAAATGGCTAGCGACAATGCAATTAAACTTAATAAAGCAATGGGGTTAACATATTTAGTCGTAAAGAATAACAAACTCATTCAAATAGGGCCTGATGGAAGGGAAACTGTACTAGGGAAACCAGAGTTTGGAACAACAAAATTTGATAAGAAAAAAATTACCCTAAAATCAGGTGTCCAAAAAGTTTAGAATGTTCTCTGGGCCAAATGGTTCTGGTAAATCTACCTTAATTCAGGAAGTTAAGAAAAACTACAATGTCGGATTTTTTATTAATGCAGACGAAATAGAAGTTAAAGTCAATAAATTTAAATTTTTAGATATTTCAGAATTTACCAACAAATCCATTAATCAAAATAATTGGAATTCTTTTCTGGCCTCTTTAAATACAAATGATATCAGAATCAAAGAAGAATTCCCTGAAATTATAATCAGTGATAAATTTTTGATTTGTAAAAAGGGAATAAATAGTTATCAAGCAGCAATAATGGCTGAGTTTTTTAGAAATATATTGCTTGAGAATGAGAAAACATTTTCTTTTGAAACAGTCATGTCTCATCCTTCCAAAGTTGATTTTTTAAAAAAAGCAAAACAAGCTGGATTCAGTACATACCTGTATTTCATTTGTACACAAGATCCTAAAATTAATATTCAAAGAATCATTAATAGAGTAGTAAAAGGAGGCCACGACGTTGATCAACAAAAGACAGTTCAACGATACTATAGATCTCTAGAATTACTTTATGATGCCTTCATGATCTCGGATAGAGCTTTTGTAATAGATAGCTCAAATAGAAACCGTGATGTGATTGTCGAGAAAAACAAAAATATCATTACCATCCATAATCAAAATATACCAGAATGGATAGCTAAATACCTGTTAAATAAACTTGACTATTAAGTAGTAATCTTTACATAATAATTTCCACAATCCCCTCAAATTTAACACTTAACACCCCGACACCTCGGGGCATCCCGATCCCTCGGGGAACCAAATTTAGTGCTCTTCGTGCTTCATTGAGCTCTTAGTGTCCCAAAAAAAAGAAGCGACACAAAACTCACCAAGACCCACAAAGCTCACAAAATTAAATCCTTAGAGATCTTTGTGTTCCTTTGCGCTCTTTGTGTCCCTAAACAATTAACCACCCCGACCCCTCGGGGCATCCCGATCCCTCGGGGAACCAAATTTAGTGCTCTTCGTGCTTCATAGAGCTCTTAGTGTCCCAAAAAAAAGAAGCGACACAAAACTCACCAA
>NZ_FTOP01000009.1 GCF_900156785.1 Belliella pelovolcani | reverse complement strand
AAAAAGACCTCTATCAACTACTACCTTCAAACTGGGAACAGTACCGACCTAAATAAAATCCATTCTTTACAAGATGGGGTTGGTCGGAGGGATACCCAAATTCAGCTTTTATGAACAGTGATCAGAGGTCTTTTGATCAATTATTCTTTTTCGCCTTCTTCCTCTTTTTTATTAAAATGCTTTTCATAAAATTCAAAAACCCTGTTCCAATGGTCGTGAAAATCGCTCTCATCCGAGGCTGCACCTGCACCATGACCGCCATTGAGGTAATTGACCCATACTACATCTTTGCCAAGTCTTCGCATGGCGTAGTATAGCTCACGGGAGTTGGTACCCGGTACATTCCAATCACCTTCACCTGTCATGATCATATGAGGCGTTTTGATTCTATCCGCATAGAGCACAGCAGTGGTAGCGAGGTATTTCAATGGTTCATCCCAAAGCGTCCCTCCTATTCTATCTTGCCCATACTCAGCCGCTGTATAGTTTCTCGTACCAATCTTCGGGCTATCACCCAGAAAACTGATGATGTTAACTTTCCCGGAGATGTTGATAGCTGCTGCAAACCGATCCGTCTGAGTGATCAGCAAAGAGGTAGCATAACCACCATAACTCCCCCCTTGAACACCTACTTTGTCATTATCTACTTTCCCTTCATCCACCAATTTATTGATCGCTGCAGTGATTCCTTTGACCCATGCTTCTCCTGGGTAGCCCATTTCCAAATCTACAGAAGGACGAAGTGCAAAATATCCTTGGTTTGCGAAAAGATTCATATTTCTATTATAGCCATTAGCAAAGAAAGTCTCATAAACCTCACATACAAGCGGATATTTTTTTCCTTCTTCATAATCTACAGGATAATATAAGATGCCTTTCATTTCTTTACCATCTACATTTCTGTAGGTGATCAATTCAGATCTAGTCATCTTTTTATCAGCAAGCCATGGATTGAGATTTGTAAGGGGCTTTATCTCTTTGAAAGACCAATCCGTCACAACCAGATCTCCCGGCATGTCCCCATCAGAAAGATTCAGAATGATTTTATCTGATTTTTTTGGCTTTTGGACTCCACTGTACAACCTATGGTCAAGTATCAAATCCTCCATTTCCTTTTCTTGAAGGTCATATCGTACAAAACCTCTTCTCCACGCGTCCTTTTCGCTATATGAAAAATACAGATACCTTTCATCATCTGACCAATTGACCAAACTCAAGCTAGGTGCCTTATCCTTATCTTCTGGAAATTCATAGACCATTTCTAAGTTTTCTCCTTGAGCATCTACCATCCAGTATCCTTTGTCCGAACTAAGTAGTATTTTCCTCTCAGAAGGAGACCAAGAATTGATCGAAAATTTAACTTCCTTTTTCTTTTCCTCATCTGTAAAAGCTTTGCCTTTGGTGAGATTCTTTGCGTCATCCTGACCTAGTGTCTGAACATATACATAGCCTGAATCAACCCAAGCAAATTTTGCTTTACTTTCTGACCAGTTATAATTTCTCCTTTGCTTATTCTTTTTGTACAGAATATGCATTGAATCCGGGTTACTTAATTGCTTATAAGCTACCTGATATTCTGTGCCTTCATTTCTTACATAAGAAGTTTTCAAGGGATAGGTCTCATTGAAAATTAAAAATTGATTATCATCAGAAAGATAAACTCCACCATAATTGGATTCTGGAAGCAACTCTTGCGGAATTCCAGTTGCTAAATCAACACGCAACACCTTAGTAAGAGCGTTGGTATTTCTAATTTCATCCCATTTCAGAAAAGGTTTATTTCCGTCATAGACTACGACTGGGCCTTTGGTAGCTTCATTGTATAGTTCCATGGCTCTATCTAGCCAATCACTTGCGCGCGCATGAACCATCATGGCTTTACCTTCAGGAGTCCAAGTCAAATTAGAATTGGCAAGCAATGGATTACCTCCAATCTTGACTTCTCTGATTCGCTTCCTTGCGACTTCATAAATCATCAAATGCAGTTTCTCTCCCTTTTGCTCTAAAAAAGCCAATTCCTTTGAATCAGGGGACCATGCGAAAGAAGTTACCTGAGATTGAGCTCGGTATGGATATATCATCGTTCCCGAATTGACATCCATGATGACAAAGTCACCAGGGAAGACATTGATGTAAGATGGATCTTGAAACCTAAAATGATCTACGCCAAACCTAGATCTTCCATCTGAAATGATGCCAGCAAGATATCTCCCATCATCAGATAGTGTGGAATTACTTATTGATTTGACATTGATAGCGTCTGATACTGTGAAATTGGTTTTCTGTGCTTTTGTAATACTTACAAAGCATATTAAAATCACAAGAAGGGGTAATTTTAAGTAGCTGTTTTTCATAGGACATGTATTGATTGAACACTTAAATTAAAAATCTTCAGGTAAATATTGGTATAAACCTGCATCCAAATCTGAATTAAGAAAAAAATAAAAAACTTTCAATCGATTAATTAGTGAATATAACTAAATGACATTATGTTAGATGCTTCATATGTTCAAATTTAATCTTCTAATCTTGATATTTTTGAATAATCTTATTTATAACTTTAATCTAGTAATTCAAAAAGCCGATCGATTTATGAAACCTCAATCAAATTTTAAGTTCTTGTCCATTTCACTATTACTTTTAATGGTATTAAATACCACGGTATCGGCGCAGGGTGTATACACTGCTAGAGGGTATTGGGAAGAATCTAATAAGCCTACCTACAAGCAAATCAAACTAAAGCAGGTGGTAGGAGATACATTGACAACAGATGAAGAAACTTACCTCAATGATTTTGAGGTGTTTTTGGCCAACTACTATGAAAAAATGTCTTCAGAGGAAAGGGCTAAATACGAAAGAATGAGATTTCAATGGGATAGGGAATTGACCAACCAAAAACAAGAAATCAAATCACAGCCTGATGAATTTGAGTGGAGAGGGGTAGATAGGGCATTGAGTATAGGTTATGGCCTGTATTATGGTGCAAGTCTTGTATCATTATTGGAAATTGATAACGCTGGTGTCGCTGGTATACCCTTAGTGATGGGAGGGCTTTGGGCGATGGGACCTATTATCAATCCCAAAAAATACGAAAACATCAATAGATCAGTAGTAAGAGCAAGCAATGCAGGTAAATTTTTAGGTTTGATATATGGTGGATCATTAGGCCTAATTGCAGCTGGAGGAAGTAACTCTTCAAATGAAGGGAAAGCAGCCTTTATTATGTCTTCTGTCGGTAGTATTACACTTGGAGAAGTTGCTTTCCAATTACAGAAAAAAAGAAATTATTCTGATGGTCACATTGAAATCATGAGACATCATGGTGTATTAGGAGCATACACAGGTCTATCCATCATTGCTGCTGCTCAAGCAGAAACAGGAAGACCTTATGGTATAGGTGCATTATTAGGAAGTGGAGCAGGCTTGGCAATTGGAAACATTGCGTCCAGAAATTATGCGTACACAAGAGGTGATGGTAGGTATGCGACAAACATGAGTAGTGTTGGAATTGGAATAGGTTTCGCGATTTCCAGCCAAATAGCCATGAACAATGATGCAGAGGCAGGATTATTTTTAATACCAACAGGACTTGGAATATTAGGTACTATAGTAGGCCAAAAAAATACGCAAGGAGTATACCTGACAAACAGACAAGGAAGTACTATTAATTATGCCTCAGGAGGTGCTGCTTTGTTAGGCTTGGGTGTTTCTGCAATTTTTGAAGCAGAATCACCTGCTTTGGTTTTTGGACTTGCATCAGGCTTTGCCCTAGCAACTCAGGAAATCCTTTTTGCTAAGTACAAAAAAGAAAATATGAATCTTGAACTATCTAGGACAAACAAAGGCAAAGAAATTGAATATTCACTCAATTTTCGACCAGAAAACTATATCCTGAATCAAAAACTACAAGCTGGAGTTAATATTTTTAGCAATTATTCATTGCTATCCAATCCTATTGTAAACTTTAACTTGAAGTTTTAATAAGCCTTTGTTAGCATTTGAGTCAATTTCTCTCGATTCATTGGAGCTGGATTAGGATAAGACATGGCCATCAAATAGTCTACGGCTTTTGTCATGTCTTCTTGCTTTAATCCTAGACCTCGTAGGTCATATGCTACTCCAAGGTTCTCTTGCAAATCCCTAATTATGGATGGTGGATGTCCGAAACCAAATGCTTCACTGTACAAGTTCTGCTGCAAGTCATCCAAGTATTCCCATTGGTATTCAAGCACATAAGGCAACAATAAAGTATGGATATGAGAATGCTCTAATCCAAAATTACCACCCAATACATGTGCTGCTTTATGATGTAAACCCATGCTTACTTCACAGAGCACCTTTCCTCCTACATAAGCTCCGAATAACAATTCTTGATTGATTTCTGGTGTTAGTATGCCTTTCTTTTTCAACTCTTTCAAGCCACTGAAAAGCTTGGACAAACCAAGTTGCGTAAGGTTTTCAGTAATAGGATTGCTTTCTGGTGAATAAACCGCTTCCACCAAGTGCGCCATGGCATTGAAGGCAGAAGGGATAGCCAGTTTCAAAGGCATCCCTAGAGAAAGATATGGATCAAATATGACTAACTTAGGGTGCACCCGATCATCTCTTTTGACTGTCTTGACACCTTCATCGCTGATCCCATAGATATTGGTCATTTCTGAACCTGAGTATGTACTGGGTGCAGCCCATAGTTCGGTATCTATTTCCAGTACCAAGGCCTTTCCTAATCCAATTGCTGATCCACCTCCTAAGCAAAAAAGGATATCAGGTTTTTTATCCACAAAAAAACCTTTTGCCTCCTCGACCAGCGTCCTCGGTACATGCTGAGTGATCCTGTCAAAGTGAAATACAGCCTCTACCACATCCATCTTGGCAATTTCAGTCACCAAATCAGCATTTCGCTTGCTTGCAATTACTCCAAGCTTTAAAGCCCTTCCCTCCGGAAGATTATCCTGAAGGGCTTCTAGGGTGCGCTTTCCAAAAACGACTTTGACTGCATGTGTTTTATAGCTAAAAGGATTCATAGGTTTTGGTCTTTGTGATGAGATATCTTATTTTTCTTTTTTCAGTACAAAATCGTAGTTGGCTTTGTAAAATGGCACTTCAAAACCTAAAGAGGCTGCTTCATTTTTATCGTTTGAAGCAGAAAAAGGGACAATAAGAGAGTCTTTCACTGCAAATACGGTATCCGATTCCAAGTATTCATCACCTTCCAAGAACAGATGTGTCACAAGTGTCCTAAATCCCTTTGCTTTGATCATAAAATGTAAATGTGCCGGACGCATCGGGTGTCTTCCCATATCTCTGAGGAATTTCCCAACAGGTCCATCATCCGGAATAGGATAGGCACAAGGCTTGATAGTCCTAAACCAAAAACTTCCATCAGCAGCAGTTTTGAACACGGCGCGTAGGTTTTTATCAACATCTTCATGTTGCAAATCATAAAAACCATCTGCATCAGATTGCCATGTCTCTACAATTGCACCTACTACTGGATTTCCATCAGAATCCAGTACTTTACCACGCACCACAGTAGGCTCACCTTTATCAAAAGCATCTCCTTGGGCAATATTTGCACCCAATTCCATGACATCAGCATCATCTCTCCAAAATGGCCCTTGAACGGTTGACTCAGTCACTTCTTCCTGAGCCCTGTGATTGATGGCATCTACCAATATAGATACACCCAATATGTCTGAAAGTAATATAAACTCCTGCCTTTTGTCATCACTGATCTGACCGGTTGCTGTCAAAAATGAAATTGCTTGAGCCCATTCCTCTTGGGTAGGTTCAACATCTCTGACAAAATCATGTAAGTGCTTAATAAAGGATTTGTAGATTTTTTCTTTACGAGCATCATTTGTCTTTATCTGTGACAATACAGATTCGGTGAGATTCTTTTCAGTCAGTTTTTTCATGGGTTTATCGTATTTATGATTTCTCTTAAAACAAAAGCAAAATCAAATTGTTTGTATATACATATAATATTTATACATGAATTAATTTATAATTGTTTCATGAATTTATCCACCCAAAATTTACCTCAACAATGGAAAATATCCGATACCATACCGATGTGTTGATTGTAGGTAGTGGTCCAGCTGGTTCGACTACCTCTGCCCTACTCAGTTCATATGGAATCCAAAATATGGTCGTAACAAAATACAATTGGTTGGCCAATACTCCACGGGCCCATATCACCAATCAACGTGCCATGGAAGTTTTTAGAGATCTTGGCATAGAGGAAGAAGTGATAGAAAAAGCAGTTCCTCAAGAATTAATGGGTAATAATGTATTTTGCGAAAGTTTGGCAGGGGAAGAATTGGGAAGGCTGTATTCCTGGGGAAATCACCCTCAAAGAATGGCAGATTACACCATGGCCAGCCCTACCAAAATCTGTGACATTCCTCAAGACCTTTTGGAGCCAATTATCATGGCCGACGCTGCCAGGAAAGGCGCGCATTACAAATTCGACACAGAATATATCAGTTTAGAGCAGGATAAAGATGGCATAACTGCTACAGTACAAGATAGACTTTCGGGCGAAACCTACCAAATACGAGCGAAATACCTTATCGGTGCTGATGGCGGCAGAAGTAAGGTCGCAGAAGACATAGGTTTGCCATATGATGGTGAAATGGGCGTAGCAGGTAGTATGAATATTGTCTTCAAAATGGACCTCACCAAATATGTGGCGCACAGGCCATCGGTTCTTTATTGGGTACTTCAACCAGGATCCAATGTAGGAGGAATAGGCATGGGATTGGTGAGAATGGTGCGGCCTTGGAACAGGTGGCTGATTGTATGGGGATATGATATTTCCGAAGGAAAAAGAGAAGTAAGCGATCAAGAAGCCAAAGAAATTGTCCAAAAGCTGGTTGGTGACGACAGCATACCTATAGAAATAGAATCCACATCCACTTGGACAGTTAATAATTGTTGGGCAACAGAGATTTCCAAAGGGAGGGTTTTTTGTATGGGTGATGCCATACACAGACATCCACCTTCCAATGGATTAGGTTCCAACACTTCAGTCCAAGATGCATTTAATATCGCATGGAAACTGGCTATGGTGCTGAAAGGTCAAGCTGGTGAAAAATTACTGGAAAGCTACAGCGAAGAGCGTACACCCATTGCCAAACAAATTGTACAAAGAGCCAATAAGAGTATTGCTGAATTTGGGCCAATATTCGAGTCTTTGGGATTGACTGATACCAATGATCCTGTAGAAATGCTCAATAATATGGCTAAAAGGAAAGAAAACAACCTGACCGCCATCGAGCAAAGGGAAAAACTCCGTAAGGCAATCCAATTCAAATCATATGAATTCAACTGTCATGGTGTGGAGTTGAACCAGCGCTATCAATCCAAGGCTATCAGCAGTGATGGAACACCCGAACCTGAATACAGTCGCTGTAAAGAACTATATTACCAGGCTACCACTTGGCCTGGAGCCAGGCTTCCACATGTTTGGCTGGGAAAAGACGGACACAGAATATCAACTTTGGATATCTGTGGCAAGGGCAAATTCACCTTACTCACAGGAATAGGTGGGGAAAAATGGATTGATGTAGTCAATCAAATCAATGAAAACCTTGGGTTAAATATTGAAATCAAAACGATAGGAACAGGATTGGACTATGAAGACCTCTATGGAGAATGGGCTGATCAAAGGGAAATTTCAGAATCCGGCTGTCTCTTAATTCGGCCTGATTTCCATGTAGCATTCCGGGCCCATGATGCGCATTCAGATCAGTTGGATAAATTACCCAATGCTATCAAATCAATATTGAACTTATAACAAATATCCATTAAAAAAACCACCTCTATACAGGGTGGTTTTTTTAATCAAACAGTTCTATTTTCGGTTATCAGCCTTTATCAAATTTATTTTTACACCTGCAAATACTTAGGGAGAACGATCTCTTCCAATGGCTTCACAATCTCCTCTCTTCTGTGTTCAAATACAGGAGGTAGTAGCAATTGGTGTCCAAGCAAGTTCTCTTCTTCATCTATGGCAAATCCAATATCTGAAGTAGCAAACTCAAACAAAGCTCCGGAAGGAGTCCTATTGTAAATTGAGTGGAAATAATTTCTATCCTTAAGCTCAGTCACATCTGTATAGCCAAATCCCTCAATGTACGCTTTCAACTCAAGGTTGTGCTCGTCCTTGGCAGTAGCAAAGGCAATGTGATGTGGAATCCCAACAGCAAAAGTCCAAGATCCTTGCTCCATATCAGGCACATGGTGTAGTTCTATGGTTTTCTGAGCGCCTCCATCTTTGATGTGGTACCTATGGAAGTCTCCGTCCTGCCCTACTTTGCTGAAATTGAGTACTTTGGTTAGGTAAAAATCCATTTCTATGATATCTCGTGAGCGGATGGTCGCACCAAACAGCCCTCTAATGCCATTTTCTTTGGAAATCTCCTCAGTTTCCCATGCATTCCTATTGTCATTGTCACAACCTACCACAGCCATGCCAATCCCACATCGATCTTCGAAAGTGATCATTTTATCTCCGAATCTTTCGATGATACCAGAGTGAGGGACATTGTGCTTATTGAGGTGCTTTACCCAGAACTCTAGTGAAGCAGTGGGTACAGAGAAGGACGATGTCTCAATTTGGCCAGAACCTTTTCTACCGTAAACGCCGGCTTTTTTGAAAGGAAATGTAGTCCATACGGAGCCTACTTCTGCGTCTGCATTAGCATAGTAAAGGTGATAGATACTAGCTGCTCCGTCAAACAGTACCGTTTGCTTGATCATTCGCATGCCCAATACTTGGGTCACAAAGTCAATATCTTCTTGGGCAGAGCCTACACTCACAGTCAAGTGATGTAGCCCTGTGATGTAATCAGCAGGATTATTCATGGTTTTTTGGGTTTTGTTTTAATTGTAATACTTAAATGTCAAACCCTCCAAATTTTTTCAATGTTTCAAAATCCAGTTGATTTATTGAGTTTAATCGGTTTTTATTAATCTAGATTAATATTTCATTACTTACCTGATAGCTTTTTTCTGAGATTACTCAAAAATACTGGTGTAATTCCAAGATATGAGGCAATGTATTTTTGAGGCACAATCAACTCTAGTCTAGGATAATTTTTGAGAAAGGTGAGGTACTTTTGCTCAGCTGAAAAAGAAATATTTCTTATGATTCTTTTCTGATGGCTTATCAAGGAGTTTTGAAAAAGAATTCGAAAATATTTTTCAAAATTGGGACTAGATGCACAAAGAAGATCAAAATTCACCTTGTTCCAAGTCAATACTTCAACATCTGTCATTGCTTTGATGGAATATATGGATGGTACGTTATTCATAAAACTGTTCAAATCACCCGTCCACCAATTGTCTATTCCAAATTGGATCACATGTCTGAAGTCAACTTCATCAATATATGAAGTCATCAAACAGCCCTTTTTGATCAAAATAAAAGGGCTACTCTCCTTTCCTTTATGCACCAATGTTTGATTCTTTTTGTAAAAAGATGTTTCTCCTAGTTCAAAAAACTTATCTAACTCCTCTTCAGAAAAATCCACATACTTGGTCAAATTGTTGATAATTGAGGTATGCTGAATGCTGTCTTTATTAATCATAGTTTTGAAGATAGAGTATTTGTAGGACTAAAAAAATCGCTATTTTGTTTCTGGAATCACCCAAAGAAAGAGCTTATGGAGCTTCCCATCATCTCCCATTATTTCTACTAGCTCATCTGGCTTCCAGTCTCCCATATCATAATTGTGCGTTATGATTTTTGTGCCTGGAGAAAGTTTTTGAAGCCTTGGTCTCAATTTCAAATTGATATCAGGAAATAGGTAAATTACAAGAACAGTAGCTTCGTGTAGATCCAATTCAAATAGATCTCCTTGAATAAATGTAACCAAATGCGAGACACCTGCTTCTTTTGCAAGTGCTTTTGATTCTTCAACTAGCTCAGCATCTATCTCTACCCCTAGTCCTCTTGCACCAAATCTCCGAGCCGCTTCAATAGGAATCCTCCCATCTCCTGACCCTAAGTCAAAAACTACATCGTCCTGGCTTACATTACCCAATTTCATCATGGCATCAACCACATTTTTGGGAGTGGTCACATAAGGCACCAAATCAAAAAAATCACTTTTATGCTCTTGTCCAAATGTTGGATAAACCAAAAGCACTAGCATTGAATACAATATTATTTGTTTCATATGAATCTAGAAGATTTTACATAACTCCATTAAAATAGATTTTAATTTATACTTATTTGAATATTTTTGCCTAAACATTGATATTCAGATGACTAATTCCATTTTCGTTTACTTCTCTTTTCTACTGATCTCTATCTTCAGTTTTGAAGAAGTTCAAGCCCAAAATTCCAAAACAAAGGAACTCCAGAATATAATAACAAAATTAATAGATAATGGAAAAGCTAATAGTTTAGAGCTAGCCATCCAATATAGAGATTTAGGATTTGAATATTATCAAAATAACGAATACAGTGAAGCACTTTTTAATTATTTAAAAGCGATTGAAATTTTAAAAGATCAAGAAGAACCTAAAGCGCTTTCTGAATGCCTTCATAATGTTGGCAATTTGAGTTTTTTTCTAGGAGAATATTCATCTGCTATTGATTATTACACACAAGCTTTGGAAATCAGGAAAGCCCTGAACGATGAAAAAGGTATCGCATCAGGTTACAATAACATCGCTAATGTTTATAGCAAACTGGGTAATTATACGCAAGCCATTGATTATTATAATTATTCCATTGAAATCAAAGAGCGGTTCAATGATCAAAAAGGGATTACTTCAAGTTTGAAAAATATCGCTACCATCTATTATTTTCAGTCTAATTATATCAATGCTTTAGAGACAAATCTTAAAGCGCTAAAAATCTCGGAATCTATTCAAGATTCCTTGGGAATCGCTTTTGTTTATAACAATATGGCTTTGATCTACGAGAAGCAAGAGAAATATGCTGAAGCCCTTGCGTTTTATCAAAAGTCCCTTGGCATCAAAGAGGCTATGGATGACCTAAGAGGAATTGCAGTTACCCTCCATAACATTGGTAAAATCTATGAAATCAGATCCGCTTATGATTCAGCATTGTTGGTATTGGGTCGTTCATTGGATATATCAAAAAAAATTGAAGATAAGGAAGGTATATCATCCACAATGAATAGTTTGGGCATGATTTATCAAAGCATTGGTGATTCCAAAAATGCAGAAGAAAACTTCCTTGCTTCACTTAAGATTGACGAAGAACTCAACGATAAAAGAGGAATTCTAAGGAGTAAAAATAACCTAGGTCAATTTTATCTAGGCCAAGGAAATCTGCCTCTTGCAAGAAACATGAGTGAGGCAGCTATTATCCTTGGTAAAGAATTAGGAACCAAGGAGGATTTAAAGGATTCCTATTATACATTGAGTAAAATTGACGAGAGGGAAGGGAAGTATCTAAGTGCTCTACAAAACTATCAAGCTTTTACAGCATACCGTGACAGTTTGGATCTTCAAAATCTAGAGAGTAAAACTGCCCAATTACAAGCTGAATACGAGTATGACAAGCAACTTGCAATTATCAAGGCCGAACAAAAAGCTTTAGACTTAGAAAACGAAAAAGAACTTCAAGCTCAAAAATTTCAAAGAAATATTCTGATTGTTTACACACTGTTCATCCTTTTCGTAGCTTTTATTCTATACAAAAATTATCAAAAGGAGAAAAGAGAAAAGGAAAGATCAGAAAAAAGGTCTATTGAGCTAGAAAAAGCCAATCAAGTAAAGGCAAAAATTTTTAGTATCATCGGGCATGATTTGAGAGGCCCTATCAACAGTCTCCATCAATTACTTGAACTCTATCAAAATGACTTGATGGACGAGGAAGAGTTTAGAGAGGTGCTCCCCCAACTCTACAAGAATGTAGGAGGAATTATGCTTGTTTTAGATAATCTTTTGAAATGGTCTTTGGTAGAAATGAAAATGATGCAAACCAATCCAAAGAAAATTTCAATAGCTAAAAGTATCAAAACCCTACAGGATTTCTTTTCTACTTTGACAGATCAAAAAGGGATAATTATCAAAGCCGAAGTTGAAAATGATTCGGAGGTCTTGGCAGACAATGATCAAGTACAAGTCATACTAAGAAACCTAATAGGCAATGCGATTAAATATTCTAAGGAGGGTGGTGAGATTTTGATAAAGTCAAGTTCCTCTGATAAAGAGGTCATCATCAGTGTACAGGACTATGGCACTGGTATGAATCAAGATCTGGTGAAGAAATTATTCAAAAATACCCTGGTAGAAAGTAAAACTGGAACCACAGGAGAAAAAGGAACTGGTTTAGGGCTTAGCCTATGTAAATACTATACTGAGGTCAATGGGGGAAGAATATGGGTTGAAAGTCAGGAGGGTTTTGGGAGTACATTCTATTTTTCACTTCCTAAAGCTGAAGTTAAAGAAGCAATTTTAGAAAAATAAAATTGGTGCTATAAAGTATAAAATCTCATAAATTAGACTGACTTTGATCATGATTTTTTGTAATTGAAATTCCTAGCTTAGCTATAGTAAAAATCAATCACTAGGGAGATGAAAAAGAACGAGAAAATAGCCAACATCATGACTACTCATGTGTATACGATTCAGCAAGATGCTCATTTGGGAGAAGTCATCAATATGTTTAGAAAACATAAAATAAGGCACCTACCTGTATTGAATGAGAAGAAAGTAGTAGGAATGATCAGTAGAACTGATATCAACAGACTTACCTTTGGTGCATTGTTTGACAATCAAGATAATTCGGATGAAGCAATTTTGGAAATCCTCAGCATTCCGCAAGTCATGTCTTCCAACCTCAAATCAGTTACGGATGATATGTCTATCAAAGAAGTAGCTACCATATTTGCAGTCGAAGAATTTCATGCACTTCCAGTTATCAAAGGGGAAGAATTGGTAGGAATTGTCACCACGACAGACATTATCAAATACATGTTAGAACAATATTGAAAAAGAGCTAAACTGTTTACAGCTCTTTCTTGATTGCCGCGAGCGTGCTTTTACGTACTTGACAGCAAGACTTACATTTAATTGACTGAGGGTTCATGGTGAGTGCTTTCCTTAAAGCTTCATCACCATTGTTAAAAGGTCCTAAATAATCTCTATTCACAGGATCAGGAATATGCTCACACCCTCTTTCATGAATTTCGAAAAAACCGTCGTCATTACTTCTAGTACTGAGGTAAAAGAATTTCATTCGCTCAAGTTTAAATTACAGCTAAAATTATAGAGAACATTACTACAAAAAAATACCTACTAGTAGGTATTTTTTCATGTTTATTAAAAATATTTAAATAATTTATAAAAAAAGTTATACTTAATAACCATTAATTTTTCTTCCCTCTGACCTTCTCATAGGCATAGAATCAATGGTTTTAAAAATCAATGGCCAATCTAATCCATTATCTTTCCTAAGCTTTACTCCACCATCAAGTCCAATAAGGAGCCAACAATCATTCTTTGCTCCCATTTTATACCTTGTATGCAATTGTCGAATATAAGCTTCCGAGAAATCCGCTTCAACGTTAGCAACTACATGTTTACCATCAATCAGGAAATATGCAACTTTCCTTTCTTCAATGCTAGTTTGAAGCGAATCTGATACAATATCATTTGAAAGATCCTCATCTTGGAAAGCAAGAACAATTCTATACTTCCACTTTAGGTCTTCTAAAGATTGTATTGAGTCCTGTGAAAAATTCATAAGGATAGAAAAAGCAAGTACCAAAGTTATCATATAGATAAAACCAAGAAGCTTTGAAATTGGTTTCTCAAACTATTTTTTCCTCAATTCTATTACAGTAATTTCTGGCCATATCCCCACCCTACCTGAGAATGCATGAAAACCAAAACCTCTATTCACATACAAAAATTTATCTTCAAATGAAGTCAAACCTGCCCAATTGGGATATCGATACTGTACAGGACTCCATCTGATCAATGGTGTTTCTATTCCAAACTGCATTCCATGCGTATGACCTGAAAGTGTCAGATGGATTTTGTTTGAATGCTTTTTCACTTCTTGATCCCAATGCGATGGATCATGTGAAAGCAAAATCTTAAAATCCGAGGTACTGGTATTTTCCAAAGCTTTCTCCAAATCTCCTTTGGATTGGAAGCCCACTCCCCAGTTCTGCACACCCACGAGAGTGATGAATTGCCCCTCCTTTTCAATCTTGGTATGCTCATCGATGAGTAGCCTATAACCTAGGCGCTCGTGTTGGTTTTTGAATTTCTCAAAATTCTCCTGCTTGGCAGCAGCAGATTCCCAGCTCACATAATCTCCATAGTCATGGTTTCCAATGATTGAAAACTGCCCGTAAGGAGCCTTGATCTGAGCAAAAATTGGAATCATAGGTTCAATCTCTTCAGCATGATGATTGACCAAATCCCCTGTAAAAACAAATAAATCAGAACCTTGCGCCTTGGCTAGATCTACACCTTTCTGCACTGCTTCAAAGTCCTTGAAACTACCCGCATGAATATCTGAAAGCTGTGTGATCGTGAATCCATCAAAAGCCTCTGGCAAATCTTCAAAATAAATGACTTCACGATGAACAGTGAAATTATATTTGCCTTTAGCAATGCCATAAACAAAACTGCTGAAAGGTATCATCGAAACTGTCAATGCCAATACACTTAGCCATTTGACCCTAGTCGGAAACTCAGTGGCTGCTTTCCCATTGAAAACCAAAGAAATGCCTGCTTGGATATTTCTAATGATATCTTCTCCAAAAAGAAATGCTGTACAGACCAATTGAGTGACAGCTACGGTAAGAAATACGTTCAAGACCTGCTGATGGTCTGCGGAAATCTCTCCTGCTTGAAAAATCCGGACAAATGTGTAAATCACCCATAAAGTAATCCCTCCAAAAATCACCCAATAGCTTATAAAGCTTAGCTGTCTCACCTTCTCAGACTCCAAACCTATAAGTATGGTTTTGAATGCTTGGAAAACATACCAATTAAGAAAAGTAGAAAACAAGAAAACTGCTGTGAGAAAAATAATCCCTCCTAATTGATTCATATATTATAATATTTACCTTCTGTTATACTACAACAAGTCGGAAATAGTTCTCTCACTTCAAAAAAATGAAGCCCGACTTGGAGTCAGGCTTTATTTTTATAAACTATGGAATTCAATACGAGTTTCAATTTCGTTTAGTTTAGGATAACTTTTCCAAAGTTCAGATTTGTGAACAATGTTTGTATTTACTTTTAACCCAACTTTGGAAAAGTTTAAATTCAACTTGTAGTCTTATCTAAACGACATTAATACAAGTGTATTCAAATCATTAACTAATACTGCTTCCCTCTGTCGTAGGAGAACCCGGTAGAAGTAATCTTAGACTTCCGTCTCTATCTTCAGCCATCAAGATCATCCCTTCTGAATCTATACCCATCATTTTTCTTGGAGCTAGATTGATCAGCATGGTGACTTGCTTACCTATCAAATCCTCTGGCTTGAAATACTCCGCTACTCCACTAAGTACGGTTTTCTTACCAAGACCAGTATCAACAGTTAGTTTGAGTAGCTTCTTAGATTTGGGCATAGGCTCAGCTGTGAGAACTGTTACCACACGCATATCCAACTTAGCAAAATCATCATATGTAATGATCTCTTTCATAGGCGCTGCCACTGCATTGGCCAATTCGTTTTGCTTCTTAGCTTCTAGGAGTTTATTTACCTGTGCTTCTACTACTTGATCCTCAATTTTATCGAAAAGCAGGGCTGCCGAATTGATGGAATCTCCAGCCTTGAGTGTATTGATATCACCAGCATCTGACCATTTCAAACCTTTCAAATTGAACATATTGAAAATCTTCTCTGAGGTGAAAGGCAAAAAAGGCTCAGCCACCACTGCCAAGTTGGCCGCAATGTTCAAGGCAATATTCAAAATGGTACCTGTTCTAACTTTGTCCTCTTTGATCGTTTTCCACGGCTCTGTGTCCGCAAGGTATTTGTTACCTAATCGAGCAAAATCCATCACAAAAGAAAGTGCCTCTCTGAACCTATAGCGCTCTATGGATGCCGCTATTTTCTCGGGAAACTCCTTCAAGCCAGCCAATACTTCCTGATCATAAGCAGTCAATTCGCTCTTAGCTGGCACCACTCCATCAAAAAACTTGTGCGTAAGTACCACAGCACGATTTACGAAGTTGCCAAATACGGCAACCAATTCAGAGTTATTTCTAGATTGGAAATCCTTCCAAGTGAAGTCATTATCCTTCGTCTCAGGAGCATTGGCTGTCAAAACATAACGCAATACATCCTGCTTCCCGGGAAACTCTTCCAGATATTCATGCAACCATACCGCCCAATTCCTAGAAGTGGAAATCTTATCTCCTTCCAAGTTCAAAAATTCATTGGCAGGTACATTATCAGGTAACACATATCCCCCGTGTGTTTTAAGAATAGCTGGAAAAATGATGCAATGAAAGACAATATTATCTTTGCCAATAAAATGAACCAGTTTGGTGTCTTCGTCCTTCCAATATGGTTCCCAATCTTTTCCTTGCTCGGCTGCCCATTCCTTAGTAGAGGAAATATAACCAATAGGCGCATCAAACCAAACATAGAGCACTTTTCCTGTCGCTCCTTCCACAGGTACCGGTATTCCCCATTCCAGGTCTCTTGTCATAGACCTAGCCTGTAAGCCATCTCCAGCTTCTAACCATGACCTACACTGACCCAGCACATTATTTTTCCAATCTTCCTGATGCTCTTCTAGAATCCAATGCTTCAAAAATTCCGTGTACCTTGCCAAATCCAAAAACCAATGCTTGGTTTCTTTTAGTACAGGCGTATTCCCACTTAGTTTAGACTTGGGATTGATCAACTCAGTTGGGCTGAGGGAACTTCCGCATTTTTCACACTGATCTCCATAAGCACCATCATGACCACATTTTGGACAAGTACCTTCTATGTATCGGTCTGCCAAAAATTGTCCCGCTTCTTCGTCAAAATACTGCTTTGTAGACTGTTCTAAAAACTCTCCTTTTTCATAAAGGTCCTTGAAAAAGTCCGAGGCTGTTTCGTGATGAATTTTCGCAGATGTTCTTGAATAGTGGTCAAAACTAATACCGAATTCCTTAAAACTACTTTTCATCATTTCATGGTAGCGATCCACTACCTCTTGAGGACTGATTCCCTCCTTCTGCGCCTTGATGGTGATAGCTACGCCATGTTCGTCAGAACCACAGACATAAGCTACATCCCTATCTAGGGAACGTAAGTATCTGACATAGATATCTGAAGGAATATAGCAACCCGCCAAATGTCCAATATGTAAAGGGCCATTGGCATAAGGAAGTGCTGAAGTGACTGTATATCTTTTGAAATCTTTCTTGTTCATAGCGTGCAAAGATAGCATATTTGACGAGCAATAAGGGCTCTGAATGGTGTAATTAAACTTTTTGGAACTCTTCTCGTGCTTCATCTGTCAAGATACCCTGATAGATGATCTGAATGGCCTGATCAAAAAGTTCGGAAGTCTTCAGGTTCATATTTTCATGCATTTCTCTTGGAAACTGAGCTAAAAATTTGGGATCGATCAAGTTTTGGATTGCCGATGCATAGACCAATACAATCAGAGTTTTATTCATCCCTGATATCACAAATCCTTTATCAATTCCTTCTTGTATTAATTTCTGAAACCTGAGGTATGCTGAATCTCTAACATAATCTTGAAGCTCCCCCCAAATCTCAGGAGCGTGCTCTCTAAGATCCTCCAATAATTCAGGATTGATCGGTGCTAAATCATTGGCCACAACAGTGAGAAATGACTTTAATTTAGCAGTAAAAGGAATATATTGATTCTCTAACAGCGTTTCGACTTTTGTAGTCAATCTATTTTTCAACAGTTCAAAAGCAGCGGCAAGCAATTCTAACTTTCCCGGAAAATACTTGTAGAGTGTTTTTTTACTCATGCCCAATTCCTGAGCAATATCATCCATGGTGGTGTTTTTATAGCCTTGCTTCACAAAAAGCTTATAGGCTACATCCAAAATTTTGGCTTCTATTTCAGTTTTCTTACTCATTATCTCAGAATTGAGGACAAATATAGACATTCAAATCAAATTACTTATTCTTATCTAGGTTGTTCATCCATCACAAAAGCTTTGTGCTTTCATAGGCAAAGCTTAATTTTGGTTTTGAAGATCATCGCAGACCCAAAGTATTTGAAATATGACGCCAGAACAGGCTAAGGCTAGAATTGAATCCCTCTCCCAGCAGATCAATTACCACAATCACCTCTATTATCAAGAAGATAGAACCGAAATCTCTGATTTTGAATTTGATCAACTGTTGGAAGAGCTGATTCGACTAGAAACAGAATTCCCTCAATTTTTGAAAGAAGACAGTCCTTCTCAGCGTGTTGGCGGTACGATTACCAAGGAATTTGAAACAGCAGTCCACGAATCACGGATGTTGTCTTTGGGTAATACCTATTCAGAGGAAGAACTATTAGCATTTGACGAAAGAGTAGCCAAAGGACTTGGGCATAGAGATTTTGAGTATTTCTGCGAATTGAAGTTTGATGGTGTGGCGATCAGTTTGATATATGAAAAGGGAAAACTTATGCGAGCAGTCACTAGAGGAGATGGTACAAGAGGAGACGTAGTGACTGAGAATATCAAGACCATTAGAAATATTCCTATTGTGATCAAAGGTGATCAGATTCCTGAGAAGTTTGAAGTAAGGGGCGAAATATTTCTACCAAGAAAGGAATTTGATAAAATCAACGCAGAGCGTGAAGCACAAGGTGAAGCACTACTAGCCAATCCAAGGAATGCAGCTTCGGGTACTGTGAAAATGCAAGATAGCAGCATTGTCGCCAAGAGGAGATTGAATTGCTACTTCTACCAACTGATAGCAGACGAGGGGGATATCACACAGCATGATCAGGCCATGCGTTTACTTGAAAATTGGGGTTTCAATGTCTCCCCTACTTATCAAAAATGCAAGGGAATCAAGGAGGTCTTGACCTTTATTGAATCATGGAGAGAAAAAAGACACGAATTACCCTTGGATACTGATGGCGTGGTGCTCAAGGTCAATGACTATGACCAAAGAGAAGAATTAGGCTACACCGCAAAGATTCCAAGATGGGCCATCGCTTACAAATATCAAGCAGAAAGCGCAGAAAGCGAGCTACTTTCTATCACTTATCAAGTTGGGCGTACAGGAGCTATCACTCCAGTAGCCAACCTTTCTCCTGTTCAATTAGCTGGAACTACCGTCAAAAGAGCTTCTCTTCATAATGCGAACGAAATTGAAAGACTTGGACTGTATGAAGGGGATATTGTGCATGTGGAAAAAGGTGGCGAGATCATCCCAAAAATCACGGCTGTTTCAATCGAGAAAAGAAAACCCAATACGAAGCCTATTCAGTACATCACCCACTGTCCGGAATGCAGCACAGCATTGGTGAGAAAAGAGTCAGAGGCCAAGCACTATTGCCCTAATACACATAGCTGCCCTCCACAATTACTTGGGAGGATTGAACATTTTGTGCATAAGCGAGCCATGGACATAGATTCTATGGGAACAGAACGCATCCGAGCATTGATCGATCAAGGTTATATCGCAGACTTTGCAGATATCTATGATTTGGAGCAAAAGACAGAGGAGCTGCTAGGTCTGGAAATGAACCAAGATCAATACCAAAAGACAGATGAAGGAATGTTGTACATTTCATTGAACAAATCTCTATTTGCATTGACAGAGGGGATCTCCTTGAGTGCTATCAATCAATTTTTGGATGCTGAGACAGAAAACACCTTAGGACAAACCCTCAAAAATTTCCAGTACTTTATTCGTGAGAGCAAGAAAAAAGTAGCCCAAAATATAGGCACTATCCAAATGCTTGAAAGTCTACTTGAAGCCTATTCATTTCCTAAACTAGAAGACTTTTTGCCTGTACCCATCGTACTAAACTTGATTGTAGGCAAACAAGTAGGCATAAGTAGACTGAAGGAATTGGCAAGTAAAGAGAATACTATCCATGGAATCATCTTAAAAACTGGTATAACACTGAGCTCCGATCAAGACGATCGTATCAAAAAACTCAAAGCCAACACATTCCAAGAAGGCGTCATCAGCAATATGATGGAGGGTATCAAAGCGTCAAAAGCACAGCCATTTGAAAAGGTGCTTTTTGCACTAGGGATCAGAAATATTGGTGAAAATACAGCTCAGATTCTCGCAAGAGCTTTCAAAAGTCTCGATGCGCTACAAACTGCTAGCGTGGACGCCCTATTAGAAATCAACGGTGTAGGTGAAACTCTGGCCTTGAGTATCCAAGATTATTTCTCAGAAACACAAAATCTTGAAGTCATTGAACGTCTCAAAGCACAAGGGTTAAAATTTGAAATCGAAGAAGTAGAAAAAACCACGCTGGGCAATGCTTTGGCTGGCAAGAAAATACTCGCTTCTGGTAAATTGAACCATTTCAAGAGAGACGAGATTATAGACTTCATAGAAAGTCACGGAGGTCAATATGTCAAATCTGTATCTAAAACGCTAGATTTCATCATTGAAGGCGAAGACATGGGGCCTAGCAAAAAAGAAAAAGCAGAAAAGCTGGGAGTCAAGCTAATTTCAGAAGCTGATTTCCTCAAAATGGTAGAAAGTTAAAATGTAAATGAATTTTATAAAGAAATATTTTATCCAAAGGCAGAACAAAGCAAAACTGAGGGAGACAGTTACAGATAAGCCTTTTCCCAAAAATGTAGCTGCTATCGGAATCCTAGCACAAAATCTAAATGATGTAGAAATCATTGAAGAACAGATCAGAAATTTCTTTGGTAACCAAATTGAAATTTACAGTCTATTTTACAGCAAACTAGAAAACGAAAACGGAATATCTGAAAAGGATTTTGGCCTATTTGGTAAGCCAAATGACAAAATCAACGGATTTTTATCTAAAAATCTCGATTTTATTTTGACTCCCTCTTTAAACCTTGACCCTTATTTACTTTATTTGCTCCTTCATGCTACGGCCCAGTTCAAAATCGGCTTCTTTTCACCCGAAAATAAAGATTTATTGGATTTGATGCTGAGCAAAGACGAAAAGGACTTAAAAGTGAATAGTCAGAAATTACTAGAATACTTTATAAAAATTAAAGCAGCATGTTAAACCTAGTAGGTACAGGTGTGGCGTTGATTACGCCGATGAATGAAGATTATACCATCGACTTTGATGGGTTAGAAAAACTGATCAATCATGTGATCGAGGGTGGAGCAGATTACTTGGTAGTGCAAGGAACTACAGGGGAATCAGCCACCATGACAAAGGATGAAAAAAGAAAAATTCTTTCTGCATCCTTGAAAATCAATGCTGGAAGACTTCCTGTCGTATATGGATTGGGGGGCAACAATACTGCTGCTGTTTTAGAAGAAATCAAGACAACAGATTTCAAAGGTATAGATGCAATTTTATCCGTTTGCCCATATTATAACAAACCTTCACAAAGCGGTATCATAGCACATTATCAAGCGATAGCAGATGCATGTCCAGTACCAGTGATTCTCTATAATGTACCAGGAAGAACAGTAACCAATATGACGGCTGCTACGACTTTGGAATTGGCGAAGCATCCCAATATCATTGCTATGAAGGAAGCGAGTGGCAACTTAGAGCAATGCATGGCAATCGCATCATCAAAGCCAAGTGATTTCTTGTTGATTTCTGGAGATGATATGTTGACCTTGGCCATGCGATCCATTGGAGGATCTGGAGTAATTTCAGTTTTGGCAAATGCCTATCCGGCTACTTTTAAAAGCATTTGTCACGGAGATTTTGAGACTGCAAGAAAAGCTACTTTTAGCTTATTGGATATCAATCCATTGATGTATGAAGAAAGCAATCCTGTAGGTCTGAAATTTCTAATGAATGAACTTGGTATATGTGGAGACGCCGTCAGATTACCCTTGGTAAAGGCCTCAGCATCTCTTCAATCAAAGATAAAAGGGGCAATGATCGGAATTTAATCTTTAAAAGTAAAAGGCCAGGCTTATCTTAAATATTGAAGTTAAACTCCATTTCATTGATGGAGTTTTTCTTTTTTTAGCTAATTTTCCATCATGCAACAAGCCATATCACTTTTAGAACTTAATCAAATCATAAAGGGTACCTTAGAACAACAATTAGCACCCAACTACTGGATTGTGGCCGAAATAGGTGAGCTTAAAATGGCAGCACAAGGTCATGCCTATTTGGAACTGGTGGAGAAAAGTGGCAATCAAGTACGTGCAAAAGTAAGGGCTAATATTTGGCAATATTCCTTTAGAACAATTGCTGGCAGGTTCCAAGCAACCACTGGGCAAGCACTAAAAGTAGGTATGAAAATACTTGCTTTGGCCACTGTAACTTTCCACGAACTCTATGGATTAAGTCTCAACATCAAAGATATTGATCCTAACTTCACTTTAGGAGAGAGAGCCAGAATAAGGCAAGAGATCATCGACAGACTCACGCATCAAGGCATGATGGAAATGAATAAGCGCTTTGAACTGCCACTGGTCCCTCAAAAAGTAGCAGTCATAAGTAGCCAATCAGCTGCTGGTTATGGAGACTTTATTCAGCAGCTACAAACCAACAGGTATGGTTACAGCGTGCATCACCGACTCTTTCAGGCTACACTTCAAGGGGAAGGTGCAGCCAAGACAATCATTTATGCCTTGGATCAAATTGAAGAACTTAGTCAGGAGCTAGGCTTCAATTTGGTAGTGATCATACGTGGTGGAGGTGCGCAAATGGACTTAGATTGTTTTGATGATTACGATTTAGCCATGGCTATTGCCAAATTCCCCATACCAATCATTACAGGGATAGGACATGAAAGAGATGAAACCATCGCTGATTTGGTGGCACATACCAAAGTCAAGACCCCAACTGCAGCAGCTGAATTCATTCTTTCAGGATTCATGGATTTTGAAGAGCAGGTTCTTTCTTCAATGAAGCAAATAGAGCGATATACCAAACAAATCCTTCAGTGGGAAGATCGAAAACTCATTGACTCAGAGTCCAAATTGAAAAATATCAGTCGACAACAATTGCTCAGGGCTAGTGAAACGCTCTCAATGAAAATTGCTCAAATCAAAAGCATTGCATCCAATCAACTGAATTTCAATAGTTATCAAATAGAAAAACTAGCACTTAACCTCAAAAAGGAAAGCATAAGTGTCATCAATTCACAGCTAAAAAACATTGATAACCTTGAGCGAAGTATCAATAACTTAGATCCAGCATCCTTTTTCAAAAAAGGCTATACTCGCTCTGAAGTGCTTGGGAAGCCTATTCACCTACAAGAAATTCAAGCAGGTGATGAAATGATCACCTATACAAATAAGCAACAAATCAAAAGTACCATCAATCAAATATCATCACATGGAAAATAATCAAATCAGCTATGACAAAGCAGTCAAGCGCATCGAAGAAATTGTTGGCATTCTAGAATCAGGAGAAGAAGGCATTGACCAATTATCTGTACTTGTCAAAGAAGCTGCCGACTTAGTCAAGCAGTGTAAAAGCAAACTTAGAATGACTGAGGAAGAAATCAATAAAGCTTTTGAAGAATAATAAAGTCTCAAAATTGAACTAAATCACTTCCAAAAACTTCCTTGGAATATTTACGACTAAGTTTTGATTGATGCCGGGAACACGGATAATAAAATAATCTTTATTCCCCTTGTTGATGCATTCTCCAGACATGCCTTCGAGTGCTCCGCCGATGATTTTCACTTGTTCACCAGGCGCTATCTCAGAGTTATCCGTTTCTACGGCTACACCAGTTTCCAAAATACGCTTGATCATTTTGATCTCTTCTTCACGAACTGTGGCATGTTCTCCGTTGAAATGGACAAACTTTACAGCTCCGGGAGTTTGTAAACACTGCCAAAGATTGGGTTTGGAAGTTTTCACAAAAAGGTAACCATTAAAGAGTGCCTTTTGTACTTTCTTTTTGCGATCAGACCATTGTCTCAATTCCTCTACCATGGGCAAAAAAACCTCTAATCCCTTATCCTGTAATCTTTGCGCTACTTTCTTCTCAGCTCTTGAGGTCGTATAAAGTACAAACCAGTTTAAATCCATGTGCTTTTATTTAAAAATTTATAGAATACAAAATTAAAAACCCTTGAGATAATATCCCAAGGGTTTAATCATTTAAAACCACCAACCTTTATTAAATCATGCTATTTGAATCTACGAATCAACATGTTTAATTTATCTGCCAATAAATACATGACAGGTACGATGACTAACGTCAAAAAGGTAGCAAAGGTTAACCCAAAAATCACAGTCCAAGCCATCGGACCCCAAAAACTTGCATTATCACCACCAATGTAGAATTGCGGGTCAAATTGGGATAGCATAGTTGCAAAATTGATGTTCATACCTATAGCCAATGGAATCAATCCCAATACGGTAGTGATAGCAGTCAGCAATACTGGTCGTAATCTGGTTTTTCCTCCCTGAATGATGCTACTCAATAGTTCATCATATGGCAGAAACTCCCCATCTTCTAGTCCTAATTCCTCTCTCCTTCTAGATCTCACCAAGTTGGTATAATCAATCAAAACGATGGCATTATTCACAACTACCCCAGCAAGTGAGATAATCCCAATTCCGGTCATGATGACAACGAAATCCATATTAAAAATTACCAAACCCAAAAACACACCAATAGTACTCAAAATCACGGATGCCATGATGATAAATGGCGTAGTTACAGAATTGAATTGTGCAACAATAATGAAGAAAATCACTGACACAGCAATAAATAAAGCGCGCATCAAGAAAGCTTGAGACTTTGCTTGCTCTTCCTGCTCTCCTGTAAATTTTACTGTAATTCCCTCTGGTCTCGTATGACGTGATGCCAGATCTTTCAACTGATTATTGATTTCTGTAGGGTTAAATCCATCAGTTACATTAGAGAAAATGGAGATTACTTTCTCTAAATCCTTTCTCTTCACTGAACCATAAGTAGAGCCATATTCTAAGGTTGCTACCGCTGAGATTGGCACTTCTTTTTGATTACCGAACTTATCTCTAAAGTTGATTTTCTTATTGATCAATGAATTCAAATCATACCTGTATTCGTCTTTCAACCTCAATTGAATTGGATAGTCATCTTCTCCATCTTTGAACTTGGATACTTCTAGACCAAATAGCGCAGTTCTCAGTTCATTGGCTATAGTAGAGGTAGATAAGCCAAACCTTCTAGCTTTTTCTCTATCGATATTAAGAACTACTTCTGGGCTTCCCAACTCGAGGTCAGTTTTAAGCTCTTCTATACCTGCAATATTAGCAGACACCAGATACTCTCTAAACTCCCCAACATAAGCGATCAATTCTTCAAAATTCTCTCCAGCTACTTCTATATTGATTGCTTTCCCAACTGGTGGGCCATCTCTCTGTTTATCCACAGTAAATAAGACACCAGGGTATTTCTCAACCAAATCGCGAATTTCCTCCATTACCAGATTTGTATTCACACCTTTTCTAAATTGAGTTTCCACAAAGCTGATTGTGATTTTTGCTTTATGAGGCGTGTTAGCAATACTTGGTCCCTCAGACTGATCACCTGTACCCTCGCCAACTTGTGTGATCACTGATTCTATGATGTCTGAATAAGGTGCCAGTACTTCCATCAATTCGTCTTCCATAGAGAGTACAAAATTATTTGTAGCTTCTGTGTCAGTACCTATTGGCTTTTCAATAAAGACATTGACAAGAGCAGGTTCATTGTCAGGGAAAAACAAGACCTTTGGTGATCTCACAATGAGCAAGCCTACTGATAATATTAAGAGCAAATTGATCCCTGCAAAGAATACGTAAGGTTTCTTACCTTCAAGTGCAAAAAACAAGGTTGCTTCATAGATGTTCTCTAATTTCACCAAAAACACATTCTGAAACCACCTGATCGCTTTTCTAAGTAACAATACATTGAAAACAGTGAGCAATGCACCAATCATCGCAAGATTACCCATTGATATCCATCCAAAGATGTAGAAAACTATCCCAAAAATGGATAAAACCAAAGCAACTACCAATGGCTTTTTCTTTGGCTTAATCATGTCTACATCTTGTACTTTCATTAACAATGAAGTCAATACTGGATTCACAACTAGAGCAACAAATAATGAAGATGATAAAACTATGATCAGGGTAATCGGGAGGTATTTCATAAACTCTCCAATCAAATCATCCCAAAAAGCCAAAGGCAAGAACGCAGCCAATGTGGTGGCAGTGGATGTGATGATAGGCCAAGCCACTTCCCCTACCCCTTCTTTTGCAGCCTGAATAGCTGGTTTTCCTTCTTGCATCAAACGATAGATATTTTCTACCACTACGATGCCATTATCCACCAACATCCCCAAAGCAAGAATCAAGGCGAATAACACCATTAAGTTCAACGTAATCCCAAAAGCATTGAGAATGAGGAATGAAATAAACATGGAAAGTGGAATCGCTATGCCTACAAAAAGGGCATTTCTGAAACCTAGGAAAAACATCAAGACCAAAATCACCAAAATTACCCCAAAGATGATACTATTCTCTAGGTCATTGACCTGAGAACGTGTTTGCTTGGATTGATCATTGGTAATGCTGATTTCCAAATCATCTGGAAAGCGATTGGCCTGGGCTCGTTCAATGATTTCTTTAATCTTATCAGAAGCGTCCAGTAAGTTTTCGCCACTTCTTTTGATTACATTGACAGTCACTACTGGAAGCTTGTTGCTTCGAGCGTAAGAAGTTCTCTCTTTATAAGTATCACTTACCTCTGCTACATCACGGAGATAGACGATTCTATTATTTTCAGTCTTGACAATGATATCAAGCAATTCCATTGGATCTTGAAACTCACCAGCTATCCTCAATGCTCTTCTAAAATCACCTGCTAGCAAGTTACCGCCTGATATGGTTAGATTCTCTTGACCTACTGCTTCGGATATATCAGAAAAGGCAACACCTAGAGCTTCCATTTTGAAAATATCAGCATCAATTCGGATTTCTCTTTCTATGGTACCCCTTAATTCAGCTTTGGAAATTTCAGGAAGCTTTTCAATTTCATCTTCTAGATATTCTCCGAACTTCTTCAGCTCCTCCTCAGTATAATTTCCCGAAATATTCACATTCATAATCGGGAAATCTGAGGTATTTATCTCAATCACATCAGGATCTTGATCTAGGTCATTTGGTAGCTCACTTTTTGACTTGTCTACTGCATCCTTGACATCCTGTATCGCTTTGGAAATCTCTACACCTGGATTGAATTCAATGACAATTGATGAAAAATCCTGCACAGAGGTGGATTTGATGTCTTTGACATTATTCAATCCTTTCAATTCCTTTTCTATAGGTCTTGTGATCAGATTCTCCATATCCACAGGAGAATTGCCTGGATATGCAGTACCCACATAGACTGTAGGAATAACTATCTCTGGAAAACTCTCCTTGGGCATGGTCTTGTATGCCATGATACCCAGTACGGTAATGATAAATACCAATATGACCACAGAAGTCTGATTGTCCACAGAAAGTGAACTCAAACCAAACTGACGTATGACTCCTTTTTTCTTTTCTTCTTGATTAGACATGAGAAAAATTATTGAGTAATGTTTACACTAAAATTGTCTCCAACTTCTCTAAAACCTTTATCTACCAAAACTTCCGTTCCATTGAGTCCTTCTTTTATTTCGGTGATTTCCTTGTAGGTCATTCCTCTCGTGATGTATCTTTTCTTGGCAACCTCATTTTCTACTACAAATACATAATCTCCTTTGCTATCCTGGAGCACGAGGTAATTAGGAACCGTAATGGCACCTGCGCTTTCATAATCGTTGATTTTCACTACCGAAATCATGTTAGGCTTGACATTGTCCATTCTTGGTAGAAATACTTCTACTTTGAATGTCCTGTTGTTAGGATTGATAATTGCTCCTACTGCAGATACTTTGGTTTTCAAAGTTTGATTGATAGATGGAAAAGCAATCTCTACCGAATCACCCTTACCTACAATACCAACATATCTTTCAGAAATATCAGCTTCTATAAACAGATCACTTTCCCCTACAAACTGGAACATCGGTGTACCTGGTTGCACCAATTCACCCAATCTTACATTCACTGTTTCTACGGTTCCTTTGAATGGTGCCCTTACTTGTGATCTGTTCAATTGTGTTTTGAGCCCAGCTAAACTTTTCTCTAGTGATTCTTTCCTGTTTTTGGCTTCAAGAAACTGAATCTCAGTACCAATCTCTTGATTCCACAACCTCTCCTGCTTTTCAAAAACTACCGTAGCTAGCTCTAGCTGCTTTTCAAGCTCCTCCATATTTCTTACAATCGATTCAGAATCAATAATCGCAAGCACGTCTCCTTTGTTAACGCGCATACCTTCGATGGCTTTGACCTCTTGAATTCTGCCGGCTACCTCCCCAGAAATACTGACATTCTTTTTAGATAACACCGCTCCAGTGACCTCTATGAAGTGTTTGAATTCCTCTTTTGTAGGTCTGATGGTGGTGATCAGGACAGATTTTCTTAAAGTCTTCCCAAAGTCAGGGTCCAGTTTAGCGATCTCCTTTTCTAATTCTTCGATAGCGCTATTCAAAGCAGTGACTTCTTTTCTTTTTTTCTCTAAATCAGCCTTTTTGTTAGCCAATTCATCATTGCTTCCACAAGCCACTACAAGCATGGCTAAGGGCAGTATCAAAAATTTGTATGATAATTTCATGTGTATATATCTTGGTAGTTTTCCTTATAATTATAGTATTCCTAATGCTTTTTCAAGATCCACTTTAGCAATCAAAGCATCATAAAGAGCTGAATAATAATTGGTCTCAGCTTCTTTCAAAGCTGAATCGGCTTCTACAACTTCTAAGTTTGAGCCAACGCCTTCTTGGTACTTGATTTTAGTCATTTCAAAAACCTCCAAAGCAAGTTCCCTATTTTCTTGTTGTACACTAAGCGTTCTGATGGCATTTTTCAAAGTAGTTTTTGCTTGGTACCTCTCCAACTCAATATTCTCCTCAATAAAATATCTTTGATTTTCTAACTGCCTGATTTGAACCCTATTCTGTTGTACTTTATAACTTTTTCTGAGGCCATCAAAGATGGGAATAGACATCCTCAAACCTGCAAAAGAAGAAGAAAACCAACGATCAGAATCCAGTATAGTGTTGAATTGCTGCGCACCAGTTACTCGTTGGAATGTTCCAAAAGCTGAAAGATTTGGCATATATTGAACCTGATTGTTCTTCAAATCCAGCTTTGCCAATTCTAGGTTGGTGTTGATTTGGTCTATCTCTACTCTTCTATATCCATTGTTTGCAAGCAATGATTCTAGCTCTGTTAAAGTATGGATATCAGTAATTTTCTGATTAATTTCTATCGGAACATTAATTGGCATCCCAATTTGTACCTTAAGAAGTTGTTTGCTAATCTCCTCTGCTGCTTCAATTTTATCCAATTCGGTCTTCAAGTTGTTTAATTGAACTTTGACTCTACTGACATCTAATTTTTCTACAAATCCCTCTTGATAAAGTGCTTCTGTTTCTTTTAAAAGAGTCTCTATTCTGCTGAGATTTGCAGCAACTAATTCCTTTCTTTCAGCATTAATCAAAACAGTGAAATAAGCTTTTTTGGTAGACTCAATGATATCTGTTTCTGTCTTTTCTTTATCAAATTCTGTCAAGGACTTCAAGGTCTTTGCAGCTTTCAAGCCAACAAAATAAGACCCATTGAATACCATCTGCTCTACACTGAAAGTCAAAGAAGATTGATAGTTAACAGCAAAAGGAATAACGGTAATATCATCTGGACCTCCTCCAGCTCCAGGGTCTCCATCTCCACCTAGAAGACCACCTGCTTCAGCAGGTAAGATGATTAATGGTGGTTGCAAGTTTTTAGTCATTTCTAACGTCCCATTAACTTGGGGCAGTCCAGTTGCTCTATTCTCGCCAATAATACCTTTAGAAATCAATACCTCTAATTGCGCATTTTTAGCGTCCACATTGTTTTCCAAGGCAAACTTGATGCTTTCTTCCAAGGTGAGCGAAATCACTTGCTGCTGTGCTAGGCTCAGTGCTGGGCTGAAAAACATCAATGCCAAGGCATAAAATCCCAATTGGATTTTCTTAATCATCCTTTTCATTGCTGGTTGGTTTTCTTTTTTTGGTAAGTATCTTTTCCTTTTTCTGTAAAAATGCCATGGAGAAAATGCTCAAAGACTTCTAAGTGTAATTCTCCTAAATTAAATTTTGATGGTGGAAATTTGATTGGATCAAACAAACTCGACATCTGCTCTACCCTCATGGCTGCGATGATTTCAGAATTGATCTCTGATCGAAAATAACCCTCTTCTTTGCCCTTTTGTAGGACTTCCATGATTTCTTGATAGATATATTTCTGTTTGAACTCTTCAAATATCTGCCAACATTGTGGATAATACCTTTGCAATTCATTCATCACAAATGGATTCATCTCAGCAAATCTTTTTCTAACATAGATTGACAGACCCACCAAATGTTCTATGACTCCATTATTCAACTGAGGTAACTCTTTCATTTTACACTCATCCTGTTCTAATGCCTTCTGAAAGGTCTCTAATACCAGCTGATTTTTATCCGAAAATTCTTGATAAATAGTCTTTTTGGATACGCCTGCCAGTCTCGCGATGTCATCCATCGTCACCGCACGAATACCGAACTGCATAAACTGCTCAATTGCCGTGACGATTATTTTTTCTTTTGTGTCCAAATCATTTAAAATTTGATACAAAACTCTGGAAACTTTTACAAAGTTCAAAGTTTCCAACGTTTTTATTTGAAATTTTGTTTGGGGAAAATGATCAATCTAAATAGATCAAAGAATAATATTTTTAAGAAAATATATTTTACTATTTTTAGAGGGACTCTGAAGGAAAAAGAAAAAGGTTGTTTTGCTAGAAAAATCAAATTATGATTTATATATACATCCACTTTTTTAATTTAGAAACCAAATCGAACTATGCATTATGATTGAAAGAGTACTTGAAACTTCCTTTGGTAATCTAGCCTATGAAAAACATGGTGATGGATCAGAGGTCTATTTACTTTTCCATGGCTTTGGTCAAAACAGAAAAGCTTTCAAGGAGTTTTTAAGGGTTAAAAAAAATGAAAATACATTTTATTTGATAGATATATTTTACCATGGCCAAAGCAGTTGGGTGAGTAGCAAATACACCCTTTCCAAAGCCAAATGGTCCGACATCATGCATCAATTTTTAGATCAAGAAAAGATAACATCCTTCCATCTTGTCGGCTACAGTATGGGAGGCAAATTTTCTTTAGTGACCTACGAGCTGTTTCCTTCAAGGATCCTTTCCTTATTATTGATAGCACCTGATGGTATCAAAACTGGATTTTGGTACAGCATGACTACATTCCCTTCAATCCTCAACAAAGTTTTTAAGCACGTGGTCTTTCATCCCGAGCGCTTTTTTAAAACCATGAATATCTTAAATAAATTGGGCGTACTAGAAAAGAGCATCATGAAATTCGTTGAGTCACAAATGAATACCAGAACAAGGCGTGCTCAAGTATACTTTACTTGGATAGTATTCAAGCCAATCAAACCCAATTTAAGAACGATTATCAAAGTAATACGGAGCAAGGAGACGCCTATTACGCTAATCACTGGCACCTATGACATCATGGTCACCGCTGAGAATCTAAATCGCTTCAGATCAAAAATTCCTCACATCATTCAAATCGAACTCCCTTGTGGCCATAATTCCCTGATTGAAGAAACAAGTAAATATATTCTTGATAAAAGAAATGAATGAAAAAACCCTCTGAAATCACATTGAATTTCAGAGGGTATCTATATAAAAGTTTGTTGTTAATAGACTGGGAATTCTTTCCATAGCCCATGAAAATCATCAATCATATTCCATTGATCTTTTTGAGAGGCTGATGCAAGTCTAGCTCCTACATTCCCTGTTCTGATATATTCCAAAGCAGCTCTAAATCGAGCTTCATTAGGATCACCCCAATTTCTAGCCGGATCATCCTGAACTGTAAAATTAGCAGGGAATCCATCAAAATAATCCGCTCTACCATTGGCATTATCTATGGCAAATGTGATGGGTACTACCTCAACATTGTTTTCCACCAGCGTCCTGCTATCAAAAGAAAGTGGAAATGACCCAACAGGTTTACCGTAGGTATTATCACCAATCAAAACAACTTCCATATACGGATCTAAGCAATTGATCACCAATTCTGAAGCAGATGCAGATCCTCTAGAAGTAATAAAAATCACTCTAGAAAGCTCTAAATTCCCTGTCTTACTAAAATTTACCGATCTATTATTGTTAGATCTTGGTTGATTATGTCTATTGGTGTACATGACCCTTCCAGACCCAGCAGCTGGGACCAAATAATTCAATAATTGCGCCGTCACTGCCACAGAGCCTCCCCCATTGTACCTCAAGTCGATGATCAATTCATCTATACCTTGCTCCATAAAGTAATTAAAAGAGTCTTCTACCTCTTGGCTTCTCGTTGGATTTGAAAGGCCTGGTGTTTGACGGAAACTTTGATACACCCAGTATCCTACTTTTTTACCTTGATCTTCGATGACATTTCTATGCAAAACAGAATTGGATTGAAATGAAGCTTTTGTTATGGTTGTAGTCCTTTCAGATCCATCAGGGAGTCTATGCTTGAAAGTATTGTTGATACCAACTTCATTTGGGCCTAATTGAAAATTATAACCTGATGCAGTACGGTAATCAGCAATCGGCTTACCATTGATCTCAAGTACTTCCCATCCTCGCTGCCAACCATCTTGTCCCGCTGGAGCAGCATCATAGACAAACGATATATACATCCGATCATCAACAAGCGAAAAACCAAATCCATGTGCTCCAGTCACTGTTCCTTGAAAAGCAGCAGTGAAAGCCTCTTGCGTGGTGATATAGGACCATCTATCTAAATCTTTGTAAAGAAGGGCATTTAATAATTCCTGATTGGTGCTGTACCTACTCACATCTACATTTGCAGGTAGTCTGTCATTCCAGAAGTACCATCGGTTCATGGTCTCTACTATTGCATTTTTGACTGCGTTTTCTACTCTTGCAGGATCAGGATTTTCATCTTCGGGATTACATCCGAATCCAATGAAGATTACAAGAAGTAAGAATGAAACTTTCAAATATTGAGTCAATCTCATAAGGTGTTCATTTTAATGCTTTATATAAACGAGGTGATTACGTGATTTAGTTCACACGAAGAAGTCGTATATTTTGACATCAGTCCATTTGGCACTATGATCTTCTATGAAATGTAAATGAATGGGGTCTTTCTGATAGCTGTCATGAGCCTCAACCGAATCAAAAATCACCAAACAAGCAACCGAATAGCTATCGTCAATGACTGGTCTCTTTGTAGTATCTGCTGGTGTTCCTACTTTAAAATCTAAAACAGATTTACACCTGGCAAGCATTTTTGATGCTATTACAAACTCCTCAACATTTACTTCTGGCTTGAGCCAAAAAAAGACTTGATGATAAAGTTGTTGACTTTCAATTGACTGAGCTACCAAAGTCCCTGATAGCGTGGCAGTGGCGCTTGCGAAAGCTACCTTCCTGATAAAATTTCTTCTTGATTTCATTTCTGATCTTTTGAAAGTTCTAAATATAAAAATTTAAATTGCTCTTCTAAACGAACCTATTAAATAAAAATAGAAGAGATGAAATATAGAAAACTAGGTAAAACCAACTTTGAGATATCTGAAATCAGCTTAGGAACTTGGCAAGTCGGAGGTGGCTGGGGAGGTACTTTTGATCATGCTGCTGCAAGCCAAATTATTCATACTGCACTGGATCAGGGTATCAATTTCATTGATACAGCTGATGTCTATGACAATGGACTCAGCGAAGCAGCTGTAGGAAAAGCCATCAAAGAAAGAAGCGAACGGATCTACGTCGCCACCAAATGTGGCAAACACATCAATCCGCATATAAACGAAAACTACCATCCCGAAGCACTGCGGAAATACGTAGAGACTTCTTTGAAAAATATGGGGCTAGAGACCTTGGATTTGATTCAATTACATTGCCCACCAACTGAAGTCTACAGAAGAGACGAGATATTTGAATTGTTTGATCGACTCAAGGAAGAGGGGAAAATCCAAAACCTCGGCGTGAGTGTAGAACAAATTTCTGAGGCCATGGACGCGATGCAATATGAAAATGTCACCACTGTTCAAATGATTTTCAATATGTTTCGTTTCAAACCATCAGAGTCATTTTTTCAAGCAGCGGCTAAAAAAAATATAGGAATTATTGTAAGGGTACCCCTCGCCAGTGGACTACTAGCTGGCAAGCTCACGAAAAACTCAAGTTTCGATCCAGAAGACCACAGAACATTCAATAGAGATGGTGCAGCATTTGACAAGGGGGAAACCTTCTCAGGTGTTCCATTTGAGATAGGGTTGGAAGCTGTAGAATTATTGAAGGAAGTCTTTGATGGGTCTGAGAGTCTTGCAGCTTGGGCTTTAAGATGGATTTTGATGTTTCCAGAAGTTAGTACCATCATCCCAGGAGCATCCAAAGTCTCTCAGGTCCTCAGTAATGTAAGTGCATCGAGTCTGCCTGCAATTGCTCCAGAGAAAATGGAAGAGGTCAAAAGAATCTACGATCAATATATTAGACAATACGTCCACCATCAGTGGTAATCACTAAGAAGGTTTCCCATGTCCGACAAATCACCCAAAAGAGTATTGATCATCACTTACTATTGGCCGCCAAGTGCTGGTTCAGGAGTACAGCGCTGGTTGAAATTCGCTAAATACTTACCTGAATTTGGATGGGAACCTGTAATTTTTACTCCCGAAAATCCAGACTTTGAGCTGAAGGACGATGGCCTTCAAAAGGAAATCGACATTAATCTGGAAGTCATCAAGTTTCCCATCTGGGAACCTTATGATATATTTAGAAAACTCAAAAAGGAGTCTATAAAGGATACTTCCAAAGTTTTGGAGAAATCAAAAAAAACGCTATTTGACAAATTGGGAATTTGGATCAGAGCCAATCTGATCATTCCTGATCCAAGAGTTTATTGGGTAAAACCATCTGTTGAATACCTTGAAAGTTTCCTTCATCGCAATCAGATCGATGCCATCATCACTACAGGCCCACCGCATAGCCTTCATTTGATTGGCAAATCCTTGAAGGAAAAAACTGGTATTGCTTGGTTTGCAGATTTTAGAGATCCTTGGTCGCAATGGGAATTTCTAGATACCTTACCAATGACAGGTCTGGCCAAAAAGCGTCATCAACGTTTGGAACATGATGTACTGAGAGCAGCTGACGCGGTAGCTACTATCAGCCCTACATTTCAGAAGGATTTGGAAAAGTTAGCTGGCAGACCAATTCACCTATTGACCAATGGCTTTGATCCTGCTGACCTTCCTGAGTCATTCCAACAAGTGAGTGACGATCAGCATCACTTAGAAATACTTTACACAGGAGTAATAGATGCTATCAGAAACCCAATCCCATTCTTAAACGCATTCCAAGAAGCTTTTGAACATGATTCAAGGAAGGTAAGATTGAGATTTGTGGGCAAAGTCTCCGAAAATGTCGACACTTATATCAATTCAAATATTTGGCTGAAGGAACATGTCATTCTAGAAGGTTATGTTAACCATTCAATAGTATTTTCATTTTATGAAAAAGCGCATCTGCTTTTACTGATACTGACTGACACTAAAAATGCTCAAGGAAATATTCCTGGGAAGCTATTTGAATACATGGCAACTGGAAGAAAAATCATTGCTCTCGGAGATCCTAAGGGTGATTCTGCCCAAATCATCCAAAAGGCTCATGCCGGAAATGTATTTAAACATGAAGATCATGCAGGAATCATCACTTTCCTGGAAAACTTCAAAGTTGACTATAGCACTGATCAGACTAAGAATCTCAAAACCTACTCTCGAAAATCGCTCACCCAACAACTTGCACAAATCCTAGATGCCATCCAACATCCCCTTTCTTGATTTAGCCAGATTTCCTGAAGACCTCAAAAACTCACTTCTGAAAAAATTCTCAGAAATGCTGAATGCAGGTTTGTTTTCTGGAGGAAAAGAAGTTGCTGCTTTTGAGCATAAGCTTTCGCTATACCATGAATCTCCCTTTGCTGTAGCATGTGCCAATGGAACAGATGCGCTAGAGATTGCATTGAGAGCTTTAAAAATTGGACAAGGAGATGAAGTTATCGTACCTGCTATCAGTTGGGTCTCCACAGCAGAGGTTGTTTGTCTAGTCGGAGCGAAGCCAATTTTTATTGATGTAGATCAGACTGGGTTAATCGATACTTCAAAGTTAGATCAAGCCATATCTTCTCGAACAAAAGCCATCATTCCTGTTCACTTATATGGACAAATGGTGGATATGCCTCGTTTGATGAAATATGTAAGGGGTAAATCCATAAAAGTAATAGAAGATACCGCACAAGCTTTTGGCTGTCATCTACATGGAAGAATGGCTGGAACTTATGGAGATATAGGATGTTTGAGTTTCTACCCAAGCAAAAATCTTGGAGCCCTTGGAGAAGCCGGAGCCATTATAAGTCAGCAAGCTGAGTATGAAACTGAAATAAGATCTTTGATCAATCACGGCCAATTACTCAGAGACGAGCACCTAGCCATTGGTAAAAATGCCCGAATCGATACCCTACAAGCTGGTTTTTTAAACATCCTATTTGAAAGTTTTGAAGCTTGGCAGCAAAAGCGAAAGTATTTAGCCAACATATATTGGGAGAGTTTAAAAGATGCAGCATGGCTTACCTTACCACCCAAGGCAATAGATGGATCTTATAATTTCCATCTCTATACCATTCAAACCACTTTCCGAAATAAGCTCAAAGATTTTCTAAAAAATTCGGGAATTCAAACGGTCATCCACTACCCCACTCCCATTCCAAAGATGACGCCTTACAATGATGGTCAAACTTATCCAAATGCGGAAAGGATATGTAATGAAATACTTTCATTGCCACTGAACCCTTGGCTCTCTGAAAATGAAGTACTCTACATTTGTGAGTCCATCAAAAAATTTAACCCTAATTCAGATTTTTGACATTCACGCAACCAAACCCTAGGGAGTTTTGGGCACCAAAACCTGCGTAGTAACCAAACTCTTGAAGCAGAGGGGAAGCTTTGAGTTTGAAGTCATATTTAAACCCTTTGAGATGTACCAATTCTAATTGATACATATTAAATACTATCTCTTCTTCTTCTATTTTAGAAATTGGCTGAAACTCAAATTCAGGGCAGTAATGCTCCAAATTTTTCAGTTCCTTCAATTCAGGTATAACCTTTGAAAATCTTTTCAATAAATCAGCCTTAAACAATTCACAATAACGCCCATCCGAAGGCTCTATAAACTCCGAGCCTCCTGTACTTAGGTTGTCAATCAAAAAAACAGGCGTAATCGTACTGTAGGTCATCACCCCTTTAAAAGTGGGAGGAGGAACAACTTCAACACTTTCAATCCTATATTCAACTATTTGCTGGGCATATGTAAAATTGATACGCTGTCCAAGGATTAATTGCTGGAGATAATAGACATCTCCATGATCAACCAACAACCTCAAATCCAATTGAGCACTTTTACCTAAATGGAAAAATGAACAGCTTTCTTCTAGCGAATCGATTGAGTCAAATTGAATCTGCGAAAAAGTAAAAGGGATGTACCTTACGCCAAGGGATTCATCCCCTAGGAAATTATGAAGAATTGAAAAATCAGCTTGCTCAAAAATCCCTTCTAGGCCAGCGGAAAGCTCATATTGGTAATTGATGGCAAATTGATTTGCCTTACTCACCCTTTCTAATTTGATTAAAAATTGCATAAGTTTTTCTTTAAATAATACCGCAAGTTAGCCATATCAAATTCCTCATGAAATACCATGTTCAGGGTATTTTTAAGTAATAAACACCAATAGACAGTAGTTGTCTTGATTTTTTCATACTTCTTATTTTAATTCCTTTCCCTATATTTATCACCATGAAATTCAACCTCGCATTCACCCTAGCTTGTTGGATCATTTCGCTTTCTCTTTCGGCTCAGCAAAAAGAGCCCATTGGCCTGATCAAAACTTCAGAAGGAGAAATCTACATCCAACTTTTCAAAGAGACACCCAATCATCGCCAAAGCTTTATCAAATTGGCTGATGCCAATTATTGGGATGCCTTCACTTTCAATAGAGTCATCCCTAACTTTGTCGCGCAAGCAGGTTGCCCTGATACGGAAGAAGGTTTCAATGACCCAGAATACTTGCTGGATCCGGAATTTGTCAAGGGCATCACACATGTCTATGGGGCTGTAGGCGCGGGCAGAGATGATAATCCCGAAAAAAGATCAGCTACTTGTCAGTTCTATATCGTTCACAATCAATCTGGACTGCATAGACTGGACAACAATTACACAGTTTTTGGACAAGTGATCAAGGGTATGGACGTAGTAGATCGCATCGTATTCAAAAAACGAGACGAAAAAGACGAACCACTAGAACCTGTCACCATGGATGTAAGCATTGTTTATTTGACTAATTCTGAAATCAAAAAATTAATCGGAGGGTAAATTCGTTTATATTTTATAATTTCAAGGCATGATTTGGGCATATCCTGACGGAAAATTAATCTTTTGGCTGGCAATCATTTTCGCATTGCTTTATGCCATATACTTATACCGATTCTATCTGATCAATAAGAGACTGAAAGTCAAGAATACACGACTTTTTCTTAAAATGACACTTAGAGTCAGCTATTTTATTTTATTTCTAATTGCATTATCGGGTCCATCGGTCGGTACCTCTATGAAAGAGGTCAAAGAAGAAGGTAAGGATATATTTTTTGTAGTAGACCTAAGCCAATCTATGAATGCAACGGATATCGGTCCCACTAGGCTACAAAGGGTTAAGTTTGAGTTGAAAAACATGGCAAAGCAATTTGCAGGAGATCGATTGGGCTTGATCATATTCAGTTCAGAAGCATTTATGCAATGTCCATTGACTTTTGACCAAAATGTCTTCAACCTGCATATCGATGGACTCAATACAAGCCTTGTGCCCAATCAAGGAACTGATTTGCTTGCACCTCTACAACTCGCAAAAGACAAATTCACTTCAGACGAAAGACCAGAAATGAATAGTAAATCAATTGTCCTGATTTCTGATGGTGAGGATTTCGGAGATAATTTTAGAAGTATTATTGGCGAGCTCAATGACAAAGGCATCAAAATCTTTAGCCTTGGTGTAGGTACAACTCAAGGGAGCACTATCCCAAGAGGTAATAGCCTGATTATAGATCCTAAAACCAATCAGCCAGCAATTACCAGACTTGAGGCTTCAAACCTTAAATACCTAGCCGCACAAACAGAAGGCGGATATTTTGAAATCAGTGATGAAAATCAAGAAATCCCTGACCTTATTGCTGCTATTGAAAGACAAGAAGGAGCAATCACTGGAAGTAGGATGGTAGAAGCCTCTGCTAATAAATATTTCTACTTCTTACTCGCTGCTTTGGGATTGGCATTGCTCGATATGATTTTACCATTGCGAACTATTAATTTGTAAGCTGACGTTAAGATAACAATATGCTCACAACCATCAGAACCATATTTCTAATAATGCTTTTCATTCCAAGCTCTTGGTTGCTTATTTCTAAAAAGAACAAGGCAATCAAAGCTGCTGCGGAAAGTTATGCTACTGCTAATTATGAAAAGTCAGTGGCAGACCATTTACTCCTCACTTCAGATTTTGATATCAATGATCCAGGCTTGACCTATAATTTGGGATTGAGCTATCAATACAATGGTCAAAAGGAAGAAGCACAAAGAACCTTCATGTCCCTAATTACTTCATCAAACAAGCAATTGGCCTCATTTGCTTATAATCACAATGGTATCCTACTCGCACAAGATCAGGCTTACGAAGAAGCATTGAATGCATTCAAATATGCCTTGATCAATGATTCTAAAAACGAAGCGGCTAGATACAATTATGAACTCCTAGCTCGATGGATGGAAGAGAATCCCGATCAACAAGATCAAAACCAAGAAGGAGAAGACGATGAAAATAAGGATGATCAAAAAGATCAAGACCAAGAGCAGCAAGAACAAGATAAAAACGACGAAAATAAAAAGGATGGTGAGGGTGATGAAGAGACTGACGATGATGAAGCTTCCAAGTCTGAGCAAAAAGAAGATAAGGATGGACAGAAATCCCAAGAAGAGTCTGAAAACAAAGAAAGTGAATTAGAAAGTGACCTGAGTGATCGAGAAAAAGCGATGAAGCAACTCAAGGAAAGACTCAAAGAGATGAACCTGACTCCAGAGCAAGCCGCACAGATTCTTGACGCCATGAATGCAGCAGAGTTACGCTTTATTCAGCAAAACCGCAAAAAACCAACCAAAAGACCAGATAGAGGCTTACCTGATTGGTAGACTATTGAGTATTGAGACTGGAGATGTAAGATTTGAGACTGGAGGTTTAGGACAAAAGAAATATTTGGATTATCCCATCTAATGAAACTTCTTAAATACCTCAAAAACAAAATGTATTCACTTAATTTGACAACTATAAATTAAACTAAAATCCACACCCAAACCTTACAACTTTCCAACCTTAAACCTAAATTTTAAAATTTGCAATCTTCTAATTTTAAATCATAAAATATAAACCCAATGAAAGAAGTATATATCGTAGCAGCAGTGAGAACACCACTGGGGAGTTTTGGAGGGAAATTATCAGGACTGTCAGCAACGGAACTAGGCAGTATCGCAATCAAGGGTGCTTTGAATAAAGCTGGAGTAGATCCTAAGGAAGTTGAAGAGGTGATGATGGGCAATGTCCTATCAGCTAACTTAGGTCAAGCACCGGCCAGACAGGCAGCAATTGGAGCCGGTATAGGTTATAATGTACCTTGTACCACTATCAATAAAGTTTGTTCATCTGGTATGAAAGCAGTCATGTTTGCAGCACAGTCCATCATGACAGGACAAAATGATGTGGTCGTAGCAGGAGGAATGGAAAGCATGTCAAATGTACCTTACTATGTCCCTAAAGCAAGATTTGGGTATAAGTATGGAAATGCTGAATTTGTCGACGGTCTTGCCAAAGACGGACTTTTTGAAGTTTACTACAAATTCCCAATGGGCAACTGCGCGGACAATACCGCAAAAGAAATGAACATCAGCAGAGAGGATCAAGATAATTATGCCATTCAATCTTATACCCGATCGGCAGAAGCTTGGAAAAATGGTGCTTTCAAGGACGAGGTAATCCCTGTTGAGTTAACTGGTAGAAAAGGAGAGAAAATCATCATCGATGAAGATGAAGAATTCAAAAACGTCATGTTTGATAAAATTCCTTCTTTGAGACCTGTTTTTGATAAAGAAGGAACCGTCACAGCGGCCAATGCTTCTACCATGAATGATGGAGCATCCGCTCTAATTTTGATGTCCAAGGAAAAAGTACAGGAACTAGGTGTGACTCCAATCGCCAAAATTCGAGGATTCGCTGATGCAGCACAGGATCCAATTTGGTTCACTACTGCTCCTGCCCTAGCAATCCCTAAAGCGATCAAAAATGCAGGATTAACAGAAAATGATGTAGACTTCTATGAAATCAATGAAGCATTCTCAGCAGTTGCGATAGCCAATCAAAAGCAACTTAATTTAGATGCTGACAAGCTCAATGTATTCGGTGGTGCTGTGTCTCTTGGACACCCACTTGGAGCCTCTGGAGCTAGAATCATCGCTACCTTGAACTCAGTACTGGGTCAGAAAAAAGGTAAAATCGGCGTGGCAGGAATCTGTAATGGCGGCGGCGGCGCTTCTGCCATTGTGATTGAGAAACTCTGATTTTGAAAATTCAATCCAATAAAATCTAAAAAGACAAAGAGCCTAAATTTCAAACTCTTTGTCTTTTTTTATATTATTACAATTTATAGATCATAAGGAATAAAAATGCGCATTAAACTATTGATATCTACTCTTATTTTTACTTTAGGATATAGCTATTTATTTGCTCAAAATCAAGAAATTAAAACATATTACGACGAGCAAAAATTGAAGATTAAAGAAGTATATCAAAAGGCAAATGGGATTAAGAACGGAACTTACACCTTATACTATGAAAGTGGGAACCTAGCTACTCGGGGGCAATACAATAACGGCAAACGAGAAGGTGTCTTCATTGATTTTTATCCTGATTCGGGAGATACCTTAAGGATAACCACATTCAAAAATGATAAAAAAGAAGGGCTTTCAATTGCCTATTTTGAAAATGGGAATATTTCACAAAAGGTCAATTATGAAGCAGGTCAGATACAGGGAGAGTTGATCAGTTTTTTTGAATCGGGTGAAGTCCGACAGCGCGCTACATTCAATGCGAATAGACCCGAAGGTACTACATTGATTTTTGCAGAAACAGGACAGGTACTAGAAGAAAAGAACTACATCAAAGGAGTACTGGAAGGAGAACAATTAGCCTACTTTGAAGATGGAACTGTACGCGCAAAATCAAATTATAAAAAAGGACAAAATCACGGCGAGCAAATCAGCTATCATGAAGATGGAAGTATACGATCAAAAGCCAATTTCAAAAAAGGCTATCAGCATGGAGAATTTTTACAATTTCATCCTGATGGAAGCCTAGCAAAAAAAGGGAAGTATAAAAATGGAGATCCTGATGGGGAATTTAAAAGCTATCATCCAAACGGACAATTAGAAGAAGTTTCCAAATACAAAAAGGGAATTCCCAGTGGTACTTTTATCTCCTATTACGAAGATGGGGCTATAAGAGAGAAAACATTTCACGATCGTAACTATCAACTTGTACAAATCGTCAGCTATTACGAAACTGGTCAGGTAATGAAAGAAGTTAACTTTGAGGGTGGAAGACAGCATGGCATGACCATAGTTTATCATGCAAACGGAAAGGTAAGAGAAGAACTTCCCTATCGAAGAGGAAGAATTCATGGTATTCAAAAATTATATACAGAATCGGGAGAATTGGTAGCTGAAAGGTTTTTTGAAGATGGGAAATTGACTGGTCAAACAGATCGAAGCAAAAAGTAGCGATAGGTAAATGACCTTAAAACTTGCAATTAATTCTAAAAAACAAGTTTCAATCCCACTAGCTTTTTCTATTTTTGTTCAAAGATTTTCAAAATGACAGGCGCTATTAAAGAAACAAATTTTAATTTCCCAGGACAGGTTGGCTTTTACAAAGGAAAAGTTAGAGATGTCTATATGTTTGACAAAACAATTGCTGTAGTTGCTACAGATAGAATCTCTGCATTTGACGTAGTACTACCCAAACCAATCCCTTTCAAAGGGCAAGTTTTGAACCAAATAGCAGCCAAGTTTTTAAAAGCTACAGCCGATATCGTTCCAAACTGGGTTACTGCCAACCCAGACCCCAATGTGACGATTGGAAAGAAGTGTGAGCCATTCAAAGTGGAGATGGTGATCCGTGGTTACTTAGCAGGCCATGCCGCTAGAGAATATGCCGCCGGAAAGAGAATAATCTGTGGAGTTCCACTTCCTGATGGATTAAGAGAAAACGACAAATTACCACAACCCATCATTACTCCTACCACAAAAGCAGATGAAGGGCATGATGAAGATATTTCAAGAGAAGATATTTTAAGAAAAGGCATCGTTTCTGAAGCAGATTATCTGGTGTTGGAAAAATACACCCACGCACTCTTTGAAAGAGGTTCACAAATGGCAGCTGAAAAAGGACTAATTCTAGTAGATACCAAATACGAATTTGGAAAATACGAAGGGGAAATTTACCTGATCGACGAAATCCATACACCAGATTCCTCTAGATACTTCTATGCTGAAGGGTATGAAGCCAATCAAAAAGCAGGTTTGCCTCAAAAGCAACTATCAAAAGAATTTGTAAGGCAATGGTTGATCAGTCATGGATTTCAAGGAAAAGAGGGTCAAGAAGTCCCTGATATGCCTTTCTCGTTTGTAGAAGAGATATCGGATAGGTATATTGAACTTTACGAGAAAATCACCGGAGAAAAATTCATCAAAGCAAATACCCAAAACCTAGAACAAAGAATTGAAGAGGCAGTTTTAGAAGAATTGAAGGGATAGAGGGAAAGGATAAAGGAGGAGTTTAGAAGGAGGAAAGAGGAGAAAGGAAAAAGGGAAAAGAGGGCTCGTTAAGGGCAGCAGAGCTGCAAATGGCGCTAGGGGAAAGCATGAGGAGTGAAGGAGGAAGGAGGGAAAAGGTCAAAGGAAAAAGAAATAAGGAGCGTTTGATCATAATTTATAACCCCGTAGGGGTTAAACCTTAAGTAGCCCCGCATGAAATGCGGTGGTTGATAATTAAACAGTAATATCCAAACAACTCCGAAGGAGTTGAATTTATACATTTAACAAATCAAAACTCCTCCTCTTCAATAAGTAAAACAAATAAGATCCCATATTTCTTAAAATTGATATCCAATCCCTAATAACTATTAACCAATAACTTAATAACTAATCCCCAATAACCTAATAACTCAATAACTAATCCCTAATAACCGATAACTAAAAACCAGTAACTAATATTAAAATAGAAATATGAAATACTCAGTAGATAAAAAAGAACAATACGTAGTCTTCACACCACAAGAAGAAAAATTAGACTCAGCACTGTCGCCAAAATTGAAATCAGAATTGCTGACAGTACATGCAGAAGGTTATCACAACCTTATCCTAGACATGAGCCATGTGAAATACGCTGATTCAAGTGGATTAAGTGCGCTATTGGTAGGAAATAGAGAATTCAACAGAGAGGGAGGTATTTTTGTGATAGCTACTCCTCAAGAGCATGTGATGAAATTGATAAAAATCTCCATGCTAGATAAAGTTTTCAATATCGTGGATACACTTGAGGAGGCCGCAGAAGCAATATTCATGCACACCATCAAATCTGGCGATACAGAAGAAGAAGAAGAAGAAGGTTAATTTTGGAATTCAACGTTAGCATTTTAGGTTCCAACTCTGCGATTCCTGCTCATGGCAGAAATCAAACAGCGCAGCTGGTCAACATTGGACTTTCCTCCATTCTTTTGGACTGTGGGGAAGGTACACAGATTCAGCTGCGCAAATTTAAACTCAAATATGGTCGGATAGATTATATTTTTATCTCCCACCTTCATGGAGATCATTACTTTGGGCTGATGGGCATGATTGCTACTTTTCATCTTCAAAAAAGAACAAAAGTACTAACCATCTTTGGCCCTAATGGTCTAGACGAAATCATCACTACACAACTTAAATATTCCAATACAAGGTTAAATTTTCCTATCAGGTTTGTGAAAACCAATCCGGAAGAAAAGGAATTGATCTTGGAAGAAAAAAAATACAAAGTTTTTAGCTTTCCATTGAAACATAGGTTGCCTTGCACTGGTTTTTTGATTCAAGAAAAACAAGGCTTGCTCAACATGAATAAAGCCAAGCTCCTAGAACAAAAAATTAGTGTAGAAGCCATCAATACACTGAGAGCTGGAAAAGATTTTCTAAGTGTAGATGGGAAATTACTTAAAGTGGAAGATTTCACCTTACCTCCCAAACCATTGAGATCTTATGCATTCTGCTCGGATACGATTTACGATCCAGTAGATCTAGTCAATCACATCAGCAATGCCACAACAATCTACCATGAAGCTACCTTTGGGGATGATGAAGCACAAAGGGCTACTGAAACATTCCATTCTACAGCTCGTCAGGCTGGAGATATTGCCTCAAAAGTAGGAGCAAAAAAACTGCTGATTGGTCACTACTCTACCAGATACCTAGATACTACACCTCTACTAGAGCAGGCAAAACTCATATTTGAAAACACCTATGCTACCGAGGAAGGAGTAAATTACATCATTGATTAAGCTCCTATAAGCAAAGAAACATGGATATTTCTACAAAGGACAAAGCTTTTCAGTCTAAGAAGACCAACCTATTTATCATTCTCTCGGGCATATTTTTGACCAATGCGATCCTAGCAGAAATCATAGGTGTCAAAATTTTCTCTGGAGAACTCACCTTAGGTTTTGAACCAGTGGGCTGGACATTCTTTGGAGATTATGTGTTGGATTTCAATTTGACAGCAGGGGCTGTGATCTGGCCCATAGTCTTTATTACTACTGACATTATCAATGAATATTATGGCAAAAAAGGTGTTCGTAAAATCAGCTTCATCACCGCTTTTTTCATTGCCTACATTTTCATCATCATATCTATAGTAACCCAACTAGAACCTGCACCTTTTTGGCTAGATGTAAATACCCCTGACCCAGATGGTAACTCCTTCAATATTCACTATGCTTTCAACACCATATTCAGGCAAGGATTAGGAATTATCATAGGCTCTTTGATTGCATTTTTACTTGGTCAGTTGATAGACGTATTTGTTTTTCAGAAACTCAGAGCCATCACTGGAGCCAAAATGATCTGGCTCCGTGCTACTGGGTCTACATTGGTTTCTCAATTTATTGACTCTTTCGTAGTCCTCGGCATTGCTTTTTATATATTCGGAAATTGGAGCTGGGCACAGGTGGTATCCGTGGGAATCATCAATTATATCTATAAATTCTCAGTCGCCATCTTATTGACTCCCCTACTCTACCTTGGACATCACCTGATAGATAATTACCTAGGCAAAGAAGTCGCAGAAAGAATGACAGAAGAAGCCATGGAAGATACTTCCTTTTTGTGATACAGATAGACATACTTGATTATGTATTTTGATTTCTAAACTAACTTTTTATAAAAAAATACCGTAACCTTATACAACCTTTTAAACTGAAAACATGATGAAGAAAAGTCTCATATTAGTCCTCCTTTTTGTCTCGTACCTACAACCCTCTTTTGCACAACAATATAAAGAAGGTATAGTCAATAGAAGATTTGATCTCTTTCAAGTAGGCGATACAGTTAAAGTTGTTGGTGTAAAAACAAATGATGTTTCAGGAAGAATTCAATATGCAATCAAGGTTCCCTACCAGACTGTATTAGTAAATATGGATAGAGTAGATCTTTTACCTGACGATTTCAGCTATTGGGATAATTTATGGTTTGAAAATAGAGCCATAGATGTGGCTGATAAAGGTTGGGAAAGTAAAAACAGGGAACTCTTAAGTATTGAGGCTATGGAATATGCTGATGAAATCAAACAAAACAATTTGCTTTTCGAGGACGAACTTCTATATGATTACCTCTATCAGCTAATTTTTAAAATTCACCCAAATTATTTGATCAAAGACAAGAATAGGGTGTTTCATATAATCATAATCAAGTCGACTGAACCCACCTACTTTTCATTTGAAAATGGCATGATCGTCCTCACCACAGGAGCCATAGCCAGTGCCAATACGGAGCAAGAGCTTGTCAATATGCTTGCTGAATCAGTTGCTAACATCGTCCTCGATCACAACCTTATCAACCTAAACCATGCAATCAGAGCAGAAAATAGAGCTAGAACCTGGGGTAATATAGCAGCATTTGCATCAGCAGCAGTAATGGCCTACAATGGTGAACGCAATGGCGTCTATTACAGCTTTGATGATGCATTGAATATAGGACTGGCTGCTTCCTATTTGACCTATGAAAATCTTCAAAGAATAGGTGCTAATTACAATCAGAAGCAGCTCGAGCTTACACGACAAGCCAGCCAAATATTCTGGGAAAATAATAGTCACTATTTTATGAAGGACAGATCCCAATTCATTGCTTTGACCTCTAATGCAGTGAGCTATACTGCTTGGCAGGAGTTTCATAGTAAAAACTATGAATATGCATTAAAACTTGCAGAAAAATTAGAATCTATGGGCATGGCTATGGCTGAGGAGTACCTTCTTTTGAGCAAATTATATAGAAAATTAGGTAATGACTTAGATTCAAATCTTCAAGCATTGGAATATATCAAGAATGCCAAAACCATGGATGATGGCAGAATTATAGATTTAGACTTAGAAGAAGGACTGATCTATTTTAGGATGGAAGACTACAACAATGCCAGTAAAGCATTTCACCAATACAAAGAACAACTCTTGTCTCTAAATGACTCTGATCCGAGAGTTAAAACCGACTTGAAATTCATCAACCAACTGCTGCATCGCTTCCAAATGAATGATGATAGTACCATTGGATTAACCAAGGACTAAAATGTCCAATGTGTTTCTCTTTGGGGATTACTAATGATATATCTTAACTCTTGATTAAATTCAGTTGAAAGTTGAATTTAAACATTTCCAATGCTTGAAGAAATCTAACAACAAATACAATTGTCTTGTATCAACAATTATCCAACCCGCCTAGGTCGGACAAGTATCAATTAATAACTTGGCTGGGGCGGATCGAAAGTGAGATAAGTCGGAATTTTGTAATGTTATTGGCAAAGTTCAATGTATCCATATTAAACACTTATCTGTTTCAAAAATCAAAAGCCTGATCATTTTGAAGATCAGGCTTTTGATTTTTACACTTAAGCACCAGGAGGCATTGTCGGCCTCACTTCAATTTTACTAGGAAGTGTACGTGGATGCATTTGCATCAGATCTACCACCATCTGTCCTAGATCCTCGATCTGAATTTTCCAAGCATCAGCATCATTAGGCTGATGGTTGTTGAAGTAGGTAGCTACTGACCCAGGCATGATTGTGGTCACTCGAATATTATGCTTTCTCAGATCCAGCATAGCGGCTTGAGAGAAACCTGTCACCCCAAACTTGCTGGCATTATACGCAGATCCGTTAGCAAAGAAGTTGGTACCTGCTAAGCTTGAAATTGTAATAAAATAACCCTTAGATTGCTTCAACCCATCCAATCCAGCCTTGATACTATAAAACACCCCAGTAAGATTGGTATCAATAGTCTCATGCCACTGCTCCATGGTCATGTCTTCCACAGAAGCAAAGTGGCCAATTCCAGCATTTGCCACCAGTAGATCCAATTGACCCCACTTATCAAGCACTTGGTTTACTGCATTTTGCTGAGAGTCAAAGTTCCTCACATCTGCTTCAATACCTATAATTTCTCCTTTTCCTATTTTGGCCAGTTCAGAGGCAGCTTCATCCGCCGCTTTTTGAGATCGACTAGTGATTGCCACCTTCATTCCTTCAGCAAGCAAAGCGGCTGCTATCCCATAGCCTATCCCCTTACTTCCCCCTGTGATTAATGCTGTTTTGTTGGTTAAGTTTTGCATGATTTAGATTTAAAATTGAAAAGAATTAAAGGCACCTATCAATTTGCAATAATTACTTCAACATTGTTTCTTTCAAGCATTTTGACATATTCTTGTTCAATATCATTATCGGTAATTACTTTATGAATTTTATTAAAACCAGCTATAAAAGCAAAACCGATTTTTTTGAACTTTGAAGAATCTGCTACTACAATTACCTCTTCTGCAATGTCAATCATCAATTGGTTAAGATAGGCTTCCTCCATGTGGTAGGTATACACTCCCACATCTGACTTAAAACCATCCACTCCTAAAAAAAGTTTGTTGCAATGTAGTTGTTTGAAGTTTCTTTCCGCCATAGGACCTACAAGTGACATTGAAAATTCCTTCAAAAACCCACCAGGAACCATGACATCAAGATTATCGAAGTTTGCCAAATTATTAATGATATCTAAGGCATTACTGATAACAGAAAGTCTTTCGAATTTCCCAAGATTATTGGAGATTTCGAAAGTTGTGGTACCAGAATCTAAAATAATAGAATCATTCTCTTGGATCATTTTCGCTGCAGCTTTCCCAATAGCTTTCTTTGCATCCAAATTAATCTTCTTCTTTTCTGTGACTGGAATAGCAAGCGTATTTGTCTTGAATGCACCACCATGCGCTCTGATTAGAAGCTTGTTTTTTTCTAAGTTGGCTAGATCATTTCTTATTGTTACTTCACTAACATCAAACTCTTTACTTAATTCACTAACATTAACTTGTCCAAAATTATCAAGTGCTTCCAGTATCCTAGAACGTCTTAAGGCTGTTTTTTTCATATTTTTTCTGTTAATTCTTTAAGTTTAAATCTATTTTCACCTTTCTTCAATTCAATTCTGACAACTACATCTTTTTTGGAAAAGATTTAATTTCAAATTAACCATCATATTCTTTCTTATTAAATCAAATAAATAAGAAATACGCTTGAAATATAAGTAAAAAATCTTTCAGTTTTCATCAAAACGAAAGATTATATAAATAAAAAATATTTCGATCGATCACCCAATCTTCACAGATGTCATGGTCAACGAACCTGCCACAGCTTGGTCGTTGAAAAGAGATAACTCCTCCCCTTTCTCCTGCAAGCCTAAGGTGTAAAGCAACGGTAAATAATGTTCCGGTGTGGGGATGGCTAAATCAAAAGCTTTGCCCTGCGAACGGAAATTGATCATGGCACGGTGATCTCCATTCTGAATAAAGCCTTTCATTGCTTCATTGGCTTCCAATGCCCAATCAAACCCGTAGTTTTCATTCATCTTGCCCCATGCCAACATCCTGAGGTTGTGTACCATATTTCCACTCCCAATGATCAGTACTCCTTTTTCCCTAAGGTACTTCAAGTCCGCCGCAAGTTCATAGTGGTATTGAGGAGTTTGGTAATGATCCAAGCTCATTTGTACCACTGGAATATCCGCATTTGGATACAAATGCTTGATTACAGACCAGGCACCATGGTCAAGGCCCCATTTATCATCCAGTTCTACCTTGGCTTTTGTGATCAATCCCTGTGTTTCCTTAGCAAGATCAGGGCTGCCAGGTGCAGGATATTGAACATCAAAAAGCGCTTGAGGGAAACCGCCAAAATCATGGATGGTGGGCGGATGCTGCATGGCTGTAACCAAGGTTCCCCGTGTTTCCCAGTGGGCAGAAATGCACAAGATGGCATTTGGCATCGGGATTTCTTTAGCAATACTCCTGAACCCGGCCACAAATTCATTTTCCTCAATGGCATTCATAGGACTCCCATGCCCAAGGAATAATACAGGCATTTTTTGGGTCTTGCCCAGAGGGGCTTTCATTATGTTGAGTTCTTTCAATTTCATGGTTGATATGGCTAAAGGTCCCGCAATCATTAGCGGGACCAAGGTCTTAAGAAATTTTTTCCTATCCATTAATATTATTCCTCAGCGCTCTTTAATCCATCTTTCTTCTCCACAGAGACCCGTTTTTAGTAGTTTCTTTTACCAACTTTCCTTGGGTAGTCAGGACATCCAATACTTCCACTGCTTCCGCCCTGCCATTTCCGGATAGCTCCGAGAATTCTTTTGCGGTTAGAGTTGGATATTTGCCAAATAATGCCTCCCAATTTCTCCTGTACTCAGATTTCTTTGCTTCGGGAGCCAATTTGAGCACGGCTATTTCATAAAAGGCATAAGCTCTGGTGCCATACACAAATTCAGTGTTTCCCTGACCATCGGAGAAATAAAGCGAGGGAAAACCTCTTACGCCCAACTTCCTTCCAAGCATCAAATCCTCTTCAAACAACCTTTTCGCTTTTTCTTCAAAGTCAAACCTGAACTGTTCTAGATCCAAGCCGACTTTTTCAGCCGCAGCTTTAAGGTTTTCCCATTTTGAAATATTCTTTTTTTGTAGAAAAACCATTTCTCTAATTACTCTAAGAAAAGCAATTGCAAGGTCCTCATTCTGCATTTGGGCAGCTTTGAAGGCAATGGATGGCGGGTAAGAGGAATCCAATGGATCTTCCAACCATACATCCCCATCAATGGGCATGTCATAATGCAAACTTACCTCGTCCCAATGATGGGCCACATCAGAAGCCTTACTAATTCCTCCACTATTGTAGCTCCAATCGGGCAACAAGCCTCCCATTCTGTATTCGATAGCTATGTAGCTTCCGTATTCCAGTTTCAATTTCCTGAGTTGGGGCTCAATCCCCCAGCAGGACGAACAGATTGGGTCTGTATAGTAGATTACTTTAATAGGTTTGCTAAGGGAATTCACCTTCTTACTCGTCACGCCTTTTGCTGTGGATTCAGGAGTTTCACACATACCTGTCTCCAGATCGCATAATAAGGGATTGCTCTGTTCTATCATCTTGATTAACTTTATTTGAGTTTTTGCTAAACTTTAGCTACAAAATTACCCCATGCCAAAGCCTTTTTCATTGATTTAAATCAAGAAAAAAATCTATAGATTATTTATGTTTGGTCAATTTCTTCCTCACTCGACTGAGGGTTTCGGGTGTAAGGCCCAAGTAGGAAGCAATCATGTGTTGGGGCACCCTTTGAACGATTTCAGGATATTTTTCTACAAAGTCCATGTACCGCTGCTCAACAGGCAGACTTAAGGTAAAAGAATGGCGTCGCTGAAGAGCAATATAGGCCCCTGTGATAAGAAGACGGAAATAGGTTTCATATTTAGGTTGTGTCCTGAGCAACTCATCATGGGCAGCCTTACTCATAAGTACCAATTCACTGTCTTCAAGGGTGTCAATATGGTAAGTGGCAGGCTCCTCGCTAAGAAAACTCAACAAATCTCCGACTGTCCAACCTTCAATGGCAAACTGTATGATGTGCTCATTTCCATTTTCAATAGAATACTTTCTCAAGGAGCCCTTATTCACAAAAGCATAACTTTTGCAAACCTCTCCTTCCTGGAGAAAGTATTGTTTTTTCCCCATTTTTCTTAGTGTAAGATAGGTTTGAATCTGCTCTTGTTCCTCTTTTGTGAGTGGAACCTTCTCATTGAATTGTTGAAAATAGAAATCGTATAAAGCCATTGAGCATAAATTTAGCAAATAGCCAAGATATTAAATACACCTTGTTTTTCTTTATAAACTATCCGGATTATCTGACAAAAATCGTATCTTGCACTGTGCAATTTCCTCTTAACATAAAGCCCAACAGCAACTTTTTCTTTCAGGGGAATTCTATGCAATTTTTGAAATCCGCACAAAGCAAGGCCTTTGTAACTAAGCCCCTGCTATCTCTTTAAACAGTGCTTTAGCAGGGGAACCCTTCCCTTTCACTTCTAGGGTAAATTCTATCAATTTCCGACTGATATAGCCAAGCACCTCTCAGGTCTGCTGTATTTGTTCGGCTATCTATATTTCACAAAAATCAAACGTAATCAATTATGGTACCTATCATTAAAAAATCAGACGAAAAAGCGCTTTCCGAACTTATGGAAAGTATCCCTTCAAGCGGAAGAACCAAAGAACTGGGAATTTTACAATTGGAACTCAGAAGAGCCAAAATAGTGGCTGACAATAAAATTTCCGAGAAAGTCATACAGCTTGGTTCCAGCTTTGAAATTATCGACATCGCAAGTGGGAGAAGACTACAGTTTACGCTTACCTTTCCCAAAAATGCCAATTTAGCAGAGCAGAAGCTTTCTATCCTTTCTCCATTAGGAGTAGCCCTGATAGGATTTCAAGAAGGTAAGGTAATAGAATGGAACTTGCCTGCCGGAACACGTAAATTCAAAATTGAAAAAGTATCTCAATCAGAAAGTATCCTGTCAGCATAAAAAATCCTTCCCCTTGATGTAGGGGAAGGATTTTTTGTTGGCAGAATGCCTGCGCAATTATTTGGGTTCAATTTTTGTGTTATACTCGCTCCTCGGAATTTGAAATTCCGCGGGTCAGATAGAAAGAATTTCCAATTCCAACGCTAAACCTAGATTGGGTAAATAGATAGCAAATCCTTATAATCAGGGTTCGGGAATACAAATCCCAAACAGCTCAACTATCTATTTGGATTCAATTTTTGAGTTATCCCACTTCAAACTTTCCGCCTCTTGACCGTCCTTATCTAGTATCACAAAATTCCACATCCACTTGACCAAGCGTAATTCCTTGGTTTGAAATTGGCCTACTGGCAATTTAAGTAAAATCATGTTCCATCCTTTTTTCAAGGTCAACCTTTGTGCTGGTCTACTTTGCCAGTTTTCATTTTGAAGGGGGATTTCATTAGTTTTGTCTGTATGGCTATTTTCCCAAATTGGCGCCAGGATCGGTTCACCGTTGATCCAAGCTTTACTTCCTTTCCAATCCCATGCGCCCTGAGGGGGCGGAAGATCCTTTTCTGATCGGCTATAATCCTGAAAGACAATCACTGCTTTGACTTCCTTGTCTTCAGTAGCATAAACTTTTCCAATTACAAAAGCGGTATGATTGGGCTTGGGGTCTTTGATGGCAGCAGGGACCAGGTTACCCCAAACGTGCCTCAAGTATGTTCCTCCGCCTTTTACATGAATTGCTTCCGCAAGCATCTCAGTTGGTACCTGACCTTTTTTAAGATCAGCTTCAAAGTCAAATTCCAAGTCCAAATTTCCTTGGTTGGCCAATGGGGGTAAGACCAGCCACTCCATGTCTCTTTGTTTATAGTATGGGAAATCAGAGTTTTCAAATTGATGATCTCTTTGCCACAATAGCCTATCCTCAAAGTCTGCGAAACTCTCCCAAGCAGGTGTGCTCGGTTGAGGTAATAAAACACCTATTTCATCAAAATAGCCCTCTCCTCCGCCTTGCCAAAGTCTTTCGGCAAAAGTCAGCATGGCAGGATAAAAGTTATTTTCTCTGATGATCAGCTTCCAGTCATTCAATTTTCGATCATTCCAAATGGCCAAAATCGAGCCCGCAACTGCTTCCGACCCTATGTCATAGCCCGCCACATTGCTTCTAAATAAGCTTACCAAATCGGCAAAAGCATCAAAATGATTGATATAATGAAATCTGCTGTCGACAAAAGGAATTCCTTCGGGAGCTTTTCCACGGTATGACCAAAGTTGAAGCATATCTATTTCCCCAGCTTTGTAATCCCAGCCAGGGTTCCAGGATACAACCTTAAAACCCATAGCTCTTACAAAAGCTACCATTTCAGGGACAAAGTCCGGGTCTGTAAATCTCACTTCATCAGTTCCAATATGGAAATATGGGAGGCCTGCAAACAAATCCCCAGCCTCTGTCAGTAGTGCTTTCAGAACCTCCTTACCCTCTTTGGATTGCATATCATAGCCGAAAGCCCTTTGGAAAGCCGCGCTGTGCCCAGGCAAATCGATTTCCGGAATGACAGTGACATGGTGTCTTTTGGCAAAATCCAACAGTTTTCTGACATCCTCCTGGGTATAATATTCTCCAGGAAATCTTTCGAAATTTTCATCGGCAGTCAATTCAGGAAAAAGCCTGGATTCCAATCGCCAGGCAAGGTCTTCTGTAAAATGCCAATGAAAAACATTGATCTTATAGGAGGAAAGGATTTCAATCTGCTTCATCAATTCTTCCACAGGGATAAAACTCCTTCCCACGTCATGCATAAATCCCCTTATACGGAAAGCAGGACGGTCAAGTATCCTGGACTCAGGGATTACCAGGTTACCTTCTTTTTCATCTGCCAATTGAAGCAGGGTCTGAAGGGCATAAAAAGCCCCTTGTTCTTTTACTGCTTGAATGGCAATCTGTTCAGCAGTCACTTCTAAAAGATACGATTCATCTTTGTTGAAATCAATGCCGTTAAGTTTCTCCACCCATTGGACGCTGACCTGAACATCTTCAAAATTATAAGACCCATCTCGCGGCACCGAAATCCATTCAGTCAACTTACTTTTAAAATCCTCTTTGTCCCCTTTGATTATCAATTCAGCATTTCCGAATGATGCTTGATATGGTTGAGGAAGGAGTTTTTCTGATTGACCAAACGCCTTAAAGTGAGCAATTAAAAGTAAAATCAGAAATGCCCATATCGGAGATTTTATGCTATCCATTTTTTTATTTTTCAATTTTAGAACCTATTCATTTTACTTTTTTCTTAGATTGAGATCTCCATTCATAGGCTGTTCAACAATTGCATTTGCCTCCTCATCTCCATATTTTTCAATCACTCTCATCAATTTGGCATACATTTCTTTGTGAACCTCTGCATATTCTTCATTTCCAAATAGATTATTGTGCTCTTGTGGGTCATTTTCAAGATCATACAATTCCCACTCTTCTACCCGCTTATAAAAGCGGATAAGTTTATAGCGATCAGTCCGGACACCAAAATGCGGGGACACGGCATGTTCGCCATTTTCATAAAAGTGGTAATAGGCTGCTTCCCTTCCTTCTGCTTCTGGGTCAGTCAGAACCGGCAAAAATGACTTCCCATCCATATCCTTTGGAATCTCCAGACCAGCTGCTTGCAACATGGTAGGGCCTATATCCAGATTCATGACAAAATCCTCAGAAACAGTCCCTGGAGCAATAAGCCCGGGATAACGCATCATCATGGGTGTTCTAAAAGACTCCTCATACATAAAGCGCTTGTCAAACCAACCATGTTCGCCTAAGTAAAAGCCCTGGTCAGACAAGTAAATGACGATGGTGTTTTCACTCAAAGCGTGATTATCCAAATAATCCAATAAACGACCGATATTCCGGTCCATGGAAGCAGCTGTAGCTAAATAGTCCCTCATGTAGCGCTGAAATTTCCACTCTGTCAAAGCATCACCTTCCAGTCCTGCTTCATTAAGTGCTTTCTGAATGGGCTTATAATACCCATCAAATCTTTTTCTTTGGTCAGCTGTCATTCTGGTGACATTACCATCTTTGGTATCTTCAGGATACATTTTGAGGTCATAGGCCATTTGCATAGAGTGCGCAATACTCATATCCTGGACACGGGCTGCTTCCCGGTTTTGGTAATCGTCATAAAAATTGTCAGGAAGGGGAAACTCCACCTCGTCAAACATATCCAGATCATCCAAATCCGGCATCCATGTCCGGTGTGTGGCCTTATGCCCCAAAATCAGAAGGAAAGGTTGATCCTGGTCACGTGAATCCAACCAACTTTCTGCTGCATCTTCTATCAGATTACTGACATACCCTTCTTTCCTGACCCTAGAACCATCCATCTGTATAAAATCCGGGTTGTAATAATGTCCCTGTCCGGGCAAAATCTCCCAATAATCAAATCCTTTAGGGTCTTCCCCCAAATGATATTTCCCAATCCAAGCAGTCTGATATCCGGCTTTTTGCAAATGATTGACAAACTGATCCTGCGAAGAGTCATAGGAGGAGTTCTCATTGTCACGGTAGCCGTTTTTATGGCTGTATTTACCTGTCAATAAAGCAGCCCTACTCGGTCCACAAATGGAATTGTTGACATAGGCCTTGTTGAACAATACTCCTTCATTTGCAATCCTGTCAATATTCGGAGTTTGGGTCAGTTTACTTCCATACGCCGAGATAGCCTGCTGGGTATGGTCATCAGAAATGATGATGATGATATTGGGCTTAGCAATTTCCTGCCTTTCATTTTGACAAGAAACAAGCCCTAAAACCAATAGCAATAACATCCAAGAATTTCTCATATCAATATTCATCATATTTCAATTGAAATTTAAAGGTAAACGGAAAGGCCCTATCGGATTACCAGCGGGACTTAATAAATTGGTTTGTGGAAAAGGTTCAAATCCATACCATACAGCTTCCGGTTTAAAGCTCTTAGGTACTTCAATCAATACAGTATTCTTAGATATCTCAGCTCTCACTTTCTTTCGAAGTCCTTTTGGACCAATCAATTCAAAACCATGAACCAAAGGACCACTTTTCACTTTAAGTGCATCATTCACGTTAAAAACCAAATTCAAGATATCTTTCTCAAAATACACTTCTTTCACCTTAATCTTACTTGGGTCTTCAAATGGCATGTCATAGGAATAGTTCAATGCCAACGCTGCCAACCTTTTGCCTATACTTTCTTTGTCTCTTGGGTGAACATCAAGACTGTCTCCCAAGTCAATTGTAGTAGCCAGATAAACGCTAGGAATCTCTTGGGCCAGTTGTACCTGAATCTCCCTGAAATAGGGCCATTCTACCCTAGACATACCTGGTAATTGTACTGTATAAATCGGTAAACTTTCTCCAAATGCTGCCCGCATATCTTCAGCAAAAAGTCTGAACAACCTGCCATAAAGTACTGGATTAAGTGTATTACTTTCTCCCTGATACCAAATCAAGCCTTTGAATGTTAGTCCTTCCAAATGCTTGACACCTGCTTCATACAAATAGGCAGGCTCGAAAGGATGTCTTTGAAGTGTTTCATAGGAATTCCCTAAATTTTCCTTAATCCGCTGCCTAACCCATGGCATCATAAAATCCGATTGCTTCCAGCCTGATAGTATATCGACTAATAGATTGTCTTCTTCAAGACTTTCTCTAGACACAAAGGATTCGATAGGTGCCCCACCCAAACTTAGTTGTACAATTCCTATGGGAATTTCCAAATGGGAACCCAACTGCTTTGCAAAATAATATGCCAACCCGGAAGCATCCTTCAGCTTCTGCCCTGACAACCATTGTCCCTCAAAAAATCTTAAATCCTGAACTGCTTCTAAGGTCATTTTGTCCCAGGCCTGATCGTTCATTGTACCAACAGGATCATATTTATAGATTCTAGGAAACAGGTTCTCCTGACTAATTTCCTCCAAGGACTTACCCCCGTTACTTAGTGAAAGCGGCCAGTCCATATTGGATTGCCCCATCGCTAGCCAAAGGTCTCCGACCCAGATGGAATCTAATCTAAGAGTTTCATTTATATGATTGGCTTCCAAATTAAATGGCCCTCCTGTTGGTACCTGCCCCAACTCAATAAGCCAATTTCCATCTAAATCAACCTGGTCTTTCCCAATTGAATTTCCCAGCCTGACTACAACCTCTTCTCCAGGAATTCCCCTGCCAAAAACATTAACCATTTCCCCTCTTTGAAGGACGGATCCATTTTGGAAGATTTTGCCAAGTTGAAAAACATGGGCTTCATTACTTAATCTGGAATAAACCAATTTAGCAAAAATCCCTGCTCCTTTAGCAATAGGGTGCAGATTATCGGGAAACAAATCTGGATGCTGATGCAAGGGCTTGAAAAAATCTATTAACTCCACTTCATTGTCTATGGCAACCTTTTGGGTTTTATTCCTGATTTCCCGATGCCAATCACGTGTACCGCTTTTAAACCTTGGATGTCCACTAAAAATCGGGCTTAATTCCGCAATCAGAATCCGGACATCGGGATTTGCCTGCTTCAAATCAGCAATCAAAGATGCATAATCAGTTTCAAACTCACCTTTATAATAGGGCCAGTTTCTTGGGTCAGTGTCATTAAGTCCTAAATGAATGATCGCAATATCAGGCCTGAATGCCAATGCATTTTTAAAAGCAGCTGTTTGGATATAAGGATTATGGCCATTCTGAAGTAAAGTTGCTCCATTGTGCCCGAAATTACCAACTTCATAAGCATCCCCTAACATTCTTTGCAATTGACTTGGGTAGCTTAGGCTGTCCCTCTCTGAAATCCCATATCCAAAAGTAACCGAATCACCGATACAGGCAACTTTCGTTTTTTGGGCAAAAGCAGGATTCATTTTTAATGAAATAACTGCCAGGGACAAAATCAAAAAATATTGAAACTTCATTTTCTCTTCTCTTTATACACTTCCAAAATTTTATTCTGATTCGCTTTGGCATATTTAAGCATACCCCCATCAGTAGGGTGAGTTCCATCAACAAAATCAAACTGATCCAATCCGATAGCTTGCGAAGATAAATGATGGATTCCATGTACTCCTTGTTCCCATAGTTTGTCCAATTCTTCGAGAAGAATAGTGTTCAGTTTGGTTACCAAGTCCCTCCTGCTTTGATCCACATATTGGTCTGAATATCCTGCATGGGCCGTAAACAGCACCGGCACTTTGGGATTACCTGTTCGGAGTTTCCTTGCGGCGTATTGAATCCTTGCCCTGACTTCATCATCTGAAATTCCTTTACCAGGCACAAAATTGGGCAAGCAGTCTAAAATGATTAAAGAAGATTCCTTTTTACTGATCCAATCAATCAGTTCCTTTTCCAACAATCCATTGCCCGAAAATCCAAGATTAACCAAAGGCATACCCACAGCTTGCTGTAAAATAGTCGTCCAGGCCATGGCTGGCCTTGAAGCACAGGCTCCCTGTGCGATAGATGTTCCATAGACCACAATAGGGGCTTTGCTGTTTTTTTCAATAAACTCAAACGTATGTCCTTTCCTCACACCCATGCTCAGGTATTCTACTTCATTGTAAAGGGGTAAATAAAGTTTGAATTCTTTTTCAATAGTAGGATTTGGATCTATTCTGAAAATGTATTGAATGGTATCTCCAAAATTGTACACCCCACGGGCCCAATTCCACTCCTCTTTTGATTCCCTGACAAAAAGATCCACACCGCTTACTCCTGTAGCAGCCATGTGCGGCATTTGGTGATTGCCTTTGACGGTGTATTTGACCTGTATTTCAGTAGCATCTGTAAGAAATCCCAATGAAAGCCCAGCTGAATTTTTTGAAAGTTCCCAAACCTCCTTCCTCACTACAAGCTGCAATTCTGAAGGCAACCTGAAATAATCCTTTTTATCCATGAATCTACCTTCAATGACAGGGAAATCAACTCTTAGGGGATCATACCAATCCGTTTGCCCAGAAGCCGGGTTATTGAGCAGCAACATGGTGAAAAAGAAAAGCATTATCCTTGTTATTGAAGTTATCATGATTGTAATTAATGGACGAAAACACTTACTTGATTTTACAGCAACAATTTGAATACTGGAACTAATATCCACGAATATCAAATATCAATAAGTATCCGAATCTATAAACTTCATTTCTAATTGATACTAGTGGAGATTCGGAATCCATAGTGAAGTTTATTCATTTTCTAATGTCTTCCACACCTGATACATCCCTCTTGGCACATGAAAACATCCTTTCCACTTCCCTCCTTTGAGCGGAAGCAGGGCCTCTCCTCTCCTATTCAGGTAGCCAAACCACTCCCCAAATTCTGGATCAGCAAAATGCTTCCAGCTATAATTGTGAACTTTTTCAAACCAACCCATACAGTCCGTATCCCCCGTCATCTGATACGCTTTGGCTAAAGCAACTAGGGTTTCCAAATGCACCCACCAGAGTTTCTGATCCCATTCCAACTGTTGCGGCGGATGGCCTTTCCTATCAAGGAAATAGAAAATCCCCCCAAACTCTTTGTCCCATCCGTAATCCAATAAATTCAGGGTAACGTCCTTAGCCAAAGTAGCTAAAGCTTTGTCATCACGCCTCTTGGCAATATCCATCATAAACCACATGGCTTCAATCCCATGTCCGGGATTGATCAGCCTGCCTTCGAAACTGTCACTCAGGCTGCCGTCTTCAAGTAAGTTTTCATAGACCATCAGGCTTTCTTTGTCCAAAAACACCTCCATTACTTCCCTGACACAGGCATTTATGGTTTCTTCCACCAAGATTTTATCCAGCAGGGGCTCGAGTTCCAGACAAAGATTGCTCAATATCATCGGAAGGCTAAAGCCTTTCAAAGGACGGTTATCGGGAATGATTTTGGAATACTTACCCTTAGGGTTATGCTGCCTTTCGAGGATATTGTTGAATGTGCTTACTGCCAAATCCAAACTTTCCTGATCTCCGGAAGCTTGACCATATTGGCTGAATGCCATAGCCGCAAAGCAATCCGAGAAAATATTATAAGGCTTTACTAGAGGGGATCCTTTTCTATCCAAAGTGAAATAGAAATTCCCCTCCGCATCCATCCCATGCTTTTTCAGAAAATCTATCCCCAATCGGGACGTTTCCAACCAGGCAGGATTCTTCTCCACTTTGTTGTGCAACATGGCAAAAGTCCAGGCCTGTCTGCCCTGCAACCACACAAACTTATCCGTATCGAAGACTTTCCCTTCCCTATCCAAACAGGTAAAATAGCCTCCATATTCCCTGTCAAGCGAATGCTTTTCCCAAAAAGGCACCACATCATTCAAAAGGGCATCTCTGTATATTCTTGCGTATTGGTTCATTTTTGCTTCAAAATATCCTTCAAATCCACTATCTGAAAAGTAATATTGGCCACACTGCTTTCGTAAAGTATCCCTACTTCTTGTTCATTGATCATGGTCAGGCAGGAATAGCCCCAGCCCTGCCCTTCATCCAAAAGCAGTTGCCTGCCTTCCGGCCAGGTATTGCCGTCATCCTTGCTTGCTTTGATGGTCATATTGACCCTTCTTTTTTCATGTGCCGGATTGGAGAATAGCAGCATTTGGTCTATGTATGGATTATCAATGATGCTGGCCATACATACAGGCTCAATCAAATCTTTTCTGGAAGTCGAATGTTCTGTCCAGGTTTTTCCAAAATCATTGGTAACTGCAACAGCCCGTGAACCTCCACGGTTGTCCCGCATATTGAGCATTAAAGTACCGTCAGCAAGCTCGACCACCTGGGCTTCCGTAGTATTGGATCTAGCTCCCGAACCTACAGACCAGGTTTTTCCTTTGTCTTTGCTGTAAATTATGGTGCTGTGAGGCATTTGGTTTTCATCTTTGTATTGTGCAGGAAAAACCAAGGTACCATCCTGCATCGTAATACCTTTACCAGGACCGTTGAAGAAAAGGTGCCACTTGGGGTCTTTCATCTGTTGGGTGATATTGATGGGTTCAGACCATGTAAGACCATCATCTTCAGACTTGACCAACATAAACTGTCCGGTTTCCTCAGGCTTCATACCCTGTTCGGAAGAATTCCAGGCCATTTTTCCAGGCTTGCCATGCTGCCATAGGGCAGCAACCCAGACATGACCCGTTTCATGGTCTACTAAAATCGCCGGATCACCGATACCATTCTGATCTTCAGGAAGGCCTCCCCATTCGCCCATATCCATGATCACTTTCATGGGTTCCCAGGTTCTTCCGCCATCCGTACTTCTACTCAGGCCTACATCTATATCACCCTGCAAGTCCACAGAGCTATTTCTCCTGATATCATATACTGCCAGCACTGTTCCCTTTGGGGTAGTAATCAGTCCAGGTATCCTGTAAGAATGTACGCCTTCAAAACCATAACTTCTTAAGGCTGTAGCAAGTCTGTAGGCAGGAACTTCTTTGGTGCTGTTTATAGCAATCTTCTTTTTATCCAGCATTATATTTCCTACCGAAATATTGACCTTGTCTTTCAAATCATGGGCATCATTGGCCATGACATGAACTTCCAAGGATTGTACCCCAGAAGGTAAAGCGGCAAGCTCTAAAGTAGTCTTGCCTTTGACCTTAGCCGTTTTGGCCAGCACTTGGGTTTCTTTTTCTCCAATTCTCGCTACAAGCTTTACGCTGTCCATCGCCTGATTCCCATTGATTATCAAAGTCAACTGGCCATTTTCAGCTTGGGTATTCCCATCCAAAAGAATACTTCCCACATGACTAAAACCTCCCTGAGGGAGTGGTACGAAGCGGGGTTCGTAAGAGAGAGCCTTTCCACTTTCCAGTTTCTGAGACTGACAAGAGATACAGAGCATCATGCCTATGATCATCGTCAACAATCCAAATACCTTATACTTTTTCATATTTTCTCTATTTCTATTTTATACAAATTTCATTTTCATTCATCATTGTTACACTCTTTATTACAATTGGCAATTTCATATTAGAATAGACTTATAAATTCAAGTCAATATCTATCAATATCCAATATCAATTAATATCAAATTAACTTTGATCATTTTTAAGTTGGTTAGTGGTCTTATCGTGATTCACACATTATTTATCATTTACCTCTATAAGCCATTACCCCTTCATACTGCATTTCTTCCTTTTCTTTCTTCAAAGAATGTATGGTCAACCCTTCTATACTTTTCGGGCTGGGCTTTTGGAAAAGAAGGCTAAAGAGATAAGTAAAGAGCATTGCACTTACTAGGCCGGTAAAGGCATAGAGGTGAATGCTAAGGTCCGTTTGGTATTTGACTAAGATCTGCACCAGGGCACTTGCCGCTAAACCAAGAACTGCACCTTGGCCGTTGACTGAGCGGGAAAGTATGCCAATCAGGAATATCCCTCCCAAACCACCAGCAAATAATCCGATCAGCATATTGAACTGATCCCATAAGGAAGGTATACCCATGCTCGCCATCATCAAGGCCAACAAGGTACCGCCAACACCAATGGCTACAGTAACCCATCTGGCAAAAGTTAGCTGTTTGCCTTCTTCTTTTTGGGAAGGAAACCAACGTTTATAAAAATCAGTGGTGATCACGGTGGCGACTGAATTCATACTGCTGTCCAAGCTAGACATAGCGGCAGCAAAAACAGCGGCGATCAAGAGCCCCGAAACTCCTTGCGGAAGTTGGGTGACAATATACCAAGGAAAAATACTGTCGGTATTTTGAATGACCGGTGAAAGGTCTTGTGGATGTTGCAGATAGAAAAGATACAAAGCAGTCCCTATGGCAAAAAAGATCAAAGCAGATGGCAAAGCCATCCAGGCCCCAGTCATGATGCCTCTGGCTGCGGTTTTTTCATCTTTGGTTGTGAGGTACCGTTGTATGACGGTCTGATCACTTCCATATTGCACCAGGTTGGAAGCCAGTCCACCTATTAGCACCACCCATATCGCTGTTCCTGTAAAATCAAAAGAAGTATCAAAAATCCTCATTTTTCCGGAATCCAATGCCAGTTCTTTGATGGAACTCCATTCCATATCCATATGGTAAACCATTAGGACAAGCGAAACCAATGCCCCTCCCAAAAGTACCAAAACCTGGATCACATCCGTCCAGATCACAGCTTCTATTCCTCCCAGAACGGTGTAGAGAATACTCAATACTCCCATGATCAAAATGCACAGCTCCACACTCATTCCTGTAACGACAGAGAGTGCCAAGGAAGGCAAAAGCAGTACTATCCCCAACCTCCCAAATTGAAGTGTGACATAAATCAAGCTCCCCAAGTTGCGAACAGTTCGGTTGAAGCGCAGTTCAAGGTATTCGTAGGCTGTAGTCAGGTTAAGCCTGCGGAAGAAGGGCAAAAACAAGGCGATGATGACCGGAGAGATCATGATGATAGTCATCAGCAAGAAAAACAGCGTCCAATCCGTAGAGAAGGTTTTGGCAGGTATGGCCATAAAGGTAATGGCACTCAGCTGCGTCCCAAATACACTTATTCCAGCTGCCCACCAAGGCACCCTGCCTCCAGCTTTGAAAAAGTCTGCTACATTGTGTTGTTTTTTGGAAATAAAGAAGCCCATGACCACCAAAATACCCAGATATCCTCCCAAAACGATGTAATTAAGCGTTCCAAATTGTTGCTTGTTTTTTATAGTCAAGCTTTTGATTTCTGATGTTCGTAAACCTGGAGAAGTTTCCCCTGATGGAATAATAATATGGTTTCCACTTGTTACTGCAATCGTGTTAACAGAACTTGTGAATGGCATATCATCTAATACAGTCCAAGTCTTCGTGATAGCATGAAATGAAAATATTTGATTACTGAATCCGGGGTGTTCTGCTATAAGTTTTTTCCTCTCTTCTTCAAAATATTCTTTTTCTTCATCATTTTCAGTATTACTGATTTTTAAAGCTAGCGCTTCCAGTTTAGAAAAATACCTACCTGTAACTCCCCCAAATAAAAGTATGTGACCAGATCCATAAGGTGCGCCTGCCATCGCAGAAATTGGAACGACAGCTCCATCATTATCTTTAATTGGATCTAATTGATTCCATTTATTCAATCTGGGATCATACTCAAAAACATCTGCATAAAGCTCACTGATAGCATTTGGCACTTTCCTTCTTCCACCAAACAAATAGAGCTTTTCGTAGTCTCCCGACATTTGGTTAACCAAAACGGCATTTGACCTAGGAGCGCCAGGCCATGTTGCAAGGCTTTTCCACTGAGGATTTTCAGCAGCAATGTCTAAAACCAAAAAAGCATCCGATGTTTTGTCTTGCTCTTCCCCACCTGCTACATAGACCTTTCCATGACTGTAGGTTGCTGTTGTATATGATAAATGGATGGGAAGCTTGGGAAGATGGGATACTTTTAACTCTTTCCTTTCCGGAATCCAACTTAACATGGTCACATCATTTTGGGGACCAGATTCATTTTCCCCTCCAATCAAAACCACTCCTTGGGGAGTCGAGACAGCTGCTCCATAGGCCAGATTCTTACTTAGTTTAACATCCAAATTTTTAACCCAAGTAAAGCCATTTGGAGTGACATCTAAGAAAAAAATAGAATTCCACCAAAATTTCTTCCCCCCATCCCAAGGCATTTGTTCTGGGAAATTAGCTCCGCCTGCCATGATTATGGCTCCGCGGTGCTCCCCTACAAACATTCCCGCATATCCTAATTTACCAACTTCGGAATCTACATCTTCCAAATTGGCGATTGAGGACCAATTGAGCTGTGTAATTTCGTCTTGAGAGGCTTCCAACCTTACCCAACACTGGAAAATCAATAAAAGGATGAATAATCTTCTCATATCCTTTTAATTAAATTTGAGGAAGGCTTGAGGCAAAGTCAAAAAAGCCTAATGCTTCAAGAGCAGTGTGTAAAGCTTGAGTTTCTATGCTGTCTAATGTCTTTATTGGTGCCCTAAATGATCCACAATCCAATCCTACCATGCTCATAATAGCCTTACCGGCAGCAGCGCCACCATACTTTGCATAGAGACTGATGAAATCGATGGATAATTCCTGAAGTTTCTTTGCCTTTTCCATATCTCCAGATTGAAAAGCGGCTAATATATCGTTGTATAATGGAGCTGCAAAATTATAAGTACTACCTACTGCCCCTTTAGCGCCCATAGCTAATCCAGCTAAACACGTTTCATCCCAACCCCATAAAATATCATATTTTCCATGTTCAACTCTCAAGCAACGATTGAATTCCATCAGGTCATTGTGAGTGTATTTAATTCCAGCAAAATTTTCTATTTCCTTGCCTGCTATATCTAAAAACTCTAACATATTCAGATGGACATGAGTCAGGACTGGAATATGATAGAAGTAAACGGCTTGATCTGGAGCAGCAGCAGCTATTGGTTTGATAAAATCAACTAACTGCCTAACGGTAGCTGTCTTAAAGTAATAGGGAGCATTGAGAGAAATCCCATAAATTTTAGCCTCAGCACTAGCTTTTGCAAGTGCTATCCCTTCTTTCTGATTGGTACCAGACACCATAGCGATAACCTTAAAATTATCTTCTTGACATTTAGCCCAGGCATCAATGACTTGCTTTTTTTCTTCGAAACTTGTCGAGGAGCTTTCGCCAGTAGTTCCACAAATAAAAGCACCTTTTATATTATTATGGGCCAACAGATTTTTATACTGAGGAATGATCTTCAAATCAACTTGATTATTAGAATCGAAAGGAGTAAAAGTAGCGGCAATTAGCCCTGTGATTTTTTTAAATTTCATTTAATCGAAAGTTAAAGGTTGAGAGGATAAAGAGAAAGGGGGATGGAAATCTCCATCCCTTTTCCCAAACTTAATAACCCTATGAGTTTAATTTCCGTAGCCAGGATTCTGAACTATTCTTGAATTAAGGCTTATTGTTCCTAAGGATATTGGCCAAAGTAATAAATGTCTTTGTGTAGCTCTTGCCTGAAGAGAAGGCACTTTATCAAATGCTTTATCAAACCTTACTAAGTCCCACCATCTTTTTCCTTCAAATGCAAATTCAAATAACCTTTCCTGAAGGATTGCTTCATCATTAGCTTCACGTGATCCATTGACAAACCTAAAATCATCAAAATTAGCCCCATAAGCTCTTTGTCTGATTTCATTCATTTCAGGGCTTGGATCCTGACCTAATGCATTCTTTGCTTCTGCTTTCAAAAGCAAAATATCTGCATACCTGTAAATGATGATATCATCAATAAATCTTCTTCCAGAAGGATCCACGTAACCTCTGTATTTCATTACAGCAGATCCATAGTAATTTTGCCCTCCTTCATTATTTGGAACAAAAATCTCTACAAAAGAAGCATCTCTTCTACTGTCTCTTTCATCAAATTGAGCTCTAATTGCCTGCGATGGAGCCCATCTATTCAGTCCACCACCTTGACCAAGTTTGGCTTTAACCTCATCTGATGCAGATGGTGGAATTTCATCATCTCTAATATACATATTGGCATTATAGTTAGCCCCGGCTTCAAGGTCTAAGTATCTCACACCAAATAAAACTTCAGAATTCCCTTTATTACTATATCTAAAGATATTATCAAAGTTAGGCAATAAGCCAAGTCCACCTGCGCCTTGAGCATCATTTAATGCACTCAATGCAGTTGTAAAATCCGCTTGTCCCCCATTCAAGACCTTCCCTGTCCACAAGAATACCTCTGCTTTCAAGACATTGGCGGATGGTTTTGACCAATATGCCCTTCCTGTCCCTACGTTATTATTTGGATATAATTCCAATGCCCTATCTAAATCAGCTTTGATTTGTGTAAAAATCTCCTCAACTGATGCTCTTGGTCTAAAAGTCATTTCTGCATCATAACCTTCTGTAGGGTCTACAACTAATGGAACACCTCCCCAGGTTTTAGCCATTGTAAAATACAAGAATGCTCTCATAGTATAAGCTTCAGCAAGCATTCTATTTTTATTTGCCACATTATTAAAAGTAATACCAGGGACATACTTGATGATCAAATTAGCATCATGAACTACAGTGTACATCCTCAGCCAATTTGGGCCAGAAAAATTTGGATCTACATCGTTTAGGAAATAACGCTCAAGTCCCTCTGATGCTTGAAGCCCATAACTCAAAGTTTCACTTCTTCCTTCTCCCCAAATAAATAGGTTACTAGAGGCTTGATCTCTAAATCTTACATACATGCCACTTAATGCTCCGTTTGCATTGTCTTCATTGACCCAGAATCCAGCAGCTGTGATCGTACTGATGGGCCCTACTTCTAGCATATCTGTACAGGAATAGCTTGTCATTAATGCTATCCCTAGAATCAGATTGATGATATTGAGTTTTATCTTATTCATAATTAAGTCCTTTAATAGTTTAGAAAGAAACATTTACACCTAGCAAAAAGCTTCTTGGTATTGGATAACTACCTGCATCTGTTCCACCAACTTCTGGATTAAGGCCAGTGTATTGTGTGAAATAATGAAGGTTAGATCCTGTAAAATACATCCTCACGGCTGGTATTTTCAGTGGTCTAAGTAGACTTTGCGGTAAGTTATAGCTTAGCGTAACTTCACGAAGTGCTAGATAATCTCCTCTTTCGTGGAAGAAAGAACTCCCTCTAAATGAGTTATTTTGAGCCAATTGATCTGCCCACATAAATCTTGGGAAATCTGTGATATCTCCTTGGTTTTGCCAAGATCTAGTAGTCTCTTGTAGAATCCCTATATCTCCTTGATATTGACCATTGAACCTAGCTCTTGTTTCATGGTAAATTGTATGACCCAAGGCAAAATCGGTCCTTACAGTTAAGGTCAACCTTTTATAATTGAAGGTATTGGTAAATCCACCAGTCCACTTTGGAAAAATATTCCCAACTCTCACCCTATCTCTACTATCAATGGTATCATTCTGATCCAAATCAGCCCACATCACATCTCCACCAAATTTGGTTTTATCAGCGCCAGGAACTAACAAATCCAAAGGCCCATTTGCTGCAGCTTCGTCAGTTGGATAAACACCTAAGTGTTGGTAAGCAAACATTTCACCTAGTCGACCTCCTTCTTGAAGACCGCCCATCCATTCATATTGGCCAGTTCTTGGATTAAAGACAAAAACACCACCTATTCTATTATTTTCATTATCATTCTCTGGAAGCCTTACAATAGTATTCATATTGTAAGCTGCATTAACACTTGCATTCCATGTAAAATTATTTTTTTGCATCATCGTCGCACCTACTTCGACTTCAAATCCTTCATTTCTTAGAGCACCAAGATTGGTGAGAATTGAAGAAAAGCCAGTAGACTGAGGCAATTGGAGATCAGTCAAAAGGTCATCTGTAACTCTATTGTAGTATTCAGCGGTTAGATTGATTCTATTTTGAAATAAACCCATGTCAACACCTAAATTGACTGTTTTTGATCTCTCCCATCTCAAATCTTGATTAGCCATTCTATTATTTAGAATTGCCGCCATATCGTTGTATCTCGATCCCACGGAGTAAAGACCCTGAGCATGGAAATCTGAAAGGTTCCCAATATTACCATTGACACCATAACTTGCTCTAAGCTTAAATGATGAAATTTGAGTTGGTGCATTTACCCAGAAATCTTCCTTGTGCATATTCCAGCCTGCCGAAACGCCAGGGAATACCCCCCAATAATTATTTCTACCTAGGTTTGATGCTCCATCCACTCTTGCAGAAGCTGAGAACAAATATTTTTGATTGAAATCATAATTAAATCGACCAAAATATCCAAGTATCCTCAATTGCGTATGTGAGGAAGATACAGCAGTAGGCTCTGCAGAAGCATTGAGTGTAGGTATCAGGTCTGAAGCAGCTCCCCTTCCAGAAGCAGAAGCACTATAGCTGATTCTGTCAAAGTATGAACCACCTACTTTCCCTTGAAAATTATGGAAGCCCAATGACTTTTTATAAGTAAATACTCCATCAAACTGCTTTTGCCAAAACAATGAATTGAAAGCTGAGGCTGATCTGTTATCAACAAATTGGGTAGGTGTATTAAAAAATGATTTTTGAAATGAATTACTAGTTGATTGTACCATATACAATGAACCAATCGGTTCAAATGTCAATCCTGGCAATATTTCATAATTTGCTCCCGCTGAGAGGGTCAGTCTATTTGTCGCATTCAATGCATCAGTCCTACCCAAATGATACACTGGATTACCCATTGATCTATTTTGACCAGGAGCTAATGTACCATCCTCATATCTAAACTTTGCAGTTGGTGGCAATCCAAGTGCTCTTTGAAAGATTTCATTTTCACTGAATACCTGAGTATTTGAAGAATTTGTAAAGTTTAACCTTCCATACACAGATAGTTTTTTATTGACTTCAACATCCCCATTCATCCTTACGGTAAATCGTTTGAAGTCTGTATTGATAGCAACACCTTCGTTATGCAAATAACCTATTCCCATATCGAATCTTGCCTTTTCTGAGCCACCAGAAACTTGTACATTATGATTATGAGTAATAGCTTGTCTAAATAAGATGGATTGCCAATCAACTTCATCAAAAATAATCGTCTTTGTCGGATCTGCTGGATCAATCATAGACTGCCAACCCTCATTCAGTTTATGCTCATTTTCAGGAGTTAGATATTGTGGAGTAAATGCTGTATTATTCGATAAGTTATTTCCTATTCCAAAACCATTTGCTTGATTCAATCTAAATAATTGACCCGGACTCTTCTCGGCAAGACGAAGAATTCCCATTCTGTTGAAATATATGTAATCTCTTGCAGAGGCCATCTCATACTGATTCCATTGCTCAGACATACCCAAAGTATACCTGTATTGAACAGATGTCTTGCCCGCTTTTCCAGTTTTGGTAGTAATGATGACTACCCCATTGGAACCCCTTGCACCATAAATAGCTGTAGCTGCAGCATCCTTCAGCACTTGAAATGTCTCAATATCATCTGGATTCAGGTCATTCATATTATTTCTGATTACACCGTCTATAATATATAATGGCTGTGCACCGTCAGGATTATTAATAGATGTACCACCACGAACAATTACTCTTGGTGCTGCACCAGGCTGACCTGTTGTCGTCTGTACTCTTACGCCTGAAACAGTTCCTTGTAAAGCAGAAGCTGCATTTGCAAATGGAATATTTTCAAGTACTCTTTGATCTACCTTGGACACTGCTGAGGTTAAGGTTTCTCTAGACTGCTCCCCAAATCCAATGACAACAACTTCATCCAAACTTTGAGATTCAAGTTTAAGTGCAACATCCAATTGTGACTGATTACCAATCACGACCTCTGATGCAGCATATCCGATAAAGGTAAACCTCATCCTGTCTCCTTGCTTGACAGTGAGTGTGTAGTTACCATCAATGTCTGTCGCAGTTCCATTGGTAGTCCCCATCACGAGCACATTTACACCAGGGATTGTTTCTCCTGTATTCTCATCTGTAACTCTTCCTGTGATCTGCCTTGATTCTTGTGCGAACCCCAGATAGGTGATGCCCATGAGCAAGGAAAAGATCAACCAGGCTTTAAGGTCGAATTTCTTCATGTTTTTTTTGGTTTTTGTTAATTGATTCATTTTTACCTACTAGAAGCCCATTCAGAATCTTATCCTGAAAAACAGCTCCATGTCGATAGGTCAAAATTCTCCAAAACAGCTTTAACGGACGGTAATCAAAAATCCAAATAGAGGTATACAATTATCCGAAAGGTGTAAGATAGTCCGTAAATTGGGCTAAATACATCCAAATTTTTGTTTGGACGATATTTTATTTATGCCAATGATGAGGATATGTTAATTTTGAACACTTGGAAATCGGTAGCGAAAAAATTTGAAATGATTCACAAACTCAAAACACTATTTAACCCAACAATTTTCAGTTTGATATGTATAGTTGCGTACATAAGTACTCAATATCATACCTATGCCCAAGAAATCAACGAGGAGATAGTTTTTAATTTTGATCATTACAGCTCAATTGATGGCTTACCTCAAAATTCAGTCCTTGCCATAGCTCAGGATGATTTGGGTTTTCTATGGATGGGAACAGATGATGGCTTAAGTAGATTTGACGGCTATAATTTTAAAACCTTTAAACATTCTTCAGACAATCCTTATAGTATCAGCAATAATGTAATTAGAGCAATCTCCAAAGATACCAATGGATATCTCTGGATAGGTACAGAAGGAGGAGGCATCAATGTGTTTGACCCAAAGACCGAGCATTTTGTTGAGTTTTCCTTACAAGCAAACGAGAGTTCAAGAAGATTTGCCAACAAAATTTCTTCCTCCTACTTAGATACCCAGAATAGACTTTGGATTGGCACTCAAAGTGATGGAGTAATCATGGTTTCTGGATTTGAAACTGGCTATGAAATTGACTTGAACCTTTATATCTCAAAATTAAATATAAGGTTCTTTAACAAGGGAAATTCTTCACTTCTGGATAACAAAATATGGAGCATAGCCGAAGACAAAAATGGACATATTTACATTGGCACTCTAGAAGAGGGAGCATTCTTAATCCCAAATAGTACAGAAAAAATTGAGCAACTACCCTTTTTCAAAGATCAAAATTTGAATGCTGTTAAAGTGTTTTTTGAATGCTCTAACGGGGACTTCTGGGTTGGGACTGAAAAAAATGGGGTCTGGAGAAAGCCAGCAGGTCAATCTCAATTCAAAGCATTTGATTTTTCTACGTTGCCAAGTATCTCAAGAAGCCAAGATCTTAACATCACTTCAATCGAAGAAGATAATTTAGGCAACATACTTATTGGCACACTAGGACATGGCTTAGTTAGCTATAATCAACAAAAAGGGGCACTCACTCACTATCAGGATGACCCTATGGAGTCCAAAAGTTTGAAAGGAAACTCTGTATACACAATATTCAAAGATAATAATCAGCAGATATGGCTTGGCATGTATTCAGGAGAAGGACTCAATAAAATCAACTCCAACCAGCAATCTTTCACTCATTACAAATTTGATCCAAGAGAAAACCGTGGACTCTCAGGAAGAATGGTCAAGTCAATTTTTATGGATCAAGAAGATAACCTATGGGTCGGGTTATTCAATGGTGGACTTAATGTTTTGCCTGCTAATGAAAAAACATTTCTTTATTTTAATTCCAAAAACAGTTTTCTAGCACATGATAACGTTCAAGTAATCTACCAATCAAAAAATGGAGAAATTTGGATTGGAACTGATGGTGGAGGAATCACAGTATACAATCAAAAATCGAAGAAATCCAAATACCTCAAACACATTTCAGGTCAAAAAAATAGTTTGAGCAAAAATGAAGTCTGGGCCATTACAGAAGACAATGATGGGATTTTTTGGATTGGAACAGCCAACGGTGGCGGCCTGAATAAATACAACCCTCATACTGGACATTTTGAAACGTTCATTGCTGGAAATGAAACGTATAAAACTCCAAGCTTCAACGATATTAGATCACTTTTAGTGGATAGCAAAAATAATCTATGGATAGGAACCTATGGAGGTGGCTTAAATAAGCTGAACTTATCCACAGGCAGTTTTGAATATTTTCAAAGTCAAAAAGAACAAAATACCATTAGCCATGATATCATTACATCAATTTTAGAAGATAGAAACGGCTTCATTTGGGTCGGAACGTTTGGAGGCGGATTGAATAAAATCAACCCATTATCTAACGAGATCATCATTTACAGAGAGAAAGATGGACTTCCTAGTGATGTAATAAAAGCTATATTGGAAGACGATGCTGGCCAATTATGGATCAGTACCTTGAATGGCTTATCCGCATTTGATCAAAAATCTGGTGTTTTTAATAATTACAAAGAAGCAGACGGGCTTCAATCCGATGAATTCAACCTTGGAACCGCTTTTAAAGACAGACTTGGCCGCTTATACTTTGGTGGTACAAATGGTTTCAATTCCTTTTTACCAGAACTTATCAGTGAATACCCTATACCAACAACACCAATCTTAACAAAACTAAAAGTTCTCAACGAAGAAGTAAGTGTTGGAGCAGCAATCCTAGGAAAAATAATCCTAAAAAAACAGATCAGTTTCAAAGATCAAATTTCCCTTTCTTATCTACATAATAGTTTTGAGTTAGAATTTGCTTCATTGGATTTCAATATGCAAAGCAAAACCCAATATCAATACTATCTCGAAGGCTATGATCAAAACTGGATAAATACGGATAATCAAAGAAGGTTTGCAACTTATGCTAACCTGAGACCTGGTAAATATCTTTTTCATGTACGGGCTTTTATAGCTAATGATCAGACCACAAGCCAAACTAGAACCATCACAATCCATGTTTCACCACCTTGGTATAAAAGCTCAGTGGCTTATATGATTTATGGAATTTTAGTGTTATTTCTTGCTTTTGGTATCAAAAAAATAATCACTTGGAGAATCAAACTTAAAAACGACTTGCGTTTTGAGCGATTAGAAAAAGAAAAACAGGAAGAGATCAACCAATTAAAACTGAGATTTTTCACAAATATCTCCCATGAACTCCGAACGCCACTGATGCTTATCAAAGCACCTCTAGAGGAACTTGAAAAAGAAAAGTACCTCTCCCCTATAGTCTCAAAGCAACTCGAATCCATTCATTCAAATACCAATCGACTATTGAGACTGATAAACCAACTCTTAGACTTCAGGAAACAAGAGACAGGTAATTTACACTTAACAGTAAGACAGATCCCTATCAGAACTTTTATCAAAGAAATATTTGATTCATTTCACATTTTAGCCGAACAAAAAGAAATAGATTTTAAGCTAAAAATTGAGGACAACATCCCATATGCCTTATGGTTTGACCCTGAGCAAATGGAGAAAGTATTCTTTAATTTGATTTACAATGCCATCAAATTTACACCCAATGGAGGGCAAATAAGCATAGAAATTCAAAATGAAAGTAGCCTTGAATCAGTGAGTTTTCAAGTGATTGATAATGGAAGAGGCATAGAAGCAGAAAACATCGATTTGATATTTGATAGGTTTTTCCAAGTTCATCACAAAGCAGATATCCATCAGGCAGGTACTGGAATTGGCTTGGCTCTTTCCAAAAATATAATGGAAATCCATAAAGGAAAAATTGAGGTGAAAAGTAAACCTGGTGTAGAAACAATCTTTACTATTTTATTGAGAACAGGCTTTGAGCATTATGATAAATCTCAGCTTGCTCAAGGAATCACATTCAGTGAAGAAAATTACCTCCCAACTTTAACCGATTCAAAGGATATATATATCGAAGATTTCCCAGTTTTTTCAGAAAGTGAAGAAAATAAGATCCCAACTACTGGCAAAAAACTTCTCGTAGTTGAAGACAATATAGATTTGCTTATACTTCTCAAAAGAACTCTACGAGCTCACTTTGAAATCATAGAAGCTAAAGATGGTGAAGAAGGGCACAAGTTAGCAATTGAATATAAGCCTGATTTTATAATATCAGATGTCATGATGCCGAAGATCGATGGGATTACACTCTGTAAAATGTTAAAAGAGAATATTGAAACCAGTCATATTCCTGTCATTTTATTAACAGCCAAAAGCTCCCATATTAATCAATTAGATGGATACGAGTCTGGTGCTGATGATTACATCACCAAACCTTTCCCAATTGATCTCTTGGTTTTGAAAATCAAGAATATTCTTGATGGTAGAGAAAGATTCCAAAAACAATTCCAGCTGATTCCAAATCTCGATTCTTCAAAAATCAAGATTACATCCGAAGACGAGAAATTCTTAAACCTAGCTATTTCTAGTGTTGAGCAATACATTGATAATCCCGATTTCCAAGTCCATGATTTGGTTAGAGATCTAGGGATGAGTAGGACCCTAGTTTTTGAAAAATTCAAAGCTCTAATAGGGCAAACACCAAATGATTTCATTCAAACCATTCGCTTAAAAAGAGCTGCTCAATTACTCCTAGAAACAGATTATAAAATTTCAGAAATCGGTTACATGGTAGGCTTTAATAATCCCAAATACTTCAGCAAATGTTTTCTAAAACATTTTGGAGATTCTCCCTCTAAATACCGATCTACTCGAAATCAAACCTAATCAGAAATATCAAATGAAACCTTATCTATTAAATGAAGTAAACTGGCTAATGCTCAAGGATTTTCGCTATGAATTAGCCATATTACCTTGGGGAGCAACAGAAGCTCATAATTTCCATTTACCTTATGGAACGGATAATTATGAGGCAAGCGCTATTGCTGAAAGATCAGGAGCCATTGCATGGGATAATGGTGCTAAAGTGGTAATTCTTCCCACAGTACCTTATGGAGTCAACACTGGACAATCCGATATCTATTTGGATATGAACATCAATCCAAGTACACAACTTTGTATCATAAGAGACCTACTGACAGTGCTTAACCGCCAAGGAATTAAAAAATTCCTAATCCTTAACAGTCATGGAGGTAATGATTTCAAAACTATTTTAAGAGAACTGGGACTAGAGTTTCCAGATATGCTTTTGATGTGCTGCGATTGGTTCAAGGCAATCCCCAAATCAAAGTATTTTGAGCATGCTGGAGATCATGCCGATGAGCTTGAAACTAGCCTGATAATGCATCTCAAGCCTGACCTTGTATTGCCATTGGACAAAGCTGGACAAGGAAAAGAAAAATTTTCCAAAATAAAAGGAATTAGAGAAGGATGGGCATGGTCCGAAAGGAAATGGTCTAAAGTCACAGAGGACACTGGTATAGGTGACCCAACAAAAGCCACAGTTGAAAAAGGTCATAACTATTTTGAAGAAATCACCAATAAAGTCGCCCATCTCTATCTTGATATTTGCAAGGTAGAGGGGATAGATCATTATGAGAAATAAATGAGGAAATACAGCCTTCCTAAAAAAATATCACAAACCAAAAATAAAACCTATAATGAATCACAATCAAACATTTTCTCCTGTAGAAATGGCTTTTCATAAGGAGTCAAATCAAATTCAAACAAACACTTTGATACCTTATATCACTGTTGACAATTTTCCGAAATTGGGTTTGATTACAGCTTGTAGATTTCTAGAATGGGTATCTGAAAACCCAAATGGAGTAATCAGCCTTCCAACAGGAAAAACACCAGAGTATTTCATCAAGTGGACGAAATTTTTATTGGATAACTGGGATAACAAGAAAGGAAAAGAGGTCAGACAGAAATATGGACTTGAAAAATGTAATAAGCCTGACTTGAGTAACCTCACATTTGTACAGATTGACGAATTTTACCCTATTTCATCCAAACAAGCAAACAGCTTCTACCATTACGTCCAGAAATTCTATATAGAAGGCTTTGGTTTGAGTTCCGAAAATGCCATTTTAATCAATTCTGATGAAATACCACTATCGGGCGGAAAACATTTCAAAGATGTTTTTCCAAACTTAAAGGTAGATCTTTCTTTGAGATTTAGAGATCCTATCAACGAATTAGAGAAAATTCAACAAGAGTCCATTTATCTAATAGATGAATGGTGTGGCCAATACGAACAAAAAATAAGAGATAAAGGCGGGATTGGATTCTTTCTTGGAGGAATCGGCCCAGATGGTCACATTGCTTTCAATACTCGTGGTACGCATCTCTTTTCCTCAACTCGGCTCACTGAGACCAACTTTGAAACCCAAGCTGTAGCTGCTGGTGACCTTGGAGGAATAGAAGTTTCCTCCAATAGATTGGTTATCACAATAGGTTTGGACACAATCACATACAAAAAGGACGCCGTAGCTATTATCATTGCAGCAGGTGAAGCCAAAGCGCAAATCATCAAAGACTCATTGGAAAACCCTATAAGTAATGTTTACCCTGCATCAAGCCTTCAAAAGTTAATAAATGGAAGATTTTACCTTACAAAAGGAGCTGCCATCAAATTGACTGATACCATAGATGCTTATTTCAAAGAGGGAGATTGGACTTGGGAAAAAACCGAAAGGGCAGTGATTGAGCTATGTAAAAAGTTAGGAAAATATGGGGATCGGCTAAAGCTAGAAGATTTAAAAAATGACAAATACACATCACTTATTCCTGATTTAGCAGAAGACACAGTAGAAAAAGTAATAGAGAGTACAATTCAAAAACTAAAAAGAGGATCTATCAAGCAAAAAAATGAAGTCATTCTGCATACAGGCCCCCATCATGATGACATCTCATTAGGTATTTTGCCACAGATCACTACACAGCTTCAGGAAAATAGTAATGAAGTTCATTTCTCTGTACTCACATCAGGCTTTACTGCTGTCACCAATACCTTTATTATAGATACGCTCCTTCAGGCTAAAAAATTACTTGACAACAGAGAGATTCAAATGGTAAAATACGAGGATTTTTTTGAGGTAGGATATAAGCTCAAGACAGATAAAGATGTTTACCACTTCCTTACGAATGTGGCTTCAGAAAATGAATACCAAAGAGTTAGAGGACTTTGCCATAGGCTTGTAAGGGCTATCGTAGGCATTTATGAAATAAAAGATGAAATCGAACTAAGGGAAACCATCAATGACCTAATCAGCATCCTTAGAAACTCCTATGATGGCGAAAAAAATCCATCCAAAATCCAAAAACTTAAAGGAATGATAAGGGAGTTTGAGGAAGAATTGGTTTGGGCACATTTCGGTGTTCAAGTCAAAAATGTTCACCACTTGAGACTTGGCTTCTATACCGGAGATATATTCACAGAACAACCAGACAAAAAGAGGGATGTAGAGCCAATTTTAAATCTCTTAAGGAAGATTAAACCTACCGTACTTAGCCTCACTTTAGATCCCGAGGGTTCCGGTCCAGATACGCATTATAAAGTGCTTCAGGCCACAGCAGAGGCTGTAAGACAATGGAGTGAAGAAGAAGACTTAGAAAACTTCAGAATAGTAGGCTACAGGAATGTCTGGTTTAAGTTTGAACCATTTGAAGCCAATGTAATCACACCTGTTTCTCTTGGAGATATGTCAGTAATGGAAGATTCTTTTGCCAATTGCTACTTGAGTCAAGTAAATGCATCCTTTCCAAGTTACTCTCATAATGGGAAATTTAGCACAGTGGCTAAAAGAATCTGGGTAAATCAACTCCAAGATATTCAGTTGCTTTTAGGTAAAAACTATTTTTATCTACACGAAACAGCCAAAGTTAGGTCAAGTCATGGTTTGATTTTCACGAAAGACATGAATGTGCAAGAGTTTCTTTCACATGCTAGGGAATTAGAGAAATCTATTGAAGGATTTATCTAAACCCTATATGTCCGCTTTTTCAAAAGAAATTGAGAAAGCGGACTTCATTCGTAAAAGTCAAAATGAAATTGAAATTTAAAATGAAAAAAAACCAAGGCATATTAGGTATCGATATCGGTGGTACAAATATCAAATCTGGAATCCTTACAGAAAACAAACTAAAGGACATAAAAAGCTTTCCAACCCCAGCATTTCAAAGTAAAGAGATTATCTTTCAAAGTATTTTAGATTTAATCTCAAGTTATAATCACGAGGAGTTTCATGGGATAGGAATTGGCGTCCCTGGATTAATCGAATTATCAACTGGCACTATTCTAAGCATCAATAATATTCCAATGCTAGAAAATTCCAACTTAAAAAATTACCTAGAAACACACACCAAGTTATCAGTTAAAATTGATAATGATGCCAATTGTTTTGTTTTAGGAGCCTATAAGTTTGGTGCCTTTTGCGACATGAAGCACATAGTAGGAATCTCTTTAGGAACAGGATTAGGATCAGGAATCATCATCAACAAAACCCTGTATCAGGGTGTCAATGCAGCTGCTGGCGAATGGAGTGCGATTCCCTACAATGGGAAAACTTTTGAAGATTATTGTAGCAGTAAATTTTTCGTCAGAGAATATAGGCAATCTGCGGATTACCTAGCTACTTTGGCTATTAATGGAGAAAAACATGCATTAGAAGCATTTCAACAGTTTGGTGTTCATTTAGCGGAATTGATCAAATACGTTTCGTATACACTTTCGCCAGAAGGAATTATTCTAGGAGGATCTATTAGCCAGTCTCATCAGCTATTCATGGGAAGCTTGATTGACCAGCTTAAAATCAGTCAATATCCATCTTTAATGGAAAAATTAAAAATAAATATATCAGATGTTCAAGAGCCAGGTATACTAGGAGCAGCAGCATTACATTTTGAAAAATAAATATTTATTTTCATTTACTTTCTTTTAATAAGATTTTTATTTTCATTATATTTGTTTTGTAAATAAATGTTTACGTCCTCATAATTTGATTATTGGGTTATTGATTCGAAAAACCGATTGGAATTATTCCTCTCGGTTTTTTTATTGAACGATAACTTATATTAAAAATACATTTGCTCACATTTAATGTTTCGTATTATTCTTTTTCCAAATAGAATTAATTCCTGCGAAATATAACTTATAGCAATATAATATCCTATCTCAATTTTTTCTTAAAAACTTTCATATTCTTTTTATTTTATTTTTGTTTTCTGATTCAAATTAATATATTTAAAAAATTATTTCCACTTCCTTATATTTCATGCATTTATAGAATGGTCAATTTTAAAACAAAACCTTAATAACTATGAGAAAATGTTTATTATGTTTAATGGCTTTTATTCTCTCAAGCATTCCTTGGGGAGTAATGGCACAAACACAAGATTTGAAAGGAATTGTAAAAGATTCGAAAACATCTGAAACAATCCCAGGAGTCAATGTTCTTGTAAAGGGAACACGCAATGGTACTATTACAGATTTTGATGGTGAGTTTACAATTCCTGTTGAAAGAGGCAACACATTAGTATTTTCCTTTATTGGATTCACTACGCAAGAAATTGTGTATACAGGACAATCTTCACTCGAGGTCTCCTTGAATGCCGATACAAAAGACCTTCAAGAAGTTATTGTAACAGGATATGGAACCCAAAAAAGAGAGAATCTAACAGGATCAATTGCTACAGTTAGTGGAGATAAATTGACTGATATCACTTCACCAAATATTGGAAATATGCTACAAGGCAAAGTAGCTGGTGTGGATGTAATCGCATCTACAGGTGCACCAGGTGCTATGCCTACCATAAGAATTAGAGGAAGAAGCTCCATTAGATCTTCTGTAACACCAATTTGGGTGGTAGATGGAGTAATATGGCATGACACACCAATTTTGAATCCAAATGATGTAGAATCTATTTCTGTACTGAAAGATGCTGCTGCAGCAGCTTTGTATGGATCAAGAGGTGCCAATGGGGTGATAGTAGTGACCACCAAAGGTGCAAAAGCGGGAGTAAATAAACTTTCTTTAAATGTAAAAACAGGCGTCAGTGTCTTTAATCGAAGAGATTTCCAGGTAATGAATTCAGAAGAATTACATGACCTTTGGACGCAATTCCCAAATACCAATAGTATCCCTGGGTGGTTTGATGAATCTTTGAAGCAAAGAGACACAGATTGGCTAGATATAGGAACCCAAACAGGACAAGTAAGAGATTACAACTTATCATATACAGGAACTTCAGAAAGAGCTAGGGTATTCACTGCGTTCAACTACTTCAATGAAACAGGAACTGTTAGAGGTGATTCTTATGAAAGACTATCCGCCAGAATAAATTATGACTATGACATCAACTCTAAGTTGACTTTCAAGCCCAAATTAGCAGCTACATACACATCGAATGAAAATGCAAGACACAGCATTTACGACATGTATAGAAATCTGCCTTGGGACAATCCATTTGCTGCCGATGGATCGCCAATCAACACGTTGACTCCAGGAGCAAATTGGAGAGGTCGTGACAATAGAAACTACTTGTATGATTTACAGTGGAATTTTGGAAATTCATCTGTATTCAATGTACTAAGTAATATTGATTTCCAATATGACTTTAACGAGTATTTGTCTTTTATATCCACTAATAGCTTGACATTTTATACTGGGGATTCATTTAACTATACTGACCCAAGATCAAATTCTGGCTTGGCAGACAACGGAAGAATCTCTGCTGGACAAAACAAGCGGATTACAAGATTTACCAATCAAATGCTTTCTTATACAAGAACATTTGACAAGCATTTTGTCAACATCTTAGCTGGCTACGAATTCAATGATTATGTATTTAGCAATGTATCAGCACAAGGAAAGGGTATACCTGCAGGAGCTCAGGTGATCAGCAATGCCTCCGAGCCACAAGCTATAGGCGGTACCAAAAATGACTATGCATTTCAATCTTACCTGTTGAATGCTAATTACAGTTATGAAAACAGATATAGTGCCCAAGCTTCTTTTAGAAGAGATGGTGCGTCAAGATTCGGTGCAAACAATAAGTATGGAAACTTCTTCTCTTTAAGTGGTGCATGGAACATTCACAATGAATCTTTCTTTAACGTATCCTCTATTGATTACTTAAGAACAAAAGTAGCTTACGGACAAGTAGGAAATACACCTTCAAGCTTATATCCACATCTTGAATTGTTTTCGCTAAATGCGCAATACGATGGTAATCCTGCCGCAGTCGCAGCCTCTCTAGGCAACCCTAACCTTACTTGGGAAAAAACGGCCGCAAGCAACTTTGGAATAGAAATCGGTCTTTTCAATCGAATTGACTTAGCCGCTGAGTTTTATATTAAAAACACGACCGATTTACTGCACTTTGTTCCATTACCAAATATCTCAGGTTTTGATGGATATTTTGATAATATAGGAAGTGTATTGAACAAAGGGGTAGAAGTAACATTAGGCTTAGATGTGTTAAAAACCAATGACTTAAACTGGAGATTGGACTTTAATATTGGATTGAACAGAAATGAAATCACTGAGCTATACGAAAATAGAAGACAAATCTCTGGTAACAGAATTGTTGAAGTAGGTGAAGATATTGATACTTGGTTCATGCGTAAATGGGCAGGTGTAAATCCGGAAGATGGAACTCCCCTCTGGGAAAGAGTAGATCCAAATACAGGTGAAATAACACTAACAGGAAGTTATGCTCAAGCAACCTTACAAAAAGTTGGTACTTCTACACCTCAATTCTTTGGAGGTCTTACTTCTTCCTTTGATTTCAAAGGGTTTTACTTAAATGCAAATATGGCATTTTCTAAAGGTGCTTTGGTCTACCATAGCGCAAGAGAAACTTTTGATAGTGATGGCGCTTATCCTACTTATAACTACATGAGGCTGAGACCTGAATGGTCTAGATGGAGTCCAGAAAACCCAAATGCAACACATCCGCAACCATTCTTTGGAGGAAATAATGATGCGCATAGACCTTCCTCAAGATTCCTTGAAGATGTAAGCTTCCTTAGAATAAGAAACATTACAGCTGGATATAGACTACCGGTAACTTTTATACAAAAACTAAAGCTAACTGGCCTTGACGTTTTCGTATCAGCAGATAATTTGATCACTTTCACTTCATTTTCAGGACTTGATCCAGAAGCTGCTATTTTCGGAGATACCGGATCCCAGTACCCACTTCCTAAAAGAATTAGCTTTGGTCTAAATGTGAACTTCTAACTTGACTCTATCATGAAAAAACTAATATTCATATTTACGCTATCATTGGGAGTTTTGACATTCTACTCCTGTGATATAGACAGGACTCCTTTTGATTCTATTACATCAGAGGATTTAGCAAATTCCGAAACAAGTGCTTTCAATGTGACACTTGGAACATATAGCAGAATGCGTGCTTGGACTGAAAATTGGCATAGACTATTTGAATATCCTGGTGATAATGTCGCTTTAAGTGGTACTACTTCTGACCCTTTATTCTTCTCTTACAATTTCAACCGAATTCCGAATTCAAGTAGAACAGCAGGGTTCTGGAGAAGTAGTTACCAAATTGTAGTAGCTACCAATCAAGTGATTGGAAATGTTCCTGAAGGAAGCTCTCCAAGCAACAACCAAATTTTAGCAGAAAACTACTACATCAGAGCCTTGATGCACTTCAGTCTTGTTAACATTTTTGGCAAGCCTTACAACCAAGGTGTTAATAACCCTGGTGTTCCGCTTAAACTAGATGCCGAGCCACTCAACCATCCAATAAGATCTTCTGTAGGAGATGTATACGATCAAGTTGAAGCAGATCTATTGAAAGCTGTTTCATTGTTCTCTGAAAATAAGACGAATGTATATGCTTCTAAAGAAGCAGCTTGGGCATTGCTTTCGAGACTCTACTTGTACAAAGTAGATAATCAAAAGGCAGCTGAATATGCTGACCTTGTGATCAATTCAGGAAGATTCTCGCTTTTACAGACAAATAGACTTGCTGATTATCCTAAATTGGCTCCAGAAAGTAATTCAGAGACTATTTTTGCTGTCAAATTTGTAAAAGATGTAGACTATGAATCAAATGGTTGGTTTACCATTGGATCCTTATATGCTAATGTCCAAGGCGCAGGTTGGGGAGAAATGTATGCCTCTAGGCCATATCTGGAACTAGTTAGAGAGTTCCCCGAAGATCAAAGAAATAAATTCATTCAACCTGTAGTTGTTGACCAAAATGTGACTTGGGGTTTATTCGTAAGAAATAACCTAACTTATGGTTGGACTGAATTGACGCCTCAAGGAGAAGACTTTGTATATACTCACGGTGGAACCACAAAATTGGTAGAAAAGGAATTTAATGAAAGAGGTGGTATAAGTTACCATATAGACACAGACGAAGGTAAAAAGCAAATCTTAATCGATAAGAGACTTGATTTGAGAAACAACTTCCCTAAATACTTCATTTTGAAATGTTCTGGACAGGAAGATCAAGCTCACTTATGGTCTCCTGTGGTATCGAGGCTAGCAGAAATGTACCTTAACAAAGCAGAAGCACTTGCTAAACAAGGACAAAATGCAGAAGCGCTAGAACTCGTCAATGTGATTAGAACTAGAGCAGGTATTCCTCAAACTGGTCTTTACAACCTGGGTAATCTAGGTGGCAAAACAGTTCTTGACGTCGTATTGGAAGAAAGACAACTAGAGCTTTCTTGGGAAGGGCATAGAAAAATGGATGTGTTCAGAAATGGCAGAATGATGGATAGACGATATCCTGGAACCCATTTGGCTGGAAACAACCCACGACAAACTATTCTTGCCAATGAGAATGCTATCATAGAGTTTATACCAGAAGATCAACTCCTTGTCCATGAAGGATTGACTCAAAATCCTGGGTAACTCATTATCAAAACAATGCCTGATAACTTCAGGCATTGTTTTTTTAATCTTTAAATAATCCATCAAATGAAACAAATGCTAAAACTATTGATTTTAGGATTACTATCCTTTATTGGGTGCGCTGAACCAGAGACACCTATTGATAATGATCAAACATCTTATGCTGACGCTTTCACAATTCCACTGGGTGGAAACACTTATCAATTAGCTGGGGAAGAGAATACAGAAATAACTCAAGATGGAATTAAGTCTTGGTCCTCCCCTGCTACTGTATTTGGTGTGTTTTTCAAATCATCTGGCGCTCCTAAAGTAAAACTCAATATTGACATAGAAGCACAAGAGGATGATTCAGAGATTGAATTCAAAATCAATGAGACTTCAAAAAAAATAACCCTTCAAAAAGGCATAACGGGTATAGTTCAAGTTGGTGAATTCAAATTGGAAGCTGGATACACTAAGATTGAAATCCAAGGTATTTCAAAAGGCGGAAGTAACTTCTCAAAAATTAAAACAATCAAAATTGAGCATAATAACGAGCTCTCCCCTTCCTATGTAAAAGATAATCAAGACAATAATTTTTACTGGGGAAGACGAGGGCCTTCTGTTCATTTAGGATATCAGGTCCCTGATGACAGCGATTACAAATGGTTTTATAATGAAATGACCATCCCTGAAGGGCAAGACCCAATTGGTTCATATTTCATGGCCAATGGATTTGCAGAAGGTTACTTTGGAATCCAAGTTAATTCTACCAACGAAAGAAGAGTACTCTTTTCGGTATGGAGTCCATTTGTCACAGACAATCCCAACGATATACCTGATGACGAAAAGATTGTAGTATTGAAAAAAGGTGAAAATGTCTATACAGGTGAGTTTGGAAATGAAGGTTCAGGAGGTCAAAGCTACCTTGTCTATAATTGGAAAGCTGGCACTACCTATAGATTCCTTAACGCTGTAGAACCTGATGGAAATGGAAATACCATTTATACTGGATACTTTTTTGCACCTGAGATAGGGGAATGGCAAATCATAGCTCAATTTAAAAGGCCAAAAACAGATACTTGGTACAAAAGACCACATTCCTTTCTAGAAAATTTCAACACAAGAACAGGGCACATTGGAAGGCATGTTTTTTATGACAATCAATGGGTACGTTCTACTAATGGTACCTGGACAGAACTTACAACAGCTAGATTTACAGGCGATGCGATAGCCAATGCTGGTTTTAGAATGGATTATGCCGGAGGTAGTCGCGATGGTAAATTTTATTTACAAAACTGTGGTTTTTTCACCCCACACACCGAACTCAACAGTATGCATCATAGAAGCCCAAACAATATGACTCCTGTGATTGATTTCGAACATTTAGAAACATTAGGAATAGCACTCACTGCACCTGAACAAATTCAAGAAATGGATAAATCTGATTGGGAAATCATTGCTTTCAGTTCAGAAGAGACTTCTGGTGAAGGCGCTACTGGACGTGCAAAAGATGTGATTGATGGTGATGTGAATACCTATTGGCATAGCCAATGGACAGGTACCAGTGCAAGCTACCCTCATTACTTTGTAATTGACACGAAAGCTAACACTGAAATCACTAGCTTTATCCTTTTCCAAAGAAATGGAATGCGTAAAATCAAAGATTATAAAATCTATACCAGCGTTGACAATCAAAATTGGAGCTTGGTGAGCTCAGGTATACTCCTCAATAATGCTAGCCAGCAAAATATCAAATTGAGCAATAAAATTGAAGCAAGGTATATAAAATTCGAAGGTCTAAACTCCCATGATAGTGATCAGTTTGCAGCTCTTGCAGAATTTGGAGCTTTTTAGAACTTTAAAAACTTGACTTTGCTTTCATAAAGGGCTGTTAAGTAAAACTCGACAACCCATTTTAAATAGGGCTAGCTGAAAAATCTCAAGTATGCTAGCCCTTCCTATCGGTAGGCAAATTCAAAACGGGGGCATGAAGATGCACGCTTATACTTCGAATGACTCAATGAAGAAACTGTCAATTCTCCAGGCAGGAATTCCTCTCTCATCTTTCATATGCACCTTTGCCGATCTTAGCGAGAATCCGGATTTCCTTTCCTCTTTAACCTTATTACTTTCATCCTATATCTTCCCTCCACATCCCTTACCACCAAAGCTACATCAAAGTAGTATCAAAGTAGTATCAAAGCTGGGGATAGTCTGACCCCGTAAGCTGACCCCATAACAAAAAAGAGGCTCCTGTTTATATGAATTCTTAAAATAATACAAATGCTAAATTCTTTGGTATTTTCTCTAAGCCATGCAACTATCAAAGCCATACCAAAGTAACATTAAAGCTCCACCAAAGTAATACCAAAGTAAGGGATACTGGGACCTTTGCCCTCAGCGCTCACTGCGAGAATCGGGGCAAGTTCTACGATAAATCTTTCCCTTTAATCATTTTCCCTTCCCCTCATTCTTCCTCCTTATAGTCGCGAACTCAATAATAAAAAAACACCAGAGATACCCCTGGTGCCTTTACACTTTTAAACTAAATTATCCCTATGCAAAATTTATACAATTACTTTTGTTGTTCCACCACCATTTAAAGAGATGTCTACTGGCTTATTGGTTTTCCAAGAGCCACCAGTGAAGTCAGGCACATCAATAGAGTTAGACCTATGAGCTACCGACCATTCACTAAGTGGTGAAATAGCCGACCAAAGTGCCGCATCATAGACGTCCTGATCCAAAGGAAGACCATTTCTTAGGCAATCTACCAATCTCCACTCCATCATAAAATCCATTCCGCCATGACCTCCAATTGTCTTGGCCAATTCACCTACTTTTTTCACGATTTCTGGCGTGTATTTTTCCTGAAGAACTTTCATTTCATCATCCTTGATCCATCCATGACCACTAGATACACGCTGCACTGGATACTTTTGAGCAAATGCTTTAGTTCCACTCAGGGCATGTAGCCTAGAATACGGTCTTGGAGATGTCACGTCATGCTGAACCATCATCGACTTGCCACGCTTAGTCCTGATAATCGTTGTGTTCATATTACCTCCGTACTGCTTTTCCACAAATGATGCGTAAAAATTATCCTGCTCTGCCAATTCTCTAGCCTTGTCCGCCATATGGAAATCTGCAGAAGATAAAGAAGTCAAGTAATCCATCTGATCTCCCCTATTGATATCCATCAACTGGGCAATAGGCCCTAATCCATGTGTGGCGTAAAGGTTGCCATCTCGGTAGTTTTCTTTCAGTCTCCACATATCTTCATAGGCATTCTTGGCAAAATTAAGATCCAAAAGATCATGAATATAAGCCCCTTCGGCATGTAGAATATCTCCAAAAAAACCATCTCTTGCCATATTGAGCGTCATCAATTCAAAAAAGTCATAACAACAGTTCTCAAGCATCATGCAATGCTTCTGAGTACGCTCAGAGGTCTCTACTAGTTGCCAGCACTCTTCAAGGGTTTTGGCCGCTGGTACCTCTACCGCTGCATGTTTTCCTGCTTCCATAGCATATACAGCCATCGGCACATGCCAATCCCATGGAGTAGCAATATAGATCAGGTCAATGTCGTCTCTTTCCACCATCTTTTTCCATGCATAAGCGTTGCCAGAATATTTTGCAGGTTTATGCTTTGTCTTTTCTAGAGATTTGGTGACTTTATCAACTTTCTCCGGGATTAGGTCACATAGTGCCACAATCTCTACCCCTTCTATTTTACTCATTCTACTCACAGCACCTGGCCCCCTCATACCCAACCCTATAAAGCCAACTCTTACCTTATCTAACTTTGGGGCAGCAAAACCAGACATGTTAAAATGTTGAACTCTTTTCCTCTTAATCAATTCAGGTAAACGTTCCATCTCTTCAGCAGAACTAAAATTACTCATACCTGTACCAAATAGGCCAAGTCCTGCCAGACCCGAAATCTTTAGAAATTCTCTTCTTTTGTTGCTCATGGTTATTATGTTAATTATTAATTTTTAAATCCGTAAATCTTTGCTGCATTAATCACAAATAGCTTTTCTAATACTTCAGTTGGAAGTCCTAGACCTTGAAACTCTCCCTCAAACTCCTCAGCTTCCATGATATCTTCTGATGAAAAATACTGCCAATGATAGGACCACAACGCATCAAATCTAGCCGCTGCTTGATCCTCATGATCAAAAAATGAATCGATCACATCAGAGCCATAAATGATCCGATCTTGATATCTGATAAAAAAGTCTCGTACCATTTCCCTATGCTCCATCCCTTGCAATTGAACATGACAGATTCTCTCTGCCATATCCACATAGAAATTAGGATAAAGTTCAAGACGCTTCCCAACTTCTGTAAGATCCCATTCCATACTCCCAAAATGCGCCCCAATAAATACTAAATCTGGATGCTTCTCAAGCACTTGGTCTCTTGCTCCTATTTGAGCCAAATAATCTGGAAACTCCTTATGCAAATACATGTGATATTCTGGATGTTTGGTAAAGTAGTTTCTATCTGAATCTACTGTCATTTGCTCCAATGGAAGCCAACAATTCCTAGGTTCACCAATATGCGCTATCAATGGAATTTTGTTCATAGAAAGAAAGTCAAATACAGGATCCAACCTTTCGTCACTGACCATTACAAATTGCCCCGACTTATCTCGTAATTCCATTCCGAAATTTTTCCAAATCTTGATCCCAGTAGCACCATTATCTACGGTCTTTTTGATTTGATCAATAGTGTTGGCTAACCAAGAGTTGTTTCCAAAACCTGCTGATGAAAATGTCCCCATATACCTTACCTGTTCTGGAAAATCCCGCTTCAAGTCTAAAACCACTGCCTCTTGTTCTCCAATAGGGTCAAAAAATGGAATATCTGTATTGATTGACAAAAATGAAGCACCACGCTCCAAAGCAAGTATCATCTTTGCTTTGGAACGGGTATTTAAATGGCAATGAGCATCGATCAAATTCATACTATCTATTGTTTACAATATCTAACTTTCCTTTGACCAGCTCAGTGACTGCATTCGTAGCTTTGGGAAATACTTTTCTTAAATCTATTTCCTCGTTTTGGGTCAATATATCCTGAAGGGTCTTCATAAAGATATTCTTAATCTCCGTAGCCAAATTGACTTTGCAGATTCCATTTTGAATTGCAGCACGAAGCTGAGATTCAGGCACACCCGAACTGCCATGCAATACAAATGTGGCATCCTGTACCTCTGCTACAATCGATTGAAGTAAATCTATCTGTAATTTTGGTTCTTCTTTGTAAAACCCATGTGCAGTACCAATGGATATGGCCAATGCATCTACTCCTGTCTCCTCTACAAACTGTCTAGCTTCATGGGGCTGGGTAAATCCACTATGTGCATGAGATTGACCCAATTTCGCAACAAAACCTAGCTCCGCCTCTACATGCGCACCATAAGATGCTGCCCTTTTGACTACTTCTTGAGTGAGTTTCACATTCTCCCCAAATGGTAACTCAGAGCCATCTATCATCACAGAATCAAAGCCAGCATCTAAACAGCGTTGAGCTAATTCTACCGAGCCTCCATGATCTAAATGTATCCATCCTTCCACACCAAATTGCTTGAGCCCTTCCCTACCCAATGCAACAGCAGAATCCAACCCCATATAGTCAATTGAGCTTTGTGTCAATTGCAAAATAATTGAATCTCCCGTTTGCTGCGCCGCACCAAGCACACCATGTAGGGTTTCTAAGTTATAGTAATTCGTAGCCAATAATCCGACTTTCTTATCTGTAAGGCTGCTTAATTTTTCTTTTAACTTCATAAGTTGGCTGTATTTACATTGAATAGCTTTTTTGTTGTTTCCTGAAAAGCCGCTAGACTTTCAAATGCTGTCGTCCCTCCAGCTGCTGTAGTATTGACAGCACCTGTAAGGTTTGCAAATCGTAAACAAGTGCTCCAAGGTTTGCCTGCAAGGAAATGGTGAATAAAACCTGCATTGAAACTATCACCAGCACCAATGGCATCTACAAAATGATCATGAACAAATCCTTCCTCTTGAATTATTGTTCCTTGATGGAATAGCATACTTCCTTTTTGCCCCATCTTTACTGCGACTACATTAGCAAAAGGTCTCAATTCCTCTAGCGCATCCTCCACACTGCTCTTTCCTGTAAGCCCTTTAATTTCTGCTTCATTTGGCAAAAAAACATCAACATAAGGCAGGCAGGCACGATAATCAAAGTCAAAATCACTATCAGGATCTGTTTGCAAATCCAATGAAGTCGTCAGACCTGCTGCTTTAGATTTTTGGAATAGTTGCTTAATTTCTTTTCTGATTTTTGGCTGAAGAAATAGGTTGGAAAAATGTAGATGATCAAACTGATCTAAATTTTCCCATGGGATATCTTCTATTCCAAGATGCTCCATCGCACCACAATAGGTCACATTTGCTCTATCTTGATCGTAATTGAGCACAATGGTCAATCCTGTTTGGTAGCTCTCATCTTGAATCAAAAAATCAGAGAACACACCCCTCTCCTTAAACTTCTCCTTAACGAAATCACCAAAATCATCCTTCCCAATTCTACCACAGAAACTTGTGGGCACTCCCAATGCTGCTATATTACAAGCAAAGATCGCAGAACTACTACCTAACGTGAGGTTCATCTGAGAAGCTATGATTTCAGTACCAACCTTTGGAAATCCTTTGATACCGTTTAGAATCAAGTCTACATTCAACTCCCCAACTACAAGCAATTTTTTATCGTGCATACTTCTTCTCTTTGATTTCGATAATATGAAGCAATTTTTTTACATCCTCCTTGTAGAGCATCCCAAGCTCTGCTCTAAGGCAATTTGCAGCTCCAAAAGCAACCGCAAATCTTGCATGATCTTGTATGTCTTTATTATTGATTAGACTAAATCCTAACCCTGCTGTCAGACAGTCCCCACTTCCCACTGTACTGATTACTTTGCTTAGTGTAACTCTACCCTCTATTATACCTTCGCTGGAAATCAACTCCAAACCATCTTTGCCCTTGGTCAAGGCTAGCATTGACACAGACTTCAGTTCATTAGGCATCATATTATTTGTCTCATTATATTCATTTTCATTAAGATGCAATGCTGTGATGTTCTCTTGTATAGCTTTCTGGAGCTGAACTCCAGTACAGTCCAAGATTACATCAATTTGATTTTGATTACATAGCTTGACCAACTCTTGGCAGGAATTCTCTGCACTTTCCAGAGGCCAAGAACCTGAGATGATCACAAGCTGTGCCTGCTTAATTTTTTCAGCAAATAGCTCCTTAAAGGCCTCAAAACTTTGAATATCCATCTTTGGACCTGGCTCTAAAAATTCAGTATGATCCAATTGCTTATCAGTTGATCGAATAGTATAGCATTTCCTAGTATTTCCTGATAAGCTGATTCCTCCAACATCTATCCCATGATTCTTACACTGAGATTTGACCCACTCCCCATTTGGTCCTGCCCAAAAGCCTAATAAAGACACCTTAGAGCCCATCTCTTGTAGGGCCAATGCCACATGAACGCCTTTGCCACCTGGAAACTCTTGGATATTGATAAATCTATTAGGCTCACCAAATTTCATACACTCCATTTGAGCATAAGTATCGATAGAAGGGTTGGGACAGACTACAAGTATCATTTTTCTTTGCGATAAATATTTACACCTTGTACAACCCTAGATATTGCACCACTTATAGAAGGATTGTCAGGTTTCAATCCCAAATTGAGACATTTATAAAAACCTAACAACTGTCCGATGAGCGTAGCTGATAGAATCCTAAACTCTCCTGCTGAGCAACTACTTGTCCTTGGCGCTAAATTTATGATTGACCTGAAGTCATCTGAATACCAAGCACCATAGGTGATGATTGGTAGGCTTCTTGAGTCTTGAGCTAAACTAGCCGCCAGGTCTCTTTCGTATTGATAAACATGTGGATCATTTGAAAAAAGAAAAACAAGCAAGGATTTTTCATTGACAACAGCCCTAGGGCCATGTCTAAACCCAAGGAATGAATCATGCTTACATACCACCTGACCGTCTGTCAATTCTTGAAGTTTCAAATGACACTCTCTTGCCACTCCCAACATTGGGCCAGACCCTAAAAATATCACTCTGTCAAATTGACTGCCGGCGATTTCCATAAAGTCCCCTAAATGTTTTGCAAAAAATTCATCCGCATGCTCAGATACAGCTATCACTTTTTCACCGACATTGCCTAGATTTTTTAATTGTGCAATCACCAAGATTGACAGCAACATAGATGTAAAGCTACCTGTCATTGCTAAACTTTTATCATTAGCTTCCTCAGGAAGTAATAAGCAATAACTATTGCCCTTATGGTTCTTGACATATTCAGCCAGCTCACCATCACGATTACAGGTGATTACTAAATGATAAATATCATCCACATATTCGTCTGCCAAATGTACTGTCTCAACACTTTCTGGACTATTACCAGATCGAGCAAAAGAAACCAAAAGTGTTGGTATTGCCTTGTTAAATGCCAATTCGGGGTGCGTGACAATATCTGTAGTCGGTATAGCTTGAGTAATCACTCCTGTACTGGATTGAACCAAACCAGCCGCTGCCTCTCCAATGAAAGCTGAAGATCCGGCACCAGTAAGTATGATCCTCAAATTAGGAAGGCTGTAAAGTGGATTCAAAAACGATTCTAATTCGATTTTTTGAGAAGCAATCAGTGCCAATACATCCAGCCACAACTGAGGTTGCTGCATGATTTCTCTAGCAGTATGCTCTGCGCCGACATTGACAGCAGACTGCTTCTCTAGGTTCAAATAGGTTGTTGATATCATATTATTTATCCTTTTTTATCTATCAATCTATATACAAGTGCAAACGCAACAATAGCTACCATAAATAGACCTGCGCCAGACGTATAACTTTTCAATACTACTTTCCCAATGGCTAAGAGTAATGCATAAATAGCAATTACTCCGACTGCAAAGGAGAACAGGGCTTTTTGAAATCCAAATAAAGTTGGATCAGCATCAGCGGCTTCCTGTGAGGTCATTTGAGACCTAATCTTCGCCCACCCCCTGCCAGGCACTTTAGTGATTTTCAAAAAATTAATCAATACAGACTTATTCGTAGGAGAACTCAAGTAAGCCACCGTTACCCATGAAAATGTCGTAATTGCCACCCCAACTATCAACTCAATATGGGTTTCTACGGGCTCAAAATACTGCTTATGAACAAATGCAAAATATAAAGCTACCATAAATGACACTACCATAGCTGTCAGCTCACTAGCAGCGTTGATTCTCCACCAATACCACCTTAGAATATATAGCAATCCCGTCCCTGCTCCGATCTGCAGGAGAATACTGAAGCTTTGAAGTGCATTCTCCAACTGCAAAGCCATATACCCTCCAAATAACATGATCAAAACTGTTGCAACTCTTCCTACATTAACCAATGCCTTTTGCGAACTTTTAGGATTAATAAACCTTTTGTAGAAATCATTTACCACATAGGAAGCTCCCCAATTCAGATGCGTAGAAAGTGTAGACATGTATGCAGCTACCAATGAAGTAACTACCAAACCCATCAAACCCACAGGCAAAAAGGATAACATGGCTGGATAAGCGATATCGTCTTTGATGATTTGAGCAGAAGCGTTTGGAAATGCCGTCTGAATATCATCCAAAGAAGGGAAAACGATGATGGAAGCTAATGCCACAATGATCCATGGCCAAGGTCTAATAGCGTAATGAACAATATTGAAAAGCAAAACAGAGGAAAAGGCATGCTTTTCATTTTTGGCGGCTAGCATCCTTTGGACAACGTAGCCCCCTCCTCCAGGCTCTGCACCTGGGTACCATACAGACCACCATTGGACAAAAAGTGGAATAAAAAATATCACAACCGCAATTTCCATATTTCCAAAATCAGGAAGTATATGAAGCTTACTACTTACATCTGGGTGATTGATCAAATTATCCATACCACCTACCGCTGGATGGGAAACTGCAATGTAAGCAGCAGCTATTGCTCCGCCTAAAGAGAGCCCAAATTGCAAGAAATCTGTCAAGACCACACCTCGCAATCCTCCAAGGGAACTATAGATCACGGTGACGATGCCAGCTATCAACAATGTCTGCAACGGACTAATCCCTAGCAAAATCCCTCCAATTTTGATAGCTGCAAGTGAGACGGAGGCTATAATTACCACATTAAAAAAAACACCTAAATAAATGGCCCTAAACCCTCTCAAAAATGCGGCAAGCTTACCGCTATACCTCAATTCATAGAATTCTATATCTGTCAATACTCCCGATCGCTTCCAAAGCTTCGCAAAGAAAAAGACAGTCAGCATACCAGTAAGTAAAAAACTCCACCATACCCAATTACCAGCCGCTCCATTTGTCCTGACAATATCTGTCACTAAGTTGGGTGTATCTGTCGAGAAAGTCGTAGCGACCATGGATATCCCAAGTAACCACCAGGACATGTTACCTCCAGCATTAAAATATTCTTCTTGACTTTTAGATGCCTTTTTGGCTGTATATAACCCTATCCCGAGTGATACTGCAAAAAAGCCAATAAGAATGATCCAGTCAATCCCTTGTAACAGCATGCTATATAGAAAATTTTACTTCAAATACTTTTTTCATAATTTCTCAAACTCAATTGATAGATCATTAAAATCTAATTTTTCGTTTTCTTGACTTCCTAATCACTATCTTAAATCACCTTAATCCAAATCTTAAATTAATAAGCTATCGGAATATTTCGAAATATAAAAACTTTCATTATTATATAAAACGAAAATAAATTAATTTTCATTTTATTTTCACATTTCAAATGAAATCAAAATGTTATCTTTCGAGTTACCAGATAAAAAAATACCATGAAAAACATTGGTCTTCCATGGTATTCATAGTCAATACCTATTCATACTACTCAATCTCTACAGTGTATATACCACTTTCTCTGTTAGATGGTGTTACAATGATATATTTCAATTTCAATGGCTCCTGCCCTTCCCCATGAACAGGCATCAAGAAAGGCCCTCTATATAGATGAGCTGTTCTATCTGCCTTGTGACCATCAAACGAGTAATATATTTTGCTACCAGCTACACTACTCGTCAATTTCACTTCCTTTTTACCATCTTTTAGATTAACTTCTACTATCGCTTCTGGAATTCTGAAATTGATGTTTTGTTGATCAAGTTCAGCCAGGTGTTTAGGCATTCGAACCTTGGCAAAAGAGTTATAATCCTTTTTATCTTTCGCCATCCAAGCCACTTCTGACAAAGCCAGCAGTCTCGGAAACACCATATATTGCATCTTTTCAAATGATGGAACATACTCTGTCCACATATTTGCTTGTACTCCTAAAATATGCTTTTGCTGATCTTGAGTCAGATCCATTGGTCTTGGATGATAGCTATAGACCTTTTCCAATGGCAAATAGCAACAAATAAACAAAGGTTCATCGGCTTGCTTTCCCTGACCATGGTCAATGTACATATGACTATTTGGTGTCATGATGACATCATGTCCCATCTTGGCAGCTGCAATTCCTCCAGCCTCACCTCTCCAACTCATCACTGTAGCATTGGGAGCCAAGCCTCCTTCGAGGATTTCATCCCAACCAATCAAGTTTCTACCGTTTTTATTGAGGAACTTCTCGATCCTCTTGATGAAATAACTTTGAAGTTCATGTTCATCTTTGAGTTTATTTTTTTTGATAACCTTTTGAGCAATCTCAGAAGTTTTCCAATGATCCTTAGGCACCTCATCACCTCCTATATGGATATATTCACTTGGAAAAATAGCCATCACCTCTGTCAAGACATCTTCTAGGAACTTAAAGGTCTCTTCTTTTGGACCGAATATATTATAATGAATCCCCCAATATCCTGGCACATAGGGTAAAATTTCATTGTTATAAGACTGACCATTCTCTCGTTTAGCAGCAATACTCCCTTTTGAAACTACACCATTGACCACATCAAAACTTCCAAATTCAGGGTAAGCAGCAAGTACAGCAGAACTATGTCCTGGAAGTTCGATCTCAGGAATCACAGTTATTTTTCTTTCAGCAGCATAGCGTACCAATTCTCTTGCTTCATCTTGGGTATAAAAGCCACCATGTCTTACCCCATCATATATAAATGGCTTGAAATTGCCGTATTGCCCAATAATCGTTGAGTCTCTCCATGCGGCTACCTCAGTAAGCTTAGGATATTTTTTGATTTCCAACCTCCAGCCTTGATCATCTGTCAAGTGCCAATGCAGTCTATTCAATTTAAAATGAGCCATCAAATCCACAATTTGTTTCATCTCATCTAGGGTTCTAAAATGACGACTCACATCGATCATCAATCCCCTATAACCAAACTCCGGCTGATCCTTGATCTGGACTACTGGAATATGTAATTCATTGCCTCTTTGTTCGATCAATTGAATGAGCGTTTGAAATGCATAAAAAATACCAGCATCACCTCCTTTAACCTCTATCTCATTAGCATTAACAGAGAGGCTGTAAGCTTCATTCTCCATGTTTGAATCATGACTCACTTTGATTTTAGTGTGAACCTGTGCTTGAGAAGATATACTCGTACTTACCCCAAATCTTTTATTGATATAAGTATTGAATAGCATCGCTGAACCTCGCTGAGCATCATTCTCGGCATACAATTGAGTTTTGTCTTTTAATACAAATGTCCCTTCTCCAATGGATACCTCCGAAGGATAAGGAACCAAAGCAAGTTCATACTTACCTTGAGCATATATCAATTGACTGATAATAAGACTAATAGTAAGAATATATAGTTTTTTAAGGTTTATTAGATTCATAGTTTTTTGGGATTATTAATTAAATTTATCAGAGTTAAGATACGCTTGAATAAGCTTTTTCTCTCCTGCTTCTCCTCCTTCTGAAAGTCCATGCTCCATACCGATAATTCCTCGGTAGTCTTTATTATATAGATGTTTGAACAAATTTAGGTAATTGATTTCTCCAGTGCCTGGCTCTTTTCTGCCCGGGTTATCACCTACTTGTATATAAGCAATTTCAGACCAGCATTTATCTATGTTTGCCAATAAATCACCCTCATTTCTTTGCATGTGATAGGCATCATAAAGGATTTTACAAGCAGGACTTCCTACTGCCTTACATATCGAATACGTCTGATCCGAATATCTTAAAAACAATTCTGGTGTATCACTCAATGGTTCTAATACCATAGTAAGACCATGGGGCTCAAATATGTCAGAAGCCTTTTTGAGAACTTCGATCACATGGGCAGTTTGAATTCCAATTGGAAGATTCCTTTCGTAAAACCCAGGAACCACCGTCATCCATTTAGCTCCAGTTCTTTTGGCTACCTCTACAGCTTTTTTACAAGTATCTAAAAAATTATCCGAAAACTCCTGCTTCCCTGTTGTCAATGATTTCTTCCAATTGTCCCCTCCATCGATCACAAAAACCCCCATCTTCATATCTCGTCGCTCTAAGGCTTTGGCAATTTTGTTTTGATCTTCTATTGATCTTCCCATCATGCCATTATCTTCTAGAGCCCTAAAACCATGCTCAGCCATGAAATCAATCTGAGCTATCAGATCACCGCCCGCAGTATGACGGAACATCCCAAAATGTGGCGCATAAATATGATTAAATTTATGCTTTGAATTAGCTCCATACACATTGCTTCCAAAAGGATATATGGCTGTGAGAGCAGTCGCTAAACTCGCCCTTTCAATAAACTTTCTTCTTTCCATAGTTTATATCACTTTGGTTTTCCCTGGTAAAGCAATTGGATAATATCCTGCATCATCTGGCAGAACTTGAGGATTGGAATTCCAATCAAGCCTTGCTGGCATAAGGCTTATCTCTGACTGCAAAGCCTCATCCCATTGTACTACCTTACCAGAATATGTAGCATTCCTCCCCAATATTGCTGTCATAGTACTCTTAGCTGCATGTTCCGCATCTTGGTATTTAAACTCCCCATCCACAATGGCTTTGAATAACATATCATGCTCTTTTTGGTAAGGATTTTTATTACCTTTCCCGTCATGATTGTAAAGCACATTTCCATTTCTATCCCATAGCTGACCCTTATTTCCAGCATTTAAATAAGCCCTACCATTAGTTCCTTGAAAAGTTTCGTCTACTCTATTGTGGGCACCTGGAAAATGCCTGCACTCACCCAAAATCACGGTTCCGTCCTCGTAAGTATAAGTCACTGAATGGTGATCAAATATTTCCCCATGCTCCTTCCCATTCCTAATAAATCGACCTCCAGTCCCTTCAGCTTTGATGGGATAAGCACCTTTTATCCAGTTGACCACATCCAGATTATGGACATGTTGCTCTACAATATGATCTCCACAAAGCCAATTGAAATAGTACCAATTTCTCATTTGGTACTCCATTTCTGTCATCCCAGCTTCTCTTTGCTTGACCCAAACACCAGCATCATTCCAATAAACTTGCCCTGATACGATATCACCAATGGCTCCATCGTGAATTCGCTTGATGGTTTCTACATAGCTATCTTGATATCTTCTTTGGAACCCTACGACTACATTCAGCTTTTTCTCACTTGCTTCTTTTGCTGCATCTAGGACTTTCCTGATTCCCACTGCATCAGTGGCCACAGGCTTTTCCATGAATACTTGCTTGTTTTGCCGAATAGCTTCCTGAAAATGATCAGGTCTAAATCCTGGAGGCGCTGCCAAGATGACCACATCTGCTTCTTTGATGGCATCCTTGTAAGCATCGAAGCCTACGAATTTTTTTTCCTCAGAAACCTCAACTTTTTCCTTCCCATATTTATCAAATATAGGTTTGTAGCTTCCTTCCAACCTGTCACGAAAAGCATCTGCCATTGCTACTAATTTGATATTGTAGCCAGTCTCGAATGCTTGAAAAACAGCTCCTGTTCCCCTGCCCCCGCAACCTATCAATGCTATTTTAATCGCATCATCTCCTGTTGCAAAAGCTTTTGGTAAGGCAAAAGGACTAATCATGGCGCCTCCTGCAATCAATGCTGAGGTCTTGATAAAGTTTCTTCTATGGTTCATTGTTAGTGTATTATTGGCTTTTAAATATTTTTTAATAATCTGCAATTGGCTCTTGGTTGTAATAAGCATGTATTTCTTCTTCGGTGGGAGATATTAGCGGTCTTACTACTCGCATCCCTACAAATGGAGCTTCTGGAAACCACCATTGACTTTTAGGAATTTGAGGATCTAATTGCTTCCATACAGGATCTGAAGCAAAACGCTTTCCTGATCTCAATTCACTGGCATCACTTTCATAATGACCACCCCTCAATACTTGTGGGTATAGTTCCTGCGACCTTTCAACTGGATTTTTTAATATTCTTTGAGATTCCTTATAGGGGGCATAATGATCATATGTCCACTCCATGACATTTCCAAGCATGTCATAAAGACCCCATGGGTTTGGTTTTTTTGAGCCAACTGGCTTTGTTTCTTCTTGGCTATTTGATTCATACACTGCATACTCGGTAAGCTCTTCTGGGTCATTTCCGAAAAAGTAAGCACTTTGCGAGCCAGCACGTGCCGCATATTCCCACTCTGCTTCAGTAGGAAGTCTGTAGAAAATCCCTGTTTTCAGATATAGCCATTTACAAAACTGAATCGCTCCATATTGGGTCATAGCCAAAGCAGGCTTATTTTCTTTTCCCATCCCAAATGTCATGTCCAAGTATGGCATACTTGGTCTACTGAGTCCATCTACCTGTTGAGCAATGGCTTTGGTACTGACAGCTTTTTCATAATCCTTATCTAAAAAAAGCTCAAAAAGATCCCAGGTCACTTCATGCGCACCCATCCAAAAAGCATCTATTGAAACCAATCTTTGTGGAGATTCATCTGCTTCATGACCAAATTCATCTGCTGATGTCCCCATCAAAAATTCTCCCGCAGGAATCGTCACCATTTCAAAAGACAAGCTTGTGTGCGGTATTTCTTGTTTATAGGGTTCAAAAGATTGATTTTGAGTTTTTGAATCAATTTGAATGATCAAAAAAAGAACAAGTACGGTTAATGCAATCTTATATTTATTCGATAATTCCATAATTTCTCAAGTTCGAGATTTATAATTTGAGCTTAATTTATAAATCAATTATCCCTTAGCCCAATTTTTTGTAAACTTCCCCAATAAATCATGATTTACGGTAGTTTATAGTCCATAAAAAGGGGTAAAATCATCCGTAATAATGAAAATATATCTCTTTTAGCTATTTAACCGGTTTACTTCAAGTAGCTTTTAGAAATTAACCCTTCTTCGATTCAAGATCTAATTTGCACTATGGCACATTGACTTTTATTTACCCCAACTAAGATTAGAATTTTTGCAATATTTATTTTGTCAAATTGGTATAAAGTCTCACTAGCACCTAATCTTATTAAATTTATTCTTTCACGTTTTCTAAAACCATAATCACTCAATCGGCACTGTCTTTGAGTAAATCATCTAAAAAACTACCATGCAGAAATTTTTCATTTCAACGCTTTTTGCCTTAACAATTTTCACCGTGAGCTGTAGCCCAAAAGTCACCCAGACTGGCAAAGCCTCCTACTACCATGACAAATTTCATGGCAGGACTACAGCAAATGGGGAAACTTACAGAAAAGGCAAACTGACAGCAGCACATAGAACACTGCCATTTGGCACCAAAGTAAAAGTGATCAATCAAACTAATGGAAAAAGGGTAAAGGTTAGAATCAATGATCGAGGACCATTCGTGGGAGGAAGAATCATCGACCTATCCAAAAAGGCCGCTAGAAGGATAGATATGATGGATGCAGGAGTCACAGATGTGAAAATCAAATACAAAAAATAAAGCTGAAAGAATCCATTAACTTTGTAGGATGAACGACAGCAAAAAAATCATCAAAACTGTTTTAGATACATTGGGATTTGAATCTCTCAAGGAAATCCAGGAGCAAACCATCCACACTTTTCAAAAACACAAAGACCTCTTGCTACTCGCCCCTACAGGTTCGGGCAAAACACTCGCATTTTTGATCCCATTACTTCAGGTACTCGACTCAAAAAAGGAAGGAATTCAAGGTCTTATCATCGTCCCAACTAGAGAACTAGCCTTGCAAATCGAGCAAGTCTTCAAGTCTCTCAAGAGTACATTCAAAGTGACTACTTGCTACGGCGGCCACGAAATGCGCATCGAACGTAATTCCTTCAAAACTACGCCTAGCTTGGTGATTGGGACACCTGGAAGATTGATAGATCATATCGCACAGGGAAATATGGATTTGAGTGGATGTGAATTAGTCATTTTAGACGAGTTTGATAAATCCCTAGAGCTTGGGTTCGAAGATCAAATCAGGGAAGTTTTCTATGCCTTATCCAAGCGTCAAAGACATATCTTGACCTCTGCAACTAATTTGGATAGACTTCCTGACTTTCTCCCTTTTGAGAAGCCCATATCGTTAAATTATATAGGCGAAACTGAAAAGAACCTCCTAAAACAAAAGGTAGTCAAAACAACCACTAAAGAAAAAACAGAAACACTTCTAAGGTTGGTGTCTACATTTGAAGGGGAGCCTTGTATTGTTTTTTGTAATCACCGAGAGGCTGTCAATAGGCTAAGCATTTTTTTCAATGATTATGATTTCCCACATGCCATCCTTCATGGCGGCTTAGAGCAAATCGACAGAGAGATCAATCTGATCAAATTCAGAACAGGTTCTGCTAATATTCTACTTGCCACAGATCTCGCTTCAAGAGGACTAGACATACCTGAGATCAAACATGTCATCCATTACCAATTGCCCCAACAAGAGGATGCCTTCATTCATAGAAATGGTAGAACAGCTCGAATGAATGCTGCTGGAGCAAGCTACCTGATGCTGACGGAAGATGAATACCTCCCAAAATACATCTCTGAAAAGGTAGAAGAGGTCATTCCCCCATTGGAAGCTATGCCTCCTGTTCACCCTATTTATGAATGCCTTTTCATCAGTGCAGGGAAAAGAGAGAAAATCAGCAAGGGGGATATCGTAGGGCTCTTGACCAAAAAAGGTGGAATTAAAGGTGAGGACATCGGTCAAATATTCGTACTCGACAAAGCCTCCTATGTGGCCGTCAAAAGACCCTGCATCAAATCCTTACTAGCTAAAATAAGCCAAGAAAAGCTCAAAAAAGCTAAAGTTCGCATAGCCATAGCAAATTAAAGCGGTTTTATGTAACTTTTCTCACATGCTATTGACTGATGATTATGTAAATTAATGGTATTGAAATAAACCATGAAACTATGAAATATTATAATTAAAAATCAGTCAATGCAACCAATATTTTAGATGTAAGATCTCAAGTGGAGGCTGCTTTAAAAGAGGAAGGTTTCGGTATTCTTACCGAAATTGACATTCAAGCCACCATGAAGAAAAAGCTAGATAAAGCCTATCCTCCTTATTTAATTCTTGGCGCCTGCAACCATGTTTTTGCAGACAAAGTTCTTCAAGCTGAGCCACATATTGGGGTTTTGTTACCATGCAATGTAATCATTCGGGAAATTGGCAATCAAAAATTCGAAGTATCAGCCATGGACCCTGCTGCTGCTATGGCAGCTGTTGAAAATGCAGCCATCGAACCATTGGCAACCGAGGTTAAGCAGAAATTAGAAAATGTCTTGAATAATCTCTAGGGTAAAGCATAAATTGCTGAGGTAAAAAAATAAAAGCTAGATGAAAAGTCATCTAGCTTTTTATATTATATGTATATCCACTTTCTTACCAGTAGAACCTATAAAGTGTTATAAGCCTATGATTTCAAGCCAATCACGATAAACCGAGGCAAATTATTCATTGATATCCTAATATTCACAGGCTAAGCTTGAAAATTATCAGATTCAATTTGCTGGCAATACTTTCGAACTGACCTCACCAAATCCTACACGAATACCATCTTTCTCACTGTAACCCTTCATGATGACAGTATCGCCGTCTTCGATAAACTTCCGCTCCTCTCCGCCTGCAAGCTGAACAGGTTTGGTACCTTTCCAGGCAAGTTCCAACATAGAGCCATAGCTATCTTCTGTAGGACCTGAGATAGTTCCAGAAGCATACATATCGCCCACATTGATATTACATCCATTCACTGTATGATGTGCCAATTGCTGAGCAATATTCCAATACATGTGTTTGTAATTGGAAGTACATACCTTCGTGGCCTCTTTTTCTTCCGGCTGTATATATACCTCCAAGTTGATATCAAAAGCATGCTCCTTTTCACATTTTAGGTAAGGTAGCACTTCAGGATCTTGCGTTGGACCTGCTAGTCTTACAAACTCCAAAGCCTCCAACGTTACAATCCATGGAGAGATACTGGACGCAAAGTTTTTGCCCAAAAATGGCCCCAAAGGGACGTATTCCCAAGCTTGAATATCGCGGGCTGACCAATCATTGAATAAAACAAATCCAAAAATATAGTCTTCGGCGTCTTCTGTACTGATACTTTCTCCCATTTTGGTTGGCTTACCTGTGATGAAGGCCAATTCCAATTCAAAGTCTAGTCTCCTTGATGGACCAAATGCTGGACTTTCCATATCAGGATCTTTGAATTGACCTTTGGGTCTAGTAATAGGGATTCCAGATGGAATGATCGAAGAAGCTCTCCCATGATAGCCTACAGGCAAATGTTTCCAGTTTGGAAGCAGCGCATTATTTGGATCTCTAAACATGGTACCTACATTGGTTGCATGCTCCATGCTACTATAGAAATCTGTATAATCACCAATTTTAACTGGAAGTAGCATGATAGCCTCTTTTCTGCTGACCATGGCCTTACCTCGACATTGATGCTCTCGCAAATCTTCTCTTTCCTCTAGCAACAACTCTTGTACACGCTCTCTGACTTTTCTGGTAACTGGCTTTCCCAATGCAATGAAATCATTCAAAGAATTTCTAAGAAAGATATCATTTGGCAATTGGGTGATATCAGAGAAAAAACCTTCATCATGCAAAACTGAAAGATCCACGATCTTATCGCCAATTGCAATACCAGCTCTAGCCGAAATTCTTTTGGTTTCAAAAACTCCAAAAGGAAGGTTATAAATTGTAAAATCTGAATTTTTGGGCACTTGAACCCAGCTAGTCATGGGTTTATGATTCTGATTACTCATCTTCAAAAGTTTATTGATGCGCAAAGTTAAGATTTAATACCATAAGTTAAAAAGCTGTTTCCTTTCTTATTCCTTATTGTCAGAAAATGACTCAAAAAAGCCTTTCTAAACAAAAAAACGCAAGATAAATTAACTAATTTTTGACTTATTTCCTTGACAGCGCTTTGAACAATACTTGACTTCTTCCCAATTCTTTTCCCACTTTTTCCTCCAAGTAAATGGTCTTTGACAGACTGGACAGACTTTAGTAGGTAAATGACTTTTTTTCATGTGATCCTAACCCTGCTAATGAAAAAGAGTTATGTGTATTTACTTAAGTTTCTCGTTATTTTTGTGTCGATCTTTATCTCTAATATTCTTTTTTTCAAAGTTCTTTTCCAAAGCCTTGGTCAAATCTACCCCTGTCTGATTAGCTAAACAGATCAAAACCCAAAGCACATCAGCCATCTCATCAGCCAAATCCTTTCCTTCATCAGAGACTTTAAATGATTGTTCTCCATATTTTCTAGCCATTATCCTTGCTAACTCCCCCACTTCTTCCATCAATATGGCAGTATTAGTCAGTTCATTGAAATATCTTACGCCAACAGTTTTGATCCACTGATCCACAGCTGCTTGGGCCTCAGAAATAGTCATTTGTTTTTCCATCATACTCTGTTTTTCGTATCTATATGTATGGTCACAGGTCCATCATTGGTCAATGACACTTTCATATCTGCTCCAAATTCTCCAGTCTGAATAGGCCTTCCCAATAGAGACTCCAAAGTTGCTATTACCTTTTCATATAGCGGGATTGCAATATCAGGCTTTGCTGCTTTGATATAGGAAGGTCTATTCCCCTTTTTTGTACTCGCATGAAGTGTAAATTGAGAAATCAATAAAATATCTCCCTCACAATCTAGAAGACTTTTATTCATCACCCCACCTTCATCTGGAAAGATTCTGAGATTGACAATTTTATTACTCAACCATTCGACGTCCTCTTGTCCATCAGCGTCTTCTATTCCCAACAAAACCATCAGGCCTAGCTCTATTTGACCCTTTACCTGACCATCAACCTTTACTGATGATTCAGATACCCTTTGTATGACTGCAATCATATGCTAAATCTTAAAAGTCTTGGATCATTGCAGATGAAATCACTTCTACCTTGACCTGTTTTGGTTCATTAGCATGATGAATCATCGCTTTGGCTACTTGATAATCATGTATGGGACGATACTTCTTGAGTAACTTAAACCAAACCAATGGCTTCATTAGTATTTTTGCCACCTCTTCACCTAGCCTAAATTCATTCCTTGAACCTAAGAGTATAGAGGGCTGCATAATACCCAAATAGTCGAATGAAAATACTTTCAAATCCTCCTCTGTCTCTCCTTTGACCTTGCTATAAAAAACACTAGACATTGGATCTGCACCCATTGAACTGACATACATCAATTTTGTAGCTCCTTGCTTTTTGACCCAAGAAGCAAAATTGATCACCAAATCATGGTCTACTTGATAGAACTTCTCTTTAGAACCCGCAGCTTTGATAGTGGTTCCCAAAGAACAATAGGCGTGTATTACTACCATTTGATCTTTGATCGCTTGAACCAAAGGAAAATAGATCCCTCCTATATCTTCTGATCTTAATTTTTCTTCAAGGTTCCAACTTTTCAAGCCAGCAAGATCTCCAGTGATTTGAACTAGCTTATCATGCTTCAAAGCAAGCTTTCGCCTACCCACTGAAATTATACTATCATATTCATTCCCTTTGATCAATTGATGCAAAAGCTGCATCCCTATCAAGCCTGATGTACCTGAAATAAAAGCTATTTTTTTCATTTATTCTCAATTCAAATTGATCCCTTCTGGGAATTTTCCCAAGCTAAAAACACTTCAATTTCCATTTTGAGTGTTTTATATATCGCAATGACAACGGAGATATCGTCAGCAAACCCTATTATTGGAAGAAAATCTGGAATTATATCTAAGGGGGTAACAAAATAAAGAATCCCTAATACCAGTAACCCAAGCGTTTTCATGGATAATTTATGTGCTCCAGACTTATGGGCATATATCATCCTTTTGAAAATCATGATAGGTTCTATCGCATGCTTGACTCTTGGATGTGATTTGAAATTTTGGATTCTTTCATTTGCTTTGTGTAGCAATTTTTTGATACTTCCATTATCTCCAGCTATAGTAGTAGCTTTTTCTAAATAAAGCTGCTTGGCTCTTTCAAAATAAAATTTTGACCTATCTAGCAAAACTCCCATATTTTAGAAATAAATTCTGATTTCAGACTTTACTTGTGTTAACGCATGCTGAATGCTATCGTTTTTTTGATCTAGAGATTTCTGAAAGATCCGCTTAGCTAAATCTATCCCTCTAGCTTCTTCATTCATGTCCTGTAGTGCAGAATTGACCATGGTCACTACAGCTTCTACGGCTCTTTTGACGGCCTCCCAAGTTTCATCTGAGAAGTAGACTTGCTGTGAAAGGTTATGATTGAACTCTTCTCTTACTTCGTAAAGAAGCTGAGCATGAAGATCTTTGGCAGAATACTCCGGTTGATTGACTCTTCTTACTAGATTGTTTGGTGTGATTCTCTCCAATAGAAGACAAAGTCGCTCCCCAGCTTGTAACCTAATAGGTAAGATCGTCTGATTGTTTTGAGTTTTAATTTCCACCAATAATTTTTCCCTTTCTTTATTGAGAAAGGAAACAACAGTCAAGTACATACCATATATGACTAAACCAGCAGGTAGGGTTATCTTTAAGATATCAGCAATAAAATCCATGAGTTAAAATCTATTTGAAATGTGAATATGCTAAATATTTGGTGATTAAAAATAAAAAAAGACCATGAATAGAAACATGGTCTTTTGAATTAAAATATGAGGGTAGCGCTTAAGCGAAAATTCTATCTGATGATAAATCTATCTCTGAGAGATATTTATCGAAATCAGCATAATTGATTTCTTTGATTAGCATGATCATGGTGTGAGCAAACTCTTGCTTACACATTTTAACATGAAACTCAAATCCATCAGCACTGCTTTTGAGAATTCTCTTTTCATCGAAAATTCGCATGAGCTCTTCTTTTTTCTTTGCTCTGACCAAGAGTTGATCTTGGTCTTTTTCATTGGTCACGATAGAAAAAATACCGTGGAGTGAAGTGATTACCATAAGTGTAAAGTTGTTCCAGTCAGATTCCCTAGTTTTTTTGTTGTCAATTGTCTTTACTTTCTTTCACTTGGGAACAGCCTTTGACGACTAGCAACTCCCATGTGCACCCTATAACCTGCATTACTTGTGGTAAAAGTAAGAAGCATATTATCCATATGAAATACCCTGTTCAGGGTATTTTTAGATAAATATAAATCTTAAAAACTACCTGCCGTAATGACTCAAAAGGAATCAAATATAAAAACATCTTATTAAAAACCAGCTTATTAAAAAAATATTTCATCAGTAATTAATACTATTTTAAGGTTTTAATGACCCGAAATTTCGATAATTGGGAAGGATAAATTTAGAAAATTGTAACTCGTCACATAGTCAGAGAGGTTCATAACAAAATCAAAAATTTTAAAAATATTCATTTTTTTTTCCTTTGATAAACAGTCAATTACTCCTTAACCTTTAAAATTTAGATTTTTGAATTGTTTTAATCCCTCTTTGATTTTGCTTATATGGATATTATTCTTTTATATTTGCATCGCTTTAGAAATCAAGTTTTCCGAAGCTTCTAGAGAGTTGGGTGAGTGGCTTAAACCATTCGCCGCGGCGAATAAACTGTCGTACGGGCAGAGAATAAATATAGAGAGTTGGGTGAGTGGCTTAAACCATTCGCCGCGGCGAATAAACTGTCGTACGGGCAGAGAATAAATATAGAGAGTTGGGTGAGTGGCTTAAACCAGCAGTTTGCTAAACTGTCGTACGGGTAATTCCGTACCGGGGGTTCGAATCCCCCACTCTCTGCAAAAATTGTTCGGGGTGTAGCGTAGCCCGGTATCGCGCCACATTTGGGATGTGGAGGTCGTAGGTTCGAATCCTGCCACCCCGACTTTAGAGCTTCTTCTTTATTGAAGAAGCTTTTTTTGTTTTGTAGCCCGCGAGATAGAATTGAAAGGTTTTAGACCACTTTTTGAATAGAGCGTTTCATATCATCACACCTCAATTTTAGAGTTAATTCTTTATTGAAAGAGCTTTTTTATAAAAAAAAGACCAGCCAAAATTGACTGGTCTTTTCAAAAATTAATCCCAAGAAATATTAGAACCCTAACCCAACTGCCATTGCAGTAGCATTAATATTAAAATCTGCAACTTTGGTGGCAGCACCACTCTCAAGATTGATACTATACACACCAGTCATTCCTGCTACTTCTAGTAGTGCAAATGCCATATTGGATTTTCCTCCAATATCAAAGCCATTATCAGAAGTGAAATCCACTCCTAAACTTCCGATCGCTACCAGACCTCCATCATTTGGCGGATCCTGTCTGTAAAGCATGTTTGTTTCGCTATCTATTACAAAAAGCACAGTACTCGTGGCTGTTGCGGTATTATTAGTATAGGCAGCTCCATTGATGAAAGGAGTACCTGGATTCAATTCACCATCTACTGCCACTACTGTTCCAAGATCTGGATGAAGCCTTAGATTTTGACCTAGATTACTTACCAGCCTAATTCTATCCACAGTAGGATTAAAATCAAAACCAAAACTACCGCCAAGCAAAAGGGGATTCAAAGGAGAACCTACCACTGTCAATTGACCATTTGCAGTATTTACTCTCATAATTCTACTCAAGTTTGTAATAGCATACAGCTGACCATTAGCAGGTCTAAAATCCAAACCAACTACAGTCTCTGTAGCCAACAAACCTTGGAATGCAACGCCATTCATTTCGGGGTTCATAGGATTGAATCTGTATAGCATATTATCCTCTGATGCAGCATAAGCAACTGCCTCTGTCTTGAAAGAAATGCCAATCACTGGTAAGTTGAAAGTGCCTACCCATTGGGCACGTCCGTTAGTAAGGTTTATCGTGAAAAGTCTAGATTCATTTTCGCTTCTGGTCACTGCCAATGCAATACTATTGTCTGGTGTAATGTCGAAATTACCCATACCCATGAAATCCACACCTAAGTCACCTATTTCTCTCAATCCTCCATCATTTGGTGGATCTTGTACATACAGTTTATTTGCTTCAAAATCAACATCAAAAAGCTCCGTAGTGCTGGCTCCAGCCCTACTATTGGTATAAGCTATAGCACCAATTCTAGGATTCATACCTCCAGATATATTTCCATCAGTTGCCACCACTGTACCTAATTCAGGATGTAACCTCAAGTTCTGTCCTGATTCTGTAACCAGCCTAATTCTATCCACTGTAGGGTTGAAATCTATAGAAGCATTGGCACCTGAAATTGCTGGCGAGAAGGATGCTTCGCCAAGTGCTGTAGCTTCTCCTGTATTTTCATTGATGATGTAAAGTCTACTACTAGTACCCAAGGCATACAATTGACCTGTTGCTGGTCTGTAGTCTATACTGATCAAATTATCACCAGAAACAAGGCCTGTGATGTCCTTGATTTCCATTCCCGCATTCAATTCTCTAGCTTCAAATTGGGCAATCCTATTTCCTTCAATCAAAGCAGTAAAGGAAACCTCAGGGGCAAGACCTGGTAGATCTACACCTGGTAATTGCTCCTCATCATTACAGCTAAATACAAATAAGGCTGCTGTCAAAATCATCAGGGTCCGTAACCCATAGGTAAAACTGTTTTTGTTCATGATACGATATAAGTTGGTTTAATGGCAGCATTTACGAAGTAGAAAAAGGGATTGGTTTTATAGGGAAAGAAAAAAAATCATCAAACAAAACCTCTAAGCTTTAATACCTCAAAAGAATCTTTCCTACTAAAATCCCTTAACTTTGCTGAACCATTCGCAACATGGGTCATGTTGTGCATGCAAATAAATCCTCATGGACCTTGAACCCATGAAAATTTAGAAAAATGAACCAAAGAAAAAGAGTAGTAGTCGGTCTATCCGGCGGAGTAGATAGCTCAGTAGCGGCTTATTTACTCAAAGAGCAAGGTTACGAAGTGATCGGCATGTTTATGAAAAACTGGCATGATGAATCTGTAACCATCTCCAACGAGTGCCCCTGGATGGAAGACAGTACCGATGCCATGCTGGTTGCAGAAAAATTGGGCATCCCTTTTCAAGCTATTGACTTAAGTGAAGAATATAGAGAACGAATTGTAGACTACATGTTTGCAGAATATGAAGCTGGAAGAACACCAAATCCAGATATTCTTTGCAATAGAGAAATTAAGTTTGACATATTTCTTAAAGCAGCTCAGAAGCTAAAAGCAGATTATGTTGCAACTGGACATTATTGTCAGAAGGCTGAGGTTGAAATCGATGGCAAGCCAGTTTACCAACTATTAGCAGGGGCTGATCCAAACAAAGATCAAAGTTACTTTCTATGTCAGTTGAATCAGGATCAGTTATCAAAAGCCTTGTTCCCGATCGGGCACCTTCAAAAGCCAGAAGTAAGAAAAATAGCCAAAGAACAGGATCTGATCACCGCAGATAAAAAAGATAGCCAAGGACTTTGTTTCATAGGTAAAGTACGCCTGCCTGATTTCCTCCAGCAACAGCTAAAACCCAAAAAAGGTGATATTCTAGTAATTCCTGATGATTTGGCAATTTATGATAAAAAGAAAATTCCAGCAGGAATACCTTTGGAAGATTTAGAAGAAAACGTTTTGGATGGAATTTGTCTACCTGAGCAGTATGTTGCTACTCAAGGACAAAAACTAGGCGAGCACAATGGCGCCCATTATTTTACTGTGGGACAAAGAAAAGGTTTACAGGTTGGTGGCACAGGCAAACCGCTTTTTGTCATTGCTACAGATACAAAGGAAAACATTATTTATACAGGACTAGGCGAGACCCATCCAGGATTATTGAGAAATGGGCTTTTCGTACCTAAGAAAGACATCCATTGGATTCGAGAAGATCTTATGCTAAATAAGGGAGAGTCTGCCAGGTATCTAGCTAGAATCAGGTACAGACAAGCATTGAGTCCTGCTACTTTGATCATGAAAGCACATGGACTCTATGTCATATTTGACACCCCTCAAAAAGGCGTTGCATCGGGTCAATTTGTAGCCTGGTATGATGGAAATGAAAGCATAGGCTCAGGAACAATTTTCTGATATGCTATTAGAAATAATCTTTGAAGATGCTGACTACATAGCTATCAATAAACCTGCAGGTCTCTTGGTTCATAAAACCAAGCTAGCAAAAGATGAAGAACCAATCTTTGCCATGCAGCTTTTGCGTGATCAGATTGGTCAATGGGTCTATCCATTACATAGAATAGATAGACCCACTTCAGGCGTCTTACTTTTTGCCAAATCGCCAGAAGCAGCGGCACTTTTACAACCCAAATTCGCAACAACTGAAATCAGGAAGGCATACCTGACCATAGTACGTGGTATTCCTAAAGAAGATCATTTTCTAATTGATCATCCATTAAAAAAGGAATTGGATGGTGAGTTGCAGGAGTGTAAGACTGAGTTTTGGAAATTGTCGGAAACTGAAATCCCATTTGCATCTACGCCACGCTATCCTACAAGTCGCTATGCTTTGCTCAAAGCCTACCCACATACTGGTCGGATGCATCAGATCAGGCGACACCTAGCACATGCTAGACACTACATCATTGGAGACAGCACGCATGGAGAAAATAAGCAGAACAGATTTTTTAGAGAAACTTTCGGGTCATACAATCTGCTACTTCATGCAGCAAGTTTAGAGTTTGATCATCCAATTACCAACGAAGTGGTTACTATCAAAGCAGAATTGCCAGAACATTTTAAGAAAATTATTGAATATCTGAAGTTAGATTATTTTAATTGATATTGATCCCAATCACTAAACCTAGCCAAGGTTTTCTTTGGTAAATCCAAACACTAGAATTTTTATCAAGTAGTCTATCCCATCCTACAGCAAGGCCAAGGTTGAGGTAATCTATGCCCAAACTTACAGCTAAACCATTTGACCAGACCAATCCGTCATACTCCTCGGTAATTTGATCATTTGTAAACCATGGCGTCACAGGTGAAGATCCAAAACCTGAAAATGCCCCAAAAGAAAGTCCATAATGTTTAGATTGTCTAATGTATTGTCCAAGTTTATTCCTTTTGTATTTGAGACTATAAAAATCAGTCCTGTAACCAGTATACAAGGATGCGTTGAGGTTAGTAGAAAGTTGTTGCGGTTGTCCAAACACTGGGAATCTGTACTTAAATGGAATTGTAATTACATCAACATCAAAACCATGCGTGGTAAAAGTCACTGGGTCTAAAGGGTAGTATGAAAGCTGTTGAGGAAATACAAATGTTTCTCTTCTCAATGTATCTACTTCATATAAATCCCCAACTTTCTTCAATGGAAACACATATAAATAGTCTAATTCATTATCTAAATAAATGGTCTCTTTTTCTCCCGAAATTTTTGATTGATAGAAACCATCTTCCAATTCAAACTTGATCGACTGTTTTGAAGAAAGGCATGAACTTAAAACCAATAAAAAAAACAAAAGTGGATATAACTTGAACATTGAATTTATTTTTTCTTTAAAGTTATCAATAAAAATTTATCCGAATTCGTACAATTTTAGTAGATCAAGTAAAAGTTCTTGGTGTCCCTAGGCTAAATTTCTATCTTCAAAGCAGAAACAATAATACTTATGAAGAGAACATATTTAGCACTTAGCTTAGGCTTGATTTTGTCATCAAGTAGCTTATTTGCCCAAGGTGGAAAGTCTGCCATAGAAGCAAATTTCCACGAAAGGGAATCCATATCACATTTCCGCTATTTGGCATCTGATGAATTGATGGGAAGAGATCCTATCAGACCAGAAATTGACGCAGCTGCCAGATACATAGCCGAACAATTTTGGAAATATGGCGCTCAAGAAATATTAGGAGCCAATGGCTATTATCAAAATATCCCATTCAGGCTATCTGTCCCTCCTACCAAAGGCGAAGTTAGGTTGGGTGGCAACAAGTTTTCCCAAGGAGACAACTTGTTAGTCTTAGATGGCCCTTCGATTAATGGAGAATATGAATTGATCGTAATGGGATATGGCCTAGAAGCAGATTATGTAGGAAAAGACGTCAAAGGTAAAATCGTAGTGACAAATGTAGGCGCACCTGACAGATTAACTCCAAGTGATCTTTTTGCAGCTGGTAGGGAAAAATTGAGTCTAGCGCAATCCAATGGTGCTGTGGCATTGATAGAAATGTATAATATTCCTTCGCCATGGAATTTTGCAGCCAGAACATTAAATAGGACGCAGCTTACAGTAGACAATACTGGAGGAAAAGCTAGCATACCATATATCTGGCTGAGTGATACAAAAAATGAATCCATCAATGCAATAGGAAAAGGCGAGATAAAATCTGCCAACGTAGAAGTGATCGGCAAAATCAATAGAGATATCGTCGGCAAAAATGTCGTTGCTGTAATCGAAGGAACAGATCCGAAATTGAAAAATGAATTCATCATGTTGTCAGCCCACTATGATCACATTGGTGTAGGTAGACCAGATGCCAATGGTGACTCTATCTACAATGGTGCTAGAGACAATGCGGTAGGAACTGTGGCAGTTATCAATGCCGCAAGATATTTTGCGGAGAATCCACCCAAAAGATCCATTTTGCTGTGTGCATGGACTGCAGAAGAAAAAGGTTTATTGGGAAGTAGGTATTTCGCAGACAATCCCTTGATACCATTAGATCAAATCATTTATAATCTCAATATAGACAATGGAGGTTACAATGACACCTCGATCATTACTGTGATTGGATTTGGAAGAACTTCTGTTGATCCGCTGATTGCGGAAGCCACTGCTCAGTTTGGCTTGGAAACTATCGCTGATCCTTCACCAGAGCAAGGTCTCTATGATCGATCTGACAATGTCAACTTCGCTAGAAAAGGCATCCCCTCTCCTACCTTTTCATTGGGATTCAGAGCATTTGATGACGAGATCAATAAATACTACCATCAACCTGGTGATCAAGTAGACAACTTCGATTTAGACTATGCAGTCAAATATTGGAAGTCCTACATCTTGACAGCCGAAAAGATTGCCAACAATCCTGCTCGTCCTGTATGGCAAGCTGGTGACAAATATGAAGAAGCTGCTAAGGCTTTATATGGCAATTAAGCAATACCCATTGATTTCTTTTTAAATCAGCTGGTATTCAAATAGATTAAACTTTGTGCCTTAGCGCCTTTGTGGTATTGACAATTTATTGATCCTCACAAAGACACTAGGGCACAAAGAATTTTAACTTAAAAAAAGACCTTTTTAGCTTAGGAATAAACCACAGCTCAGGTATCTGCTTTTTGCTTTTTATTGGCCATAAAAATAATAAAGCCAGCAGTAAAAAACATAATCAAACTATAAATCGCAATGGGAACGGTCATTTCAGAGTTCCTCAACAAAGTAGCGGCAATCATAATACCCAAAGTTCCATTTTGAATTCCTGATTCTATGGCAATGGTCATTTGTTGATTTTTTGGTAATAGACTTATTTTCGCAAGCATATATCCTATGAGCAAAGTTCCCAAATTCAAGAGCAGGGTCACTGGACCTGCTGCAATAAAGAATTCCACCAAAGAAGCTCTTTCCTTTAAAATAGCTGCCAGAATTATCAATACGAAGAAAACCGCGGATGCTATTCTCACCGGCCTATCTGCTTTTAATGATAGTTTAGGGGATTTTTTCTTCAAAAACATCCCAATGGAGACCGGAATAATTGTTACTCCCATGATCTGTATGATCGTCTCCCCTAAGGGTAAAGTCACACTTCCTTCCTCCCCAAAATAAGCAATGGCAAAATTCACAATCAAAGGAATGGTAGCTACTGTCAGAAATGATGTCACTGCTGTCAGACTAATAGAAAGTGCTGTATCGCCTCTTGATAAGTGCGTAATTAGATTAGAAGTAGCGCCCCCGGGACACGCAGCCAAAATCATAATACCCACAGCCATGGTTCCACTCAAGCCAAAGGCGGAAATCAGCCCAAATGCAATCAATGGCAAAAGGATCATCTGATTCAACAATCCTAAGAATACTGCCTTTGGGTAGATTAAGATATTCCTAAAATCCTTCACTGAAAGAGATAGCCCCATCCCTAACATAATGAATGCCAAGGCTAATGGAAGAAATACAGCAGTTAAAATACTTTCTTGCATATTTTGATTAATTTGGGTGATAATATAAAACCAATCGATAAAGTCTACATTTTTTGAATAAAAACAAAGTTTTAAAGATGGATACAGCAGAATTTGAAAAACGAATCTTAAGCTATAGACAGCTTATTGAAGAAAAGGAAAAAAGATATAGAGAGAATCAAATTCGTCAGTATGAATTAGGAATACTTAAAAGACTTCCTGACAAATTTGGCAAGATTATACCTTCTCACGAGCAGGATTACTGGATGGGAAAGTTTGAAGAAATAGTCAAAAAACTGCCGGAACCTAGTCAGAATGGATCTCTTTTCGTGAAAGCTAAAAACCAGTTGCTCAGAGACCTCAATAAAAAATATAAACTACAACGCAAGGGTCAATGGGTTGCGATATTTATACCTGTATTCATGGTCGCTATCGGTGTTTCCATAGGTACTGCTACTGACAATCTCGCATTGTGGATACCTTTGGGTATGGCTTTAGGATTTGGAGTAGGTTATCTTATGGAAAATCAAGCTAAAAAGAAAGAACTTATTCTCTGATTATTATCTTTTATCTATCCCTCCTAAGGGCAATTTTGTAATCATCAGGAGTCCCTTTCATGTTGATATTGACAAAGCGTACTCTACGGTCCTGATCTCTATAGACAATAGCATCCTCTTGATCAGGATCCACTTCATTCTTATTTTTCCCTCCAAACAAAGCTCTAAAGCCTACTTGCGTTACCATCGCTAAAGGTACCCGGATGAAATAATCCATATTCAAATCCAAACTTTGCCTACCTGAAAGCTCAATGAAACCAAGGCTTGAATTGATATTCATCTTTGGGATATTGAGAACACCACCTTTCAACTCAAAAGTATTGCTCAGTGTATCAAAACGTACATTTCTGAGATTTCTGTCGCCAAAATAAGATGCCATGGCATCCAAAGGAGCAAAATTCACCAAACTCCCTTGATAAACAGTCAAGTCCATCAAAGCTTCAGATTTGTCAATAATCGGCGTCAAATCTGGATAGACAAGAAATTTACTTTTTATCGTGCCACTCACTAGTCCATGAAGATTTTCATTGATCAAATAATCCTGGCCAAAATTCTCAAACTTAAATAGCAACTTATCTAGGTCAAGCTTATCCGCTTTCATTTCGCTATGAAAGTAAATCTCCTCAGGATTGGAACCATTGAAATACCCTTTGATACCTAAGGTTCCATCTGCTGCTCTCAAGCCAAGCGTATCTACATACAAAAAATGATTTTCAGTTGTCCTTGCTTTCGCTTTTACATCTTCAAGCCAGAAAGTATGGTAATTGACCCTTCCTAATTCCGCGCTAAAATCCATTTCTGAAAATGGCAATTGGAAAACATTAAAGGAATCTTGATGGTTGGTCTCTTTATCCAAGCCTTCAAAACCCATCAATGCATCTAAATCCAAGACTTTACTTCTCATGCGGAAATAATTCCTTTTTTTACTTGCTAAGGCTAAAGAATCCTTTGTTCCAATGTAGTAACCAAGATCAATAACAAAATCAGAAACCCCCATCTTTCCACCAAAATTATCCATGGCCAGATAGTTGTCTTCATAATGTACTCTCCCTTTGAAATCCTGCAGCTTAAGTGGATGGATTTTCATTTTTCCATCCAAATCTTCAAGATAAAAATCTGCTGACTGAAACACTCCTTGATAATGCAAATCCAATCTCCCTTTTAAGTTCAAGTCAGTAATTACCTCGTTGCTATAATCTTCTGGAAGGTAGTTCACACCCTGATAAGTCAAAAGGTCGCTCAATTGTAATCTCTTGGACACCAAGTCAAATTCAAAGCTAGAATCCCCTTGTTTCACTTCCTCAAACCATTTCCTATAGTTCTGAACTTTGCCAGTAAATAAAAAGTCGGAATCATCAATTTCCCCTTTAAAATCAATAATTTCTAAGTGATTATCTTGGATAAGAATATCCGCATGAAAATCATGGAAACTATGAGGGTAATGCTTTAGCTTGGCATAAAAATCATCTATAAAAAATTCACCTTTTGGTAGATACTCAAAGTTCATTAAATCTTTTCCTGTAGTTTCAAAAGCCATTTTTATCTGAAAATCAGTGATTTGCTCATTATTAATAAGACTATCACTTGAGCTTGGAATCATCTCAGCTAGTAAGATTTGTTTCGACTTAGATTCGAAGTTTACTTTAAGTGGTGAATTTGTCTGGTGAAGAATGGTACTAATATCATTCAGATCACCCGCAAAAAAGAAATCAGATCCCCCAATCTTGAAAGATAAATTATCTAATACAACCTTACCCTTTCGCATGTAGGCATAAGCATTCGCATTCTTGACTGGTAAATCATATCCTGGAATATCTAAAGATAGATTTTTCAAGAAAAGCTCGCTTTGTAAAGTACTCTCTACGCCTGAAATAGAAGTAGGTGGCAAGTCCAAATCAATCAATTCATCAAAATCCATATCCAAGACTACTTGACCTTGAATACCCCTAAGCCCTTCAATTTCAAAAAAATCTCCCAAAAACTCTAGATCCAGATCAGCATTGAGGTTGATTTTGATATAAGGATCCTCAAAATTTCTAATAGTCATCCTTCCCTGAAAAATCCCCTCATCAGGTCTAGCATGGAAATGTTGCAATTGTATTTCTGAAGTTTTCAGACTTCTTTCTTTACCATTGGTGAAAAACCCAGAAAATCTCAGCTCATCCACTTTCTTTTGAATACTTGGATTCAAAAAATAAGCATTATCAGCTCCAAATTCCACTGCAATAGCTGGGGTTTCTCCAGTTCCTGCTATTCCTTTGATAGAACCAATAAAAAACACCTCCCCTTCATTTTTATATCTTTTCAGAGCCTCCCCAGTCTCATTTGGTAAAAAAGCCGCAAAAATATTGAAATCAGGTTTTTCTCCATTGAACTTGATGTCCATATCCAAACCCTCTTCCAAAAGGAAGATATCGCCCGACACAGCCAGCAATGCCTCCTCTAGCCTAACTTTGGATGGAGATATTTTAAGGTTTTGCTGCTTTTTCTCGAAGTCTAAGTTCAGGTCTAATGCAAGATGCTTATTGACAAAAAATGTATTCTCACCATCTTGATCCAAATCAAATACCAAATCTGAAATCAAATTTAGTAAGATATGATCATCATCTATCTTAAGTGATGTATTGAGATTAGCGATGTTAAAAACCAAATCCTGGCCATTACTCAAATTTGAAAACTTGATATCGAAGTCAATCAGCTCGACGCCAGCCAATTCAAAAGCAAAGCTATCATCCTCCTCAGTTTCTTTTTCTTCATTACCGATTCCCTTGGCCAACAATAAATTGATTTGTCCATCTTGATACTGAACTACATCAAGGTGGCCATTTGATATCTTGAGCTTCTTGACGGAATACCTTCCATTCAATATATCCCAAAGATTGAAGCCCAAATAAAAATCATTGGCCTCATAAATGGGCTTTGTATCCATTGCTTTGGTTTCGAAAAACTTGACTCCCTGCAAATCAATAGAGATATAAGGAAAATTAGCAAATGGAGAAATATGGGAGTCTTCAATGGTCAATACCCCCAAAAATTCCTCATTAATTTTTGCTATTGCACTTTGAGTCAGGTCTTTTTGCTTGCTGTAAACTACCCAAACAGAACTCGCGAAAATTAAAACAGGGATTAATAAAAACAGGGATATATACAGTAATCTTTTATGCTTCATCGATAACAGCTTTAAAGCTTTGATCTACAAATTTAATTTATTTGAAAAACTTATGTCAATGATTATGCCTCAATATTCATGTCTTTCATCTTATGTCTTGACTCTTGGATCTTTTGTCTTACTAGTATATCAAATCTTATTTCCAACACACCACTCAATCGCCAAAGGACATCCCCATAGCTTTTGCTGCTTTGACCAAGAAGCCATTTGGGTCTACAAAATTATAATCCTTTACAGCTTCCTCTAAGCTGACAGCTGTATAGTCATTGTTTTTAAATGAAACCATTTGACCAAACCTCTGCTCTTGAACTAATTCAAAAGCCTTCACTCCAAACATCGTAGCCAATACTCGATCATATGCCATCGGTGTCCCTCCTCTTTGAATATGTCCCAAAACTGTCTCTCTAATTTCAGGTTTGCAACCTGCTGCCTTGAGTTCATGTGAAAGCTGAAACGCTACTCCTCCTAGCCTCAAATGCTCGGAAACAGTTTCTCGTACAGAGCCTACTACTTCACCTCCTCTAGACTTGGCTCCTTCTGCAATGACAATATTGACAAAACCTCTCCCCTTTTCGTAACGACTGTCTATTTTAGCTTTGACCTTGTTGATATCATAAGGGATCTCAGGTATGAGGCAGACTTCTGCACCTCCTGCTATAGCAGTATGCAACGCAATCCAGCCAGCATCTCTGCCCATCACCTCCATGATCATCACGCGATGATGACTTTCTGCGGTGGTGACCAACTTATCAAAACTATCTGTAGCGATCTGAACGGCTGTCTGAAAACCAAAAGTCGTATCTGTCGCCGAAAGATCATTATCTATGGTCTTGGGCACGCCAATGATTGGAACACCAAGTTTAAAAAGCGCATTCGAGATTTTTTGAGAGCCATCTCCACCAATATTGATCACTGCATCAAAGCCTAATGATTTGATTTTTTCAGAAAGTGCCTCGGTACGGTCTTCAAAAACTATATCCCCATTTTCATCTTGAACCGGGAATTGCAATGGGTTTCCCTTGTTGGTCGTCTTTAGAATAGTCCCTCCTTTTACATGAATACCTCCAACATTAGATTTCTTTAACTTGATCAAAAAAGGTGGTTCTGCCATCACACCATTAAATGCCTCAATACTTCCATATACTTCCCATTCTTTTGTTTTTTTTGCAGCTTTGAAGATTCCTCTGATCACTGCATTGAGTCCAGGACAATCTCCACCTCCAGTGCAAACAAGTAGCTTTTTCATTTTTCCAAAATTTAATTTCTCCGATTAAAGAATAATTGCTTTTATATAAAGATAGCTTGGATATATTTGTTTTCTGACGATCAACAAAAATTTTATGAGCATTCATCGATTAATCATCCCAATTCTTGGCCTATTTCTTTACCAAACCTCAGTCGCCCAGCGACTAGATGGGTTTCAAGTAAATACAAATGACAAGCAATTAGAATTAGAAAAAACTTTCTTGGATAAAGTTGATTTTGGACGGTTCAAGACGCATTTGACAGCGATCACTTCAGAGCCTCACCCTGCTGGTTCTGAGGCGAACGAAAGAGTCAAAGACTATATGGTCAAAGCTATGCAGGAAGCAGGCTGGGAAGTGAAGGTCCATCCTTATGATGTTTATCTTTCCAAAGAACCTGGAGAATCGCTTGTAGAGATTGTAAGGCCCTTTAGAATGCCTCTCAATCAACAGGAAAATTTTGTTGCAGAGGATCCATATGCTGATCATCCAGCGCTATGGAAAGGCTGGAATGCTTTCTCTGGAAGTGGTGATGTCACCGCAGAAATCGTCTATGCCAACTACGGCACCAAAGCCGATTTTGACAAACTCAAAGAATTGGGTATAGATGTCAAAGGCAAAATAGTCTTGGCTAGATATGGAGGAAACTTTAGAGGATTTAAGGCCAAATTTGCAGAAGCTGCTGGTGCTGCTGGACTACTAATCTATACAGACCCGGGAGACTCAGGCTATATGCGAGGCTTGACATATCCTGATGGCATTTTTTACAATGAGACCTCCATACAAAGAGGTTCATTACTTACCGTTGATTGGACAGGTGATGCCTTGACACCATTTGAACCAGCATTGCCTTTGGATAGCAAGGAAAAAATCAAAAGACTCAATCCAGAAGAAGTAGGTTTGCATACCATTCCTGTGACCCCTATTCCTTATGGTTCAGCCAAGGAAATCATGTCCCTAATGAAAGGTCAAGCCGTGCCTACTGGCTGGCAAGGAGGCCTTCCATTCACTTATAGGCTAGAAGGTGGAAAGGAGCTAAAAGTCCGCGTTAAGGTTGATCAAAAACGAGAGTTTGTCCGTGCTAATAATGTAGTAGGCACACTCAAAGGAAGTAGTAAGCCTGACGAATGGGTCATCTTGGGTTGTCATTATGATGCTTGGTCTTTTGGCTCTACCGATCCAAACAGTGGTACTGCCATGCTACTGGCATTGAGTGAAACTTTGGGGAAATTAGCCAAAGCAGGTCAGCGACCTGAAAGATCTATTCTGATTGCACACTGGGATGCTGAAGAGCATGGAGTCATTGGATCTACTGAATGGGTGGAGCAGTTTAGAGATGAACTTGGAGCCAAAGCTGTCGCATACATCAACTTAGACGCAGCAGTGTCAGGCCGAAACTTCGGTGCTTCTTCTTCACCAACCTTGAAAAAAATCATCATGGAATCTGCTAAGGCAGTTAGTTTTCCTGATTCTTCCAAAACGGTCTTTGAAGTATGGGCCAAAAACCAATCAGAGCCTAGCATAGGTAATCTAGGTGGTGGCTCGGACCATATCGCTTTCTATATGCATGCTGGTATTCCTTCGATGAGTGGTGGTGCAAGTGGACCTACACTTTATCACACGAATTATGACAACCTACATTTTTACGAAAAATTTGCAGACCCAAGCTTCAAAATGGGTGGAGCAGTAGAACAGCTTGTGGGTATAATCAGTCTGCGATTGGCCAATGCTGACATTATTCCATATCAAGTCAGTCGCTATGCAAAAGACCTTGAGGGACATTTCAGTGGGGCTGTCAATCAAATCAGAAGATTTGAAAAAGATTTTGGGGGATTTATGAAATCCCTTGAAGCAATCAGCAGCCTAAAAGAAAGTGCTGAAAATTTTGACAAGCAGCTGGCTGAGAAACTAGAAAGTGGAACATTCGATTCAAAAAAAGCTAAAGCTATCAATCAAGATCTATTATCATTGGAAAAATCTTTTATCGACCCAAAGGGTATGTATTTTGGAAATTGGTACAGGTCACTTTACGCTTCAAATGATCCTTTTAGTGGCTATGCATCTTGGATTCTACCAGGCATACAATACGAAATCGAGCTTAAATCTACAGCAAGGTTACAAGAATGGGACGACCGTTATGCAAATGCTATCTTAGATTTGAAAAGGAAGATTGATGATTTGTTAGAAAAGTTATAATTCATAAAAGGCGTTGAGAAAATCAACGCCTTTTTACTTTGGCAAAGTAAAATAGAAAGTACTACCCTTTCCTACTTCTGATTCCAGCCAGATTTTCCCTCCTAGATTATCAATGATTTTTTTCACAATAGCTAGTCCAATTCCAGTTCCTGAATATTCTTCTTTGGTATGAAGCCTCTGAAAAATAACAAATACCTTATCAAAGTATTCCTTTTCGATACCAATTCCATTGTCAGAAACTGCGATTTCCCAAAATTTTCCGATATCATTAGCACTAATTTTGATTTCAGGATTGATATCTGGTTTTCTATACTTAAGGGCATTACCAATCAAGTTGTTGAATACTTGCTCTACAGAAAGCTTGGTGGCTATTACTTGTGGAAGATTATCAGTCTCAATAATTGCATGATTTTCTTCAATAGCCTGTTTTTGCAGCTTTTTCACATCTTCTATGACAGCCATCAAATCAATTTTGACAGGAGCTTCTTCATTTCTTCCAACTCTTGAAAAATCTAATAAATCCAGAATGATTCTGCGCATTCTCACCGCACCATCCATAGCATATTCTATATAAGTCTTCCCTTTTGTATCAAATAGCGGCCCATATTTCTTTTGTATCAGTGCAAGGAAGCTCGTCACCATTCTCAATGGTTCCTGAAGGTCATGTGAAGCAACATAAGCAAACTGTTCTAATTCTTGGTTTGATTTTGCTAAAGCTTTGATTTGCTCCTCGATCTGGAACTCGGACATTTTTCTATCAGTAATATCCTGAAAACTACCGTAAATCCTGACACACTTACCATTTAAAAAGTCTGCTTGCCCCATAACCCTTGCCCATTTTTCATTCCCCAAAAAACTTATAATAGGTAATTCAAAATCAAAGGATTCACCAGTATCAATACAACGATATACTAATTCTGAAACTTCACTCCTGACATCCTCTCTATAAAATTGAAGCCCTGATTCAATAGTCATTTCAAGATCATCTGGAACCTCATGGATAGTCCTAGTCATCTTTGACCATTGATTTTTACCCGTATTTAAGTCTACCTCCCAGCCTCCAATTCTAGCCATTTCAGAAGCTGTATCCAAAAGTCGTTTCAATTCTTTTGTCTCGGTGACATCTCTGAGAATTCCAATCATCCTAGTAGGCACACCTGATTCATTTCTGATGATAAATCCAACTACTTCAACAAAAGCAATAGATCCATCTTTTTTTAGTAAACGGTGTCCTTTTTCTAGTTTACTAATTTCAGGATTATTCATAAACTCCGTGATATCTTTTGAAACCTCGTCAAAATCATCCGGGTGAATCAATGCATTCCAGTCCTTAGATGTGAATATTCCATTGTGCTTATATCCAAAAAAACGTTCAAAACTCTCTCCCCAATTTACGCTATCTTCCATAATATCCCACTCGTAAACAGCTTCATTAGTCGCTCTATAAATAAAAGCATTCAGTTCATTGATATGTTTGATTTGAGCTAAGTCTGAATACCTTTCTAGGATTAAAGATGCTAAGCGATGCGCTCGATTAATCGCAATCTTTTCAATTGGCCTTGGCTCACGTTTTTCATTATAATAATTAGCAAAAGTAGCTACAACCTCACCCTGCTTATTGAAAATAGGCCTTGACCAACAAGCTTGAAAACCATACAACTTTCCAAGATGACTATAATTCTCCCATCTCGGATCAGTCGACACATCTGAAACAATCACTTCTTCTTGTAAAAATGCTGCCGTACCACAAGATCCTGCTCTGGGACCAATCGGTTGCCCTGTTATCGACTGAAGATATTCTGCAGAAAGTGAAGGAGAGGCAAGGTTATATATTTTCTCATTTTTAATCTTCAATGTAGATGCCCTCATCTCTGGGAAGATTTCTTCTAATTTCCTCATTTGAAGCGTAAGTACTTCCTCAAGAGTAGCCTCTACTTCCATGCTTTTTTCCATCACAGACCTTTCCATCTGCTCTAGCTTTTGGTTAAAAAAGGAACTATTGATGTCAACCAATATCCCTTTCAATCTATTGGACTTACCCTTGGATTTGAGGACAGCTACCCTATCTTGCAGAAGAATGTATTCCCCAGATTTTTTCTGCATTCTATATTCAAAAGTATGGTCTTTACCATTCTCAATATTGGACTTACAAAAGCTGTAGGCATAATCTCTATCTTCTGGATGAATGTGATTGAGCCAAAAATCCTTTTCCTTCAGCCATTCTTCTGGTGAATAACCAAGGATCCTTTGAACTTGTGGACTTACAAATGAAAATTCGAAAGTATTGGCATCAGCTTCCCAAATAATCCCATCCACATTTTCAATCAGTGTTTGGTAATTATCTAAGGTCTCTTGGATTTTTCTTTCATTCTCAATTGCTTCTGTAATATCCTGAAAAACACCAATCAATTTGGCTGGTTCTCCATCGGGATTTTTAATCAAAGAGCCCCTAGAAAGTATATGCTTTATTTTGCCATTTTCTAACTGAAATCGCTTTTGAATTTTATATTCCTTTCCGGTATTCATGGTATCTTGCATAGCCTGAATGGCAATGGCCTGATCATCAGGATGGATTACACCTAGACCTCTTTCAAAAGTCACTTTAAAGGACTGTGGCTCAAACTCACATATCAAGAAAACACCATCACTCCATGTTAATTCATTTGTCTTGAGATCTAGCTCCCAAGTACCAAAACCAGACACCATCTCAGCATGACGCATCAGGGCTTTTTGTGCATCAAGACTCTGCTTGATTTGATTCAATTCAAGTGAATTTTCGGGTTGAATTCCCATAATGAAAAAAGGTTTGATTAAGCTGAGTAATTAATTCAAAACAAGTTACTTAAAATAGAGGATGAAAACAATCATTATTGGTAATGGGGGATATGTTCTGAAATTATCTTAATTCAAGGGGAATTCAACTTCAAATAAGGCCCCTTGCCCCTTGCCATCACTTTGTGCTTTGATTTTCGCTCTATGCCTTTCAGTAATTTTTTTAATCCCTGGTAAGCTGTAGAATTTTTTTAATAATTGATTCATGACAAGTAGTGTTTATTTTGATTTAAATACAAAATACTACTCTTTTCTATATTATTTGAATTCAACACCACACTAAATTCCAGGTTTCAACAAATTTAAGCGTTTATTATATTTTTTGTAACTTTAGTCACATTCCTGATTTTAGTCATGTTTTAATCAGTTTTGTCAATCTAACTTTGAACCACAAACTCAGCCAGCACAATGTCGAAATTTCAAAGTTTCAAAAGATTTCTTTTTAAGTATAGTCTTGTTCCTCCCCGAAAGTGGAGGCCTTACGCCACTGTCCTTGTAGCCACCATTTTTGGACTAGGAATATATGTTTTCAAGCTCAGCAATGCAGTATCATACTTATCTGATGATCCCCAAGCATGCGTCAATTGCCATATCATGACCCCGCAATACATCACTTGGACACACAGCTCTCACAGAGAAGTGGCCCATTGTAATGATTGCCATGTCCCTCACGATAATGTTTTCAACAAATACTTTTTCAAAGCGAAAGACGGTTTATACCATGCCTCTATATTCACCATCAGAGCTGAACCAGAGGTAATCAAAGCTTTGGAGCCATCGATTGCAGTCATTCAAAGTAATTGTATCCGATGCCACGAACCGCAGGTAACAGACGCCAAAACAGCCTCTTTTGTCGAAGATCATCATGCCAAAAGAACAGATAGAATATGCTGGGAATGCCATCGGGAAGTTCCTCACGGCAGAACCAAAAGTCTATCAGCAGTAGGCCATCAAATAGAACCCATCAAAGCACATGCCCCAGCAGATCTCAGCATAGTTCCCAAATGGCTGAAAGAATCAATGGAAGCACAAGAAGATATAAAAGCTAAAAAATAAATACTACACTTATGAAAAACTGGATCCTTTTTGGCCTTACAGCCATCGCAGTATTTTTATTAGCCATGCTAGCCTATACCATTATGGATAGGAAGACCGAAACTAGGTTTGCTTATCAAGCAAAAGTTAGCCTAGAAGGTATTGAGCCAAGAGATTCCATCTGGGGACTCAATTATCCAAGGCAATATCAATCCTACATGAAAACGCAAGACACCACATTCAGTAGCTTGTACAATACTTCAGCATTGAGAAGTGTCTTGGATGATCAGCCTGAACTGGTGATCTTATGGGCTGGATACGCCTTTAGTAAGGATTATAATCAACCTCGAGGACATGCCTATGCCGTAACAGATGTGCAAAATACCCTTAGGATAGGTTCTCCGATGGTAGCAGGTGAAGGCCCTCAACCCAGTACTTGCTGGACTTGTAAGAGCCCCGATGTACCAAGGTTGATGAGTGAGCTAGGTGTCACTGAATACTACAGTCAGAAGCTATCTGATTATGGATCTGAAGTCATCAATCCCATTGGTTGCGCAGATTGTCACAACCCAGAGACTATGAATCTGACCATTACAAGACCTGCTCTGATAGAAGCATTCGAAGCGATGGGCAAAGACATCAACCAAGCCTCACATCAAGAGATGCGCTCCCTAGTCTGTGCTCAGTGCCATGTGGAATATTATTTTGACAAAACAAAGCCTGGTAAAGAGAATGCACAATACCTGACTTTTCCATGGAAAGATGGCATGGATGTAGAATCAGTTGAGGCTTACTTTGATAATATTGATTTTGCCGATTGGGTACACCCCCTTTCGAAGGCAAGAATGCTCAAAGCACAGCATCCAGATTATGAACTTTTCACACTTGGTGTACATGCAAAGAGAGGTGTTTCTTGTGCAGATTGTCACATGCCTTATAAAACAGAAGGTGGACAAAAGTTCACAGATCACCACATTGGTTCTCCTTTGAACAATGTTGAAAACTCCTGTTTTGTATGTCACAGAGAGAAAGAGTCAGATTTGCTGACCGATGTCTATGACAGACAGAGAAAAATCAAAGAAGGTACTTCTAAACTCCAAAAACTCCTAGCAATGGCTCATATAGAAGCTGCAAAAGCATGGGAATTAGGCGCATCTGAAGCTCAAATGATGGATATTTTGAAGGGAATCCGCCATTCGCAGTGGCGATGGGATTATGCAGTAGCATCACATGGGGCAGCATTCCACGCTCCACTTGAAACCAGTAGAATCGTCACCTCTGCTACTGGCATCGCTCAAGAAACCAGGATCAAGCTCGCTAGGCTACTGGCAGACCTAGGGCATAATAAACCCGTAGACATGCCTGAATTTGATAAAAAAACGCTACAAGCCTATATAGGACTGGATATCCCAGCTGAGAAAGCTGCCAAAGAAACATTTCTGGAGCAAGTAGTACCTCAGTGGATTAAAGATGGAAAAGCCAGAGAATCAAAAAAAGAAGTAAACATCATCAGCAGCAGATAAAACATCAATCCTCAGCATTATGAAAAAGTTGTTGATTTTTGGATGGGCCATTTTTGTGGCCCTTTCTTTTAAACCGGCACAAGCACAATTCAGCCTAGATGGTCAGCTGCTACAAAGAGCGGAATTTAGGAATGGATTCAATAGGCCTATACTTGAGTCCGAAGTTCCCGCAAAATTCATAGCACAAAGAGCAAGGCTTCAAGCTAGCTATAAAATGGAAAATATTTCCTTTTACATGTCTATTCAAGACATCAGAACATGGGGAAATACACCTCAAATCAAAGCAACCGATAATTTCTTGTCAGTGCACGAAGCTTGGTTAGAAACGAAAATTGCCGAAAACTGGCAAATCAAATTGGGGAGGCAAGAATTGAATTATGATAATTTCAGGTTTCTTGGAAACTTGGACTGGGCACTACAGGCTAGAGCGCACGATTTTGCACTTGTCAAGCACGAGAAAAATGACATGAAATTACATTTCGGGGGTGGCTATAATCAGAGTGAGCAAAGATTGGCTGGCGTATTCTACGACATAAACAACAATTACAAAGCAGCTCAAATGATCCGATATGAAAATAAATTAGGCCAATTTAATTTTTCATTGCTCTTCTGGAATGACGGACGTCAATTTGCCGTGAGAAATACTGCTGGTACGATCATCAGTGAAGGTATCAATTACAGGCAAACAATTGGTCTTCCTACTATCAGGTATCAAACAGGTAATACAACCCTAAGTGGCTTTTACTATCACCAATTAGGTGTGGATAATTTTGGAAGAAATGTCAATGCCTTTGACCTTTCTGCACAAATTACTCAACAACTAACTATCGATCAGGAAGCTGGTAAAAAACTTAGAATGGTGGCTGGTTTTGAAATTCTCAGCGGCACACCCAATAATGTAAACACGGAAAACAGCTCTTTCTCTCCGCTCTATGGGACCAATCACCTTTTTAATGGTTACATGGATTTGTTCTATGTGGGAGGAGCCCATGAAAACAATGTGGGTTTGCAAGACTATTACCTTAAAGCAAGGTATGATTTCAATCCTAAATTCTTTATTCAAGCAGATTTCCATCAATTCCTTGCCCATGCTGATGTATTCAGTCAAAATGGACTATTTAAGTTGGATAAAAACTTGGGAACTGAACTAGATTTTTCTTTCGGTTACATCTTCAATTCAGCCATCTCGCTTCAGGGAGGATATTCACAGTTATTTTACAGCGATACTTTTGCAAGCTTACAAAACAGGGGAGATTTGAAAGACACCCAAAATTGGGCCTATTTGATGTTGATATTTAGGCCAAACATGAAAAATAGATTTGTTGGAATTTTACTCTAAGTATATGAAGTTTTTGAAAATTCTCTTTTCAACCAAAATTAGTTTAATCCTCTTATTAGCTTTTGCCATTTCCATGGCTGTGGCTACTTTCATAGAAAATGACCATGGGATTCCTGTTGCTTGGAAGTTGGTCTATGATGCTTGGTGGTTTGAGATCATTATGCTGTGGTTAGCCATCAATTTCCTAGCCCATATCAATCAGTACAGGCTCTTTCATGCCAATCGATGGCCAGTCGGACTTTTCCACATTGCTTTTGTGATCATTTTGGTAGGAGCTGGAGTGACGAGATATTTGAGTGTGGATGGCGTGATGCATATCAGACAGGGAGCATCTGAAGATTCGTTTTATACCAGCTCTGACTACTTGCAGGTACGCCAAACCCTAGCCAATCAGGGACTCAAATTTGAAAAACCTATCAGTATCATCCCACATCAATTCAAGCCGGAAACCCATTGGGTAGATTTTGGACAAGAACGCTTTCAGATCCATATCAAAGAATACATCAAAGCTGGAGTAGAATCATTTATAGATGGGACGGAGACATTTATCGACATAGCAGTGGCCATGGGTGCTGGTAGAGAGGATTTCATCTTAAGAGAAGGCAATGAAGTAGCATTAGGAGAGTTGGTTTTGGGAACTTCTAAAAATTCATCAAGTCCTATACGCATCTTCAAAGAGGATAGTCTCTGGATGATTCATTCAGATGTGCATTTACAAATTATGGAAATGAGCACCCAAAAAATCGGGGTCATGCACGAGGGCGAAAGTAGTCAATTACAACTTAGGTCTCTTTACCAATGGAATGGTGGAGCTTTTATGGTCAAATCTATCATCGAAGATGCTGCAATTGTCTATCAATCAGAAACTGACGAAAAACTCGCCAAAAACATGCTAGATGTCGTCAACATTGAGATTCTTGATGAAGCAGGAAAATTGGTCTCACAAGCTTATATCAGAAATGTCAGTTTTAACCCTAAGTGGCACCCATTTACACATAATGGACAAAATTTCACGCTTACTTTTGGCCCGAAAAAAATCAAACTTCCCTTCGAACTCTACCTCAATGCCTTCGAACTTGAAAGGTATCCTGGCAGTCAAAGCCCTGCTTCCTATGCCAGTGAAGTGATGGTCAGGTCTGACGGTGAGGAGTTTCCTTATAGGATATTTATGAACAATGTCCTCGATCACAAAGGCTTTAGATTCTATCAATCCTCCTATGACAATGATGAAAGAGGTACTATCCTTTCGGTCAATCAAGATCGCCCTGGAACTTACATCACCTACTTAGGCTATACTTTATTGAGTATAGGTATGCTTTTGACACTTTTTGCCAAAGGCAGTAGATTTCAACTTTTGAATAAAAAATTAAGTAGCTTACGTAGGAAAGCTGCTGCTACAGCCACCTTCTTTTTGTTGTTTTTATCGGGATTATCCGCACAGGAAATACCCATGCAAGACCCTAGGCAATCTTTGGTTCCCAAGGAAATTGCTGATGACTATGGGAAGCTGATTGTCCAAGACCTAGATGGAAGAATGAAGCCTCTCAACACCCTGGCAAATGAAATCATCCGTAAACTCAGTGGTAAATCAAAAATTGAAGTTCCAAGCCCTGACGGAGCAATTAGCTTTTCTTCTGAGCAGTTTGTATTAGCCATTCAATTAGATCCGGTGACTTTTAGTCACCTGCCTTTGATCAAAATTGATCAGAAAAAATCAAAATTAGCTTTTCAAGCTCTTGGGATAGAACCTACAGATCAGTTGAGTTTCAGAGAGTTTTTAGATGAAGAGGGTAACTACTTACTCCAAGAATTGGTAGAAACTAGCAATAGATTGAAGCCCGCTGAAAGGAATGAAGCGGACAAAGAGCTTCTCAAAACAGACGAAAGATTCAATATTTTCTATGCATTATTGACGGGGGATTTTCTGAGATTATTCCCAAACAAACTAGATCGAAACAACACATGGTTTACAAGTCAACAATGGACACAAGGCTTTGATGAAGATGATGCTGTTTTTGTCAAAAACATCACTACGCTCTACCTAGCAGCCTTGGAAAAGGGCATCCAAACAGGGAATTGGGAAGATGCTAAAGAAACACTTTCTTACATACATCTCTACCAGCAAAAAGCAGGAAGTGAGGTCTATCCAAATGAAAATGAAATCCATGGAGAGCTACTTTATAATAAGCTAAACCTCGGCACCAAGCTCTTTGGTCCTTTCTGGCTTTTGGGTATTGTGATGCTCATTTTAGGTATTCTGATGCTCTTCAAATCCAGTCAATGGATTGATAGACTTTGGAAGTTGGGTAAAGCATTGACTTGGGTTGGCTTTTTATTATTCTCCTTCCATCTAGCCCTTCGTTGGTACATAGCTAAACACCCACCGTGGTCTGATGGATTCGAAATGATGGTATTCGTCGCTTGGGGAATTTTGCTGTTTGGAATGCTATTCTCAAACAAATCGCAGTTTACTATTCCACTTTCACTATTGTTCTCTGGAACCTTGCTTTTTGTAGGTTTTCTTGATTGGCTTAATCCTGAGATCACCAATTTGATGCCCGTCCTGCACTCCTACTGGCTCAAAATACACGTAGCGATCATCGTAAGTGGCTATGCACCACTTGCGCTGTCCGCCATCATCGCATTGCTTAGCTTACTTTTGATCATCTTCAAGCCAGCAAATCCCAAAGCAAAATGGTGGTTGAGCCTTCAAGAGTTGAACATTGTGAATGAAATGTCCATCACTATTGGTTTGTTTCTCCTCACTGTGGGAACTTTCTTAGGTGGGGTATGGGCTAATGAAAGTTGGGGTCGCTACTGGGCTTGGGACCCCAAGGAAACTTGGGCCTTGATCTCAGTGATTGTCTATGCCATAGTCCTGCACTTGAGGTTAATACCTTCTTTGAAGAAGAGTTTGATTTATAATCTTGCCAGCTTATGGGCCTTCAGTTCGATTATCATGACCTCCTTTGGGGTGAATTATTACCTCTCTGGGCTTCACTCCTATGCAGCAGGCGATCCAGTCCCTATACCAATATGGGTCTATTGGGCTGTGGCTTTGCTTTTATTCATCTCTGCCGTTGCGATATGGCGTTATCAAAAAATGGATCAAACCCAATTGAAGAAATTGATGGTTTAAAATAAAAGACCTGGCAGGTTTTCGAAACCTGCCAGGTCTTTTATTGCCAAATTTATACTTTTCAATATTTTTAATTTCTGCCTTAGACAAGAATTTTGATCAATCAAGAATAAGCTGGAACTGCCAACTCTTCCAACTCGTGAAGTGCATCTTGAAACTGGCTTTGTATCTTCGGGACCAATTCATCCGCATCTATTGACACCTCTTCTAACAGATTCATATAATAGCCAATTCCTTGTCTTAAGTTTTCCTTAAACTTGCTGACATAATTTTCAAATTTCGCAGGCTGTTCAAGTATTGAGTCTTCTATTGCTTCTTTGAGGTAATCTATGTAGAGTTGCAACTCCTTGACAAACATATGCGGGCGATTTGAATCATGCATGATAGAAAGTCTCCCATAGATATGACCAACCATTTGTTTCAGACTGAAAACACCAGAGAAATAAGCCAAATTTGGCCCTGGGCAAATAGTCGCCGCGGTCAGGTTTCTAGCAGGTGTAGCCCCATTGGTAATTAAAGCTGCCGCACCTAAACCCTCACAAAGACAATCTTTAGCCAATACATTCTCAGCCTGTTTAGCAAATTCTTGTTCTGAAAATTGGTCTTTCATAGCCTTGATTTTCAAATTCAAATACTGTCTCGAAGCAGTACAAATGGGTTTTTCGGTGAATTCTGTATTGAAAGAAAGAAACTTCTTGTAGCAAGGACTACCAGCTCTATCTTTCTCTATGCGCTTTTTTCTCTGAGTCTCAGCGCTACTCGTTCTCAGATTATTGAACCTTACTCCAAGTGGGGAGGCATGACTGAGGTAGTAATCTGATTTCTTAGCCTGAATCAATTTTTGTAGGGTGTCCTCGTCTACATTGGTGGCTTCTGGAACCATCAAGAAAGGACTCCCCCAGCCTGTACCATCTAATTGATAATATTGTCTTAGGAACTTATCTTCTTGAGCAGTACCTATGCCTCCCTGCACGGTGATCAAAAGCTTTTCGTCTGAAAGTAAAAGTGGTTTCCCCTTTGCCAAAAGCGCTTGGTTGCATGCTTCTAGTAAGGTTTGTTGAAGCGATTCCCTGTTTTGTTTGAATTCTTCCAATATGGGGCCTAGCAAAATGCCATCAGTTGCAAAAGCATGTCCTCCACAATTAAGTCCTGATTCTATGCGGAATTCAGACACCCAAAGCCCTTTCTTTGCCAGAAACTTACCCTGGATCAAAGCCGACCTGTAATCACTGACTTTCAAAATTATTCTTTTCTCAAGGTTTCCAGACTTATCTGGAAAAAAAGCATCAAATTGCTCTGCATAGCCATAAAGGGCTGGATTCATTCCCGCTGAGAATACCACTGAAGCATTCAATTTACTCTGAGCAAAACCTCTCAATGCGGATAATGCATCAGAAAATTCTCTTGGTAATTCATCCCCCTTTTCATCATAATTGAGCTTATCCACTTTGGTCATGATGTTGACATCGATTTTTCCAGCTTGGATATAGCTTCTCAACTGACTTTCTATCAATGCTCGCGCACTACCACCCAAAGTAAACATCAGGTTATACAGTTTTTTGACTGGATGTTGCTCATCTAACAAATCAAAATAGGTGTCTATTTCTTGCCCTTTTTCAAAAACTTGCTTTTTGATTTTATCCAGCTGTAAATTGACTTGGTCATGAAGGAAATCTAGGTAAGCAGTGATTCTTTTGGCTCTACTATCTGCTACTTTTGACTCTATGGGTAAATAGGGCACGTCAAGCAATCGCGACTTCACGCGACGCATATCTTCCAAAAGTGCATCATCCATGATAGACACTACAGAAGAAATCCCAAATTGAGCGACTTTGAGGGGTGTTTCTAGGGTATAACCCAATCCCATCACTGGAATGTGAAAACTGTGAGGTTTGATGTTTTGAATAATCATACGCGGTTGGTCAATGAATAAAGCTCAAAAATACCGCTACCCTTTTCTAACAAACCTCACAATGCTCAGCTTAAACCCTGATTTAAATCAGGAATATTTTTATTCGGATTTCTTGCCTTTGTACAATTCGAATTTTAATAGCCTACAATCAATTGTTCCATTATAGAATTCTATTCTGCGCGATGGTCTTAAGCCTACTCGTTTCCCAAGTCCCATATTTCCTGTGAAAATGTAGCCAGTGTAACCAGCACATCGCTGCTTCATAAAATCGCCTAATCGCTTGTAGGTATCTGCTAGCTCGTCTTCATCACCTAGCCTCTCTCCATATTCAGGGTTGAACATGATGACTCCAGAGTCAGATTCAGGTATAGTGCAAGACTCAAAGTCACATGTCTCGTAACTGATCAGCTTTTCTACTCCAGCAGTTCCAGCATTTTCTCTTGTAAATAGTACAGCTTGCTCAGAAATATCAGAAGCAATTATTTCCAAATTTTCAGGTTGCGTGATTTTCTTTTCCAATTCCTGCTTCAGCTCTTGGAACACCTTCTCTTCATAGCCAATAAAATGCTGAAAAGAATAATGATCCCTAAAAAGCCCTGGGTATCTATTGGTCGCTATCAACGCTGCTTCTATGGCCAATGTTCCTGAGCCACACATAGGATTGATAAAGGGGGATTTCCTATCCCAATCAGAAGCATAAATAGTCGCTGCTGCTAAGGCTTCAAGCATCGGCGCTTTACCCGGAATCTTTCTGTATCCATGCTTGGCTAAAGTCTCCCCAGAAGTATTGATATAAAGTGTGGCCTGTGTTTCTTTCCAAAACAGCTGAAATACAGCCCCATCATAATTAGATCCAGTATCGGGTCTGATACCAGTATTTTCCCTAAATCTATCGACTATGGCATCTTTCACCCTTACATTCACAAAGAGTGGATTGTCTACGCTGTCATTTTCCACATGTGAATTGACTGAAAAGTAGGTTGTCTCTGTGATGTACTGCTCCCACGGCAAGGCTTTCACTCTTCTATAAATATCATCAGCATGGTGCAAGTAAAAAGACTTGATTTCGAAAAGTACATGACTGGCCACCCTCAAATGAAGGTTGAGGGTCATACATTCATTCAGAGAAGCATACAGCTCTATGTAAGTTCTATTGATGTTTTTAGGTTTAAAACCCAGTTCTCTGAGCTCTTGCTCTACATATGGAGCAAAACGATCTTTAAAAGTAACGACTACTTTGCCTTTTTGATTGAAATCTAACATGGGACAAAAGTAAGTATTCTGTTTGAGAACTCATCTCAAAATCATTCATCTGAGCGATCAGGATTGATATTGACTGTCGCACCAAGATAGGGGCTTACCATAAAATAGCCTAGCACATTACCCTCACCATCTACAGGACGGATATTGGATACAGGATTTTGAGGCGGTGGACTAAACAGACCTCCGTCATTGAAGAGTAAGCCAACCAATTGATTCAAATAATCATAGGCATCTCTGTTGAGTCTAAAAAGCTCCAGCCGAACTCGATCCCCTTCCCTAAAGGGAAATCCCCCTAACTCAAAGCCCCTATTTAAAATTTGTGTACCAAAGGTGTCATCGAAAAGCAAATAGTCTGTCCTCCTATTGAGCAAAGTATCATTTCTAATAATTCTAATCCTGTAATTATTATCTTGTGTAAAAGGAATATCACCATATAAAGTCAAATAGTATCCTTCCTCTCTAAATACGCGCTGATCTTTGAACTCGTAGGTGATTGAATCTAAGCTAGGAGGAGGCAAAAGTGTACCGGTAGAAATATAGGCTTTCCCATCTATGATCACATTAAGCTCGTAGGTTTGACCGATTTGACCGATTTGATTTTGAGTAGGTACATATCGATCTACCTGTTCGTTGTATCGAAAAGTGGCGATTCTTCCCGTCCCAATATTTCTCACAAAAACCTGTGCGTTTGTAACCGATTCATTAGGCTCATCTGAATAAAAATCCTTTGAGAAGGAAACAAATACCTGGTTAAAATTAGGCGTATTGGTCCAGATCGCCTCAATGACTGGCGTAGGCTCTAAGGTCTGCAAATCCAAGATTACTTCTTCCTGACAGGAAAAAGCAAGCCACGCTGTAATGATGATCAGTGATATTCTCTTCATCAGAAATTGAAATTATAAGTTAATGACGGCAGAAATGTAAACAAATAAGTCATCACTGTCCCAGGCCTTCTAGATGTGATCGGATCATTCGGAGCTGGAGAGAAATTAATATTTTCATTAAAAATTTCTCCAAATTGATATGAAAACGGATTTTTCCTTCCATACAGGTTATAAATACTGAAGTTCCAGCTTCCTCTCCACTTCTTTCCTTGATCGGCATTTTTCCAAGTCACAGAGGCATCCATTCTATGATAATCTGGAAATCTATCTGCATTTCTCTCTCCAGTAAATAATGGTAAGCGCTGACTGTCCACCACATAGCTTCCTGCTGGAAAAGTGACAGCCTGCCCTGTCGTGTAGACAAAAGTGAGATTTGCAGACCATCTTTTATTAAACTGATGATTGAGCACCAAATTCAAATCATGGGGTCTATCAAATCTAGGATTGTACCAATTATCAAAACTGATTCCCTCGATTCTTCTCCATGTTCTCGAGTAAGCATAACTTAACCAACCGCTTGTTTTCCCGATATTTTTTTTAACTAAAAACTCTACCCCATAAGCATACCCATCACCTACAAGAATTTCTGTTTCTACGTTATCTGTAAACAGGACAGTTGCTCCTTGCCGAAGATCGATGACATTCTTCATATCCTTGTAATAGCCCTCTAGAGAAACTTCCCAAGCATTATCATTCAGATTCTTAAAAATACCAACTGAAAACTGGTCACCTCTGATGGGCGGAATATAAGTTCCAGCCAATATCCACCTATCAATTGGTAAGCCCGCAGAACTATTTGAGGCAACTTGTAAATATTGAAAACCTCTGTTGGCTGCTACTTTGATCGATAAGTCATCTCGAATCAGGTATCTCAAAGCCAATCTAGGTTCTAAACCTTGATAGGCTTTGATACGCTCAAACCGATTGAAAGCAACTGAATCGATAATTTCATTATTGGGATCTGGAGTACCATTTTCATAGCTGTAATCTACACCTAAACCATGCTGCTGATAAAGTGACCACCTCAAACCTGCCTCCACGCTCAACTTCCGGGTCAACTCCTGATTTACTGTCACAAAAGGATTGAATTGCATGCCATTTCTAGGATTGGTAGCGATGGGTTGAATGGCACTATTGGGTGAAGGGTCGAGATCAATAGATGCGAAATGATAAAACTGAAGCATAGAACCCCATTTCAAGATAGTTTTATCAGAAAGTAGGTTAGTCCATTCTGATTTGATGCCTGTCTCACCTATGGTATTCCCCCATTCGAAACCATTTTCAGGATCATCAAATCCAACCTTATAATTGTACCTGCTATGGTAAGCATTCAAATCAAAAAATGCTTTGTCAGATATATTCCTATTCCAAGTCCCTGAACTGACCCAATTGGACCAACCAAAGCCAAATTGACCAGAAAGACCAAGAAAATCAGAACCATAATAACTAGACAAAGAAAGTTTATCCTTATTCCCAAGTTTGAAAGTCGTCTTACCGCTCAAATCATAGAAATAAAGGTCATTACTATTGATATTTGGATCAGAAGAAAGCCTTAAAAACACATCAGCATAAGTCCTCCGAGCGGATACTACAAAGCTTGAGTTTTCTGAGAATAAAGGTCCATCCACTGTCAGTCTTGAACTGATGGTCCCGATACCCCCTTCTCCATGAAGCTTATCATAATTCCCCTCTTTCAAAGAAATATCAATCAAACTAGAAATTCGCCCTCCATAATTTGCTGGAATATTCCCCTTGTAAAAATCCACACCACTCAGTGCATCAGGATTGAATACAGAAAAGAAACCAAAGAAGTGAGAAGGGTTATAAACAGGAGCTCCATCAATCTGCAAAAGGTTCTGATCGGCAGACCCTCCTCTCACAAAAAGTCCCGTGGTCCCCTCACCTGCTGTTTGTACACCAGGAAGCAACTGCAAGCTTCTTAACAAGTCTACCTCTCCAAAAAGCGCTGGAATATTTTTGATGGTCTCTATGGGGACGACAGACTTACCCAAATCTAGACTTTTCACATTTTCGTCAGGTCTGGTACTGCTGACAGTCACTTCTTGAAGATCCGTCTCTTCTACTCTCAAAAAAACTCGAATTTGCTTAGCAATGTCCTTTTCCTGAACCATCCTTTGTACCTGCTCAAAGCCCACAAAAGATATGATGAGTTTACTCGGAAGTGCTATTACTGGAATTTCAAAAAAACCATCTAGATCAGTGCTCACACCATTGTTAGGATCTGATTCCCAATAGACATTCGCACCTGGTATAGTTTGATTGCTAGCAAAGTCAAAAACAACACCTTGTAACTTGACATCCTCCTGAGCCACCAAGAGCATCGGAAAAAGGAGATTTGTAAGAAAAAACAACAAGCAATACCGGTTCAAAAATGGCATAAAGGCATTTGATTTCTTTGATAAACGACAAATAAGCGCTTTTGATTTCTGAAATCAAATATTTTTAATAAATCACGCTTTGAGATCAATCTAAATTTTGTGTACTTGAAATCATGAATCCAATAAAAATACTTATCATAGGATGTGGCAATATGGGTGCTTCCCATGCAAAGGCCTACCATGAAATCCCAGAATTTGAAATCTGTGGCCTTGTGAGCCGAGGGGAAAGTAAAGCCACATTGAATCAGCAACTCGGAGGACAATACGAACTTTTTGACAACTATATGGAAGCCTTACGTATCAGCAAGCCAGATGCTGTATGCATCTCCACTTATCCAGACACACATGAAGCCATAGCATTAGAAGCTTTGAAGCATCATTGTCATATTTTTGTAGAAAAGCCTTTGGCAGATACTATTGCAGGCTCCGAACGTATCATAGCAGCTGCGAAAAAAAACAATAGAAAAGTAGTCGTTGGTTATATTCTCAGACATCATCCATCGTGGACTCGTTTTGTAACAGAAGCTAGAGCGCTAGGAAAGCCCTTGGTCATGCGCATGAACCTCAATCAACAATCTCAAGGATATATGTGGAATGTACACAAAAACTTGATGCAAAGCTTGAGTCCCATAGTCGATTGCGGTGTGCATTACATCGATATCATGTGTCAGATGACCCAAAGTAAACCTATCTCTGTGAGTGCCATTGGTGTTCGTCTTTCCGATGAAATACCGCAGGATAATTACAATTATGGCCAACTACAAATCAGATTTGAGGATGGTTCTGTAGGTTGGTATGAAGCTGGGTGGGGGCCTATGATTTCTGATAATGCTTTTTTCATCAAAGATGTGATTGGGCCAAAGGGAGCGGTTTCCATTGTTGCCAAAAAGGCAGCAACCTCACAATCTGATCGTATCGAAGGACATACTAAAACAGAAAAAATAAAAATTCATTTTTCAGATTTGGATGATTCAAATGAATTTACCCGAAAAGATCAATGGATTGATCTTCAAGATGAACCAGATCATGAAGCATTATGCAAGCGCGAACAGTTATTCTTTTTGAAAAGCATAAAAGAAGACCTAGACATAAGCTCACATCAATTTGACGCAATCAATAGCCTGAAGATTGCACTGGCTTGTGACGAGTCCGTAAGAACAGGAAAAACTATAGCATTAAGCTGAGTCGATAGGAGTTTATTTACTTTCTAATTCAGAAAAATTGATCAAATGCCCCATTTCACCGATAATTGACAAAAAATACCAAAAATTTGTACATGTATATTATTGTATTTCGTCCTCAAAAAAATATTTGTCATAGAATAAAATACTGATTTTAAGCATTTTGTAAAAATTTTATTTTTTATTTATTCATAATTTTTATTCAAATTTAGATCCCGCTATATGGGAACCCCTAAATAAAATATCAATCAAAATTAGGTTCAACCTATGAATCGAATCTTTACCAAATCAAAAAATAACCTTGCTTTTGCATTGGTGATTTTTTTCAGCTCAATTTTTATTCTGGCTGCAAAAGAGTCTTTCAATGATGGCAAGCTTACAAGACTTACAGTGAATAAAGGCACTCTAAGTCCTGCATTCAATCCTGACATCAGGATATATGATGTTACTGTTTCTTTTCTTGATAGTGATATCACTGTCCGAGGAGAGGCTTTGGGCTCCGACAATTTGATCCAAGTAAATGGCAATACTCCAAGAGCACTGGTCAATGATGCCAGGGTTCAATTGGTTTTTGGTACTACTGTGATTCCAGTATTTATTTTTAACAACGGCCAATTGATTCACGAGTACTATGTCAGGGTCTTAAGACCAGAACCAACAGCTGCCGAAATAGATCAGTGGAGAAGATTCCCTAGAGAATGTTTTGAAGATCCTAATCGAAATACGGATGAGGATTGTACAAGAGATTCTGATGGGGATGGTGTGCCTGACATCATAGATCTTTGTCCAAATACACCTCCCGGCGAGGCAGTTGATCGATTTGGTTGTTCCTTAGATCAATATGATAGCGATGGAGATGGTGTTCCTAATCATTTAGATCAATGCCCTGGAACACCTGCTGGAGAACCTGTGGATGAAAACGGCTGTGCTGATTCTCAAAGAGATTCCGATGGTGACGGTGTCACAGATGATATGGACCTATGTCCTGATACTCCAGCTGGTGAAGAAGTAGATGAAAATGGGTGTTCAGATTCACAAAAAGATTCTGACGGCGATGGTGTAACGGACGACCTTGACCTTTGCCCAGACACACCCGCTGGCGAGGAAGTGGATGAAAATGGTTGCTCTGCTTCTCAAAGAGACTCTGATGGAGATGGAGTTACAGATGACCTGGACCTTTGTCCAGATACTCCTGAAGGGGAAGAAGTAGACGAAAATGGTTGCGCTGCATCTCAAAGAGATTCTGATGGAGATGGGGTTACAGATGACCTTGACCTTTGTCCAGATACTCCTGAAGGGGAAGAAGTAGACGAAAATGGTTGCGCTGCTTCTCAAAGAGATTCTGACGGAGATGGGGTTACTGATGACCTTGACCTTTGTCCTGACACACCTGAAGGGGAAGAAGTAGATGAGAATGGTTGTTCACTTGATCAAATTGACTCTGATGGAGATGGAGTACCTGATTATTTGGACTTATGTCCGGATACGCCAGCAGGTGCAGAAGTAGATGAAAACGGTTGTGCTGATTCTCAAAAAGATTCTGATGGAGACGGAGTAACTGATGACCTAGATCTTTGTCCTGATACACCTGAGGGAGAAGAAGTTGACGAAAATGGTTGTTCGCTTGATCAAATAGACTCTGATGGAGATGGAGTGCCAGATTATTTAGACTTATGTCCTGATACACCTGAAGGTGCAGAAGTAGATGAAAACGGTTGTGCTGATTCGCAGAAGGATTCTGATGGTGATGGTGTGACCGATGACCTTGACCTTTGTCCTGATACCCCTGCAGGGGCGGAAGTAGATGAAAATGGCTGTGCTGACTCACAAAAAGATTCGGATGGGGATGGCGTAACAGATGACCTTGATCTATGCCCGGAAACTCCTGCCGGTGAAGAAGTTGATGAAAATGGTTGTTCTCTCGATCAAATAGACTCTGATGGAGATGGAGTGCCTGATTATTTAGACTTATGTCCTGATACGCCAGAAGGTGCAGAAGTAGATGAAAATGGTTGTGCTGATTCTCAAAAAGATTCTGATGGGGATGGGGTGACTGATGATCTGGATCTTTGCCCAGATACGCCAGCTGGTGAAGAAGTTGACGAAAATGGTTGTTCTCTCGATCAAATAGACTCTGATGGAGATGGAGTGCCTGATTATTTAGACTTATGTCCTGACACTCCTGCTGGAGCCGACGTAGATGAGAACGGCTGTGCTGATTCACAAAAAGATTCTGACGGGGACGGTGTGACCGATGACCTTGACCTTTGTCCTGACACTCCTGCAGGGGCGGAAGTAGATGAAAACGGCTGTGCTGATTCGCAGAAAGACTCGGATGGGGATGGCGTAACGGATGACCTTGACCTTTGTCCTGACACTCCTGCTGGGGAGGAAGTAGATGAAAACGGCTGTGCTGATTCGCAGAAAGACTCTGACGGGGACGGTGTAACGGATGACCTTGACCTTTGTCCTGACACTCCTGCGGGGGCGGAAGTAGATGAAAACGGCTGTGCTGATTCACAAAAAGATTCAGATGGTGATGGTGTGACTGATGACCTAGACCTATGTCCTGATACTCCTGCCGGAGCAGAAGTGGACGAAAATGGCTGTGCTGATTCACAAAAAGATTCAGATGGTGATGGCGTAACGGATGACCTTGACCTTTGTCCTGATACTCCTGCTGGGGCGGAAGTGGACGAAAACGGATGTGCTGATTCTCAGAAAGACTCGGACGGGGATGGCGTAACAGATGACCTAGACCTTTGTCCTGACACTCCTGCTGGAGCGGAAGTGGATGAAAACGGCTGCGCTGATTCTCAGAAAGACTCTGACGGGGACGGTGTGACTGATGACCTAGACCTATGTCCTGATACTCCTGCTGGGGCGGAAGTGGACGAAAATGGCTGTGCTGATTCACAAAAAGACTCAGATGGGGATGGTGTAACGGATGACCTAGACCTATGTCCTGATACTCCTGCCGGAGCGGAAGTGGACGAAAATGGCTGTGCTGATTCACAAAAAGATTCAGATGGTGATGGCGTAACGGATGACCTAGACCTTTGTCCTGACACTCCTGCCGGAGCGGAAGTGGACGAAAATGGCTGTGCTGATTCACAAAAAGATTCAGATGGTGATGGCGTAACGGATGACCTAGACCTTTGTCCTGATACTCCTGCCAGAGCGGAAGTGGACGAAAATGGCTGTGCTGATTCACAAAAAGACTCAGATGGTGATGGTGTAACGGATGACCTAGACCTTTGTCCTGATACACCTGAAGGAGCAGAAGTAGATGAAAATGGCTGTGCTCTTTCTCAATTAGACTCTGATGGTGACGGCGTGACCGATGACATCGATTTATGTCCTAATACTCCTGAAGGTGCAGAGGTAGACGAATTTGGTTGTGCAATCAATGAGTTGGAAGAAACCTTAGTCATTGACTATGTGGATGAAGATGTAATCATCGTAGACTGGGGAACTGAATTTGACGATCTTGGACTTCCTACGCATATCTGGGTCATTTTAGAAAATGGAGAAAGAGTTCTACTACCCATCACTTGGTCTCAAGAAGATTATGATGGAAATAAGAGTGGTGTTTATGTATTGATAGGTACTATTACCTTCCCTAATAGTTGGATAGATGGTATAGAGAGACCCGTCAGTATCACTGTAATTGTGAATCAAAAGCCTGCTCCAGAAGATTTGCTTCTTACTGAGGACAGTTTCCTCCAGAATGAATATGAAGAGCCTATTTACATTGGGGATTTCATAGTAATAGATCCTGTAGATGATGAACATTTGATCGAACTGGTACCTGGTGAAGGTGATAATGATTTATTTATAATTATAGATGGCCAGCTTTATTGGAACAATTCAGAGCTGAGACCAGGAGAAACCACCTTTATCATTGTAGTCATAGTGACAGATAGAGATGGAAATACCTTTACCAAGGAATTTGTCATCACCAGAAGAATTCCAAGCCTTGAAGAAGTAGCCATTCCTAATACTTTCACACCAGATGGTGATGGCATCAATGACACTTGGGGTATCAATTCTTTGAGAATGTATACAGGAGTTCGATTGACTATTTATGAAAAAGGTGGTGAATTGATATTCAGGTCTAGCAATCCAATGGATCGCTGGGATGGGACTTATTTTGGAAATCCTTTGCCTATCGGTGTCTATTACTATGTGATAGAAGTCGATGATATCAAGCAAACGAGAAAGGGAGCAATTAACCTTCTCAGGAAAAAATAAATCAGAAAAGTGCTGGAATCTAATTATCCAATACTACTAGATAACATTCCAATCAATCATTCAAGAATCAGATCATGAAAAAAATATTCATCTTTTTATTCCTCAGCTTAACACTCAACCTAGACGGATTTGGGCAGATGAGGAGATATATGAGTCAATTCAATCAATTTCAGAATTACTTTAATCCAGCCATGACTGGCTATGAAGGTTCTAATTTGAAGGGATTTGTTCGTAATCAATGGGCAGGGTTTGATGGCTCACCACAATTATTCTATATGTCTACTGAACTAGATTTCTCAGAAATGAAAGGCATGAAAGACCCTTCTTTAGTTGGCAAAAACACTACTGGCGTGACTTTTCTAAATGAAAGTTACGGTGCTTTTGTAGACACTGAAATTCAAGCCGCGTATGCAGCTAGAGTTCGATTGTCAAGAGGCACCAATTTAAGACTTGGTGCTTCCATTAATTACATGCACTCTAGGCTAGATGGGAATAACCTGACCACTGAGCAAGCCAATGACCCCACAGTAGCACAATACCTCAATAGCTTTGGAAATATGAGCACGATCGATTTCAATGTTGGTTTGGCTCTGACCCATGAAAATTATTACATAGGCTACTCCCTTCAGAATGCAAATAGAGGAGCGCTCAACTTCGGGGAGGTATTTGTCGACAGAAAACCAAGTGTCAGTATCTTTCAATCAGGATTCAGACATACAGTCTCTCCTAGTGTAAGCATTGCTTCTCACTTCATGTATAGGTCTCAAATAGATTTACCTAACCATTTTGAAGCAAATGTAAAAGCCATTTTGCTGGACCGGATTTGGGTGGGCGCTGGACATCGAGTAAATTATGCTAATAATTTCACCTTTGGCTTTGTACATCAGCAGATTAAATTTGGATATACCCACGAGTTACCATCTCAAAAGGGCTATCTCCTACCCTATGCTACACATGAATTTATTTTAACATTTGCCTTTTGGAGGAAATATGGAAAATCAAATGAGAATTCATTAGTGATTTGGTAATGAATCATCACTAAAAAACACGCTTTCCTTAAGCTTAGTGATGATCCAAAAAATCTTCTTTCTGTTTAAAATGCTAATCAATACTATATTGGTTAGCATTTTTTTATATAAGATTACATGTAAATCCGCAATTATTCCCCTAACCAATTTAAATAAGGGCCTATTTAAATTCGATCCCGAGGCTTCGGGATTAGATCCGCCATGGCGGACAAGTTATTCATTGATATTGGCTATAAATCGCAGGTTTGTCCCATTATTTAGGTTCTACTTGTAAGTTAGCGGATAATCATGTAAGATTATTAGGGGTTAAATTTTAAATACCCATGATTATTTTTGATATTGATATAAAATCAGAAATTCTGTAAATTTTCTTTCCTTTAAGCTTTTATCCCTTCAAAATAATGTAATATGGCTCAGCAAAGTCGATTTGAATCTATTTTTGAGATCCTGCCAACACCTACATGGGAGGAAGATTTTTCGGAGGTCAAAAATTATTTGAAAAGTCTTGGACTACTTGGCAAAAAGGATAAGAAAATTCAATCATTTTTCGTCGATAACCCTGATAAATTATCAACATGTTTGAGTAAGGTAAAAATCAAAAACTTAAACCAAGCTTGTCTCAAGCTTCACCATGCTCAATCAAAAGAAATTCTACTTGAACGATTCCATGATATTTTCACAACGGAATCTCTCGAAACTATTATTCTTCAAATCACCTCCATCTGCCAAGGGCTCACAAATTTCAATTGCCAGACCAAAGCCAAAACCCTAGACGGAGAGATCAAAGACATTCATTTCCAATGGAGCGTAGTTCCAGGATATGAAAATTCCCTTGAATCAGTATTGATCACCACTGAGGACATTTCTAGACGATTGAGTTTCGAAAGGCAGTTGATACAAAGTCAAGAGCGATTGAATGAAGCTTCCGAGTTGGCACAGCTTGGATATTGGGAGCTTGATATAAATACTGGTTCACTTCAATGGTCTGATCAAACGTATATGATTTGGGAAGTCAAAAAAGACCAGATTATATTAACTCCAGAATATTTCTTTTCTACGATTCATCCTGAGGATTTAGAGTCTCTTCAAATCAATCAGATGATGGCAGTTCAAGGGGATGTTCCTTTGGATAGTACCAAGCGTATCTTAGTCTCTAATCACAAAATCAAATGGGTAAGAATCAAAGCAAAAAAGGAATTAGACCAGTATGGTAAGATTAAAAAACTTATTGGCACTGTTCAAGATGTCACAGACAGCGAAACTTTGAAACAATCTTTACAAGCTAGAAATGTATTTATAGAAACTGCGCTCAATAACTTACCAATAGGAATTGCGCTCAATGAAATAGATTCTGGCGAAGCTACATTGATGAATAAGCAATTTGCCGCAATTTATGGATGGACTGAAGAGACCTTAAGAAATATTTCTACATTTTTTGAAAAAGTATATCCTGATCCAGCATACAGAGAAAAAATAATCAATAGAATCATGGCCGATATCGAAAGCCGTGATCCTGAAAGAATGGCCTGGTCAGAAATAGAAATCACCACTCAACATGGGGAGAAAAGGATCGTATCTGCCAAGAATATACCTATCTATGATCAAAACATCATGATTTCTACTGTGGTAGATGAAACAGAAAAAATCAAAGCTGAAAAAGCGCTGAAAATTAGCAATGAGCGCTTTATTTATGCTGCTAGTGCTATTTCTGACGCGATTTGGGATTGGGATATGCAGGCTAAAACAGTATTTTGGGGATCTGGCTACAAAACACTCTTCGGGTATGACTATGGTAACTTTGTAGTTCCAGAAGATCTATGGGAAACTAAAGTTCACCCAGATGATTTTGAAGAGATCATGGCTGGAATCAATGAAGCGCGTAGTAACCCAGATGTTGATCGGTGGAAAGGAGAATATAGATTTCTCAAAAATGATGGCACTTATGCATTTGTAGTCGAACACACTATTATTTTGAGAGATCAAAGTGGTAAACCACGAAGAATGATCGGAGCACTACAAGATGTCACTGAGAAGAAACACGCAGAAAATGCCATCATTCAAAAAACCAAATTTCTAGAAGCCATTTCAAAAGTCGTAGAATCATTATTATCCTTTGAAAACTGGGAAAGTGTATTGGCTAGAAGTTTGAAAATAATGGGTGAAGCTGCGGCTGTGGACAGAGTTTACTTTCTAAAGCATTTTGAAGATCAAAAAACACATAGAGGTTTTCTTAAGCAAGAGTATGAATGGGTGAAAGACGGTATAACGCCTGAATTAGAAAATCCAGAATTTCAAGCAATCCCACTAGATGATTTTCCTGAATATTTGCAAATGGCTTTAGACAGAATTCCCTATCAGGTAATCACGAGCCAAATCTCAGATTCAGCTACTCGAGAACTACTTGAAAAACAAGACATCAAGTCAATACTTCAAATTCCAGTATTTACAAAAAACACATTCAAGGGATTTTTAGGTTTTGACGATTGTACCCAAGAAAGAGTTTGGACAAAAGATGAAATTTCCTTTTTGCAAACCATCGTGAACAATTTTGGTGCAGCCATTGAGAAACAAGAATTTGAGCTCTCCTTACAGCAAGTCAATGAACAACTGAAGGACACCAATAGAAGCTTAGAGATATCAAATTCTGAATTAGAACAATTTGCATATGTAGCATCACATGATTTGCAAGAACCCCTTAGGATGGTAAGCAGCTTTCTGTCACTTCTAGAAAAGAAATATGGAGAAGACCTCGACGAGAAAGCTAAAACTTACATTCAGTTTTCTAAAGATGGTGCCGCTCGAATGCGAAATATAATTCTTGACTTACTAGAATTCTCAAGAGTAGGACGAGCTGGAGATTTGGAAATCAAGAGTTTTGATCCCAAGGTGGCTATACAAGATGCTATGAGTTTGATCAGTCAGCAAATACGAGAATCAAAAGCTGAAATTACCATCAATGTGCCAAAAGAAATTCAGAGTAAAAAGTCTGCTTTCATTCAGCTAATACAAAACCTGTTATCAAACGCTATCAAATACCAAAATGCAGGAAATGTCCCTAGAATCCATATAGAAGTAGAAAACCTGGGAGACTTTTGGCGATTTGCTATGAGTGACAACGGCATTGGAATCGCTCCTGAATATCAAGACAAAATTTTCGTGATCTTCCAAAGACTCCATGACAAGTCACAATACTCAGGCACTGGTATTGGATTGGCCATTTGCAAGAAAATCGTGGAGTTCCTAGGTGGCGAGATTTCAGTGAGCTCAGAATTAGGTAAGGGCAGTACTTTTTATTTCACTTTACCCAAATGACAATAATCCTACATCCATATATTCGGACAAAAATATCATCTATATTTAGCTTATAGTTTTTAGAAATATCATGACATCAAAATCATCAAATATCTTGTTTAGAAATCCAATTGTTACGGGGGTTTTGGTTTTCATTCTGATTACTGGCTTACAATATTTTACAGTAAAAGATTATGACTTAAAGAAAAAGACAGAGGAACAACGCGTCATTGAGCAAGCCACAATCCTTGAAAAGCAAATCTCAGGAGCATTGGCCAATAGCATTTCTACTACAAGGGTATTAGAATATATCGAGCGCAACTATGGCATCGGAAATGACTTTGATAGTATAGCGGCAGGATTACTGAGTACCAATAAGTTTATAGATGCAATACAACTTGTAGAAGGTGGCACTATCATCAAAACTTTCCCACTTGAAGGCAACGAGGAGGTCATAGGATACAACATCCTAGAAGATCCTAAAACGAAATACGAAGCAGAAAGAGCGATTGAAAAGCGGCAATTGTATTTCGCTGGTCCATTTGAATTGAAACAAGGTGGCGTTGGAATTGTCGGAAGAAACCCAATTTTTAAAGATGATGAATTTTGGGGCTTTGCAGCTGTAATAATCAAGTTTGAGTCTTTCATAAAAGTAGCAAACATCGACATCTCAGATAAAAGTCCATTCTATATTCAACTTTCTAAGGTCAACCCAGAATCAGGACAGGAGGAATATTTTTTACCAAAAAATAATGCTGAGTTGGATGGATTCAAGCAAACCATTTTGCTCCGAGAAGGTGATTGGACGATCACTGTCCAATTGAAAAAATCTACAGCTTTCAAAGAGGTCTATCCCTTCATGGTGCTTCGTGTAGTACTATCTATGATACTCGGTTATCTTACTTTCTATGTCACGAGTCTTCCAGCTTATTTATCTAGGAAAGTTGAAGAACAATCACAAGAAATCAAACTGAGTAATGAAAGATTTACCCTAGCAGCCAGGGCTACATCAGATGCTATCTGGGATTGGAATATTTTGAATGGGGAAGTGTATAGAACAGATAATTTCGAAAAACTTTTTGGTCACCCTATTGATAGTTATTCAGGCACTGGAGAGTTTTGGATCAGTCAAATTCACCCAGATGATTACTCAAGGGTTGAAAAGGACATGAAGGACTTTTTGAAAAGCGACAGGGAATACTGGGAAGCAGAATTTAGATTCAAAAAAGCTGATCGAACCTTCGCATATGTCCTAGACAAAGGAATTGTCATCAGAGATGAAGAAGGTAAAGCTATCCGGATGATCGGAGCAGTAGAAGACATTACCAAACGGAAAGAAGCAGAAATAGAGCTGGAAAACGAGCGAGAGTTTCTCAAATCCATGCTCGAAAATCTTTCAGATGCTATCATCGCCTGTGACCAAAGTGGTAAGCTCATTTTATCCAATCATGCGGCAAGGGTACTACATGGTAAGGATATTTTAGATACACCGCCAGAAGATTGGAACGAGGATTATGGCATATTTGAAGCAGATGGCATTTCAAAACTCTCATTAGAAAATATCCCGCTTTACAAAGCATGGAAGGGTGAAACTATCATCAACCAAGAAATCATCATTAGAAGAAATGATGGATCATCACGAATTGTACTTTCTTCTGGAACACCTATTATCACTTCCTCAGGAAGGAAACTCGGAGCAGTGATTGTCATGAAAGACATTACAGAGATTCGGTCTAACGAGCAGGAGCTATTGAAATTGAGTCAAGAGTTGGAAATGAGAGCAAAAAAGCTGGAAGTATCTAATGAAGAACTTGAACAGTTTGCCTACGTGGCTTCACATGACCTCCAAGAACCCCTGAGAATGATCACAGGCTTCTTGAATCGGCTTGAAATCAAATATGCACAAGTTTTAGATGCAAAGGCAAAAGAATATATTTTTTACGCCACTGACGGTGCCAAGCGCATGCGACAGATTATTTTGGATCTATTAGAATATTCAAAAGTTGGAAGTTATGAAGACAAGAAGCAATTGATTGCGGTAGACCAAGTATTGAAGAATGTCTCCATACTCAACCGTAGGATCATCAAAGAGAAAAAAGCAGATATTACTTGGTCAGAGATGCCTCAAATCTATTTTCAAGAAACACCGCTTCAGCAAATGTTCCAAAATCTGATCAGTAATGCCATCAAATACCATCATCCAGATAGAAACCCAGAGATAAGAATAGACTACGAGGAGACTAAAGACTCTTGGGTATTTTCTATCAAAGACAATGGAATTGGAATTGAAAAATCATATTTGGAAAAAATATTTATTATCTTCCAAAAACTTCACCCAAAAGACCTGTATGAGGGCTCAGGAATAGGATTAGCTATATGCAAAAAGATAGTTGATAAATATGGGGGTAAAATATGGGTGGAATCTACCACCGATGAAGGAAGTACCTTCTATTTTTCATTACCAAAATCATCACTATGAAACCAAGTTTTAAGATTGCATTGATTTATTTGATATTAGGTACATCTTGGATTTTGCTCAGTGATAGACTGCTAAGCTGGCTATTGGATAGTACAGATATTATCAATTATGAATACTTCCAATCGATCAAAGGAATCACTTATGTCACACTGACGGCCATTTTGCTATATGTACTGGTAGAGAAATTTTACAAAGAACTATCCTCCAAAATCAATGAACTGAAAGAGGTAAACGAGGAACTAAACATCCAATCTAGAAAACTAGAGAACACAAACAAGGAACTGGAGCAAATCGTCTTTGTGGCTTCCCATGACTTGCAAGAACCCCTTAGAATGATCTCAAGTTTCATGACCCAATTGGAAAGGAAGTATCTCTCCGAGGTCAATGAAAAGGGCAAGAAATACATACAATTTGCAATCGATGGAGCAGAGCGTATGAAAAGGATCATTCTAGACTTACTTGACTTTTCTGAGGCTACAAAAATCGAAGAAACGACCATTGAACTTGATCTCAATCAAATGATGGAAAAGCTTGTAGCTTCACATCAAAAAACCATTTTTGAGAAAAACGCAATTGTGACCTGGAGTCCTATGCCTATTATTCAAGGAAAAAGAATACAATTGATCCAAATTTTTCAAAATCTCCTCAGAAATGCATTAGCTTACCAAAGAGAGCATGTCAAACCTGAAATCAGAATAAACTTTGAGGACATAGGTCAATTTTATCAATTCAGTGTGCAAGACAATGGTATTGGAATCAAACCAAGGTATCATGACCGCATATTTAATATTTTCCAACGTCTACATACACATGACGAGGTCGCAGGTACTGGAATGGGATTAGCTATCTGCAAAAAAATAGTTACGAATTTAGGGGGTAAAATATGGGTAGAATCAGAAGAAGGTCTAGGGAGCAATTTTTATTTTACAATACCTAAAAATTTCACTTAAATCAGAATACTTAGACTTTTAGCAAACTTCTAAATTAGAGTGTATTATTTCCAAACCCTTTTGTTAAATCAACCTCTCATGAAAGCTCCCAAATTACAAACAGATGACCTAATCAATACAATCAATGGAATTGTATGGGAGGCTCAGATTCAACCAATTCTTTTTACTTATATCAGCCCTCAGACCCTTGATATATTAGGTTATAGTAGTGAAGATTGGCTTCATGAAGGGTTTTGGGAATCAAAAATACATCCTTCCGATAGGGATTTTACACTCAGATACTTTCTCAAACACGCAAAAGAGGGGATTAACCACTCCTTTGAATTTAGAATGTTTGATATAAATGGGGCTATCAAATGGCTCAACAATGTAGTAAGTGTAGTAGAGTCAAAAAATAGACTTATTGCAAGGGGTGTGATGACTGATATTACAGAAAAAAAGAATATTCAAACTGAAAGAGATAGGAACAGATACAAGCTTTCCAAAATCATGGACAGGTCGCTTGATGTAATTTGTACCATTGACAAAGACGGGAGGTTTGAAGACATGAGTGCAGCCTCTTTAGACTTGTGGGGTTACCATCCTGATGAAATGAAAGGGAGGCCATTTATGGACTTCGTCCATACAGAAGACCATCCCAAAACCGCCCATGCAGCTGAGGCTATCATGAATGGGCAGAACATGACCATCTTTGAAAATAGATATATCAAAAAAGATGGTACCGAAGTTCCAATCATTTGGTCTGCCAAATGGGATTTCTTGGATGAATTGATGTACTGTGTCGCCAAGGATGGTACAGACAAAAAAAATAGTGAGATCCAAACAGAAATCAGACTTCAGGTGGTGGATATTTTTTCGAAAAATAGGCAGCTTAAAGTAGCTTACGAAGCAACTTTAAAAGTCATTTTAGCATACTTAAAATTAGACTATGCGGAAATTTGGACCAGTAGTATCGATGGTAAGTCACTGATTTTATCGGCTTTTATGGGGCCAGATCAAATTATCCCAGAAAATGAATTTAGACCCGTGGATGGAAATAAGGGACTGATGGCTGAGGTTTACAGAAAACGAAAACCTATACACATAATCGACCTTAAAACAGGAAACAATCTACTTAGAAAAGAATTTGCGATAAGCCATAACTTAGAAGGCGCAGTGGCTTACCCTATTGATTTTGAAGAGAAGGTAATTGCTGTAATGGTATTCTCTGCTATAGGTCGTCCAATTGATTTGCAGAGCATCCCAAAACTTGAAAAAGATTTGCTCAATCAACTTGGTGCAATGATCAAAAGAAAGCAAGCTGAATATGAACTCAATCAGTTTTTTGACTTGACATCAGATTTACTTTGCATAGCTGGATTTGATGGCTACTTCAAAAAAGTAAATCCTGCTTTTGAAACAATTCTAGGGTATAGTCAGGAGGAAATGTTAGCAAGACCATATCTTGAATTTACTCCTGAAGAAGATAAAGAAACTTTGTTGGGGATTTTGTCTGACCTAGCAATGGGACAATCCTACGCACGATATGAGACTCGATTCATCACCAAATCAGGAAATACAATCTGGCTATCATGGACTGCTACGCCTGTTCCTGAAGAAGGTCTGATTTACGCCTCAGCAAAAGACATCTCTGATGCAAAAGCTGCAGAGAATCAACTTTTAGAACTCAATGACTTCCTCAAAGAACAATCAAAGCAACTCGCTGACTCCAATGCTGAGCTTGAGCAATTTGCCTATATCGCATCCCATGACTTACAAGAACCATTGAGAATGGTGACAGGCTTCCTGCATCAACTGGAGAAAAAATATGAAAATCAATTGGATGAAAAAGCTTTAAAATACATTCATTTTGCAACTGATGGTGCTAAAAGGATGCGTCAAATCATCCATGACCTTTTAGAGTATTCCAGAGTAGGCAGGTCAAATGTTGCTAAGGAAACCATCAATCTCAATGAAATGATGATGGAATTGAGTAAAATATTTCAACCTACGTTAGAGGAAAAACAAGCGCTTTTAACTTGGGATAAATTACCTGAAATTCATGCGACAAAGAGTGGTATGTTTCAACTTTTGCAAAATTTAATATCGAATGGTTTCAAATATCAAGAAACTAACAATCATCCCATAGTTCATGTAAGTTGTGAAGATTTGAAATCTCACTGGCAAATTACAGTTCGTGACAATGGAATTGGAATAGCTAAAGAGCATCAAAAAAAGGTTTTTGAAATTTTTCAACGTTTGCACACCAAGGAGAAATATACAGGCAATGGAATCGGCTTAGCTATTTGTAAAAAAATCGTAGAAGCCGCTGGTGGTTATATAACAGTTGAGTCAGAAGAGGGAAAAGGAAGTGCTTTTAACTTCACCGTGAAAAAACAGTAATTCAGATTCTTAAGTATGCAAATCCGCAATTATACCATTAATCAAATTAAATAGGTGCCTAGATTAATCCGATTCCGAGGCTTCGGGATTGGATCCGCCATGACGGACAAGTTATTCATTGATATTGGCTTGAAATCATAGGCTTATACCACTTTATAGGTTCTACTGGTAAGAAAGCTGATATACATATTCATAAGTTTTAAAATTGATTTAAGGAGAGTTAATTTCATTGGATATTATGATTATTTCTATTTAAATTAACCAAGCTTAAATCCACCTTAATGAATCACCTAAAAAAAGGGAACACTACACTTACCCTACAAGTTGGTATTATAATTTTAGGAATACTGATTTCCTTTCTTTCCACTGGAATCATTCAGCTTTTCTCTATTATCATTGTACTACTTGCAGGCTCCTTATTATTCCTCAATCTCTACATAAAATCAAAGAGGAAACTACAAACAATAATAAATCTTAAGGATGACTTTAATACAGCATTTGAATTTGCAGCCATAGGCATGGCACTTGTAAATGAAAATGGGAGGTTCACCAAGGTTAATAAAAGTCTTTGTAAACTTTTAGGTTATACTCCCGAAGAATTGACAAACCTTACCTTTCAAGAGATCACCCACGCAGAAGATCTTGATATTGATTTGGAGTTTATGGGCAAACTCAACAGAGGAGAAATAGATAACTACCAAATTGAAAAACGTTACTTTACCAAATCAGGAGAGGTCATGTGGATCAATTTAAGTGGTTCAAAAGTCCTCAATTCAGATGGAAGCTTCAAGCACTACATCGCTCAAATACAAAACATCACTCCACGAAAAAGAGCACTTAAAGAGCTCGAAGAACAAAAATCAAGAATCGAAAATATATTAATTGGAACCAATGCTGGTACTTGGGAATGGAATGTACAAACAGGAGAAACCATCTTCAACGAGCGCTGGGCTGAAATGATCGGTTATACCCTAGATGAACTTCAACCAGTTTCGATCAAAACATGGGAAAATTTTGCTCATCCCGAAGACTTAAAAGTGTCTGGGCAAAAGCTCCAAGCATGCTTTGATAAAAAATCTCCATACTACAACTGTGAGTGTAGAATGAAACATAAAGATGGGCATTGGGTCTGGGTATTGGATAGAGGAAAAGTAATTACTTGGACCGAAGATGGACAACCCTTGATGATGTTTGGTACACATACTGATATTACAGAAAACAAGTCAATTGAATTGAAATTAGAAGAACTTGCCAATAAGTTTTCTGGAATATTCAATTCAACTTTTCAATTTATCGGATTTCTGAGCCCTGAAGGAATTCTATTGGAGGCCAATCAAACTGCAATGGATTTTGCAGGGCTCTACAAGGAAGATTTAATTGGGAAGCCTTTTTGGGAGTGCTATTGGTGGACGATCAACGAAGAAACACAAAACTACCTGAAAGAAAACATCAAAAGGGCTGCAAAGGGCGAGTTTATCCAATACGAAGTAGAAGTCCTGGGCAAAGATTCCACCGTTACGATTCATTTCAACCTAAAACCACTTTTTGATGACCAAGGAAAAGTAATCGCAATCATTCCAGAAGGTAGGCCAATCCAAGATATTGTAGAAGCGAGAAAGGCTCTTGAAATGAAAAATCAGGAACTAGAGCGCTTTGCCCACATTGCTTCCCATGACTTGAAAGAACCACTCAGGATGGTTCACAATTTTATGGGTTTAATGGAAAAAAACTATGCTGCACAGCTTGATGAAAAAGCGAGAAAATACATTCATTTTGCATTAGATGCAACTCAAAGGATGACTATCTTAATCAATGATATTTTAGAATATGCTAAAATTGGTGCAGACTCTACTCCATTTCAAAAAGTAGATTGCAATCAACTTCTTGATGAAATCATTCCTCTATTCCAAGCTGAATTAGAAGAAACAAATGGTAAGATTCAATTTCAAAATCTCCCAATCATAATTTCTCAACGAACACCCATTAAATTACTTTTCCAGAACCTAATCAACAATGCCATCAAATATCAAAAGCCTGCAAATCCTCCAAGGATTCAAATTAGTTTCGTAGAACACCCCGACTTTTGGGAGTTTTGTGTGGCAGACAATGGCATCGGTATTCCTGAAAAATACTTTCAAGAAATTTTTTCTATGTTCAAGAGACTGCATAGCAAAGAAGTATATACTGGTACAGGCATGGGCTTAGCTACTTGTAGTAAAATAGTACAACAACACGGAGGAGAAATCTGGGTAGTATCAGAAGAAGGCCTAGGAAGTAAGTTCTTTTTCACCATCAAAAAATATTCAATAAACTGATTATAAATGCATATAAAAAAATAGCCTAAAATTTCTCTAACTTAAAATTTCCTATTGCATCAATTAATACTATCTTCAAGAAGATTTTGACTGTTTTAACTAGCTTAAACCGTAATCACCTGTAAAAAATGATAGCAAAGCAGTTCTTATTGACTTTTGCAATGAAAGTAATCATTTGCTTGCTCTCTGCTCAAAGTCATGCGCAGCAACTTCCTATAGGAAAGGAAGGCAAGCTTTACATGACTCGCTTCTATGACAATCAAAACGGTCTTCCTCAAAATACAGTTTTTGATATCGAAAAGGATGATTATGGATTTCTTTGGATAGCGACTGAAGAGGGCATGGTGAGATTTGATGGATCTACATTTCAAGTGTTCAATAGAGACAATAATCCTTTGGTGGTCTCCAATCTTTTTTACGATGTATACCGAGTAGAAGGCGAAGGTGTATGGGCAGCGAGTGACAATAGCTTAGTATTATTTAATAAAAGTGCTATCAAATCTATAGATGCAAGAGCGGTAATTAAAAATGATATCATACGCTCCATTTCCAAAGATCAATATGGAAGACTATGGGTCAGTACATCAGGAGATCATCTTTATTATTTGGAAAAAGATCAACTTCTGCCTTTTGACGAGTGGGTACCTGTCTCGGGTCGCAGAATTCAAGCCATAGAAGCGGTTGGGGATTTATTGATCATTGGAACCAACAAGGGGCTATACCATTTGAACTTAAAGAATTTGACAACAAAAATAGTCAAAGGCTTTGAAGCTATGGATATAGAAACAATCCATCCTGATGGGGAAAATTATTACTTTGGCACCAAGGGGAATGGATTATTTGCCAGCTACAACAGTGAAATATTTTCCCATCCACTGAATGAATATACTAAAGACACCTATTTTAGTAATCTAAGTATAGACCAAGATGGAGTACTCTATGCCAGTACAAACAACGACGGGCTTTTCCTATTAGATCAAGAGTTTGTCCAAAACATAGACATTGATAATGTTGATGAAGATTTGATTCTGATCGTTTTTAATGATGAAGATAATATTTGGTTGGGTCTAAGTGGGGGCGGATTAGTACATATCAAGCCAGCTAGTATCAAAATGCTTTCAAAGGACATTCAGCTTCCAAAAGAATCTATACATCCTCTATATCATCATACAAACGGAGATATCTTTGTTGGCACATACGGTGCTGGATTTACCCATATCAAGGAAGAGAAGTCAAATGTTTTTTCAGAGAAAAATGGCTTAGCAAGTGATTTTATCTTGTCTATTTATGGCAGAAATGATGATTTGTATTTGGGCACTGCTGGAGGTCTTAGCAAATTCCAGATCTCTACACAGAAATTCATACCCATACCAGAAATCAACAATCAAATCAAAGGAAGTGTAGTCACAACCATTTACAGAGATCTGAAAAATAATATCTGGATCCTAAGTAATGAAGGTGGTGTTTACATACTGGACCAAAAGAATAATCTGAGATCAATTGCCATTCCTGAAAAATTCAGTCATACAGAACTCAATTCCATATTTGAAGATTCCAAAGGAAGAATCTGGATTAGCACTTTTGCTTCTGGATTGATTTGTATAGCAAACTATCAGTATCAAAAAGACTTTCAGCTGCCTTCAGCTGAGCATTCAAATATGATTTTCAGCATTTATGAAGATCCTGAAGGAAGTCTTTGGTTTGGGACTGAGATTGGACTTGCTTATTTTGATGAAGAAAAATTCAAAATAGTAAAGCCTGAAAATGGTCTTAAAACAAAAGGCCTATATGCATTGCAACCTGATGATCACGGTCATCTATGGATGAGTAGCAACTTTGGTTTATCCAGCATCCCTATCGAAGACCTTTTGGCTTTCAAAAAATCTACTGATAAAAGATTCCTGCTCAGAGTCAAGAGATACAACCAATCCCATGGAATGGCTAACCCAGAATGTAATGGAAATGTATTTCCTTCCTCCATCAAATTACCCAATGGTTCATTATGGTTTCCAACTATAAAAGGCGTAGCCATCGTCGACCCTAAGAATATTATTTACGACGATCAAGAGATTGAAATTCAAATAGAAGGTATACGTATCGGAGATCTATTCCTAAGTGAAAACCAAAAGATTATCATTCCGCCAGGAACATTCAAATTTGACATAATTTTCACTTCCATCGATTTTGAAGATCCTGAGAATACACAGTATTACTACAAGTTTATCAACAAAGACATGGAATATGTCCCCATTGGTAGTGGTAGAGTCATCAACCTTACCTCCATAGAGAGCGGTAATTACACTGTCGAAATCGTAGGCTATAAATCTGGTAAGTGGTCAAAACCAGCAACGATTAGCTTTAGTGTAGAATCATTTTTCTTCGAAAGTAATGCATTCAAACTCTTGATTGCATTATTCACCTTTTTGGCAGGCGCTCTGAGTATATTTATTTTAAGAAAAATTAGTAGAGGCATTAAGCTAGAGGAATTAGTTAAGGAAAGGACTAAGGAACTGGAGCATTCCACTTCAGAGCTTCAAAGAGCATTATCCAATATAGAACAGCAAAACCTTAAACTAAGAGAAATCACTTGGCAACAATCACATATTGTGAGAGCGCCATTGACCAGAATCATGGGAATATTACATTTGCTAAAGAATTCAGATAACTTCAAACACCTTAACAAAAGCAAAGAAGAGCTCTTGCAAGAATTGGAAGATAGCCTGATAGAAATGGATGACATCATCCGAGCAATACATAAGAGTTCCGAAAAAACAGAAGATAATCCAAATGAGCAGAACTGAGGTATTGATCATAGACGATGACCCTGGAGTACTATTCTACCATGAGTTGATGGTCAAGGAAAGTGGGCTATCAGAAAAGCCGTTGACATTCAATAATGCAGAGAAAGCATTGCATTATATCAATTCCAAAAGGTTTGAGGACATAAATCTTTTGATATTTTTAGATTTAAACATGCCGAAGGTGAGTGGCTGGGAGCTTCTGGATACCTTGACCAAAGGTAATTTTAAGAATATTGATCAAGTAATCATCGTCACCTCTTCTCTCAGTCTGTCTGATAAGGCTAAAGCAAAAGAGTACAAGCTAGTGAAAAATTTTTGGGAAAAACCCTTGACAGAGAAAAATTGTAAATCGCTAATGGACTCGTAATGATATAGGTTTTTTAATCTTTAATTGATATTTTTAGGTACTTAGCACTATGTACCATGAAGACATTTCGAGATCTATCTATTAAGACAAAACTATTTGTTCTTTTCTGTCTTTTATCCATTCCTCTCTTCTATTTTACATCAAAACTCCTTTGGGAAGAATATCGATTTACCCAGGTCATGTCTCGCTCGGCAGACAAGCTCACAGAAGTGCAACTCCTTACAGACCTATTACAAAAAATTGAAGTAGAATGGGTGGTAGGATATGATTACTACCTCTCCCCTTCATCAAGTGCCCTTCAAAAATTTGAAAACGAAATAGAAAGGACAGATCAAGCAATTGAAAAACTGATCAAGCATGGGCGAAAGACCAATAGTAATCTGTCAGAAACAGTCATGCTAAATAGTCTTAATCAATTGCGAGAGGACTTCAAAACAACAAACGAAGATCCTTTATCAATCAGAAGTTTGTTTAATCAAATCACCAATTTTTTGATAAATGAAATAGATAATTCAGGTGAACTTGCAGAAAACACAGCCATCAAAAGCAGAATCAATGAAATATTCCATTTATCTAGTGCTAAGGAACAGCATGCCTCTATTAGGTTTTTGATCAAAACGCTTCTGCTAGCCGAAACGGATCAAAACGCTTTGATTGCTAAAACCCAAGCGGCTAGTGACCTTTTTGATTATCACCTATCCAAATTCAAAGCAAGTATCAGCGAAGAGCAACTCATTCAGTTCTACACTCATTTTTCAGCTCCTGAAATGGATCAATTCATTGGCGCAAAAAATGAAATTCTTAGCAATTCAAATACAAATTCTATTTCTTACACCCCAGCACAATGGACAGATATCTCTATCAAAGGGTTTGATAAGCTTTTCCAATACGAGACTTCATTTATTGACATGGTAATCCTTGAAATAGACTCCATGATTAGAAAATCTAAGGCTCGCTTCAACTTGATATTGACCGTGGCAATAATTGTATTTGGCCTTACACTTTTACTCGCCTTTTACCTTACACAATATATCGCCAACAATCTCCAAGAGCTGACCAATTCTGCAGAAAGAATCAGTAAAGGAGAAACAGCGGTTACGCTCTTCAATACAAGCAATGATGAGTTAGGAAGACTTTCACTTTCCTTCAATTCTTTGATTCAAAATGCACAAAACCTCAGTGATGCAGCTATTTCAATTGGAAATGGTGATTATCAAGCAAACATTCAAGTCAGAAGTGATCAAGACAAGCTGGGGAATGCGCTCGTCCAAATGAGGAATAACCTCAACAAGCTATCCTTAGAAAATCAAATGCGAAATTGGTTGCTTTCTGGTAATTCAGAATTGAATGACACCATCAGAGGCGACAAAGAACCCAAGCAACTCGCCGATGATGTCATCACTCAGATTTGCAATTATCTTGAGGCGAACATGGGAGCTATTTTCATGCTTGATGGACACACTTACAATCTCTTTGGTAGCTATGCCTATCTTCCTAAATCAGACTACAGTAAAAGCTTCGAATCTGGAGAGGGACTTTTGGGGCAGGTTGCAGTAGAAAAGAAGCCTATGATCATCTCAGATATACCATCAGACTATATCAAGATCAAAAGTGGCTTGGGAAATGCACTACCCAACAACCTCCTACTCTACCCGATTATCTTTGACGAGCAAGTCTTAGGCATAATTGAATTAGGCACTTTAAAGACTTTCGGTCAAAAAGAGCTTGAATTGATGCTGATGGTGGGAGAAAACTTAGGCATTGCATTCAACTCAGCTTTTTCAAGAGAAAAAATGAGAGAACTTCTTGAAGAGACTCAGAGACAAGCTGAGGAACTTGAAACACAGCAGGAAGAGCTGAGACAGACCAACGAGGAGTTGACTGAAAAAACCGAAATGCTGCTCCGCTCCGAAGCAGAGCTAAAGACACAGCAGGAAGAACTTCAGCAAACCAACGAAGAGTTGGAAGAAAAGGCCAATCTACTTCAGGAGCAAAAAGAGAGGCTTGAAAATGCCACTAACGAACTGGAAACTAAAGCACGAGAATTGGAGATTACAAGTAAGTACAAGTCAGAATTTCTGGCAAATATGTCGCATGAATTACGGACTCCCCTCAATAGTATTCTGATACTTTCACAGCTGATGGCTGAAAATAAGAATAATCAGCTAGCAGAAAAAGAAGTGGAATTTGCTAAAAACATCTACAGCTCTGGCACAGATCTATTGGCCCTGATCAATGAAATTCTTGATCTTTCCAAAGTTGAAGCTGGCAAAATGGAGTTGGATATTGAACAAGTAGCAGTCTCGGAGATCATTGGAGATCTGAAAACCATGTTTGTAGAAGTAGCTCAAAACAAAAACATCAATTTCGAACTCAAGCAATCATTGACCGATATTCATGCGTTACAAACAGACCGCTTACGCTTAAATCAAATACTCAGAAACCTACTTTCTAACGCTTTCAAATTTACACCGAAAGGTGGCAATGTCTCTTTCGAAGTATTACAAACCAAAAGCTCCCAAAAATTCAGAAGTAAAAAACTACAAAACTGTGAAAATGTACTAGCTTTCAAGGTAAAAGATAATGGCATCGGGATAGCAGCAGAGAAGCTAGGGATTATTTTTGAAGCCTTCCAGCAAGCTGACGGCAGTACTAAAAGACAGTATGGAGGAACAGGTCTTGGGCTATCCATCAGCCGGGAACTAGCAGCGGCCCTTGGAGGTGAAATAGAAGTAGAAAGCATTTCTGGTTCTGGCAGCGTTTTTACCCTATACCTGCCTGAAAATTACATAGAGAGTAAGGACACTTTCCCAAAAGACCCATCCATTTCCAAGGAGTCGATTCAAAATCAATCTAGCTCTCACTTTCAAATTCCAACTTCCAAGCAAGAGAAAAAAGAGCATGATATCGAAGATGATAGAGATACTATTCAAAAAGGAGACAAGGTGGTATTGATCATGGAAGATGATGAGGTGTTCGCGACAACACTTTTGGAATTTGTAAGGAGCAGAGGATTCAAAGGTATCGTAGCTACACAGGGTGATATTGGAATCAGTCATGCATTGAAATATTCACCCTTAGCGATCTTACTAGATCTCAAACTCCCAGTCATCAATGGTGAAGAAGTACTAAAAATGCTAAAAAGCAGTCCTGAATTGAGACATATTCCTGTACAAATCATTTCGGGACAAGACAAAAAAATTGAGACACTGACAGCGGGGGCTTTCGATTTCCTCAAAACACCTGTTGACCTAGCCTCGCTACAAAAAGCCTTTGACAAGATTGCTGATTTCTATCAAAGGAAAATCAAGAAACTGCTTATCGTGGAGGATAATTCCACGCAAAACACAGCTATCAAGTCCCTGATGGAGGGCCATGATATTGAAATTCATAGTGCATTTACAGGAGCAGAAGCATTGACTTATTTCGAAAAAGAAAAATTTGACTGTGTGATCATAGATCTCGGACTTCCTGACATCAGTGGCATTGATCTTATTGAGCAAATCAGGCAAAACAAGGAGATCAATCAGACTCCAATCATTGTCTACACAGGTAAAGAATTGAGTAAAGAAGAACATCAAAAACTTCTCAAATTAGCCAATAAAATTGTAATCAAAACTGTAGAAAGTAATGAAAGATTGCTAGATGAAACCATGCTTTTCTTGCATCGTGTGGAATCAAAGCTCCCAAAAGAAAGACAAATCAACTTCAAATCAGTACCTAAAAGTGACGAAGCACTAAAAGGAAAACGAGTATTGGTTGTGGATGATGATATCCGAAACATTTATTCCCTCACCAATTTGCTAGAAGAAGAAGGTGTCATCTGTCATACTGCTGAAAACGGAAAGGTAGCACTAGATGTACTGCATCATCTGAAAGATGTGGACTTAATCTTAATGGACATCATGATGCCCGAAATGGATGGCTATGAAGCTACCAAAGCTATTAAAAACATCCCCAAACTTTCAAAAATCCCAATCATCGCCTTAACAGCCAAAGCCATGAAAGGTGATCGAGAAAAATGCCTCAATGCTGGAATGTCTGATTATATTTCAAAACCAATCGATATTGATCAGTTGCTCTCTTTAATGCGGGTTTGGCTTTACAAGTAAGATGATATGGAATTAGAAGAAGTAGAACTTCGTGAATTTTTAAATAAGCTTTATTTGAATTTTGGTTATGACTTTAGAGATTATGCACAAGCTTCTCTCAAAAGAAGAATTTGTCATTATCTACAGCTCAAAAAAATCAACTCGCTTTCAGAGTTGTGGGACAACATTACATCTGACAATGCTGCTCTTGAGCAGATGATTCAAGAAATATCTGTCACGGTCACTGAGATGTTTCGGGATCCTTCTTTTTTCAAGAGTCTCAACAAACATGTGATTCCGAGACTCAAAACTTATCCATTTTTCAAAGTGTGGGTGGCAGGTTGTGCCACTGGAGAAGAGGCTTACACAATAGCCATCATTTTAAAAGAAGCTGGCTTGCTAGAAAGAAGCATCATCTATGCTACAGATATCAATCAACGATCTTTAAGAAAAGCAGCTGATGGTATTTTCCCTATAGACTCCATGAAAAACTACATTGCTAACTATCAGCAATATGGAGGATTGGGAGATTTTAGCCAATATTATTCTGCCAAATACAATTCAGTCATGATGAATAAGGAGCTTAGTAAAAACATGGTCTTTGCTCCTCACAATTTGGCAGTAGACAGTGTATTCAATGAATTTGAATTGATCATTTGTAGAAATGTTTTGATCTACTTCAATCAAACATTACAAAATAAGGTAATCAATTTATTCTATCAGAGTTTATGTGATTTTGGATATTTGGGCTTAGGAAGCAAGGAGTCGCTACTCTTTACGGACAAAAGAAAAGAATTTACCGAAATAGATCGCAAAGAGAAATTATTCATGAAAACGGCTAAATAATGAGGGAATTCAGAGTCATAGTGATCGGGTGCTCGGCAGGTGGCTTACAGGCCATGATGCAGATAGTTCCTGAGCTTCCAAAAGAATTCCCTATTCCCATTATTTTAGTACAGCATAGAGCAAAGGAACCTAAAGACTTACTTGAAGAAGTTCTCCAACACAAAACCAAGCTCAACGTAAAACAAGCTGACGAAAAGGAGAAAATCCTCCCGGGTTACTTGTACATTGCTCCACCAGATTACCATCTACTTATCGAACAAGACGAGACCTTTTCTCTGAGTAGCGATGAACCAGTACAATACAGCCGTCCATCCATAGATGTACTTTTTGAATCAGCCGCATCAGTTTATGGAGCAGGGCTTTTAGGAATCATCCTCACTGGGGCAAACCAAGACGGGACGTATGGACTGAAAGCAATAAAATCAAAGAATGGATATACAATTAGTCAAAACCCAAAAGAGGCCGCTTTCCAATTGATGCCTGAGAGTGCTATTGCATCAAACGCTGTAGATCAAGTACTTAAACTACAAGAGATCAAGCAATTTTTAATAAATTTAACGAGCGATGTATAAGCCTGTCAAAGAAACCATATTGATCGTAGATGATAAGCCGGGGAATATCCTAGCCTTGGAAGCATTGTTGGAAACTAAAGAACGAAGGATTTTTCATGCGCTCACGGGCAATGAAGCCTTAAAACTTGCCTTAGACCAGGAGATTGACCTGATTCTATTGGACATCCAAATGCCGGAAATGGATGGCTTCGAGGTAGCTCAAATCCTAAAAACAAATAAAAGAACGAGAGAAATCCCTATTATATTCATCACCGCAGAGATCATTGATTCTAAAAATATCCTCAAGGGCTATGAAGAAGGTGCTGTGGACTATTTGACCAAGCCATTAGATCCACAGCTGGTCAAAGCAAAAGTGAAGGTACTACTCAGGCTTCAAACTCAAAAAAAGGAGCTCGTCCAACAAAACCTTATTCTCGAAAAATACAATCTCTTGATCAACAATTCAGCCGATATGATTGGGGTGATTGACCGAAAGTCGCTGAGGTTCGAACAAGTCAATCAGGCAGTAGCTGAAATCTTGTACTACGATGAAACTGAGCTATTGAAATTGGACTTGCTCTATCTACATGACAAATCCAATCATCAATACTTAAAAAATCTCAGTCAGCAAGAGGAGGAGTTGATCAATTTTGAAACTTGGATTTTTACCAAAAAAAGAGAACAAAAATGGCTGCATTGGAAAATCAGAGTAAAGGGTGAAAAGTGGTTTTTTAATGCACGAGATATTACCGAAATCAAGAAAAACCAAAGGATAAGAAGCTACTTAGCCACAGTTGTCAAGCAGTCTAACAATGCCGTGTACATTTCTGACTCTGATGGCAATATCATATCCTGGAACATCGGTGCTGAAAAGATCTACGGATACTCAGAACGTGAGGCCTTAAAAATGAAAATCTGGAATATCATACCAGATATTATCAAACCCGAAGCCAGTCTCTTGATGCAAAAAATCCTCACAGGAGAAAGAATCCTAGATCTTGAAACCAAAAGGATCAATAAGTTTGGAAAACTGATCGATGTACTTTACTCTGCGACGCTACTGGACGAGGGAAAAAAAAGTACAGAGTCATCTATTGCCATTACTGAGCGAGATATTACTCAGCAAAATATTGCAGAAGAAAAGATCAAGAAACTAAATCAAGACCTACAAGATAATGTGGCACAATTAGAATTCTCAAATCAGGAACTTGAATCTTTTTCCTATTCAGTTTCTCATGACCTAAGAGCTCCACTAAGAGCACTTTACGGCTATGCTCAGATCATAGAGGAGGATTTTGGAGAAGAGTTGAGCAAGGAGGCAAGGAAGTACTTGGATAATATCAAAAGAAATGCCCATCGAATGGGAATATTGATTGATGATTTGTTAAATTTATCACGTCTAGGAAGAAAGAACCTAGACAAAAATAAGGTTGATATGCACCAAATGGTAAATGAAGTGCTTGATTCCATAGATAAAAATTTCAGAGGAAATACAATAGTTATGATAGATACACTCCCACCCTGTCATGTTGATTATACACTTTTCAGACAAGTTTGGGAGAATTTGATATCGAATGCCATCAAGTACTCCAGCAAGAAATCCCAGCCCGAGATACATATCTATTCTGAAAATTCAGATGAAGAAATCACTTACCATATCAAAGACAATGGAGTAGGTTTTAACATGGCTTATGCTGACAAGCTTTTTGGAGTTTTTCAGCGCTTACATAGTGATCAAGAATTCGAAGGTACAGGAGTGGGTCTTGCCATCGTCAAGCGAATCATCAACAAGCATCAAGGAAAAATTTGGGTTGATTCTCAAGAAGGTATTGGTACAACATTTTCATTCACCTTACCAAAAAACTAAAATGGTAGCGATAGATATTTTATTGGTTGAGGACAATTCCAGCGATGCGGAACTGAGTTTGAGAGCTATCAAAAAATATGATTCTGGCCTTCAAGTTTTGCATTTAGAAGATGGTGAAAAAGTGCTTCATTTTATTAAAAATAGTAAAGACAAATACAACATCAACTCCCTCAAATTGATTATCTTAGATTTGAAAATACCGAAGATCAATGGTTTAGAAGTTCTAGCTTTTATCAAGGAGTCAAGTCAGTTCAAAAACACCCCAATCGTCATGTTGACTTCTTCCATGGAAGAAAAAGACATAGAAGCTGCATTCAAAAAAGGTGTCAATAGTTATTTGGTGAAGCCGATGATCTATGAAGAATATACCAAAATGATGCACGAGATGTTACAGTATTGGATTGATTACTATCACAATTCCCAGCAAGATGAATAAATTAAAAATTTTGTACCTAGAAGATTCAGAAGATGATATCAACTTGGTGAGTCGGGTCTTAAAAAACTCCAATTTGGACCATGAGTTAATAACTGTAGATACTAGAGCTGATTTTGAGCATTATTTGAGTTCTGAAACAGTGGATACTATTTTATCAGATCATACACTTTTTCAATTCAATTCTAGAGATGCTCTGAAGATTTTTAAAGAAAAGCAATTGGACTGCCCGTTCATCTTAGTGACAGGTACGGTTTCTGAAGAATTTGCAGTAGAAATTTTAAAAGATGGTGCCGATGACTATGTACTCAAGGACAGGTTACAGCGACTTCCAGTAGCGATCGAAAATGCACTCAAAAAGAAAGGAAATGAGAAGTCCAAAAATAAAGTCAATTCAGAAAATCAGCTGATTCTTCAGCTGCTCAACAATGTGTCTGATGAAATCTATGTGATGCACTCAGACACCTTAAATTTCACCTACGCCAACCAAGGAGCAATTAACAACTTAGGATATTCCAAAGAAGAGTTGCTTGGCATGACCCCATTTGATCTCAAGCCTAATATCAGCCATGCCCAGTTTAGAGAAATGGTGGCGCCTATGGTAAAAAGGGAACAAGAAACCATCAATTTTCAAACAGTTCATAAACGAAAAGATGGATCTATTTATCCTATTGAAGTAGTGCTTAAGTATCAAGATATCAATGGACAGACTTATTTTGTAGCCACAGCAAGGGACATATCTGAACGCTTGGCTACAGAAGATAAACTTCAAAGACTCAATTTTGAATTACAAAATTCAAATGAAGAACTTGCCAAGTTTGCATCAGTGGCTTCCCATGATATGCGCGAACCACTGAGAATGATCAAGAGCTTTTTGGATCTTTTGGAGCGTAAGTATGGACAGGATTTGGATGATAAAGCAAAAACCTACATCCATTATGCAGTAGATGGATCTGAGCGACTCACCGCCTTGATCAATGACTTATTGACCTACGCGCGAATAGATGGCAATGACAGTCAAATCAAAAATGTAGACTGTAATGAAGTGCTAAATGAAGTCATTGAACTTTATGGTTCAGTGATTGAAGAAAAGAATGCGAACATTCAATCAGAATTGCTGCCCACTATCAGAGGAAAAAAAATCCCAATCAAGCTAGTATTTCAAAACCTCATCAACAATGCATTGAAATACCATGCCCCTGAAGTAAAGCCTGAAATTAAAATCAAAGCTAAATCATTGCCAGATCATTGGTTATTTTCTATAAGCGATAATGGCATAGGGATAGAAAAAGCTTATCATGAACAAATCTTCCATGTTTTCAGAAGGCTACATCCAAAAAATGAATATGGTGGCTCTGGCATGGGACTTGCGATTGCTAAGAAGATAGTGGAACAACACCAAGGTGAAATCTGGGTTGAATCTGAGAAAGGTGAAAACAGCACATTTTATTTCTCAATAAATAAAACCCTCTGAGTCTTGTATCAGGCGCTTTTTGACATATCGCCAATACCATCTTTGATTATTCGGCAAGAGTCGGGCATCATGAAATTAATTGCTTGCAATGAAGCTTTTTGCGAGTGGGCAGATTGTCATGATCAAAACTTTGATCTTTGGCCGATAGATAGCGCCTTGTCTCCGCATCTCGAAAGTAATCAACTGGAAGAATTGGGCCATCTTTTAGATGTCGTGAATGAACGAGGGAAAACAAGGTTTTATAATTTCATCAAGAATTCTGCACAGCTAGAGGAGTTTAAAATTGAGATTAAAAAACTATCAAATGAAAATCAAGATTTAGCCTTATTTATTCAGCCCATCCACCCCAGCGGTAATAAATTGAAATCCATTTTAAACAATATCCCAACTGCTATCATAGACGTGGGTTTAGATGGTAAGATATTGGGATGCAACCCCATCACCTTAGATACTTTAGGTTCTGAAAATTACGCCGATATACTTGGTGTTAATATTCTTAAATTCTTCCATGACCATGATAGGTCTGTTGCTAATGAAATCATTAAGAGCATAGATCATTTTGAAAGACTAGAAAGGGAACTTCGAATCATAGACTTGAAAGGGAATAAAAAATGGCTCTCCATAACAGTCACTCCATTGTTTAACAAAGAAGGGAAAGTCATTTCTATTTTGAGCATAGCCAAAGACATCACCGACGAAAAGAAAGCTCTGAGAGCGCTCAAGAGAGAGAAAGAACTTACTCAAACGCTAATTAACAATGTACCCTCTTTATTTTTCTTATTTGACCAAAAAGGAAAACTCCTAAAATGGAACGGCTATACCGAAACTGCTACAGGTTATTCTCATCAAGAGTTTTCCAATCTGCCAAATGTATTAGACCTTATCTTAGAAGAAGATAGAACCAAAGTTCAGGAAGCCATACTGAAAGCCTATGAATTAGGAAGTTACCAAGTAGATGCCTATCTGGAACATAAAACAGGTGCACCAACACCCTATCTTTTCAAAGCCAAACCAATCATCTACCGTGGGCAACCATGTATTATTGGAACTGGGGTAAATATCAGTACAAGAAAAGAATTTGAAGAGGCACTTTCGGACAAAAACCAAGCGCTGGAGGCTGCAAATCAAGAACTTAATACCTTTGCTTCCATGGTCTCACATGATTTGAAAGAGCCACTTAGAATGGTCAAAAGCTTCATGGAACTCCTTGACAAAAAATACAGTGACAATCTTCCCGAAAAAGCCAAGCAATATATTCAAATATCAAGAGATAGTGCGATCAAGATGCAGGACTTGATCACAGAAATGCTTAATCATGCAAGGCTTGGCTATGTAGATCAAGCCAGAGAAACCTTCAATCCAGAAGTACTGATCCATGAAATCAAAGAATTGCATCAAGCTCAGATTGACGAGAAAAACATGAATCTTACTGTCCATCCTCTCCCTATGATAGAAGCATCAAGAACTTCAATCAAGATTGTCCTTCAGAATCTGATCAGCAATGCCTTGAAATATAGCGCTGAAAAAGCAACACCAGAGGTAGAAATCTCTGGAAAAGACTTGGAAGATTATTGGGAGTTTACAATCAAGGATAATGGCCCGGGAATAGCCAAGAAAGATCAAGAATTGATATTTCTCCTTTTCACAAGAACCAAAGCCTCAGGGAAATATCAGGGGATAGGAATGGGACTGGCCACTTGTAAGAAAATCATCCAACAACATGGTGGTCATATATCAGTTGAATCAGCCCTTGGTCAAGGTGCCAAATTCACCTTTACCATCAAAAAATCACCTGAAAATTTTGCTTAAACATGTGATAAGCCAAACTTTTTAGTATATTCGGATAGTACAATACTGATTTAAAATTTGGGATAATCACCTCAAGAATCACAATATCAATATGAAAAATGTCCATATTTTACTGGTGGAAGACAACGAGGGTGATATCCTTTTGACACTAGAAGCATTAGAAGAAGCCAAGATGAAAAACACCATCAGTGTAGTCAAAGATGGTGAAAGAGCAATACAGTATGTAGAAAAAATCGGTGAATACGAAGATGCTTTACCGCCAGATCTAATCATTCTAGATGTAAATCTTCCTAAACTAAATGGTCACGAGGTTTTGCAGTATTTTAAAAATAGTGAAGCGTATAAGCACATACCTATTATCATGCTGACTACTTCATCTTCTCCAAAAGACATCAATGAATCATATAAAAATCATGTCAATTGCTACATTACAAAACCAATCGATGTGGATGACTTTATAAAAGCAGTAGTAAGTATTGAGAACTTTTGGTTATCCATTGTAACTCTACCCAACAAAACCAGCTAATATGAACGAGAAGGAAGCATTGATGCGGATATTGGTTATCGAAGACAATATGGGGGATTTTTTGCTCATTTCTGAGTATTTGGAGGAAGAGTTTAATTACTTAGAAATCGAACATACCAGTACCTGTAAAGAAGCCCTCACTAGAGATACTTCAAAATACGATGTGATCCTCTTGGACCTGAGTCTTCCTGATCGAAGTGGAGAAGAGTTGGTGACTGAGATCTTAAAATTTGCCGGAAATATCCCTGTAATCGTACTGACAGGCTATTCAGATAGGAACTTTGCTATCAAGTCCATTGGGATGGGTACTGCGGATTATTTGTTAAAAGATGAACTTAAATCTGACATTCTCCAGAAAAGCATCACCTATTCCATTGAGCGTAAGAAAGTTTTCAATCAATTAGAAGATTCTGAGAAGAGATATAGAGAACTGTTTCATTTAAGTCCCCTTCCAATGTATGTTTTTGACAAGGAAACTTTCAAGTTTCTAGATGTCAATAGGGCAGCAATTTCACATTATGGGTATAGTAAGGAGGAGTTTTTGGAAATGACTGTATTTGACATTCGTCCTGAATCAGAAAAGGATAGAGTCATGGAAACCATAGCACAAAATGAGGAGCTTGAAGGAAGAAAAAACCCTGGTGTTTTCAAGCATCTCAAAAAAAATGGAGAACAAATCGATGTAGAAATCAGCTACAATGACTTGGACTTTGAAGGAAATCCAGCCCTACTGGTCTTAGCTAATGACGTAACCTTAAAGTTTCAATACATCAGTGCCATAGAAAAGCAAAATGAGAAGTTAAAGGAAATCGCTTGGATTCAGTCGCATGTGGTTAGAGCCCCACTAGCAAGATTGATGGGTTTAGTCAACTTGATCAATATGACTGATGATGATGATCCAGATATAGACAAAAAAGAAATGATGCAGCATATCCTCAACTCAACAGATGAATTGGATAGAATTATCAGAGATATTACGAATAAAACTGAGCAAATCAATATAGATTCCCTAAAATGAAATACGATATTTTAATTGTTGACGACGAAGATATTATCATCAAACTCGTCAGACACCTACTTATTAAAAGTGGACTGCACCATGATCCACAAGGTTTTCTGACAGGTCAAGATGCTTTGGGCTATCTGAACAATCAAAAAGACAGTAATAATCCCCAAATTATCTTATTGGATATCAATATGCCTGATTTCGACGGTTGGGATTTCTTGGATTTTATCCCTTCCATGGGATTAGATTTCCCCGTGTATGTTGTCATCATCACCTCATCCATCAATAAATCCGATCGTATCAAAGCTAGTCAGTATGAATTAGTGGCAGGTTATATAGAAAAACCAGTCAGCATGAAAAATATGGAAGAAATCAAGGCACTAGAGCCATTATCCTCATTATTTAATACTTAAGGTAGCCTTGATATAGCTTTCAGGAGATTGACCTGTGTGGATTATTTAAAATTATATATCAAATGCCTCAACAACCTGACTATTCCACCTTGTTTTTTCTCAACCCTCTCCCCTCTTGGGTATATGACCTGAATACTTTTGAATTCTTGGAAGTCAATGATGCCGCTGTAAAGCATTACGGCTATACCAGGGAAGAATTTTTGAACATGAACCTAAAAGATATCAGACCTGCATCAGAACTTCCCAAGTTGAAAAAAGCCATTCAGAAGGCAAAAAAGAGTACAGGTAATTTAACATTTGGAGAGTTTATCCATTTGAAAAAAATAAAAGTCAGCTATTGATGGCTGTCAATGGACACCGCTTAATATTCGGTGAAAGAGATGCTGTTTTGGTAATTTGTAGAGATATTACTTTTAAGAAAAAAGAAGAGCATCACCTCAAATTACTAGAAAGTGTCATCAAGCATACCAAAGATGCTGTGATGATTACTGAAGCAGAACCTTTTGAAGAACCTGGACCAAAAATCATTTTTGTGAATGATGCTTTCACCAAAATGACTGGTTATTCTGCCAAAGAAGTAATAGGACAGACACCAAGAATTCTTCAAGGTCCTAAATCTGATAAAAAGGCATTAGCTAACTTAGGTAGCGCATTGAGAAATTGGGAATCACATGAGATTACGACGGTCAATTATAAAAAAGACGGAACACCTTTTTGGATCAATTTTTCTGTATCACCCGTCGCAGATGAATCAGGTTGGTACACCCATTGGATAGCCATAGAGCGGGATGTCAGCAACTTAAAAAACCAAGAGCTTGAAAAGCAACTTCTAGCAGATATCAGTGAAGTTTTTCAGCAATATGATAATCTCAATGAATCTTTGAGAGAAGTTTGCAAAGTAATTGCAGATTTTGGTGAGTTTAGCTTAGCTGAAGCTTGGCTGCCTAATCTTCAGCAAACAGGGATATTCCAAAGAGCGAAGTACTTTACTGATCAAGCCGGTGAGGTATTTTTCACAAATAGTGAAATATTTAGCTACTTCGAGATGGGTGAAGGATTACCAGGGGCAGTATGGGAAGAAAGGAAACCAATTATTTGGGACAAGAGTCAAATCAAAACCAATTTTATCAGACAAGAAGCAGCTACTAGAGCAAATATTAGATCCTTACTTGGTATTCCATTACTACATAATGCACGGGTGATTGGTGCTTTGGTAATCGGTAGTACAAAAGAAGACACTTACTTACAACCTTTTAAAAATCTATTTTATAGACTAGAGCAGTTTATTGGTTCTGAAATATTTAGGAAAAGACAAGAAGAAGAATACAAGGAACTATTCAATGCACTTCCAGATTTGATTTGTATTACCAATTTTGATGGAGCAATTCTCAAAGTCAACCCTAGTGGCTCTCAAATGCTCGGCTACGAAATCGAAGAATTAATAGGGAAAAACTACCGAGAACTACTACATCCAGAAGACCTAATCAAAACCAATCAAGAACATAGTCAGGTGGTCAACAATGAAGTCAGTGAGGTATTTGAAAATCGGTATATCACTAAATCTGGGGAAGTTATCTGGCTCAGCTGGAACTCAATCATCAATGAGGAGGAAGGTTTGATCTATTCTTCTGCAAAGAATATTACGCTTGAAAAGAAGTTAAACAGGTTATATGAAGAGACGGCCGCTCTTTCTAAGACAGGGAGCTGGGAAATTGATCTGAGTACGAATAAAGTATTCTTTTCCGAGGTCACTAAAGAGATTCATGAAATAGACCTTCATCAAGATTTATCTATTGAGGAAGGAATAGGTTTTTACAGGGAAGATTTCAAAAGTATTATCAAAGAAAAGGTTGAACATGCGATATTGACTGGAGAACCCTGGGATTTGGAAGCAGTAATCATGACAGCTAAAGGCAATGAAAAATGGGTAAGGTCCATCGGTGAAGTTGAGTTTTTAAATGAAAAGCCTATTCGTGTCTTTGGTAGCTTCCAAGATATTGATGAACAAAAGAAAATTATCTCACAGAAGGAAAACTTACTGAATACTTAGGAGAGTAGTCTTAATGAAATTTACATTTTTGATGCCAAAACTCTCAAGTTCAATTATGTGAATCATTGCGCATTGTTGAATTTGGGTTATTCCAGCGAAGAAATAAAAGAATTGACACCTGTTGATATCAAACCAAATTATGCCCTTGATGATTTCAAGAAATTAGTCGCTCCACTAATTAATCATCAAGAAAATAAAATTGTCTTTTTCACTATCCATCAGCGTAAGAATCAATCAACCTATCCTGTTGAAGTTCATTTGCAGCTTGTAGAGGAAAGAGGAATTCAAGAGTTTTTGGCGATTATATTGGACATCACTGATCGTAAAAAGGCAGAGATAGACATGCTTAATGCTTTAGAAGAAAAGAAGAAAATCCTTGAGAGTATTGGAGATGCCTTTTTCGCAATGGATAAGAACTATAAAGTTACCTATTGGAATCAAACTGCTGAGAAGTTATTGCATGTCAAAAAAGATAATATTCTCAATAAAAACCTTTGGGACGTATTCCCTGACGCTATAAACCTGCCATCATACCATAATTACAAGAAAGTAATGGAAACAGGCGAAGCGATTACTTTTGAAGATTATTATGGCAAATGGTTCGAAGTCAACGCTTATCCAGCAGAGGATGGTATAAGTGTGTTTTTCAGAGATATAGATTATAAAAAGGAAGCTGAGCTTGAAATTCTAAAAGCTAACGAACGATTTCAAAAAGTTGCCCAAGCTACGGCAGATGCTATTTGGGATTGGGATATTGCCAATGATCAGTTTTATAGAACAGATGGGTTTGAAGCGCTATTTGGTTACGAGGTAAAGAAAAACTTCAAAGAAGCCGAATTCTGGCAAGATAGTTTTTATCTGGAAGATATTCCTAAAGTAAAAGGAAGTCTAAAAAAAGCACTTGCAGATACTACTCAGGAGTATTGGCAAGCAGAATATAGGGTTCATCATCAAACTGAAGGTATCAAAACAGTGATAGACAAAGGAATCATCATTAGAGATGAATCTGGAAAAGCAATCAGGATGGTGGGGGCTATGACGGATATCACAGAGAGGATCAAACAAGAGCAAGCAGTAAAAGAACTCAATATCAAGCTTCAAAAACATATCAAGGAGCTAGAGTTGAGTAACGAACAACTAGAACAGTTTGCCTTTATCAATTCTCATGATCTTCAAGAGCCTTTGAGAATGATCACGAGTTTTATGAATCAATTGCAACGGAAGTATGGTGGTGTATTAGATGAAAAAGCACATCAATATATCCACTTTGCAACTGATGGTGCTCGTAGAATGAAACAGATCATATTGGATCTATTAGAATATTCTAGAGCTGGCAATGCCATGGAGGACCAAATAGAAATTGATTTGAATGAGCTTTTTGCTCAGTATAAAATACTCAGGAGGAAGGTGATTCAAGAAAAAGATGTCCAATTCATCAATCATGGCTTGCCAAAAATAATGGGACCAATAGCAGCTCTGACTCAAACACTTCATTCTCTCCTAGACAATGCGGTAAAATATACTAAACAAAACGAGCCTCCTTTGATTGAGATTAGTGCTCAAGAAGAGTCTGATCATTATATCATTCAAATCAAAGATCATGGAATAGGCATAGATGCTAAGTTTTTTGATAAGATTTTCATAATTTTCCAAAGACTACACGATAAGGAGCAGTTTGACGGAACAGGCTTAGGCCTTGCAGTCGCAAAAAAACATGTAGACTCTTGGGGAGGGAAAATCTGGGTTGAATCTACCTTAGGTAAGGGTAGCAGTTTTTACTTTACTATTAAAAAATAAAAAAATCATATGGAAGCAGTTCATATATTATTGGTAGAGGACAATGAAGGAGATGTAGTCTTGACACTTGATGCATTTGAAGAAAGTAAAATTTTGACCAATATCAGTGTGACTAAAAATGGAGAGGAAGCGCTTGATTTTTTATTTCAAAGAGGAAAACATCAGAATGCCCAACGACCTGATTTGATTCTTTTAGATATCAACTTACCCATCTACAATGGTCACGATATAATACTCCCCAAAATTGAGACCAGAGGTTAAGTTAAAAAAAACCGTTTAAATTTAACCTTATGAACAAGCAAACAAGACGAAAGTTTTCTCC
>NZ_FTOP01000007.1 GCF_900156785.1 Belliella pelovolcani | reverse complement strand
TGAGCTGCTTGGAGCCATGGCCATCAAAATGGCCTCGTAAAATTTGTTTGATCTTGTTCATGGTAAGAGTGCGATTGGCCATGGGAATGCTTAATAGTTTGCACTCCTAACAGGACTTAAAAGCTTCCTATTCCATTCCAAAAAAATAACTTTTGACGGGGGGTAGTTTACATCACCAGCTGGGGGTCAATTTGCATCACCAGCTGGGGGTCAATTTAAATCGTCAACTGGGGGTCAACTTCATCATTTTTTGCAATAGACAAACGAGTTTTGAGATTTTTTTGATTTGGAGGTTTTCAAAAAGAAAAACATTCCGAAACTTGAATCTAACATGGCATTTTTTTTAACTATTAAACATACTAAAATGACGTTCATAACGCAAGATGTTCGATCTTGGAACATGTTCATATTCAGTTGGTTATCCATGTTTCGTTGCGTCTTTTTTTCTAAAAAAAATGACTCCACGGATGACGCAACTTAAATGGGGGGAATTTTGAAAAATTTGGTTGTTTTTTGACCAAAAATCAAAAAGCCCACCTCGTCATTCGAGGGGGCTTTTGAAAGAGTTTTAAACAAATATTTGATAAATAAAGTGCTCTGATTGCTCAATTTGGAACTTTTTAGATCTTTTTGCTTTTTCAGTTCTTTCAAAATCGAATCATGTAAAATCAATTTTGAAAGATATAACGATGAATTTAGTGCACCCGGAAGGATTCGAACCCTCAACCCTCGGAGCCGAAATCCGATATTCTATCCAGTTGAACTACGGGTGCATAAAGGGCTGATAAAGTATCAGCCCTGTTTTAAATATTTTAAGCGATTGCTGATTTTACTTTTTCAGCAGCTTCTTTCAAAGTGATTGCAGAAGATACTTTTAAGCCAGATTCGTCAATGATTCTTGCACCCTCTTCAGCATTTGTTCCTTGAAGTCTTACGATGATAGGAACGCTGATGTCTCCGATTGATTTGTAAGCTTCAACTACACCATTGGCAATTCTATCACATCTTACGATCCCACCAAATACGTTGATCAAGATGGCTTTTACATTTGGATCTTTCAAGATAATTCTAAAACCTGCTTCTACAGTAGTAGCATTAGCTCCTCCTCCTACATCAAGGAAGTTGGCAGGTTCACCACCAGAAAGTTTGATCATATCCATAGTAGCCATAGCCAGTCCAGCTCCATTTACCATGCAGCCTACGTTTCCGTCAAGCTTTACATAGTTCAAGCCTGATTCTCCTGCTTCTACTTCCAAAGGATCTTCTTCAGCCAAGTCTCTAAGATCAGCTAGGTCTTTGTGTCTGTAAAGTGCGTTGTCATCCAAGTTCACTTTGGCGTCTACTGCCAAGATCTTATTGTCTGATGTTTTCAATACAGGGTTGATCTCAAACTGTGAAGAATCAGTTCCTTCATAAGCTGCGTAAAGCGCAGTGATGAACTTCACCATTTCTTTGAATGCGTTTCCTTCCAAACCTAGTTTGAAAGCAACTTTTCTAGCTTGAAAACCTTGAAGTCCTACTTTTGGGTCGATCCATTCTTTGATGATCTTCTCTGGATGATTTTCTGCTACTTCTTCGATATCCATACCACCTTCTGTAGATGCCATGATTACGTTGCTACCTTTTGCTCTGTCAAGAAGGATAGATAGGTAATATTCTTTTGGTTCTGAATCACCTGGATAGTACACATCCTCAGCGATCAAGACTTTATTTACTTTTTTGCCCTCTGGACCTGTTTGGTGCGTTACCAATGTTCCACCAAGGATGTTTTTGGCTTTTTCAGCTACATCTTCCAATTTTTTGGCAAGTACCACACCATTGGAGTCAGTTTCTTGAACTTTGCCTTTACCACGTCCACCGGCATGGATTTGTGCTTTGATCACATACCATGAAGTGCCTGTCTCTGCATTGAGTTTCTTGGCTGCTTCGAGTGCTGCTTCAGGGGTCTCTGCTACGATGCCTTCCTGAATTCTAACACCATAACTCTTTAAAACTTCTTTTGCTTGATATTCGTGTATATTCATCCTTGTGAAATTTTTGCCCGAAGTTAAGCCCTTCGTCTTGATTTTTCAAGTTAAGTATGCCTCTTTTTGGTAAAATAATGGCATTTTTGAGGGAATCCTCGAATATGTTTTAATTTTGATCCTCAATCAATTTACACAATGCTGGAAGCTAAAGGAATAGAAAAATATTATGGAGATCTCCATGTGCTTAAGGGCGTGGATGTTATGATCAAAGCTGGAGAAGTAGTCTCCATCGTTGGAGCATCTGGTGCAGGCAAAAGTACCCTTTTGCATATTTTGGGAACCTTGGATGATGCAGATAAAGGCGAGGTCATTGTAGGTGATGTGGTGATCTCACAACTGAAAGGTGATCAATTGGCGGCTTACAGAAATAGGGAGATTGGTTTTATTTTTCAATTTCACAACTTACTTCCTGAGTTTACGGCTGAAGAGAATATCATCATTCCTGGATTGATTGCTGGTAGGGGGGAGAGAGAGTTGAAAAAAAGAGCTTTGGAACTCGCCTCGATTCTTGGTGTAAGTGGAAGATTAGATCATAAGCCTGCTGAACTTTCAGGTGGTGAACAGCAACGTATCGCAGTAGCGCGGGCACTGATCAATGACCCCAAGATTATTTTTGCAGATGAGCCTAGTGGAAACCTAGACTCCAAAAGTGCAGAGGATTTGCATCAGTTATTTTTCAAGTTGAGAGATGAATTTGGACAGTCTTTCGTCATTGTCACTCACAACCAAGAATTAGCTCAAATGGCCGATCGGATGCTGACCATGCAAGACGGAAAGATCATCTTATAGCGAATTGGCGTTGCTGCGGGGTTAAAAATTATTTTTAGGCATCATACCATCACATATAAAATATTTCCTAATGAAAATTACTTCCTGATTTTTAGCTTTCTGATTTATACGCTTGTTTGCCAGTAACTTCATTCTATTGGTTCATTCGGTTGCTGATGGTCAATATCCATAAGTATCCAACCCGCCTGCGTCGGGCAGGTATCAATAAATATCGGAAGTTAGATAAATCGGAATATTGTAATGTTATTGGCAAAGTTCCGTATATCCCTATTTAGTCTTTTGTATAATCAGAATGATACTGGTATTTTACCGAAAAGTTGAGATTGAACTATTACGAATGAATATTCCTTAAACATTCATTAATCATCCAAAATCTAAGCTCTTGAGCAAAAAAAGTGTACAGCACATGCTATTGGCGGGGTTTCTTTTTGCCCTGATGAATGTATCTGTCAAATTGATTCCGCATATCCCTGCGATAGAAATTATACTTTTCAGATCAGTGCTCAGTTTTTTTATGACTTATATCGCATTGAAGCGTATCAATGTACCACTTTTTGGAAAAAATAAACCATTATTGATCACAAGAGGAATAGCTGGGTCTGTGGGCTTGATGGCGTTTTTCTACAATCTACAGACCATTCCCCTTGCTAGTGCAGTTACGATCAATTACCTCGCACCGATTTTTACAACCATCTTGGGGATATTTATTGTCAAAGAAAAAGTAGCAAAAAGAAAATACATTTTCTTTGGAGTTAGCTTTGTTGGGGTGTTGATCATTGAGGGCTTTGACCCTAGGATTTCTGCTTTTGATCTTGGTGTGGGTCTGATTGCTTCTTTGGCGATGGGTGTGGCTTATAATGTGATTAGGAAACTGAAAAACTCAGAGCATCCATTGGTAATCATGTTCTACTTTCCCTTGATTACTACACCAATTGCGGCTATTGTTTCTTATTTTTTTTGGGTGATGCCTCAAGGCTGGGATTGGGTCGTACTCCTTACCGTCGGTGTACTTACCCAAGGTGCGCAATATTTCATGACCTTAGCTTATCAGAATGCTAATTTGTCGAAAGTTGCTAGTTTGAGTTATGTGGGAATAGTATATGCACTAGGTTTTGGTTTTTTGATTTTTGAGGAGACTTATAGTTTACTGACCTATTTGGGAATGATTCTCGTGTTAGCAGGAGTTTTGTTGAATGTAACCTCAAAAAAATAATCCTCAATTTCTTGAGGATTATTTGAAAACGGAGTAAGTCAGCAGCTTTTCAAATGGATGTGTTTGATTATGGTCTATTTCCTGGACCTTTAGGATTATTAGGGTTACCGTGTCCATTTTCATGGATACGGATTCTTATCTTAATATCAGTCAATTCTATGATTCTAGCTTTAATTTTTTCATAGATGGAAGAGTTAGTTTCAGGATTGATCAGCATCACGCCGTCAATGATTTCGGCATTTTCAAACTCCTCTGCGGATATATCATTGAACCATTTGATTGCGTGAAGCTCAACCAGCATGGTCGCTTTATCCAGTTGATCAAACTCTAAAGCCTCGTTTCGGTCTTTAGCTTCAAATTTCCCGTCGAAATTGAAAATTTCTCCATAAAGTTCGTATTTCACAGGGATTACCTCACCGAGGGAAGTTTCGAACTCACCAGCTAAGGATGCAGCAACATCATCAGGCGCCTGTACGATATCTAAATCAAACATGACCTGTCTATAAGATGCTCTTGGCATTCTGATATTGATGTCTTGTCCATTTTCATCATTGGTATAGACAATCCTCTTTGGTGTATCAGGGAAGTCAAAAGTAAAGTTTCTATCTAGGTTAGAACCTATGGGCAATTGACCAAGTACGCGTACGTCTAGCTTGCGGACGTTCATGACAGCTTCATTGATTGTAAGTCTGTTGAGTGTTCTGACATTACTGAAGTTGTCATCTTCTTCAGTTAGCGCAAAAGCTAAGTCTACTTCAACTGTTGTCGGAACAACATCTTCTACATTGAATTCGCAAGAAGCCATTGCTAAAAAAGCCCCTGCCAGTAGAAAATCATAAAAGATTGAATTATTTTTCATAATTGTGTTGGTTTAATAAGTAAAGCATTTGCTGATTACTCCATATTAACACCCTTGAACAAAAAATTAGCCTCAAATTCTAAAAAAGCAGGTGATGGGGCGAGAATCCCACATTCTGTTGACCATATCTTGTATTTCGGTATAACTTACTTGAAATAGTATGCTGATTATAAAAATGGATCTTTGTATAAAAAAAGCCCACTATTTGCGGGCCTTTTCAAAGATATAAACAACGTGAAAATTAAGGAAAACAAATATTAATCATATAATCAATTTCGGAGCTCAATTTCTATTTCTGATGATGCCTCAATTCTATCTCTGATTTTTCTATAAAGCTCTCTATTTTGATTATTTGAAATGATTAAAATACCATTGGTAAGAAGAGCATTTTCTAATTCAATCTCTGATATTTGGCCAAACCAATTAAGTACGTTGATTTCTAAGAGTGCAAGGGGATTATTTATTCTATCAACAGTAAAGTAACCACCATTTTTAGCTTCTAATTCAACTTCAAAGTCGATATCATCTCCGAAATGCTCAAACCTTAAGGGGACAATACTTTCATCAGCTTTTATAAAAGATCCAGCTAAAAAAATGGAGGGTTCATTTCTGTAATCAATCAGATCTAATTCGACTTCAATTTCCTCGTACTCACCTTCTGGGATATTGATGAAAAAATCTACTTCAGGATTGAACCGATCTAAACTTACCTTCTTGATGTCTCTAAATTTGATTTCAATTTCTTTTTCAAATCTACCATTCTCATTTCTACCCTCCATTTCAAGCTCCAATTCTTTTACCTGAATGAACCCATCTTCAATAGTTAATCTATTATCAAGAATTCTAGCGTTGGAATTGGTAGTTACATCATTCTTGATTAAAAGAGCAAAACCCAATTTTCCATCTCCTTGGCCAGGAATGTCGTCATTTTCGCTGCAAGACATACCAAACGTTGCTATAGCTATCAGCATAGCAGTTGTGATCCAATTAGAAATTTTTTCCATACCTTTTTATTTTATTTTCAACTTCAACTACAAAAAAATAGCCATAGTTTTTAAGAAAGTATTTTAAGGGTGAATTTTCTCAAATTGCACCAAAAAATATCAGATTATACTTCTAAATAGAATAGACCTAAATCAATGTATTCTTTTGATAAATCGGGTTTATTTATTTTTTAGCTCTAAATTTGAACCCAAAAAATAAACCTTATGAAAATCACCAAAGACCTGTATCAAGGTTCACTGGCACTTTTGACAGATTTTTATCAACTCACCATGGCTTATGCATATTGGAAGTCTGGTAAGGCAGAACAAGAGGCAGTATTCAATCTTTTTTTTAGAAAGCATCCTTTTCAAAGTGGTTTTACAATAGCAGCTGGTCTTGAGTATGTGGTAGATTTCTGCAACAATTTCTATTTCAAAGATGATGACCTGAGCTACCTTGGTCAAATGAAAAATGCCGACGGCAGCCCTGTATTCGAATCAACATTTTTAGCTTATTTGAAATCATTGAATTTCACATGTGATATTGATGCAGTAGAAGAAGGCACGGTGGTGTTTCCACATACCCCTTTGATCAGCGTAAAAGGTCCTTTGATACAATGTCAACTTCTCGAGACAGCCTTACTTAATATCATCAATTTCCAGACTTTAATCGCAACAAAATCTGCTAGGGTGGTACTAGCTGCAAAAGGCGACTCTGTATTGGAATTTGGTCTGAGAAGAGCGCAAGGAATCGATGGCGCATTAGCTGCTAGTAGGGCTTCTTACATTGGTGGTTGCGCTGCTACAAGTAATGTGATGGCTGGGAAGTTGTTTGGCATCCCAGTATCAGGTACACATGCCCATAGTTGGATCATGTCCTTTGATTCAGAATTAGAAGCTTTCAAAGCTTATGCAGATGCATTTCCTGAAAAATGTGTTTTCCTTGTTGATACCTATGACACGGTAGCAGGGATCAAAAATGCGATTGAGGTAGGAAAGATTCTGAGAGAGAAGGGTAAAGAGATGCTTGGTGTGAGAATTGACTCAGGTGATTTGGCTTATTTTTCAAATATAGCAAGAGAGATGCTCGATGAAGCGGGTTTTCAAGATGCTCAAGTGGTCGCAAGCAATGATCTAGACGAGCATATCATCACTTCTTTGAAAATTCAAGAAGCATCGGTCAGCGTTTGGGGAGTGGGTACAAAATTGGTGACAGCCTATGACCAGCCTGCTCTAGGGGCTGTTTACAAATTGGCTGCAATCAAAAATCAAAATGGAGTTTGGGAACCCAAAGTGAAGGTTTCTCAGCAATCCATTAAAACAAATATTCCAGGAAAACATCAGGTAAGTAGGTTTTTGAAAAACGGGAGGGCTGTAGCGGATATGATATTTTTGAAAGAATACATGGAGGGTAAAACTTCTACCACAATCATCGATCCGATTGACCCTACCAAAAGAAAGCGAATCAATTTTGAAGATTTTGAGGAAATCAATCTACTAAAACCGATTTTTAGAAAGGGTACCCAAGTATATGATTGTCTCAAGATAGATGCCATCAAACAAAATGCTCAAGATAACCTAATGTACTTCGATAAGACACACAAAAGATTGACGAATCCGCATGTCTATCCAGTGGGATTAGAGGAAAGTCTCTATCAACTTAGAACAGCGCTTGTTTTCAAAATGAAGAACTATGACAAATAATAAAAAAATCATTTTTTCCACGCAGACTTATGGCTATCTCAGAGATAGAGTTTTAGCTACTGGGAATTTTGATAAAGGACTAATAGAAGTCAAGCGATTTCCAGATGGAGAGCGCTATCAACGGATTTTGACCGATGTATATGAAAGAGACGTAGTAGTAATAGGAGGAACAATTACCGATTCAGATACACTAGAAATATATGACTTAGCTTACGCTTTGATCAAATATGGCGCAAAATCAATTTTTGTGATCTTTCCCTATTTTGGTTACTCGACCATGGAGCGTGCAGTCAAAAAAGGAGAAGTAGTCACTGCTAAATCGAGAGCAGTGATGTTTTCGTCTCTACCTAGAACTAGTCAAGGCAATCATTTCATGTTTTTCGACCTGCATTCTGAGGGTATACCGCATTATTTTGAAGGTCAAGTTTTGATCAATCATGTTTACTGCAAATCAATTGTGACCAAAGTAGCTTTAGAATTGGCTGCGCCAGGTTTTGTAATGGCTTGTACTGATGCGGGTAGGGCCAAGTGGGTTGAGTCATTGGCAAATGATATGGGCGTAAATGCCGCCTTTGTATTCAAGAGAAGAGTTTCTGGAGATAAAACGGAAGTAACCAGCATCTCAGCAGATGTAGAAGGCAAAGATGTGGTTATCTATGACGATATGATTCGTACAGGTGGCTCTTTGATCAATGCTGCCAAAGCATATAAAGAAGCTGGTGCGAACAAGATATTTACGATTACTACACATGGTCTTTTTACCAATGATGCACTAACAAAAATAAAAGCTTCTGGTGTAATAGAAAAAGTAATTACAACTGATACACATATCAATAGTTATGCCTTGGAATCTGAATTATTGAGAGTTGAGACCATAGCGGATTTGATAGTGGAGGAGTTGAAGTAAGATATAAGATGCAAGAAACAAGACATAAGATATAAGACTTAATAATAAAAGTGAAAATACAATCAACCACGTAGTGGTTAAACTTTCAATAGCCCCGTATGAAATGCGGGGAACAAAGATTATTGATAGGAACGACAACCCTGGTAAGGGTTGAACTTCTTTAAATTAAAGAAAAGACGGGATCTATTTTCAGTACTTAACAAAGACTCAAAATAATACCTAAATTCTTAAAATGGATAAAACACAAAGAAAAACATGAAAGCTTTAATCATTGTAGATGTACAGAACGATTTTATTCCAGGTGGTGCACTAGCTGTGGCAGAAGGAGATCAGATCGTCCCTATAATCAATCAATTGCAGGAGAAATTTGACTTTGTCGTAGCTACACAAGATTGGCACCCAGCAGATCATGGAAGCTTCGCTGCCAATCATCCCGGTAAGGAGATCGGTGAATTTATTAAACTCAACGGAGTCAATCAGATACTTTGGCCAGTACACTGTGTACAAGGCTCAGATGGCGCAGAGTTTCACAAAGACCTCAAACGTGACCAATGGAAGGCTATTTTTCAGAAAGGAATGAACCCTCAGGTAGATTCTTATTCTGGTTTTTTTGATAACAATAAGCAGGGAGATACTGGCCTAAGTAAGTTTCTCAGAGATCATGGAGTAGATGAGATTTTTGTTTGTGGATTGGCAGAAGATTACTGTGTGAAGTTTACAGTTTTGGATGGGCTTGAAGAGGGGTTCAAAGTTCATTTGATCTTAGATGCTACCCGAGCAGTCAATATACATCCAGATGATTTTGCCAAAGCAATGATCGAAATGGAAAATGCTGGAGCTATCATCACACATTCGGAATCCATAGACTGAACTATGTGATTCTTGGTACATATTAGAGCGGAGTATGGATGTAATTTTGTGTGCTTAAGATAAAATAAGAACACATAAATTACATGAAAAAGTTAGTCATTTTCATACTTTTTGCTTTGCTCAGTATGCACACTTCATTGCTCAAAGCACAAAGTTTTCGTGGAGGCGAAAATAATATCATTGGCTGGTATGCTACATTTCTGACTAAAGCTATTGATGAAAAGTGGGGTCTCCATGGTGAGTTTCAGTGGAGAAGAGATGATATAGTTCAACAGAGCCAACAAAACCTATTTAGGGCAGGACTTAATTATAAAATTCATCCGCAAGTAATTTTGCGTGGAGGGATTGCATACATTGATACCTATCCCTATGGAGGAGTTCCTATCCAAAGCGCTGGGAAAGTCTTCCCCGAATATAGAATTTTTCAAATGGTGCAGGTCAATAATCCCCTCGGTAAGGTTAATCTTATGCATCGGTTTATGTTGGAGCAGCGTTGGGTGGGGGTTTTTAAAGACCCAAAATCACAGAAGTCAGATGAAAATGTCTATCTAAATAGAGCGCGATATATGGCTAGGGTGGATGTTCCAATCAAGAAAGTGCAAAACAAAAATTCACCCTATTTAGCAGCCTACGATGAAATCTTGATTGGTTTTGGGAAAAATGTGAATCAAAATATTTTTGATCAGAATAGGATTGGATTGTTATTTGGCCTAAAAATCAATCACTTGATTCGATCTGAAATAGGATTCATTAGCCAAACAATTCAATTTGGTAGATTAATCAATTCTCAAGAGTTTATCCAGCAAAACAATGGATTGATTTGGAACACCTATTTGTCTCTTTAAATTTTAGAATCTAAAACAAGGGATAATCGTACTTCTTCTGTTTCTTTGATTTGGATCTCCGAAGAGGAATGAATACCGAATGGATATTTCATGAGCTCCAGCGGATTGCAAATTGCCCATTTTGGACAAGGTGAAATCATAGCTGTAACCTATATCAAGCCCGCTTTCTAAGGTAAGTCCTATTAATCCGGCTATGGACTCATTATTTGGCAGGGCATACTTGACTGGGAATCCTCTGTACCAAATTCCTAATACCAAAGGTTGAATAAAAAACTGAGTTCCAATGTCTAATTGATTGAATGGAGCTTGATGCTTGTAATTGAATGCAAACATTGCTGCTCTTTCCTGACGGGTATTGCTGTAAAAATTATTGATCAGTCCTTCGCCAAGATCGATTTTGATGCCCCCATGAGCAGAAAGGCGCACTGGAAGTCTGCTGATATTGCCATCTATGAATGAAGTGTTGGGTTGAGAAAGGTGGTGTCCAGAAACTCCAAACCATATTGTCTCTGAGTTGAATAACAAACCAAAATTGTAATCCATGAAATCATGTCTGTAATCATCACTGAGAAACTCACCACTATTGTTGCCAATAGTTCCTGAATTGATGTCAAGCTGGTTACCAAATACCAAATCACCAAAATAGGCATCCCTAGATACATAACTCACTTGGCCTCCAACCCTTAAATAAGAACCAAAACCAAGCTTAATTCTATAGGAATAAGTCAAGCCTACTTCATTGTTTGCCAGTTTGGCTTTACTTTCTCTATTGGCATTGAAAATCAATCCAATGCCAGAGTTGATATCAAACATGTAGTGATCAATATATGCTGAATAGGAGTTGAAGGAATGATCAAGTCCTGGCCATTGATTCCTATAATTAGCACCAACCCTCGTCAATTCAGAAGCTCCCGTAAATGCTGGATTAAGATACATTGGAGCAGCATAGAATTGGGTGTACTGCACATCTTGACCACTGACACCTATAGCCAGCGTTATGAAAAATAGGAAAAGTATAATTTTTTTCATGCTTGTACGATTTTTAAAATTTATCAATTGACAAGAGTAAATACACCTGTACGCGAACCAGTCTCACCATCTTCAGCCGTAAATACTAGTTTGTACACATAGTTGCCATTCGGACTCATTTTTCCATTGAGTTTACCATCCCAGCCCTCATCTCTATTATCGAGATTAGAGTAGATCAATTCTCCCCATTTATTGAAAATGTAAAACTCGTAGTTGGCGATCCCTCTCATCTTTGGGAAGAAGGTATCATTTACACCATCTCCATTAGGTGTGAAAGCATTTGGAATCATGATTCTATAAGAAGCTAAAACTTCTATTTCTAAAGTGGATTCTGAAATACATCCATAGATATCAAAGGTCTTTAGAGAAATAGTGTATGTGCCGGGTCTTCTATAAGTGTGAGTTGGGTTTTGGTTAGTGCTATTATTACCATCACCAAAATTCCATTCCCATGCGATGACATTACCTAAAGTCCGATCGATGAACATGACTTCATCATTTACCAAGATTTCTCCTGCTGTACCTAGGGATGGTATGGTGTAGACGAAGTCTGATGATGTAAAAACTAATGGCATTTCCACCATGATAGAAAGTTCTACCTGACAGCCATTAGCATCTCTTACAATAGCAGAAACTTCTCCGCTTTCGTAGAATTTAGTTTCGGTATCATTGACATCCCCATTGTACCACCAGATGTCATATTGACCTGCTCCACCGTCGATTTCTAGCCAAGCAATTCCGGTAAGTTCTTGATTTTCGCAGTCTACATCAAAACGATGGAGGAGCCTTGCTTCTAGATTTTCTGGTTGACGGATTTCAAAAGATTTTTCAATGATACAGTTATTGTCATCAATGACAGTCACTTTATAGGAACCTGCGGTTAGATTTGATCTATTGAAGCTTTCTGAATCAGGATCATCTGACCAAATGATCCTATAAGGTTGAATTCCACCACTGATATTCAAATTGATGAATCCTTGTGCGTCACCAAAGCAAAGTAATTCCTCAGAATGATCACTTTCAATTTCCAATGGTTCAGGTTGAGAAATGCCAAAGCTTCCCCCAGTACTACATCCATTGCGGTCTGTAATGATTACAGTATACATTCCTGGCGCAAGGTTTCTAGGGTTTCTACCATTGAATCCATGCGACCATTGATAAGAGTATGGAGCTGTACCACCATTGATATCTAATTGGATGCTACCATCATTTGCTCCATGGCAAGAAATATTATTGACAGTTTCAGAGAATGTGAGCAGCTCAGGTTCACGTAGATTGTAAGTGGCAGTAGTATTACAGCCTGTCGCATCTCTGACAGTTACCGTATAATTACCTGCTCTAAGACCAGTGGCAGTTGTTTGATTCATTAATCCATGACTCCATTCAATTTCGAATGGTCCCATTCCGCCAGCAATAGAAATAGCTATTGATCCATCGCTGCCTCCAAAACAAGAAACTCCTTGAATATTGTCTAGCCTTACAGCCAAGTTGAGAGGAGGGAAGATTTCTATTTCTTCTACTATAGAACATCCAGCGGCATCTGTCACTGTAAGGGTATATATGCCTGGAACTAAATTGGAGAGTGTTGGGCTGCTTGAACCTGTGGACCAATTGTATATATAAGGAGCGACACCTCCAGTGACATTGGCGGTCACTTCTGCTCTTCCGCCAGATGCACAGATTGCCGTAGTACCTTCCAAAGAAAGCTGAAGTCCAGGAGTAGGATCTTTGACTTCTACCTCAGCTTCTACGATACAGCCATTGGAATCTGTTACCAGCACTGAATACATGCCAGCAGGTACATTTAGAAGCGATGAAGCAGTGGAGCCATTGGACCAGAGGTAAGTGTATGGTGCTGTGCCTCCATTGACATCTAAAATCACCTCAGTATCATCACTTGGGTTACAAAGTTCAGTATTGCTCGTGGCTATTACCGTCAATTCTTCCGCAGGTTCTGTGATAACAAAAGTCTCACTCGCAAAGCAAGTATTTTCGTCAAATACAAAAACAGTATACAAACCTGCTCTCAAGTTGCTGATTTCTCTGCCTTGGTCGCCATTTGACCAAAGAATTTGGTAATCGCCAGTTCCTCCTGAGATGCTAAGATTGATGCTACCATCATTTCCAAACTTACAGGACACATCATTCAAATCGCTTGCGACGATTTGAATAGGTTCTGGGCTGCTGATTTCAATACTTTCTATCAAAACACAGCCATTGGAATCTGTTACCTCCACTTCATAATTACCAGCTATTTTATTGGTGATAGATCGAGTATTCTCTCCAGAGGACCACTGATAAGTATAAGGGCCAGTTCCTCCTGTTACAATCAAGTCAATTCGTCCATTAGTCTCTCCAGCACATCTGATATTAGAAATAAATGGAGTTATAGTCAAAGGCTCAAAAGGACCTGGGATGATAAATGTTCGACTGATTGTACAACCTCTAATGTCGGTAATTTCAGCACTGTATTCACCGGCGGCTACTCCGTCAAGTACATTTCCTTGGGCGATTTCATTATTGAATGAATCATACCAAATGACCGTACTAGAACCACTTCCTCCACTGATATTTAAGGTGATTGTACCATCGACACCTCCAAAACAACTTACAGGATTGATTTGACTAGTTGCATTTAATGGGCTTGGTTGCTCAATCATGATACGCTCTCTGATCAAGCAGCCATTAGCATCAATGACTACGACTTCATAGTTGCCTGGTAGTAGGCCAGTTCTATTCGTTTCTGTACTTCCATCAGACCACCTGATGTCAAATGGAGCCGTGCCACCTTGGATAGTGACGCTAGCTTGACCATCATTGGAACCAAAACAACTGATGGGTGTGATGTCAAGTATTAATTCAAGTGGCTCTGGTTCAGTGATCTCCACGTCAATCGTAGGGGATACACAACCCTTGCTGTCCATTGCATAGACTTGGTAAGTGCCTGCACCAAGTCCTGAAATATCCAAAGAATTGTATTGATTACCATCTACAAACAAGATGTATCCGCCATTACCACCGGTAGCAGCAATTAGAAAACCACCATTTTGCTCATTATGACAACTTACAGAAGTGATACTATCAATAGTAATGAAAATTGGATCTACATTCTCTATATCGAAATATTCTGAAAGTAAACAACCGTTTTCATCTTGGACGATCAATTGATAATTTCCAGGACTAAGGTTTGATACGCTTGCATTGTTGCCTACCACATTTCCTGATGCATCAAGCCATTGATAGGTATAGATTCCTGTACCTCCTTTTATACTGACCGTTATGGTTCCATCACTTCCATCATGACAACTTACATTTTCGAGTTCAACTTGATTGATTTCAATGGGTAGAGGATTGGTGATAGTGATGATTTCAGACCAATAACAGCCTTTTTGATCACGGACTTCCAAGGTATAGGTGCCAGGAAGTAAGTCTTCAAAAATGATATTACCGCTGGCTCCAACAGGAACAAAAGTGCCATCAAAGGCAGCTTCATATTCACCATTTCCTCCGAAAATATCCAATTGAATATTGATAAGGTCGTTGTGACAGAGGACTGCTGTAGGATAGGTTAAGGTAGCTCCAAGAGCCTGTTCAGGCTGACTTATTGTAATTGAAATAACTTCGGAAGGACAACCTCCACTCACAGCAAATGCTTCATAAGTACCAGCACTCAAGCCAGACACTTCTGTGCCGTTGATCAATTGTCCATTGAAATAGATTTGATAGCTAGAAGCTGGTCCACCAGATGGGGAGAAGCTAATAGTACCATCATTACCTTGATAGCAGCTCACTTCCGTGGAGGTAAAGTCTAAAACTGTCTCTGATGGCTGCTCGAGTACTATGCTTTCCACAACTGGTGGGCAGCCGCCATTATCCGACAAGGTATATGTATAGGTTCCAGCTTTCAAACCATTGATCCTGAATTGATCCTCAAACTGATCTAACTCGACGAAATCTACTCCATTTGCTGCATATTCCCACAGGATGCTAAAAGGTGCTCTACCTCCTGTTGCTTGAACTGTGATTGATCCATCGCCGTCGTAACATTGTATTGGTGTAAAAGTACTATTGACTTGGATTGGGAATGGCTGTGTCAGTACCACTGGAGGGATAGTCAGCAAGCAGCCATTGTTATCTTCTATCGTGAATCCATAGGGAATGTTTGCTTCCAATCCTGAGAAGGTAATAAGTTCGTCTGCTTGCGCTATCTGTGTAGCGCCTAGGAATGTGATGGTATAGGGTGCTGTCCCACCTGCAAGTGAGAATGATATTTCTCCATCATTAGACTCGAAGCAAGAAAGTTGAGTGCTTGTAAAGCCAGCATAATTCAGTGGAGCATCAGGCTGATTGATGCTGATGGTGATTTCTTCAGAAATACATCCATTGATATTGTCTAGTGCATAGACTTGGTAAGCTCCAGCGATAGCTGGGAAAGTATTTCCAAAGATTTGGTTGCCATTGACAAAGAATGTGAAATTGCTCGAGCCTGGACGGCTTGCGCTGAGATTCACTAGCGTGTTACCACCAAAACATAAGATATCATCTGCTGTGAAATCTATAGCAACTGCTAAACCATCAGGGATCTCCACAATTTCAGAGAATACTTCACAATTATTCGCATCAGTAGCACTGTAGCGATAGCTCCCAGCAGCGATCCCCTGAAGCTGATTGCTGGTTTCAGTTAGCAACTCCCAGTTTCCGGTGTCTGTATCTAATTTTTCCCAAGTATAACTGTATGGGGTAGTGCCTCCAGAGAGGAATAATCGGATAAAGGTAGTCCCTCCTGGGCAGGCAATCTGACCAACCTCAATGTCAAAAATTAGGTCGGCAGGCTCCGTTATTTGGAAGGTGGCGATTGCCTGACAGTTACCGTTTTCATCTAATACTTCAATAGTATAGCTACCAGCTCTCAGATCATCAAAAGTGATCTCTGATAGCGGGTCGACTTCACCGGCAGAGACACTGTAACCATTATTTCCACTCAAACTAAAGGAATATGGAGCTGTCCCGCCGAGGATTTCGAAGGAAACTTTACCGTCATTCCCTTCAAAGCAGGTAGTATTTTCAATAAGGAGGTTAAGGATCTCTAAAGGTCTATCAGGTTGGGTGATTTCTATGGTTTGTATGCTAGATTCACAGCCTTGACTGTCCACCAATTGGATGCTGTAGTTTCCAGCAGGGAGATTGCTAAAGTTAGTTTGAACCCCCCTGTTGATACCATTCAAGAATACGTTGTAAGTTCTGTTGGTTTCAAGGATAATATCTTGTACCATAATGGATCCCGTATGATCACCAAAACAAAGGATGTTTACCTGCGACAAATCAAACTCAGGGCGTTGAATAGGTGAAATCTCTAGTGTTCCACTTTGTGTGCCGCAACCCACATCTTCCAGTGTCCAAGTGTATACTCCAGGAACTAGATTTTCAAAATCATAACTTCCTGTTATGATATCGTTTACAGTGTTGGTGTAACTGTTAGGTCCTGATAGCGTGAGCGTTTTTCCTGCGCTTCCTCCATTGACTTGAATAGTGATCCTACCCAAATCATCAAAACAAACCAACTGTTCAACTTGGGTAGTGATTACTATTTCCGCGGGCTCAGCAATGATGATGTCTTCAGAATCGATTGTACAGGCATTGTCATAAGTAAAGCGGACAAAGTAGGTTCCAGCTTGCAGGTCGTCCAATTGAGCTTCGGTGATAGGATTCAAAACTCCTGTAAATTCTCTTTTGAACCACTGGAATGTGATTCCTGTAAAGTCTCCAAAAGTTTCGAAATGAATAACACCATCATTGCCACCAAAACAACTTACATCTTGGATTTTCTCGATGTCATAGATCGGTTGGTTAGGATTTTGGATATCGACAGCACGAGTGACCTCACAGCCTTGGCTATCTCTCACGGTTACTAGGTAGTTGCCTGCGGCTAGGTTAGCGATGATATTACTCGTCAACGGTGTCTGATCACCTTCTACTTCTATGAAAAATTCATAGCCGGGACTACCTCCTGAGGCAGATATGGCAATGATTCCGTTGTCATTGTCACAGGTAGGGTCTTGTGCGCTGATATTGAGCTGAAGTGGGCTAGCAGGACCAGATAAGGTGATGATTCTGCTAGCCGTACATACACTTCCATTGCCATATTCTACCCTGTAGACACCAGGGGTTATATTATTTAAAACTGTCGTGTTGGTGGCCACAACGTCATTCTCTGGAAGTCTATACCATGTACTACTAAAACTGGCATCTCCTCCGATGAATTCTACTTCAATTCGGCCATCATCAAATTCACAAGTAGGGCTTTGCGTTTCGATCAAATTGATCTCGATTGGGGCAGGTTGTGCCACCTCAATATTTTCTAGTCTTATCACGCAGCCTCTCGCATCTGTGACAGTTACAGCATAAAAGCCAGCACTCAGATTTGTTGCATTTTGATTGATAAAACCATGATCCCAATTGTATGAATAGGGGAAGGTGCCTCCTGAAACAGCAATATTGATACGTCCGTCATTTCTTCCAAAACATGATACATCATCTATGCCAGTGACATTGATGATCAATTCATCAGGTCCCACAAGATCAATCTCTCTTTCTGCTGAACAGCCATTGGCATCTGATACCAGCATTTTGTAAGTGCCTGCTGGGATACCTGTCAAGGAAAGTCCTGTACCAGGAAATCCTTCAAAATCACCTGATGAATTGAGTCTTTGCCAAGAAATATTGTAAGCAGGTGCACCACCAAATACCTGCATTTGGATAGCGCCATCATCTGAGTCTGGACAGGATGGAGCAGTAGAGTTCAACGTAGAAATCTGAATACCTGTATCTGGTTGCTCGACAAGGATGTCTACCAATTCCTTGAAGCATCCATTGCTATCTGTTACCCTTAATCTATACAATCCAGCGCCAATGTCACTGATGTTTTGCTGATTGGATGTGAACCCATTTGGTCCAGTCCAACTGTAAGTCAATGTACCCGTACCTCCTGATGCATTGATATTGATGGCGCCAGTTTCTTCGCCAAAACAAAGGATATTTGTAGGGTTACCATCAAGGGCAAGATTAATATCAGGGGTTGGGGCAATAGAGAAAGTTTGCTGTGCATAACAGAATTCATCTAGCAAATCTATTACTCTGACAGTATAGTCGCCTGGACCTACATTAGAGAGGTTTTGGTTAGTAGAAATGACTGTAGAAAAATCTCCTGCTCTATACCATTCTACTTTAAGATTTCCTGATCCACCACCAATATTGATTTCAATAGAACCATTTTGTTGCCCAAAACATGTTTCTTGATATGAAGCAACAAAATCAAGCTGAATAGGAGGTGTCGTATTGATATCAAAAGTAAAGTTATCTACGGTACAGCCACTATCATCTCTTACTTCTATGGTATTTCCTGTGCCTGCTGGAAGATTTGGGATAGTTATATTGCCGTTGCTAGTCAATGTGAATGCTCCACCATTCAATGAATAAGCGTATGGAGTGCGCCCTCCAGAAACGGTAAAAGAGACGCTACCATTAGTACCATTGAAGCATGTTACCGGAGTAGTGGTAGGAGAGGATACATTGAGAGGATTAGGCTCTGTAATGGCATACTCGTACTCATCAAAGCAACCATTTTCATCTGTTACAATGATCTTGTATTCTCCTATACCTAGATCTGTCAGGTTTAGTGAATTTGCTCCAGTGATGTCTTGATATGTGTCTGAAATCTTCTCTTGCCATTGCACGCTTAACAAACCTGTACCACCAGACGCAGTTAATCCTAATATGGACCCATCCTCTTGTCCAAAACAAGAAATGTTGTTCAGTTGGACATTGCTTCTATTGATGATGACTCTGCTAGGTGAGCCAATGGTGATGTTGCGTGAGATATTACAATTGACCCCATAGCTGATAGTAGCCACATAGTTACCAGCTTGAAGACCATTGAAGGTAACATCATTACCAACCTGAGTCTGACCAGCGACGGAGACAGTATAGCTATCTGATCCACTTACTTGTATCCTCACACTGCCATCATCTCCACCAAAGCAAGTCACATTGTTTTCATCAATGATCAAATTAGGTGCAGGAGGAGCAGTGATGACTACATTGAATGTCCTCGAACATCCCCCTGAATCAGTAACCGTCACCGAAATGGATCCAGCTGGAAGGTCCACGGCAGTAGCAGATGATTGATTCCCAACTCCCCATTGAATAGTGTAGCCTCCGTAGCCACCTTGGATATTGCTGATTTCAGCAATACCATCATTGGATCCTGCACAGGTGAGGTTTTGCAGTACATTTACATCGGCCGTGATTTCGGCAGGTGGGCCTATGATTTCGACTTCTCTACGGATGGTACACCCACCCTCATCCGTAATATCCACCCAATATTCGCCTGGAGCTAGATTATTAATCTGAGATGTGGTCGCTCCATTGCTCCAAAGAAAGGTGTAATCTCCCCATCCGCCAGAAGGCATTGCTGTTGCACTACCACTATTCACCCCAAAACAAGCAATGTCTGATTTGGTAATGTTTGCTGAAATTGGAGAGTCAGGTCCATCAATAGTAACAGTAAATGACTGTATACACTCGGGATAGTCTATTCCACCATGTCGAGTAGTGATGGTGTAGGTGCCTGCCTGGAGGTTTTCAAATAAATAATCCCCATCAGTTGCACCAATCGAAACGCTAATATTGTCGTAAATTACCGTATTTGCACTGTTTGTGATAGTTACAAACACCTCATTGGGTAGAGGAGAAAAATCCGTAAAGTTTCTGCTCACTTGAAAAAGAATGCTCCCATCATTCTCTCCAAAACATGTGATTGCAGTTGGAGAAGCATCGAATACTAAAAGTACCTCGTCGACAATTGAAAATGGTAATTCTTCTGGACAGTCTTCAAATCTAAAGTCATCAGAGATCTCTAAGATATAATCTCCCACTGGAAGCCCATCATACCTTACTTGGCCTCCTGGCGCCACAGTCCATGGGTTGACATAGCCACCAGAAGCTCTTCTGATCCTAAATCTTACTTCTCCTGCTGCGTCCAAAACATTGAAAGCAATGCTGCCATTGTCTTCACAGGTCACTGGAAATGCTCCCAAATTAGCTCCTTCTTCAAATTCGATAGGCTCTATTTCCTCTAATTCTACTTCAGTAAGTTCAATACAACCATTGGCATCTATAACTTCAATCAGATAGGTACCAGCAGGATATCCTGTGAGGTTGATAGTCCTTCCTGGTAAGTTGACACTATTTACTAAGACATTTTGGTCATTGAATATATTAATGCTAAAGGGTGCAATCCCATTTTCTATATTTCCTATTATCCGTCCAAAAGTAGTTCCTTCACATTCTTGATCTTCTAATATTTCTATGTCTAGGATGAAGTTTGAAGATTCACTAAATACAAATGTGGCAGACCTAGAATTGTTATCTGAATCAGTAACTGTTACAGTATATGTACCGCTCTGTGCCTGTGTTAGTATACTTGTCTGAGTTGGATCTAAATTCGCATCTACCTGAACTTCATTACCTTCAAAAGTCCAAACGTAAGTGTAAGGGGGAACGCCTCCTCTTACTCTATATTCAGCCGTTTTTTCACATTCTCTTATTGAGTAAATGTCTTGTATAAGAGATTGAGCTAAACTTTTATTAAAAAGAGTAGCAAGAGACATTAGTAATAGAAAAATATGTGCTATCCTGTAAATTTTCTCCATATAAAATTTTTACTCAATTACGAATATTGTATCTGGATTAGATGACTAGATTAACTATGTTTTATACTAGTTTTTGTTGTTTTTTGACTATCTATTAATGACGTATAAAACATGAATTTTGCTTTTGATAATTACGAAATGATATTTATGTATTTCATAATCAATAAAATACTATTTTAAATTTTGATGATTTGAGATAATAAAATGAATTAATCTGAATATTCAAAAAATAATATTTTATACTTTTTTAATTTTATAAATATGACCTTGAATAAATGTGAAAAAAGTAGTTTTCAAATGCTAAAATCCAAGCATTAAAGAAGTTGAAGTAAAAAAATAAAAAAACCGATTAAAACTTAATCGGTTACAAATAATCTGTTTTTTGAAATGAACGACTTTTAAAAGATGATGAGAAGATCTTCTCTTAAAAAGGCGATGATGGTATCACAAAATTTCCTCAATTTTTATTTTATTTCCCCTGAATTCCCCAGTTTCCCCTGCTTTCATGCCCCAAAGAGCTGTAATCAAAGGAGAGTCTTTGGATACCAATTGGTAATCGAATCCATCTAAGGAAATCTTACCGATGGGAGAAGAGATCCAAATCCAACCCATAGGAACCTTGATCAAAGCTCCTTCATCAACCACACTCAAGGCTTTTACAGGAACAGCATTGATTTGATTCAAAAGGACTTTTGAGGTGTTCAATTGCTTCTGCAGCAAGTTTCTATTCTGATTGAGCATCTCTTGATGAGTTTCATACTTGTCACCAGCTGAACTTTTCTCCTCAACTTCAGAAGACTCCTGAAGATCACTGAGCTGCTTTTGAATATCAGCGATTTGATCTCTAAGCATCTGCTGAGATTTGGCCAATAAGACTGCCTTGGTTTCTTGATTTGGTGTATTCATGCGGCAAAAGTAAATAAAAAACAGGAAACCCACGTGGACTTCCTGTTTAATCAAATAATAACCCAAATAAATAATAACTATGCAATTGATACAGCTGATCGCATGGCTTCGCTTATAGCTTTGCTTAAGCCTTGGTATTGACTGAGATCTTCGCCCCAGAATGATTCTTTCTTTAAAACTTCCTCCACGATTGCCGATTCACTTTGATTACTCCAGAGCTTTTCAAATAATGCTATGACTTCAGCATCATCGTTTAACGGTGTTTTGACTCCTTCATGTTCTCCTTTATAAAATAACAGAAGTGCAGCAAAAGATTGGATGAGGTTTTTAGGCCATGATCCATTTCTGATATGATATTCCAAAATGCTTGGAAGTACACGGACCTTAAACTTAGATATAGAATTCAAAGCAATCGCACTCAATTCATGTCGGATAAATGGATTTTTGAATCTGTCCAAAACATCAGAAGCAAACTGCTCCAATTCTTCCTGAGAAAGATCTAAAGTAGGGATGATTTCATCATAAATTGTCTCACGAATGAAGGCTCCAATTTTCGGATCTTCTACAGATTCCCGCACTGTTCTTAGTCCAGCTAGGTAGGCCACAGGAACCAGGGCAGTGTGCGCCCCATTGAGAATTCTTACTTTCCTTGTTCTATAAGGGCTTTGATCTTTTACAAATTTGATCTGAAGACCTGCTTTTGATCCAGGGAAAATTTTCTCTAATTCCTCAGGCCCTTCTATCACCCACAAGTGAAATGGCTCCGCCATGACCACCAAATTATCTTCAAAACCTAGGTCTTTTTGGATTTCTTTGATGTTATCCTTTGGAAATCCAGGAACAATCCTGTCCACAAGCGTATTGCAAAAAGTATTGTTTGACTTGATCCAACTTTTGAAACTCTCTGATAGTTTCCACAAGTCTGCATACTTCAATATGGCTATTTGGAGCTGCTCTCCGTTTTTGTCTATCAGTTCACACGGTATGATGACAAGTCCTTTGTCAGAAGCCCCTTCGAAAGCTTTGAACCTTTCATATAGCAAAGCAGTAAGTTTGCCAGGGAAAGTATTGGGTGTGCGGCTGTAATCAATATCATTTTCATCAAAAGCGATTCCTGCCTCTGTTGTATTGGAAATGATAAATTTCAATTCAGCATTTTTTCCTTGATTGAGGTACGCTTTGTAATCAGTGTAAGGGTTGATGACACCCTCCACACAAGTGATCAGCTTGGTTTGGTTAATTGTCTTGCCAGCTTGTAAACCTTGAAGCTTGACATGGTAAAGACCATCTTGCTTGTTTAGCATATCTCCAAGTCCCTGGTCAAGTGGCTGTACGATCTGCACATTTCCGTTGAACTCTGCCTTATCATTCATCTCCTCTATCATCCAATCCACAAACCCACGTAGGAAATTACCTTCTCCAAATTGCAGGACTTTGACGGGGCGTTTTTCAGCCTGCATGTTAGTTCTGTTTAGCGCTTTCATTTACTTTCCTTCTTAGAAATTGAAGTAGTTTTTGGCATTGTAGTAGCTGATGTCGGAGACAATCTTGCCCAACCATGCCTCGTCAGCTGGGAGCTCTCCATTTGCAACATCCTGCCCGATCAAGTTGCAGAGGATTCTTCTGAAGTATTCGTGCCTTGGGAAAGAAAGAAAGCTTCTAGAATCCGTCAACATTCCCACAAAGCAGCTCAATAATCCCATATTTGATAATGAATTAATTTGCTTTTCCATCCCGTCTTTTTGATCCAAAAACCACCAAGCAGAACCGAATTGAATTTTTCCTTTGACCGATCCATCATTGAAATTGCCAATCATAGTAGCCATCACTTCATTGTCTGATGGGTTGAGGTTATACAGAATGGTTTTTGTCAATTGGTCTGTACCGTCAAGGAGATTCAAGAAGCTGGCTAAGGCCCTTGCTTGTGAGAAATCACCAATCGAGTCAAATCCAGTGTCTGGACCAAGTAAACCCAACATTCTTTCATTGGTATTTCTCAAGGCACCAAGGTGAAATTGTTGTGTCCAGCCTTTGGCATGATACATTTTACAAAGTTCATAAAGCGTATGGAACTTGAAGTACTGGATCTCTTGCTGATCCAATGATTTTCCAGATATGACCTTAGAGAAGATTATCTGGATATCATAAGTTCCCAATTCAAAATAATACAATTGCTCAAGTCCATGATCTGAGAGACTTCCACCATTGGAGTGGAAAAATTCAATCCTATTTTGTAGTGCACTTAATAAGTCATCGTATTGATTGATACTTACCCCAGATGAATCAGATAATCGCTGTAGGTAAACATTGTAGCTTTGAGGATGCTCTACTGCGTATACTTTATCAGGTCTAAAAGCTGGAAGGAGTTTAGTGTTTGGGCTGCTGCTTTCAGCTATTTTATGGAATTCAAGGTTGTCTACAGGGTCATCCGTAGAGCACACGAGTTCTACATTCATTTTTTTCAACAATCCCTGAGTGTGGTATTCAGTTGTTTGCAGTAGGTCTGTGGTTTGTTTATAAATTTTAGCTCCTGTATCAGGCCCAAGAAGTTCTTGAATACCAAAGTATCTTTGTAATTCCAAGTGGGTCCAGTGATACAATGGGTTTCTAAGCGTAAAAGGTACAGTTTCAGCCCATTTCTGAAATTTCTCCTCTTCTGTGGCATTTCCAGTAATGTACTGTTCATTGACACCAAGCGTTCGCATCGCTCTCCATTTGTAATGATCACCAGCTAGCCAAACCTCCGAAATGGAATTAAATTTTCTATTGGTCGCAATATCCTTAGGCGATAGATGGCAATGGTAATCTATAATCGGGAGTTTGGAAGCGTAATCGTGATAAAGGATTTTAGCAAACTCACTTTTGAGAAGAAAGTCTTCCGTAAGGAATTTACTCGCTTTTTCAGTTGCTGAGATCATTTTAATAGCAAGTTAAATAGGTTTTAATTCGTTTTGAGAGAAGATTCTCTGATAATCAACTCAGGTTTAAGGACAGTTTTATGAGTTGCAGATTTTTTATCTTCTAATTTTAATAGTTCAAAGAAAGTCTCTGCGGTAACTCTCCCCATGGGGATACTTTTTTGATCTACAGTAGTGATTGGGGGGGCTGTAAAGGATGTAAATGGTTCGTTACCAAATCCTGCCAACTTTACTTGGCTTGGAACACTGATTTTGTGTTCTCTCAAGACCTGTAATGCGCCCATTACCGCATAGTCGGAAGAAGAAAATACAGCATCGAATGGGATTCCTTTAGTGATAATATTTTCCATTGAGGTCCTCCCATCTTCAAGTTGCATATTGGACTCTTCTATCAGGGCAGGATCTACAGGAATGTTGGCATCCTTCAGGGCATCTTCATATCCTCTGAGTCTTTCTCTGTAGATATTGATTTTTTTTGGAGAAGTAAAATGTACAATCCGCTTACAACCCTGCTCTATGAGATGCTTGGTAGTTTCGTAAGCACCATAGTAATCGTCAATAACAACCTGACTCACTTCTAACTCATTGGTAATCCGGTCAAATAATACCAGTGGAATGCCTTTATCTAGTATTTTTTTGAAATGCTCAAAATTTTCGGTGTTTTTCCCAATGGAAGCGATGATTCCATCTACTCTGGCATTGAGTAGCGCATCGACTGTTTGAATTTCTTTTTCTGGATCTTCATAAGACTGAGAAATGATGACTTTATAATCCAGTTCATTGGCAATATCCTCAATACCTCTGACCACTGAGGAAAAGAAATTTCTATTGGCTGTAGGTACAAGTACACCTATCAATTTACTTTTACCACTTCTTAGGGCAGAAGCGATATGGTTGGGCTGATAATTCAGCTGTTTTGCCATTTTTAATACTTGCTTCTTGGTATTCTCTGATATCCTTGGGTTATCGTTGAGCGCCCTAGAAACGGTAGAAGCTGTGATGTTGAGCTTCTCAGCTATATCATGAATAGTTGCCTTTCCTTTTTTCATATTTTAATCTTTAGGCTTACCAATAGTGGCAAGTATTCCACCATCGACATAGAGGATCTGCCCATTGACAAAGTCACTGGCCTTGCTGGAAAGGAATACTGTTGCACCAGCCAAATCTTCAGGATCTCCCCACTTGCCAGCAGGAGTTCTGTTAACTATCCAATCGTTGAGTGGGTGTCCATCTACTCTGATAGGGGCTGTTTGTTCGGTAGCGAAGTATCCTGGACCTATTCCATTGACTTGGATATTGTACTTGGCCCATTCTGTGGCCAGATTTTTTGTGAGCATCTTTAGCCCTCCCTTGGCGGCGGCATAGGCACTTACGGTGTCTCTCCCAAGTTCGCTCATCATCGAGCAAATATTGATGATCTTGCCACCACCTCTTTGGACCATGGATTTGCCCACCGCTTGAGATAGTATAAATGGGGAAACCAAATCTACATCCACAACCTTACGAAAATCCTCAGGATCCATCTCCAAAGCCGGCACACGCATGATCATTCCCGCATTGTTGACCAATATATCAATAGGACCTACTTCAGCTTCGATTTGGGCAATAGATTCATTTACCTTGCTTGCATCAGTGACATCAAAAAGGTATCCATGTGCTGAAATTCCTTCTGCTTGATAATTTTTCAAAGCAGCATCCATCTTGGATGGGGTGTGGCCATTGACTACGAGGGTGGCTCCATGATGTGCCAAAGCCTTGGCCATGGCCATTCCCAATCCATGCGTCGCTCCGGTGACTAAGGCAACTTTTCCACTGAGGTCAAATAGGTTTTTCATTATTTCAATGCTGTTGGGGCGATGGTGTCCATGTCTCCATAGTCTAGGTTTTCACCTGCCATACCCCAGATAAATGTATAATTCGATGTACCCGCTCCACTATGAATGGACCACGGTGGTGAGATGACCGCTTGATTATTTTTCATCCAAATATGTCTCGTCTCTTCAGCTTGTCCCATGTAGTGGCACACTGCCTGATCTGCTGCTAAGTCAAAATAAAAGTAGGCCTCCATTCTTCTGTCATGGGTATGTGCGGGCATGGTGTTCCAAACCGAGCCAGGTTTAAGTTCCGTCATCCCCATCTGCAATTGGCATGTGGGTACTACGGAATTTACCAACAATTTGTAGATGGTTCTATGGTTTGAGTTTTCCAATGATCCTAAGGTCACTACCTCCGCATCATCCACTCCAACTTTCTTCGTTGGAAAATGCTTGTGTGCAGGTGCTGAATTAAAGTACAAGTAGGTTTCTCCCGATTGAGCAGGATGAAATAGTACTTCCTTAGCTCCTTGGCCAATATATAAAGCTTCTTTGTGGCTGACTTGATAAGGAATGCCATCTACTTCAATCGTGGTGGCGGCGCCTACATTTATAATTCCAATCTCTCTTCTTTCCAGGAAGTAGCTCGCTTTCAACTGATCCACTGTTTCTAGTGTGATTGCTTTACTGACTGGATGAATCCCCCCTACAATAAGTCTGTCATTGAGTGTGTACACACAATTTATTTGATCATTGACGAAAAGTGATTCAATAAGAAAATGATCCCTTAGCTTACCTGTGTCATAGTTTTTGACGTCTTCGGGATGGTTTGAGTATCTGGTTGTTATAAATGTATGCATAATTTTCTGTGTGTAATCGTTTGCGCAATATAGTATAATAAATTTCAAATTGTCAAATTTTCGATCAAAAATATTGGGATAGAATTGATACGACTTTTTCGAAATTTTATTTTTTCAAAAGGTTAATAATCAATTTTTAGACTCTTTTTGTAAAAATAATCCATGGTTTTGTTTTTATTTTCGACAAACATTTTTAAATATGCAATCGATTGCTCAAAAAAATAACTATTGAACTGAATCTGTGCAATAATTGTGCAACAAATATAGAAATATTATCTCCTGAGCTACATATTCAAAATATTCCCTTATGAAGAAATTATCTATCCTGTGCTACCTGTGTTTCTTGTTAGCGGCTTGTTCTCAGTCTACCGAGCTAGCTTTCGAAGGATTTATGGAATTGACTGTAATAAATACCCTTAATCAAGTTAGAACTGATCAATTGATTTGGGTCAAGCAAACAGTATTGGAAGATCGACTTGAATTGATCAATCCAAATGGATTCACAGTATATGTGGGCAATGTGGAGCTAGTTTCTCAATATGTGAATACAGGACATGAAAGAGGATTAGCCATCTTGATTCCTCAAATTCGATTCAAGGAAGAAATCCGTGTTCAAATCACCTATGATCCAGATAGGGAAGAAGCTAGGTTTTACCCCAAGAGGACCCAAGCTGAACTGTCACATAAAATGGGAGGATACTTTGAGAATAGAAAATATATTGGAGGGGAGTTTGAGAATGTGGAAGAGTTGCATGTACCCGCTGAGCATACAGACCATTCTTGGTATATCCGCTACGAAGGTCCAGGCTGGGAGTCTGATCAAGTGGGGTACAGATTTTACCTAGATTGGAGAAATGGCGTAGATGTATTTGGTAAGACCGTCAAGGAGCCTATTCTTCAGTTGGTAGGTCAAGATGGGTTTGATTCGTATCATGAACTCCAAGATTGGGGTATGGATGTGCTCAAAGTTGCCAAATCATTGGGTGTGGGATCTATCGCAACTTTTGAAAACAATGCAGCAAGAAGAGTAGACGAGACGGACAGTCTCTATGCTGCCATCACCAATAATGGAGTGATTTATTCCTCAATTTTGACTAAGTATCATGGGTGGAATCTAGAGAGTGGTAAGACTACCTTGACTTCCAACCTGAGTATACACGCAGGCACTAGGTTGTCTCAACAACATCTACAAAGCTCCAAACCCATTCCTAATATTGCCACTGGCTTGATCAAAGACAATAAGGCAGAACTGCTTATAGGTGCTGAGGATAAAGAATATGGCTATCTCGCTACCTATGGCAAGCAGAGCTTGAATGAGGATAACCTTGGGATTGTTATTTTCTTTAGAAATGATCAAAAAGTAAGTATAACAGAAGATGAATTTTCCCATGTTGTAGTCTTGCAGCCCACAGATCAAGAAGTCAAATACTACTTTGCTGCAGCTTGGGAATTAGAGCCCGATGGCATCAAGACCAAAGAGGAATTTGTAGCTTACTTAGAAAGGGTAACCGATGAATTGTCCAATCCTCTAGTCGTAGAAATCAAAAAATAGCCTACCTAATACCTATTCTATATTGCTCTTAGGATTCGGTAGGATGGGGAGGCGGTAAGTACCCTTCCCAAACTTCTGAATTGAATCAAAAACCCAAAATGAAAACACATAACCTCTTTTTGTGCTTGCTGATCATAAGTGGCTTATCAGCTTGTCAAGCTCAATCGATTGCAGATTCGAAAATCGACCAAAGTTATGCTTCTTGGATGGCGACTTCCGAGATCAAGAGAAATCCAGAAGGATGGACTTTGGATTTCAACCAAAAACCCAAATGGGAATATACCCATGGATTGGTGATGATGGCCATGCACAGGGTATGGAAGGAGACTGGTGATCAGCAGTATGATGATTATATCAGGAATTTCATTGATTTCATGATCGATGATCAGGGTCAAATTCTCACCTACAAAAAATCAGATTACAACATCGACAGGGTCAATGGCGGCAAATTTTTGATAGATGTCTACAATGAAAACAAGGAACCAAAACTTCGCCTCGCTATAGAAGAGCTCAGAGATCAGATGAGGGAGCACCCTCGAAACTCTGAAGGTGGCTTTTGGCACAAAAAGGTGTATCCACATCAGATGTGGCTTGATGGATTGTACATGGGTTCGCCATTTCTAGCCCAGTATGCAGCGACTTTTGAGGAGCCCGCGCTTTTTGATGATGTAGTCAACCAAATCTTGGTCATGGACAAATATGCTTACAGTACTGAAACAGGGCTCTATCACCATGCTTATGATGAAAGTAAATCTGAGCGCTGGGCTGATCCCGAAACAGGACTGTCCTCCAATTACTGGGGGAGAAGTATTGGTTGGTTTGGAATGGCTCTGGTGGATGTGTTAGATTACTTACCGCAAGACCATCCGAAGAGGGGAGAAGTACTCGCCATAGTTCAGAAACTTGCCCAAGGGATCGTCAAGTATCAGCATGATTCGGGTACTTGGTATCAAGTCATAGATCAAGGTGATCGAGCAGGAAATTATCTAGAAGCTTCAGCGACGAGTATGTTTGCCTATTTCTTACTCAAAGGTGCTCAAAAGGGCTATTTGAATGAAGAGTTTCGCAATGCTGGCATCAAAGCCTATAAAGGCATATTGAAGGAATTCATTAGGGAAGATGAAGATGGAGGAGTTTCTCTTACACAGATTTGTGGAGTGGCTGGCTTGGGTGGCAATCCGTACCGAGATGGTTCTTATGAATATTATATCAATGAAGTTATCAGAGATAACGATCCCAAAGGGGTTGGGCCATTTATTTTGGCTGCTTTGATCTATGAAAATATGGAAAGGTGAAGCAACTGATTCTCATCATAGCGATTTTTGCATTCTGGCAAGCTGTATTTGCTGAGCAATATGACTTTGTCGTTTCTCAGGATGGATCAGCAGACTTCTTGACGGTCCAAGAGGCTATCATGGCTGTTCCTGATTTTAGAGACTCACCAACTGTGATCTTTGTCAAATCAGGTGTTTACAAAGAAAAAATCATCTTACCTACCTCAAAGACCAAAGTTGTCTTGATAGGGGAGGATGCTTTGAGTACTATTTTGACATTTGATGATTATGCCTCTAAGCTCAATCGATTTGGAGAAGAGATGGGTACTACAGGGTCAAGTAGCTTTTTTGTTTTCGGAGATGATTTTACAGCAAAGCATGTCACGTTTCAGAATTCAGCTGGGCCTGTAGGGCAAGCAGTAGCCATCAGGGTGACTGGTGATAGGGCGTATTTCGAGCATTGTAGGTTTGTAGGATTTCAAGATACGCTCTATGCTCATGGGGAAATGAGCAGACAATACTATAAAGATTGCTATATCGAAGGAACCACGGATTTTATTTTTGGCTGGGCTACAGCGGTATTTGAGGATTGTGAAATCTACTCCAAAGCTGGAGGTCAATACATCACCGCTGCTTCCACACTTGAGGAAGTGGATTATGGTTTTGTCTTTGTCAATTGTAAGTTGACGGGAGATGCACCCGAGCACAAGGTGTACTTGGGTAGACCTTGGAGAATTCACGCCAAGACAGTCTTCATCAATACAGAAATGGGAGCTCATATCAGACCAGAAGGCTGGCACAATTGGAATAAGCCTGAGGCGGAGAAGACTGCCTTTTATGGAGAATTCAAATCCACGGGTCCAGGTGCTGATCCCTCTGCTAGAGTTGCTTGGTCTAAGCAATTAGATCAAAACGCATTATCGACCTTTTCCATTTCTGCAATTCTCGCAGGCAACGATAACTGGATTCCTGGTGCTAACCTAGCCAATAAACTTTGGCCATCAGCTCATCACAAAAACTAATTACTAAGACCAATAATATTTCATTGTAAATTCAAATTGAAACGCAACCAATAAACCCTATGAATAAAATACATAACTTCCTGCTAGCAGCACTTATTGTGATGGTCAATTGCACTCCGCCTGTGGTATCGCAGCAAATTGCTTCTGGGATAATCGACAGTAATAGCATCTATGACAATGTGGAGTTTGAGATGCCAAAAGTAAAGGAAACAAGCTTTCCAGACCTTGCTGTCAATATCAAGGATTTTGGAGCAGTATCTGATGGAATTACAAAAAATACAGCAGCATTTGCTCAAGCAATGGAAAATGTCTCCGAGCAGGGAGGGGGGATGATTTTGGTGCCTAGAGGGATGTGGCTGACTGGTCCTATTATTTTTAAAAGCAATGTCAATTTGCATCTGGAAGCTGGTGCGTTGGTTTTGTTCAGCAAGGATTTTGATGATTACCCCTTGATTGAGACTAGTTTTGAGGGTTTGAATACTGTCAGATGCATATCTCCCATCTATGCTGATGGAGTAGAAAATATCGCCATTACAGGTTCGGGTACTATTGATGGAAATGGAGATGCATGGAGACCTGTGAAAAAAAGTAAAATGACTGGTGCCCAATGGAAAAGTCTCTTGGCAACTGGCGGACTACTCAATGATAAAGAGGATATTTGGTTTCCTTCCGAGTCTTCTCTCAAAGGATTTCAAGCGAGCTCTAATTTCAATGTTCCTGATCTGATAGATCCAAGTGAGTTGGAGTCGGTGAAAGATTTTCTCCGCCCGGTACTTGTAAGTATCAAGAACAGCAAGCGCATCTTACTCGATGGGCCTACTTTTCAAAACTCTCCAGCATGGAACATCCATCCGCTGATGAGTGAGGATATTATCATCCGCAACCTCAATGTAAGAAATCCTTGGTATTCTCAGAACGGGGATGGCTTGGACCTTGAATCTTGTAAGAATGTATTGATTTACAATAATATTTTCGATGTGGGTGACGATGCGATCTGCTTCAAATCTGGCAAGGATCAAGATGGAAGAGATAGAGGTATGCCCACAGAAAATGTGGTTGTAAAGAACAACATCGTCTATCATGGTCATGGAGGCTTCGTGATAGGAAGCGAGATGTCAGGAGGAGTGAGAAATGTACATATATCTCAATGCACTTTTATGGGTACTGATGTAGGGTTGAGGTTCAAAAGTACCAGAGGTCGTGGTGGCGTAGTTGAAAATATCTACATTTCAGCGATTGATATGATCAATATTCCCACAGATGTGATCAATTTCAACCTTTTCTATGGTGGTAATTCTCCTGTCTTGGAAGCAGATCAAAGTGCGGAAAATGAAGCAAGAAATGAAATGCTAGTCCCGGTAGATGAACGCACCCCTGCATTTAGAAACATTTATATGAAAAACATCACCGCAACAGGAAGTGGTGTTGCGGCAAATTTTCAAGGCTTACCAGAGATGAATCTTCAGAATGTGACTTTGGAAAATTCAGTCTTGGAGGCAAACAAAGGGATAATTGCCGTAGATACGGATGGATTGATTTTGAAAAATGTAAAAGTGATTCCGACCATAGGTGCTGCTTTGACTTTATATAATAGCAAAAATGTTCAGGTTTCAGCATTTGATTACAAAGTTCAAGAGGGCGCAGCGTTTTGGGTTTCCGGTGCTCTGTCTCATGCTATTGACATGAGTCAAGCGGGCATCAAGCGGAAAGAAGATTTGAAAGTTAGTTCAGATGTCAAAGCAGATGCCATTAGAATAAACTAAATAACTGAGCTTAAGTATTATTCAAAGCATACTGTACAGAATCAAGGTGTAGTCAGTGATTTCTTTTTAGAATTAAATCCTACCAAAATGAAAATTTCTTCCCTTATCATCATACTAATTATGATGCTATCTGTCCAACAAAGCCAACAATCAAACATAAGAATCTTTATGGTGGGGGATTCGACCATGGCAGATAAGTCCTATACACCAGGCAATCCTGAAAAGGGTTGGGGTCAGATTTTTCCGCTATACCTCAAGCATGGAGTGGACGTATTCAATCATGCGGTGAATGGCAGAAGCACCAAGAATTTCCGTGAAGAAGGCAGATGGGGTGTTGTCATGTCTGAGTTGAAGCCAGGAGATTATGTGATCATCCAATTTGGACACAATGATCAGAAAATAGACGACCCTAATCGCTATGCCTCACCTGAAGACTACAAGCAAAATTTGATCAGGTACGTGGAGGAAGCTAGTGCCAAAGGTGCAATTCCAGTACTAGCTACACCACTCTCTCGAAGGAGTTTTGACGAGCAGGGGAACTTGAAAGATACGCACCTCAGCTATACAGAGAAGGTCAAAGAAGTAGCAGTATTGAAGCAAGTGACACTTTTGGATTTGAATGCAAGAAGTCGAACGCTTATCATGGATTGGGGAGAGGAAAAGTCTAAGGAGCTCTTTATGCATTTAACACCTGGTCAATACGATAGATTTCCAGAAGGTATTGTAGATAATACGCACTTTTCGCCTACTGGAGCTTTTAGAATTTGTGATTTAGTGGTAGAGGAAATGAAGCTCAAACTCCCTGAATTAGCCAAATTTTTCAAAAACTAAAATAGAGTCTTTGTAAAAGCTCTTTTTTAATGCTAACGATTGCGCATAAAAATTTTTTTTGACGAATTATAAATTTATAATACTGGACTCTTTTCCCAAATTTTGTGAGCTAAATAGTTGTTATACATGTTTTTAATACCGTTATGTAATATTTTTTTAAAAATATCTTGTGGTAAAAAATATTTATTCTTAATATGCAATCGATTGCGCAAATGATGCTTAATATTTGCATTAAGCATGACATAATTCAATAACAATAAACCCTAGTAATACAGATGAATCTTGCTTTTTATTTACCTTTCTCCATTCATAGCGGATAGCTTTATTCCTTGACCTGCCGATCACTCGGAAATGGACAAAATACCAAAGAATCAAATCTAACAATTAACCCTATATCTTATTGAAATGAACATTACGCTAAAAAATCCGGGTAAATTCCGGAAGTTGTTCTTGGTCATCATGCTATCGTTTTGCACGGCAGTTACTGTATGGGCCCAAGGATCAGTAGTAAGAGGAACGGTAGCCGACGAAAAGGGTGAGCCCATTCCCGGTGCGTCTATTTTAGTCAAAGGTACAAGCATTGGAGTAGCTGCAGATATTGATGGAAAGTATACCATCGAAGTACCTGCAAATGCCACCTTGATTTTTTCTTTTATAGGCATGGTGAGCAGGGAAATTCAAGTCGGCAATCAATCGGTGATTGATGTGAACTTGAAAGAGGATATCGCTCAGCTTGATGAATATGTGGTAGTAGGCTATGCTTCTATTGAGAGGAGGGACCTGACCAGTTCTGTCTCATCTGTCAATGCCAAGCAACTTGCAGATATCCCTATCAATTCAGCGGCAGAAGCTTTAGCAGGCCGATTAGCCGGGGTGCAGGTGACTGGATCAGAGGGTTCCCCTAATGCCGAAGTGCAGATCAGAGTCAGAGGTGGTGGCTCCATCACCCAGGATAACTCTCCACTTTATGTAGTAGATGGAGTACAGGTAGAAAATGCCCTCTCTGTATTGTCTCCTCAAGATATTGAGTCTATAGATGTACTCAAAGATGCCTCTGCAACAGCAATCTATGGAGCTAGAGGCGCCAATGGGGTAGTGATCATTACTACCAAAGGCGGTACCGAAATGAAAACAACAGTTTCATACAATGGCTTCGGTGGTGTCAAGCAATTGGCTAGAAAGCTTGATGTAATGAATCCTTATGAATTTGTAAGGTATCAACACGAAAGATCCAGAGGTTCTGAGCAGGAAAGAAACAACTTCCTCAATACCTATGGGAACTTTGGTGATATAGAAAATTACAGACAAGTTCCTTTTGTAGACTGGCAAGATGAAATCTTTGGAAGAAATGCCATCATGCAAACACATAACCTCAGTGTCGCAGGGGGAACTGCCGCTACCAAGTACAACCTATCAGTTACCTCCAATACCGAGGAAGGAGTTATGCTTGCTTCTGATTTTGACAGAAAATTGCTCAACTTCAAATTTGATCACAAAGTCAACGAAAAATTATCGGTAGGATTTAATGTCCGCCACAACAGTACCACAGTCAATGGCGCTGGTACTGCTTCTGAAGGTTCTTCATCTACTAATAGACTGAGGCATGCCGTCAAATATAGACCACTGTTGATGGAGGGTACTGATGTCACAGCTTTTGACCCAGATTATGCTGATGAAACTAACGCCAACTCTCTAGCATTGATCAACCCGATCTTGTTGACAGATGCTGAATACAGACAGCGTAAGCAAAGTGTGACCAATTTCAATGGTAGTGTCAATTACAAGTTCAACGATCATTTTTCTTTCAGAACTACTCTGGGGATTGATTTCTCAGACATCAAAGACTACGCATTCAATGATACAATCACTGGCCCAGCAAGACAAGTAGGCTCAGGTCAGCCGATCGCTTCTATCAGAAGAAATGAAAGAAGAATTCTAAACAATTCCAATGTCTTCACTTTCAGCACAGCCAAAATGAAGACGGCATTCACTGAGAAAAACAAAATAGACCTGCTACTTGGTCATGAGATCTTTGAGGAAGAATTTCGCATAGATTACTTGGAGTCAAGATTCTTCCCAATAGGAATCACTGCTGAAAGGGCACTTGGCAACTTGGCTCTCGGTACACCTCAGATCCCCACCTCCAATGTACAAGAGTCAAGGCTTGTTTCCTTTTTTGGGAGGGTGAATTATGCCTATGGGGACAAGTTTTTGTTTGCGGCTACTATGCGAGCAGATGGTTCTTCCAAATTTGCCCCAGGTAGAAAATGGGGTTATTTTCCTTCTCTATCAGGAGCCTACAGAATTTCTGATGAATCATTTATGACAGGGATATCTAACACAATCTCTGATTTGAAAATTAGAGCTTCTTATGGAGAGTCTGGAAATAATAGAATCGATAATTTCTTGTACTTGACCCAGTTTGGGCCAAATGCTTTCTATGGATTCAATAATCAAGTAGATGTGGGCTTCTCTCCACTTTCTCTTGCCAATGAAAACTTGATCTGGGAGACTACTGTCGCCAAAAACATTGGTTTGGATGCAGGTTTCTGGGGAGGTAGAGTACAATTCTCAATCGATGCATACATCAATAATACGAGAGATTTGTTGGTAGAAGTGCCTGTCCCATCCACATCAGGCTATACGGTTCAGATCCAAAATGTGGGTGAAACATCCAATAGAGGGGTTGAAATCCAGCTTTCTGGTGCAGTAGTCAATAAGAAAGACTTCAATTGGACTGCTAGCTTCAATATTTCCCATAATATCAACAGGGTAGAAAGCCTTGGTGATCAGTCACAGTTTTTAGTTCCTTCAGGATGGGCAGGGGGCAATGTGCCATTTGATTATGCCATCCAAGTAGGTAAGCCTGTAGGTACTATGTGGGGATTGGTGACAGATGGTTTCTATCAGATTTCTGATTTTGACTTCGTGGATGGACAGTACATCCTGAGAGATGGCGTGCCTGATAATAGAGGAATCACTTCTGTCGTGCCGAGACCAGGCACCTTGAAATTCAAAGATCTCAATGGTGATGGGGTAGTAGATGACAATGACAGAACAGCAATCGGTAATGCTACTCCAAAGTTTTTTGGTGGATTGAATCAGCAGTTTACTTATAAAAACTTCGATGCGAGTATCTTCATGAATTTTGTCTTAGGCAATGATATCTTAAATGCCAATAAGCTTGAATTCTCCTCTGGATACACACCAAATTCCAACTTGCTTGCCATCATGAATGATAGATTCACCAATGTGAATTCAGCTGGTCAAGTCGTGACAGATCCTACTGAATTGGCTGCGCTCAATGCAGATGCTAAAATCTGGACACCATTGACTTCTGCCTCATCATTCTACATGCATTCTTGGGCCGTAGAAGATGGCTCATTTTTGAGAATCAACAATGTGACTTTGGGATACACGCTGCCTACAAGACTACTTCAGCAGTACAAGATTCAAAGAATGAGGTTCTATGCTACAGGTAATAACCTGGCCATATTTACCAATTACACTGGATACGACCCAGAAGTAAATACCAGAAGGAGAACACCTATGACTCCTGGAGTAGACTACTCTGCTTACCCTAGAGCCAGAACATTCATCGCCGGTGTCAATATCACTTTCTAATCGCCTTTAAAGAGAATTAAAATGTATAGATTATATAGATTAACCTTAGCAATGGTACTTTCACTAGGAATATTGACTTCCTGTGAAGACTATTTGGAAGTACCGCCTGTATCCTCTTTCGGACCAGACTATGTGTTTAGCAATGTCACCAATGCTACAATTGCGCTGACTGGCGTGTATGCTGCATTGGGTGGAGATAATGGTTACGGAATCCGTCTCAGCATGTATTACCCACTTGACGATGATATCATGATGGGACAAGGTGGCAATCCTTTTCCTGACAATGAAAGAAGAGATATCGCTCACTACAATGTGCAGCCATCCAATACCCAATTGAGAGTTCCTTTCAATCAACTCTATCAAGGTGTCGAAAGAGCCAATATCTGTATCACAGAAATCCCTAGAATGGCCATGTACACCAATGGTACTGAATTCGAGAGAAGAGAGCTAAGAAGATTGCATGGAGAGGCATTGACCTTGAGGGCGCAGTTTTATTTTGAACTGATCAGAAACTGGGGTGATATCCCTGCACAGTTTGAGCCATCAAGTACACAAGAAGACCTATTCTTGGAAAGGACAGACCGTGATGTGATTTATGATCGGATTATAGAAGACTTGGGTCAAGCAGCAGAATTGCTTCCCTGGGCTACTTCTGGTTCTTCCAATGAAAGAATCACACAAGGAGCTGCCAGAGCTTTGAGAGCTAGGATAGCACTATTTAGAGGTGGATATTCCTTGAGACTAGATAGGCAAATGCGAAGAGGAGCCAACCACATGCAGTTCTATCAGATTGCTAGAGATGAAGCTTTGGCTGTCATCAACAGTGGGGCACACAACTTAAATCCATCATTTGAAAGTGTATTTAGAGAAGGACTATTAGCGAGAAGAAAAGAACCTAATCAAGAAATCTTATGGGAACTTGCCATGACAGGTGGTGGAAGCTCTTTCGGGGATAGCAAGCTGGGGTATTATAATGGTCCTAGATGGAACAACCTTGGGAATTCAGCTTTGACTATTCTTCCTACTTTCTTTTATTCGTTTGATGAAAATGACCAAAGAAGGGATGTTTCTGCGGCTCCTTATAATATCAACCAGGACTTCACCATCGTAGCGAGAACGCTCCAAACCATGGTGGATGGCAAATTCAGAAGAGACTGGATGACCAACCCAGTAGTGATCAATTCAAATGCACAGTACTTTGGTATCAACTGGCCTATGATCAGATATTCTGATGTATTGTTGATGTTTGCTGAGGCAGAAAATGAAATCAACAATGGTCCTACACCTGCTGCTATTCAAGCTTATGAACAAGTAAGAACTAGAGGCTTTGGTGGTGATGCTTCATTGATTGGTCCTACACCTACGACATACCAAGATTTCTTTGATGCTGTAGTACAAGAAAGAGCTTTTGAGCTTTCGGGAGAAGGAATTAGAAAATATGACTTGATCAGATGGAACCTTCTGGAAACCAAACTCAACGAGACCAAAGCTAATCTAGCAGCCATGGTCGCTAGGACAGGTGAATATGCCACCTTGCCGACTACCATGTATTACGAACCGGGAGTGAACCAATTGAGATGGTTGAACTCCTTCTATCAGCCTCAACCTACTCCAGCGCCGGCAGGGTCTGCATCTGTATCATGGGTTGGTAATGGAATCAATACTACAATATTGACTTTCTATGCAGTAGGTTTTACCCCAGGTAAGAGTGAATTATTGCCTCTGCATACTTCCATTTTGGATGCTAATCCTAGGTTGAAGCAAGAATATGGTTATTAATCAAGCCCAAAATACGATATCATGAATAGTTATATCAAAAATATATTCAAGTACCTGGCTTACTCATTGGTCATGGGTGCTTTGTTCAGTGCCTGTGCAGAAGTAGAGCCAAATTATGAAGTGCCTGATGACATGAAGCGCTTCAGACCTGTGAGAATTACGGGAGCAAATGGAGAGACTGCCGTGACATTGACATGGCCAGAGGCTCTCTTCACCGATCCAGGAGAAGTAAATTATAGAATTCAAGTATCAGAAGATTCCCTGTTTTCTAGTGTCGTATTAGAACGAGAAACTGTGGCAACTAGATTGGTTATCACTGATGATGACTTAGCAATCAATGTAGATTATTTCGCGAGAGTCAGAGCTTTGGGAATTACCTCTGCTACAGATTCCGAATGGCAAAGAACCATGCAACCATTCAGAATTACAGGGGAGCAGATTTTTCTTCCGACTTTCGATAATGAAATTGGATCATCTACTGTCCTTTTGAGATGGAGACCTACCGCTAATCCCACTCGAATTGTAGTTACGGATGCTTTAGAAAATGCTACGGAGTTTATTATCTCAGATGCAGAGCGAGCTGAGGCTCAGAAAATCCTCGAAGGATTGACCCCATTGATGCAGTACACAGCTGAGATCTTTGAAGGAACTAGAACCAAAGGAACTACTTCTTTTGTGATGAAAGAAGAAAGTATTTTTGACATCATCTTGACTCCGTCAAGTAATTTCAGAGAGATTGTAGAAGGTGCTGAGGATGGTGCTGTGATCGGGTTGGAACCTGGTACTTATGAAATCAGAGATAACTCTGGAGAGTGGGCTAACTTAAGAATTATTGGCAAAACGATTACGCTTCAGTCAGTTTCAGGTGACCCTACTGATACCAAGGTGCTTTTCAGAGAATTTACCTTCACTGAATCAGGAGCTGGCCTTACTGTCAATGGAATTACCTTCGATGGAGGGCCAGGAAGTGGCGCATATTTCCTGAATTTTGCTGGAGGTGCAGCTACCTTTACAGATATCATTGTTGACAATTGTATTGTAGAAAATGTGGGAACATCCTTTATGCGAGCCAATAGAGCAGGTAATAATGAGCACAAGATGAATTTAATCAAAGTGTCAAGTTCTATACTACGCAATCATAGCGTCGAAAACTACCATATCTTCCATTTGGATAAATTGGAATTTAGAGAGATCGAAATCACTAACTCTACTTTTGCCTCCATTGGAAGCAGAGGTTTCATCGGTTGGGCAACTAATTTGACTATGCCATTTACTCCAAAAGTAACAGTGGACAGGGTCACGCTCAATGGATTTGGATCTAGAAATAGAAATGACAATTTGCTAGATGCGAATAATAACCTGATTGAATTCGCCATGACCAATTCCATCATCACCAATATGCCTTATGAAGATCAGACTGTGGGTGGTAGATTGATCCGTGCCAATTCAGGTTCTCAGATCCTATTGAGCCATTCCAACCTATTCAATTTGACTACTGGTGGTACTGATCCAGCTGATGCTACCTTGCAGACTTATGTACAGACCTCTAATCTACTCAATGTGGATCTAGGCTGGAATTCAAGAACCACGAATCTGACTTTACCAGCCAATTCTCCATTGAGAACTGCAGGCACCACTGGTGGACCAATAGGTGACCCTAGGTGGGCATTTTAAATAGTTGTTTTGTTTGAATTACAAACCTCTAGGCTATGAGAGGACAGCATTCCTGTTTTTTCATAGCCTTATTTCTCTTAAAATGAAAAAATTACTATTACCCCTTTTCTTCTTTTTCATCTTTTTTTCGTGTTCGGAAAGAGGGGAAATTGAGCCTATTGAAGAGGAGCCTATCCAAGTCTTTGATCCAATCCAAGAAGAGGCTTTTGCATTTCCAGGGGCTGAGGGATTCGGAAATAAAACTACAGGAGGTAGGGGAGGAAGGGTGATCAAGGTAACCAACCTCAATGACAGTGGACCAGGCTCCTTGAGACAAGCCATCATTACTCCCGGGCCGAGAATTATCATATTTGAGGTGTCAGGTTATATAGAATTAGGAAGTCCTATTACCATCAGCAATGGCAATGTCACCATCGCGGGACAGACTGCCCCAGGAGATGGTATTACTTTGAAAAATCAATCCTTGATTGTAAATGCCGATAATGTCATCATTCGGTTTTTAAGATTCCGACTTGGAGACAAAGGCGGTGCTGAAGCAGATGCTATGGAAGGAAGGTACAAGAAAAATATCATCATCGACCACTGCTCCATGTCCTGGTCCACGGATGAGGCAGCTTCTTTTTATGGCAATGAAAACTTCACCATGCAATGGTGCATCCTTTCGGAAAGCCTGACCAATTCGATTCATGAAAAGGGTTTACATGGCTACGGCGGTATATGGGGAGGGAAAAATGCCAGCTTTCATCACAATCTCTTGGCACATCATGACAACCGTAATCCGAGATTTGACCATCCGGGAGTTTACAATAACAACAACAGGGCAGAGGATTTGAGAGGAGTGGTGGATTTTAGAAATAATGTCATCTACAATTGGGGAACTGATGCTTCTTATGGTGGTGAAGCAGGGACTTTCAATTTGGTGAACAACTATTATAAACCTGGTCCAGCAACTAAAAACAAAAACTTGTTCCTCAATGCATACAAACAAGCCTCTAATAGTGCCCCTATTTTCGGTTATGGGAAGTTTTATGTTGCGGGCAATGTATTTCATGGCAATTCCAATATCACCAATGACAATTGGCTCGGAGTCGTGGCAAAGCAAGGCACTGTGACAGATAAAAACAATCTAAAATTGGATAATCCATTACCATTTGGCAACTTGAGCTTCAATCACAATGCAGAGGAAGCGTTTGAAAAAATATTGGCTTATGGCGGAGCTAGCCATCACAGAGATGCAGTAGATATCAGGATCCTTGCAGATGTCAAGCAAGGTAACTACACTGCCGAAGGATCACGTGGTAGTACCAATGGCCTGATAGATAGTCAGGATGATGTAGGAGGCTGGCCGATGTTGTCAAGTCTACCTGCACCCTTGGACACAGATGGTGATGGCATACCCGATGATTGGGAAAAAGCCAATGGCTTAGATCCTAATAAGGATGATGCCAAAGAAAGAAATCTAAGTACAGCTTATGATAACATAGAAGTGTATATCAATAGCCTTGTCAAAGCAATCACAGAAAAACAGTATGGGAAGGATGAAGGGAATTAGTTATTAGTTGATTGAGTTAATTAGGTTAAAGGAGTGTTTGCTAAGGGTTGGAAGGTGCCTAAGAAGCAAAGAAAAAAGTAAAAATAGTTCTCGCCCAGAATCAGTGCATTTAGCAACATACCCAATCTACAATCTCTCCAACCCCTCAGGGGTAACCACCCAAAATCTAGTATCTCCCCGATCCCTCGGTGCTAAAATCTACAATCCAAACCTTATATATTAAGTCAATTGTCCAACCTCTATGAATCGCCACATCTTACTTTTAATATTGATTTTCATATCATCTGCATGTAAAGCACAGGTTCTGGAAAAGGACACTGCTGCGCTAGAGACTGAACAAGTTTTGTCTTTTCCAGGGGCAGATGGTTTTGGTAAATATACGACTGGAGGGCGTGGAGGAGCTGTGTATATAGTAACCTCCCTAGCAGATGATGGGCCAGGGTCATTGAGAGAGGCGATTAGAAAGCATGGCCCGCGAACAATTGTTTTTGCAGTAGCAGGAAATATTGAATTGAAATCTGAACTGGATATCAACAATGGAGACCTCACCATAGCCGGTCAATCAGCACCAGGTGATGGGATTACGCTACAAAACTATCCTCTCAAAATAAAAGCAGACAATGTCATTATTCGCTTTATCAGAAGTAGACTAGGAGACCTGTATGAAGTGGAAGATGATGCCATGAGTGCAATCAGGAATAAGAATATCATCATCGATCATTGCTCCTTAAGCTGGGCTACAGATGAATGTGGGTCATTTTATGACAATGAAAACTTCACCCTACAATGGTCGATTATTTCAGAAAGTCTTAACAAATCTGTACATGCCAAAGGAGATCATGGTTATGGCGGTATTTGGGGAGGGATGAAAGCTACTTTTCACCATAACTTGGTTTCTAATCACAATAGTCGCCTTCCTAGGTTCAATGGCTCAAGATACCATAAGCAGCCTGATTTGGAAATTGTAGATTTCAGAAACAATGTGATCTATAACTGGAAAAGCAACAGTTCTTATGCTGGAGAGCTCGGAATGCATAACATCGTAAATAATTATTACAAACCTGGGCCAGCTACTCAGTCTAATCAGACGAGGATCATTGAGCCTTATGAGCCGTTTGGTACCTTCTTTATTCAAGGAAATATAGTGGCTGGAAGCAAGGAAGTTTCAGCCGATAATTCACTAGGAGTTCATGGCGTATCAGCTGGCAAAGTTTTGGTCAAGAGACCTTATCCTAGTGTTTTGGAGTTTCAAGAAACCGCAAAGGAGGCATTTGAATCTGTATTGACTTTCGCTGGAGCAAGTCTGTCGAGAGATCAAGTCGATCAAAGGCTTACTCAAGAGGCAAGGACTGGAGAAAGTGAATTTGGAAGAAATAAAAATGGCATCATTGATTCTCAGACAGAAGTAGGAGCCTGGCCTATCTTGAATAAAGGTGAAAGCTTGGTAGATTCTGATCAAGACGGAATCCCAGATCTTTGGGAAGTAGAAAATGGTTTGGATCCAAGAGAGCCAGCGGATGCCAATGCCAATGACTTGCACCCAAAATACACCAATTTGGAAATATACCTCAATAGTCTAGTGAATCATTTATATCCAAAAGGAGTAATTTTAGGTAGGGATTAATTTTTGAAATATGCAATTTCTAAACTAGATGAACAGGATTTGTAATCTTATTCATACTGAACTATCTTCATTTTAAAATCTTAATTCATAAATCTAAAATTCTCATGCCAGCACTTGTAGTAGTAGAAGTAGAAATTCATGATCCTGAAATGTACGAGGAGTACAAAAAACTAAGTTTACCAGCAGTTGAGGCTTTTGGAGGTCGTTTTGTAGTCAGAGGAGCTCAGACAGAGTCCTTAGAAGGCGACTGGAACCCTCAGCGTTTTGTGGTTTTGGAGTTCCCTTCCGTAGCTAGAGCCAAAGAATGGTGGTCTTCAGAGCAATATACTATTGCCAAAAAAATCCGGCATCAAGCTTCCCATGGTAAGATGCTCGTGGTGGAGAGTGTATAGAAGTGCTTATCACTAGATAGGGCATGCTGAAAAATGCCAGCTGGAGAATAAATTCTTTAAATTTTGAAGAATACCTCGTTTATAAAGTGTTTTCTTTTAAGCAGGTGCAAGCTTATTCAATGATCTACCTTGACTTCCTTGTTCCTGAAAATTTCAAAACTCGAAATTTTCAAGCTAGTCTCAGGCATGCCATCTTCTTCATTTGGCTCATTCGAAGTATAGGTATACATCTTCATTCGCCCGCTTTGAACCTTGCATATCTGAGACTTTTTCAGCAAGCCCTATACAATGAAAATATGCCAAGTATCAAGACCTTCAATGCTTAACACTTGGCATTTTTTATAATCTACAATCTCCCCGATCCCTCGGGGCTACAATCTCCAGTTATTTCCTACAAAGACACCCCTCTTTTCCAAGGAATAAAATCATCTTGACCTAATTTTTGAGCTTTGGTTTTGACTTTACCGCTAGCTACTTGGATGATAAACTCTAGCATTTCTTCGCCCATTTCTGGGATTGTTTTTTCACCTGATATGATTCCACCTGTATCCACATCGATGATGTCGGGCATTCTTTCTGCGAGTTTGGTATTTGAAGAGACCTTGATAACAGGAGTCACGGGGTTTCCCGTCGGAGTGCCTAGTCCAGTGGTGAAAAGAATAATATTAGCTCCTGAGCCAGCCATTGCAGTAGTGCTCTCTACGTCATTACCTGGGGTGCAGAGTAGATTCAAACCTGGTTTGGTGACATATTCTCCATAATCCAATACATCTACTACGGGGGAATTGCCTCCCTTTTTGGCTGCACCAGATGACTTCATGGCATCAGTGATCAAACCATCTTTGATATTGCCAGGTGAAGGGTTCATATCAAAACCTGAGCCTACTGCTTCTGCTGATGCAGCATAAGCTACCATCAATTTGCTGAATCTTTTGGCAATGTCGTGATTCACACATCGATTGATCAATTCTTGCTCTACCCCACAGAGTTCTGGAAACTCTGAAAGTATAGTCTTGCCTCCCAATGCCACTAACAAATCTGAGACGTGACCTACTGCTGGATTGGCGGAAATACCAGAAAATCCATCAGACCCTCCACATTCTAGCCCTATGGTCAATTTGCTCAATGGTGCAGGTTTCCGCTCTTCCTGATCGACCTCAGCCATAGCAAGGAAGGTTTGCTTGATTGCTTGAGAAAGCAAATGTTGCTCAGTACCTTCTTTTTGCTGCTCTAGTAAGATCACAGGCTTTTCGAGATGAGGATTAATTTGATTAATTTTTTCTTGGAGAATGGCAGGCTGGGCATTTTGACAACCAAGACTCAACACCGTGGCTCCAGCTACATTAGGATTGTTGATGTATCCAGCAAGCAGGGCGCATAGCGTATCGGAATCTTGTCTGATGCCACCACAGCCACCTTGATGAGTCAGGAATTTGATACCATCTATATTTTTGAAAATTCGCTGCTCATTTTCAGCTAGAACTTCTTCTACTTGGAGACTGGAAATAGCAGCTTTATTTCCTGATTTGTACAAACTGGCCATTTGTTGCACAAGGCTTTTGAAAGGGTTAGGTTTGCTGAAACCAAGCTCTTCTACAAAGGCGTCTTTGATGACTTCCACATTTCTATTTTCACAGAAAACCAATGGAATCACTATCCAATAATTGGCAGTTCCTACTTGCCCATCTTTACGGTGGAAGCCATTGAAGGTGCGATTTGCAAACCTGCTAATATCAGGACTAATCCATCCTGTTGTCTCTGTTTTTTCACTGAAAGAATTGGCTTCATGATGCACATTTGTAGTTGTTAGGACTTCGCCTGCGTCAATATCACTGACTGCCTTGCCGACGATTGATCCATACATATAGACATAATTACCTTGAGCAATTGGGCTTATTGCAAACTTATGCTTGGCAGTAATTTGGTTTTTGAGCAGTATATCATTTCCTTTGAAATTGACAATGTTTCCCGCTTCCAAATCGGTCAAAGCTACCAACACATTGTCATCAGGATGAATTTGTAAAAACTTATGGTTCATTAATTTTTTTGTTTATATTGCGCAATCGATTGCACAATTTATGCAAAAGAAAAGGAAAAAAAAATTCTATCGTAGTAATTTAACTCCCAGAAATAAAAAATAATGAAAAAGAAGGTTATTACCCTTGGGGAAGTGATGATGCGATTGAGCACAGTCGGTCATGAGCGTTTTCTTCAAGCCGATCAGTTCAATATTGTATATGGTGGTGCCGAAGCAAATGTGGCTGTTTCTTTGGCTCAATGGGGGTTGGATACTTACCATGTTACAGCTTTTCCTGACCACGATTTAAGCAGGGCCGCTATCCAATACTTGAGACAAGTAGGAGTCAAGACAGATTACGTTTATCAATCCGAGGGAAGGCTTGGGCTTTATTTTCTAGAAAATGGAGCCATGCAACGTGCTTCAAAAATCATCTATGATCGATTTGATTCCGCCTTTGCCAAATTTGATGCTAGTCAAGTAGATTGGGATAGTGTATTTGACGGAGCGGATTGGTTTCATTGGACAGGAATCACGCCTGCCCTTTCTCAAAGTGCGGCTGATATGACTTTGGCAGCTTTGAAAGTAGCTTCTTCCAAGGGACTTATGATCAGTGGAGATATCAATTACAGAAGAAATCTCTGGCAATATGGTAAAGGACCTCTTGAAGTTATGCCTGAATTGATTAGGTATACATCGATCATTGTTGCTGGTTTGGCCGACTTTGAAAATTGTATGGATATTCAAGCGGATGATTATGAACAAGCTTGCATTCAAGCCAAAAAGGATTTTCCTCAGATCAAATACATTACCACTACTGAACGAGATTCAATATCTGCTTCTGAAAATGGACTAAGTGGCCTTCTCTGGAATGGGCAAGTCCTACTTTCCTCCAAAAAATATCAAATGACCCATATCGTAGATAGAGTGGGAGGAGGAGATGCATACATGGCAGGTTTGATTTATGGCTTGCTTCACCTATCTGATCAAGATGCTTTAGAATTTGGAGTAGCTGCATCAGTGCTGAAGCATAGCATTCTGGGTGACGCCAACCTTGTCAGCCTTGAAGAAGTCAAATCTTTGGTCAGAGGAGAGCATGTTGGCAAACTCCTAAGGTAAGGAGGGGGGAAATAAGAAGGATGAAGGAAGAAATAGAAAGGATGAATCACTAATAGTCATCAAATCAAAAAAATCCCTTCGTGTCTTCGTGCCTTTGTGGCCATTAAAAAAAGGTGAAAATTCTATGCCCGTAGAGACGAAAAGATTCTCTAAGTAATATCATGATCTTTCTAACAGTCTAATTTCCAAATTCGTCAATCGGGATGAAATCTTATAATCTTTCAATCTAAAATCTCCCCGATCCCTCGGGGCTAAAATCTGAAATCTACAAACCAATGACCCACCACAACAAAATTCTTCAAAGCATGTCAGACACTGGAATGATTCCAGTATTCAATCATAAGGATATTGAAGTTGCTAAATCAGTATTGAGGGCTGCTTATGAAGCAGGAATTAGAGTTTTTGAATTTACCAACCGCGAATCCAATGCCTTCGAGGTTTTTAAAGCACTTAAAATCTACAGTGAGCAATTTGAAGGTTTGTACTTGGGTATAGGTACTATATTTTCTGTTGCAGATGCTCAAAATTTCATTCATGCTGGTGCTGATTTTATTGTTTCCCCTGCTCTAATCCCTGAAGTAGCACATTTTTGTAATATGAAAGGACTACTTTGGGTCCCAGGTTGTGCTACAGTGACCGAGGTTTTTCAAGCCAAATCTTTAGGAGCAAAGCTGATTAAGGCTTTCCCTGGGAATCTCCTTGGTTCAGGATTTATCAAAGCAGTAAAATCTATCATGCCTGATGTACGCATCATGCCGACAGGAGGAGTAGAACCTTCGCAAGAGAATCTATCAGAATGGTTCGCATCCGGCGTATTCTGTGTAGGGATGGGTTCTCAGCTTTTTGACAAAGAAGTCATTAAGACGGGACAGTATGAGATACTTCAGGAGAAAATTAATACTACCTTGACATTGATCAAACAAATCAGATCTTAAGACCACAAACCCAAAATACATCGCAAATGAAAATGAGAATTTGCTATCTTATTGCTATTGCTTTCTTTTTTCTCTCTGCTTGTAAAGGGCCTGGAGGTGTACGCGTGATCAAGCTTGGTCATGGACTAGGCGTCACTCACCCAGTACACGAAGCCATGGTTTTTATGGCTAAGCGACTTGAAGAGAAGTCCAAAGGAGAGATGATTATCAAAATTTACCCCAATCAGCAACTCGGTTCTGAAAGAGAGCTGGTAGAATTGCTCCAAATCGGCAGCTTGGGAATGACCAAAGTTTCTTCCGCAGTGATGGAAAGTTTTGCGCCTAAATTGCAAGTGTTGAGCATGCCTTACCTTTTCAAAGATGATGCACACCGTGACCTAATTCTGAAAGGTCCTATAGGTCAGCAACTTCTACTAGATGGAGAGGACTTTTGGCTGAGAGGGCTTTGCTACTATGATGCGGGTAAACGTAGTTTTTACACCAAAAATAAGCCCGTAGACTCTCCTGAAGACTTGAAGGGGCTGAAAATTAGGGTGATGGAAAGTAATACAGCCATCAATATGGTGAAGAACTTTGGTGGATCTCCTACACCGGTATCTTATGGAGAATTATATACAGCATTGCAACAAGGAATCGTAGACGGAGCTGAGAATAACCCACCTAGTTTATTTACATCTCGGCATTACGAGGTGTGTAAGTATTATTCTATCAACGAGCATACTGCCATCCCTGACATCTTGATCATCAGTACCAAAGTATGGAACCTGCTCTCTGATCAAGAAAAGCAATGGCTCCAAGAAGCAGCAGATGAATCTGCGGAATTTCAATATAAAATTTGGGCAGAATCAGTGGAAGAATCTCTAGCTGAAATGGAAAAAGCTGGTGTGACCATCGTGTATCCTGAGCTCGAGGGCTTCAGGTTAGCAGTAGAAAGCATGTACGAGGAGTTGAATGTGACTCAGCCAGAACTAGCAGCAGTAGTAGCCCAAATTCGAAACAACCAATAAACCTGAAAATAGAATTTTAGCATGTTTAGTGAAAAAATGAAAAATCAAATTGACAAGGTAATCGCTACCTCTTTGGTCTTCTTAATGGGACTGATGGTTGTGAATGTAACTTGGCAAGTACTTTCAAGATATATTTTCCAGAGCCCCAGCTCATTTACAGATGAACTTTCTCGATATATGTTGATATGGCTAGGGATGCTTGGGGCAGCCTATGTCGCTGGTCAGAATCAACACTTGGCTATTGATATAGTTCTGAGAAAATTGGAAGGCTTAGCTAAGATCAGGCTACAGATTATGATCAATGTGCTGGTCATCATTTTTGCTGTCATTGCTATGGTGCTCGGAGGGAGCAATTTGGTATATATCACCTACATGCTGGGCCAAAAATCAGCAACCTTACAGATTCCCTTGGCCTATGTGTATGGTATCATTCCTTTTTCCGGCCTATTGGTGATCTATTATCAGCTGAGCTTTACTTTTTTATTGATCAAGAACCCCAAAGTAGCATAAGATGGAGTATATCAGCATTATCATACTCGTATTGACATTTATCACTTTGATGGGGATAGGTGTTCCAGTTGCTTGGAGTTTGGGGTTGTCAAGCTTATTGACCTTGATGGTCTCGGTGGCATTTATACCCTCAGCGACCACTATTGCTCAGAGGATGGGGACAGGATTGGATAGTTTTTCTCTCTTAGCGATTCCATTTTTTGTATTAGCTGGTGAGATCATGAATAGGGGCGGTATCGCCAATAGGCTTATCGAATTGGCAAAAGCAATCACAGGTAGACTTCCTGGAGGTTTGTTGTATGTGAATGTCATTGCAGCGATGCTATTCGGAGCGATTGCTGGATCAGCTGCTGCGGCAGCTTCTGCTATAGGGGGGATATTGGGCAAAAGAATGGAAAAAGAAGGCTACCCCAAAGAACTCGGTGCAGCTGTCAATGTCACTTCATCTACCACAGGTCTGATTATTCCGCCTTCTAATATCTTGATCGTCTATTCACTGGCGTCTGGAGGGGTATCTATTGCAGCCTTGTTTGTAGCAGGTTATGTTCCTGGGATATTTATAGGTCTCTTATTGATGCTGACGGCAGCCATATTTATCAAAAGAAAAAACCTACCAGGAGGTACAAAGACCAGTGTCAAAGAATTGACAGCAAAGTTTTTTAGAGCATTTCCAAGTTTGATGCTTTTGGTGGTCGTGATGGGAGGTATAGTAGGAGGGGTATTTACCGCTACTGAGGCATCTGCCATTGCGGTGATTTATACGCTGGGTTTATCATTTTTTTACAGAGAGTTGAAGTGGAAGGAACTACCTGCGATTTTGCTCAAGTCTTCTGAGACCACTGCCATTGTGATGTTGCTGATTGCTACTTCCATGAGTATGTCTTGGGTGTTGTCTAGCGAAGATATACCACAATCCATTTCATCGGCTCTATTGTCAGTCAGTGACAATATTTGGGTGATTCTGTTATTGATCAACTTACTCTTATTATTTGTGGGGATTTTCATGGATATGACTCCGGCCGTACTGATTTTTACGCCGATATTTCTGCCAATAGTCACTGCTCTTGGGGTAGATCCTGTACATTTTGGGATCATTATGATTTTGAATCTGTGTATAGGTCTTTGTACACCTCCTGTGGGTTCGGTGTTGTTTATTGGTGTAGGTGTCGCTCAGACGAGTATTGAAAAAGTTGTCAAACCTTTGCTTCCTTTCTTTGTTGCAATGATTATAGGATTGATCATCATCACCACTTGGCCTGGGTTGACACTTTGGCTCCCAAGGCTATTTGGTCTCTGATATAAGACGTTGATTTAATGGTTAATAAATGAAGTAAGAGGCTGACCTGTGGTTAGCCTTTTTTTGTTTTATTTTCAAACTGGTTTTCCACAAAGAAAGTGTATTTATCATTATATGAGTATTCGCAATGACAGCAGTAATTCAATAAAACGAAAGGATCAAGTGGATAATCTTCTATTGACGACGGTCGACAAGAGCTGAATTTAAGGCGTGTGCGTGATAAAATATGGTTACTGGTGCGAAAGCGCACATACAAATATCATGAATACTTGAAAGCGGTTTCTTAATGGATTGTTTTCTAATGAGTTACTTGTTTTTTATGATGCTGTGAGAGTTGAAAATCCCCATCTACTTTCAAATTTTAAACTTTTTGAATATTTTTCACAGACCAAAGATTCTTTGCTCACTATTGCTTGCTATATGAATAATAATATATTTGTCGGACAGTTTTAAAAACAATAAACCGAATAATCATAGCTCTTATGGAACAAATGTTTACGTATGTGGTCCCCGCACTCGGGGTTCTCGGCCTCATTGTGATGGCCGTAAAATCTGCTTGGGTTACAAAGCAGGATGCCGGAGATGCCAATATGCAAGAATTGGCAGGTCATATAGCCCGTGGGGCAATGGCGTTTCTTCGTGCTGAATGGAAAGTACTTTTTTACTTTGTTGTTATTGCTGGAATTATCCTTGGTTGGTCGGGTACGCTAGTAGAAAATTCAAGTTGGATTATAGCCATTTCATTTGTTATTGGAGCTGTTCTCTCTGCCTTTGCGGGCTATTTGGGGATGAATATTGCCACCAAGGCTAATGTAAGGACTACCGAAGCAGCAAAGACTAGCTTAGCCAAAGCATTGAAGGTTTCTTTTACAGGTGGTTCTGTGATGGGTATAGGAGTAGCTGGCTTGGCTGTATTGGGTATGGGCTCGCTTTTTATACTTTTCTACAACATGTTTGTCGTGTCTACTGGCGGCAATGTCAACGGTGACGCCATGGCCACTGCGCTTGAGGTGTTAGCTGGGTTTTCTTTAGGAGCTGAATCTATTGCGCTTTTTGCTAGAGTAGGTGGTGGTATTTATACCAAAGCTGCTGATGTAGGAGCAGATCTAGTTGGAAAAGTAGAAGCTGGTATCCCAGAAGATGATGTGAGAAATCCTGCGACGATTGCTGATAACGTAGGTGATAACGTGGGTGATGTAGCTGGTATGGGTGCTGATTTGTTTGGATCTTATGTGGCTACTATTTTGGCCTCCATGGTATTGGGTAGAGAGATTGTTTCAGTAGATAATTTTGGAGGAATCGCACCAGTATTGTTGCCTTTAGTGATAGCTGGTTTGGGTTTGATGTTTTCTATCATCGGAACTCTTTTTGTCAAAATCAACAAAGAAACAGATTCTGTTCAGGCAGCCTTGAACAAGGGTAATTGGATTTCCATCTTGTTGACAGTAGGAGCCTCTTATTTTGTGATTCAGTATATGTTGCCTGATGGTGATTTGGTGCTTTCTAGAGGTGGATCAATTTCATTCACCAAAATGGGTGTATTTGGTGCTGTTGTGATTGGGTTGATTGTGGGTGCTTTGATGTCTATCATCACAGAATACTACACTTCCATGGGAAAGAGACCTGTCAACTCTATCATCAAGCAATCTTCTACTGGTCATGCAACCAATATCATTGGAGGACTTTCTGTAGGTATGGAGTCTACTGTATTGCCTATTCTGGTATTGGCAGGAGGTATTTATGGTTCTTTCCTTGCAGCAGGTCTTTACGGTGTTGCGATAGCTGCTGCTGGTATGATGGCTACTACTGCCATGCAGTTGGCCATAGATGCTTTTGGTCCTATAGCTGATAATGCAGGGGGAATTGCTGAAATGTCCGGCCTTCCTAAAGAAGTTCGTGAGCGTACTGATATTTTGGATGCTGTAGGAAATACGACTGCTGCTGCAGGGAAGGGTTTTGCCATTGCTTCAGCTGCATTGACAGCCTTGGCATTATTTGCCGCTTATGTTGGATTGGCTGGTATTAGTTCTATTGATATTTATAAAGCAGATGTGCTTTCTGGTCTTTTTGTTGGAGCTATGATTCCATTTATCTTCTCCTCACTTGCGATTGCAGCGGTGGGTAGAGCAGCGATGGATATGGTGAATGAAGTAAGGAGACAATTCAGAGAAATCCCTGGTATCATGGAATATAAGGCCAAGCCAGAGTATGAAAAATGTGTGGAGATTTCTACCCAAGCATCAATTAGGGAAATGGTCGCTCCAGGTGCTATAGCTTTAATTTCGCCAATTATTGTTGGATTTGCTTTTGGTCCAGAGGTTTTAGGTGGACTTCTGGCAGGGATTACCGTATCAGGTGTGTTGATGGGGATATTTCAAAATAATGCAGGTGGAGCTTGGGATAATGCCAAGAAGTCATTTGAAAAAGGAGTTGAAATTGATGGCAAAATGGAATATAAGGGTTCAGAAGCCCACAAAGCATCTGTTACTGGTGATACAGTAGGTGATCCTTTCAAAGATACTTCTGGCCCATCGATGAATATCTTGATCAAGTTGACATCTATCGTTGCCCTGGTAATTGCGCCGCATATCTCAGAAGTTCCTCATGGAAGTGTGGCCGATGCTGAGAAGGTTGAGGTCAAAAAGGAGATTACCTATGAAGATGGTAAGAAAATCGAGAAAGTTGAAAAAATTGTTATTAAAGAATAAATAATACATTACAATGATTTTATAAAAGCCGTTCCTAGAAAAAGGGGCGGCTTTTTCTGTTAATGACCTTTAAGAAAATGTGGTAGAAATAGTTCAGAAATCCAGCTTTTCCAAGTTTTGCGCTGTAATACTTAGCATTTGCTTTAAACTAAAAATCTTTCTTTTTCAGATACAATGGTAGATATATTTTATTTTTTTAAGATTAATAGGTATATTTCTTTTGTTGTTGGATTACTTTGGTAGTAAAAGTATTATCATAGTTATGTTTTGCAGAATATACCTGATTGAGGTGTTTTTTTGAGTTTCTAGGGTTTGTCCCAAAAAGCACTGTATCAGTTTTGAAAAAATATAGACTAAAGGCAATTTTATGCTTTTAGCGTTGCAGTCGGTCTGAGATTCTACATCTCGGTTTTTTAGATATTTTCATTTACTAACCCTATAAACAAGTTTACATGATCAAAAGATGTACTAGTAGTGTAATCTTCCTAATACTACTGTTTGGCATGAGTTCGCTGTATGCCCAGCAGATTACCGTATCAGGGAAAGTGACATCACAGGAGGATGGAGAACCTCTTCCAGGTGTCAGTATTTTGGTTCAAGGGACTACCATCGGTGCAGTGACAGATATTGATGGTACCTATACGATTCAAGTTCCAAGTGGAAATTCAGTATTGGAGTTCTCCTATATTGGATTTGTCCGACAAAATGTGTCTGTCAGAAATAGGAGTACGATCAATCTTGAAATGGCTCCAGATATTTCGCAGCTTTCGGAAGTGGTTGTGACTGCTTTTGGGTTGACGCAGGAAAAGAAAAAGTTGGCCTTCTCGCAGCAAGAAGTTGGTTCCGGAGAGATTGTGGCTTCAAGAGAGCAAAATGTGGTAGATGCACTTAATGCAAAAGTTGCAGGTGTGCAAGTTACTCGACAAGGAGGTTCGGCAGGTGCTGGTTCCAGCATTGTGATTAGAGGAATACAGTCTATTTCTGGACAGAATCAGCCGCTATTTGTGGTCGATGGTGTGCCGATTAATAACTCATTTAGAGCTTCTATCGGGACTTCTGGAGGCGTGGATTATGCAAATAGGGCTATTGATATCAATCCAAATGATATTGAAAGTATTTCCGTATTGAAGGGGCCTGCTGCTACCTCGTTGTATGGAATCCAAGGGGCTACTGGAGTAGTTTTGATAACTACTAAGAAAGGTTCTAAAAGAAAAGGATTTTCTGTAGATATCTCTACCAATACCTCTACTGATAGAATCATGAATTATTTTCCTGCACAGCTTCAATACAGTCAAGGAGATAATGGTGTTTATAATGGAGGAACTACTTTCAATCATTATGGCGCTCCAATCTCTACTTTAAGATATGATGAAAGCACACCTTTTGCCAAGGACCCTAGGGGTACCATTGTGGACATGAATCATCCTAATGCCGGACCAAGAGTACCGGTATACGACAACCAAAGGCTGTTTTTTCAAAATGGATTTACCAATGATACGCACGTAGCAGTGTCATCTTCTACTGATAAATCAAACTTTTACCTATCCGCAGGCAACATGTATCAAGAAGGTATTATTCCCAACAATACCTTTAATAGAACTTCATTTAAATTAACAGCTGACTCACAATTGAGTGATATTGTTAAAATAGGTGGATCGGTAAATTATGTAAATAGCTCGAGTACAAAATTTGGTAGGGGTGATAACTTCTCTGATGCCATCCAAGGGCTCTATAGAACTCCTCCTTCATTTGATAATTCAGCTGGATTTGTTTATCCAAGTGGTGTTCAAAGAAACTTCAGAGGAGCTTTAGATGGTTCACAGCCATTTAGTCCAGATAACCCTTTTTGGACAGTCAATAACAACCCTTATACAGATAATGTCAACAGGTTTATTTCTTATCTACAAACAGAAATCACTCCTGCGTCGTGGCTGACCATTACCCATAGATTAGGATTTGATTTTGCTCATGATGAGAGAACACAAATCTGGGCTCCTTCATCTTCAGGTGGCGCAGCTATTTCAGCTAGTGGTGCATTGGGAGGTAGGATATATGAAGATACTTACACAGACAAGATCCTCAATTCAGATTTAATTATCTCTGCTACCAAAGATTTAAATGAAAATTTTACCTCTACATTCTTGGTAGGACATAATATGTTCAGCACCAATACTGCGAGCTTATTCATGAATGGGACAAATTTTGCGATTCCTGGTTTATTCAATATTGCAAATACGCAAGAGAATCCGATTTTCACCAAAACAGATACCAGGAGGTTGACACAGGCGGTCTTTGGTAGAGCCAGTTTAGGTTATCTAAACTCTGTTTTTCTTGAGTTGTCAGTTAGAAATGAGTGGGCTTCTACATTACCTGCCAATAATCGGTCATTTACATATGGTAGTGCAGGTTTGAGTGTGGTATTGACAGATTTATTCAAAATTGAGAGCAATACATTTAGCTATGCGAAGTTGAGAGGTTCTTATGCTGGTGCTGGTAATATTCCTCCAGCATTTGCTACAGAAACATTTTATAATATTGCTACGACCGGAACAAGGTATGCCGGGGGTGTCAGGTTCCCAATTGATGGAGTTGGTGGAGTCTTATTGAGCTCCGCTGCTGGGAATAGCAACCTTCGAGCAGAATTTACCAATACTTTTGAAATAGGTACAGATATCAGGCTTTTCGAAAATAGAGTAGGCTTAGATGTTACTTATTACAATGCCATCAGTAGAGATCAGATTGTATCTGTACCTGTACCCGCATCTACAGGCTTTACAAGTCAGCTCATCAATGCGGGGGAAATACAAAATAGAGGGATCGAAGCTGTCTTGAATGGTACTGTAATGGACAGAGGAGATTTCTCTTGGGATATGATCATCAATTTTACGCGCAATAGGAATTTTGTCAATTCTTTGCCAAATGATGAACCTATAGTGGATAACCTTTTCGGCGCTAGAATTCAAAGAAGATTGGTTCCAGGTGAACAATTTGGTTTGTTTTATGGAAATGCTTTTCTCAGAAATGATAATGGTGATGTACTAATCAACCCTCAAGGCTTCCCTATTATTGACCCTGTTCAGAGGGTAGTAGGAAACCCTAATCCAGATTATTTGATAGGCTGGCGTAATAATTTCAATTACAAAAATTTCAACCTTACCATGCTTTGGGATGTGAGAAAAGGTGGAGATGTGGTCAATGTTACGGCCTATTGGATGGGTAATGGATCCGGCGTAGCTGAGCATACAACTGATAGAAATAAGGTGGTGGTTTTCAATGGTGTAATTCAAAACCCAGGTGGAGATAATGATGGGCAAGTCAATAATATACCTGTAACACTTAATCAAGCAGCATTTCAAGGTGTTGGAGCGGCTACAGCCTTTGGAAGAGAATTGACAGAAAGGTGGGTTCAGGATGGTTCTTGGATCAGGCTTAGAGACATTACACTTTCATATAGGCTATCATCAAATGCTGCAAGTAGACTCGGGATGAGTAGAGCAACCCTGGGAGTTTATGGGCGAAATTTACTACTCTTTACTAACTATGGGGGCATTGATCCTGAAACCAATCTTTCTGGACCAAATAGTGTCGTAGGCTTAGATGCCTTTACTACGCCTAATATGCGAAGTTATGGTGTCACTTTGAATATGTCCTTCTAACCTAAAACATGAAAGCAATGAAAAATAAAATTATATCCCTTATACTTCTGCTCTTTGTGTTGATCTCTTGCGAGAGTTTTGATGAAATCAATACCAACCCAAATCAGGCGACAGATGCCTCCATTCAGGTGATATTTCCTGCTGTGACAGCTTCTTTCGCTTATGGATTGAATGGTGAATCAGCGCAGTTTACGAGTATATTGATGCAGTACCTTACAGGGGTGCTTGGCGATCAGCAGCAGGTAAATAATTATTCCTTTATCGCTGATATGAGTGATGCAACCTGGAATAGGTTTTATGCCAATTGTCTATTGAATATCAAAAACATCAAAGAAAAATCTGAGGAATTAGGAGCAACACATTACGCTGGGGCTGCAAAAATCATGGAGGCTATTGTAATTGGTTATTCAGTAGATTTATGGAATGATATCCCTTATTCAGAAGCTTTGCAACTTGATGATATCAGACAACCTAGATTTGATGATGCGGCAGGTTTGTACCAAAGAGTTCAACAACTATTGGATGAAGGAATAGCAGACCTCAATGCGCAAAGTTCAACTAGTCCTAGTACAAATGATTTGATTTACAGAGCAAATAATGAAACCCTTTGGAGACAAAATTCAAGACCAAGATGGATTATGTTGGCTAGAGCTATGAAAGCAAGATTTCATAACCATTTAAGTAAAGTAGACCCTCAGGCGTCTGCAACTGCAACACTAGCAGCTATCGATGCAGGTACATTTACCTCCAATTCCGATCAGCCTAATGTGATCTTTGGTTCTGAGTTTGCCGGGCCTTGGTTTCCTTTCTTTCAGACCACTTTCGGCGAGAATAATGTGGCTATTAGTCAACGCTTCATAGACTTGCTAAGAGATAGGATTGCTCCTGGATTAGATGATCCTAGACTACCTTTCTTTGTGTCACCAACCACAGGAGGCCTTTACATAGGTACTCCAAATGGATCAAGTTCAAGACCACAAGGCTCAGTGATACCCGGCCCATACCTCAATAGGAGAGAGGCTCCAACTCCAATTTTGAATTACTCGGAATTAAAGTTTATTGAAGCAGAAGCAGCACTGAGAGCTGGTCAACCAGGAAGAGCAGCGACTGCATACAATGCGGCAGTGGCGGCTTCTCTACAGAGAGTGACAGGCAGTGTCAGCACGGCCTACACGGCTTTGTATGGAAGTGAAATTGGAGCGACTATTACATTAGAAAAGATCTTGGTTGAAAAACATATTGATTTGTTTCTTCAACCTGAAGCTTGGAATGATTGGAGAAGATCAGCACCAGCTGGAGCTAATAATACTGTCTCTGGTATTCCAAACCTAGTTCCTTCTCCTTCAAACTCAACTCAAGGAGCTTTTCCAAGAAGATTTATCTATCCTAATAGAGAAGTAGTCAATAATTCTTCAAATGTACCTAGTGTAACCAATCAGGATCGCGTGTTCTGGGATAGGTGATTTCGAACAGAAAAAATAAAAAATATGAAAAAGATATTCAATTTTGCAGCTATACTTTCAGTCATGGTATTCGCGTCTTCTTGTATCTTGGAAGATGTAGAGCCTGAGTATGAAGTGGTCGGAGCAGTAGGTACTATTTCAGGGCTTACAGCCTCTAGTACGAGCCCATCCGAAGGTCAAACAGTCACCTTTACAGTTAACTTCTACTCTGAGCATGAAAATGCCACAGAGCTTAGAATGAATAGAATCAGTGGAGGTACCGCCAACACTATCACGACGAGAAATTTCACTACTTGGAACACACAGGATTCTTATGTGGAGACATTTCAATATCAAGTGCCATCTGGTACAGCCGGATCAACAGTGACTATACAATTTCAGCTGATAACTCAGAGTGGCTTCTCAACTACTAGAAATATCAACCTGAATGTTCAAAGTGGTGGATAAACTAAATTAAGATCAATTTATGATTTGAAGGCTGTCATTTGGCAGCCTTCTTTTTTTGAAAAAGTTTTTCCAACCATGATCAAAACGTGGCTATATTTCGGGATGAAAAGTTTTGATGTAGTAGTAGTAGGTTCTGGGCCTGCCGGAGGTATGGCTGCTTATGAAGCAGCCAAAGGTGGACTACGAGTAGCCATTTTAGAGAAGGAGACCTTACCTCGATATAAGACCTGTGGTGGCGGTTTGGTTTTTCGTGGCAGAGACATGCTTCCTTTTGATATTTCCCATGTCATCGAAAAAGAGTTCAATGATCTATATATCTATTTTGATCATTTGAAGGAGCCACTTTTTGCCAAGCGACCTTATCCTGTAGTGACGATGGTAATGCGGGATAGTTTTGATCAATTGATCATTCAGGAAGCAGGAAAGTTTGGTGCTGAATTATTAGAAAATCATCAGCTCAAGGCTGTCAATTTTGATACTGAAATTAGATTAGAAACCTCTCAAGGGGCCATATCTTGCAAATATGTGATTGCTGCTGATGGAGTCTTGGGTCCTACGGCCAAACTCGCGGGATGGCAGGAAACACGAAAGACCATACCAGCATTAGAATACGAAGTAGAGGTGGATCAAGAGGCTTTTGAAAGACTTTCTGCAGAGGCAAGGTTTGATATAGATGCTATACCAAAAGGCTATGGTTGGTGTTTCCCAAAGAAAAATCACCTATCTATAGGAGTGGGGACTTTTGAAAAACGAAAGGTAAACCTAAGGGAGCATTATTATCAGTATTTAAAGACCTTAGGAATCAAAGAAGTAAAGTCCGAACAGGCTCATGGCTTTCAGGTTCCCGTATCACCTCGAACAGATGGATTTGTAAAGCATAACGTGTTCCTAACGGGCGATTCGGCGGGCTTTGCAGACCCACTAACTGCTGAGGGTATCACCAATGCCTTGTATTCCGGTAGCCTTGCGGGAAAAGCCATAGCTGAAAACTTTCAAAATCCTGCTCAGGCAGAGAAAGCCTACTTAGATGCATTACATGTCAGACTTCTTCCTGAATTGAAATTCACAGGTTATTTGGCACATCTATTTTATCACCAAAAGCGGATCAGGAATTATTTGATGAAGCAAAATGGGCAACGATATTGTGAAAAAATCACAGATGTCTACACGGGTCATTTGGAACTGAGTAAAGAAGTGAAAGATAGGATTATCAAGAATTTAGGTTTAGGTTTTTTGGTCAAGTAGATTTTCTCTTTGAATATACCATATTTGTCTATGGTTTCGAAATGGTAATTTTGTACTTCATTGACTCTAAAAAGGTTTGTGCAGTTTCGCCCAAAAAAAATAGACTTTATTTAATCTATAAGCTGCTAATATTCGTTCTTTGTACAAATTTATAGCATTATGAAATTTCACGAAGCGCCTATTCCAGACAACGAATTCGAAAGAATATTAGAGTTGTCAGAGTATGATTTAGATTATACAGATTTAGACAATCAATTCAAGGATTTGACCAAGCTAGCGGCAAAAGTTGCTAGGACTGAAATATCCTTAGTTAATTTGATAGATTCCTTTACACAATGGTCAGTCTCAGCTCATGGATTTCCAGCAGGACAAATGCCGAGAGAGGATTCAGTTTGTCAATACACCTTGATGGAGTCAGATCAATTCGAGATCAAGGACCTTTCCAAGGATGATCGCTTTTCTGACAAGTTTTATGTGAAGGATAGCCCAAATTTGAGGTATTATTTTGGAGTTCCATTGACGACAGCTGAAGGCCTCAATCTTGGTGCTTTGTGTGTATTAGATACTGATTTAAAAGATCTTTCTCAGGAGAAAATAGAATTGCTGAAGATCATAGCTGATGAGATAGTCAATAGATTGAAAATCATGAAGGCGGTCAAAGATCTCAAACATAGAATGCTAGAGATCAAAGAGAATCAGAAAAAAGTAGCACATGATATTAGAGGGCCGATTGGAGGCATCATAGGCCTTGCAAAGATTATTCAAGACCAAGGAAATGAAAATCAGCTTGAAGAGGTTTTGGACTTTATCAATTTGATTCAAAAAAGTGGAAATTCTGTTTTAGAATTGGCCGATGAAATCCTTTCGCAAGACTATCCGAAACCAACACAATCTAAGCCTCAGATCAACCATTCTGTTGAGTTCAGCTTGGAAACTTTAAAAGAAAAACTTTTGGATATGTATGGAGCTCAGGCAGTACATAAAAACGTGAGCTATACTGTAATCAATAAGGATGGTAGAGATCATGTGCCTTTCCCTAAAAATAAATTACTTCAGATCGTCGGGAACCTAATATCGAATGCTATCAAGTTTACTCCAGAAAATGGCTCTGTAAGTGTAGTCTTGGACCTTCAAGAGCAAGAGCAAGAAAGGAACGAGTTGGTGATGACCGTGGAGGATTCTGGTGTTGGGATGTCTAAGGAAAAAATTCAAGAAATTCTTGATGGAAACTCTAAATCCACTGACGGCACTGGAGGGGAGAAGGGGTTTGGTTTTGGTCTAGCACTTGTTAAGCATTTGGTAGATAAAACCAATGGAAAGTTGAGTATAGATTCTTCAAGTGAAGGCGGTACCAAGTTTACAGTCAAATTGCCAGTCTAATTAAAAGGCTACCCAAATTTGGGTAGCCTTTTAATTTATTTACTGATTTCTTCAAGGACACGTTTTTGATTATTAACGGGGTTGGCATACATGGCTAGAAAGCTTTTGACAGCCATAGGGTCATTCACATCTACTCCTTTTTGGAATCTTCGCTCGAATAGGGCCTTTTCTTCATCTGTATAATGCTCTTTATACTCTTCAACTCCATACATCAGGTCATGAGCAATATAATTCGTCGGCCATAATTTGAATCCAGCGAGGATATTTTGATCTATCAAATCTGCAATGGCTTGAAATTGCCGGTTGCTATTAGATTCAGTTTTCCCAATCTCACCTATAGCATCATTGAGGACTTCTCCTATGTGTATGTGGATTCTTTTCTTTTGACCCATTATACCGCTGAGCAAAGTTATAAAATCCTCGTTCTCGCTTTTCACATAGATTTCAGAATTTGCTTTGGCTAGCAGTTCTGGCATTTTCAATACATCAGTAGGATCATATTCATATGAGATAGAAACAGGTACGATATTCAATTTTTGGAAATATTCAATGACTTGCCCATCATCAGCAGCCATAGAAATCATCTTCAAAACACCCTTATGGGTTTCATCATTTCCGTCTTTGGTTCTACCTTCTCGCTGTGCGATCCATACTGAGCGATTTTCTCTTAAGAGTGAGTTTTTAATAAATGCCGAGGTGATTTTTGAGCTTTCTAAAAGCTCTCTTGCGGGTAATCCCCTCTTGATGGTAAAGTTTCTCGTCAGCCGAGATAGGGTGTTGAGGAAAGGTTTTTTGACTAAATTATCCCCAATGGCAGAGGTAGTCATGGATAATCCATGCTCGTAAAGACTGGCATTGAGCAATGAGGTGTCTAGGATAATATCTCTGTGATTTGATATAAAAAGATAAGGAACGTTTTTCTCTAATTTCTCAAATCCTGATGTTGATAAGCCTTCGGAGCTTTTTTCAAGTACTTTTTGTACACCTGGATAGATGAAATTGATCTGAAAATCACGGATAGAATGACAGTGAAGCATCAGGTCTCTCCAATAATCATCGCTGACATCAGGAAAAGTAAAATTCATCATTGCTTTGAGCATAGGGTGATGTAAGATCTCCCTGATGGCATCATCTACTTCCGTGTCATAATAAGGTCTTATATCTTCAAAGGGTGACATGCTTTTCTGATTTGTGCTTTACAAATAAACAAAAAAATGATGAAAGCTTGGAAAACGGGATGATTAATGGAACAAAAAAAGGCCAGCGTATCAAACGCTGACCTTTTAATGCCTTTAAAATTAAACTGTTATCGGATGACAAGTCTTTCGACCGATGTGGCCCCAAATCTATCTGTAATGTAGATCAAGTAGATACCTTTGGCCAATCCAGCCAAATCCATCTGAACTAGACCACCTTCTGTTAATTGAGATTTGATCAAAAGACCATTAGGGTTTCTCAATTCTATATTTTGAAGACCTTCAGCTTTCTTTAGTTCTACATTGACAAAATCTGAAGCTGGATTAGGGAAAACTCTTACTTTATTAGTATTTCCTTTGACAGGGAATGCAAATTCCTCAGAAGTAGCTGTACAACCTTCCAAATCAGTAATCACTACTGTGTAGATGCCCGCTCCTTGGATTCTCGTCTCGTTGCTGCTTGTAGTTGCGATCAATTGACCATTCTTGAACCACTGATAAGTGTATGGACCTTCCAAAGTGAAGAGTCTACTCTTTTCAAACCCTATCACAGGGGTTGGCAAAGATTTGATCTCAATCGCCACAGCCTCGGTAGCTATTGCATCACATATATTAGAATTGATGATGGCTCTGATTTGAGCAGCGGATTCAAGATCCTCTACAGTGATACTACTCAATTCAGCTGAACCTTCAATAGCAGACCAAGAACTTCCTCCATCAGTAGAGATTTCCCAGCCTACGATGCTATCATATCTTCCGCCTACCAATTCGAAAGTAATACTGTTCGAACCAGCACATACTTCTGTTTCGGAAGCAATTACAGAAGCTTGTTCAAGATCACATCTAAGAATAAACCTTGTCTTGATCGGCAAGTGGTCCGACGTGGTATTGTCATAATTTGGAATCAAATCATAAGGCGCAACAATACGTTCTGAATTTACGATCCAGCTGTCATTCAATTCATTGGAAATGATCTGATGATCAATCACATTCTCAAAGCTCGGGAATGTCCTCAATCCTGCATTGCTCAGGCTGAGCGTAATTGGCGTATAATTTTCTGGATCATTGATGTAATTGATAAATGAAGTTTCAGAAGTATTTACTGTAGGAGCAGTTTGATCAGCAACAGTTTCATCCAAATCATCATTGAAGTCACCAAGAATGATCAATGGTACATCGCCGTAATAAGTATCCAATGAATCTTTCAAGACATTCACATCATACCTTCTCATGGCATATCTCTGGGCTCCTGCACTCTCTCCACCGCCATTAGATCTGGTGTGTACATTGACTAAAGTAATGTTTTGCTGTACCCCATTGATATTTGTTTTGATATCGAATAGGTATGGAAGCCTGCCACTAGCCCAGAATCTACTTCTGTTTGCATCTGGATAGCCTTCCAAATCAGCTGTATTGACACCCTGTAATAGCACTCTCGTAGATACAGAATCTACTCTTGTAGTTTTGTATAGATAAGTAAGCTTCTGAGCTTCTTCAAAGCTACCTGCTTGAGATACAGCGGTGGAATGGAATCCTCTGTATCCAGGAAGTGCATCTACCAATTCGTAGAACTTATCTAGGTTAGTAATCTCTTGGAAAGCATATACATCTGCGTCCAAATCTTCAATCACAGTTTTTACATTTTGTAACTGCAGATCAACATTGGTTGGGCCTTGACCTGAGTTGGTAGAACCAAACCACTCTATGTTCCAGTTGACCACATTGAATGAATCATCTTTATCTATAGTTGCCCCTGTTAAGTAGCCTCTTCTGACAGAAATGTCACCACTTTCAAATTGAATCGGTGCAGCAAAGGCTCCTTCAATGCTTGGAGCAAATCTTACAGTGACTGTTTTCTGACCAGCCAGTTCACTTGGCGCGTAGGTCAATGTGCTACTGAAGCTAATGCCATCTTTAGAGAACTCAAAACCCTCGCCTGCGCTAATTGTCAAGTCAGCTACAGCATTGGATAAACCAAAGTTGAAAGTTCTTGTATTGCTTGAAGTACTACCTGCTGGTACAATTCCAAAATGCCAGTAATCTACATTCCCGATATTATTGGAGAAGAATGGCTCAGCAGGCACATCAGAGCTAAACAAAGCAAAATCATCCAGTGTCCATCTTGCAGCGCCAGTTTCTGGAGAAGAATTGTAGACAAATGCTATCCTTACTGTTTCACCCAAATACTCACTCAAATCAACTTGACCTGAGAAAGTCCACTGATCTGCTGTTGCAAATCTATCACTCAGTTCAGTCCACGTAGCTTCATTTGGATTTCCGCTTACATAGTCTGTAGAAATCAACAGCTTCAATCTTGGGCCTTGGAATGCGACTCTACTCCAGAATGTCATCAATGGAATATTAAACCCAGTCAAATCGTAAGGTGCTGAAATTAACCAATCTTCATTGAGAACCGCACCTCCAGAGAAGCCATTGATCTGTAAGCCAAATGGGGCTGAGGCAGTAGGAGTGGTGCCAGCTCTACCAAAAGTAGTACATGCCCATTCTTGTGCACCTAATACACTGATGGTTTCCCAGCCAGCTGGTAAGTCAGGACAGGTATTGTTGAAGTTTTCGCTGATATTGAATGGATCAAATACGGAACCATTTACTGTTACCGCCACTGGTAAAGTTCCAGCTGTTTGATTGGTAATAGTGGTGTTGAAAGTCCCTACTTCGGTATTATTCAATTGCACATATACTGTCTGAGTAACGTTAAGTTCCTCTACGGTGAATACAACAGACCCTGAGAAGGTATTCCCATCTTTAGAGACTTGATAAGGAGCAGGTGCTGATACAATGACATCTCCTTCAAGGTTTTCTGCAGAGACCTCGTAAGAAAGTACAGTTGGAGTACCCGCCAAACTGATTGCTCCGAAGTTCAATTCGCTTGGATTAACCTCAATTCTTGGAATAATTACTCCATCGGCATCTTTTACAATTCCTGTAAATGTCACAGGAAGGGCTCCAGGGAAGAAATTGGTCACTCTCGAAGTTCCGGTAGAAGCAATCGTTCCGCCATTGGCAGATACGTCACTTGTGGTGATTATTCTAAACTCCACATCACCAGATAAATTTTGTAATGCTGAAAGGTCAATGATTTGATTCACAAACGAACCTGTATGTTGCCATTCAGCAATTCTAGCTGTGAAGCCATCACCACTATAAACCAAAGCCAAATCTCTTGGGCCAGTATTAGAAGAAGTACTTCCTATTTGTAGCGTTGTCAAGTCTACCAGCTTATCAGCAGAGACATTGAACCCAAATGTGAAGTAGCGATCATCACCAGCATTCCAACCGTTCGAGTTGATTGAGTTATTCGCTGATGCTGGATTGATTCCAGCTCCTCTAGCAAAATCTCTCGCAGCTATACCTGCTACAAGGGCATTACCAGGTGTTGCTACTTGATTTCCTGGTTCACCTGAGAAGTTCCAATTGACAAATTCTATTGGCTCTAATACCTCAGGAATAGTTACACTCAAATTAGCGATACCGATTTGTCTACTTCCACCTCCAGCATTGAATCCCCTATCAGAAGACCATTCAATAGTGACCAATTCTCCTGGGAGGATATTCAGTCCAGAAAGGAGTGCAGATTTATTTTCATCTTCTCCAGAGGCAGTGCTGTAGCTCAGTTCTGAAACAGTAGTCCCGTTGACGGTTACCGTCCACTCAGGAAATCTTGTTTGATCAACCCTACTGACTCTTCCAAGGTAAGAAATCTCTAAATCTGAAATAGGAAAGCCCGTAGTGTTTTCTAAAGTCAAGCTAACAGTAAATACACCTGAAGTTCCGGTATGTTGGTATCCTAATACATCTCCTCCTCTAAATCCACCAGCAGTGCCAGCGCCAAAAAGGCCATTGTAATTTAGTGCACCAGCTGAGAAAGTCCATTCGCTTTCAGTGCCAAAAGTAGTCACAGGACTGCTCAAGCTGACAAAGTTTTCGAAATTCTGAACGTAAGGAATGCCAGCAGCAGGAGTTGCAGGTACATTAATGATAAAGTCAGCTGAAGCCACTGCGCTAGCTGAGAAGCCTTCTGCAAAAGCCACTGCTGAAAGCGTACTTGTAGTTGAAATGGAGATAGGGCTAGAATAGATTGGACTATTTAGATTTGGAATAGAACCATCTAGTGTATAATGTATAGCAGCACCTGCAGTTGCTGAAGAAAGAGATACTGATACAGATTCATCAAATGTCCCACCATTAGGATTGATAACAGGAATAGCAGCAGGGTCTGGGTTTTCTCCATCAAACGGATTCCAAGAAATATTGTCAATCACAAGCTGTCTATTTTGAGTACCTCCGAGCAAGTGTCTAATTTCTAATACAAAATCACCTTGTATATCTATATCTCCTACCTCAAAACTAAAAATTTCATCACTTCCTCCAGAGAAATTTCCGAAAGTAATGGATTCCGCAATTAATTGATCATTGATGAATAAGCCAATTTGCCTGTCACCCGAAGAGGTAAACGCTTTGCGCATATCGACTTTGAAATTTTTGATACCTCCACTTATAGTACCGGATTTGATGGAGCTATTTTCCCCAGATCTCCTAAGGAGTAGTCCTTCAGCTATTATCGGAAAAGATTGTTCGCCAGTCACATGGGTATATTCCCATGTAATATCATTGTTGCCAATGAAGGAGCCGTCTCTGTAGGTTGTACCAGTGAGACCAAGGCTTTCAAATGTTTCTACAAATTGATACGAAGTAGTACCCTGTCCCAAGGCACTGACCAACGTCGTCAACATGATGATTACACTCAAATTGATTTTAAGTAAATTGTGTTTCATGTATATGTGATTGATGATTTAAGATATGCAGTTTGTTGTAAATAAAATGCTGCTAAAATTAACCGATTGGAATCGGATAAACCAAATTTTATTATTAACAAAAGGTTAAAAATTTAAAAAAATTGGGATTAGTTGATTTTTACTAGTTTTAGGGAGATAAAATTTGGATAGTCCAAAAATGAAAGATTGTTGTTTGTTTCCAGATTTTAGCACTTTAGTGCCAAGTTAAATCCGTTGGCTTACAATAATTTTTTAATCCTAAAATGAGGTGATTTCAATCGTAGATTTATAAAAAAGGAGACTTAAAGCAGCAAGCTGAAAAATAAATTTATACCTTAGTAATTGAAAACTTTAGGGGTGCCTGATTGGCTGAGATTATACCCTTTGAACTTGAACCAGGTAATGCTGGCGAAAGAAAAAGTATGACTATCTATTTGCCTCAGGATAGCGTAATGATCACCGATTTATAGTGCTCCTAAAGTTTTTTTTAACCTTAAAAATAAAATCATGAAGGACACAATTATCAGTACATTCAATCATTTCAAATCTAACCCAACGCTTGTTCAATCGATTACCAATTACGTGGTAATGAATAATACAGCAAATGCATTATTGGCTGTTGGCGCATCGCCTATCATGGCGCATGCACATCCTGAAATGGGAGATCTGTCCAAAATTATTTCATCCTTGGTCATCAATATTGGTACACTAGACGAATATTGGGTGGATAGCATGTTGCTAGCTGCGGATTGTGCCAACGAAAATCAAAAACCTTGGGTTTTAGACCCTGTGGGAGCGGGAGCTTCTGCCTATAGAAATGAAGTCTTGACACAGTTGCTCGCCAAAAAGCCAAGTATCATTAGAGGGAATGCATCAGAAATCATGGCTTTGGCTAGTGTAAATATCCAAAGTAGGGGTGTAGATAGCAGCAATAGCTCAGATGAAGCACTGCAAGCAGGGATTGAACTTTCAAAGGAAACTGGAGCCGTAGTATGTACTTCTGGTGCGAAGGATTATATCATCAAAGAAGGAAGAGTAGCGGTGATCTCTAATGGACATCCCATGATGGCAAAAGTGACGGGTATGGGTTGTACTGCATCTGCGATAGTGGGAGCATTTGCAGGAGCAAGCGAGGATGCATTTCTTGCCACTGCGACTGCAATGGCAGTGATGGGTGTAGCAGGTGACATTGCAGCAGAGCAAGCTACTGGCCCAGGAACACTCCAATTACACTTTTATGATGCACTTTATCAATTGAATGAACAGGAATTGGTAAAAAGATTGCACATTGATCAATTATGACAAGTCAATTCCCATACCGTCTTTACTTGGTCACAGATGAATTAGCTTGTTTGGGTAGGGATTTTTATTGGGTTGCGGAGGAAGCTATCAAGGGAGGTGTAGACATTGTTCAACTTCGCGAGAAGAAGCTTGATGATCGTCAATTCCTTCAAAAAGCAGAAAAATTAAAAGTGATATGTGATCGATATAAGGTTCCGCTAATTATCAATGACAATGTCAATGTAGCGCAATGGGTTGAAGCTGATGGAATTCATGTAGGACAGTCAGACACTGCAATCCATGAAGTTCAAAAGGCTTTAGGCGTAGATTTTCCAATAGGGTTATCCATTGAGAAAATGAATGATATCAAGGATCCATATTCAAATTTAGCTTGGTATTATGGTGTTAGTCCAGTTTTTTCGACTCCGACTAAGACTGATACCATAGCAGAATGGGGACTCGAAGGCTTAAGCGAATTGAAGACGATGAGTACCAAAGCCCTGATTGCCATAGGAAATATTAAAATCCAAAATGCAGCCTCAGTGATCGCTGCTGGAGCAGATTGTCTTGCTGTGGTCTCAGGTATTTGCAGTGCAGAATCGCCAGCCAAAGCTGCAGAGCTATTTAGAAAAGAAATTGATTTAGGTTTAAAAATCAGAGAAAAATGAAATCATATATTCCTGTATTGAGTATAGCAGGCTCAGATAGCAGTGGAGGAGCAGGAATCCAAGCGGATTTAAAGACCTTTTCAGCTTTGGGTTGCTATGGGATGACTGTCATCACGGCTACTACAGCTCAAAATACCATGGGCGTCAAAGGTATCCATGGTATCCCAATTGATCATATAGAAGCGCAGTTAGATGCAATATTGTCAGATATTCCGCCAAAAGCCATCAAAATTGGTATGCTTGATAGGCCTGAGGTAGTGGAGTTATTGGCTAGCAAGTTGAAAGGTTTAGAGATCCCGATAGTCTTTGACCCGGTGATGGTTGCAACATCAGGAGATCGATTGATCCAAGAGGAAACCATCGAATCAATCAAGGAAAAATTATTCCCGATAGTATCATTGATCACACCAAATTTGGATGAAACAGAAATTCTTTGTGGATTTAAAGTTCAGAGCCTGAGTGATATGAAGAAAGCTGCGGCTTTTCTACAATTCTACATTCCAAATTCAGTTTTGATCAAAGGAGGACATTTAGAAACAGAGGTTATCCAAGATTTACTGGTCATGAAGGAAGGAGATGAAGTGATGTATGAAAATGCTAAAATAGAATCTAGCAATGTTCATGGCACAGGTTGTTCTCTTTCATCGGCGATTGCAGCTGAATTGGCAAAAGGAAGTGATTTACAATTAGCAGTGACTAAGGCTAGAAATTATATTTATCAAGCTATATTACTCGGGAAATCAGTAAAAACAGGTCAAGGAAATGGTCCCTTGAATCATTTTTTCAACCCTCAAAATCAAATTATACATGAAGTGGAGTGAGCAAGCATGGGGGAGTATTGAACCCATCTATCAGAAAATATTAGAATTGCCTTTCAATCAAGAATTGACCGCCGGCACTTTAGATAAGGAGAGGTTCAAGTTCTACATGGCGCAGGATGCCTATTATTTAGGTGAGTTTGGCAAAGCATTGAGTACCATCTCGAGTAGGTTGCAAGATTTGAATCAAGTACTGGCTTATTCGCAGTTTGCAACTGGAGCTATTGTAGTGGAGCGAGCCTTGCACGAAAGTTATTTCAAGACCTTAGGGATTCCTGATGAAGTGAAGCCTTCACCTACTTGTCTGCTCTACACCAATTACCTGCTCTCGAAATCAGCTTTTGCCAATGTAGAAGTAGCAGCAGCAGCGGTATTGCCTTGTTTTTGGATTTACAAGGAAGTGGGAGACCATATTTATGCGCAGCAATCAGCAGTCCGAGATAATCCTTATAAAAACTGGATAGACACTTATTCAGGAGAGGAGTTTGCTCAATCCGTAATGCAAGCCATACAAATTACTGATCAGTTAGCATCAGAGGCAAGCGATAAGCTTCAAGGAGAAATGCTAGAAGCCTTTCAAATGGCTACACGATTGGAATGGATGTTTTGGGAAGCTGCATATCAAAAGGAAAGCTGGGCTATTTGAACCGTAGCCCAGTTCTCTTTTAATTGATAGCTCTCAATTCATAGATACTATACCGAGTAACCTCCTCTTCTATATCTTCGCTAGGTTTTTCTTCCACAAGAACCTTATTGTTTCCTAGAGAAAAAAGCATAATTCCCTTAGGTGCAGCTAATTCTCCGTTAACTTGCCTGCCATTTTTAAATATAAGCAATTTGAGCTTGTCATAAGCATCACCAAGACGAAATGGTTGCTCTTCCGAGTTTTTCAATTCATATTCTGATTCAGTTACACCTTGGAAATAACTTACTAGCCAATAATCTTCACTGATTTCGAGTAACTTTTGATTTCTTCCTGCCATGGAAGATAGCTGTTTGATCCTTGGATCATCCATCACCGTGCCAAGTGGTACAGGATCGTATTTGATAAAATCACTATGCGTCAGCGGGATGTTTTTAATAAGTGAGAAATCCAATAAGTCATACACCTGAATAGATTCTGATAGGCCTTGTAGTACATATAACTTGTTAGCTGATATAAAAAATGACTTAGCCATCAGGTTAGTATAAATATGGGGAGTCTTTTTATAATAAGAGTCTGCTTCGTAGGGGATGATTGACTTCAATTCACCAGTTTCTGGATAAAGGATAGAGAAGTTTTGCAAAGTATCTCTACCTACTTCATTATAGATTAAGAGATGGGCTGAAAGGAATGTAGTAGGCCCTACAAGATACCTCGGATGGTTTTCCTCCATGAAATAAGCTGTCTTGCCTGATGGAATGATAGATCTCACGGGAAGTGGAGAGCGGATACTCATGTTTTCAAGTTGTTCATAAGCTTGGTTGTAGGTAGCTAAGACAAATGGCATTTGTAGCACTCTTTTCTGATCAGGGCCAAAACTCAAACCCATTGGACCATAATTTCTTAATTTGCCTGGACCATCTCCACTGAGATTAACTCTTTTTATGATGTTCCCTTCAGGGGAAATTTCAAGCACGTCGTTTTCTGCTTCACTGTAGCCTAAGTAGATGTTTTCACTTTCACTGAAGTCAGTAATTCTCACCCTAGTTAGATTTTCTACTTGGAAGGAATCAACTTTGACTAATTCATAGCCTGAGGCATTACTGAAATGCTTTGATTCTTCGCTTTTACCACAGGCCGCAAAGAGCAGTAGAGCTAAAAGGTAATAGCCATATTTAAAGTTCATCATATTCGAAATATGATAAAAAATTAGTTCGAACAAAAGTAAATATTTAGAATAGTGTCTAAAAACAAAAATCCGAAGCAGCTATGCTTCGGATTCGTTGATTATTTAACCTTTGCTTAAGTGTTATTTCAAGATTGGTTCGATGGTTTTGATTGTTCCATCAGCAAGATGTTCCAGTTCAGCCATTTTGATATTTCTGAGATGTGTTTCTCCTGATAGTTCTGTATCATGATAGAAAATGTACCATTTGCCATCAATTTTGACAATAGAATGGTGATTGGTCCAGCCTTGTACCGGCTTCAATACCACACCTTGGTATGTAAATGGACCATAAGGCGAATCTCCAATAGCATATGCGATATTGTGGGTATCTCCAGTGGAGTAGGAGAAATAGTATTTGTCATTGTGCTTATGTACCCAAGCAGCTTCAAAGAATCTTCTCTCGTGATCTCCAGCTTTGATAGGAGTGCCATCTTGATCAAGTATTGCGATTTTCTTTGGCTCCTCACCAAACTCAAGCATGTCATCGCTAAGTTTCGCTACCATAGGACTGATAGCAGGTTCGTCATCTTCTGGTTCGTCAGCATAAGGAGATTTTCCCGTTGATAAATATTCGCCAGTTCTCCATTTCTGAAGCTGACCTCCCCAGATTCCTCCCCAATAGATATAGTATTCCTCGCCATCTTGAAACACAGCTGGATCAATACTATATGAGCCTTTCATTGGCTCAGGCTGAGCTGTGAATGGTCCCGTTGGGCTATCGCTAACAGCTACTCCAAGTCTAAAGATGTCATCAAAATCTTTTGCAGGAAAGTAGAGATAATATTTATCGCCTTTTTTGGCCGCATCTGGTGCCCACATCTGTCTTTTGGCCCACTTGACATCATCTACATCCAAGGCTCTACCATGATCCACAGGCTCTGCATTGATGTCAGTCATGCTGAATACATGGTAATCTCGCATATTGAAATGTGCACCTGAGTCATCCTCTTCTACCACAGATTCTACATCATGAGAAGGGTAAATGTATATTGTGCCATCAAATACATGAACAGAAGGGTCTGCTGTATAAATGTGGGACACTAAGGGTTTGGACAAAAACTTTGGGGCTTCTGATACTTCAACTTCTTCTTCGGTATCTTTACTTTCTCCACAAGAAATGGCAAACAAGGGAATGGTAGCTAATAATGCTACCCTAGAGATTGATTTTAGGTTCATAGGCTTGACTGATTTTAATTTTTTATTAATTCTACATGATAAGCGATTGAAATGAAATCGATTTCAATAATATTGAATTTTGATTAGAAACAAAAATGAAACTTGCTCAGTATGCCATTATCTGTAGAATAGTATGCTTAATTTTATTTTAAAGGTTTGATTTTTTACTTGAAAAATCAATTTGAAGAGTAGGTTCAGAAATATTTTGATTAAAAATAAATTCAATTGTATTCATTTACTTAAAATATTTATGAAATCGGTTGCATTTTAACAAATTTTGTTTCATGTTTAAGGCGAATTTGATAAGTCTTGATAAGGAAAGTATCCCTTTCATGTATTATTGAATTAACATTAAGCCCAGAATGAATAGATTTCTTCCCTTTTTTATTTTACTCTCTGTAGTATCGATTATCGATGCTTTCGCTGAAATAAGGCTTCCAGCTTTGATCAGTGATGGACTCGTTTTGCAAAGAGATATTCCTGTGAATATTTGGGGATGGGCGACCGCTGATTCAAAAATTACGGTAGAAATCAGTGGCATCAAGGTGTCTGGAACTGTCGACAATCAGGGAGCATGGAAACTTATCTTACCTGCGGCTCAGTCCGGAGGCCCTTACGTTTTGAAAATTTCCTCAGAAACGGAAAGTCTTGAAATCAGTGATGTTTGGTTTGGGGAGGTTTGGGTATGTTCTGGTCAGTCTAATATGGAGACGACAATGGAGCGTGTGGAACCAATGTTTCCTGAGGAATTTGATCGACCGTATCAGCATCGGATAAAATATTTTGATGTTCCTGATGATTACTCTTTTACTGGAGCCAAGCATGATTTGAAGGGTGGAAAGTGGGTGGCTGTCAAACCAGAAACTATTAGATCCTTTGCCGCGATCAGTTATTTTTTTGCAAAAAAACTTCAAGAGGAATATGATGTAGCTGTTGGTGTCATCAATGCGAGTGTAGGTGGTTCGCCGATTCAGGCATGGCTAGGTGAGCAAGCGCTAAAGTCCTTTCCAAAAGATTATGATGAAGCCATATATTATCAAAAACCTGGAATCATTGACTCCATAGAGCAAGCAGACAGAGCTAGATTCAATCATTGGAAAGACAGCTTAGAAGCTGTTGATTTAGGATTGAAAAAATCAAGAATCAATTGGTTTGAATCAGCATTTGTACCTTCTGGCTGGAGTAAGTTAGAGTATGTAGATTTATTTCCTGCGGAAGAAGGGTATGCTATCAATGGTGTTTATTGGTTAAGAAAAGAATTCTATTTGGATTTTGATCCTTCGGAAAGTGAAGTTGCAAGACTTTTATTGGGAACTTTGATTGATAGTGACCAAACTTACGTGAACGGTGAACTAGTAGGAAGTACAGGATATAGATATCCGCCAAGAAGGTATGAAGTTCCATCAGATTTTTTGAAAAGGGGGAAGAATGTTATTACCATCAGGTTAGTTAGTGAGAATGGGCGCGGTGGTTTTGTAACAGAAAAACCCTACCAGCTAGAAATAAAAGGGCAAATTATTGATTTGAGCAAAGATTGGAGTTATCAATTGGGTGCGAAAATGCCTCCTGCTCCAACTCAAACAGCGATCAGGTTTAAACCAATGGGTTTGTACAATGCTATGATCGCTCCCTTGCACAATATGACAATCAAAGGACTACTTTGGTATCAAGGAGAGTCCAATGTCGGCCAAGCTCAGTTATATGACAAGCAGTTAGAAGCACTGATTTATAGTTTGAGAGCAAGCTGGGGGGAGGAAGCCTTACCTTTTATTTTTGTTCAACTGCCCAACTATCTTGAAGCTTCCGATCAACCTCAGGAAAGTGGTTGGGCAGAAATGCGGGAAGTACAAAGATTAGCTTTGAGACATCCCAATACAGGTATGGCGATTACCATTGATGTAGGGGAGGCCAATGATATACACCCGCTAGATAAGAAGACGGTAGCTGAGAGGCTAGTTTTACAAGCCATGAAAGTCGCCTATTTTGAAAAAGACATGGTTTTTTCAGGTCCAGTATTTAAAAAAGGGCGAGTCAAAAGAAACAGGTTGATTTTAGACTTTGATGAGAAAGGGAGTGGACTTACCACCATTCAAGGAAATAGACTTGGAGGATTTTCATTGAAGGATCATACTGGTTCTTTTCAATGGGTTGCAGCAAAAATCCATAATAATCAAGTTGAAATAATGCTTCCCAACAATTTGAACCCTGTATCAGTCAGGTATGGCTGGGCAAATAACCCGGTCAATGCAAACTTAATAAACAAGGAAGGAATGCCAGCATCTCCATTTCAATTTGAGCTGAGTTTTTGAAAACCGCCACAATTACCCTAAGCTCTTATAATTAGGGCTTATTTTTTTACCAATTCAAAAATATTCAATCATAAATTGACAATAAGAGCTTGTTAGATTTTCTGCTTAAAATCGAAAAAAACTATGATTTATGCTTGCTAATTCAGGCTTTCTCTTGCTTTTGAGACTGATAAAAATTTGTTAAGAAGTATTATAATTTTTGTATTTGAAAGTAATCAAATTAGTGTAGGAACGACGTGCTATTGGCTCAATATTTTGACATTAATTTTGAAGAAAATCTATCAAAATTCAGTACGATAAGCATACGATTTTAGAATAAACAGTTGAAAATGTAGGTGCTTTATGTCAATCGCAATTTGAAATTTTCATATAAGTTAGTTGAGAAAAATAATTCAATTGTTAAAGCCAAAAATTTAAATTTTTATGTAAAAAAAAATCACAAAAAAATAATGTAAATCACTGAAAATCAATGTGTTTACCTAAGCGAAATATACTCAATATGCTAGAAACTGTAAAATGTGCCTTATTTGGCTGGAATCGACGTTTTTTATCAAATATTATTATATTTTTTAACAAAACAAATTTTATAAATAATTGAAAATCAGGATATTAATACCTATTCTATGAATTTATTTTTTTAAGATCAATTAATATATTTGATTAAGTCAAAAACAATAAAACCCAAGGTCATGAAACAGCAATACAATTTAGATTTTTGTGCAAGGCATTCTAATCTTTCTAAACAGATTTCTTTTTTGAACTTCTTCTCATTCTTGGCAAATCAAAGGAGGAAGACAATGATGCTATCCAGGTTTCCAATTCGATAGTAGCTCTCCAGTCCAGCTTACAAATTGATAAAATTAAGTAGCGAACGAAAAATTTATTTTTTCATGGCTTCTTAGTATAAATCTGAATTAAAATAATCACTAACCCAAAATAGAAAATTATGATTGCAAAAGTGCTAACAGGATAAATAGAGTGGTAGGAAAGTATACCTATCTGTTTTATTAAATGATTAATTAAATCTTTCAACCTAAAATAATCTTAAAAAGTATGTTTAAAATTTTACAAAGGCATATCTCTGGAAATTTTCGGAGTAAGTTATTTGTGATGTTATTATCCTTATTTATCGTAGGGAGCATTTCATCTCAAATTAAAGCTGCCGCTGTAAGCTTAGATTTTCAGGGAGTTCAAAATAATGAACTAACATCCAATGAAAATCAAACAAAAGCGGCAAGAGTAGCAAGTGATGAATTTTCTAAAACTTCATCAAACAAGGATCTAAAGGAAGAAAATGCAACTGCTTCAAAAGTATCAGAATCTGACAAAGAAGTATTTGCAGAAGTGAGAGGAGTAGTGACCGATGCCCGTGATGGGATGCCTATACCAGGGGTTACTATTTTGGTAAAAGGAACTACAAGGGGTGTTGCTACAGGAATCGATGGTGACTTTAAGATTGATGTGCAACCTGGTGAGGTATTGGTATTCAGTTTTATTGGATATGAAAACGTAGAGATGCCTGTTTTGGCCAATAAAACTGTCTACAATGTAACCCTTAAAGAAACAGAGTCTTCATTGGAAGAATTTGTGGTGATTGGATATGGTGAGCAGCGAAAAGAAACATTGATCGGAGCAGTATCTCAGACCAATAGTGAAGTTCTCCAGCGAACTGGTGGTGTTTCAAGTCTTGGAGCAGCACTTACTGGTAACTTGCCTGGTCTAATTACAACTCAGGGCTCGGGAATGCCGGGAGACGAACAACCTCAGATTTTCATCCGAGGTCAGAATAGCTGGAATGGAAACTCCCCACTAATCCTTGTGGATGGAGTTGAAAGACCAGAATTTTTTAATCAAATGGATATTGGATCAGTAGAATCAATTTCTGTTTTGAAAGATGCATCTGCTACAGCTGTTTTCGGATCACGAGGAGCTAATGGCGTAATCATCGTGACTACCAAGAGAGGTAAGGAAGGCAAAGCAGAAATAGTAGCAAGAGTAAATGCGACTGTGAAATCTCCTTCTAAGCTTCCTGGTAAGATGGATGCTTATGATGCTATAGGGATCAGAAATAGAGCTATCGAAAGAGAATTGTCAGTAAGTCCACAAGCATGGTCTCAGTATATACCTCAAGAAATCAGGGAAAAATATAGAAATCCTGCAAATCTTGCAGAGGCAGAGAGATACCCTAATATAGATTGGCAAAATTATCTTTTTAAGGATTATGCCATGGCATATAATGCAAATGTTGCAATCAGTGGAGGTACAAAATTGACCAAATATTTTGCTGCATTTGACTTCCAAAATGAAGGAGATTTATTTAGAGAAATTCAGAATGATAGAGGATATCAACCTGGATATAATTTCAATAGGCTAAACTTTAGAAATAACCTAGATTTCCAATTGACTTCTTCAACCTTATTGAAAGTGAATTTAGGTGGTATTTATGGTGTGAGGCAAACCCCTTGGAATGCAGGAAATGACGCTAACTTTTGGAGAGCAGCCTACCGAAACCCACCTGATGCATTTGTACCAAGGTATTCGAATGGTCTTTGGGGATATTATCCACTTGATGATTATGGCGCGATCAACTCCGCAAGAGTTTTGGCCATTGGTGGTGTTGAAAATATTACCACCACCAGTCTTTCTACCAATATTGTCCTCGAGCAAGATTTGGGGATGATTGTGAAAGGTTTGAATTTCAGAGGCACCATGGCGATAGATAATACCTTCACCGAGGTCAATCGAGGCGTCAATGACCTTTTCAACAATACCGAAGAGATGTGGATAGATCCAGTGACAGGTAGAGTCAATCTAAAAAATAACTTTGATAATAGTAATTTCGACTTTTTTCAACCTATTGCATGGACTACGCAAGGAGGTAATGTGCAAGGTGCTCAGCGTAGGTTATTCTATCAAATGCAATTGAATTACTTGAAGACCATTGCTGATGATCATAATATCAATGTGATGGGATTATTTAGCCGTCAGCAAGATGCAATTGGTAACATGATACCAAGCTACAGAGAGGACTGGGTATTTAGAACAGTATATGATTACAAGAGAAAGTATTTGGTAGAATACAACGGGGCATACAATGGCTCGGAGAAATTTGGAATCGATTACCGTTTTGCATTCTTTTCTTCCGGTGGACTTGGATGGGTAGTTTCTGAAGAGAATTTTATGAAGCAGATTTCTGCCATTGATTTCTTAAAAGTAACAGCTTCTTATGGACAAGTAGGTGATGATAATATTGGAGGTAGATTCCTATTCATGAATCAGTGGGCTTTTGGAGGCGCTTCAAGATTAGCAACTGTTGGATGGAGAGATGATAATAGCCCATTCCAATGGTACAGAGAGCAAGTCCTTGGTAATCCAAATGTAAGATGGGAGACCGTCTACAAATACAATTTGAAAACTGAATTCAGTTTGTTTAATGGATTGTTGGATGGTAGCGTCGATGTTTTTAGAGATGACAGGGTAGATATTTTGATGGCGGGTGATCGTAGTATTCCAAGTTATTTTGGAGCGACAGCTCCGGCGGCTAACCTTGGAAGAGTGACGACTACGGGTTATGAATTGATGCTTGGTATCAATAGGACTTTAAGAAATGGCGTCCGGGTATGGGCTGATGTTGCTGTTACACGAGCTTTGGATATAGTGATCAATAGAGATGATCCTGAGTTTTTGGTAGATTATCAAAAGCAAGCAGGTTTCCAATTAGGTCAGCACAGATCTCACATAGATCACGGGTTTTATAATTCATGGGATGAAGTCTATGGAAGTACGCCACATAACACAAATAATAGCAGCAAACTTCCTGGAGGCTATCAAATAGTCGATTTCAATGGTGATGGAATCATTGATGCTTTTGATGCTGCACCATTTGGTTTCTCAGGTGTTCCGCAGAATACCTTCAATACCAATATAGGCTTTGAATATAAAGGATTATCCTTCTTTGTTCAGCTTTATGGTGTCAATAATGTGACGCGAAATGTCCCTTTCACCAATCTAGATGGTCAGAGAAACCTTGTGTATGATGAAGGTACTTATTGGTCTATCGACAATCCTGATGCAGGCACGCCACTACCAGTTTGGTTGACTCCAGTATCCTACTATTACGGAGCAAGGTATCTGTACGATGGCTCTTATTTGAGAATCAAGAATGCTGAATTTGCTTATTCATTTGATAAAGCCAAGGCAAGTAAACTTGGAATGGGTGGTTTGAGAGTATTCTTAAATGGTAACAATTTGATGGTATGGAGTAAAATGCCAGATGATAGAGAATCTAACTTTGGTACTGGTGCAGCATGGGAGGGAGCTTATCCTATGATGCGAAGAGTCAATTTGGGTGTTACAATGTCATTCTAAAATAGATTCACAATGAAAAACTTAAAATACATAAAAAATAAGATTAATATATTTCTCTCTTTTTCTCTAGTATTATTATTCTCGACTTCTTGTCTAGATTATTTGGAGAGAACACCAGAGTCAGTGATTTCTGAGGAAATAGCATTTTTGAATTTCGAAAATTTCCAAGGGTTTACTGAAGAGTTATACCAGTGTATTCCAAACTTTACTACAAGTTATTGGACTGCATCTTGGAACTGGGGTGAAGATGAGATGGTCTCTGCTGCGGGTAATTTTCACGTGACATTTGCTTTTGACAGAGGTAACTTCTGGGCATGGCAAGTAGAGCATTCTGGACATGGTGGACAAGCTAGCTGGATGGATAAGTGGTCTGCCAATACCAATGACAACCCACACACCAAAGGTCTATGGCCACTGGCATGGTATGGAATTCGTAAAGCTAACCTTGGCTTAGAGAATTTGCATAGAATGACTGAGGCTACAGATGAAGAGAGAGCCTTGATCGAGGGGCAGTTGCTTTTCTTTAGAGCATGGTTTCATTTCATGTTGATTCAGCATGTGGGGGGTCTTCCTTACATCGATAGGGTACTGCCAGGCGATCAGCAGCTTAGAGAACCGAGGCTTTCTTATCATGAAAGTGCTGAAAAAGCTGCGGCAGATTTTAGAAGAGCTGCTGATTTACTACCAATTGACTGGGACAACACTGTCGCTGGACGTAGAACACTGGGTAGAAATGAACTTCGGATCAATAAGGTCATGGCCCTAGCTTATCTTGGGAAGAACCTACTTTATGCTGGTAGTCCATTGATGAACCTAGAATCTACAGGAAGTAGATCCTACAATGCAGATTTCTGTAGAAGGTCTGCTGAGGCTTTAGGTGAATTGCTAAATTTGGTAGAGACAGGACAGACACAATATGCTCTAGTTCCATTTGATCGTTGGCATGGATTATTTTACACAATGGGTCAAAACTGGGCCCTATCAGGTAGTACAGAATCTATTTTTAGATCACTTTATTGGTCAGGTGATCAGTCTAACTGGGGGATTACGAAGCAATTCTTTCCTTCTGTCATAGTAGATGGTGATGCGACTAAGTTTGCTCCTACAGCTAATTATGTCAACAGAAACTTTGGAATGGCCAATGGTCATCCGCTGCCAGCAAATGTAAGTCAGGCAGATGCTGAGTCAGGTTATGATCCAGAGTTTCCTTTTAGAGGAAGAGATCCGAGATTTTACAAAAGTGTTGTATTCGATGGAGTTCAAGTAGTACAGGGTTCCATGCCTCCAAATCAAGAGGATAATAGATTTGCCAATTTATTTACTGGGGGTAGCTACAGAGGTGCTGTATCTGGTAGCCCTACAGGTTACTTGAATAGAAAATTTGTACCTCTTCAGGCCAATGCTTATGACAATGCATTTGCTTTTGGCGCTGCTTTGCATTTGAATGTTCCTTATCTACGATTGGCTGATGTGTATTTGATGTATGCTGAAGCGGCATTGATGGGTCATAATGCGGTGACAGCTAAGTCTACCAACTTTGATAAGACCGCAGTAGACGCGATCAATACAATCAGAGAGAGAGCAGGAATGCCTAATGTCTTGCCAAAGTACCTAGAATCTGTACCTGTATTTCTTGATGAAGTTAGAAGAGAGCGTGCTGTAGAACTTGCTTTTGAAAGACATAGATTCAATGACTTGAGAAGATGGATGCTACTCATAGAAAGACCATACACCCTCAAAACAGCAATTGAATTTAATAGAGCCCCAGATTCTGAGGTTGGTGGAGATCCTGCCGATATGAGAGTGCTCAATTATCGTGAAGAGGTTTTATTAGAAAGACCACTTGCTGAAAGACATTACTGGTTACCATTGAAAGTTTCTGATGTCACCCTTTATCCTGAGTTTAGACAAAACCCAGGATGGTAAGAGATTTTCATTTATCAAACCCATTAAACTAGCATCTGATGAAAATTAAAAATATAATATGGTATCTGGCTTTTATGTTGATTTTAAGTCCATTTATTCTGGTTGCTCAGGATATTCAGACGATTCAACTGAGAGCGAAAATAACGGATCAGAAAGGCATACCTCTTCCAAATGCAGTGGTCAGAAATGACCAAGAAGAGCAATTGGCCACCACAAACGAGGATGGTACTTTCAGCCTTGAAGTAGCCTTAAATTCAGTTTTGATCTTTACTTCTCCGGGATATGAGTCAAAAGTAGTAAGAATCAACGCTCAAGTAGATGAAATCATCCTCTTCGACGAGTGGGAATCAAGACAGGTAAATACACCTTACCAAACCAAAGATAAATCTAATCTGATCGGTGGTATCACTTATGTGAATGTGCCAGAGATTATCGAGAAGAGTTATTTTACTTGGCCTCTTGATAATATGGAAGGTTTTGCACCTGGATTTCATGGAAATATTTGGGGGAACAATGAGTTCTTAGTCCTTGTAGATGGTGTTCCAAGAGATGTAGGAAGTGTCAATGCACTTGAAATTGAGCAAGTCACCTTTTTGAAAGGTGTATCAGCAGTAGCGCTTTATGGAAGTCGTGCGGCCAAAGGAGTTGTTATGATCACAACCAAAAGAGGATCTGCAGGCAAGCAAATGGTCAATGTCAGGGCAAACTCTGGTGTACATATGGCAAGAGCACTCCCGAACTATTTGGGGTCTGCAGAATACATGACGCTTTACAATGAAGCTAGAGCTAATGATGGATTACAACCTTTGTTTTCTCAAGAGGAAATTTTCAATCATGGTTCTGGTAGTAACCCTTACAGGTATCCAAATCTGGATTTTTATTCTGACGATTACCTTCAGAGAGCGTATAGTCGACATGACGCTACCATGGAAATCAGTGGTGGAAATGATCGTGCCAGGTATTACACCAATATGGGCTTTATGTCAGAAGGGTCATTCCTAAACTTTGGCCAAGCCACGCAGAATAGAAATGAGCGATTCAATATCAGAGGAAATGTAGATATGAATCTTACCAAGCATATTTCAGGCTTTGCGGATGCAGCTGTGATCTTTTACAATGGAAAAGGCGTGAATGCCAACTTCTGGCAAGGTGCGGCGACTATCAGACCACATAGATTCTCTCCTTTAGTTCCAATCAGCATGATTGAGGAAGATGATTTGGTATCCCAGAATTTTGTAAATAATAGCAGTCATGTCATCAATGGCCAATATCTTCTTGGAGGTACACAATTGGAACAAACGAACCCGATTGCTGGAATTTATGCAGGAGGCTCCAATCAATTTACCAGCAGACAATATCAATTTAATACAGGCGTAAATGCAGATTTGACGAATGTGTTACCTGGATTGACCTTTGGATATAGGTTTGGTTTGGATTATCAGACTTCTTACAACCTCGCTTTTAATAATAACTACGCGGTATTTCAACCACAATGGAATAATTATGCAGGTGAAGATTTGATCACTGGTTTGACTAGGTTTGGTCAAGATGCGAGTACGAGAACTCAGAATATTTCTGGTAACAGATTCCAACAGACCATGTCCATGTCGGCTCAATTGAATTACAACAAGGTAGTCAAGGAGGATCATGAATTTTCTGCAATGTTGGTAGCTGGGGGATTCCAAACAGGCGTCTCTCAAATGTATCATCGAGTGAGCAATGCCAATTTAGGTCTTCACTTTGGGTATAGCTATCAAAACAGGTTTTTGGTTGAAATGAATAATGCAGTCATTCATTCAGCTAGACTACCTGAAAACAACAGACGTGCATTTTCCCCTACCATGTCTCTAGGTTGGAGATTGAGTAATGAGGGATTCCTGAAGGATTCAAAAGTGGTAGATAACCTGCTCTTATCCGTTTCTGGAGGAATTATCCATACAGATTTGGATATCCAAGATTACTACCTCTACGAGCAGGTATACACACAGCAAGGTGATGGAACAGTATTCTATACTTGGAAAGATGGTCTAAATAACATTACCACCATTTCAAGAAGAGGTGCTAACCCAGATATGAGATTGCCTAAAAGAGAAGAAATCAATGTGGGTGTGGAAACATCTTTGTTCCAAAATAGACTCTTCTTCACGGGTTCTGCATTTATCAGCAGAATGTCAGGTCTACTAGTTCAAAGAAGTGACATTTATCCAAACTACTTCAGTACTGGATTTCCTGCCTCTTCATTCATTCCTTGGGAAAACTATAACAGTGATCTGCGTACTGGTTTTGATTTTAACCTGAATGTAAAACAAAAAGTAGGTGATGTCAATCTCAATGTAGGTTTGGTTGGTACCTATTATAATACCAAGGCGCTACAAAGAGGTGAAAACTGGCTTGACTCGTATCAAGAGCGAAGCGGTAGACCTCTGGATGCGATTTGGGGACTGCAAAATTTAGGGTTCTTTAATAGTGCAGCTCAAATAAACAGCTCGCCAGAACAAATATTTGGTGAAGTTCGACCTGGGGATTTGAGGTATGTAGATCAAAATGGCGATGGTAGAATTACACCTCAAGATGAAGTATTCCTAGGTAGAGGTGGATGGTTTGGAGCTCCTTTGACTTTAGGCCTGAATGTTACCGCAGAGTGGAAGAACTTTACAATTTTCGCCTTGGGTATGATGAGAAGTGGTGCTTATGCGATCAGTAATAGCTCTTATTTCTGGGTCGCTGGTGAGGCCAAATATTCTGAAGAAGTAAGAGGCAGGTGGCATGAAGGAAATATGGAAGAAGCTACTTTTCCGAGATTGACTACACTCAATGGAGCAAATAACTTTAGAAACTCGGACTTTTGGCTTTATAGTACTGACAGATTTGATCTTGCTAGACTTCAAATCAGCTACAAGCTTCCAGTTGATCGCATCTTCGGAGGGAGATTTATCAAGGGAATGGATATTTACACCAATGGTGCGAATCTATTGACCATAGCTCCTAATAGAAGGATCCTTGAGACCAATATTGGTTCAGCTCCACAGACAAGATTCTTCAATTTAGGTTTGGCAGCACAATTTTAAATCAGAGCAACTATGAAAAGTTTAAAATATACATATTGGTTTTTTGTGATTGTTACTGTTTTGATAACAGGATGTGATGATCTATTTGAACCAGCAATACAGAATAATAGAGATCTTGAAAGTAGCTACAATGAACCTCGATTTGCCCAAGGTTTGATTATCAATGGCTATGCGAGAATTCCTAGAAATGGTTGGTCATTCAATGATATGGCTACAGATGATGCAGTAAGTAACAATGAGAACAATGCTTTCTTCAATTTAGCAAGTGGACAGTGGGCATCTGACAATAATCCTTTGAATCAATGGCAAAACTCTAAGGCAGCGATCCAATACTTGAACTTAATGATCGCAGCTTCAGATAGCGTCACTTTCACAGTCAATAATAACCTTCTTGATCGCATGTTTGCTGATAGGATCAAGGGTGAAGCTTATGGTTTAAGAGCTTTGTTCATGTTCCATCTCTTACAATCACATGGAGGTATGGCAGATGGTCAGCTTCTTGGAGTTCAGATTTTGGATACAGCTCAGGATTTGAATTCAGAATTTAATAGACCTAGAAATACATTTGAAGAATGTATGCAGCAATTATATGCTGATGCAAATAGAGCCATTGAATTACTGCCGTTAGACTATGAAGATATAGCCAATGAAAGTCAAGTTCCTGAGAGATATAGACAAATGGGAGCAAGTAGAAATGACTTCAACAGGGTTTTTGGAGAAGATGCAAGGCAACTTCTTAGCGGAAGAATAGCAATGGCAATCAGAGCTCAAGCAGCTCTATTGGCCGCTAGTCCTGCTTTTAGTTCAGGAAGTACCACTACTTGGGAGGATGCAGCGAATTATGCTGGTCAACTTTTGAATCTCAATGGTGGAGTAAATGGATTGGCGCCTACGGGTCTAACTTGGTACTCAAATGTAGCCGAAATCAATAACCTTGGTGGTGGTGTAAATCAGCAAGAGATTCTTTGGAGAACATCACTTGGAGGACCTTCAAGTAACCTTGAAGCGCAGCATTTCCCTCCAACACAGTTTGGGAATGGCTTACTCAATCCAACTCAAAATTTGGTAGATGCATTTCCTGCATCCAATGGATATCCAATATCTCATCCAAATAGCAACTATGATCCAAACGCCCCTTACGCAAATAGAGATCCTAGATTGAATCTATTCATCGTCATCAACGGAACCACAGCAGGCCCTAATAATCAAGTGATCAATACCACAGCAGATGGCGGTACCAACGATGGAATAAACAGAGTAGAGGTATCTACAAGGACTGGCTACTATATGAGAAAATTACTCAGACAAGACGTGAATTTGAACCCTAACTCAGTAAATGGTCAACTTCATGTGATGCCAAGAATAAGATATACAGAGCTCTATTTGATCTATGCAGAAGCAGCCAATGAAGCTTGGGGGCCGACAGGTACGGGAAGCTTTGGTTTCTCTGCCTATGATGTGATCAAAAGGATCAGAGAAAGAGCAGGTGTTGGTATTCAAAATGGAGATGCTTACTTAGAATCTGTAAGAGGTGATAAGGATGCCATGAGGGAATTGATAAGAAATGAAAGGAGACTCGAATTGTGTTTCGAAGGATTCAGATTCTGGGATATCAGAAGATGGGATTTGGATTTGACAGAGCCAGCTAGAGGATATAGAATTCAAAGCAATGTTGGTCAAGTTATCAATGTCCAAAACAGAGTTTTTGCTCCACATATGAAATATGGTCCTGTTCCTTTGAGTGAATTATTGAAATATAGTTCCTTAAAGCAAAATACAGGTTGGTAATAAATAATAGAAGTTTGTTTTAGTATTTGATTAGAAACAAGAAATATGAAAAAGGTTTTATTTAGCATGGTAATAATGATCATAGGAGTGAGTTCCTGTGTGAATCAAGATTGGGAGTTTCCTGATTTTGATTACCAAACTGTATATTTTGCCCATCAATATCCTGTAAGGACCATTACTCAAGGTGAAGATATCTTCGACACCACTTTGGATAATGAAGGGAAGTTCAGAATTATGGCCACCACAGGTGGAGTTTACACCAGTCGCCAACAATTGAGATTGGGAATAGAAATGGATCCAACTTTAGCAGAGAATTTATTATTCTCAGAGGGTGGTGATGAAGTTAGAGTTTTGCCTACTGAGTACTTTCAGATGGCAGCTTCCGAAATCATCATTCCTAGAGGGGAAATTATTGGAGGTGTTGAAGTACAATTGACCGGAGCTTTTTTTGATGATCCATTAGCCATCAAGAATACTTATGTAGTACCACTTAGAATTACATCTGTGGACAATGCTGATTCCATTTTGGTAGGCAGGTCTACTTTGCCTAATCCAAACCCACATGTGATTGGTGACTGGGATGTCACCCCAAAAGACTTTGTTTTGTACGCTGTCAAATACATCAATCCATGGCATGGGATCTATTTGAGAAGAGGGCAGGATGTGATTTTGGGTAAAGAAGGAAACGAGGATCTTTCTGGAACTGTGGTTAGGAGAGCAAGATTTGTAGAAGAGGATGAATTGAACGATCTCCATACTGCAAGTAGAACAGCTGTAGAATTTCCGATTACCATCGAAACATCTGACGGAAGCAATGAAGATATTAACCTCATGTTGAATTTTGATAATGATGGTAACTGTACTGTCAGCTCATTGACTGATGGTGTGACTGCTAGTGGTTCTGGAAAATTCTCTAAGCGTGGTGAAAAGAACAGCTGGGGTAATCAAGACAGAGATGCCATTTACCTCAATTATGAGATTAATCACCCTAGAATGACAGTAGTGTCTACAGATACGCTTGTCATGAGAAATAGAGGCGTAAGGTTCGAAACCTTCAATCCAGTATTAAAATAGTTTACACCAATCGAAGTTTGTTATGAAAAATATTATAAAAGGCGGTCTATTGGCAGGGATTGTAAGCTTAGCTTCTTGCGCTGATTTTGAGGCATTGGAGTACCAAGTTGAAAAGCCCTTGAGTGTTGAAATTCAAGAAGAGCTTAATAGCTACCCTGACTTATTGAGTTATCTGGACGGACTTTCAACTCCAGGCTTTAAAATAGGAGCTTCACTACCACTTTCAGATTATACTAATAGAGGTGTCAGATACAGATTAGTTAATAGAAACTTTAATGAGTTTACGCCAAGCTCAGGTACTGATCACCGTAGTATTGTACAGAATAACGGGAGCTTTAATTTTGTTCAGTTGAACTCGTTTCTTGAGATTGCTCAGGAAAATGACTTGAATGTTGTTACAGCTCCTCTGATCTCACATAGAAATCAAAATGCCAGTTTTCTAAATAGTTTGCTTTCTCCGCTAGTTGTCAATTCACCAGCTTTTGTCAATGAGTTGGATATTGCAAGTCTCTCTGCTGGAAACTTAGAGGGATGGACATCAAGTGCTGGTGTAACCTATGCTGAGCGTGAAGGAATGGGGTTGGGTTCACCACCTGCTATCAAATTAACTACAGGAAGTGGTGTTTCCAGTCCTGATGATTTGAGGTTCACATCTCCTTCGATACCTATTATCCCAGGTAGAACCTATGAGATTGTTGCTTATATCAAATCTGATATAGATGGTCAGGGAAGATTTACTTTCGAAGGGCTGAATAATAATGAGCCGACATTAGTTTGGACACCTGGAGGAACTCCTTCTGAGACTTTTTCTACAGGTATTTCTTGGAAAGAAATTAGATTTCGTGTAAGTGATTTCGAAGGTGATTCTTTTAAGTTTAGTTTGGAGCTAGGATATATACCTAACAATGAATATTACCTAGATATCAATAACTTATATGTTTATGATATTGCAGGAGATCCCGTGGTCAATAATCTTGTATCCAATGGAGACTTTGAGTCAGGAATTGCTTGGGGCGGTTGGGGAAATAACTCAGTAAGAGGCGTAGCTGAAGAGGGATCAGGAGTAGGTAACTCAGGAAGAGCTTTCTTTGTGACGAACCCATCTTTGACTGGTGGATTCTGGGAAGTTCAAACATTGTATCAACTTGCTGAACCTGTTAAAAATGGTGAGACATATAGGTTGAGTTTTTGGGTTAGAGGTGATGCAGAAGGAGCTATCAGACCAGAGTTGCAAAGTCCAAACTTTTCATCAAATGGTTTTGGACAAGTTTTCGTAACCACTGATTGGAGATTTGTCAGCTTGACTACTACCGTTACAGCTGATGATCGCAACAGGTTGATTTTTAGTTATGGAGAGTTTGCAGGCACTGTATTTATAGATGATGTTGTTTTGGCCAGTGAAAGCATGACTGGTGGTCAGACTACAATTGTAGATAAGACTCCAAGCGAAAAAACTTCAATCATTTCAAGCCAATTGGAAAGATGGGTTTCAGGTTATGTATCCGAAACTAAAGACATCATAAAAATAAGAGATGTCATCAATGAACCAATTCATGAATCGGATTTCTCTTCCATCAGAACTGGAGTAGGCTTGACACCAGGTGAAGGGGAGTTTTACTGGCAGGATTATATCGGTAAAGAATATGGTCCAATGGCATTTAAGCTAGCTAGAGAATATGGTAACGCTGATGATCTATTATTTATAAGCGAGAGTGGAATGGAATCAAATCTTGCCAAAGCACAAGCCTTGTTGGATTATATTGATTTTATCGAAGAGCATGGAGGGATGGTTGATGGGATCTCGGTCAGACTTCAACTGAACTTCAACTCTAATTTCAATAATGTAACTGACTTGTTTGAGTTGCTTGCATCGTCTGGCAAAAAGATCCGTATTAGCTCCCTTGATATAAGAATAAATGAAAGTTCACCTTCAATGGTTGCACTAGTCAATCAAGGTGAGTTATACAAACAAGTGGTAGCTAGCTATTTGAGCAAAGTTCCAACTAATCAAAGATATGGAATCACCGTCGCCAATCCTGTCGATGGTACTGATAGCGCTAGAAATGGATTATGGGCTAATAATCTCAACAGAAAGCACGCTTATGCAGGCTTTGCTGATGGATTAGGAGGTAATTAATAATTATTGTTTTAATAAGTTAGTCAGTGGGTCTATTTGGCTCATTGACTAACTTATAATACTCCTACAAGCACCCATGTTGTAATCATATTTAACAATCAAACCTATAACCACAATTGATTCATGTTACAATTTAGACCTATTTATATAGGCTTGTTGATAATTTTTTTCTCTTGCAACACCATTGATCCTGAAGATATCATTGAAGATGAGAAGTCTGAACAAAATGAAATTCCATCAGATGATGCAATGACCTGGCCGATTCCAACTTCAGCACTAAAGGTTCAAGGTCGTGACTTGATAGATGAATGTGGAAATAAAGTTTTGTTGCATGGTGTTGCGATTACACCTAGCCCTTGGTTCAACGGCGGACATGTAGGAGAGTGGAGGTGGAATAATTATGATGTAGGAGCTTGTCTAGATTATAATCGAGCGGTGATGAATACGCTATCAAAGGGAGAAGATGAATGGTACCTTAACATGATTAGACTTCATATTGATCCATATTGGACTAATGTGCCTGGAGAGCCTATTTCGGAAAGCGATATTTCGAGATTTAGTTTTCAAAGGTTCGTAACGGCCATAGAAGAAGTAATTATTCCTTTGATTGATCATGCAGAATCTCGTGGCATGTATGTGATTCTAAGGCCGCCGGGTGTTTGTCCAGATAGAATTGCCGTAGACGATGAATATCACCAGTACCTACTAAGAATCTGGGATCATATTTCTCAACAACCACGCTTAAAAAATAGAAAGCATCTTATGTTTGAGTTGGCGAATGAACCAATTCATATACTAGGCACAGATGGCGTATACGGAAGTGATACCCAAGCTCATTTTGATGCACTCAAACTATTTTTTCAACCTATGGTGGATATGATTAGGTCCAATGGTGCCAACAATGTCTTATGGGTTCCTGGGTCTGGTTATCAATCCCATTACCGTGGCTTTCCAAACAATCCCATTGAAGACGATAATTATGGCTATGCGGTACATATTTATCCTGGCTATTGGGGTCAAGATAATAATGATCCTATGACTTTTAGAAGAAATTGGAATACCCATATCAAGCCAGTAGCTGACATTGCGCCAATTGCTATTACAGAAATTGATTGGGGACCAGAACAATATGGTGTTTGGGGAAAAGGCGGTATCACAGGAACTGCGGGAGCTTATGGTTTTGGGGCAAACTTTAAAGCCTTAGCAGATGAATCAGGTAATGTAAGTTGGAATTTACTCATGCCCGAAAATTTAATTGATCGTGGGAATCCCAATGCAGGACTAGCTTATGGTGGTGATCCTGATGCTTGTGCTTACCCAAGTCAGAAATGGTTCAAAGAATATGCAAGCGAAAAAATAGCCTGTAATTAATTTGAACGCTTAGTTATGAAATATAAAAACAAACCTTAAAAACCTATATAAACTCAGAACATGACCAGAATTAAATCAAATACGCTCATCGTGCTTGCTGTATTCCTAATAGGACTGATAGGTATCAGCTGTATGGTAAAGACTGAAAAAGAACCAGCAAAAACACTCAAAGATGCCTTCGAAGGTAAGTTTCACATTGGTGCAGCCCTCAGCGCAAATTATATCAATAACCACAGCCAACCTTCAATGGGAGTCCTGAAGGAGCATTTCAATTCAATTGTGGCCGAAAATGTCATGAAGAGTGGAATGATTCAACTGAGAGAAGGTGAATTTAACTTCGATATGGCGGATAAGTTTATCAACTATGGAGTTGAAAATGACTTCCATATTGTAGGACACACGCTGATATGGCATTCTCAAGCACCGAGATGGTTCTTTACCGATAGTGAAGGCAAAGATGTCAGCCCTGAAGTGCTCACAGAGCGCATAAAAAATCACATTCATACTGTAGTTGGCAGATACAAAGGCAAAGTCAAAGGTTGGGATGTTGTTAATGAAGCTATTCTGGATGATGGCTCATGGAGAAATAGTAAGTTTTACCAAATTCTCGGTGAAGATTTCATGAAGCTTGCTTTTCAGTTTGCACATGAGGCTGACCCAGAGGCAGAATTGTACTACAATGATTTCTCTATGGCCAACCCAGGTAAAAGAGAGGGTGTGGTCAAAATGGTAAAAAATCTTCAAGAGCAAGGTGTCAAGATACATGGAATAGGGATGCAAGGCCATATTGGCTTAGAATATCCTACTATTGAAGAATTTGAGAAAAGTATTCTTGCTTTTTCTAGCTTAGGAGTGACAGTAATGGTGACAGAGCTAGACTTATCTGTATTGCCATCTCCTCGTAGAGATATGGGGGCTGACATTGCTACCAATGTGGAATATCAGCAACGTTTGAATCCATATACTGAGGGACTTCCAGATGATGTTCAGCAAAAATTTGATGAAAGATATTTAGACTTTTTTAAGTTGTTCCTCAAGCATCATGATAAGATTTCTAGGGTTACACTGTGGGGAATCAATGATGGAGATTCATGGAAAAATGGCTGGCCAGTCAAAGGTAGAACTGATTATCCTTTGTTATTCAACAGAGATAATACAGCAAAATCTGTGGTGAATGAAATCATCCAACTTGCAGCTCAATATTAAGACTGATGAGCTCAAAGCTAAGTTCTTTGAGCATAAACAACAAAGCCTAATAGCCCAAACCTGTAAAACCCACAAAACTGGCAGCATCATTTCAAATTGATGCTGCCGTCTATAGCCTTAAGATCAAAATGCATCAATCGTATAAAATAGTCTTCCTATTTCTTATATGCTTAGCCTGGAACCTTTCAAAATCCACAGCTCAGCAAGCTATCAATCCGATCATTCATGCTGATGTACCTGATGCATCTATGATAAGGGTAGGAGATACCTATTACATGAGTAGTACGACCATGCACGTCAACCCTGGCGTACCCATCATGAAATCAAAAGACCTAGTGAATTGGGAATTGGTTAGTTACGCATATGAGACATTAGGAGAATCTGACGATTTGAGATTAGAGCATGACAAAAACATGTATGGTAAAGGCTCTTGGGCGAGTAGCTTGAGGTATCATGAGGGGAAATACTATGTAAGTACGTTTTCTGGAAATACAGGTAGGACGTATATTTTTTCTACAGAGGATATAGAGAATGGGCCGTGGAAGCAACAGTCTTTTAGGCCATCTTTGCACGACCATACCTTGCTTTTTGATGATGGAAAGGTTTATATGATTTGGGGTGGTGGTGAAATCAAAATAATAGAGCTTGAAAGTGATCTCTCAGGTATTAAGCCTAATACAGAACGCGTATTGATCAAGAATGCGCACGAACCTATAGAAGGTGACATCATGCTACCTGCAGAGGGGTCGCAGATTTTCAAAGTAAATGGCAAATACTACCTATTCAATATTGCTTGGCCTCGTGGTGGTATGCGTACCGTCATCGTCCACAAAGCTGACAATCTGTTTGGTCCTTATGAAGGAAGGGTAGCCCTACAAGATTTAGGTGTAGCACAAGGTGGACTTATCGATACACCTGGAGGGGATTGGTTTGCCTATTTATTCAGAGACAATGGTGCAGTAGGAAGAATACCATATTTGGTTCCCGTAAGTTGGGAAAATGATTGGCCTGTATTAGGCGTAGACGGCAAAGTACCTATGCAGTTGGATTTGCCTGCCAATAAAAGCTTGATCCCAAATATCGTCGCCTCAGATGATTTCAAAAGAAAGAAAGGCGAGGCAGATCTCCCATTAGTTTGGCAGTGGAATCATAATCCAGTAGATAAATTGTGGGCAATCAATGGCAAAAAGGGAAAACTTACCTTAAAGACTGATAGGGTAGATCAATCTATACTTACAGCTAGAAATACACTTACCCAAAGGACCATTGGACCTGAAAGCATGGGGACCATTAAAATTGATGTGTCCAAAATGAAGGATGGGGATTGGGCAGGACTTACATTGCTTCAGAAGGATTATGGGTTGATTGGAGTCAGACAAATCAAGGGGCAGAAACAGCTTATAATGCAAAGGTCTGAGGATAGCCATGAAATAGATGTAGAAAGTCTTCCTTTTACTGGGGAGTCAGTTTTGCTGAGAGCTGTTTGTGATTTCAGTGAAAGAAAAGATGAAGCTATATTTTTTTATAGCATAGATAATGGTAAAAGCTGGAAGCAATTAGGAGATACTTTGAAAATGAAATATACCCTTCCCCATTTTATGGGGTATAGGTTTGGACTTTTTTACTACGCCACTTCACAGCCTGGTGGACAGGTAGACTTTGATTATTTCCAAATTACCGATCAGGTTAAATTATAAGTGTATATGAGATCTTTCAAGATACTTTCAGATATCCATTCCAAAAAGAGCTTTCTCTTATTAATTATATCATGTTTGATTGTTGAGTTTGCTATTGCGCAGAATCCATTGATTAGAGATCAATTCACAGCAGACCCTACTGCAAGAGTCATCAATGGGAAAATATATGTATTTCCATCACATGATATAAGATGTGAAACCACACAAGGCAGACCAGATTGGTTTTGTATGGAAGACTACCATGTTTTTTCTTCTTCCAATATGACCGATTGGGAGGACCATGGGATGATTTTGAGTCAATATCAAGTTCCTTGGGCTGATCAAGAGTCATTTAGCATGTGGGCACCTGATGGTATTGAAAGAGATGGTAAGTTTTATTTCTATTTTCCAAGTAAGGCGAAAAGTAGAGATGATAGTACAGCAGATCCCAATGTAAATGGTTCTAGCTTTAGAATTGGAGTAGCTGTAGCCGATACTCCAGAAGGCCCTTATCGCCCAGAGTCAAACCCTATTGATCATGTTCACGGAATCGACCCAAATGTATTTATTGACCATGATGGTCAAGCCTATTTGTATTGGTCTCAACATCATTTTTTTGGTGCTAAGCTCAACTCTAATATGCTTGAGCTTGATTCAGAGGTGATTACTTTGAAAGATTTCCCAGATGAAGGATTGAAGGAAGGGCCATTCGTATTTGAGCGAAATGGGATCTACTACATGACCTATCCCCATGTAGCCAATAAAACAGAGAGAATAGAATATGCTACGGCAGATAATCCTCTAGGTCCCTTTGAGTTTCAAGGAGTGATCATGGATGAATCACCCGTAGGCTGCTGGACCAATCATCAGTCCATAGTCCAATATGAAGGCCAATGGTTCTTGTTTTATCATCACAATGATTATTCCCCTGAATTTGACAAAAATAGGTCAATAAGAGCAGACAGTTTGTTTTTTGACGCTGATGGCAAGATACAGAAAGTAATACCAACATTGAGAGGGATAGGTCTAACCAAAGCTCATGCACAGGTTCAATTGGATAGATATAGTGATACCAGCGAAGAAGGTTTTCAAATTGAGTTTTTGGATAAATCTAATCCATTCCTCGGCTGGAAGTCTGTGCTTAGTCAGCCTGAGGCATGGGTGCGATACAATCAAGTAGACTTCGAACACGGAGAACTAAACAAGGCCATGATCAAAATGAAGGCTAAGGATATTAGCGGTGTTTTAGAGCTTAGAATTGGAGATTTGAATGGTCAATTACTGAGTGTATTGACACTAGCTGATTCGGAAGATTGGATTGAAAAATTGACTGACTTGAATAGTCAGGTATCAGGTTGTCATGATTTGTTTTTGGTATTCAAAGGTGATGGAGTATTGGAAGTGGATTGGGTCTCTTTTAATTAAAAAAACTTAAGTCAACGAATCATGAGACTCAACTTCCTAAATAAAGCCAAATCAATAAATAGTAACCTATCAGTAGGCTACTTCAGTCTTTGGATAGTTTTTGCTAGTCTATCATCCTGCCAAGCAAAAGAGGAATCCTTTAATCCTCACATGAAGTTATGGTATGATCAACCTGCAAATCAATGGGTGGAGGCCTTGCCAGTAGGGAATGGAAGACTTGGTGCGATGGTATTTGGTAAGGTAGATGAAGAAATCATTCAGCTGAATGAAAATACATTCTATGCAGGACAGCCACATCGAAATGATAGCCCAGCTGCGCTTAATGCTCTAGATCAAGTAAGAAAGTTGATATTTGATGGTAAATATGTTGCCGCTCAGGAAGAAGTGGATAAATATTTTTTCAAGGGGCCTCATGGCATGCCGTATCAAACGATCGGAAATTTGAAAATCAAATTTCATGATGATGGAGAAGTTGAAGGCTACTATAGGGAGTTGAATTTGGAAACAGCTACTGTTACTTCAACATTCAAAAGGTCAGGAGTGACTTACAAGACAGAAACTATCGCGTCTTTTCCCGACCAAATCATAATCCTTAGGTTAAGTGCAGATCAAGCTAATGCCTTGAACTTTTCTACTACCATGGATAGACCTGGTAATTTTGAATTGGTAGCTAATAAGAGAAATCAGTTTGAATTTAGCACGCGCTCAAGTGATCACGAAGGTGTCAATGGGGGAGTAAAAGCAGTGGCCAAGGTGAAGTTTGATGTCAAGGGTGGTCAAATTCAATCTGAGGGTACGAGTATTCAGGTATCAGAAGCTTCAGAAGTAATCATTTATATCTCGATAGCGACCAACTTTATCGATTATCAAGATATCAGTGGTGATCCAGACAGCAAGGCTGAAGCTTATCTCAATGAAGCCACGAAAAAGGATTTTGATAAAATTTACACTGATCATGTTGAAGATTATAGAAGGTTTTTTGGGCGTGTCAAGCTTGATTTGGGTGAAAATGAATCTGTCGAATTACCTACAAACAAAAGAATAGAGCAGTTTGCAACTGGAAATGATCCTCAATTAGCGGCTTTGTATTTTCAATATGGGAGGTATTTGCTTATTGCTGCATCCAGACCAGGAGGACAGCCAGCGAATCTCCAGGGGATTTGGAACCACCAGCTCTACCCAGCTTGGGATAGTAAATACACGGTAAATATCAATGCTGAGATGAACTATTGGCCAGCGGAGTTGACCAACTTAAGTGAGCTACATGAACCATTTATACAAATGGCTCGGGAGCTATCAGTAAGTGGGCAGCAGACAGCCAAAGATATGTATGGCGCCAGAGGATGGGTATTGCACCACAACACGGATCTTTGGAGAGTCACTGGGCCTGTTGATTTTGCGGCAGCAGGCATGTGGCCGCTTGGTGGAGCATGGTTGTGTCAGCACATATTTGACAAATATGATTTTACTGGCGATGTAGCATTTCTAGCAGATACCTATCCGATCTATATGGGAGCTACTCAGTTTTTTTTGGACTTCTTAGTGAAGGACCCTCATACAGGATATATGGTCGTATCTCCATCAGTATCACCAGAGAATATCCCTTATAGGCATCACAATGCGGCAGTAGCTTCTGGTACTACTATGGATAATCAATTGCTATTTGATCTATTCAGAAAATCAGCAAAGGCTGCTAAGTTATTAGATAGAGATCCTGAGCTCATCAGGGAGATCGAAGCCATGATTGACAGACTACCTCCGATGCAGATTGGCAATTGGGGGCAACTTCAAGAGTGGCAAGAGGACTGGGACAACCGAAGAGATGATCATCGACATGTGTCACATTTGTATGGAGTTTATCCATCCAATCAGATTTCTCCTTATCGTACCCCAGAATTATTTGCAGCTGCTAATGAATCCTTGGTAGCTCGTGGTGATGAATCTACAGGCTGGTCCATGGGATGGAAAGTGAATCTTTGGGCCAGATTTCATGATGGTAATCGAGCATACAAATTGATTCAAGACCAATTGAGCCCTGCCATTCTTCCAGATGGAAAGCAGCGAGGAGGGAGTTACCCCAATTTGTTTGATTCACATCCACCATTTCAAATTGACGGTAATTTTGGATGTGCTGCGGGTATTGCTGAGATGCTACTCCAGAGTCATGATGGAGCAATCCATATCCTTCCAGCACTTCCAGATGTATGGGCTGAAGGTTCTTTTGAAGGTTTACGAGCTAGGGGAGGTTTTGAAGTCGATTTGGCTTGGTCTGAGCTAGTACCTCAAGTGATCAAGATTCATTCGCATCTCGGTGGCGTATGCAAGATAAGGTCTTATTTCCCATTGGAAGGTAAGGGACTCATCTCAAGTTCAGAGTCTCCAAGTCAATTCTTCGAAGTGCCTACTGTCAAAGAACCAATAATACACTATGCTGGGGAATTGAATAAAATTGCTCCCAAAGAAATATACGAGTATGACTTACCTACTGAAAAAGGACATACCTATACGATTCAATTGAAAGCTAGCACAACCTATTAATTCCAACCTATTATGAAAAGCAAACAAATCATTTATAGAGTGGCACCTTTAGTTAAGATTAAGAGCTTCATCATGGGCTTTGTCTTAATAAGTTTTACCATCGGGAAATTACAGGCTCAGGATGAGAATTTTTACATTTTCTTAAGTTTTGGTCAATCCAATATGGAAGGCCATGCCAAGTTTGAAGAGATAGATACTGTGGTGGATGATAGGTTTCAAGTGTTACAGACTGTCGATTGTGAAAATTTGGATAGAGTTAAAGGTAATTGGTATCCTGCTGCGGCACCATTGACTAGATGCTATACTGGTCTAGGTCCATCAGATTATTTTGGTAGGACACTTTTAGACAACTTACCTGAGCATATTAAGGTAGGTGTGATCAATGTATCAGTCGGTGGTACCAAGATTGAGCTTTTTCAAAAAGATAATTACCAGTCTTATGTGGCTACTGCACCAGGATGGTTACAAAATATGGTCGAGGAGTATGATGGAGACCCTTATGGTCGATTGATAGAGATGGCAAAACTAGCTCAACAACATGGAGTCATCAAAGGCATTCTATTGCATCAAGGAGAGTCTAATACAGGAGATCAAACTTGGCCAACCAAAGTAAAGGGCGTCTATGATACCATGCTTTCAGATTTAGGCTTGAACCCAAATTCCCTGCCGCTTCTGGCAGGCGAAATGGTCAGTGAAGCTCAGGGTGGTAAATGTGCCAGCATGAATGACATCATCAAAACCTTGCCTGAAGTATTACCGACAGCTCATGTAATATCATCAGAGGACTGTGAGGCAGTAGATGATGGATTGCATTTCTCAGCAGCAGGCTACAGGGAACTTGGAAGACGCTATGGGATCAAGATGCTGGAAATTTTAAATAAAGATTAATGTATAGAAGGGTAAGTTAAATATAAAGAACAAGTTAAAAAGAGCAATTTAGAATCAAGAATTGAAATTTCAGATAATTAATTAGAAATGAAAAAAAACCTAGCTATTGTAATATCCTTAATGCTATGTGTGATTAACATAGGACAGTCCTACGCTCAAAAAAAGAAAAATAATGCTCCAGTATTTGGGTATGTGACTTACGAAGGCAAAGATCAAGTGTACATTGATAACCCACTTGGACCAGATGAGTTCTACAACCCAATTCTTCAAGGTTGTTATCCCGATCCTGCTATCACCCGCAAAGGAGATGATTATTTTATGGTCGTATCATCGTTTGTAATGTTTCCAGGCGTTCCGATTTTCCATTCCAAAGATTTGGTCAATTGGACTCAGATTGGCCATGTATTGGATAGGAAATCCCAACTGAAAGTTGCTGACACACCTATCGCTTTGGGGATTTTTGCTCCAGACATTAAGTATAATCCTTACAATGATACGTTTTACATGATTACCACGCAGTTTGCAGGGGATTTTGGAAACATCGTGGTCAAAACCAAAGATCCGTTTCAGGGTTGGAGTGATCCTATTAAATTAAAATTTGATGGAATCGACCCAGGGATGTTTTTTGATGATAATGGAAAAGCCTATGTAGTTCATAATGATGCACCAGACCCCGGAAAAGAGCGGTATGATGGACATCGGGTAATTAAAATCTGGGAATATGACTTGGAAAATGACCAAGTAGTCGCAGGAACCGATAAAATTATCGTAGATGGAGGAGTAGATCCTTCTAAGAACCCTATTTGGATTGAAGCACCACATATTTACAAAAAGAATGATGCCTATTATTTGATGTGTGCAGAAGGTGGCACAGGAGGCAATCACAGCGAGGTGATATTCAAAAGTGATCATCCGATGGGGCCATATATTCCTGCGCCTTCTAATCCTATTTTGACACAGCGATATTTTGGTAATCGAAGCAATCGTGTGGATTGGGCAGGGCATGCAGACTTAGTACTTGGTCCAGATGATAAGTATTATGGTGTCTTTTTGGGAATTAGACCAAATGAAAAAAACAGAGTCAATACGGGAAGAGAGACCTTTATCCTACCAGTAGATTGGTCAGGAGAATGGCCGGTATTTGAAAACGGACTTGTACCGATCCAACCAAAGTTAAAAATGCCGGGAGGAGTTTCTGAAAATAAAACAGGTCAAGACGGCTTCTTCCCCAACGGAAATTTCACCTACACGGAGAGATTTGATGGAGACAAGTTGGATTTTCGCTGGATTGGATTGCGTGGACCTAGAGAGGACTTCTTGAAGATGACTAAAAATGGGGCTGAAATCACACCTTTTGCAGTCAATATGAAAGAAATGAAGCCTACGTCAACACTTTTTTACAGACAGCAACACAAGAATTTCTCATTTACAACGGAGCTGGATTATAAGCCAAATTCAGAAAAAGATTTAGCGGGTATCGCCTGCGTACAAAGTGAGTCTTTTCACTATGTATTTGGGGTGACAAAAGTTGGTAATGATCACGTGTTGCTGTTAGAGCGTACAGAGGCAGAGGGCAGAGGGAGAAGTAGAAGCGTGAAGTCCCAAGTCTTGGCAAGTGTTAAAGTAGACTTATCCAAACCGATTTTCCTGCAAGTGAAAGCAACCGGAGATGATTTTGAATTCGCATATTCTTTGAATGGCTCAGACTTCTCTACACTAGGTGGTGTCGTATCAGGAGATATTTTATCTACCAATGTAGCAGGAGGATTTACCGGAAATATGATTGGCTTATATGCAACCTCCGCCAATGATATTAGTGTGAAATAGCACGAAGATTTGATTTAATGCACATGTTGAACCCAGTAAAATGATCTTGTTATGTTGATTACAATTAAGAATTTAGCTAAGTCTTCCCTAGTAGTGTGCTTACTTTTCTGTGCATTGGCTACTAAAGCTCAGGATGGGACCATTTACCCACTTGAAACCCCTGAAGAACCCAATGCCATCCCCCTTAATACGGGTGGTGTAAAAGATCAACCCGCTTCGGAGACTTGGTTTCGTCAATGGGGTGACCCAATGGCACGTAATATCACAGCGGCAACACTTACCCCTTTCTTTCCAGCGCCTGGAAAAGCCAATGGGACGGCCGTGATTGTGGCTCCTGGAGGAGGATTTCGATGGCTTTCTATGGATAATGAAGGCTGGAAAGTAGCAAAAGCCTTGGCAGATCAGGGAATCACCGCTTTTGTACTCAAGTATAGACTTCATCCAACGCCAGAGTCTTTGGACGGATTTAGAGATTCTATGAATAGGACCTTTGATGAAGCTTCCAACGAAGAGCCAAGGCCTCGTCCTGTGCAACGGGATCTTTCAGACCAACTAGAAGATGCTGAGGCTGCCTACGCGATGATCGTGGATAGAGCTGAAGAGTGGGGTGTGGATACAGACAGAATTGGGATGATTGGCTTCTCTGCTGGAGCTGGCCTGACCATGCACTGCACGCTAAATTCTCAAACTATGAAATTGGCCTTTATAGGCCCAATTTACGGAGGCATGGGACCTGTCGAGGTGCCAGAAAATGCGCCTCCAATGTTCAATGTAATTGCTACTGATGATTTTCTTTTCCGTGGTCAATTTGGGATCATCGATTCATGGTATAAAGCAGGTGTTCCAGTTGAATTTCATCTCTATCAAAACGGCGGTCATGGGTTTGGGTTAGGAAACCCCAACAGAACGAGTAATCGCTGGTTTGAGGCTTTTATGCATTGGCTTGATGTCAATCGTTTTCTTTTAGATAAGTCTTCTATATGATGAGCTTCAAAGATTTGTCAAAAGTCTAGCAATAGAAATAAAAATATCACGAATAAACCTATTCTATGAAAAAGTTATCACGTTTCTCTGTTGGGAAAAGCTTAATGAAATTAGCGTTTGGATTGGTCATCATATCTGCATCTATATCCTGTGCCCAAGAGGAAACCCAATCTAGTCTTATCCAAGATGGAAAATATGTCCATACAATACCAGGTAACCCGTATTTACCTCTTTGGGAACATGTGCCCGATGGAGAACCACGGGTTTTTGAAGACCCAGATAACCCTGGTAAATACCGTGCTTATATCATTGGTTCACATGATGTGAGGTTTGATAGTTATTGTGGCCCGGATATTCGAATGTGGTCAGCACCCGTAGAAGATTTGACTCAGTGGAGAGATGAGGGGGCTATTTTTACTTATGAGATAGATGGCCAATGGGATGTGATGTATGCCCCAGATTTGGTCGAAGTCAAACGCAAGGATGGTACTAAAGAATACTATTTGTACCCACACAGTAGAGGCCCAGGCAGAGAGGCAATGGTTGCCAAAGGATCTAGGCCTGATGGACCTTTCACGCCGATCAATATGACTGAAGATGGCCGCAGAACTGTTCCTGGAAGTATTTTAGGATTTGACCCAGCGGTTTACATCGATTATATCACGGATCCAAATGATCCTGATTACGAAATTGGATTCAGGGCCTACGGATTTTGGGGCTTTCAGAGGTCTTTAGCAGCAGAGCTGGATCAAAATACAATGTATTCTCTGAGACCTGGCACCGAAGTAATCCCTTACTTTTTACCAGCAAGTAGTCGATATGGAGCATTGAGAGATCCTGCTGGGACAACTTACCCAGCTATTTACGAAGGGGAAGATTTGGGTGCTTTTAATTTCTTTGAAGCTTCTTCTATCAGAAAAGTAGGGAACAAATACATCACTGTATTTAGTGGCTACTCTGGTCCTGAATATGGAGTAAGCAGCACCAACTCAACGTTGAGGTATGCCGTAGGAGACTCCCCTCTGGGACCATGGAAAAGTGGAGGGGTTTTGGTCGATTCGAGAGGTCCTGTTTTAAATGGAGATGGATCTGCAATTATTCTGACCAATGGAGGGCACAATACCCATGGAAGTATAGAAGAGATCAACGGCCAATGGTATGTGTTTTATCATAAGCCACCAAGAGGCTTTGGGTTTGCTCGTCAGCCTGTAGTGGCTCCGATCACAATTGAAGTGGATGAAACACCTGTAGCAGAAGGTGGTGGTGCTAGAATCCGTGCCTTTGACCCGTATGCGCCAAATCAACAGTGGACAGCCAAAGATAGTGAAGGTAGAGAATACACAGGAGCTGAAGTGACCTCAGAAGGATTTCATGTCTTCGGCTTAGATCCTTATCGTTATTATTCCGCAGGCTATGCAGCTTACTTGTCAGATATCAGCATTCAACAAGATTCATGGGATATCTGGGATAACCACATGTCCATAGCTCCAGTGAAAAACGGGCACATCGTCGGCTACAAATACTTTGGTTTTGGTGGTTTGGCAGAAGATAAATGGGGCTTGAAAGCATTCGAAGGTACCAAAGAGGGAAATCAAACAGCTTTCAACTTATTCCTCACTCCTAAGACAGATAAAGCCTTCAAAGTCAATGTGTGGCTAGATGGTCCTTATGCAAATGATACGTGGAAAGGAACTAAAATTGGTGTAATCGAGATCCCTGCCAAGGCCAAGCAGGAACCCACTCAATTTACTATCGATGTGGCGCAATATGTGGATCAATTGGATAGAAAACATGCTATTTTTTTAGTTGCTGAGGCAGATTCTGATGAAGGATTATTCGAATTACTTGGATTGGGTTTTAGTGCGAAAGGTAAAAAACTGAATAGACCTGTTTCTCCTCAGATTAGCATTGCGGTCAATGGACAAGCGGTGGAAGTCCCAACTACTCCTGTAAGATCTACGAATGAAAATGGTATTGTTGGCTATGACCTTTACGAAGTAAAAGCTAGTCTTAAAGAAGTTGCAACAAGTCCAAAAGTAACAGCGAAATCAGATCATCCTGGTGTGAAAATTTCGATTGAGCAAGCCAAAGATAAGGATGGGGTAGCAATAGTTTCTTGTGATTATCGGGGGGTAATCAAAAGGTATCAAGTGAAATTCAACTAAGTTTCTAAATGGTTAATCTTTCAGCCTAAAAGATGAAAGATTAACTAAACTCAAACTTTCCCAAAGTTTAAAACTCTGGGAAAGTTTCTTCCAACTCTCAAACCTAAACCACATGAAAATAGTCTTCAAATTTATGTTAACAATAGCGTTCAGTCTTTATTTTCATACAGGCTTTTCGCAGAACCCTATTATCCATGACTTTTTTACAGCTGATCCAGCGCCGATTGTGTACAAGGATACCGTGTATCTGTACACTAGCCATGATACAGCCTCTGTCACCTCGACCAATTATGAAATGAAGGACTGGTTGGTCTTTTCATCCACAGATATGGTCAAGTGGGAATATAGAGGAGCTCCTGTGTCACCCAAAACCTTTTCTTGGGCTACAGGAGATGCTTATGCCGCCCACTGCACAGAGCGAGATGGTAAATTTTACTTTTACGTCTCCACATTTCACAAACAAGATGAAAATAGTCAAGGAGGGGCAGCAATTGGTGTGGCCGTAGCTGATAGTCCAACAGGGCCATTTGTAGATGCAATTGGAAAAGCATTGGTGGTCAATGAAATGACCAAGGATAATGAACATGGATGGGATGATATTGACCCAGCTGTATTTATCGATGATGATGGTCAAGCTTATATCTATTGGGGTAATGGAAGTCTTAAATGGGCAAAGCTGAAAGATAACATGATAGAAATGGATGGGCCAATCAATTATTTGAATCCTGAAAATTTTATAGAAGGTCCTTGGGTATATAAGCGCAATGATTTGTATTACTTATTGTATGCCAGCAAAGGAGAAAAAGCGGAACAAATAGATTATGCGATTTCTTCAAGTCCGGAAGGGCCTTGGGAACATAAAGGAACGATCATGGAAAGTGTGCCTAATAGTTTCACTGTTCATCCTGGGGTGATTTCCTACAAGGGTAAGGATTATTTCTTCTACCATAATGGTGCATTACCGACTGGAGGAAGCTATAGGAGGTCAATTTGTATTGACTACATGTACTATAATGAGGATGGAACGATTCAAAAAGTCATTCAAACAAAGGAGGGAGTCCATGCAGTTCGATAGTCTTTTTGTAAATAGATTCTTTAGGAAAATTCCACTTGGGATCAATAGGCAACTTGGAGCTTTTCTAGTACTTCTGTGTCTCCTTGGACCATCCCTTGCCTATGCTCAAGAAAAAGCCAAGGTAGATAGCCCTAATGGTCAAGTTAGTGTCCTGGTATTTCTGGAGGAGGGTAAAATATTCTATTCGGTAACCTTTGAGCAGAAATCTATGTTGGAAAAATCTCCTTTGGGATTGGTAACGAATGCAGGGTCGTTTACTCAAGAATTATCATTTGTTAAATCCAATACAGGAGAGGAAAAGAAATCTTATACCCAAGACAGAATCAAGCAATCCTTTATTCAGTACCACGCAAATACCCTAACATACACTGTAAAAAACAGTGCAGATCAAGAGATTTCGGTTCATTTTCAAGTTAGTGACAATGATATAGCCTTTCGATATGAGCTGCCCATGTGGGGAGAAACCAAGGGGATAGTGGTGGAAAGAGAACTTACTGGCTATAAGTTTCCATCAGCTTCCACAGCATTTTTGTCCAACATGATGCGCCCAATGACAGGGTTTGCACGAACTGCTCCAAGCTATGAAAGTGGATATGTAGCTGATGAACCCATAGCAAACACCAATGCCCCTTTGGGGTATGTTTTTCCCAGCTTGTTCAAAATCGGGAATGATGGCTGGGTTCTTTTGTCTGAGACAGGGGTGGGCAGCAATTATACAGCTTCACATTTGAGTGCTATTCAGGAAGGAGTTTATACAGTGGCTTATCCTCAAGCAGCGCAAAACAATGGTTTTGGTAGTTCGGGAGCGCAATTGGGGCTTCCAAGCTATACACCTTGGAGAACAATTACTTTAGGGAATTCTCTGAAGCCAATTGTTGAAACTACCATTCCTTATGATGTAGTAGATCCTTTGTATAAGCCATCTACTAACTATAAGTTTGGAAAAGGTACTTGGAGTTGGATTGTGTGGCAGGACAATAGTATGAATTACGAAGATCAGGTAGCCTACATTGATCTGGCCGCTGCCATGGGTTTTGAATACATTTTGATCGATGCATGGTGGGATGAAAGAATCGGATATGATCGAATGGAGGAGTTGATTCGCTATGCAAATAGTAAAGACGTAGATGTGTTTCTTTGGTACAATTCTAATGGTACGGTAAACGATGCTTTTCAAACCCCTTTGCATAAAATGAATACTTCATTCGCTAGAAAAAAGGAAATGAAGTGGCTAAAAGCAGCGGGTGTTAAAGGATTAAAAGTAGACTTTTTTGGTGGGGATAAGCAAGAAACCATGCGCTTGTATGAAGACATACTCGTAGAAGCGAATGAGCATGAATTGATGATCATATTCCATGGCGCAACCTTGCCGAGAGGTTGGGAGCGTATGTACCCTAACTTTGTTGGGAGCGAAGCAGTCATAGCTTCCGAAATGTTGATTTTTGTTCAGGATACTCGGGAAAAAGAGGCCTTTTATGCCACGCTTCATCCATTTATTCGAAATTCCGTCGCAAGCATGGAGTATGGGGGAGTGTTGCTCAACAAGTTTCTTAACAAAGGCAATCGTCAAGGACAAGAGCGCTTAACCACTGATGTATTCCAGTTAGCGACAGGAGTGCTCTTTCAAAACCCGGTACAAATGTTTGGATTGACTCCAAACAATTTGGAAGAAGTTGAGCCATTTGTCTTGGATTTTTTGAAAAAGTTACCGACTACATGGGATGAAACCCGCTATATCGCAGGATATCCAGGTAAGTACAGTGTAATAGGCAGACGATTGGGAGAGCATTGGTACATTGCTGGTGTCAACGCTGAGAAAACGCCGCAAACAGTGAAGTTACAGCTGCCGATGTTTCAAGGGAAAAAGGTTTTGCTTTACAACGATGATAAAGCCAAGCAGCCAACCTTGCAAACAGTGGAGGTTGGGAAAAATGGAGAGTTTACAGTCACTATTCAATCGAATGGAGGCTTTGTTTTGACTAATCATGAATGATAAGTGAATGAAAATGATAATGGTTAGAAAATATATCACGGCTTTGATTTACAGCTTTTTGCTGGGTACTAGTGTTTGGGCACAAAATCCGATTATCCAAGCGTCATACACTGCAGATCCTGCTCCTTTAGTGTACAATGATAAGGTATATCTATACACCTCCCATGATGAGCCAGAGTCTACCTGGTTTACGATGAATGATTGGAGACTATATACTACGGAAGATATGGTCAACTGGACAGACCATGGATCGGTACTTTCTTACAAGGACTTCCAATGGGGGAAAATCAATGCTTGGGCTCCACACGCCATAGAGCGAAATGGTAAGTTTTTTCTGTATGTACCCGTCACTGATTTGAATAATAGGAACGGGATTGGTGTAGCGGTATCGGATAGTCCTTATGGGCCCTTTATTGATCCACTAGGTAAGCCATTGATCAGTAATAGCAGTGCAGATATTGATCCTGCTGTTTTTATTGATGATGACGGGCAGGCATTCATTTATTGGGGTAATCCGGTCTGCTACTATGTCAAGCTCAATGAGGATATGATCTCTATTGATGGTGAAATCGGGCAATTCCCCAATACGGTGGAATCTTTCGGAAAAAGAAAAGCAGAGGATCCTAGAAGACCAACTACCTATGAAGAAGGTCCTTGGATGTATAAACGTAATGATTTGTATTACCTGCTGTTTGCGGGAGGAGAACTACCTGAGCACATCGGCTATTCAACCGGTCCAAGTCCTCTAGGTCCTTGGACATATCAAGGTGTATTGATGCCTGCTGAAGGCAGAAGCTTTACCAATCATCCTGGGATTATAGATTTCAAAGGGAAGACTTTTCTGTTTTACCATAATGGAGCACTTCCCGGCGGTAGTGGATTTACTCGGTCCGTGGCAGTGGAGGAAGTGGAATTTAATCCGGATGGGACGATTAAGCCCATGAAAATGACAGCAGGCATTACTAAAAGTCTGGGCTCAATCAATCCTTATGTGAAAAATGAAGCAGAAACGATTGCTTGGTCCGAAGGTGTCAAAGCAAAAAGTAATGCTGTGGTTGGGAATTTTGTGACAGCAACTACAAACGAATCTTATATCAAAGTAGTAGGTGTTGATTTTCGTGATCAAGGGCCTAGCAAGTTCTACGCTAGGGTAGGGACGACACATAATGGTGGTGTCAGTATGGAAGTTAGAGTAGGAAGCAAAGAGGGTCAATTGTTGACGGAGGTTTCTGTTCCGTTGACCGGAGGGGACGATCGATGGGCGGTCGTGAGTGGGGATGTTGCAAATGTTAGCGGAGTACATGATCTGTATTTTGTATTCAAAGGCAAAGCATCAAGTAATATCCTGTATTTCGATTATTGGAGATTTACAAAATAAAAGATAGAAGTTGTCTAAGCTGCTAAATCTCAAAAGAGTAAAAAATTAAAAAGAGTACCATTAAACTTTGACCACAAATGAAAAATTACACGTGTCACTTTTCAATGTTGGTGGCTATTATGCTGCTGATCATTAGTTGTTCTTCGCCTGAAGATATTACTCCAGATCCAGTCAATGATGATAGGGAATATATACCTTTGAAAGAGTTATTTAAAGATCATTTCCCGATTGGAGCAGCAGTTACACCCAACCATATGGATTCACGCACGCCGCATGGGCGAACTTTGATCGAGCATTTCAATAGTTTGGTTGCCGAAAACGTAATGAAGCCTGACGCTTTGCAGCGTGTCAAAGGAACCTATACTTGGACCAATGCAGATAGAATTGTCCAGTTTGCAAAGGAGAATGATATGAAGGTAAGAGGTCATACCTTGACTTGGCATTCTCAGACACCTGATTGGTTTTTTTACGATGAAAATGGAGACCTACATACGCCTGAGGTTGCCATGAAGCAATTGGAAGAGCATATTACTACTGTGGTGTCTCGTTACAAAGGGGATGTGTATGCTTGGGATGTGGTGAATGAGGCCATGTTTGATTGGGATCCAAATGGTCAGATCATCTACAGGGAAGATTCTCCCTGGTATAAGATCATGGGACCCGCTTACATAGATTCAGCATTTGTCTATGCGAGAAGAGCCGATCCAGATGCGAAGTTGTTTTATAATGATTACAACTCCATTTTCAGTTGGAAGCGAAATAAGATTTATGATCTAGTCAAGAGGTTAAAAGATAATAATATCCCAATCGATGGGGTAGGGCTACAGGGTCATTGGAATGTGGGTGTTTCAGAGCAAGATATTCGTACAACTTTAGATTTGTTTAGAGACTTGGGAGTAGAAATTCAAATCACAGAGTTGGATTTGTCGGTGTATTTATCTAGTGATGAACCAGGATCTGAAGTTTATACAGACGCCTTCAATTTAAGGCAAAAAATCGCCTACCCTATGATCATGAAAATACTCCTAGATTACAGTGATATCATCACTGGGGTAACCTTTTGGGGTATTGGAGATGATGTCACTTGGTTGGATAGACCTGGAAGAAGGCATTTTCCGTTTTTGTTGGACGAACAGCTGAAGCCAAAACCTGCATACTTGGAAGTTCAGAAATTGATTAGAAGGTAGCATTGATATGGTATAGTGTATTTTCAAATTGCATGTTTTTGTTTTTTTAGGTATCAACCGAATAACAACTAAGATGAAAAATGAAGAATTGAATAAAGAACAGTCATTTCAAGAGCCTTCAAGGCGAGGGTTTTTGAAAAAAGGAGCCCTGGCTTTAGGAGCGATACACATCATTCCTAGTCATGTACTTTTTTCCAAACCAGAAATCAGAAACAAAGCTGGCGAAATTGTTCAAATGGCATCCAAGGTTCCAAGTGATAGAGTAAATCTTGCCTGTATTGGTATAGGAAATAGGGGAGAGCAAGTGATCAATGATTTTGATAAAACAGGATTATCCAATGTAGTCGCACTTTGTGATGTAGATATGGGTGCTCCGCATACGACTAGAATCATGGAAAAGCACGCAAATGCTAAAAGATTCAAGGATTTCAGAGCGCTTTTTGATCAAAACGAAGTTCAGTTTGATGCAGCGGTCATTTGTACACCTGATTTTTCGCATTTCCCGATTACCATGCATGCTTTGAAATCCGGAAAGCCAGTCTATGTAGAAAAGCCTCTTGCGAGGACATTTCAGGAAAATGAATTATTGATGCAAGCAGCTCAGAAATATGGAGTGGTTACACAAATGGGAAATCAAGGGCATTCAGAAGCCAATTCCTTCCAATTTAAAGCATGGAAGGACGCGGGTATTATAAAGGATGTAACCTCCATTGCCTGCCATATGAACAGCAGGAGAAGGTGGCACGGATGGGATACTAGCATGAGTACTTATCCTCAAGCTGAGCCAATTCCTGAAACATTGGATTGGGACTTATGGCTCACGACAGCTGAGCATCATGATTTCAATAAGGATTTTGCCAATGGTCAGTGGAGGTGTTGGTATGAATTTGGGATGGGTGCTTTGGGAGACTGGGGCGCGCATATCATGGATAGTTTTCATAGATATCTGGATTTGGGTCTTCCTGAGGAAATCAATGCAGTTAAACTAGACGGTCATAACCCCTTATTTTTCCCACAGGCAACTACACTAGATTTTAAATTCCCCAAAAGAAATGAAATGCCAGCAGTTACTGTGACTTGGTATGATGGTTTGGAGAATTTACCAACTTTACCCGAAGGATACGGAGTTTCTGAATTGAGTGCTGATATACCTGCGGCTGGGACTGGTCAGATTGAGCAGCGAACCTTGAATCCTGGAAAAATCATTTACAGCAAAGAACTTACGTTCAAAGGAGGGTCTCACGGTAGTACGCTTTCTATCATTCCAGAAGAAGCAGCCAATGACATGAAAAGCAGTCTTCCAGAGGTGCCCAAAAGTTCTTCCAATCATTTCGCCAATTTCTTGCTAGCGGTAAAAGGAGAAGAAGAGACAAGATCACCATTTGAGGTGACTGGACCACTGAGTCAGGTGTTCTCTTTGGGCGTGCTTGCGCAACAGATGAATACAAACCTCAAATTTGACAGAAAGAAAAAAGTAATCACAAATAATAAAGTAGCTAACGAACTACTCAACGGAACCCCTCCAAGAAAAGGTTGGGAAGAATATTATAAATTGTGATAGATAGAGACAAACCTTTGAGGTTTCAAAAACCTCGAAGGTTTACGTATAGTGATAAAAACCAAGATGCTCGAATCGATAGCCATAAATCTAAAATCTCCCCGATCCCTTGGGGCTAAAATCAAAAATAAGCCTCCCTTTGTGTCTTCGTGACTTAGTGGCAAAAAACTAATACAATCAACAATAAATAAATCCAAACAACCCATGAAAGCACTTAAAATTACGGCTATATTGCTCAGCTTGGCGATTTCAAATTTGCCAAGTGGGCAATCAGATCACTTGATTGCACCAGAGGGCTTTGATAGGCCTGTATCTGGCAATCCACAAGGCGAAGTCAAAGAGTTTATGTATCCCTCCCAAACAGTCGGAGTCGATAGAAAAGCGAATATTTACCTGCCGCCGAATTATAATCCAAATCAAGCGTATCCTGTGCTTTATTTGCTGCATGGCATAGGTGGAGACGAGCGTGAGTGGCTAGATCAAGGCACTCCACATGTCATTATGGATAATCTCTATGCTTCCAATAAAGCTAAGCCTATGATTATTGTGTTGCCGAATGGTCGTGCTATGAAAAATGATCGTGCAGAAGGTGATATTTTCGGAGCTGAACCGGTAAAAGCATTCACTACTTTTGAAGATGATTTGTTGAAGGACTTGATTCCTTTTATTGAAAAGAACTATAAAGTGAAGCCTGGGGTGGAAAATAGAGCTGTTGCTGGTCTTTCGATGGGCGGTGGACAATCCATGAATTTTGGATTAGGCAATCCAGAGCATTTTGCATGGATCGGTGCTTTTTCTCCAGCTCCGAATACCAAGAAGGGAGATGCTTTACTCTCTAAGCCTGACGTGACTAAGTCTAATTTGAAGTTATTGTTTTTGAGTTGTGGAGATAAGGATAATTTAATAAATGTGACCACAGGGGCGCATGAGTTCTTAACAGAAAAAGGTATTCCCCATTCCTACCGAATCCTTCCCAATCACTACCATGACTTTAAGTATTGGAAAAATGAGCTGTATTTCTTTGCACAATTAGTGTTTAAGTAATTGATCCACAAATACGAGGTTTATCTTGAAGCTGGTGTTCAAGAATATTGGATAATCCATCCATCAGAAAAAACCCTTTTTATCTATACATTGTCCGAGGGAAACTACGTCCCGTCAAAGCTTTACACTATGGGGCATATAGTTCCTTCTAGCGTTATCAAAGGATTCGAATTAGATTTAGAATGGGTCTTCAAAGATCTGGATTAAAAAATCTATGATCTCTCCGATCCCTCGGGGCTAAAATCTAAAATTACTCCAAATGCACCAAGGCCAATGACTCCCAACCATTCAGGTCCTTGTTGTGATCCACTTTTTCCATGGCTTGAGCTATTTTATTTTTGAAAGCCCAGCAGGTTTCTCTTCGGAGTTCCAAGATTTCTGAAAGTTCGCTCAGCGTTAAGTCTACATCTTTTCGATTTGATAAGTAGAGAATATAAAATGCTTTTTCAATTGGGAATTTGAGTTTGTGAAATAAAGTGTCCACCGTAGGTGATTCCAAATAATTGCAATTTCTACACCTTCTGCTAAAGACAGGGCCTTCACTGTATTTGTTATAGCCACATTTTTTGCAATGGTAATTATCTTTCCATTTCAATTCCGAAAGGAACTGATAGCAAGTCTCTTTATCTGGGAATACCTTTTTGAAGTTTTCAAAATCTAGCCCTTTCATCAAGGCAAGGTCTTTCGTGGTCACTTCCACACTCATTCTGAGCTCTTTGTTGTTTTCCTCTAGTAACTTATTCATCTGAGTGACCTGAGCATTTAGCTCCTGAAGCTTGAGGTTGGTAGTCTGGAGTTCCACATTTTTCTGGGCAAGATCAGCTGCCATTTTTTCTATTTTCTCTGTCCTTGCTTTGACTTTTTTCTTCAGCTTGCTATTGAGTTCCTGTGTTAGTTGGTTGTTCTTTTCTAAAACCAAAGTCTTTTCACGATTAGCTTTGATAAAGTCATCTTGCAAAAATTTAAATTGATTAAATATTGAGAATGAAAAAAGAATCATTTCTAAGAAGATGATGAAGTACACAAAATACCAATTGAGAACTGAATTGTTGAAAAGATTGATGCTCTTCGAATAGGAATAAACGATCACTAAGAACAGACAAGCATAAGCAAATACATAAGACCAAGAGTAAATCTTTGACTTGATAAGCATATATAAGCCCATTGAAAATGGGATTAGCAATATCAAAATTGTAAAGACGAGATATGTAATATAATACAATTCGTAGATGTAGATTTGGCTTGCAAAAAGTAGAAGCTTGACTAATACTGCCCAAAATGTCATTTTAAAAACTCGATCACTTTTAGTGTATTTTTGAATATACCTATTTGAAAATAAGAGTGTTGCCACGATGATTAGAAGCTCTATCACATTCGCGTTGTTGAAGCGATTGACCCAAGGAGCATTGGGCCACAAGTATTGAAAACCTATTCCATCTCTTCCTAGTGAAAACAGAATACACGCGAAAATCAATCCAATAAAATACAGGTAAAGAGAATCTCTTAGTTTGATAAAGAGGTATAAATTGAATATAAATATCAAAACCAATACGCCATAATAAATCCCAAGCATGAAGTATTCATTCCATGAATGTGCTAAGAATTTTTCATTTGTTCTGATATGAAAGCTAAATTCTTGATTATAGCTTCTATTTATTTTCAGGTAATATGTTTTAGTCTCCCCAGGTCTGAGATCCAAGAAATAGTTGAAGTTCTTGTGCTTAAGTTTTCTTTTGTAGAATGGCAGTGAAAAACCTGATTCGTTTTCTGAATAGGAGCCATCAGGATTTGGATAGTAGAAGGAGATTTTCTTGATATCAAATCCCCAGGATTCAAAGTATAATGAATGACCCTCAGATTGATGCTCGTTGGTCACAGTCATTCTAACCCATATATCAGAATCAAGATAATCATATAGAATATGAGCATCTGTAACTGGTTTGAAATTAATTTGGAATGATTCAGAAGCGATTGTATTGATTGGGAATTGTGAAGCAGTGTCAAGGTAAAAGTCCAGCATTTGGCTTATTTTGACATGGGATACGCCATCTTTGATCACTATTTTGGTTCTAGTGTCAGATAGTTCATTTGCAAGTGTTTGTATATACAAACTCGATGCAAAGACAAAGTAGAATATAAAGATGAAACGTCGCACTTTGGTGATATTGATTTAATATTTTAAAATGCCAACTGAACTCTCAATTTGCACAGTTTACATTTATTTTTCTTCAGATCAAATTTGATACATTGGTTTATTTGGCTGCAATTTCGTGAAGGACTTGGATGATATCTTGTTTTTCCTGATAATTTCTATCAAAAATCAGAGGATAAGCAGTTCGTCCTCTCATTGGCCAATTGTTGAGCCAGCTGCCTCCATCATGGATCCCCCAGTAGGTTATCCTGGTAATTTTGTCTTCATGTTTTTTGAATAATTCGAATAGTTCAGCATATCTCTTGACGAGCTTTTCTTGGATTTCTGCAGGAAGTCCATCTGTGTAGAGATTATATTGCTCTTCAAATTCAAAGGTAGCATCGATGTCTGCACCATGTCTATTGACGGGATTAGGAAGAACGTCAATATCTACTTCAGTGAACATTACTTTGAAACCTTCTTCTGCGATCCTTAAGATCGAAGCTTCAATCTCTTCTAAAGAAGGAGATTCAAGTCCATAATGTCCCTGCAAACCAATTCCGTCTATGCGAATGCCTGCTTCTCGGATTTCCTTGGCAAGTGCGATAGCTGTTTCTCTTTTTGCAGGTTTCCACATGTTGTAATCATTGTAGTATAGTTCTGCATCTGGATCAATTTCTTCCGCTTTGGCAAATGCTCTTTTTATAAACTCTGTTCCTGTAGCTTCATACCATTTTGAGGTTCTGTATTCACCATTGTCAAAAATAGCCTCGTTGACTACGTCATAAGCAAAAACGCGCCCTTTATACCTTGACATGATTGCTGTGATGTGATCTTCCATTCTTTGGATTAGTGCTGGACCATCTAATCGCTCTCCTTGCTCATTTTCATATACCCAGTTTGGTGTTTGATTATGCCATACCAGTGTATGACCAACGACTCTCGCTCCTATGGATTCAGCCAAATCTACCAATTTATCCATTGGTTCAAAGTTGTAAGTATTGGGTCTAGGGTGAATGGATCCCCATTTCATCAAGTTTTCTGGAGTGATGCTATTGAAATGTTTTGCCAAAATGGAGTGAGCAATTTGGTCTTTGCCATTACCGTTGACTTGACGTTGATCTATGGCAGCTCCAATATCAAAGATTCCTTCATAGCTATTTTTTAGTCCTTGGGCTTTGACACCATAAGAGAACAAAGTTAGGAGGATTATTAAACTGCTTAATTTTAGGTTTTTCATAGGTTTATAGGTTTGTTTCTGGGTAGTGTTTAGAATCCGATGGAATTTCCTCCATCTACTGCTAATGATGCACCAGTGACATACTTAGAAGCGTCACTTGCGAAATAATAGGCAGCCTCAGCGACATCCATAGTCTCTCCAAGAAATCCCATGGGCGTACGTCCTAGGACTTTGTTTTTCCTTTCCGGGTCATTATTAAGTGCTTTTGATGACATTTCTGTCACAATGAATCCAGGCGCTACACAATTAACCCGGATACCTTGAGGGGAGAGTTCTACGGCCATTGCTTTGGTCATACCTTCTATGGCAGATTTGGCAGCTGTGTATGCGATGACTTTAGGGATGCCGTATTTGGCAGCCATCGATGATATCATGACTATAGCGCCTGATTGCTGGGTGATCATGACCTTACTCACTTCTCTACTGATGGCAAATACAGCCAAGACATTGGTATTGATGACTTGGAGAAAGTCTTCATCGCTCACATCTATCAATTCCTTTTTCATATTGATTCCTGCATTATTTACAAGAATGTCTATGCGACCAAATTTTTGCTGAATGGAAGTGACGAGGTCAGGGATGCCATTTAAAATGCTCAGATCATATACTATTGGATGAATGAGTTCTCCTAATGCTGCTTTAGCATCTGCTAGCTTTTGCGGATCTCTTCCTATGATGATGGTTTTGATTCCCTCTTTGACGAATTTCTCAGAAGTAGCCAGCCCCAATCCTGAGCCTCCTCCAGTGACTATTGCTACTTTTTGTATATTTTGACTCATTTTAATATTGTCTGAAGCGGTTTCTTTTGCTTAAATTCCAAATGGGTGCAAAGCTTTCAGCTTTTATGATTGAATTGCATTTGAAATTAGATTCCGGGTACATTTTTGGGTTTGATGCGCTGGTAGTATTCCAAGTCATGAAGCGGTTTCTCCACTTCTTCTGGAATAGGCATTTGAGAGAACTGCCCGAAGTAGGTCAAACAAGCGTCTTTCCACCAAATTGCTTCTTGATTTTGTATTTGAAGGAATGATAGTACGTGGGTGTACCTTTCATGATCAATTTTCCTTTCCATACTTTTCCAAATAGCAATGTTTTCGCGGCTTTCGTCTACGCCTTTTTGGTAATGAAGTGCCAAATTATCCCACAAGCTTTTGCCATTTTTCAAAGGCGCTGACCAAGATACATGATGAAACCATAGTAAGTATTCTTCTGGAACTGTTTCAAGGCTTTCCCAGGCCTCTTGCAATGGTGTGGCATATTGTTCTAGCGCATTAGATCCTGTTTTCGTCCTGTCAAATCCAACCCCATCTTCTGATGCTTGGTGATAATAGGTGGCTGTCCAGTCCGCTCTTCTACCTCCCGTGACCCAAGGTCCTGGCCCGTAGTGGTGGCTCTCCGCCATGATATGATGCAATCCTAGCGGAGTCATGTAGTTTACTACCATTTCCCTAGAATTCAGCATCATTTTTTTGATAGGGTTTACAAAGTCAGAATTTGAAGTGAAAGTCAATTTTAACCATTCTTCTGCGATTTCTTCCGAAGAGCTATATGGATTCCATGCCAGTCTGCCATAAGCAAACCAATTGGCTTGATGAAAATGATGGCCTGTCCAGTTTCTGTCGGTTCCAATGTTAGCTACGCCTGCCATGGCAGTAAAGTCATGACCATGAAGGCTTCCGTCTATCACTTTAGCTACTTCACTTCCATTGCCTTGCGTGTAGGTGTCTGCTTTCAGTACTTCTTCAAACAGTGGTGCTAAAAATGCCAAATGGGTGTCGTGACCCAAATACTCCTGTGTGATCTGAAATTCCATCATCAAAGGAGTCTGAGGCATTGCACCAAATAAAGGATGGAAAGGCTCTCTTGGCTGGAAATCTATGGCACCATTCTTTACCTGCACGATGACATTCTCTTTAAACTTCCCGTCCAAGGGTTTGAATTCGTTGTAAGCTTGCTTGTGTCTGTCATCTGGCGTATGCTCGTTGTAAACAAAGGCACGCCACATGACTATGCCACCGTGTGGTTTGACAGCGTCTGCTAACATATTTGCACCGTCCGCTTGCGTTCTTTTGTAATTGTGTGGGCCAGGTTGACCTTCAGAATCTGCTTTGACTACAAAGCCGCCAAAATCTGGAATGTATTGGTAGATCTCGTTCGCTTTTTCATTCCACCAAGATTGTACCTCTGAGTCTAAAGGATCAGCAGTAGGTAGTTTGCCGATTTCGATAGGGGAAGAAAATCTAGCTGTCAAGTACACTTTGATGCCGTAGGGTCTAAAAACATCTGCAAGAGCCTTTACTTTTTCTAAGTACTCAGGTGTAAGGACAAGAGCATTGGCATTCACATTAGTAAGTACCGTTCCGTTGATTCCTATAGAGGCATTAGCCCTTGCATAGTCATGGTACTGCTGATCGATATGACGAGGAAGCCTGTGCCAATTCCATATACTGAAACCTGAATACCCTCTCTCCACTGTTCTATCTAGATTATCCCAATGATTCAATACCCTGTGTTTGACTTTTGGAGATTCAAATAAGCCTTCGTTTGAAACGCTATTTCCTGTTTGGATTAGTTGCAAAACTTTGAAAGTACCATACAATAATCCCAAATCTGTCTTGGAGGTAACGATCAGCTGACGACTCCCAATATGATTGAATATGGCATAGCCTTCGTCAGTCAACTGCTCAATCTGACTAGTAGGAATATGATTCAAGTTGAGATCACCAACTTTACCTATGAGTAAGTTATTACCTTTTTGATGCTTTTTTTTATTCGGCTCAAGCATTGCCTTAGCATTCTCAAGCTCCTTTTTGATTAGATCAATGGTAGGAGAGTTGCCTAAGATTTTCTGATCTGTAAGAGCTGATACTTGCCAAGAAGCTGCTTGCTCAATGGGGTAATATTGAAGCCATAATTTGTAACCATCATTAGCGACGACTTGAAGGTTTACCAAAATGACCAAAAAAAGAGAATAAATGAATTTCATTTAGTTTTGGGTTTTATGTTTTTGTGATCTTAAAGATAAATTTTACAAATGAAATCGATTCCAAATTCCATGCGGAATTTAAATATAGCTTTAATAACTCTTATTGATCAATTAAAGGTTATTAAATCGTTAAAATTCATGCAATAATTTTATTCGATTTCCGAAAGTATAAAATAAATATGAAATCGGTTGCATAAAATAATAAAAACTGTGAGTTTTAAGTATTCGAAATATTTTGAACAAACCAAAAGACAGATATTTTAAATTCTGCTGATATGATTTCTAAGCTGTATGAAAACGAAAAACAACCCATTTAACCTTATTAAATTAATTAGCCTACAATTTGCTATCAGTAAAGTCTCTACATAGAGAAAAAGTAAGATTTCTAGATCTGATCTACCAATTACTTAAGGAAATGAGTTGTATTCAAGCTTTTATTAAGCTGATTGATATGTAGGATTAAAATGAAAAATCTCGATGTTTCAAAAGTTTGAAATATCGAGATTTTATCTCCACTAAAAATTTTTGTCGCAGGGGCTTTATAGAAATCACTTCTTTTTCAGTGAAGAATCCCTGATGATCAAATCAGACCTTAGGGTGATTTTATTGGTGTTTTGAAGCAGCATTGTTTCTGGTTCATCTAGGTGATTGATGAGGTTTCTCATGACCACTTCGCCCATTTCTACTCCGGGATAATTGATGGTGGTAATTTTTGGATGAACAAGTCTTGAGATTACTTCATTATTGAAACCAACCAAGGCAATGTCTTCTGGTATTTTGATACCTTTTTGGATCAATTGATTCATGCAGCTGGCAGCGCATGCGTCATTGGAGACAAATAATCCATCTGGTAAAGGATTCAAGTTTAAGATTTTGTCAACAACGTATTCTGCACCATTTTCATCAATCTTGTCTAAAACAATTACTTGATCTTCTTTGAATATCATCCCATTGTCTATCAATGCATATTTAAAGCCCTTCAATCTTTCAGCATATACACTAATCTTAGTGCTTCCTAATACGTGTACAATGTTTTTGCAACCTTGTTCAATGAGGTGATTGGTTGCTATTTGCGCCGCATGGATATTGTCTATGGTTACGCCTACACTGTCTCTGCTATTAGCAACTCTATCGTAAAAGAGTACTGGAATTCCTTTTTTGTGAAATGGTTCGAAATGTTCGAGTTTCTCAGCCTCGCTAGCAAGTGACACAATCAATCCATCTACTCTACTTTTAAACATAGAGAGAGTGTTGGCTATTTCCTTTTCGCTAGATTCAAGAGATTGTGTAATGACTAAATTGTAACCTGCTTCACTTGCTATTTTTTCCATGCCAGCTAATACTGAAGCTTGAAAACTACTATTGAGGCTGGGTACTATCACACCAATATTGTTTGTTTTTTTACTCCGAAGATTGGCCGCAAACACATTGGACTGGTAGCCCATTTCAGACGCAGCTTGAAAAATTTTCTTTTTGGTCTTCTCTTTTACTGCTGGATGGTTATTCAAAGCTCTACTCACAGTTGTGGGAGAGACTCCAATACCTTTCGCAATATCATATATTGTTATTTCCTTATTCATTTCCTGCAGATAATCCTATTCTAGATAAATATTGGCGTTTTTTTACTCAGGTAGCCTTTTAAAATAGCTTTAAGACCTTTTCAAAAGTATTCTTTTTTTTATTGGTATGCAATTTAAAATTAATGAAATCGGTTGGTGTATTTTGTTGTCCAATGTGTATGTCGAAATAGTAGCTAAATCAAGATTTGAGACTATTATTTATGAATTTAATATCTCTTTGATATAGTTATGTGCATAGTAATCACGTAAAATGTTTTGAATAATTTTAAATAAAATGAAATCGGTTGCATTTTTATAAAAAAATCTCCAAGTTTAGGTCGCAATTACAAGTTAATCAAAGATGGAAGGTTACTGATGATCATCTGAAAGTGTTTATTACATAACAAATAGTTTAGATTTCCTTGCAATTGCAAAAATATAAGTAAGCATAAATTAGGGTTTATTATTCAATACCGGAGTTCCTTCTGGGGACTTCCGGTTTCTTTTAATAAGCTCATTTTAACATAAACCCATTGTAGTTTTAATGAAGAATAACCTATTACAGTCTTGGAGATGGTATGGTCCAAATGATCCAGTTTCATTAAGTGATATCAAGCAGTCGGGAGCCACTGGAATTGTATCTGCCCTTCACCATATTCCACATGGAGAGATTTGGACTTTTGAAGAGATTTCAAAACGAAAATCTGAAATAGAATCCGCAGGTTTGAAATGGGTGGTAGTAGAATCTCTACCTGTCCATGAATCTATCAAAACAAACAGGGAAAATGCTCCTCACTACCTAGAAAATTATAAGACAAGTTTAAAAAACCTTGCAAAAGCTGGGTTGACTACAATATGCTATAATTTCATGCCGGTATTAGACTGGACTAGAACTGAAATAGCTTTTACACTACCAAATGGTGCCAAGGCTTTGTATTTGGATTGGGCAGATTTAGCATATTTTGATATCTATATGCTAAAGCGCTATGGTGCTGAAAAAGACTATAGCCCTCAAGTGTTGAAAATTTTAGAGAATAGATTTCTATCCTACACTGAAGAGAAGAAAAAACAGCTCGAGTCAATAATATGCTTAGGTGTACCTACAGAGGAGATGGTGACAATTCCATCATTGCGACAAGGGTTGGAAGTCTATGAATGTATTGGAAAGGATGGTTTGAGGAAAAATCTGGTCTCATTTTTAGATGCCATTTCTGAAACCTGTGAACAATATGGTATTCAAATGACAATCCATCCAGACGATCCACCATTTGCAATACTAGGTTTACCTCGTATCGCTTCAAATAAGGAAGATTTAGAATGGATATTTTCAGCCGTTGATAAGCCATTCAATGGGCTTTGTCTCTGTACTGGCTCACTAGGTGCGGGCTCTTTCAATGATCTGCCTGCAATTGCTAGAGCGTTTGGTGATAGAATTCATTTTGTTCATCTCAGAAATGTAAAGAGAGATCAATTTGGTAATTTTTATGAATCAGATCACTTGGATGGAGATGTAGATATGTTTGAAGTGATGAAAGAATTGGTCTCAATGAATCAAGAAAGGACTAAACCAATTCCATTCAGGCCTGATCATGGTCATCAGATCCTTGATGATCTTTACAAGACGACCAATCCAGGGTATTCGGCTATTGGAAGGTTAAAAGGTCTCGCAGAGCTGAGAGGATTAGAAATGGGGATTCTTAGAATGGAAACACTCGCCTTATCCACAAGTCATCGCTAATTTCAACTAAGATCAAAAATCTACTACTTCCCCAGGACTAACCTATTTAAACAAGTAATTTATGCTATTAGAACCATTAGACCTCATCGTATTCATAGGCTACTGTTGCCTTATCGTAGGTATGGGGCTTTTTGTATCACGTGAAAAGAAAGGTCACGTCAAAAATTCCAAGGATTATTTCCTTGCTTCCAAAGCACTGCCTTGGTGGGCTGTAGGGGCATCCTTGATTGCATCGAATATTTCTGCTGAGCAGTTTATAGGGATGTCAGGTTCAGGCTTTGCGCTAGGATTGGCGATCTCTACTTATGAATGGATGGCTGCGATTACGCTATTAGTAGTAGCGATATTCTTCCTGCCAGTGTATATCAAGAAGGGAATTTACACCATGCCTGGATTCCTATTGGATAGGTACGATACGCGAGTGAGGACTACGATGGCTATTTTCTGGCTAGCATTGTATGTATTTGTCAATTTGACATCTGTATTGTACTTGGGTGCATTGAGTTTGAATACGATTATGGATGTGCCGATGACTTATGGAATCATTGGGCTGGCACTATTTGCAATGATTTACTCCATTTATGGAGGCCTCAAGGCAGTGGCTTGGACAGATGTTGTTCAGGTTTTTTTCTTAGCAGCTGGTGGGCTAGCTACTACCTACATCGCATTGACGATGGTAGGCGATGGTAGTGCTTGGGAAGGATTAGGAATGCTAAGAAGAGAAGTGCCAGGTCATTTTTCAATGATTCTTTCTAAAGGTGAAATGATGATTCCTGATGGGAAAGGAGGCATCAAAGATGCCTATCTAGATCTACCTGGAATAAGTGTTTTGGTAGGAGGGATGTGGATCGTAAATCTTAATTATTGGGGATTCAACCAGTACATCACCCAAAGAGCATTGGCTGCCAAAAGCTTGGATGAAGCACAAAAAGGGATGGTTTTTGCAGGATTCTTAAAGTTATTGATGCCTTTGATCGTGGTGATTCCAGGGATAGCAGCACTGGTGATTGTTAATAATGGTTTAGATGTAGGATTTGTAGAGTCTATGAAAGATCCTGTCACAGGGATCATCAAATCTGATAGGGCTTACCCAACTTTACTTCAATTGCTCCCCGTCGGCCTCAAAGGTCTTGCTTTTGCAGCATTGACAGCGGCCATAGTATCTTCATTGGCTTCCATGGCTAATAGCACTTCTACCATCTTCACGATGGATATTTACAATAAGTATATAGAAAAGAATCCATCAGAGAGTAAGCAGGTTTTGGTAGGTCGATTGACTGCTGCTATTGCATTTATTGTAGCTGCTATTGTGGCGCCTGCACTGGGTCAGTTGGATCAAGCTTTTCAGTTTATTCAAGAGTACACAGGATTCATTAGTCCAGGTGTGTTTGCCATTTTCCTTTTAGGTGTATTTTGGAAGAAGACTACTTCCAATGCTGCTTTAGTTGGTGCTGCATTGAGTATTCCACTTTCTGTAGTGCTCAAATTGATGTGGACTGATTTACCATTTTTAGATAGGATGGGAGTGGTGTTTTTGACCTTACTTGTCTTAATGGTCACGATTAGTTTGATCGAAGGTAAGGGTAAGGATCATCTAAAAGGAATTGAAATCAGTAAGGATTTATTTCAATCAAGTGCTGGGTTTAAGATTGGAGCGATGTTTATCATATTGATCACAACAGCACTTTATATTGTGTTTTGGTAAAGCGTAGAATATGAGAAATTTATTATTAGGGTATGATATAGGGAGCTCATCGGTAAAGGCTACCATTCTTGATGCAGACACTGGAAAAGTGGTAGCAGCAGAGGGATTGCCTAAAGTAGAGATGCCTATTAATGCACCTCAAAAGGACTGGGCGGAGCAAGACCCTGAAATGTGGTGGGAATATATTGTAGCATGTACCAAAGCTATTGTATCCAAGGCTGATTTAAAATCGGGCGAACTTAAAGCTATCGGTATATCTTATCAAATGCATGGTTTGGTATTGGTAGATAAGGAACAGCAAGTACTCAGGCCTGCCATTATCTGGTGTGATAGTAGGGCTGTGGGTATCGGTAATCAAGCCTTTGAGAAACTTGGAGCATCTTATTGCTTACCTCATTTATTGAATTCTCCTGGGAATTTCACAGCTTCCAAATTGCGATGGGTCAAAGAAAATGAACCACAGATCTATGAAAAGATTCACAAGTTCATGCTACCAGGAGATTACATCGCCATGCGACTTAGTGGAGAGATTCTTACCTCAGAGACGGGACTTTCTGAGGGGATCTTCTGGGATTATAAGAGAAGTGCAATTAGCAAAGAGCTTTTGGAAGCTTATGATATTGATACTGCATTGATTCCTAACACAGTAGCATCTTTTTCTGTGCAGTCTAAGGTTTCTCCTGAAGTAGCAAGTTTGTTAGGTATTAATGCGGGAGTTCCAATCTGTTATAGAGCAGGTGATCAACCCAATAATGCTTTGTCTTTGAATGTTCTCCAAGAAGGAGAATTGGCAACTACTGCAGGTACTTCTGGCACTGTGTATGGTGTGAGCAAGAAGCCCATCTATGATCCCAAGTCGAGGGTGAATACTTTCATCCATGTGAATCATCAGCAATCCAACCCGAGTTATGGTGTGTTACTTTGTGTCAATGGTACAGGGATATTGAATTCTTGGGTGAGGAGGATCTTAGGGTCAGAGCAGTTGACCTACCCTAAGATGAATCAATTGGCCTCAGAAGTAGGCATAGGTGCTGATGGGCTTGCTTTTATTCCTTTTGGGAATGGGGTAGAGCGCATCATGGAGAATAAACCTGTGGGAGCAAGCCTACAAAATCTCAACCTCCTTAAGCATGACCATAAGCATATCCTACGTGCCACTCAGGAAGGTATCGTGGCAGCATTAACATATGGATTTGACATCATGAAGGACATGGGCCTTAATTTGAATACGGTCAAAGCAGGACATGCAAATATGTTCCTGAGCCCACTTTTCAGAGAAGCCTTTGTCAATATGAATCAAGTTGCGCTGGAATTGTATGATACCGATGGTTCCCAAGGAGCAGCAAGAGGCGCTGGAATTGGTTTGGGATATTATGGAAGTCAGGCAGATGCTTTTGTAGGCTTGGAAAAAATTACCTCACTAGAACCGGATCAATCACTAACTGAAGCATATCAAGGAGTATACGCTACCTGGCTAACTGCATTAGAAAAAGTAAAATAAAAAGTAATCAAACAATTAATTAAATACGAATAACATGTCACAAACCTATTTTCCTAATATTGACAAGATCAAGTTTGAGGGTAGAGAGTCACAGAACCCTTTTGCCTTCAAGTTTTATGATGAAAACAGAGTAGTCGCGGGCAAGACCATGAAGGAGCACTTTAAATTCGCTATTGCCTACTGGCATTCTTTCTGTGCCACTGGTTCAGATCCATTTGGCCCGGGTACGATTACCCATCCTTGGGATCAAAAAGAGGATGCTGTTCAGCGTGCAAAAGATAAAATGGATGCTGCCTTTGAGTTTTTTGTTAAGATTGGGGCACCTTATTATTGTTTCCATGATATTGATTTGATCGATGAAGGAGCTACGATTGAAGAATACGAGGAAAGGATGCGTATCATTACCGACTATGCGCTTCAAAAGCAAAATGAAACAGGAGTCAAATTGCTTTGGGGTACTGCCAATGTGTTTTCTAATCCAAGATACATGAACGGTGCTTCTACCAATCCTGATTTTGATGTAGTGGCCTGGGCTGGGACACAAGTAAAAAACTCCATCGATGCCACGATCAAATTAGGAGGAGAAAACTATGTGTTCTGGGGTGGTAGAGAAGGTTACATGTCTTTACTCAATACGGACATGAAAAGAGAAACAGCTCACCTAGCTCAGTTTCTCACTATGGCAAGAGATTATGCTAGATCCAAGGGGTTCAAAGGTAATTTCTTGATTGAGCCTAAGCCTATGGAGCCTACTAAGCATCAGTATGATTATGATGCTGCTACAGTTGTAGGTTTCTTGAGACATCATGGCTTGGACAAGGATTTCAAATTGAACTTAGAAGTAAATCATGCTACACTAGCAGGACATACCTTCCAACATGAGCTACAAGTAGCTGTAGATGCTGGTATGCTTGGTAGTATTGATGCCAACAGAGGAGATTATCAAAATGGTTGGGATACAGATCAGTTTGCAATCAACCTACAGGAACTCACTGAATGTCAATTGGTGATCCTAGAAGGTGGTGGTATCGATGGCGGTGGTGTCAATTTTGATGCTAAGATCAGAAGAAACTCTACTGATATGGATGACTTATTTCATGCACATATTGGTAGTATGGATGCATTTGCAAGGTCTTTACTAATTGCAGACCAAATCCTACAGAAATCTAAATATAAGTCTCTGAGAAAGGATCGATATGCTTCTTTTGATGCCGGCAAAGGAAAGGATTTTGAAGCGGGTAAGTTGAGCTTAGAAGACCTTAGGAGCCATGCACTAGCAGTAGGGGAGCCTAAGCAGACCAGTGGAAAGCAGGAACTTTATGAAAATATTCTCAATCAATTTATCTAATTTGATTTAGGTCTAATGTGTATAAACCTCTTTAGTATAGCTAGAGAGGTTTTTTTTGTTAGGTTTTTTTCAGATGCTCATTTACCAATGATTGAATCAGTATATAGGTGTTTCAAATATTGATTTATTATTTTTTAGATTAGCTAATATCTATGGCTAAATTATGAACCTCCCCAGATTTTAAGACTGATCCCTAAAGTATCTATTTAAAAAAGTGACTAAAAACAAAAATCCGAAGCAGCTTTGCTTCGGATTAAGTTGACCGACTAGGGCTCGAACCTAGACTCTTCTGAACCAAAATCAGACGTGTTGCCAGTTACACCATCGGTCAATTTTACCTTTTCGGTGGTTGCTCTTCCTTAAGGTGTCACAAATGTAGGGTGACTTTCTTTTTTATGCAAGTACCAATACAAAGTTTTTTGCCTGTTTTTCTTAATTCCCTAGATTTCAGAAAGAAAAATTAAAGTGAAATTCTTAAGCTCCTTGAATCAAGAACATAATGGCTATGAAATGTAGAATTGTTCCCGCCAGTACGAATAAATGCCATATGGTATGGGCAAAAGGCATCTGTGGTCTCGTGTAGAAAATGGTCCCCAAAGTATAGCTTAAACCGCCAGCAGCAATCAATGAAAGTATTACTGTGCTGAGGTTTTTTAAAAGAGGGTTGATTAAAAATATAGCCATCCATCCCATACCTAAATAGAGGATCAGAGAAGCTTTTTTGAATCTATGTGTAAAGTAGACCTTGAATATAATTCCAAAGGCAGTCAGCCCCCAAATTATCCCAAAAAATACCCAGCCTAAAGTACCACCAACTGTCAATAATAGAAAAGGAGTATATGTGCCTGCTATAAGGAAGTATATCCCAATGTGGTCTAGGGATCTTAGCCAAGCCTTGACCCTTTCTTCTTGTATTGCATGGTATAAGGTAGAAAAAGTATAAAGTAGCAATATGGAACCTCCAAACAAGCTACAGCTTACAATATGAATGGCTGTTCCTTCTATTACAGAGAAAGTGATCAATAAGGAAATGGCTACCACACTGAATAGTACACCTATGCCATGTGTGATACTATTGGCAAATTCTTCCTGTAAGGTTTGCTTTCTTGTCATGCGAATGTTTTTGGTAAAGATAATCAATGGAATTTTCAGTTGATGTCAATTACGAAATCGTTTGAAAATTGTATTTTCATTAAATTTTATTAGAAATTTTGATAAAATAAAAATATTTATGCAGTTTTAATGCAAATAATATCTCTTAACCCTATAAATTTTAAAAACATGGCAGTAAAGAATTTAGAAAAAACAGTGCTCAGCGCATTGGAAAAATTGGAAAAACTAAAGCTAGACGAACAGCTTCAAGCGGAGCTAAGTTGGTGTTTGGGTAGCTATGAATATGATCAGAATCCTGTAGGTGTGATTGAGAAAAGTAGCAAAGCGTTGGAATTACTCAAATCCAAGAGAGAAGAAAATGCCAGGGCTGTTTCTAAGAAGCTTATCGAAGACTTGGAAAAACTTGTCTTGAATTGAGGCATAAAAAAAGGCTTTCTCTTTCGGGAAAGCCTTTTTTATGATAATTGTTGGCTAATTATTCACCTACAACTACAAATTTCACGTTGCTTTTTACTTCTCTGTGAAGATCAACCTCAGCTTCGAATTCTCCAGCAGCTTGAACAGGTACATTGATAGAGATTTTTTTTCTATCAATCTCAATACCTTGTGCAGCTAGTGCATCAGAGATTTGAAGTGTAGTTACTTTACCGAAAATCTTTCCAGATTCACCGATTTTAGCTTTGATCTCCAAAGTGATACCTTCCAGTTTGGTGGCAAGGTTTTCAGCTTCAGTTTTGATTTTTTCAGCTTTGTGAGCAGCTTGTTTGATGTTTTCAGCCAATACCCTTTTGTTTGAGCCAGTAGCCAAAACAGCGAAACCTTGAGGAATCAGGTAGTTTCTACCGTATCCAGGCTTTACGTCTACAAGGTCATTCTTGTAGCCTAAACCTTTTATGTCTGTTTTAAGAATAACTTCCATTTTGATAATTTTTTTAAAATTTGTAATAAATCGATCAGTGGTGGATTATTTCAATCCATCTGCTACGAATGGCAATAAAGCCAAGTGTCTTGCTTTTTTAATAGCATTAGCCACTTTTCTTTGAAACTTCGCAGAGTTACCGGTCAATCTTCTAGGAAGGATTTTACCTTGCTCATTCACAAACTTCAAAAGGAAGTTAGGATCTTTGTAGTCAATATACTTGATACCGTTCTTTTTGAATCGGCAGTATTTCTTTCTATTCTCTACTCTGTTGATTGGTTCGTTTCTTAGTGTCATTAGGCTTGCTCCTCCTTAGCTTCAGCTTTTTTGTTAAATTCACCTTTTCTTCTCTTCTCAGCATAAGCCAAGCTGTGCTTGTCTAGTACTGTCGTCAAGAATCGCATTACTTTCTCGTCTCTTCTGATTTCAAGCTCAAACTTCTTGATCAAAGTTGGCTCTGACTTGAATTCGATCAAAACGTAGAAACCGGTGCTTTTTTTCTGAATTGGATAAGCCATTTTCTTTAGACCCCAATTTTCCACATTAACGATTTCTGCCCCCTCTTCTTTTAACAAGTTTACAAACTTGTCTACGGTATCCTTCATCTGAACATCAGACAAAACGGGAGTTAAAATGAATACCGTTTCATAATTTTTCTGGAACATGATTAATTTGTTTAATTATTGTTTATTTAAACAGTCCGCAAAAGTAGAGTTTTAATCCTTTTTATCCAAATTATTTGACTTCAAAACTCCCTGTTCCAATCTGATAATTATCAGCATAGATTCTCACTTCATACTTTCCTGAAGTATAATTACTTCCTTTTTCATAAAAATAAGTTAGCGATTGTCGGCTGTTGTCAAAGAGAATATCTTGATGTGTGGTGTAAAATTCCTCTCGTCCGTCAATCATGAAAGTACCCGAACCTCGGGCAATGTCAAATATTGGTTGATTGTTTGGAGCGATGATTTGTACATAGATATCTCTTGGCCCCTTTTGAGCTACTTTATTATCTGCTAGGTTGAAAGTGATTTTCAAGCGGTCTATCTGTCTATTCCTAAAGCCATCTTCACGTTCTCTTCCTCTTGAATTTACAGCCGCAATGACGATGTTTTCCGCTTTAAGTCTAGCAGCAATGCTTACTTTTTCTTCAAGTTCTTCCTTTTGTAAGTTGAGCTGAACTACTTTTTCTTCGATTTCAGCTTGACTGCTTTTCAAGTCTTGGTTTTCGGCAAACAGCTGTTGATTGACTTCTCTAAGCTTGATGATTTCCTGATCTTTCTCGTTTAAAACGGCCGTGTAGCTGTTGATTTGCCTATTTAATGCTTCTATTTCTTGAGCCGATCGTTTCTTGTCAGAGTTTCTTTCAGCAATCAGCTGTTCCCTGATTTCTTCCAAAGCAGCTACATCTCCACCTAGTTTTTCGATTTCTTGAATTCTTAAATCGAGCTGATAGGTAATAGAATCCAACCTTTTATTGATCTCGTTGTTATCCTCAGATAATAATAAGATTTCTTCGGTTTTCTTATTCCGATCAACAGCGTCATAATAGAGCTTGATACCACTGATGATTACCAGGATAATCAATACAATGATGAGGATGTTTTTTCCGTTATCAGACTTTCTAGAGTTTTCCTTTTCAAAATTGGTATTCATCGTGTAAATCGTAGTATTTTCGCCAAATTAATAATTTATCATGAATCTATCACTGGATCAAAGCTACTGGACTGCTCGATACGAGCAAAATCAAATAGGCTGGGATGTGGGACAGGCCACTGCTCCGATCAAGCAATTTTTAGACCAAGTTGAAGATAAATCAATTCATATCCTGATTCCCGGTGCGGGTAATGCACACGAGGCAGCCTATGCTTGGGAAAACGGTTTTGAAAACATTCATGTTTTGGATTTTTCTCACTTTCCTCTCGAAACCTTTCAAAAGCAATATCCTGATTTTCCAAAAGATCAAATTCATCATCAAGATTTCTTTCAGCATGCACTTCAATATGATTTAATATTGGAGCAGACTTTCTTTTGTGCTTTACCTATACGTATGCGTCAGGACTATGCGAAAAAGATTCACAGCCTGCTCAAGCAGGATGGCTTGTTGGCAGGAGTGATGTTCAATAGGATTTTTGAACATGGTGGACCTCCATTTGGAGGAACTGTGGATGAATATCAGTCTTATTTTGAAGATTATTTCGATATACTGACTATGACTCCTTGTCATAATTCTATTCCTCCAAGAGCAGGATCAGAGATATTTATTAGGCTAAGGAAAAAGAAGGTTAGAGCCTTAGAATGTAACTGCTTTTAGGTAGTTTTTTGTCGAAGAACAAAATACCCGCTTCATAAAAATCTAAATCCATACTTACAGCTGGATGTTTTCTGATTTCTTGCCAAGCTTGATACATGCCTTTTGACCAATGTATATCAGCTATGGCAAGGATACTTTTTTCGTGAAGATAAGGAAGGAGCAAATTGAAATAAGTCATAGTGCCTGCGGATGTATGTGTGGCGTCTATCAAAGCAAAATCAACTGATTTGATTTTATCCAAAACTTCTGGCAAAGTTTCCTCAATTTTACCTAAGATGTAATTGCTATTGCTATCCGTGGGCAATTCTTGGGCTTTTCTCCATAAGGCTTCAGACCCTTCGAAAGTATGAAAATCTCCTTTAGTAGCTCTACTGAGATATCTCGCATTGATACCTGTACAGGTGCCTAGTTCCAAGACTTGATTAGCAGGAGTCAATCTGATGAAATATTGATAAATCTGAGAGAATTTTCTCCCACTTGTGCTATGTTTGGTGACTTCTCCTGTTTTCCTTTCATTTAATTTCAGCTTCTTGGAGCCAGCGCCAAAATCCGCAATGGATAAGATGTCCTGATCTTTGAGAAGTGTTTTTCTGATTTCTTCCAAATCTAAATCAACAGCTTTGCGCTCCTTGATAAAAGAGAGCAGCTCAGTGTAGATTTTATAGATAGCAGGAGACTGTAAGGAGTACTGATCCTCATGATACAGCCAATATTTGATGTAAGAAAAAAAAGGATAGATATGCTGCTTCAAATCAATTATCGAAGATTTGAGAGATCAATTGGAATTCCGGAATAACCACTTCAAATCGGTTTCCATCTAAAATCTTTTCCATCATGTAAGCTCCACGCATTTTCCCAAGCCCTGATTTTAAATTGCAGCCTGAAATGTATTCGTGAGATTGACCTGGCTCTAATGTAGGTTGCTGACCTACTACACCATCGCCCTCTACAATCTTGATCGCATCGCCAGCATCAAAAATTTCCCACTTTCTTCTCAACAATTGTATGGTATGGGCACTGTTGTTTTCTATATTTACCTTGTAGGTAAATACGAAGTGTTGCTGATGTGGACTGGAGAACTCTGGCTGATAGGTAGCTTCTACGGTGACTTTGACTCCTTCTGTGATGGCACTGACCATAATTGATTTGGTTTGATAACCTACGGAAAACAAATCTATAGTATTCTAATTAAAACGCAACGAAAAAATCACCATAATGGATGTAAAAATTGAAGCAAGTTGGAAATCAGTTTTGAGTGAAGAATTTGGCAAACCTTATTTCATCAAACTTTCAGAATTTGTCAGATCTGAGTATGCCTCTCAACAAATTTTCCCAAAGGGAAAAGAGATTTTCAATGCATTTGATCATTGTCCTTTTGACCAAGTGAAGGTAGTGATACTGGGGCAAGATCCCTATCATGGGCCTGGTCAGGCGCATGGTTTGTCCTTTTCTGTCAGACCTGGGGTGCCATTTCCTCCAAGTTTGCTGAATATTTTCAAAGAGATCAACAAAGACTTAGACCAATCCATGCCATCCAATGGAGATTTGACTCGTTGGGCAGATCAAGGAGTCTTGCTCCTGAATGCAACACTTACAGTTAGGGCTCATCAGGCGGGTTCCCATCAGAAGCAAGGATGGGAAACTTTCACAGATGCTGTAATTAGGAAGTTGGCAGAAGAAAAATCAAATGTGGTATTTATGCTTTGGGGAGCTTATGCTCAAAAAAAAGCGGCTTTTATAGATGAAAATAGACATCTCAAACTCCATGCACCACATCCAAGTCCACTTTCAGCGCATAGAGGGTTTTTAGGTTGCGGACACTTTTCCAAAGCAAATACATACTTGGAAGAAAATGGTTTATCAACGATCAAATGGTAAAGCTTTCAATCCAGCATCCTAGCCACCATGATACCAGTCTGGGATTTGTTGTTTTGAATGTAATCTGCGAGTGGCACAGCTGTGATTTCTACCTGCATGCTGCGTGTGCTGGCATGCAGTAAGTGGATTCTTCCTGCCTTTTCTATTGCAAATCCCACATGGACAATATCAAGATTGTTTAGAGAGGAGGTAATCGCTATCAGATCTCCAGATTTGATGTTGGATTCATGTTTCTTGATGTCAGATTTAAGGATGTAATGATAGCTTCTTTTGGCAATTAGCGCTTCTATAGCTTTGATGTCATTGATATAGGCGGGAGAGCTCAACTGTGGATAATATTGTGTGTTTTCTGACATGAAGCTAGGTTGGTTGGTATAAAATTGTCCCCCAATTTCAGCTGTGATATCCTTGATGATTCCCTTTTGTTCGTTTTCATATAGCCAATCTGAAAAATAATGGAGCCTGTCGGGGTATGCTCCAAGTTTACCGTCCCTATACCTAATTTTCTCTAATGCCCTTTCATAGCTCTCAAAGTCTATAGTACCATTATGAACAATTCTGGAAAGGCCAATCACAGTTTCCAAATAGGTAGTACAATCCAGTCCAACTAGGTTAATCACCAATTTTTCATCACCAGGTATTTCCAGTGTTTTTTCCACATAAGGTGTACCAAGCATCCAGCTACCAATGATGATGTTTAGTTCATTAGGACTATATTTCCCTTTCTCTATCCGAGAGGCTTTTTCTAAATATCCATCTAGTTTCTGCCTGCTTTCAAGCGTGCATACGGTTTGGGCTATTAGCAAATTGGGAAAGAGTAATAAGAAGAACAAAAGCTTATGCATAGCTAGAAATGGCATCAGGTTACATGTTTGAAAGCGAAGATTTATTACATAAAAGTACTAAAATTAAAACACAAGGAGTAAGCCAAAAAATAAAGCCAGGCGAAATTAATTTCCGACTGGCTTTATACTTATGATTTATTCACTTATTTGATACCGTTGAAGAATCGCTCCCAGCGGATTTTGCTGAACATAGACTTATGCTTGTCGAGTGACAGCCATAGGAACCATGCTTTTCCTACTATATGATCTTCAGGTACAAAACCCCAATACCTAGAGTCCAGGGAATCGTGTCTATTGTCACCCATCATGAAGTAATAATCCTGCTTGAAAGTATATTCAGTAACTTCCTGACCATCGATATAGAGTTTGTTGTTTTTGATTTCTAGGTTTTTATGACCTTCATATTTTTCAATTGTGAAAGCATACTTAGCCATGTTTTCTTCATTCATAGAAATGGTAAACCCTTCACCAGGTATCTCTAGCGGTCCCCAATGGTCTCTGTTCCAACCGAAGTATGCACCATCAGGGAATACCTTGGATTCACCCATATCTGACCTTTCGAATCTAGGGCTCACAGAACTGATAGCAGGGAAGTTTTCAAGCTTCTTGGCATCTTCTTCTGTAGCCCATACCATATATCCGACTCCGTTTGAAAAAGGCATATAGCTATCCCTACTGATACCATAATCTTCAAAGAAATCAGGAGAAAGGTTTCTATCCGTCATGACATCATAGGAAAACTGCATCTTAGGAGGATTATCTTCCGCTTGACCATTGATGTAGATTTGACCGCTTTTGATTTCCAAAACATCACCAGGCACAGCTACTGCTCTCTTGATGTAATTGGTCTTGAGGTCTACAGGGTATTCATATTCAGCAGGATAGTTGAACACCACCACATCATTTCTTTTGACAGAAGTAAAACCTGGAAGTCGGTAGTAAGGAAGCTCTATCCAGTCTAGGTAGGATTTGATTTCTGTCCCCCAGATTTTCTGGTGGGTAAGGGGCATTTGAAGCGGAGTCTTGGGGATTCTCGTTCCATAATGCATTTTACTTACAAAAAGGAAGTCACCTATCAGGAGGGATTTTTCCATGGATCCTGTAGGAATTGTAAACGGCTCAAGCAACAACCATCGGATCAAACTCGCGGCGATGACAGCAAATACCAATGCATCAATCCACTCCCGGGCTGCTGATTTTTTCTTTTTTTCTCTAGTCATAGGTTTCAAAAATATTAGAAAGATAGGAAATCATCCATAGATAGTACGCCTTTTTTGTCTTTTATCCACTCAGCTACCAAGACCGCGCCAAGTGCGAAGCCCTGACGACTATGGGCAGTGTGGCTGATCTCAATATCATCGATTGCAGACTGATAGCGAATGATATGTGTACCAGGAGCCGGATCAATTCGTTTGGCTGTGATAGGAAGCACTTGTTCACTAGCGCTCACTTCTTCGGACAGTTTCCAAGTTTTTAATTGTGTGATTTGCTCCAATATTCCTTCTGCTAGGGTTATGGCAGTGCCACTTGGTGCATCTTTTTTCTCTGTATGGTGTACTTCTTCCATGCTGACTTTATAGTCATTTTGCTCTGCCATCAGTTTGGCTAGAAATTGGTTGACTTTAAAGAAAATATTCACCCCAATAGAGTAATTGGAAGCATAGAAAAAAGCACCATCATGCGCTAGGGTCATTTTGTCTAACTCAGGCTTCTGTGCCAACCAGCCTGTGGTGCCAGATACGATAGGAATGCCTTTGCTAATCGCCCATTTGATGTTATCTACAGCGGCTTCTGGTTGAGAAAACTCAATGGCCACATCGATTTCAGCAGGATTTAATTGATCTAATTCGTTGCGATTGTCAATATTGATTTTTGCGGCTATGGAATGGCCTCTTGATTCAGCAATTTCGCTGATGATTTTGCCCATTTTGCCATAGCCAAGAATTAGTATATTCATTATTTAGAAATTAAGCTTCAAAGATAATCCTACGACATTTCCCCCTGCAAAAAGGGTCTGGTAGGAAGGTTCAAATTTCATACTGATATCATCGCTGATATCAAATCCTGATAAGTGTGCATCTACCTGAGCATCTACAATATTGAGTACATAGATGGCTGCAAATACGATAAAGTTCAGGTCTCTATTTCTTCTCCAAAAGTCCACATTTCTGACCAATGCATCTCTATTGAGATTGGGGAAGCTTTCACTTTGGCCATTCTGATCAAAAAAGCGGAGTTCTTCTCTGAAAAGCTGATACCTCCTGTTGTTGAACTCAATGAAATATAAGTTGGTAACAAAGCCGCCATAAATGATCGGTAATTTCCAGACTTTTTCATTGTAAACCTGCCCTGCTCCTGGAAGTACCGCAGAGAGTATGGTAGCTAATTTCGGATCTTTAGGGAGTTTTTCATTGAGTTCGATAGATACCGTATCCCTTTCAGATTGACCAAAAGTAGTAAGATTAGAACAAGCCAATAAAACAAAAACAGCAATGGTTCTCAAGAGCACCATTGCCAAGCCTTTGGACTTTTCCCTGGGGGTATATTGAATAGGTTTCACCTGATTAGATAATCTCCAATATTTCTAGGATTCTGTTGAGGTCGGAAGCCGATTGGAAGGGGATTTTGATCTCACCTTTGTTTTTATCATTGGCTTTGAGTTGGACTTTTGAGCCAAAGTGATTGGCTAACCTTTGCTGGATTTTGCCAATTTCATATTTTCTCACTGGATCCAAAGCAGGCTCTTTCTTAGATTCAGCAGTATCTTCTTGATTGTTGAGTGCCTTGACCAAAGCCTCTACTTTTCTCACGCTCAGCTCCTCTTCCACAGTCTTTTTGAAGATAGCCAATTGCTTGTCAATGTCTTCAATGTTGATCAGTGCTCTAGCGTGCCCCATACTGATGACTTGATCTCTGATGCCAGCTTGAATATCTGGTGGCAGTTTAAGCAACCTGAGGTAATTATTGACTGTTGTCCTATTTTTCCCCACTCTATCTCCAAGCTCTTCTTGCTTTAAATCACACTCCGCCAACAAGCGCTGATAGGAATGTGCGATTTCAAGTGCATTGAGGTTTTCTCTCTGAATATTCTCAATCAATGCCATTTCCAACATTTGCTGGTCATTGGCAGTTCGCACATAAGCAGGTATTTTTTCTAAACCAGCGAGTTTGGAAGCTTGAAATCTCCTTTCACCAGAAATCAACTGAAATTCATTGTCAGCGAGTTTCCTTACCGTGATGGGTTGAATGATCCCTTGAACTTTGATGGATTCAGAAAGCTCTTGAAGGGCATCTTTATCAAAGTATGTTCTAGGCTGATAGGGGTTGACTTGGATCTCAGAGATGGCTATTTCGTATATGCCAGCCGAACTTTGAGCAGGAATTAAGTCTTGTTTTTGATTTTTCTGAGGCGAGTCTTGCAACAAAGCACCCAAACCTCTTCCCAATGCATTCTTCTTCTGTGGTTTTTTATCAGCCATATTGCTTCATCAATTTACTTTTTCCATTCCGTTTTTCGCAGCAATCTCACTGGCTAAGTTAAGGTAAGCCATGGCTCCCTTGCCCTCTGCATCAAATGCAATCACTGGCAAGCCAAAACTTGGAGATTCGCTCAACCTTACATTTCTAGGAATGATGGTTTCAAATACCAAGCCTTTGAAATGCATGCGAACTTCATCTACAACTTGGTTAGAAAGTCTCAATCTGACATCGTACATGGTCAGTAAGATCCCTTCTATTTCCAAATCTGGATTGAGTCTGGTTTGTATGATTTTGATGGTGTTCAATAATTTCCCAAGCCCTTCTAAGGCGAAATATTCACATTGAACGGGGATGATTACAGAGTTGGCAGCAGTGAGTGCATTGATTGTGATCAATCCTAAGGAAGGAGAGCAATCGATGATGATAAAATCATAACGGTCTTTCACCTTAGCGATGACAGACTTCATTTTTTCTTCTCTATTCTCCAGATTGATCATCTCTACTTCTGCACCGACTAGATCAATGTGAGATGGTACCAAGTCTAAGTGTTCGAGGTCTGTTTTGGTAATGATGGATTCAATTTCAATCCCGTCTACCATACATTCATAAATACTTGTTTCGATCGCCTTAGGATCGTGTCCCAAACCTGAAGTGGTGTTTGCCTGTGGATCGGCATCAATCACCAATGTTTTAAATTCCAAAACCGCCAAGCTTGCAGCTAGGTTCATAGCTGTTGTAGTCTTACCTACACCGCCTTTTTGGTTTGCTATAGCAATTACTTTTCCCATTATTTAGGTTCAAAGGGTAATAGATTCTCCAATATTAAGCAAAATCAACTCTTTTCCGGCTTCTGCAGCAGATTTTTTTGTAGCTTCCAAATCTATCTGAATGTAAGGAAAAGTGTCATAATGCATGCCGATGATTTTGTCAGTGCCCACAAAATTTGCAGCTTTGATCGCATCAGCAATACCCATGGTGAAATTATCGCCAATAGGAAGAAAGGCAAAATCTACCTTGAATTCCTCTCCGATCAATTTCATATCATAGGTCAATGCCGTGTCTCCCGCATAATAAAAGCATCCTCCTTCATGGCTGACCACAAACCCACCTGGGTGTCCGCCGGCACTTCCATCTGGTAAAGTACTGCTATGGACGGCGTTGACGTATTTGATTTTTCCAAAATCCAATGCCTTTGATCCACCATGATTCATAGGGTGATATTTTTCAACCCCTTTGTTGGCAAACCAACTTGCTACTTCAAAGTTGGAAATCAACAGGGCGTTGGAGTTTTTGGTGATCTTTTCAGCATCGGCTACATGATCTTCGTGACCATGACTCAAAAGCACATAATCAGCTCTCAATGCATCCACATCAATGGAGGAAGCTTCTGGGTTTGGGCTGATAAATGGATCAAATAGCACGCTTTGATCTTTGATTTTCACCAAAAAAGACGAATGTCCAAAGTATGTAATTTCGATCATCGGATTTCTTTTTGTGTTGTCGGCTTCCTACAAATATATCATTTATATTTTTACGCTATATATTTTGTTTTCCACATCAAATTGTGGATAGCGTTAACGTTTTGATAATGAAATCTCTATAAAAAGCACAAGTCTTTTTGGTCTCAATTCGAAACCCTCATGCATTCGAGTTTAGACAAATTAAAAGGGAAACTGATAAACAGCTTCCCTTTTAATTTTTTTTATCCTATGTTTTTTACTAGTATCATTTGCCTCAAGGTGAAATCTGGCTGAAGCAAAAAATCAATTAGTATCTAAAATCTACCAATATCGAAATTTATCAAAAGCATGTATTCTAAATCGATTTTCATTCCTATCAAATGACATGGGTCTATTTTAAGTCTAATTACTTCTTTTTCTTATTAGCTTCCGCCGCTTTCATTGCATCTTCAAGCTTCTGCTGGAACTTAGATTTCTTCTTGTTCGCATTCTTGATTTTGCTAGCTTCGATTTTTTCTCTGATTTTTTTGTCGTCTACAAATAGCTTGATCAAGGCCTGCTGACCAAATGTCACCATGTTAGATACAAAATAGTAGAAACTCAATGCTGCAGGATAGGAGTTGAGGATAAACATAAAGCCAATTGGCATGATATATCCTAAGTTTTTCATAGGACCTTGAGCCGCAGTCAGTTGATTGTTGAAATGTGTATAAGCGATCTGCGATACTGTCATCAAGAGTGTGAACAAAGAGATATGCGCCCCATAGAAAGGTATCGTAAATGGTAGCTTGATGAATGCGTCGTAAGTAGACAAATCATGCGCCCACAAGAAGGATTCTTGTCTCATCTCGATGGAATTCGGGAAGAAAAAGAACATCGCAAATAAGAATGGCATTTGAAGCAACATGGGTAGACAGCCAGATATCGGACTGACACCTAATTGGCCAAAAAGCTTCATCTGCTCTTGCTGCTGCTTTGTCGGATCGTCTTTGTATTTCTCCTTCAGCTCGTCTATCTCCGGCTTGATCACCCGCATTTTCGCCATGCCTACATAGGATTTGTAAGTAAGCGGGAATAGGAAACCTTTGATGATCAACACCACCAAGATGATGATGATACCATAGTTGCTGAAGTATTTTTCTAAGAACTGGAATAGGTTTACAATGATATACTTATTTACCCAGCTTACGAAGACATAACCCATGTCCACATTTTCTTCAAATCCAGGCGTGATGCTTTTGAGAACTTTGAAGTTGTTGGGTCCGAAGTAGTAACTCAATCCTGCCTGGCCATTTTCCAATGGCAGGGAGATGCTTGCTTTTAAGTTTTTGACAGAAAGTGTGTCTTTTGGAGTGACCTGCTCTAGGTTGGCTGAATTGAATTGATTGGCAGCAATGATCCCTGAGGTGAAAAATCGCTGGCTAAAACCTATCCACTTCAATGGCTCTGATACTTGCTCACTAGCCATTTCCTTGGTCAAGCTGAGGTAGTCGTGCTTTCCAGTAGATTTGTAAAAGTTGATATTGGTTTTTCTTCTGGACTCTTCGATGTCTTCTTCATGCTTTTTGAGACGATCATCCCAGAGGATATTCACATTGGAATCTACCAATTGGCTACCAAAACCAGAAAGCTCTAAGTTCTTGTCTACCAAATAGCTTCCTGCCGCTAAAGTATATGTTCTCTTAATCGTAGCTGAGCCAGTCTGAGCGGTAAATTCTACAAATGAAACCTCTCCAGCTTCAGATGTTCTCGTGCCTGTATTGGCATTGAAAAAGAATTCATTCAAGCTCAATGGACCTTTTGTGGTATTGATTTCATAAGAAATGTCTGAACTATTTTCATCCAAAAGCACCAATGGGGTTCTGTCCCAAGAATCAAACTCTTTCAAGATTACTTGAGTGATTTCAGCACCTTTGGTAGAGAAAGTGACAATCATCTTGTCATTTTCCAAAGTAACTTCTGAAGCTTCCCCTCTTGTCAAAGGAGCAAAAACGCCAAATTGAACCTGAGCTCTTATGTCTTGAAGACTATCAGGTTCCTCCAATACAAGGTCTAAGCTTTCACTGCTTTGTGGTTCTTGAACATTAGAAACTACCTCGCCGGTAGGTTCTTGTACTTGCGGCTCAGGGGTACTGGCGAAGAAAATCGAATACACCAGAATGACTGCGGCGAAAAGGATCAAACCTGTCGCTTGATTTCTATCCATAATTTTATTTTAAACTGTCTATTCAAAATCAAAGGTAACACAAAAGGCTTACGAGAAGCTTCCTTTGTGTTACCGTTCAAATTTGTGGCAAATATAGAAGTATTATTTGGTCTTTTTGTTTTCGATCGTCGCTTTGATGAATCTGACGAACAATGGGTGAGGAGTGAGCACGGTACTTTTGTACTCTGGGTGAAACTGCGCGCCTAGGAACCAGGGGTGGTTTTTGATCTCCATGATTTCTACCAAGCCTGTTTCAGGATTGATGCCAGAAGGAATCATGCCACTGGTCTCAAACTGCTTGATATAGGCATTGTTGAATTCATATCTATGTCTGTGGCGCTCGTTGATCTTGGCTTTTCCATAGGCTTGATAAGCCTTGCTACCTTTTTTCAATTCACATGGATAAGATCCCAGTCTCATAGTTCCACCCATTTGCTGAATATTTTTCTGATCTTCCATCAATCCAATCACTGGATCAGGGGTGTTAGGATCCATCTCAGTACTGTTGGCTTTAGGAAGCCCTACTACATTTCTTGCAAACTCAATGACAGCTACCTGCATTCCCAAACAGATTCCAAAGAATGGAATATTGTTTTCTCTGACATAGCGCACGGCTTCGATTTTTCCTTCCAAGCCACGCTCTCCAAATCCTGGCGCCACCACGACACCATCTAGTTCTTCTAGTTTCTTTGGAATGGCTTCCGCATAGAGCTCTTCCGAGGAAATCAGTTTCAAGTTTACCTTACACTCAGATGCTGCACCAGCATGAACAAAAGCTTCAATAATGGATTTATAAGAGTCTGGTAGTGAGACATATTTGCCTACTAACCCAATATTTACTTCTTGTGTTGGATTCTTAAGTCTTCCTAAGAAATCCTTCCATTGCTCAAGGTCAGTGTTGGTTTTGGAAGTGAGCTTCAACTTGCTCATCACACGCTCGTCAAGCTTTTCTTTTTTCATCAACAAAGGCACATCATAGATAGTCTCTGCATCCATGGCTTCGATGACACAATTCAACTGCACATTGCAGAAAAGTGCGAGTTTCTTTTTCACCTCCATAGGCAGGTGATGCTCAGTACGGCAGACCAATATATCAGGCTGAATACCCGCTTCGAGCAATTGTTTGACTGAGTGTTGAGTAGGCTTTGTCTTGAGTTCTTTGGCAGCAGCTAGGAAAGGTATCAAGGTGAGGTGAATGACCAAAAAGTTGTTTTGACCGATGTCCCACTTGACCTGTCTGACAGCTTCTATAAAAGGCAAGGATTCAATATCACCTACACAGCCACCGATCTCAGTGATGATGACATCAAATTTGCCATCTTCTCCCAATTTCAAAAAATTTCTTTTGATCTCGTCGGTGATGTGAGGAATGACCTGTACGGTTTTACCCAAGTACTCGCCTTTTCGCTCTTTGGTGATGACATTATTATAAATACGCCCTGTAGTGACGTTGTTTGCTTGTGAAGTAGGGGTGTCGAGGAATCTTTCGTAGTGTCCAAGATCCAGATCAGTCTCCGCTCCATCTTCAGTGACGTAGCATTCCCCATGTTCATAAGGATTGAGCGTCCCTGGGTCAATGTTCAGATAAGGGTCAAACTTTTGGATGGTGACATTGAAGCCTCTGGCTTGGAGTAATTTGGCCAGAGAAGCTGCGATGATGCCCTTTCCGAGTGAAGAGGTCACTCCTCCAGTGATAAAGATGTACTTGGTGGATGATGCCATAAGAATAGTGCGGATGTGATTTTATTTTGATTCCTATGGGATACAAATCATAGTAAGCTTTTAAACTGGTTTAAATGCTGTTTTTGATTTGGAAACCCGTTAAATTTTGAACTGATTTCAATCATTTATTACACTTTTTTATTACACTTTATTTTTACTTGTTGAAAATTGTTGTACCTTCAAACTGTAATAAATCCATAATTAAACTGTAATAAAATGAACAATCATTTCTTTTTTGACGGGCACAAAGATAATAAAGATGAAAGACCATTGGCATTTATGGCATATATAAATGGTAAATTGATTAAAAAAAGAATAGGGGAGAAGCTTAAAGAGCAATTCTTTAATCAAGAATCTCAAACAGTAATAAAAAAATATCCTGAAGCTCAAAGGTTAAATGATAAGTTAAAAAAGATTGAACAAGAATATTATAACCTTCTTAAAATCAATCCAGAACCAACTGCTGAAGATATTGGTATAATGATTAAATCAATTAAAGCTGGTAAAGCCGTTGAATACAAAAAGATTGAAAATGATACCTTACTTTATTGGCTGTATAAATATAGAGATGAAAAAACTAATAGCGAATCTGCATTTGAAGCTTATCAATATACTGGTAAATCTGTTGAAGATTATGAAGCTTATTATAAGTATAAACTTACATTAGATTATATTGAACATAATAATGATAAATTTAGAAATGATTTTGTTGATTTTTTGAAAACTGATATAACCATTAACAAGAAAGTAAAAAAGGCAAATAGAGCAGGAACAGTTGTAAATAAACTAGAAAAAATAAATGCAGTTATCAATTATTACAATTCAATAAATAAAAAGAATATAGATAGATTGAAAGTAAATATCAACAATGATAATAAAGCAGATGATAGAGAAGTATCTAATCTTGATATAAATGAATTAGATATTCTTTATAATTACTATATCAATGATAAATATAAAGAAAAAGAAACGTACCTAAATGCTTTAGGTCAATTTTTATTAAGATGTTTCACGGGTCTAAGGTTTTCTGAATTGGCTAATTTACATAGTAAATCTTTTGAATCAGATAATCTTGTTTTTTACAGTTCAAAAACTAAAAAGAAAATTGAAATACCTTTATTTATTCAAGCAAAAAACATTGCAAAAAAACTTAATTATAAATTTCCAAAATTTAAAACTAAGCAAGATAAAACCATTAAAACATCATTTGAATCTACTGTAATAAGATACTTCATAAATAAATATATAAATGATAGGGAAATTACTGAATATAACTATGATAGTAATGAATTAACTGTTTTCAAACTATCAGAAAAAATATCATCACATTCAGCAAGAAAAACATTTGGAACTATGATTTACAACCATACTGGTAATATATATATTGCAAGTAAATTCTTGCATCATAGTTCAATTGAAGACACTGTAAGATATCTAGGGGTAAATACCAATAATCTTTTTGATGCTGTTGTTGATTTAAAAATAGGTGGAGAATCAGTAATTAATCAAATTGAAAATAAAACAGATAGTAATGAACTATTTACTATATATAATATAGATGAATTAAAAAATATTGAGTTAATATATAGTAATATTAGTATTTCTTTATCTGGAATATATAATACTTTTAATAAAGATAATAAACAGCAGATATTAAATCTTAAATTAGATAATAAGTATCATCTTGAAGGTTCAATTTTTAATCTTGATAAATATAATTATATATTTAATTCTGATGTTAAACTATATAACGATAAAAAATATATAAAAACATTTCAAAGGGGTATTTATACAATAAAAGAAAAAGGGGTTGATTAACCCCTTTTTTTATATCTTAGAATAAAGTTCTTTATATAGTAAAAAAATCGCTTGAATTTAAATTACCCTTATTTTCAATTAGTCCTATACAATGATTATTACTTTATAAAAAGTAATAATCATTTTTTGTATTCTTAATTACCTTATATAATGCTGTATTAGCATTTACATTTTTTCCCGCTTCTACTGCTTCTATTATTTCTTGTAAGGTATTTAATTTAGTGATTTTCATAGTTTATTGTTTAGAGTTGATTAAATTCTTCTTTTGATATTATTGAATAGTCGCCCCATTCTTGATATTTCATTAGTAAATTTACTGGAGATGTTTCACCCTCAATAAATTCAAAAACATCATATGATATATTATCATCATTAATAGCTTCAATTAGTGGTTCAATACCATCTTCTAAATAAATTGTAGTTGCTTCTTTTCCAAACAAGAAATAAGTTGATTTTTTCATAGTTATTTATTTTAAATTTAAAAGGGGTTGATTAACCCCTTATTCTATACATTAATGTTTCTTCTGTATCTATTATTTTTTCAGCTTTTCCAATTTTTATTAATCTAAAAGCTTCATTTTTTGCTTCTGATGTTGAAACATATTTACCATACATCAATGATGTTTTACATAGTCGGTTAATGATGATTGTAGTGTTCATATATGTTTTTTTTTATATCTTATGTAAATATATTATATAGTATAAATATATACAATATATTGATAAAAAATATTTTAATTTTTTTTCTGTATATCTGAATTTTTCCAAAAAATAAAGTATTTATATATAAATATATGTACAATGAAATATAAACCATATAAAGAAGCTGTTGAATACATTGATAAAAACATTAAAGAAAAATCAATAAGATATTATGTATTATATATAATGAGTAATAATATAAAAGATATGCCATTGAATTTTTTAAAACATTATTATCAATATATGGATTTGAAAGAAAAAAATATAAGTATACCTGTATTTTGGGAAATGTTAGATGAGTATGATAAATGGATAGAATATTATTCTAATCTAAATATAGCTAGAATTAAACTGGAGATGTTAGAATATATATTTAGTGATAATAAATAACAATTAAAAGTAAATATCAAGTAATAATGAATCAAGTACACAATTATGTGATCAAACAAACAGAAAAAATAAAGAACAAAGAAGATTATGATGATGTTGTTCAATCTGTATTATTAGTTTTAATTCAAAAAAATTTATATAATACAGAATGTGACGATAAACTAAAGAATTATATAAAAGGAATTATCTGGAATATATCAACAACTATATATAAGCAAGGATATTATTATACTACATATACTGATTGTATTAATGATTATGAATATATATATAATACCAATAATAATGAAGAACCTTTTTATATTGATGAAACTGAAGAATATAAAAAATTATTACACAACATAAGAACATATATTTTTGAAAATTATTATAAAAAGAATAAAAGTATCATTAAATGGAAGTGTTGGTATCTTAAACTGAAGGGATATGATTATAGGTATATAAGTGATAGATTAAATCTAACTTATAAGTCTTGTATAGAATACAATTATAAGTGCAACACAGAGATAAAAAGTAAATTCATTAATTGATAATAATTTACTTAGATGTAATGATTGTATTTTTTTGACTTATTTTTTCTTTTGTTGTTTGTTAGTACCTGTCTTTATGATGGGTACTTTCACACAGCAATATATGATGAACTTAATTAATGATGCTACTATATTCTATTATGGTAGCATTTTTTATTATTTATTTAAAACGTAAATTATTTTTTAATAGAAAATTTTATGGGTAGGGGGGTAGTAAAATTTTATTCTGTTTTTCTATTAACCATCTTAGGGGAGAAAAGTTTGTATACAGCCAAAATTCCTTAAGGGTGGGTATTGAGGGTGTTTTACTTAATAGTAAACAATCATAATAATATATGGGCAGACCTACAATACCTGATGAAATAAAGGCTAAAAAAGGAACATTAAAACCTAACAGAATAAAAAAGAATCAACCTATAGTTGAAAAAATAACTTTTGATGAAATAAAAGTACCATCATATTTAAATATTTATGGAAAAAAATTCTATTTAAAATTTTCTGAATTGATGATTAATAAAGGGGTATTATCTAATTTTGATTTAGAATCATTAGGATTGTTATCAAGTGAATACGGTAAATATATTGAAGCTCAATTAAAGTTAAAGAAAGAAGGATATACAACTATTGGCACTAATAAGAATGGTAGTCAATATGAGATGGTATCACCATATATTAATATTGCTTCAACTGCATTCAAGAATTATAATAGTCTTATAAGTAAATTTGGATTAACCCCTTCAGATAGGTCAAAATTAACTGTTCAATACAATGAAGAAATTACAGATGAAAAAACATTAGATAATTTTTAATGAGTTATACAACTAATTTTTCTATTATTGATACAAAAAAATACTACTTTGATACATATACAGCAGATAGAGCAGTAAGATTTATTGAAACATTTTGCAGTCACGTAAAAGGGGATCTTGCAGGTAAACCATATATTCTTCAAGATTGGGAAAAAGAAATTGTTTCAAATATTTTCGGATGGAAACATAGAAAAACAGGCTTAAGAAAATATAGAGAAGTATTTATTTTTTTACCTAGAAAGAACAGTAAAACAACCTTAGCTTCTGCAATTTCTTTATATATGATTTTGGCAGATGGTGAAAAAGGTGGAGAAGGTTATTTTTTAGCTTCTACAAGGGAGCAAGGGAGAATTAGTTTTGATATTATGTCTGGAATGATTAGGAATTCCAAAGAATTATCTAAACACTTGAAAATATTTAGAAACTCAATTGAATATGAAAAGGATAATTCATTTTTTAAGGTAGTTGCTTCTGAAGCTGGATCATTGCACGGTGGTAATTTATCTTTTGCCTTGGTGGATGAAATTCACGCTCATAAAGATGGTGAACTATATGAAGTTGTAAAAACATCAATGGGTGCAAGATCTCAACCATTATTAATTAGTATTACCACAGCAGGACAAGATAAAAATCATATTGTATTTGATCTTTATGATTATTCAAAAAAAATAATAAATGGTATAATTAAAGATGAAACTTTTTTACCAATTGTATTTGAGGGTGATGATAGTGATGATATTGATAAGGTATTATCTATTGAAAATATAAAAAAAGCTAATCCATCTTATGGTAAATCTATTAAAGAAGATTATATAATAGAGCTTATTAATAAAGCAAGAAATATACCTTCATTTCTTAATTCATTTAAACAATTACATTTGAATATATTTGTTGATTCTTCATCATCTTGGATAAATAATCAAGATTGGATGAATAATAATATTGATTATAATGAAGATGATTTATTAGGTGAAACTTGTTGGGGTGGTTTAGATCTTGCTAATAATAGAGATTTAAATTCATTCGTATTAATATTCCCTCAACCGAATGGGAAAATCAAAACCCTTAATTACACTTTCATTCCATATGAATCTGCAAAAAGAAAAGATAATATAGCAAGTGGTAAGGCTTTTATTGGTTGGGCAAATAATAAAAACAACTTACTTTATTTAACAGAACCAAGAAGTAGGGATGATGATTTTATTATTGAAAAAATATTCGAATTGAAAAGTAAATTTAATATAGTAAATATTGCATATGATAGATGGTTTTCAGACCAAATAACTACTAAGCTTGAAGCAGCAGGTTTAAAAATATCTTCATTTGGTCAAGGATTCAAATCTATGTCTCCAGCTACTAAGAAAACTGAATCATTAATAATTGAAAATAAATTACTTCATAACAATAATCCCATTCTTAAATGGTGTATAAGTAATGTAAGAATTGTAAAAGATGATGCGGGGAATGTCAAGATGTCAAAAGAAAGAAGTAAAGAAAAAATAGATAGTGCAGTTGCTTTAGTTATGGCAGTTGGGCAATATCAATTAGATATAGTTAGTGAAATGATAGATGAAGAAAATAATAAATCACCTTATAATGATGGTGGATTTTTCTTTATTTAACAATTGTTATTTTTATAATTATATATATAATTTTTTAGTTTAATGATATTTGGATATAATAATTTTGAAGATTTTTTAACTTCATTATTTAAGGGTGTAACAAGTGATATAATAATTAAATATATAATACCATTTATTTTACTTATTAATATTGCTTTTGATTTTTTCTTTGCTTCTGTTGGTGGAATATGGTTTTTAATCTCATTATATATTATTGATTTTTTAACTGGTATAATTAAAGCAACTTACTTTTCAATTCAAATAGTTAAGTTAAAAAAAGCTAATCTTGAAGTGCCTAAAGAATATGAATTAAAAAAATTAGTGAGTAAAAAATTTCCTAGATTTTTACTCACATTATTAGCAGCATTAATTATATTATCATTAATAAATTTTGCGGGTAAATTTTCAATTATATTCTATCCTTTATTTTCAATATTCTATTCTGTTTTTTTAGGGCAACAACTAATTTCAATTATAGAAAATTTTTACGATATGAAATTAGTACCATTAGCATTATATAAGAAGTTGAAGAAGAAAATAACAGATGTTATTAACGAGTAAGTATTTTTTACATTAACTAAATGGATAATATAAATTATAATATTGTTTTAGATTTTTTGAATAATAATGTTTATAATTTTTCTAATGAACAAATAATAAAGATTATTTCAACACTTATATATAAAGATGAACAATATAATTTTTTAACTCATAATCAAATTAATAAAATAGAAAATTTTTTAAATGAAAATTAATGAAAAAGGTGTTAATCTATTACATAAATATGAGGGGCTGAAATTAGAGGCTTATTTATGTCCTGCTAAGGTTTGGACAATCGGATATGGAAACACAAGATATGAAGATGGTACACCTGTAAAGCAAGGTGATAAGATTACCAAGGAAAGAGCGGTAAATCTTTTTAACAATATCATCAAACACTTTGAAGAAGGGGTTATTAAATCTATTAAGGTTGGTTTAAATCATAATCAGTTTAGCGCATTAGTTTCTTTCGCATATAATGTAGGGTTAGGAAATTTCAAATCATCAACCCTTTTGAAATTGGTAAATAAAAATCCAAATGATCCATTGATAAGAGATCAATTTTTAAGATGGAATAAAGCAGGTGGTAAAGTACTTAATGGTTTAATAAATAGAAGAAAAGAAGAAGCTGAATTATATTTCAATCTTGATTAATAAGAATAAAGAATTGATTAATTTTTAATTATTGAATATGAATATTTCAAAATTTTTTGGATTTGGTTTTTCAAAACTTGAATTTCCTGATATTATAAGTATTGATGATTTAGGTATTAATAGTAATATAAATCATCAATCTGCTTTATCTATTGCATCATTCTACAGAGGTGTAAACATAATAAGCAATACAATTGCAAGTTTACCCATTAAGTTATATAAAGGAAAAGAAACACTTAAGAATGATCTTTATTTTTTGTTGAAGAATAAACCTAATAATTACCAATCTGCTTATGAGTTTATCAATACAATGGTAATGATTATGTTGATCAAAGGTAATTCATTTGCAAAAATAAATAGAGATGAAAGAAGTAATATAATATCATTAACAATTATTGAATATACTTCTGTTGAAGCAATCCTATATAATGATAAACTTTATTTTAAGTTTGATGATAAATCTCCAATATTAAACGATGATTTATTACATTTTAAAAACATAGGTACTGGATATCTTGGTATAGATGTAGTTAATAATTTCAAAAGAAATTTAAATATAAATATAAATGCGATTGATTATACCAATAAGGTATATACTGGTGAAGCAAGTTCAATAAAGGGATCTATTACTTATGACAAGCCATTAAAAAAAGAACAAAGGGATAGACTTAGAGATGAACTTCAAAATAATTTTTCTGGTAAAGGTGGTAAAAGAATCATCTTTCTTGAAGATGGGATGAAGTTGGATAATATAAATCTTGATCCAAGCCAAACAAGATTTCTTGAAAGTAGAAAATTTGAAACTGAAGAAATTGCTAATATGTTGAACCTTCCACCATTTATGTTGATGGCAGAAAAGAACACATCTACAGGTGTAGAAGCAGACAATATTAGATTTTATCAAACCTCTTTATTACCTCTTATTACCAAGATTGAACAAGAAATAAATAGTAAACTACTTACTAAAGATGAATTATTAAATGATGTATATGTAAAGATAATGGTCAATGCTATACTTAGAGGTGATTCAAAGAGTAGGGGAGAATTTTACAAATCATTATTCTACCTTGGATCTATATCTCCAGAAGAGATAAGAGAATTGGAAGATTTACCAAGTGATATAAAGGGTGATACCTATATAATGGGTAATCTAATACCAAAGAGTATTGTAAATAGATTTTGGGATTCAAAAGCAAGAAATGAATATAGTAAAGCAGAATTAAATGAATCAGAATTAAATGAAGATGATGATGAATAAAGAATTAAGATATATAGATAATATAGAATATAGAGCCATTGAAGAAGATGGTAAAAAATATATAAGAGCATATGCATTGAAATTCAATACACTAAGTAAAGATTTAGGCGGTTTTTTTGAAACAATTGATAGAAGTGCAATTAATGAAGATACCGATTTATCGGATGTTGTTGCATTATTCAACCATAATGCAAATTATGTTTTGGCTAGAAAAAACGATTCAGTTGATACACTTGAAATAAAGGTTGATGATACTGGTTTATTTTATTCTTTTGAAGTTGATGAAGAAATAAGTTATATAAAAGATTTATATAGAAATATTCAAAAGGGTAATATAAATAAATCATCTTTTGCATTCAACATATCAGAAGGTGGTGATAAGTGGGAAAAAAGAGATAATAAATATTTCAGAACTATCACAAGTTTCAAAGGTATATATGATGTTTCTGTAGTGACAAATCCAGCCTATGAAGATACTTCAATAAGAAATTTTGATTCAATTAAAGATGAATTAGATAAGGTTGAAGAAACTGTTGAAATAAATTATAATAAATATGAGAATAAGTTAAAGATTATATCAATATAATTATTGATAGTTTTTTAATTAATATATATAAAATTATTTGAATTTTTTAAAATATACATATAGATGAAAAAAAGTGTTGAACTTAGAAAAAAACTAGCAGAATTAGAAACTGAAATGAAAGGTATTCTTGAAACTGCAAAAACAGAAAAAAGAGATTTATCTGCTGATGAGCAGACCAAATTTAATGACAAATATAAAGATATTGAAGATCTTAAGGTTAAAATAACTGATGCTGAAAATGTAGAAGCTTTCGAGGCTAGAATGGCTAATAATGCACCATCAATTAAGACTGATAAGTCTAAAGAAGCATATACCATTATGGGGCATATCAATGCAGTTAGAACTGGTAAAGTTGATGGTGTATATGCTGAAGCACAAGCTGAAGGAGAAAAAGAATTAAGAAATGCAGGTGTAGCGGTAAATGCTAATGCAGTATATATACCATCTAATTTTAGAAACTTTACGGTAACTGGTGATGATGGTGCTAAGGGTGGTAATCTTGTTGAAACTGCTAAAGGTGGTATAATTGAATCTTTGTTTGAGGGTTCTTTATTAGACAAGATGGGAGCAACAAGATTCCTTGGATTGACTGGTAATCTTGATTTACCTAAAGGTGGTAAAGTTACTTCAGCTTGGTATACAGAAAATGGTGAAGTAAGTGCACAATCTCATAATGTTGGACAAATTGAATTAAGACCAAACAGATTAGCTACTAGAATGAATGTATCTAATCAGTTGTTAATTCAATCTAGTGCAGATGTTGAGGCATATTTGAGAAATGAAATTCAAAAATCAATTCAAAAAGCATTGGACGAAAAATATATTGAATATCTTCTTGGTGCAGATGTATTACCTGTAGAGATGGGTGTTAATGGTGGTGCAATTGATTATGCTAAAGTCCAAGAATTTGTGGAAAAAGTAGGTAAAGCAGAAGCGGATGTTGCTAATGGTAAATACCTTATTAACTATGATTTACATTCATTCTTGAAAACATTGAAAATGGATTCAGGATCTGGAAGATTTGTTCTTCAGGATGGTAAACTTGATGGTTTTGATTTTGTAGTTTCAAACCGAGTACCTTCTAATCTAACTAAAGGTACAGGAACTGGACTTTCTGCAATGGCTTTTGGTGATTGGTCAGAGTCAATTGTTGCTGGTTGGGGTGCTATTGAGATACTTGTTGATCCATACACTAGATCACAATTTGGTCAGACTGTGATGAACGTTGGATCGTATTGGGATCTTAAAGATTTAAGACCTGAAGCAAAAGCAGTATCCAAAGATATTGATGCATAATATATATTATAATATATATAATAAAGGTGGTGTTAATAATACCACCTTTTTTTATTGTTAATTTTTTACTTATTAATATGGAAAATCTACAATTATTAATTTATGCTTTAGAAAAAGCAGTTAAACACGAAGTATTTAATCAACTTGAAATTAAAACTATTCAAGATGTTATTGAAAAAATTAGTACTGAATTAAATAAAGAACAAGATGAAAAAGATAATAAGAATAATTAAACCTCATTTCACTAGTGGGCATTTCAAAAATCAGGTATTGGAACTAACTGAAGAAGAGATTGAAAAATATATAAAACCTCATAATGATTTCATTTATTTAGATGAAGAAAAAGAAGAAATTAAACCTAAAAAAAATAAAGGTAAAAAATAATGATTGCTAAGGTAGTAAAGAAAAGTAATGAAACACTTATTCAACTTGAAGAAGCTAAACAGCATTTAAGGATATTACATAACCACGAAGATATTTATATATATTCTTTACTTCAAGTAGTAACAGATACTATTGAAAATGAATTAGATAAAGATTTAGTAGATACAGAATATACACTATCTATTTTTGAAAATATAAAAGAGAATGAAGAAATTTATTTCCCTAATTCACCTATATATAGTATTGTTGATGTTAAGTTTTTCAATGGTAATAATGTTATTGATTCACAAGAATATAATTACATAAATAGTGATGAGTATTTAAAATTTACTTTGCTACCTTCATTATATACAAGCATTCAAATTGTATATAAAAAAGGATTTGAATCTTCAAATGATTTACCATCTACAATTAAGCAAGCTGGATTAATTTTACTAACTGATTTATATCAATACAGAGGTTCATTAATTGTAGGTAAATCAATAGTTAGTTTAGATAAAACATTACAAAGGCTATTGCAACCTTATAAGCAGATTAGATTTTTTTGATATGATTCACTTGGAAGATTTACGATATCTAATTACTCTATACCAACCTATTGAAGAAAAAAATAGTGTAGGGCAATTAAAGGAAACCTTTGTTAAATATTCAGATTTTTTTGCTTCTAAGTATCAATGGCAAAATAGGGAGCAATATGAGGGTAAACAGCTTATTGATTCAGACATAGTTATTTTTAAAATTTATTTTGATGAAAATATAAATACAAATTATATAATTGATTTTGAAGATAAAAATTACAGAATCAAAGGTATAAAAGAGATAGGATATAAAGAAGGTCTTGAAATTACAGCACAATATAAATCAAATAAATAATGAAATTTAAATTTGATCTTGATGCACAGAAGTTATTAAAAAAACTAAGAAAGTTACCTGAAGATACACAGAATAAGGTAATCAAAAAAGCTGTAAGAAAAGGAGCTAATGAAGTGAAGAAAGAAGCTAGAAAAGAAGCACCTAGAGATACTGGATATATGAAAAAATCTATTACAGTTAGGAATGCAAGAAAATCTTCAAGGCTTGGACAATTCATTATGATTGTTAATGTCAAATCACCTGCACACCATCTTATTGAACTTGGTACAAATGATAGAGTACCAACCAAAAAAACTAAATTAAAATTTGAATCTTCAGGTGGAAAAATAATATATGTTAAATCTGTTAAAGGTGTAAAAGCCAATCCCTTCCTAGGTAGAGCATATCAAAATACATCATCTAAGGTTATGAAAACATTTCAAGATGAACTTAAGAATTTTTTAAATAAAGTATAATGAGTATAGAAGAAATCATATATAATGTATTGAGCGAATCAGAAGATTTAAAATCAATATTTGGGGATAATATACATCCATTGACAAGCAAGAAACAAAAATTACCTGCATTGATGTACACTATCTTCTTAACAGATGTAAATCATTCAAAAAATTCAAAATCTATTATGGATATATATACATTACGATTACATATTTTTTCAGAAGATTATAAAGAAGTTATAGATGCAGTTGATATTATTAAAGAATTATTGGATTATAAAGAATTAGTTGATGATGATAATAATATACTTATTGATTTAATTAGGTTTATTAGTTATACAGATGAATACGAAGAAAAACCCGAATTATTTAATAGGTCAATAGATTTTTCTATACATAAAGTAAATTGATATTTTTTTAATTAATAATAATAATAACATTGAAATTTTTTAAATATATATATAAATGAATATTGACGGTAATAAGATATTGATATCCCTTAGTGATGATGCAGTTACTGGTAATACTGTAACGGTTTTAGCGGGTCAAACTGGTGGATCAATAGAGATTGAGAAAGAAATGATTGAATTTACTTCAAAGACAACTGTAGATAATGGTGTACCTGTAAGGAGATATTTACCAACTAGATCAACAGCAACAATTAATATCGAAACTCTTTATGATCCAACAGGTGGTTTATCTCAGCAAGATGTAATGGAACTTGCTTATCAAGGTAAACTTGTTAGATTCTCTATTGGTACAGGTGTAGTAGGTTCAAAAGTGATAAGTGGTAAAGGTTTTCTATCTTCTGCAAGTTCTGATTTTGGTATGGATTCAACAACTACTGGATCATTTACACTTCAGGTTGATGGTGGTTTATCATTTGGAACAGTATCATAATTAAATAATAAAACATATTTATTTTTACCCTGCTATTTATAATGGCAGGGTTTTTTATTGTTAAATATTTAATTATGAATATATAAACAATAAATAAATATGGTCGAATATTTCAAAATAACAGAAGAAAAAAGTATACCTGTTAGAATAAATAGAAGGGTATTAACACTTATAGAAAAAAAAGCAGGGAAAGGACTTTCAACATTAAATGATATGTCAACTCAACAATTAACTGATATGGTTTTTCTAGGTCATTTAGAGGCTGTTAGATTTTTAAATGAAAAATCTGAATATACTAATCAAGAAGATTTTGAAAATTATATTGATGATAATATTAACCTTGCAACTTTTATTGATGAATCAACAAGAATTATTTCAGTTTTTTTTCAGGGGGTGATGAAGACATAAAATCTTCATCATCCTCAACAACAACAGAAGAAGATAATATTTTTTTTGATGAATTGGCATTCGCTTTTGAAATCGGTTTATCAATTAAAGATTATTATGATTTAACCCCTAAAGAATTTAGGTCACTTGCAAAGGGTTATGATAACAGGATTAAAAAAATGTATGAAGTTGCACGCTTTCAATCAGTTGTAGCAATTACACCTAATCTTGATAAAAAAGAAAGGAAAAAATCAATCAGTCAAATATTACCCCTTAATTGGGAATTTGAAAAAAATAGTGAAAGAAAAATTACTAAGATAAGTAATGAAGAATTTCAAGATTTGATTCAAAAATTTAAATTTTTTAACTGATTTTTTTAATGTCAACAACAGGTAAATTAAATGTTCTAATTGGTGCTAATGCTGAAAATTTTTATTCTGCAATTGGCGGTGTTCAAAAAAGGCTTCAAGGAGTAAGCAAAGATTTAGATAGAATAAGTAAAGATATCTCAATGAAGGTATCTGCACCATTAGCACTACTTGGAGGTGTTGCACTGAATACATTTTCAACTTTTGAAGACAGTATGTTAAAGGTAAAATCTTTAACAGGCGCAACCGATGAACAATTTAAAGAATTAAATAAAACAGCTAAAACACTTGGAGCAACCACAAGATTTTCAGGATCTGAAGTAGGGGATGCAATGGGGTATATGGCTTTAGCTGGATGGGATACAACTAAGATCATTCAAGGCTTGGATGGTGTTTTGAATCTTGCTGCAGGTAGTGGTGAAGATCTGGCTAAAGTATCTGATATACTCACAGATGGTTTATCTGCTTTTGGCAAAGAAGCAAGTTATAGTGCAAGGATGGCAGATATTCTTGCAATGGCTTCTGCAAAATCAAATACAAGTATTGGATTGATGGGTGAAGCATTTAAGTATGTTGCACCATTGGCAGGGGCTTTAAAATTTGCCGTTGAAGATACTAATCTTGCATTGGGTCTTATGGCTAATGCAGGTATTAAAGGTTCACAAGCAGGTACATCATTAAAAAATACAATTAATAGATTAGTTGCTCCTACTAAAGAATCTCAAACAGCACTTGAAAACCTTGGATATACTGCAATCAATACTGATGGAAGTGTAAAGCCATTGGCGCAAATACTTGAAGAATTAAGGGGGAAATTTTCAGGTTTAACAACTTCACAAAAAGCACAAAATGCAGGTTTACTTGCTGGTAAAGATGCAATGTCTGGATTACTTGCAATCATTAATGCAAGTGATGATGATTTTTATAATCTTCAAAATAACCTTATTAATAGTGAAGGACAAGCCAAAATAATGGCAGAAACTTTAGAATCTGGATTAGGTGGCGCATTCAGAAGAATGAAATCTAATATAGAATCAGTATTAATTATGATTGGTGAAAACTTAGCACCATTAGTAATTAATATAAGTGATGTAGTAGGTAAAGTTACACAAGTTATCAATGATTTAAGTCCAAGTTTTCAAAGGGTGGTTACTGTTATAGGTGTTATATTGGCGGTTGTACCACCTCTTATTGTTGCATTTGGTTCTATCATCAAGATAGTAACCTCTTCTATTGTGGCAATAAAGACTTTATTACCATTATTAGCTGGTATTTCTGCACCCGTATTAGCAATTGCTGCAGGTGTTGGTGCTGCTGTATATTTAATCATTAAGTATTGGGATGAGATAAAAGAATACTTTACTAATGGTGATGGATCTACATTAACTAATTCAATTACTGAATTATGGAATGGCTCAATGCAGAAGATAACAGAAGCTGTTAAAGAAGTAGTTAAATTTACAAAAGAACTTTGGTCAAAGTATGGTCAAGATGTAAAGGATATCTTTAGTGGATTATTTGGTGTTGTATATACACAAATAACCAATCTATTAAATATTATAGGTTTATTGATAAGAGGTATAACAACTACCTTTAGATTTTTTTTAAAATTATTTACTGGTGATTTTAAAGGTGCATTTAATGTTGTCAAAGATTTTGCACTTGATATTTTCAAAACAATTGTAAGTACAATAGCAGAATCATTTAAATCAATATTAAATATTGCAGGGACATTAGCAGAAAAATTAGGATTTGAAAAAATCAATAAAGGTATAGAAGGTACAATAAGTTGGTTAGATAAATTAAAATATTCTGCAACAACAACTGCTGAAGGTGTAAGTGAATTAGGTGATGAAGTTGCAGAATTAAATGAAACACTAAATCAAAATAATAATACTGATTTCGGTACTGGTGTAGGTAATGGAATAAGAAAAAACATAATCGAACCAATAAGGGAAGTCAAAAGGGAGTTTGATTTAACAGCTTCTTTAGTAGGTAATAAGGTTAATGAAATGGGTAAAAAATTACTTGAATCTTCATTAACCATCCAAGGAAGTTTTGAAAATGTGAACTGGACATATGAACAATATATGAGTTACTTTCACGAATTTGAGAATGGTACATATGTTGCACTTCAAGGCATTTTATCAATTGGTGATGGTATCCAACAAATGTTTTTAGACTTGTTTAGAACTGGACAATTGAGTTTTAAAGGGTTAATAAGACAGATTGGAATGTTCATTGCCAAGTTGTTAAGTGCCATTGCCGCAGCCGCCATCTTGAATGTCCTTACAGGTGGTTTATTTGCGGGTAAAGGGGCAGTTAAATCAGCCTTTAGTTTTACCAATCTCTTATCACAGTTTTCAGGTGGTATGTTTAATTTTCCTTTGGCTGGTAGTAGAGCAGGCGGGGGTGATGTAGATATGGGTAAAGCTTATCTTGTTGGTGAGCGGGGAAGGGAATTATTTATACCTAACACTGGTGGTACTGTAGTATCTTCTGATTCACTAAGTAAATTAAATAATAGAGGATCTTCTTCAGCAGGTGGTGGTGAAGTAACTTTTAAGATAAAAAGGGATACATTGGTTGGAATCCTTAAACAAGATGAAAGGTTTAAAGAGAGATTTTAAAGGGGTTTATTCAACCCCTTTTTTATTGTTACCCTTTTACTTATAAGTAAAAAATCTATGTCTTATAATGTAAAATACAGGTTAGAATACACTGGTTTAGGTGGGTATCAATCAAGAATTGATATATTAAAAAGAAACTACATTGGTGATATTATTGAAATAATAGGTTCATCAAATCCTTTTGAATTGGTTTATGAATCCAGTGATGATTTCCAGTTTTCAATCATTAAAAATAGTTATTGTAATCTGAATGTATTTGAATCAGAAGATTTGAAAAATGACTTTCTTGAAATTGAAGATGAAGATGATTTTATCTTAAGGTATTTTAGAAATGATATCCTCAATTGGTCTGGTTATGTGATGGCAGAACAATACATTGAAAGTGATGATATCAACCAACCTATTTCAATTAAATTTTATGATGCAATTTCAAGATTAAGGTTCTTCAATTTCAATGATTTGAATTTGGATGAAAAGAAAGTTTATTCCCTTTATGAATTGTTTGAAGCGGTTAATTCTTTATTGTATTCAAATTTGAATCCAAATACCAAGTTGTTATTCAATAACTATTTGTTGACCACCAAAGATTTGAGCTCAAATTTCATTGATGTCATATTTTTAAAAAGGTCTTCATTTTTTGATAAAAGTGGAAACCCATTTAATCTTTATGAGGTTCTAGAAAATCTATCCAAATCATTCAATTTTACATATAGTCTTTATAAAGAAAGGTTGATGATTACCAACTTTGAATATTCAAAAGCACCAAGATTTTTTGACTATTCATTAAATGAAGAATTGGGTATCAACAAAAACCTTAATATAGATAATTATGAGAATTTAAAATTCATCAACATTTCAAAAGAAACCACCTTTTTGGATGCACTTAAAAAACTTGAAGTATCACATAATGTTGAAGATAGTTTAAGTTTCATTGATGTATCCAATTTTACTGATATCAAGAATGAAGGTGGATTTGGTGGTAATCCTTTCCTTGATGATAATGGGGATATTGTTTTTGTCAGCAATAGTATTGAAGATTCTAATTTCATTAATAGGGATTACAGGAAAGTAAGTATTCAGAATGAATTGCCAATAAAATTTAAAAGGACTGAAAACAATATTCCATATACACTATCCTTCAAAGTAAACTTTGAATTCCAATACAATATTACTGATGAAGATATCAATAATCTTTCTCTTGCAGATTCAAACACGGCAAGGAATAGAAGACAGGAATTAAGAAACAATACAACTTTTCATTGTGGTCTTTTTGCCTCAGTTAATGGTACACATTCTTATGATGGTGGGATACCATTTATGAATTTGTGGCCAAATGGGTTTGATACTGCTACATCTTATGTATGGACTGTTGACAATGAAGATATTTCATTGTATGATGTCAGTTATATTCCATATGGTGAAACAACACCAATAAGAACAAATATGGTAAACATTGAATCAATGGATAATGGGGATGGAACACAAACCCTATTTCTTTGTATTGATTCAGCACCAACCTTTTTCTTGGCGAGTGAATTTGATGCAATTGATCCACCATTTACAGTAATGATTGATGGTATTTGTGAAATCCCTGGAGTTGGAAGAAGGAATGAAGTTTTTTATATAAATCAAGGAACTGATATAAATCAATATGAAAGGGGATTTGATGTTTCAATGGAATTGAGGGGATTACCAAATGAAAATGAATTGTTCATTGAATTTTATCAACCCAATGTTTTTGTTGGTTCTCTATCAAGTGGAAACAATCATTTTTATACATCCATTATAATGGTTATTTCAGATTTAAAATTGGTCAGAAATGACAGAATTGATTTATCTGAGATTAAGATTCAAGGGATAACAGACAGGAATATTTTTAACTATAATTTGAACAGGAATAGAGATTATTTTTATCAAGATATTGAGGAAACAGATTATAAATATACCTTGGTTGATTCTGATGGATTTGCATTGCCTGAAAAATCATTTATCCGAAAATCAAAAAACAATCTAACAATCAATAATGAAGAATTAAATGTTCCTGAATTGAATCTCAAACAGAACTTAGAGCAGTATAAATTTCAGCAGAAGAAAATAACAGGTGAATTATTTGTTAAAAATCAGTTTGATTTTGATATCCTTAATTCATTGAAGATTGACAATAAGGATTTTTCAATTCAAAAATTCATCTTGAATGATTATGATTCAGTATATGATGTTGAATTGGTGGAAATCAAAGATGTCAAAATTGATGAAGGGTTTGATATCATCAACATTAATATTACTGATGCCAATACATCCAATTACATCTTAATTGATAGTGAAGATTTATTTGAACCATTTCAGCCTACTAATAGAGAGTTTGCATATTATGAATTAAATAGGAACACAAGTGATTCATTTGAAAATTTTGCCAATGGTGAAAACATTGGTGAATTTACTTTTAATACAGAACTTGAAGGGGTAAGATTAGCATCCTTCAATGGGGTAAACCAATATTTCCAGACTGATGAAGAATTAACATCAAGGGGATTAATTGGTACAAATGGGAATAATTCAAATAGTATTGGTGTTTGGTTGGGGTTTGAAGAAATTCCCACAACAGATAAATTTATTTGGATCGCATCAAATTCAAATCAATCAACCTTTACAGGGTTAAAATTCAATGCTTCAAATCAAAAATTGGAATACATAAGATTCAATCAAGGCTCAACCAATTTTAACATCAATAATGTAATTGATGAATTTACATTGGTTTACAATGGTGCTGTTGCACAAGAGGGAGACCAATTTATTTATGATGGGAATACTTATGATATTGTGGGTGTTGAACCAAATGTAATTTACTTTTTGCCAGCATTGGTTGGTTATACAGGGGATGCCACACCATTCATTGAAACACAATTTCAATTGATTCAAAACCCTGTAAATTCTGTTGTTGAATCCCAATTGACCATTGAAGAAGGGGTGTTATATACTTCATTTTGCAGGTATAACAACCAAACAGGAATACAGGAATTATTTATCAATAATGAATTACAAGGAAGTATTACCAATATTAATTCATTATCAATTTCCCAAAGTGATTTAACAAGGGTTAGATTGGGAAATTCTGAAATTGAAGGATTCACCAAAATGAATGCTGGTAGGTTCAGGATTGCGGGGATTTTTCTTGATGATGATGAAATTGGAAGATTGGGAACAAAGGCAATTTTTAATGTCAATCTCAGGAACTTGGAGACAGGGGAAATTTTACAGATTCCACAAGATTGGTTTGTTATCGTAAACAATAATCAGATTGGGTTTAATATTCCACCTGAATTCCAACTTGGAACATTTTTATTATGGATAAGTGCAGGAGGCATTGAAAGTCCAAAATTGGTATTCAACATTAGACCGATACAATTTAGAACATCACCAATGGAAGTTAGATTTGATAATGAAGATAGTTTAAACCAACATTTTGAAGCCCTAAATAAAGGATGGGGTGGTGCAAATGGTGGTGTGGTTGCATCAAATTGTTACATAGGTGATGATGGTAATGGCACTACTGCATTAGTCTTGGAATCACACGGTGATTTATATACTGGAAGTGTTCAGGGGGTTGATAATTTTGGGAGACCCAAATTCAAACAGGATGGAACACCTTGGACATTAAGAAAAGGCGGTTGTGTTATCAGTAAAGAATACCTTGGATTTGGTTCATATGAAGCTGAGGCAAGGGTAATCCCTCAATTGGGGGTGTGTTCAGCATTTTGGAATTTCCATTATCAAGAGATTTATCCTACAGACCCAAGATGGGAAGACTATCAAAAAGATGTTATTGATACATCAATGATGCAACCTAATTTGAGGTCTCAATTTTTATTTGAAAATAATGTAAATAGTATTTCTGGTATCGATACACCAACTTGGACTATCACTGACCCATCAAACACTTCTTATACAACTGGTGTAAAAGGTGGTAGTGCTATAAGATATAATGGTAATACTGGTTGGGCATTTAATATTACAGGTGTTCAAACTTTAGGTAGTTTTTCAAATTCCTATACAGTTAGTTTGTGGGTAAAGATAAATGTAAGGGCTTCAGTAAACCAAAGACATACAATTATAAGTAATGGTACTGCAAATAATGGTGCTTGGGGCGTCCAAGTCTTTTATGGTGTAAATCCAGAATTTCAATTAGTAGGTAAAGCGAGTGGTGGTACAGTCGTAGGCACAAACAATCCAAATCAAAAACCTTATGAAACTTGGCAACATTTAGTAATGGTAAACAATCCAACAAATAACACTATGTTACTTTACATTGATGGAGTATTGACGCAAACAGTCAATGCACCAAGTGGTACATATAATGATGTAGGATGGTGGAGAATAATACAAACTGCTGCATTATCTGGTGGTGGTGCTGGAGCTTCTGTAAGAGATATTGAAGTTGCTGATGTTAGATTAATTAATAGAGCAGTAGACCAACTTGAAGCAAGGGTGATGTATGGTAGACCAAATTTTGTTGGAAATCCTGACTTTGAAGGTCTTGGTTTAAGACCAATTGGAAATGATGAGGATGGTTATTATGCGGTTAGAAACAACGAGATAGATATTGAAGTTCCTTCACAATTGGAAGGTGGTATTATTGATGAACCTTCAATACTTAATGCAAAGTTTAATACTTGGCGTGGTGAATATCAAAATTGGGATGTAGATAAAAACCATCCTGACTATTGGGAGGAATACAGAGATAACTATAGACCAATGGGTATAGATGTAACTGATGGTTTATATCACAAATTTAGATATGATTGGTATCACGACAGGGTAGAGTTTTACATTGATGATGTGTTGATTATTACCAATTACAATTATCAATTTGGGTTGGACTCTTACAACATTCCTGATGTGATAGGTAAGTACACAATGGGAAATTGGTTTCCAAGTGGTGCTAGAAGATGGGCGGGTAAAAACGCCAATTTCGATATAGAAAAGATGTATGTGAAATCATTTAAGTATGTACCGTTTAATGATGAAATCAACAATCATCAAGTGATTGTTGGTGAAACATATCCAAGGGATGGGATTGTTGATTTAAGTGGTGATTCTAGTGTTGTTAGAAATTGATAACTCATTATTTTATCCAATTCATTATTTTTGAAAAAAAAAAATAAAATATATGACTTGGTTAAAAGATTTGAATGAATTCTTTAAAGAAAGATTATCAAACCCATTCTTTTTTACATTTGTTTTTTTCTGGATTATTTGGAATTGGCAAGGTGTTGCATATTTTATTTATTCTAATGATGATATTTTATTTAGATTAGGTTGTATAAATGATACTTTTGTAGATATAAATAGAAACATTATCTACCCTGGAGTTTTGGCAATATCAACGATAATATTATCTAATGGATTCTTTTTATTAGTTGAATTTTTACCTGATAAACTAATTTTGTTAAGGAAAAAAAGATTATATAATAGATTGAAATTACAATTTGATGAAAAACAAAAAGTTGCTGAAGCAGAATTTAATTATAATCTTAAAAAAAATAATGCAAAAACAGTTGAGGAATTAAATAATGAAATTACTCATTTAAAGAAAACTATTGAATTAAATGAAAAAGAATTTGAAACAATAAGGAATGATAATAATACTCTTAGACTAGAATTAAATAAGATTACAGATTCAGAAAATGAATTAAAAAAAGAATTTAAAAGTGTTCAAACTCAATTAATGAATGAAAGAATTATTATTAATAATATTAAGGATTTATTAAAAGAGTGGATAGATTTGTATAATATTGATGATGATCAACAACAATCAAAAACATTTTTTCTTGAAGATTATATAAATTCAGATTTATTGAAAGTTTTATTTAAGAATAATCAATTTAAGGGTGAAAGAACAAAAAATTTAAAAGAATTTTTAAGCAGATTTGATAATAATTTTGTAAATGATGAACAGAATTATATACTAATATCAATAATTAATAAATATTTAGAATTAATGGAAAAATAAGGGGTGTTTAATTACCCCTTATTTTTTTAAATAGTATATCTTTTTTTTCTTCTGTAGTAATATATTGAAGTTTACCTTCAATCATTTCTTCAATGTATTGATCTAATGTATTTAGATTGCGTTCTAAGGCTGTTTTTTTTTGATGGCAGTCATAGCATAAGGATTGAAGATTATCTTCATCAAGCTCATAATCTTGTGTAATTCTTCTACTTACAATGTGATCAACTATACTTGCAGATTCAATTAGATTATACAATAAATGAAGTTCACACAGCGGATTTTCATCTATATATTTTTTTCGTAATTTCAACCAATCTTTTTTACGATAAAAATCAGTATCAAAACCCCATCCTTTATTATTGTATTTTTTCTTTTCTTGTTGCATAAATTAAAATCCAAGTGGATATACAGAATAAAAATAAGTAGTAAGTAATATCAAATATTATATTAAAATAATTTTTTCCAAATAAATGATAAGTTGTTATAATTGAGCCAATTATAAGAAGCAGGTGGATAAAAATAATTATACCTGCAATAACTCTATATATTCTATTATTATTATACATTATAAATATAGTTTTGCATTTGATTATAATTTTCATTCATTATATTTTCATAATGAGCAAATACATTTACACCATTATATACATATCCTTTAACTAAATCTTTTTTATAATATAACATAGAAGTATAGTTTTCAATTTTGAAATCACCCATATTTTTTTCATCAAAATGTAAATATTTTACCCATTTATCTTTATTTCTTTTTGTTTCTTGATTATTAGGTAGTTCTATTTGATTATAATAATTATAATTTTCAACATCATAACTTGCAAAAAGTAATTCACCTCTTTTAATCCTTTTATTGATATTGTAAATAAATAATTCATCAGTATCTTCAATATAATTCATATATCTAACTTGATATCTTTTATCAATTAGTTCTTTCATCTTTATTAATTTACCTCTTTCAAGCAGCATACCATTATATTTTTTTTCCCTGCACTTTATTTCAATCGCAAATTTTTCTTTATGTTGAAAATAAAGATCAATCGGATCATAATTACCACTATTTATTGTGTAATTATTAATTTTGAATAATGAACAAAATGAATTTGCAATTGCAGCTTCATTTATCTCCATTTGAGTTATTGTTTTTGATTCCATAGTTTTTTTATTTATTTATAATATATAATTTAATTATAAATACTTGGAGAAAATAAAAAATCACACTTTTGATAAAAAAAAATGAAAATATTTTTTAATATAAAATAAATATATACTAGTATTGTATATATTTATAATTAATAAATAATCAAAATCAATAAATTATGAAAAAGCTATTAAAAGAAATTATTGAAACAATCAATGAAGGTGTTTATTTTGTTGATGATAAAGGCAATAAAATAGAGCCTGTAGAAGCAGCAAAGAAAGGTATAATGATCAAACCTATTGATTCAAGATTAAACGCAATAGAAGCCCTTAAAGAAGTTGGTATTGATATCAATGATAAGGAGCTTATTAAAGATTTATTTAAGGTGATTGGTTTATTGTCAAACGAAAAATCTATAAAGCTTGAAAAATCATCAAAAAGAAAAACATATAAACCAAGTGAAATTAAAGAGCATATTGATAAATATGAATCATCTGGTATGAGTAAAGCACAATATGCAAGGGAAAATGATTTAAATTACCAAACTTTTAATAGGTGGTTTAATTAAAACTCAGTACACATATAACAATTAAAGGGTATCAAGATTTGATACTCTTTTTTTTTGTCAAATGGAAACTCAAAATATACTTTCCAGTTCCGTACACATATAACAGTTAAACACATAACTCAATACACATATAACAAATAATACTAACTCAATACACATATAACAGTTAGTAAAAAGTTAGTGCCTAATAATAAAACTCAATACACATATAACAGTTATTATAAACTCAATACACATAAGGTATATATATCATATTATTATTTTTTCTACTGTATATTATTATTTAATTATAGTATTTAATAAATATAAATAATTGTAAAATAAATATAATAATATTTGTGTTATATTTATCTATATATTACATTTGTAATATTATTATACTGATATAGTAAAAATTAACAATTAATTAACATTGAAAGTTAGATTTTACTTTTTTCAATAGTATTTATAATAAAGTAATTGATAAATGATTAATTACTTTTAATTGATAATTTACATTTAGTGGTTTGGATGTTTAATTATAGTAGTAGGTATTTAGCTAGTACCTACTACTTTTCTAATCTACTGAAAAATTATCAAATAAATTAAAATTATTCCAAACCTAAAAAACAATGTCAAATGTCAAATTTTATTCCCCTGCATCACCTGAAGAATTAACTCAAAGATTACTTGAAATAGGTGTAAGCCAAAAACACATTAATAACCATCTTCCTAAATATTTTTGGTTAATCAATAAAATCTATATTCACCCAACTATCAATAAGCACGAAGTTGAATGTAGATTAAGCAAAGAACTTTTAAGCAATATTATTGGTGTTAATTATTATTCTAAAATCATCAATAACCTTATTAATCTTGGTATTATAATTAAATCTAGTAATTATAGTAATTACGATGATAATAAAAGAAGTAATGGTTATAGTCTAATTGATAAATCAAATATAAAACAATATACTTTTACAGATTCTTCAAGATTTATAAAAAAATTGACTCAAAGTAAAATAACTAGAGTTAATAAAGATACTTTGACTTTATCTAGGTTATATAGAGCTATGAGCAATCTTCAGTATAATCATATTAATCAAGATGATTTAAATCAAAATGATAAACTTTTTCTCAATCAACTAATTGATAATCCTTTTCAAAAAGTAGGACAAAAAGGTAAAAGGGTATATAATAATTTCTGTAATTTACCCAAAGAACTTAGAGAAAAATTAAAACTTAAAGATGAAAATCTTGCTTTTGTTGATATTGTAAATTCACAAATGATTTTTTTGGCTGAGGTAATCAAAAAGTATATAATCAATAATAATATTCAAATTGATAAATATACTTCCAGATTTTTTAAACTAATTGAAGATGGTAAGTTATATGATGCTTTTGCACATTGGTTACAATGTGATAGAAAAGTTGCAAAAAATAAAGTATTTATCATCATATTCGATAATAATAAAAATAATAAAATTAATCAATTATTTGAAAGTAAATTTCCTGTTGTATACAGTGTAATCAAAAAACTAAAAGAGAATGATTATAAAGCATTAGCACATTCAATGCAGCAGGAAGAAGCAGATGTTATTTTTTCTGCATTAGATTCAATTGAATATACTACTGATGTGCTTACTATTCACGATTCATTATATACCAATCAAAGTAATTTACCTATAATCAAAGAAGCATTAATAAAAGCATTCAATCAAAGAGGTATAACAGCAACAATTAATGTAAATGATGAATATACAATAAATACTAATCAATCTAATCCAATAGAAGCTATTTTAAGCCCTTCTGAGCCGTCCATTATTAAAGTGGATGCAGAACCTGTTAAAGAAGAAATAATTGAACAGGACAGAGAAAATGATGGTACAGAAGAAAATAAAATATATAATTATATAGAGAAGATAAAACAAGATAGGTTAATTGAGAATAGAAATTACACTACTAAAGAAGAAATAAAAGAATTATCGAATATAATTAACTTCTGGAATATAAAAGATTATTCTTTTATTGTGAATTGCTTTGAATCTATAGATGATATATATATTGATTTTTTTAATTGTAAAATAATGTCAAGGTGCTATCTTGGTCATAAAGGTAAAGTTATTAACCTGAAGATGTTAATAGATAAAGATGAAGCTACTATAACTGTTAATAGACTTATTAAACTAAATATTGAAAAATACAAAAAAATGTATAATATAACAGTACCTGAAGAATATAAAAGTGAATATATAAATAAGTTAATTGATTTAATATTCATTTAATTAAGTTACTTTACTTATATAAATAAATATTTAGTTTTGTTTGCTTGGTATATATAATATGTTGTATTTTTGTATCCGTATGATATATAATGCATTATATACTTAACTATTATATAATGCATTATATTTAATTCAAAATAAAGAGAAATGATAAACGGTAAAAAAAAGGGTAATAGATATGAAGTTCAAATTGCAAATGAACTTACTGATATAACAGGGAAAAAACATTATACAAATCGGTTTATAAATAAGCTTGCAGATAATAATAAAGTAGATATATCATCAACTCTTAATGATGGTACTCCAGTCAATATACAATGTAAATCAACAACCAATAATGTTAATTATAGTAAATTGATTAAAGAGATTGATTTATTAAATAATGAAGGTATAAATATAATCTTCAGTAAAGTCACTAATAAAGGTGAATATTGTATATTGAAAAAGCAGGATTTATATAGTTTATTGTATAATGATATAATAGATAAAACCTATCAAGATAATACTGTTATAGAAAAATAATATTAAAAATTTTGGTGTTATAGTAAATTTAAAAAAAAAGTAAAGTATTTATATTAAACAAAAACAGATTATTAAAGAAAGAAATAAATTATAAATAATAAAAAAAAGTATGGAACAGAAATTTATTAATATTGAACAACCAAAAAAAATTAAATTATTAAGTGATAAAAACTTAGATTATTTAATTAATTCAAAAGATAATCAATTAACTGATAATGAAATGAAATTAGTTATTGATATTATTGGTGAAGATACATATAAAGTATTGATGCAAAAGCAATCAATTTTTTTTAAAACTATTCATATAAATAGTCAAAATGAATATTTTGTTTATCATTTAGGTGAAGATTGTAAATTTGTCTCTTATATTCAAGATATTAAATATAATAATATACTTGGTTTAATAAGTGAAAATATTTTAGAATCTGGTTTTTAAACTATTGATTGAAACAAGTCAAAATAATATATAGAAGATTATTATTAACAATTTAAACAAAAACAGAATATGAAAAACTATAAAATATTCTATCTCTTATTACTAATTTTATTTTCCTTTCAATCTTGTATTGAAGATAATAGAATAACTGAAAACTGTAATGAAGCATATATAACATATGTTGATTTATATGAAAATAATGATATGTTTATTCCTATTAATAAAGTAGATTTAATTAATAATTTCTTAATTGAGGTTGAAAAGAATAATTTTCAAAAAACAAAAAAAGATTTAGAATATTATTATTTATCATTGATAATTGATTATCAAATTAATAATGGTTTAATCCCTGATAATTTAAGTACATCACAGTATCATAGTATTTATAAAGAATTTAAATTTAGTGGTAGTCAAAACCCATTTAATTATTTTTCAAAATTGATACCTTATTATCATATTATTCAAGATTGTATTGAAACTAATAAGCATTATGATGATCCTAGTGATCCATTTAATAAACATCAAGTATATTTAAATGCTAAGGCTAAAATCTAATTCCATAATTTTTTTGTTTTAACCCTGTTATTTATGATAGCAGGGTTTTTTTATTTATTGTTGTTATTACAGGTTTAAATATTACAGGTTTTATTACACCTATTTCAAAAAACCTTGTTTATATGCTTAAAATGCGATAAAAAATATATGGGATACAAAGGTAGGAAAATATTCCGTTAAGGTGCGGAAGTGATGAAAAATTGGAGAAGAAAATTGGGCTATCATCCAAAAAATATAAAATGAAGTTGAATTGGATTTAAGGTCAATCGATTATCAAACCTGATGTCTGAGCTTGAAAACCACCCATTCCGATTTGTGTATCAAAAATGTTCACTTGTGACTCACCTTTGATTTTATCGTTGGCATATACCTTAAGTGTTACTATACCATTTACTGTTCTCGTTGTTCCGTTTGCTGTAAAGGAAAATTCAAAAGGGCGATCGGTGGAGCTTACGTTTATAATTTTACTCCAAGTATTTGAATTAGAATGTATTTGTTCGAAAATTGTTTCTCCTTTTTCGTTAGTGTAAGAAACAGTAATAGATGGAGTATTCCCAGCAGGTATAAGGAAAAAACTATTGGTGCTGATTTCATACTTTAATTTTAGACTTGGATTAATATCATTTTTTTCTCCACATGATGAAAACAAAAACAATAGTAGAAGAACAGGGATAAAGTAGATTTTTGTCATGTGTTAATTTTGAAATTCGTAAATTGATGTATTTCGTTTTGCCTCCTAATGTATAAGTTATTTTTTGATTTTTGTATATGTTGAAATTCATTTAATTTTGATCGTACCAAAAGTCACCAAGTTCTCCTCTTATTATCACTACTTTCACCTCTATGAAGACACTCGGTATGATCGGTGGAACCTCTTGGCATTCTACCATAGCATATTATAGACTGATCAAGGAACTTGTGGGAGAGGTGATTGGTGCGGATCAGAATCCCCCTTTGATGCTGTATAGCATCAATATTCAGCTGATGCGGGAGCAAAACAAAGAAAAAAATTATTTTTGCTTGAAATGAAGATATCCATACGTTTTTTTGATGACAGAGAGGTACGTGCCGTTTGGGATGATGAACATGCCAAATGGTGGTTTAGTATCCTGGATATTGTTGGTGTGCTTAACGAGGAACCTGATTATACAAAAGTTAGAAACTATTGGAAATACCTAAAAGCCAAATTAAAAAATATGTATATCCGCTATTATACTTCTAACCAAATTAAATTAGTTCCTAGATTAATCCGATATTAATAGATATTAGATATTCATTGATATTGGCTTGAAATCATAGGCTTATACCACTTTATAGGTTCTACTGGTAAGAAAGCGGATATACATATTAAAAAAAGAAAGCAATCAGTTGGTTAGTGTCACTACCCAACTGAAATTAACAGCGGCTGATGGCAAAAAGTATAAAACTGATATGTTGGATAGCGATGGGATAGTAGAATTATCCAAAAGTTTCCCCAATAACAAGGCATCTAAATTTTTAGACTGGTTTCTCTACAGTGATACCAGCATTGACGGGCGAAGCAAGAAAAAAGCCTATTTGAATAACACAAAAGCGAACCTACTCACAAAGCATCAATACTTTTTAGTCTTTGGCACCCGCTTTCCCAATAATCTACTGTATTTTTGTCAAAAATTATTGATCAGTGGAAAATACAGCAGTAGCCAAACAACTCAAATCAAAAGGTCGAGTAATCATCAAAGAAGGCAATGGACGATTGATGGAAATCATTCAGCCTGCCTCTTGGACAGACAGCGATAGCCCCAAAGGTGTTTTTTTAATTTTTGATCTTTTTCAAATTAGATCCTTGACAGAGCAGTTCTCTGAGGTGTCCTTGGATGTGGTGGATTTTGCAACCAAAGCTACTATTTATCATAGTCCAGTAAACAGAGTCTTGCAAAGTGGGCCGATTGTAGATCGTAAAGTGAAGTTTTCCCTGATTAGAAATGAATATTGGAATAAGCTTTTGTTTGCATTTTCTCAGCCTGTGGTTTTTCAAGAAATCAAAGGGCAAGAGGCAGATTTTGAAACCAAAGAGCGTTTTCCTTTGTATGGCCCTGATGTAAAAGAAATGTATCTGAGTCCTGATGGGGATGTGAAGATTTTGAAAGGATGAATTTCAGTAAAGAATTAGAAGCTTTAGAAATATTTAGAAGGGTAGGTAAGATAGCCGATGAAATGGGCTTAGAAACCTACGTGGTAGGAGGTTATGTGCGTGATTTGATCATGGGCAGACCTTGTAAGGACATAGATTTCGTCTGTGTTGGGCCTGGTATAGCCTTAGCTACAGCAGTTGCTGAAAGCTTTCCAAGCCATGTACCGCTTTCTGTTTTTAAAAACTTCGGAACAGCCATGATCAAATTGGATGATTATGAAGTAGAATTTGTCGGAGCGAGACGGGAATCCTATAAATCTGACTCCAGAAAGCCAATCGTAGAGGATGGAACACTGCAAGAAGATCAGGAAAGGAGGGACTTCACCATCAATGCCATGGCCATCTGTGTCAATCAAGATCGTTTTGGTGAATTAATTGACCCTTTCGATGGATTGAAAGATATCAAGCGAAAAATCATCAAAACACCTACAGATCCCAATGTTACTTTTTCGGATGATCCTTTGCGCATGATGCGTGCCGTGAGATTTGCTTCTCAATTGCAATTTGATATCGATGCAGATACTTTTGAAGGCTTGGTTAATAATGCACATCGCTTAAGTATCATTTCAGGGGAGCGCATCATAGACGAGTTGAATAAAATGATCATGGTGGATAAGCCTTCTTATGGTTTCAAATTGCTTTTTGCCAGCAAGCTACTGCATGAGTTTTTCCCAGAGATGGTAGAGTTGCAAGGTGTGGATTCAGTTGGGGACAAATCTCACAAAGACAATTTTTATCATACGCTTCAAGTACTTGACAATATCTGTGTGATGACAGATAACCTTTGGCTTCGCTGGGCAGCCATAATGCATGACATTGCCAAGCCTGCCACCAAGCGGTTCAATGCTAAAGTTGGCTGGACATTCCATGGGCACGAAGACAAGGGTGCTAGAATGACGCCTGGGATATTTAGAAGGCTCAAACTTCCTATGGACGAGCGCATGAAATATGTGCAGTTACTTGTGAGGCTACACTTGAGACCAATTGCTTTGGTCAGTGATAAGGTGACAGACTCAGCAGTGAGAAGATTGCTGTTTGATGCTGGAGATGCTATTGATGACCTGATGAAGCTCTGTCGTGCGGATGTGACATCCAAGAATAACAATAAAGTTCAGCGCTATTTGGCCAATTTTGACAAGGTAGAACAGAAGATCTTAGAGGTAGAAGAGAAAGATCAGGTGAGAAATTTTCAGCCACCTGTTTCGGGAGAAGAAATTATGTCTATTTTTGGCCTCGATCCATCTAGAATCATCGGAGAACTCAAAGAAGAGATCAAAGAAGCCATCCTAGAAGGTCACATTCAAAACAATAAAGAGGAGGCTTTGCAGTTATTATACCGCTTGGCCGAAAACAGAGGACTGAAACCTAAAACAGAATAAATTCAGATGATGAACAGAATGAGATTACTTGTAGTGCTAATGCTATTTGCTGTAGTACCTGCGATGGCTCAAGAAGCACCCGCCACCGCTGAGACACCAGAATCAATCAGAAAAAGAAATGAAACCGATCAACGTGTATATCAATTGGCAATCCGTTACAATGACATGGCGGTAGCACGTACCAAACTGATGGAATTGATCGAAAGAAACCCTACCAATTCCCGATATGGGGAATTATTGGCAACATTGTACTTTGATACCAATCAATTTAGCGCTGCTGCATTGAGTGCATTGGATGTATTACAGATTAATGACAGAAGTATTGAGGCATTAGAAATAGCTGCTTATTCTTTGGAGCAAATAGGTGCCTTAGACAGGTCTTTGACTCAATTTGAGCGCTTATATTTATTAACAGATGATATTTTTGCTTTGTATAAGTCTGCTTACCTGCAGTTCAGTTTGAAGAAATTTGATGAAGCCATGAATTCCATCAATATGTTGGTGAAAAACGCTAAATCAGCAGAAGAGAAATTGGGTTTCCCAATCTCAGACACTGAAAACCAAGAAGTAAGTATGAGAGCAGCAGCTTTGAACTTGAAGGCACTAGTCTATGTAGAACAAGGCAGTAAAGAAGATGCTAGAAAAGCTTACCAAGAGGCTTTAGCTTTAGAACCTGACTTCAAGTTAGCCAAAGATGGTTTAAATGACCTGAATTAGTTGCTATCAAATCTCAATCTAAAAAAGCCTTGGAATGTTAATCATTCCGAGGCTTTTTTCATTTATACAAGAGATTTCGAGGAGAAATAGTATTAGCTAATAATCTGTGACAACCTATTCATTTTTACCCCAATTTTAAACAATTTCATAATATTGGAAAAGTACAAAAAAATGAATAATAATTATATTCACATTGAAAAATACCTCATTTTTACCCATTTTCTCCCGTCTCTCTCCCGACCGTGTTCCGACCGTGTCCCGTATCCCTCCCGACCATTCGCCGACTTTTGGCGAAAATCTAAGAAAACATATAATTATTTCAAGAATATAACTACTTAATTTTTTGCCTCATTATGAGTGCAATTTTATAAACCCCATTGGTTCTTCAGACCTGACAATGGAGGTGGGCTTGGACCCTCTTCGCTAAACTCCAACCTCTGCGCTCCCTTATGTCCTCTGCGGTAAAACACAAAAGACCTTCGAGGTTCAAAAAAAACCTCAAAGGTCAAGTAGTCCTTGTCAAAAATTTCCAGACTACCCACTCTTAATTCCCTTCATTTCTTAATGGTCAAAATACCTCAATCCTCAAAACCTCCAATCACCCCAATCTAAAACCCAACCTCTGCGCTCCCTTGTGTCCTCTGCGGTAAAATCTAAAAGACCTTCGAGGTTCTAAAAAACCTCAAAGGTCCAGCTGACCTTGTCAAAAATCTCCATACTACCCACCCTTAATTCCTTTGATTTCTTAATGGTCAAAATACCTCAATCCTCAAAACCTCCAATCACCCTCAATCTAAAACCTAAGCTCTGCGCTCCCCTGTGTCCTCTGCGGTAAAACACAAAAGACCTTCGAGGTTCAAAAAAAACCTCAAAGGTCAAGTAGCCCAATTCATAAATTTCACTCAGTCCAATAGATTTTTCGCCTGAAGCAAGTGACGTCTTTCGTGCTCGATGATGATTGCTATGGCTTGGTCTAATCTATAGACGATTAGTCTATTGGCAGGAGAGTGGATGATGCTGCCTATTTGGATATGGGAATCGAGTTCTTTGATTTTTGCAATCAATGCTTGCTGATGCTTTTCAAATTTTCGGATAATATCGTATTGATCTCCAGAGGATACACCAGGTTCCCAAAGTGGAAAAGTCTTGACTTTTTTAATATTAGAGACAGCTACTGATTTCATAATCATGTCTCCAAGCATTTTTGGGAAGAAGGCAATTTTAGAAATAAAAGCCAATGGCAATTCGCCTTTTTTGAGTTTATCGAAAATAGGGAAATAGCTGCTGTTCAGCGTGATCAAATGTTCTAAATTCTCAGCGATACTCCAAGTTTTAGCATTCGGCTTTTGAAATAAGATTTTCTGAGATAATTCCCCAAAAGTGCTCTTGACCTCTTCCGTGATTTCTTGAAGTGCTTTTATGTAACTTTTAGTCTGAGTCATGATTTAGCGGATTACTAGACAAAGGTAATACTTATGTTGAATTTTTTTATTCGGGGAAAAATAGAACAAAACTGATACTGTTTTTTTTTCAAGTTCTGAAATTCATTTTTTCTGATTTGAAAAGTATTTTTCTATTTACCAAAAATTCTTAAATTTTTACCAAAAAAAAAGTTATAAAATTTTGATAATTAATGATTTACAAATTTTTATTTTTTAAAACTTTTAAACTATCTTGCATGCATCAGCAAGAAATATGACTATGTTATAAATCTTGCCTTTAATCAAAAAGTACAATTTAGCATTCTATTGTGAGCCCTATTACGAAACATATGATCCCTGATTACCTCATCAAATCAAGCCAACTCTATGTGGTGGGGTTGGATATTGAGGGATGGATCAGTACGACGGGGTTGAAATTTGAAGAGGAATTTATGCTCTTCAAAAAAGAGTACATCAATAAGCCATTCATTTCGTTTTTGGATCCTTCAGAAGAGGGTTTATTTGAATTTTTATTGTCCGATTTATTAGAGACACCAAACAAAAGCAAGCAGGTGTTTTTAAGTTTTTCCAATCAGAAAAAGATCAATTGGGAGTTTTCTATCCTCAAGTCAGAAGAAGGTGACATTGAAGGAATTCTTGGCATAGGTCAAGAGGTGGTTGTTTCCAAGGAGTCAAATGATAGCGTGGAGCGCTTGTTTGGTCAAGCTGGTATCAAAATTAATACTACCGAGGACGTTTATATAAAGCTTAACTCAAACTGGGAATTGACAGCCATCAACGATCCTGCACAGCGATTTTTTAATAAATGCAGTAATTCCCTGCTCAATAAGACTATTTGGCAAGTTTACCCCAGCAAAAAAATCCATCAGTTTGCACTGGAATTTAAGAAGGCAAGGGAAGGTCAAGATATCATCAGTTTTGAAGAATATAGAGGAGATATCAATCGCTGGTATAAAATATTCTTGATTAATCATGAAGAAGCATTGCACGCTATACTTCAAGATATTACAGATGAACATCTAAAACGCTTAGAGTCCGAACAAGCAAAGATTACCTTGCAGCAAATTCTGGATCAAGCTGAGGAGAGTCATTTTTTGATTGACTTAGAATTGAATGTTTTGGGTTTCAATCAAAATGCAAAAAAAATGGTAAAGTGCCATTTCAAAAAGGAGCTAAAGCAAGGAGATGATTTCCTGCCATACCTTATGATTGGCATGGAAGAGCAGTTTCTCAAAGACTTAGAGCATGTTTTTGCTGGAAAATCTATTTCTTACGAAAAGGAAATTATGCATACTAGGACAGGTGAGGAATTATGGTTTGAGCATAAGTTTTCCCCACTTTTCAATGCAGATAAAAAAGTGATTGGCTTTGTGTATTCAAACAAAAACATTGCAGAGAAAAAGCAAGAATACAAGCGTGTAGAGGAAAAGAACAAGGTCTTGAGAGAAGTGGCCTACATTCAGTCTCACATGCTTCGATCTCCATTATCATCAATGCTGGGGTTGTTAGATTTAATTGATAAGAGACAGCTTGATGCAGAAAATACAAAGTACTTCTCATATTTGAAACCGTTGGCACAAGAGCTTGATATGGTGATTCGAGAGAATGCCCGCAAGGTCAACGAGTTTGATTAAGACAGTTTTTCATAATGTTATCTTGACTAAAAACCCAGATAGAGCTTTCTATCTGGTTTTTTTATGCCATTATGTTGCATGCTAAAGTGGTTTTTTACAGCATTTTAAAAACTAAATAGCAAACATTCTGTTTACATTTTACCAAGTACTGTGCTTCCTTGTGGGAAGTGCAACACAGGTTGGTCATTTCACATCAAGTTATGTAAAAATGAAAGATGTATTAAAAAATTATAATTCCAATGGGAATGGTCACGCTGACGAAGAAGAGAAAAATACTGATGCTGAGCTTCTAATCAAAGGAGCGATTTTCGTTAGAAATAAAGGAAATCTTGTCAAAGTTAAATTTGAAAATATCCTTTGGATGAAGGGAGATGGAAATTATACGACACTCGTGACTAGAGATACGGTATATTCTTTGAGAAATATTTTAAAGGATTTCGAATCTGTCCTTCCAGAAGCAGATTTTATGAGAATACATAAGAGCTACATCGTTCGTCTGGATGAAATCGTAGCGATCAATCCTAGAGAAATCATGGTTGGAAAGGATAGTGTACCTGTAGGTAGAACATACTATCAAAATCTAATCAATGGAATCAATAAATTGAGTTCAGGGGGCTCAGACTGAGCACCCCTGTCAGATTAACTTCTCCATAGCAGACTGCTATCGCCATAACTCAGGAACCTATATTCCATTTTTAAAGCTTGATCATAGATTTCCTTCCAGCCACCATTGGTAAATGCCGCCACCAATAAAATCAATGTGGACCCAGGCTGATGAAAATTGGTTACCAATCCATCACAAACTTTGAAATCATAGCTTGGCATGATAAATATTTCAGTGCTTCCTGTGATTTCTTCCAAGTGCTCTGATTCCATCATTTTCAAAATTGCAGCAAAGCTTTCTTGCCTACTTGGAAGCATGTTGTGAGATTGATAAGGGTAGAGTTTAGGAATCAAAAATGGTACATGTCCTTCCTGAATCAATTTTACACCATACCAATATAGGCTTTCTAGGGAGCGCATGGAGGTAGTACCCACTGCGATCAGTTTTTCACTGTGATTGGATAATGTCGCGATGGTGGATTTAGTAACGACAACTTGCTCACTGTGCATGGCATGCTCTGTGATTTTTTCAGCTTTGATTGGCTGAAAAGTTCCAGCGCCAACATGTAGTGTTAGAAATTCTTCCTTCACGTTCTTATCAGCAAGCTTTGCTAATACCTCTTCTGTAAAGTGTAATCCGGCAGTTGGAGCAGCGACGGCTCCTTCCTTTTTAGAGTATACAGTTTGGTACCTTGGTTTGTCTTCTTCTGTAGCCTTTCTGTTGAGATAGGGTGGAAGTGGAACCTCTCCAGATGCTTCCACGATGGAGACAAAAGGAGCATTACCAGTCCAAGTAAACTTCACTATTCTATTTGTCCGGTCTTCAAGGTGTGCTTTCAGTTGTATACGAGTGCCCTGATAGATCACTTCTCCACTCAAGATTTCTCCATCTTTCCATTTTTTCTGATTTCCAATCATCGTCTCCCAAGTCACAGATTCGGTGTTGATCATGACTTCATTGATGACTGTGGTGGGTAGTAGCGGTTTTAGCAAAAATATTTCAACTTTCGCTCCAGTCTCTCTTTGAAAAATCAACCTTGCTGGAATCACTTTGGTATTATTGAATACCATCAAGCTACCCGAAGGAATCAGATCCGGAAGTTGGCTAAAAGCTAAATGATTGATTAAGCCGTCCTTGTAGTGAAGCAATTTTGAAGCATCTCTCTTTTCAAGTGGAAACTTGGCGATTTTTTCTTCTGGTAGGGTATATTCGTAATCTGATAACTTTAGCTGGTCAAGTGTGTTTGATGACATAAGAAATGATATACTGCTATATTGGACTGCAAAGATAAACGATTATGCTCATCTGCCATGACCTTAAGAGCAGTAGAAACAAAATTAATAAGCAACCATGAAAGCCTTGAGAAATTTAGTTTTTGGATATAAGAAACATGTTTTGGACTTCAAATTTGATGCGGGTACTTCCAGAGGTATCTTGAAGCAAAAGGAGACTTTTTATATTTCAGTATGTGAAAAGTCCTTTCCAGATACCATTGGCTACGGCGAAGCTGGACCTTTGCCAAAATTAAGTCTGGATGATTTTCCTGATTTTGAGCAAAGACTTATCCAACTGATTAGCCAATTGAACGAACAGGATCTATCCTTGGAACAAATTGCTTTGGATGACTTCGTAAGTTTATATATTCCAGCCAAGTATCCCAGTGTTCGATTTGCCATAGAAACCGCCTTGTTGGATTTGAGAAATGGCGGTCAGCGCTTGATTTTTCCATCCGGTTTTACAGCTGAGCATAAGGCCATTCCTATCAATGGTTTGATTTGGATGGGGGATAGGGAATTTATGCTGGAGCAGATAGATCAAAAGCTCAAAGATGGATACAACTGTATCAAAATGAAAATTGGAGCCATAGACTTTGATCAGGAATGCGAACTTCTGGGGTATATCAGGGGAAAGTTTGATTCTTCACAGGTCACCTTGCGCGTAGATGCGAATGGAGCTTTTAGTCCTGATGATGCAATAGAGAAGTTGAATCGCCTTGCTATATATGATTTACACAGCATCGAGCAACCCATCAAACAAGGTCAAATTGAAGCCATGAGACAGCTTTGCGAAGTGACTCCGCTTCCCATTGCTTTGGATGAAGAGTTGATAGGCGTGGATGATTTTGAGGCTAAAAGAATGCTTTTGGAAAAGATCAATCCTCAGTTTATTATTCTGAAACCTACATTGGTGGGAGGACTTCGCTCCTGTGATGATTGGATTGCTTTAGCAGAGAAAATGAATATTGGCTGGTGGATAACCTCTGCCTTGGAAAGTAATATTGGACTAAATGCTATTGCTCAATATACGGCCGCTTTTGATCCAGAAATGCCACAAGGGCTAGGTACAGGCCAACTCTATCACAATAACATTGAATCTCCGCTAAGAATAGATGCGGGAACACTGAAATATGATAGAAAGCTTAAATGGGGGATGTGATTATTTACAATTGAGGCAGTATTTTTTGATTGATATCGCAATCATTATAGAAATTGTCTTTGGTCAATAGTCCACTTTCGAATGTCATCTGAAGCTCATTGAAACTGTAAAAAATGATTATGTATATCCGCTGTAGCACCTGTAACCATATTTAATTACGCACACACCTTAAATTCAGCTGTTGTCCGTCGACTATTATTCGCTTTATCCTTTCGATTTATTTAATTACTGGTGTCATTGCGGATAATCATAAAAATGACTATTAATCGCTCTAGCATTACAAAGCGGCGAATTACATTAGATTCTCAGAGAATCATAGCATTCAAATAATGCTTAAAACCAAAAAGCGGTTCAAACCTAAGTTTGAACTGCTTTTAAGGTTGTCAATGAATATGTATTAAGCTAACTTTACATTCACTGCGTTAAGGCCTTTTCTTCCTTCTTTAAGGTCGAAAGTCACTGAATCATCTTCTCTGATTTCGTCAACCAATCCTGAGATGTGTACAAAATACTCTTTAGAAGATTCATCTTCGATGATAAAACCGAATCCTTTGGACTCATTAAAAAATTTTACTTTTCCTGTGTTCATGATAATATTATTGAATTAATTAATGATTCAAAGGTACGGATACTTTCCTCATAAAAAACTTATTTGTAAAATATTTTTCTGTAAAGTTTACATTTTACCAAAATATACTTCAAATCAACTCAGATAATCCGATTGATTTTTACCAAATATTTGGAAAGCAACAAGATGCTAGACTTTATATTGAGGGTTTGTTGAGTAAGTCACATTGAAAGTTGACAGCCGACAGACCACGGACTACAGAAATAGAAATCAATGAAAAGCTTGAAGGGGAAATCTCCCATTCCCTATTTCCCCAATCCCTTAATAACCCAATCCCCAATCTTCCAATTCCTAATAACTAATTCCCCAATCCCTAATTCCCCAATAACTCAATAACTCAATAACTCAATAACTCAATCTTCCAATTCCTAATAGCTAATCCCTCAATCCTCACTCTTCAATTTATGTGACTTTGTATCGTATTTCCCCTCCAACTCGTCAATTTTTGAGTTTTTCCACATCTTCACTCCTGTGAAATAAGAGGCCCTCCCGATCATGTGTGCACCTACGGGGGCTGTAAGTAGCATAAAAACGATGATCGCGATCACTCTTGCCAATATCGCAGTATCCGAAAAATAGATTCCAGCACCCAGCAAAATCAATCCAATGCCAAGCGTGGCAGCTTTGGTAGTTACAGAAATCCTCAAGTATAAGTCTGGCATTTTTACGATACCTACGGCGGCCAAAAGGATAAATAGTGCTCCAAGTGAGCTGAGAATGATTACGATTATTTCAGTCATTTTTTTCTCTTTTTTCAAGGTAATAGGCAAATGCTACCGTGCCCAAAAATGCAATCAATGCAAGGATCATTGCAATATCTAGGAATGCTGGCTGATTGGTGATGATGCTATATACTGCAATGATACCAATGCCTGTAGTAAGAAGTAAATCCAAAGCCACAACTCTGTCCGAGAGTTTGGGTCCGATTAGAAACCTGATGAAAATAATCAAGATCGATACGGCCAAGATCGGCAGGATAATGTAATATAAGTAGTCGTAAACGCTCATCTTGTTATTTCTAATAATCTACGTTCGAATCCATTTTTGATGTTAGCTACAAATTCCTCTCTATCCTTGACATACATCGCGTGTACATACAAGACCTTTCGGTCATCTGACACGTCTAGACTCAGAGTACCAGGTGTGAGCGTAATTAAATTTGCCAGTAAGGTGATCTCTAGGTCAGACTTGGCATCGAGGGGGATTTTTACAATACCGGGCTCCATGTAATGTCTAGGAGTGATCACATCATAAGCTACTTCTATATTGGCTTTGATCAATTCATAAAGAAAGAAAAAGACAAAGCCTATAAGTTTTGGGATTCTGTTGAAGTATTTGTTGTCTCTTCTGTCAGTAGCTGTAATCCATAATAGGAAAAAGCTGAGCGCAAATCCAAACACAAAGTTCTCAACTGTAAAAGCCCCAGTGATGGCTACCCAAATCAAGGATAGTAAGAGATTGCTTAAGAATTTGGTTTTGATCATGGTGTAGTGGTTTTAGATCCTAAAACTGCCTCGATGTAAGCCGAAGGATTGATCAGTTCAGCTGCAATTTGCTTACTCAATAAGATGATATGCTCAGCTGCCAAACCAATATACAGAGAAGTAGCAGCTAATAAAACGATTGGAATGACCATAGCCCATTGCTTCAAAGGTTTTAACTCTTTGAAGTATTTGACATTGATCTTTTTTGGAAGGTCTTTAGCATCTTTCCAGAATACCTCAGACCATAGTTTGGCGATTACCCATAAGGTCAGAAAGCTCCCTAGTAGAATGAAACCAATCAAAGTATACTGACCTTCCAAATAGCTACCTTGGATCAAGAATAGCTTGGCCCAAAAACCGGAGAGGGGAGGTATTCCAACCAAGGAAAATAGGGGGATTGCCATCAAGAGAGAGAATTTGGGGTATTTTTTATAGATACCTCCCAGTTTTTCAATATTCAAGGTGCCTTTCAGTTTGAAAATAAGACCTGAAATCAAAAACAGATTCGTTTTGACAATGATGTCATGGATCAAGTAGAAAATGGCTCCCACAAGAGCCAACTCTGTGTAAATCCCCAAACCAGCAATCATAAATCCAATATGGCAGACGATCAGGTAAGAAAATATTTTCCGCATATTGACCTGTAAGATCGCACCAAGTCCACCAGATAAAATGGTCATGGCTGCCAATACGATCAATAAATTGCTCAAAAAAGCATCAGGTACAAAGATTAATGTGAATATCCTCAATAAAGCATAGACACCTACTTTTGTCAACAAACCACCAAAGATAGCCGAGATAGCAGGGGGAGGGGTATGATATGAAGCAGGAAGCCAAAAATACAGTGGAAAAATGGCCGATTTAATTCCAAAACCCACTAAGAATAGAATTGCCACTACATTGACCAAACCTCTATTTTCAATCTGAGCTACTTGCTCGGAAAGATCTGCCATATTGAGACTACCAGCCAAGCCATACAAGATTGCAATGGCTGTCAGGAAAATAGCCGAAGCCAATAGATTCATAGTGACATATTTGATGGCTCCTTCTATTTGTGCTTTTTCACCACCAATAGTAATCAGTACAAATGAAGCGATGATGATGATCTCAAACCAAACATAAAGATTGAAAATATCTCCCGTCAAAAAGGCACCATTGAGCCCCATTAATAGGAAATTTAAAATTGGGAAATAACCAAACTTTAATCGGGCATTTCTAATGCTTCCCGTTGAGAATACAGCTACAGCCATTCCAGCTATGGCAGTCAGCAATACCATCGTTGCACTGAAGACATCAGCTACAAATGTGATCCCAAATGGTGCTTTCCAGCCGCCAGCCTGCATGGTTAAGATACCATTTTGATAGACTTCTTTTAGGAGCCAAATAGCTATTCCCAATGAAACCAGGCTACAAATGATCGTAATCAGTCGCTGTGCATTGACCCTAAACCAGAAAAACAGCAGTAAGACGGCTGTGAATAATTGGAAAATTACGGGTAAAATTATGTATGGATTATTCATAAATTTCGTCGGTAGTATTCAATTCATCCAAATCATCTGTGTCGGTGATTTTGTAAGCTCTTTTGACAAGGATGATGGCAAATGATTGTAAACCAAAACTAATTACAATCGCGGTGAGTATCAAAGCTTGGGGTACAGGGTCAGCATAGATTTCAGTGAGCATCTTAGCAGAAGATTCTATGAGCGGGGGCTTTCCTTTGACAATACGACCCAATAGGAATATCAGCATATTTGCTCCATTTCCCAATAAAATCAAACCAATGATCAGCTTAACCATACTCCTTCTGAGCATCATGAAGATACCCGAAGCATAAAGCAGTCCAATCAAAATGACGAGTAGTAATTCCATATCAAAGTGTTTCTGAAATAGTGAAAATGATCGTAAGTGTCACACCAATGACTACCAAGTAGACACCCGTGTCAAAAAATAAAGCTGAACCCACCATCCCAATCACAGGTAATGGATCTTCAAACCATAATCCAGTCATGAAACTTTGTCCTACCAACAATGGCGCAGCACCACTCAAGAGGGCAATGCATAAACCTATAGGCATCAAGAAACCAGGGTGAAACTTGATCAAGCTCTTCGTTTGCTCTAAGCCATTGGCAAAGGAGTGAATGACGAAAGCGATAGAAGCGATCAATCCTCCTACAAAACCTCCTCCGGGTAAATAGTGTCCTCTCAATAAGATAAATACTGAAAAGAGCACCAATAGTGGTAAAAGGTAGGTTGAAGCTGTTTTGAATATAATAGTCTTCATATTATTCCTTCTCTATACTTTTGAGTCTCAATTTTAATAAACTAAATACACCAATGGCAGCGATAACTAAAACAGTGATTTCTACAATGGTATCTAGCCCTCTAAAATCTACTAGAATGACATTGACCACGTTTTTACCTTTGGCAAGGATATAGGCACTTTCTGCATAGAAGATTGATGTTTCTCGATTCAATGGCTCTGCAAGCACTTCTAGTGTCAAGATAGCGATCAATGTTCCAAAGAATAAGGAAAGAATCCCATCTCTTACCCTGATTCGTCGCTTGGAGAAAGTTTTGTATTTGGGTAAGTTGTATATTACCAGGACAAAGAGAATAACGGTCAATGTATCAATAGAGAATTGGGTCATTGCCAAATCAGGTGCAGAATAGAATAAGAAAATCAAACAAATCGAATAACCTATCACTCCCAAGGAGGCTACAGCCACGAGTCTTGATCTAGAGAAAACTGTGAAAATGATCGAGACGATCATGATCAGCACGACGATCACCTCATAAATGGTCAATTCGGTGAGCTTGGCAGTATCCACGTAGAAGTTTACACCTTGATAGAGTCTATAGCCCAGTAATATAGTCAAAAATCCAAGTATGGTAATTACATAATTCCTCAGGTATCCATTTTGAAAAAAACCAGTCCAAAATTTAGCAAAACCTGAAAATAACCTCCCAAATAATAGTGCAATGGTCTGCGGAGAGAATAGCTCAAACTTGAGAGTTTTTCCAAAAAGTGCTTCTGAAGGCTTCAATTTCCAATAGAGGAGAACGCCTAGCGTTAAGGTTAGCATACTCAGTCCTAGGACAACATTGAACCCATGCCAAAGCTTCAAGTGAATGACTGTATCATTATTAGTCAGACTGCTGAATACTGGTTGAATTAGATTTTTCTCAATCAATACAGGGAAAAGACCAAAAATCAAGCCCAAAGCAGCCAAGATCAATGGAGGTACCCACATGGTTGGGTGTGGGAGATGAACTTTGGAGAACTCAGCAGGTAGATTTCCCACAAATGGTTTATAACCAGCCAAAAGTCCTGCAAAGAGAAGACAAATATTCGTAAGGATAGCTGCGCCAGTCAGGAGATAAGCCCAATCTCCAAAGTGCAAGGTGGCTTCATAGATCAGGTCTTTGCCAATAAAGCCGAAGAAAGGAGGGGCTCCAGCATTGGAAAGTGCTGCCAGTCCAGCAGCTATAGCCACAGGCATCATGACTTTTCTTAATCCACCTAATACTGTCACATCTCGAGTGCTAGTTTCATGATCTACAATGCCAGTAATCAAGAAAAGCGTGGCTTTGTATAAAGCATGAACTAGAATAAATACGCCAGCTGCGAGCAAAGATTCTTCGGTTCCTAATCCAATCAGAAAAACCAATATTCCTAAAGCTGAGATGGTCGAATAGGCCAAGATGCTTTTCATATCCATTCTAAAGATAGAGTGAATAGCTGCATAGACCATCGTCACTGCTCCAACGATGATCAATGTGGTATTCCATTCTGTAGTGCCACCAAGTAGAGGGGTGAACCTAGCTAGTATGTAAATACCAGCTTTGACCATCGTCGCGGAGTGTAGGTAAGTACTCACAGGTGTGGGTGCTTTCATCGCTCCTGGTAGCCAAAAGTGAAAAGGGAACTGTGCAGATTTGGTAAATGCTCCTAGGAAAACCAATAGGATAATCCAGCCATAACTTGCATGCTCTTGAATTAAACTTCCATTGGCTAATAACTCTTGAAATGAGTAAGACCCACCAGCAGTTCCCAGAAGCAACATCCCTGCAAGTAGAAATAATCCACCCATTCCAGTAATACTTAAGGCTAGTAAAGCAGATTTTCTTGACTTGGGATCATCATTATTGAATCCGATCAAGAAGAAGGAACTGATACTGGTAAGTTCCCAAAATATAAATAGTGTGATGATATTGTCAGATAACACCAAGCCTAGCATAGAAGCCATAAACATACTCAGGTAGCCATAAAACCTATCTAAATAAACGTGGCCTTTGAGATAGCTGTAGGTGTAGAAGAATACCAGTGTACCAATTCCGGTGATCAACAAAGCAAAGAGCATGGAAAGTCCATCCAAGTGGAAGGAAAGGTTGATACCAAAGCTGGGAACCCATTCGTACACAAAATTTAACTTTTCACCTTTCCCAATTTTCGGTAAGTAGCTCGCAAAATATACAAATAAGCTCAAGGGCAAGAAAGGTAGCAAAATGGATCCCTTTCCTTTGATAATCTTGCTCAATAGCGGAATCAATGCTGCGGCAATGAATCCAGATAAGATGGCTATAATCATGTATCTCTGAGTATTTCTTTTGCGGTTTAAAAATTCTAAATTACAAAAAAAAGGCCTAGGTCTTGCCTAGTCTTTTTGATAGAAGGCAATTAGCTAATATTGACCCATTCAGTTTTTGTGTGTTTTTCTAATTGATTATTCAAAAATATACTGAAATTGATACTAATATGATATTGATTTAGCTTATTTTCTGAAAAAACATAAAAATTGAGTATTTTTACTTTTATCAAACCTTAAAACCATAAAATGACAAACAACAAATACCAAAATGAAGTAGCTAAGCGCTTCACGATTTACAATAGCCTGTTTTTAGATCTTCCTTTTAGCGACATCAATAGAACTGGAACCTTGCTTCCGATCTTAGCAAGTAAATGTGAAGAGGGCTATCAAAAGGACAAAAGCCCAAAGGAGATCATTCAAGGATTTTTTCAAGAGTTGATGTCTAAAAATTCTGACGAAGAAAGACATAACTTGCTTTTCAAGATGGTACAATATGTAGAAAGGCAAGTGGTCTTGTTTGATTCAATAGAAGATGCAGCCTTTGATAAAATCCATGACTTGAGAGGAAAGGGAAGTGTACAAGCTCTTCTAGCTAGAGTAGAAAACGACCGCAAAAAGGAGGCTTTAATCGAAAAGCTCAATAATTTTTCTGTGAGACTTACACTAACTGCTCACCCTACGCAATTTTATCCAGGTAATGTCTTAGGAATTATCACCGACCTTGAGACAGCCATCAAAAATAATGATCTTGGTAATATCAACCTGCTTTTACAACAGCTGGGTAAAACAGGTTTTATCAATAAAGAAAAACCTACACCACTAGATGAGGCTGTGAGTTTGATTTGGTTTTTGACAAATGTATTTTACAAAAGTATCCCTGATATCCTTACCCGATTACTCAATAGTTTGGATATTCCTTTGCATGAATGGGATAATCCTGGCTTGTTGAAAGTTGGATTTTGGCCAGGAGGAGATAGGGATGGTAATCCATTTGTGACACATGACATCACGGTAAAAGTAGCCGAGAGACTACAAAAGTGGATTTTGAGGTGCTACTACAGAGATGTGCGTTTGATCAAGAGAAGGTTGACCTTCAAGCACGTGGAGCCAATCATGGCAAAAGTTGAATCAGGTCTATTCAATTCCCTTTTCGAGGATCAGAGTTTTTATACAAGCAAGGATGCGCTATTGTCGGACTTGATGGAAGCAAGGAAATGTTTGGTAGAATACCATGATGGACTTTTCCTAGATCAGCTGGATGAATTTATCTTGAAGGTCAAAATATTCGGCTTCCACTTTGCCAATATGGATGTAAGACAGGATAGTAGGAAGCACGATGGGCTTTGGGATGAATTGATAGCATTGAAATTAGGTTCCAAAGAGTTAGAAAAGTATCATGAACTGTCTGAAGCAGAAAAGATCAGCTTTCTGTTTGATATTGACCAATTGCCTGCTTTCGATAATATTCAGGATGATTTTCACAAGGAAATGTTGAAGAGTTTTGATGCTATACAGACTGTTCAAAAAGAGAATGGAGAAGATGGCTTGCATAGGTATATTATTTCCAATTGCCAATCGGCCTTACATGTTTTAGAGGTTTTTAAATTGGCGCAGTTGAACATCAAACACCAATCTGGTCAATTACCATTAGATATTGTTCCCCTATTTGAGACCATCGATGACCTTGCCAAAGCTCCCAAAATCATGGAGCAATTGTATAAAAATGAAGCCTATGCAGCTCATCTTCAAAGCAGAGGTGCCAAGCAAACCATCATGTTGGGTTTTTCTGATGGTACCAAGGATGGAGGCTACATCAGGGCCAATTGGTCTATTTTACAAGCAAAAGAAGAGTTGACAAAGGTTTCGAGACTATATGATGTCAGTGTGGTCTTCTTCGATGGAAGAGGTGGACCTCCTGCTAGAGGTGGAGGAAATATGCATAATTTCTATGCTTCACTAGGCCCGCAGGTTGAAAATAAGGAAATACAGATTACCATACAGGGACAAACAATCTCTGCAAATTATGGCAAACCAGTATCTTGTACCTATAATCTAGAACAACTACTCTGTGCTGGAATAGAAAACGAACTTTATCCATCTTCCGAAAAATCTCTTACTGACGAGCAAAGAGCCTTGATCAATCGAATGGCAGATGTCTCTTATCAGTTTTATAAAGATTTTAAAAACCACCCACAGTTTCTGCCATATTTGGAGCATGTGACCCCTTTAAAATATTTTGGCAAAGTGAATATTGGTTCTAGGCCTTTGAAAAGAGGAAAGGATAGTGGGTTGAAGTTCGATGATTTGAGAGCGATTCCATTTGTTGGGTCTTGGGCCCAAATGAAGCAGAATATTCCTGGGTTCTTTGGAGTGGGAGCAGCTTTAGAAGCGTTGAAAGCCGAGGGGAGATTTGAAGCAGCTCAGGCACTGTATCAAGATTCCCTATTTTTCAGATCGCTTCTGGGAAATAGTATGCAGTCATTGGCCAAATCATTTTATAAGTCTACAGCTTATCTTCAGAATGACACCAAATATGCGGACCTCTGGAACCTGATGTTTGGAGAATATCAACGGACTTTGAAGCTAATTCTTGAAGTCTCTGGCATGGATGTTTTACTTCAAGATAATTTGACCTCAAAAGAGTCCATTGAGATCAGGGAAAAAATCGTACTTCCATTGATCACCATACAGCAGTATGCTATTCAGACTATGTTGGAGCGTGGAGAGGATGATCCTGTCCTGCAGAAATTAATCCTTCGAACCATGTTTGGAATCATCAATGCGGCTAGAAATGCGGCATAGTACAAAACCCGGCTTTAAGCCGGGTTTTTTTACTTTTAGTCTTCATCCTCTTCAATTTCCGCTTCAATTGGAACATGAAGCACTTCATAGACTTTTTTGAGACAATCTTTATTTTCTGACAAGACCAAGAGTTGATCCCATGCTTGGATTTCGGTACTTCCCTTAGGAGTGATGTATTCGCCTTTTCTTCTCAGCATGGCTATGATTGCGTTCTTTGGAAAACCAATTTCTAAAATTTTCTTACCGATAATTTCATTTCCATCAGGAATGATGACTTCAGTCATCTCTGTTTTTGGTGCTTCATTCATGATGTAATCGATTGGAGATTTTGGTTTCGCTTTCTCTGGCAATGATACTTTGAACCAATTGGCTACTACGGATAATGTAGTGCCTTGAATCAATACCGAGGTCAAGGAAATGAAAAAGACCAAATTAAAAATCATATGGGCTTTGTCAATACCAGCGATCAAAGGATAAGTTGCAAATACAATAGGTACTGCTCCCCTCAGGCCTACCCATGAGATATACCAACGACTTCTATTTTTCATTTTGAAAGGCAGTAGAGTCAAAAACACGCCTAATGGTCTGGATACAAAAATCAAGAAAGCAGAAACAGCTACTCCTAAACCGATCAGTGGAATGATTTCAGAAGGATTGACCAAAAGTCCAAGCGTGAGAAAGAGTACGATTTGCATCAACCAAGCCAATCCATCAAACATTTTGAGGATGGAGTTTTTGTGAATGAGTTCTTGTTGTCCTAAGTATACAGCACAGAGGTAAACTGCCAAGAAGCCATTTCCTCCCAGTAGATCAGTAAATGAAAATGTCACAAACATCAAGGAAATCACCAATACTGGATACAGACCTTCGAAGCCTAGGTTGATTCTATTGATAGCCTGTTTACTCAACCATCCAAAAAGTAAACCCAATGCACCACCAATGATCATTTGCTGCAAAAACAATATGATGATTGACATCACTCCTTGATTTGGGTTGAGTACCAAACCCAAGAAAGCAATGGTCAATACATAAGCCATGGGGTCGTTACTTCCGCTTTCAAGCTCCAATGTAGATCTCAAGCGGTATTTAAGAGCGAGGCTTTTGGATCTTAGGATTGAAAATACCGCAGCAGCGTCCGTAGATGAAACAATCGCTCCCAATAATAAACCCTCGAAAATAGTAAAATCTGTCAATAGCCAAACAAATACGCCAACTGAGGATGCCGTCAGAAGCACTCCAACTGTAGATAGCGCAATCCCTTTGCCCAATACAGGCTTGATAGATTTCCAACTGGTATCAAGCCCCCCTGAAAAAAGGATGAAATTCAAGGAAACAATTCCAATGAACTGAGCAATTTCGGGATTATTGAACTGAATACCGAGTCCATCGGATCCAGCTAACATACCTACCAATAGAAACAAAATCAAAGTTGGAACACCAAACTTATATGAGGTTTTTCCAGCTAGTATGCTCAGGAAAAGTAAGACAGATCCTGTGAAAAGAATATTTTCTATGGTGAGATTCATTTGGTCGGTTGCTTAAATAATGTTTAAATCAAGTTTTCTTGAAATTTCAAATAAACACAATAAAAAGTTTAATTTAAATGTATAGCGGAAAAGATAATGAAATGTTTCCGTTTCAAATGAAATAAGTCAATTAGAAAATTGAAAGTTACATCAATTGGTTAATTCTTGCATCTCTATGGGGTAATCAAATATTTTTCTAATTTTAGCTATACAAGACAGACTACTATGAAAATTTATGTTTTGATTGATTTTTCTGATTATTCCAATTCGCAAATCAAGCTAGCCGTTCAATGGTGTTTGGCTTTTGGGTGTAAAATGGTTTTGGTACACCAACTTGAATTGATGATTCCATCACTTGGAAGTCCTGATATTAGGCTAAAATTAGAATATGATCAAAAAAGAATGGTTTTTCAAGAAATTGAGAAACTTCGTGCGCAATACGTGGATGAATCAATCTTTGTGAATATAGAAATTACGGCATTACCCTTGATCAAATTTCTAAAAGAAGAAGCTCAAATTGAGGAAGAAGATATTACCCTAGCTGGCATCAAAGGCACAGGGATATTGAAGCAGATTTTTATTGGGAGTACTGTCACTCGAGTTATAGAGGAAGTTAATCGGTTAACCATTGCGATACCTTTACACGCTAAGGTTAATGTTCCAAGTAAATTGGTTGTAGCCGTACATTACAAGACACCTATTGAAGAAAGGTTTCTGAAACAATTGATAAAAAGTATCAGTAGTAAGCTAGAAGTAGTAGAGTTCATTACAATTATCAGTAAAGTAGAAGAGAAATATGATTCAGAGGCATATTTACTTAAGCTAAAGAAGACATTTTATCCACTTATTTCTTGCCAAGTAAATTCATTTAATGGAAACGATGCTATAGCTGAGTTAAAGAATTACATGCTGCTTCAGGAGGGGATGTTTTTGGTCCTGCAAAAGGGCTCAAGATCTCTAGTAGATCGTGTTTTTCGCAAATTCATGATTAATGATCTTGTTCATGATGCTTCCATTCCTTTAATTGTTTTGCCCTCATGACTTGGTTAGCAAACTTATCACAGAATCCCTTTTATGAATTTGCGATTATTCTCTCTTTGGCAGCACTATTGGGAGCTTTAGGGCAAATTTTGAAACAACCATTGATTGTGATGTTTATTGCCCTAGGGATAGTGGTAGGGCCATCTGTTTTGAATGTAGCACAGAGTAAGGAGAATATACATTTGCTGGCAGAGGTAGGGATTGCAATTTTACTTTTTATCGTGGGCTTAAAATTGGACCTTCGATTGATCAAGTCTACAGGTAAGATTGCCTTGATGACTGGACTTGGTCAGGTGATATTTACTTCTGTGATTGGATACTTTCTTGGGATTAGTTTAGGTTTTTCTACTCTGCATAGTTTTTATATTGCTGTTGCATTGACCTTTTCTAGTACCATCATCATTGTCAAATTGCTTTCTGATAAAAAAGAAATCGATGCGCTTCACGGACAGATTGCAATTGGATTTTTGATCGTACAGGATATTGTTGTGATACTTGTGATGATTGTACTCTCGACCATCGGAAGAGGAGGAGAAGATGCCATGATGGTATTAGAAATCGGAAAGACACTTTTATACTCTTTTGTTTTGGTGGGAGCCACGGTTTTGGCTATGCGTTACATCATTCCTAAGCTGAGTTTTTTTCTTGCTAAATCCGTGGAAATGCTCACGCTCTTTGCCATCGCATGGGCTGTTTTATTAGCCATGATCAGTGAATTAATTGGTTTTAGTGCAGAAGTAGGTGCTTTTCTTGCTGGGGTTAGTTTGGCATCTTCACCTTTCAAAGAAGTCATCAGTGGTAGAATGACTAGCTTGAGGGATTTTTTGCTGTTGTTCTTTTTTGTCAATTTAGGTGCTGGATTGAATTTGGGTGTCATAGGCACCCAAGTGCCTGCTGCATTTGTATTTTCTATTTTTGTATTGATAGGAAATCCCATTATCGTATTGATTATCATGGGATCTATGGGGTACAGGAAGCGGACTTCCTTTTTAGCAGGATTGACAGTGGCACAAATTTCTGAGTTTTCATTGATTTTTGCTGGTCTAGGCTATACTGTGGGGCATTTGACCGAGGAGATTGTAGGTTTGATAACCTTGGTAGGTTTGATTACAATTGCTTTATCTACTTATATGATCTTGTATTCAGGTATGCTTTATCAGTTTTTGGCGCCTGTTTTGAAGGTTTTTGAAAAATCAGACCCTTACCGAGAGAGCCAAATGAAACAATTAGAGTCGAGCCATTTTGAAGTCTTGATTTTAGGGTTAGGTAGATTTGGCCAGAAAGTGGCCGATCAAGTTCAAGAAAAAGGGCACGCCGAATATTTGGGAATAGACTTTGATCCTCAAGTGGTGAAATCTTGGCAAGAGGCTAGGAAAAAAATTATGTATGGAGATCTTGAAGATCCAGACCTGTTGGAACATCTTTCTCTTGATCATACCAAGTGTGTGATTTGTACAGTTCCTGATTATCATCATAGCATTAAGCTGGTCAATGCTTTGGATAAGTCTAACTTTAAAGGTCAAATTTTTTTGACAGCAATGCATGAAAATGAAAGTAAGTATTTTGACCATTTACTCAATGTAAAAGTTTTGTTGCCCTTTGAGATGGCTGCTCAAAACTTTTATAACGCTCACCTAAGCCCAATTCTTAATTCCGATTCGCAAAACACTGAGAAATGAAAGAATATTTAAAAAAAGTTAAAGGTTTCTGGGTGTCAGATACCAGTTTCCCAGCGTTGTTGGTGATGTTGATTTTTACAGTATTTATCTTACCTGTGATCATAGAATATCAGAATGACGCTACCTTTTTTCTGAATTTCATGCTAATTCTACTTTTTTTTATTGGCATATTTTCAGCGAAAGAAAAAGCATATATCATTTTAACCGGTGTTTTATTGGTAACGCATATCAGTTTGAGGTTGATTAGATTTGGTGATAATCCCTTTGACTTTTACCTTTTAGAAAGGATTGTGGCCATATTGAATTTGATAGCCTTGATTGTAGTCAATATACTCTTACTTTTTAGAGATAATGAAGTGAATTTTTATAGAATCATTGGAAGCATCAATGTGTACCTATTGGTTGCAATGATTGGGGCATTTGGATTTGAAATCATCCATTTATCAACGGGGAAGTCGATCATAGGAGAAGATGTAAGTCTCGAAGGGATGGATGTAGATTTTGGGGAATATATATATTATAGCCTTACATGTATCAGTACGCTAGGCTTTGGAGATATTTTTCCAGCCAATTTCTCGGCGAAAATGCTCTCGACTTTTCTTTCAGCTTTGGGCATACTATACCCAGCAGTTGTGATAGCAAAGTTAGTCTCCTATGCTTCAAAGGAAAATACTTGAGCAAATGCCTTCTATCTAATTTTTTATGCCTTTAAGGTATTTTGGTGAAGTGGTTTTGAAATAGTTTAATATTTTAGTGAAAATTAAATCCAAATATTATGATCAAAAGATACCTTTTAAGTGCAGCGTTATTGGTTGGTTCTATGGCTTTTGTATGGGCGCAGGAAACCAGGCAGATAGCTGTAGAATCAGCTTCGGTGACAAATAATGAAGTGACTATCAATGGCAAAAGAGTTCCTTATAAGGCTACAGCTGGAACCATGCCTGTTTGGGATGAGGATGGCAAACCGATGGCTTCTTTGTTCTATACCTACTATGAAAGAACAGATGTCTCAGACAAGACAAGTAGACCTTTGGTGATTTCTTTCAATGGTGGCCCAGGTTCAGCTTCTATTTGGATGCATTTGGCTTATACGGGTCCGTATAAGCTTAATATTGATGATGAAGGCTATCCGCTTCAGCCTTATGGCTACAGCAAAAATCCTCATTCTATCCTAGATGTTGCCGATATCGTCTTTGTAGATCCGGTGAATACAGGTTATTCCAGAATTGTGAATAAGGAGGTATCTAGGTCAACATTCTTTGGTGTGAATGCTGACATCAGGTACCTGGCTGATTGGATCAATACATTTGTAAGTAGACAAAATAGATGGTCCTCTCCAAAATACCTGATAGGAGAAAGCTATGGTACTACTCGAGTTGCTGGATTGGTTTCTCAATTACAAAATTCACATTGGATGTATTTCAATGGCGTGATTCTCGTGTCTCCTACAGGTCTTGGATTGGATAGAAATGGTCCAGTTGCAGCAGCGAATTACTTGCCATATTATGCCGCTACGGCTTGGTATCACGGAGTTTTGCCTGCTGACCTTCAGTCCAAAGATTTAGATCAAATTCTTCCTGAAGTTGAAAAATACACATTAGATGAAGTACTCCCTGCCATTGCGCGTGGAGGTTCATTGGACGCAGCCAAGAGAAAGGAAATTGCTTCTAAAATGGCCTATTACTCAGGATTGAGCGAGAAAGTTATCCTTGAGCACAACTTAGCTGTTCCGACCAGCTTTTTCTGGAAAGAATTGTTGCGTGATCAGGGGTTAACGATTGGTAGACTTGATAGCAGATATAGAGGGATAGATAAGTCTGATGCCGGTGACCGCTATGATTTTGACCCTGCTTTGACTTCATGGAATCATGCTTTTGCACCAGCTTTCAACCTTTATGCTAAAAATGTCCTGAAGTATGAGACAGATTTGACATACAATCTTTTTGGTCCAGTCAACCCATGGGATAGAAGTAATGACAACACAGGCGAGCAATTGGCCAATGCGATGCGTCAAAATCCATATCTACACGTGATGACTCAGTCAGGTTATTTCGACGGTGGTACGGATTATTTCAATGCCAAATACAACATGTGGCAAATGGATCCTAATGGTAAATTACAAGACAGAATGTCTTTCAAAGGCTATAGATCTGGTCATATGATGTACTTGAGAGCTGAAGATTTGAAAACTTCAAATGATGATATCAGGGAGTTTATCATGAAAACCATTCCTGCAAAAGATCAACCTGCGAAGTATTAAAAGTTAAACAACCTCAAATCGAATTTGCCAACAAAAAAATCCTTGAGAAGTCTAAGTTTGATATTTGTTGATATTCGATACGCATGGATACTTATTGAAAACTATAGACTGAGAGATTCATGCTTATTTCTTGGAGGAGAATTAATTGATATTAATAAGACCAGTTCCGCAGGAACTGGTTTTTATTTTTGTAAGCAATAATTAGAAAAATCTTCGATACTTTCAATGGGTTGTTTTATTCCTAATTGGTCTGCTAGTAATCTAAAGACGTCTGATTTCTTTTTACCTGATTTTCTCAAAAACTGAATAGAGGTGTCTCCAGCTGATTTTGATAATTTACGGTTTTTGGCATTTTTGATTAGTTCATGATGATGAAAAGTATTTTGACCAAATGTATTTTGCCCCAAATGGTTAGCGATATGAATCTGAGCCAAAGATGATCCCCATAAATCTTTGCCCCGGACAATCAAGTCTATCCCAAAAGTTAGGTCATCCACTACAGATGCTAATTGATAGGAAGGTAGCCCATCTTTTTTTTTCACAATTATATCATTGAGTATTCCAGGAGTTTTTCCAGATTCCCAACCATCAGTTGTTTTAATTTTTATAGGATGATGAAATGGTAATTTGGCTCTCCAATTAATAGCAGATAAGTTGAAATCAAGATTTCTTTTCTGGCAAAACCCAGTATAAAAGCCTTTAGGATGCATTCGCTCGACCTTTTTTCTGCTACAATCACAGGCGAAAAGCATGTTTTTAGCTTTCAAAGTTTCTAAGGCCTTGGTATAATTGGCTTTTCTATTTTTGAAACTGTAATTGCTTTCAAATTCTTTTAAGGTTTTAGGCCCTAAGTCAAAAGGGATTTCTAAAAAGTCTAAAGTATCGAAGATGTCTTGGATATACTTTTTCTTTACCCTTTCTTGATCATAATCATCTATTCTTAGTAAGATTTTTGCTCCAGAAGCTTTGGCCAAGTGATAAGTGTTCAAAAAGGAAAAGATATTTCCAAGATGTAAAAACCCACTTGGTGTAGGTGCATACCTTGTTAAATAATGTTTTTCCATATTCACCCTATTCATTAGGAATTTCTTTGGATCCTAAAATAGTCATTATGCTGCTTAATGTTTTTTAACAGCGGATATTTTTGTGTCAGATACATAGCTTGTAACTTCGTACTGTGAAAAAAATACTTCTGATCATATCTTTTTTTGTAAGCTTTGGTAGCTTATCCAAAGCTCAAACAATTACTGGTAATGTGATTGATGGCTTGGATAAGGGATATTTAGATCAGGTTTGGGTGGTCAATTTAACCAATCAAGATAGCGCAGAAACCAATATGCGTGGATATTTCCGTATCAAAGGTAGCTCTGGAGACTCCTTAGTTTTCAAAAGACAGCATTACATCCCTGCTGGTAAAAGGGTAGGAGAGCAAACACATTTTGTGATGGAGATTTATTTGAATGCCCGACTTTTACCAAGGTTTGATGTTTATGCCAAGGAATATAGGATACCGTTTTCGATGGATGGGACTGCAAGCCCAACTGGTATGCGTGGTTTGACGGATAGACCTGCTGGGCCAGGAAAAATCTATTCTGGAATGTCAGATAATCCAGGGCTGATGCCTGCCTTGACAATTGATGGGCCGATTTCGTATTTTATGAAGAGTGAGCGGCAGAAAAGACAGTATGCTAGAAGACTGGCTGAAATTGCTAGGCAGCAAGATTACCTAGATTTGATTCAGTCTGATTCAGTGATGATTGCACTAAAAAAAGAATACAATCTCACAGACAAAGATTTGGATGATTTGATCATTGAATTCAATCTTCAGAATATCAGCCATCAATTCAAAGACATGAATACCAAAATGGTAGAACAACGGCTTTTAGATTTTTTTGATAGGAAGACTGGCAGAAAGTATTGATCAGGCTTTTTTCTTAAAGGACCATGTGACATAAAATTTGGCCACAATCTCCTCACTGGCGTTGGTACCCGTAGAAATCATGGTTAGTTTACCTGTTTCTTCCACTTGAAGTTGATCAATGATAGCAGTAAGTTCTTTCCCTTGATCGCAAGTGAAGGTGATTTTTTGATTGGCTTTTTTATAATATTCAGCTCTGAAATCTACAACAAGCATGCTGTATTTTCCTTTCCCCGCCATCGACAATTGGCATAAAGCTCCTGTGCTAAGTTCAGCTGCACCAGCCAATGCTGCAAAGTATATTGATTTAAAGGGATTCTGAGATCTCCAGAAAAAGGGAATACTAACTTGACATTGGTCAGGAGTTAGAGTTTTGATTTTAAGCCTCCAAAATATCGCTGAGGGTAGCTTGAAAAGCATGGCCCACCAAAATATAAAAGGGTTTGTCATTTTACTGAGATAGGATTTTGCTTCTGGAGTCATAAGTTTGTTTTTTCAAGAAACTTCAATTTAATTGAAAATTATAAAAAGCTTTTTGATATGGCATCTTTTTTGGGCATTTTCGTGAAAATATTCTTACTGTTATGTTCAAGAAAATATCAATTTTGTTTCTCGTTGGAATTATTACTTATTCCTGTGCTAAGGTGCCTCTAAGTGGCAGAAACCAGCTTAGTTTGGTCAGCAATGCTGAAATCCTCCCTATGTCTTACGATCAATATGCTCAAGTACTGAGTGAAAGTAAGCTGGTCACTAATACAGCAGAAGGTCAAATGGTAGTGAAGGTTGGTAGAAGAATTGCTGATGCGGTGTCCAAATATATGGCGGAGCGTGGATATGAAAAGGCTTTAGAAGGATTTGCTTGGGAATTTAACCTGATCGAAAGTGAGCAAGTCAATGCTTGGTGTATGCCGGGGGGAAAAGTGGCTTTCTACACTGGTATTATGCCGATCTGTCAAGATGAAGCAGGGGTAGCAGTAGTAATGGGTCACGAAGTAGCCCATGCAATAGCTAGTCATGCAAGAGAAAGGATGTCTAATGGATTAGTGCTCAATGGCCTAATTGGTGGGGTTCAAGTGGCCATGGGGCAAAACCCTACTTTGACTCAAAATATTTTTCTCCAAGCTGTAGGCTATGGAGGACAGCTAGGGATGTTGAGTTTTTCAAGAAGACATGAATTAGAAGCAGACCAATTAGGATTGGATTTCATGGCTTTGGCGGGTTATGACCCAAGAGTAGCGCCTGCATTTTGGGAAAGAATGAATGCTGGGGCTAGTGGAAATAGACCACCAGATTTCTTGTCTACGCACCCAGGGCCAAACAGAAGAATCGAGGAGCTCAACAAGCAGATGCCCAAATCAATGGAGTATTACGAAAAGAGTAACAAGCAGCAATAAATTAAAAAAACCAGACGCTAAGTCTGGTTTTTTAATGTCGTTATGTTTGATATTAACCCATGTTGAAGCTTCTCAGCTTTACTTGTGTGAATTTCCTTTTGGTATCTAGCGGGAAGTCACCTTTCATCATCCAATCATAGTAAGAAGGCTCTTCTTTGAGTACTTGGACGATGGTTTTTCCTTTGTGTTTTCCAAAGTTGAAACATTCCTCACCACTTTCATTGAAAATAAATCGACCAGCGAGGTCAACCATTTTTTCATTGAGTAATTGGTGGATTTTTTTCATGTCATTTTGAAAAACACCCAACTTATTACCCAATAAGTCTTCCGCTTCTTCCCCCTCGTACCTTTCTATTTGGGCTTTGAACACCTCGTAGGTGGCTATGGTATCCGCTTCAGCACTGTGTGCATTTTCTAAAGTCTTGCCACAGTAAAATTTATAGGCTGAAGAAAGGTTTCTTTTTTCCATCAAGTGAAAAATCTTCTGTGCATCAAGCAAGTTTCTTTTTTCAATATCAAAATCAATCCCCGCTCTCAAAAACTCCTCAACCAACAAAGGGATATCATATTTCAAGACATTGAAACCTGCTAAGTCCGCACCTGCGAAGAACTGATGCAGTTCTTTAGATGCATCCTTAAAAGTAGGGGCGTCTTTGATATCAGCATCATAGATGCCATGGATCAGCGATGATTCCAATGGAATTGGGATGGTAGGGTTGATTTTCATGGTTTTGATTTCCTCCGTACCATCCGGCTGTACTTTGACAATGGAAATTTCTACAATTCTGTCAGTAGATATGTTTGTTCCCGTAGCTTCAAGGTCAAAAAAGGCAATTGGGGTTTTGATATTTAAATTCATCTTAAAGGTTTTTGTTGATTTTGTTTTTAAGTATGGATAGATCCATGTCGTCATAATTACCCGAACTCATCAAAAGCAAGTTAGTGTCTTGATAATTTTGTTGTTCTAGGAATGATTTGAGTTGGTCTATTTGAGTGAATACAAGTAAATCATGGCGCTGAAAACCTGCTTTCAATGTGTTTTCATCCATCAACTCTAGCTTTTTCAAAGATACGGCTTTTGGATTCAAATAGATAATGGCTATATCAGCTTGATCAAAAGTATGTGCATAATTATGGATAAATTCCTTATTGAGAGAGCTGTAGGTGTGCAATTCTTGTACAGCTATTAGCTTTCTATTTGGGAATTGGTTTTTTACTGCATTTACAGTTGCTTTGAGTTTGGAAGGCGCGTGGGCAAAATCCCTATACAATACAGCATCACTTGATTCTGCGAGTATTTCTTGCCTTTTGGCAGCGCCTTTGAATGTTTGAATATGCTTATAAAAAGCTGCATTCTTCACACCTAGACTTTCACAAACATGAATAGCACCTTGAAGATTTTGAAGGTTATGGTCTCCGAATATGTGGATGGGAAGTTCCATCTGATCAGCCAATAAGATGGTTTTCCCGTCGACAATCTTACTTGGATGGGCTTCGTATGGAATTAGCTTGATCGCTGCTTCTTTATGGGATTCACCAATTTTTTTGACAATTGGATCTTTTTCGCAGTAGATGAAAGTCCCACCTTTAGCAGTCATTTCGGCCAGTTTTTCAAATTGCTCAACATATTTTTCAAAAGTTGGAAATACATTAAAATGATCCCAAGCTATGCCACTCATCAGAAGTATATCATGGTGGTAATGAAAGAACTTTGGTCTTCTGTCTAGCGGTGAAGTCAAATATTCGTCACCTTCAATGATGATGATAGGCGCATCTGATAGCTTGACCATTAGGTCGAAACCATCTAACTGTGCGCCAACCAAGTAATCAAAATCCAGTCCTTCATTTTTGAGCACATGCAAAATCATCGAAGTGATACTCGTCTTTCCATGACTTCCTGAGATTACTACTCTAGTTTTATCTTTGCTTTGATTGTAGATAAATTCAGGAAAAGAATAGACAGGGATTCCTAGCTCCTTGGCTCTAACAAGTTCAGGATTATCAATTCTAGCATGCATACCTAGGATGATTCCGTCTAGGTCAGCGTGGATTTTTTTTGGAAACCATCCCTTTTCATTTGGTAAGATGCCTGCTTGTAAGAGTCTACTTTTTGAGGGTTCATAAATTTCGTCATCAGAACCACTGACTTTGTAGCCTTTGGCCACCATAGAAAGGGCAAGATTATGCATCACTGCTCCGCCGATGGCTATAAAATGATATTGCTTTTTCATAATTTTTCTGAAGATTAAAATTAGAACCTTCTTAGCAAATATTAGTCTGAAATGATTTTTATTTCCTTTTTTTGACAGAATAATTGCATGCCATACGCTAGTGCTTTGATTATCCGTTGATTAATTGGGGTGTTGATAACTCGTGCATAAATTGTTCAAAACCTTTTGCATAAACAGCTTACATTTGTTTCTATGGCAGAGAATAATCCACAGGGAAAAGATAGAATTTTAGGAAGAAAAAAGCCTGATTTGGCTGGAATATCAGGGGTAGGGAAGCTTCCACCCCAAGCAATAGAGTTGGAAGAAGCTGTCTTGGGCGCATTGATGCTTGAGAAGGATGCCCTGACTCAAGTTGTGGATATTTTACGACCTGAGAGTTTTTACAAGGAATCACACAAAGTAATCTATACTGCCATTCTAGATTTGTTCAGTGATAGTCAACCCATAGATATGTTGACTGTTACCAATCAATTGAGGAAAAATGGTAAACTAGAAATTGCTGGAGGAGCATTTTTTATCACTGAGCTGACTTCCAAGATTTCTTCTGCCGCCAATATTGAATATCACGCCAGAATCATCACCGAACAGGCAATGAAGCGTGATTTGATTAGCATAGCTTCAGAAATTCAGAAAGAGGCTTTCGAAGATACTACGGACGTATTTGAGCTTTTAGATAAGATGGAGTCATCTCTTTTTGAAATATCAGAGAAAAATATCAGGAAAAATTATTCCGATATGCGCTCGATCATGAAAACAGCCATCATGGAGTTGGAAGCCAAAAAAGGTCAAAAGGATGGTTTGACAGGTGTGCCTAGTGGTTTTACTGCTCTTGATAGAGTTACTTCAGGCTGGCAAAAATCTGACTTGGTGATCATCGCTGCGCGACCTGCGATGGGTAAGACGGCCTTTGTACTTTCTGTTTTGAGAAATGCTGCGGTAGATCACAATAGACCTGTTGCAATTTTCTCATTGGAGATGTCATCTGTGCAGTTGGTGAATAGATTGATTTCATCAGAGGCAGAATTGGATTCAGAGAAAATCAAAAAAGGAAATCTAGCGGATTATGAATGGGAGCAGTTGGTTCACAAAACTGCTAAGCTTTCCAAAGCACCGCTTTTTGTAGATGATACACCTGCTCTATCCATTCTAGAGCTCAGGGCAAAATGTAGGAAGCTCAAGGCCCAGCATGATATTCAGATGATTGTAATTGATTACTTGCAGCTGATGTCAGGTGATTCCAAGTCTGGAGGTGGAGGAAATAGGGAGCAGGAGATTGCAAGTATTTCAAGGTCATTGAAAATGATCGCAAAAGAATTGGAAGTACCTGTGATCGCACTTTCTCAGTTATCTAGGGCAGTGGAGACAAGGGGAGGAGATAAGCGGCCTCAACTTTCAGATTTGAGGGAATCAGGTGCTATTGAGCAAGATGCGGATATGGTCATGTTCCTCTATAGGCCTGAATATTACGGTATCAATGAAGACGAGGAGGGTAATTCTACCATGGGAGTAGGTGAGGTGATTATTGCCAAGCACAGAAATGGTTCTTTGGAAACAGTGAAATTGAGATTTATCGGAAAGTATACCAGATTTACCGATCTAGAATTGAATGTGCCATATAAGCCACAAGATGCCCTTTATGGATCCAAATTCCCCAGCAGTGCAAGTGGTCAAGGTTTCGAAAGTGGCAATACCATCAGACTCCAATCTAAAGCCAATGGAGGTGATGAAGGAGGAGGATTTCCAGGAGGTTTTGGAAGCGATGAACCAGCACCGTTTTAAAAGGAAAAATCAAAACAGCCATCCAAAATTCTTGGATGGCTGTTTTGATTTAATCTATCAGCATCAGGATTTTTTAATCTTCTAATGCTCTGAAAGCCATGATACCACCAAGGACATTTCTTACTTTAGAATAGCCTTTGGTTTCCAAAAATTTCTTAGCATTTCCACTTCTTGCACCAGAACGACAGTGGATGACGATCTCCTGGTTTTTATATTTTTCAATTTCTTCTAATTGATGCGGGAGTGTTCCAAGTGGGATATTCAATGCTCCCAAGTTATCTTCTTCGTATTCCCATTCTTCTCTTACATCGATGAATACAAATTCTTCTTTATTGTCTAATCTTTGTTTGAGCTCTTCTACGTTGATATCTTCCATATGATTTATTTGACTAGTATTCTGTATGATTGTGGTTTGCCATGCTCCAAGACATTGATCAAATACATTCCACGCATTTGCCCTGCAAAATTAAGGATTTTACCATTTTCTAGCTCTTCGGATTGTATATTTATTCTCCTACCATATGGATCCAAAACTTGAATCAATTCAAATTGCCCATCAATTCTTAATTGATCGATGACTGGATTAGGATATAATCTTAATTTTTCGGTAGTAATGGCCTCAGACTCTTCTACTGGTGGCGACTGACTGAGATGCGGTCTAATCATCAGCGAGCCACTTACAAATTCATTTTGCTGCCAGCTTCCAGCCACATTGTAAAAGATTTCTTCTCCGTTGTCTCTGGTTTTATCTAATCCTACGTGGATGAAGTCATTAGTGAACTGCGTAAAACCCACATAAAACACATCAGGTAGCAGGATATTTTCATCAATTTCAAAGAAGGAGAATTCTTCTATGCTTTCTTTTCTTGGAATCAAACTCTCTTTGACATAGAGTGGTTCTGAGTCAAGATTACCCCAGACCATGATATCTATGCCCCTGTCGAATTGCAGAAAATTAGTAAAGTTGATGCTGATTCCTTTGAGAAAGGCATTTTGTGTTTTCTCATATCTGACGGCAAGCATGCCAGATCTCTGATTGATCCCAGCAGAATAATCGACTTTTCCATCATCATAGGCAAAATAGTCTCTAACAGAAACAATCGTCCTGACTGTATCATTGATTCTAAGATCTACTTCAGGATAAAAAATGCTATCTCCTTCAACGATCTGGAATAAAACCCCATCGCCAGAGCTCAAGTATGTCACCAGTTCCAAATCACCCTCTGATTCAGGCAATGGTATCGAAGAGATGGGGTTTGAACTGAAACCTCTTCTCTCCAAAGCTAGAGGTACTGGGTTAAAAGGTGTATTATTGTTGATTTTGAAAAGGGAGTTTTGAGTTTCCAAATCACGTAACTCAATGGTGTATTCCATCGCACGAAACCTGTTTTCCAGATTTTTAAATTCATTTCCTGTATTGGTCAGATATTGCTCTGGTTCAGCTGTCAACTCAAAAAGAGGTACTGATGCATGTTTTTCAAAAATAGGGGAATTTGTTTCTGTCAAGGTTCGATCTATTGCATTCCTGTCTAGTAGGCTTCTGTTTTTATTCAAGTAGACATAATCAATCAACCAAGTGTCAAATGGCCCTGATAGCCTCCCTCTTGCTTGAAATCGAAATTGAAAGCTTTCATGCTGAAATTCTTCTGTCACTTGGAAGATTTCTTGCGTAAAAAAAAGTCTCTGTGCTTCCAATTCCCCAAATTGGTTCCATATTTCAACCCACTCTCCAGCTTGATTCAAAAACTGTAATGTGATTTGGTCATTGATATCTGGCATTTCTGCTTTACCTGCAGGCTGCCAATAGAAGCTTAGAAATACAGTTTCTTTTTCGCTATCACTTAGAGTATTTAGGTCGATTGGCCTTGAGGTCAATTGATCTGCAAAGCCTTGTGCCAATGGGTTGTTATCATATTGTCTGCCATTGGATGCAATGCCGTCGAATAAAGCAACTCCAAGGCTGGGTGCTCCATTAGCAACTGTGTAAGAATGCGTCACACCATCATTGATCCATAAGTCTGACCTGATTCCCTTGGTACTAAAATCATCCCAGAATGGGAGTGACAATATTTGATCTTCTAGTATTCTTCCTTGAAAAAATCTGTTTGATGTTTCGCTGACAGGGGTAGGAAGCTGTTGGAATTGGGCAAAAGACTCACTGATGCACAGCAAGAGCATGCTGACAAAAAGTAAACCTATTGCCCAATTATTTTTCATTAAAAATCTCTTTGTTTTGCTATTTCTGAAATCCAAAGATCTATTGGCTCTCCTGTTTTGACCTCTGCGCCAGAAGGAGGGATTTGTCTTACGATTGTTCCTTGAGGAACAGTATCTGTGGTGACATAGTTGAGTCTTCCCATCCTCAAGCCAGATCCAATGATCAGAAATTCCGCATCGATTTCGTCCATACCTATCAGGTTAGGAACATCAAGAATTTGATTTCCTAATCCGTCACCGACAACTAGGTCAATTTGAGAGCCTTTAGGTAGTTCAAAACCTTCAGGAATGTTTCGACCTCTATATTTTTGCTCAAGAACCACATTGATTCCAATATCTGGCACATATTTGATTTCCCCTCTGACTAGTCCAATATTAGACAAGATTTCTTGCACATTCTTCAATTGACTATTGACCAAGTTTGGCATCTTGATCATAGGAGCATTTTTTGAATTGAGCGTAATGTAGATTTTTCTGCCAGATTTCACTTGACTCCCTGCTCGAGGAAGTTGCTTGAGAACAGTCAATGGAGGTAAGTCTGCATTGAACCCACTATCCAATTCAATTTCATAATTCAAATTTCTAGCACCTAGATAGCTATCCAGTTCTTCATAGCTGAACCCTTCCAAGTCTGGAATGGAAACAGTTTGTCCGTGGTTGGTGTAAGATGGCAAAAAGAATTTTAGAAACAAGAATGCGATAAGAGTAGTTGCACCTAGTATCAAAAGAAGATGAATCCCTACTTTCTTTAAGGAATCTTTGAGTTTGCTCATGCAGATAGATTTTTTAAGCTAACGTATAAAGGTAAAATTATATTTAATTTTCACCAATAAATGTGCCCTTTTGATATTTGGACTAATACTTTTTCTAATGATTAAATACTAATGGACGATCAGCCTTCTTGTTTCCGTCAAAGAGTTGCTGGTAATTTTCACGACAAACAAACCTTTTGAAAATAGCTGAGTGCTAAAGTTATATGTCTGGTTGAGCGTATTAGGATAATCGATATCTTGAACAACTGTACCACTTGAAGAAATTACCTGAATATTTACCGTTTCGTAAGTTTGCAAATTGAAAGCAATGCTGAATACGTCTCTAGCAGGATTTGGATAAATAATGGTATTACCTAATCCTGGATCTACTGGCTCAGGATTAGCAGAGAGGAATAATTCTATATCATCTATATAGACAGGGTCATTGCTAGGACTTCCATTTTCGATGACGAATGCTAACCTTACATTGGTTCTTCCAGATCCTGCTAATTCAGAAAGATCCACAAACTCTCTATTGAACTCAGCCCTGTTATTAGGATTGACGGAACCTGAACTGACAGTATTAATCTCTGCACCTGTTTTTCTCAAGAGCTCCGTATAAGTCACACCACCATCTGTACTCCCCATTACTTTGAAAACGGTAGAAGGAGCCTGATTACTAGCAGCTATGCTGTAGAAAATACTTGCTTGCCGGCTCAAGGATAGATTGAATTTTGGTGAGCCAACCCATTGTGGCTCGTTGGAATTGGATCCATCTAACCTGATAAGATTACTTTGAGCTTCATTTTGAAGTGGAATCACATCCCAAGAATTCTGATTGCTCAATGTGTTGACACTAGACCAAGGTTGCAGATTGATTGTCGCATTAAAATTCTGTCTCCAAGGGGCTGTGATTGTATTGGTATTTCTCACGTTGAATTGAACAAGTTGAGATTCATTCCCAGGATTTTGGTCAAAGTTTGGAAATACCAAATCATATTGAACTCTTGAAACGCCTGAGGCAGTAAGCGAATTTGGAATTTCCACATTGAGTGATTGGCCTGCATTCAGGGAAGCTCCCCGAGCTACAAAGCTCTGTGGTGCGGCATTATTTGTTCGTCGATTAAGTATAAAGCTTGTGATTGGTAAGTTACCAGTATTGGTAATTTGTACTAGCTCGTTTGTTTGAGAGCCATCATTGATTGGCCCTGGACTTACCAGCCTGTTTAAGTCAATTTTATATCTAAACTGCTCTGTAGCCAATACTTCAATATCTTTGATGTATATGTTATTGCCATAACCAGTTCTGGAGATAAATGCTACTCTGACATTATCAAAATCATTGTATTGAGCAAGGTTAACAATCTCTCTTCTGAACTGCGCATTTGAATTTGGAATAAATTCTTCAAGAATTGCAGGTGCTGTTTGTAAAAGATTGGAATCCTTATCATAAGGTGAATCGATGATGTTAAATGTATTGCCACAGTCAGTGGATACTGCTACGTACAAAACATCAGAAAACCCAGCGGCATTATATGGCGCATGCGCCATGTTGAAAGTCAGTTGCGCATTAGGGAAATTGGCTAAATTAATCGATGGCGAAATGAAGAAGTCCAATTCTCCTGGAGCTTCATATTCGTAGTTTTGAATTCGTATCAAATTCTGAATGCTACCTGATATGGGAAGTGAAACTCTTTCCCAAGTCAATGAATTGTCTGGATTTCTGATAATCCAATCACCTATATTTGTAGAAAGATCAAGAGAATATGGAATATTGATCTCTGGTTGGATGATGGGTCTACTGTTTCTAGAATTGTTGTCTGGGTTTCCGTCTGATGATTGACCATTCACCTGCGTTATTCTAGCTTCAAATAAGTCTTGGCCATTGCCACTCAAGTTGATCGGGTTGAAATCCACTATTGCATCTTCACCCGTGGCTAGGTTGAAGGAGAAATTTCTGCTTTGAATCAAATTTCCATTTAGCCTGATTTCTATTGTTGCTGAGGTTATATTGTTTAGCCCTCTATTGAGTAATTCAATAGTTGGAGTCACATCGTTGGAACAAATAAGGTCTTGTGGGTCAATAATTCTTTCGATTGAAAGATCTATTGTAGGTAAGTTAGGGTCTTGTGTTGCAAAGTTATTGATCAAAGAGCCCCTTCTTGGACTGAATTCTAGTACTACGTTCATTCTCGCTACTTGACCTTGGGTGAAAAGATTCATACAAGCGTCAGGAGTGTAATCCATGTAGTTTTCAGTCATATCCCTACTACCACAACTAAAAAGCGGATTGTTAATTCTACAAGCATTGTTTGGACTTTGTTGGTTAGGAGTGTCTTCAACGAAGTCATCTACTTCACAGCCATTGGCTGATGACTGTGCATCTCCCCAAACGTGCCTTAAGCCAAGGAAATGGCCGATTTCATGCGTGGTAGTTCTGCCTCTAGATCCCGAAACTGCATTTCCACCTTCACCAAAATATCTGTAATCCATCGTTACTCCATCTAATTCTCTTGGGGTTGGAGAAAAATTTAGACCAGGTAAATTTGAAACAGGGAAAGTAGCATAACCAATAAAAGGTTGTTGAAGCGTGACAACCCACATGTTGAGGTAATCTTCAGGTGGCCAGCTAGAGATTTCTGAGATAAGAGCAGCATCATTGATATCATAGACGCTTTTAGTTCCTTGAACCCTGACAATGCCATTGGTAGGTATACCTCTTGGGTCTACTTTGGCTAACACAAATTCAATATTTGCATCGGCTGCCACATTTTGGAATTCTGCTGGAGTTTGAATTCTGTCTGGATTTAATCTTCTGAAGTCTTCATTAAGAGTTCTGATTTGAGCTTCAATTTGCGATAAAGGAATATTAGCACCTTGACCTACCGCTGTACCATTGTGAATGACATGAACCACAACAGGGATGACTCTTCTTTCATTTTGAACTCTGGCTTGGATTCGTGGTGATTTGGATATTTCTTCCATTTTATCATTGACCCAAGATTCAAAAAATTCTCTGGAACCATAAATTCCGAGCGCTTCCTCTTGCATTTTTTCAATGATGGTATGGCCACACTTTTCATCATGCATGTGTTGATAGGGCTGCCCAAAAAAGTTTTGTGAATAAACCGAAAAACTCAGTAAAAACAGGAAAAGGGTAAAGCTCAAGCTTACCCTCAAATGATGAAATATCCTAACCATATAATTCAATACACAATTACGCAACCGCGATATTTACAGCCTCTACTTTAATGATCTCAGGTATGGCTTTCTTGACAGCTTCTTCTACACCGGCTTTTAGGGTCATTGTAGACATAGGGCAGGAACTACAAGCACCTGTAAGCTCTATCCTCAATACCATGTCATCAGTTAATTCTACTACTTTCACATTACCACCATCAGCCTCTAAGTATGGTCTTATGCTGTCTAATGCTTGTTCTATTTTTTCTTTCATTTCCATTTTCAAACTCTTTAATATCAAGCCCCCATTTGTACAACGGCTGTTTTTGCTTTGCTAGCGTTTCTGATAGCGATTTGTCTTGCTACACTTTCTGCTAAGTCAGAGAAAGCTTTTTGCGTAACACCTTCTTTTAGTACAGCAGGATAGCCTGTGTCCCCACTTTCTCTGATGCTCTGTACAATAGGTATCTCTCCTAAGAACGGTACTTCAAATTTCTCAGCTAACTTTCTACCACCTTCTTTACCGAACAAGTAATATTTATTATTTGGTAATTCTTCGGGTGTAAAATAAGCCATATTTTCAATAACACCTAAGATAGGTACGTTAATTTGAGATTGCTTGAACATAGACAATCCTTTCGTGGCATCTGCCAGCGCAACTTTCTGAGGTGTAGTTACAATTACGGCGCCAGTGACTGGAATGGTTTGCACCATAGTCAAATGAATGTCGGAAGTTCCAGGAGGAAGATCAATCAATAAATAATCCAACTCACCCCATTCTACATCACCAATAAATTGCTTCAGAGCAGAACTAGCCATAGGGCCTCTCCATACCACAGCTGAATCTGCTGGGGTCAAAAATCCAATTGACATTAATTTTACACCATACTGCTCAATTGGGATAATGACATTTTTTCCATTTTCCTGTTTAACTGCAGGTTGCTCTGATTCTACATTGAACATGGTAGGAACAGATGGACCCGATATATCCGCATCAATTAAGCCTACTTTAGCTCCTGAATTTGCCAAAGCAACAGCTAGATTGGAAGCAGTTGTAGATTTTCCAACCCCACCTTTACCAGACGCAATAGCAATGATGTTTTTTACTTGTGGAAGCAGTGGCGTATTGTCTCTTGTGGTGGTGACATTGGAAGTCATAAAAATATCCAACTCCACATCTGTACCCAAACTATTTTCAAGTGCTTCAATACAGTTGTTCTTAATCACTTCTTTCAGCGGGCATGCTGGAGTGGTCAAAACTACCTTAAAACTAACTTTGTTTTCTTCTATAGAAATATCCTGAATCATTCCCAAAGTCACCAAATCTTTTTTGAGATCTGGATCTTCGACGGTGGCTAACGCTTGTAGGATTTGTTCTTTGCTAATTGTCATTGGATACGATTTTCAATTTTGTCGCAAGTTAGGCTATAATTGTTCTAAATAAAACACTCAGTTTTATTGAGGTCGTATTAAATCATCACAAGGAATACAGTGAAATGAATAATGTTCTGATTTAGTTTCAATCTTAATCTTAACTTTTCAATACAATAAATAGTTTCTCAAAAGCCACCTATGTTTTGGCCGAATACTTTTTATCTTTGACAATTGAAGTGAATTTTAAATGGCAATCAGTAGAGCAACAACCGAGAAAGTTCGAGAGCGAGCAGATATAGAAGATGTAGTCAATGACTATGTTCCGCTCAAGAAAAAGGGTCAGAATCTCTGGGCATGTTGTCCGTTTCACAACGAAAAATCCCCATCTTTTTCTGTATCACCAGCCAAACAGATTTACAAATGCTTTGGTTGTGGCAAGGCGGGAGATCCCATTCAGTTTGTCATGGATATTGAAGGCGTAGGCTTCAATGAAGCTATTCGTCATCTGGCAAAGAAATACGGGATTGAAGTAGAGGAAGACAAAGCGAACACACCTGAAGAAATCCAAGCATACAATGAACGTGAGAGTCTTTACATTGCATTGAATTTTGCTAAGGATTTTTTTGTCAAAAACCTGCACACAGAAGAAGGTCGAGCAATAGGTCTGAGTTATTTCAAAGAGAGAGGATTCAATCAAAACATCATTGAGAAATTTGATCTTGGCTATACTTTAGACGGTTGGGACCATTTACTCAAGGCAGCTAAGGAAGCTGGTCATTCAGAAGAAATTCTACTCAAAGCTGGACTTGTTTTACAAAAAGAAGGAGATCCAAATAGGGTTTATGATAGGTTTAGAGGTCGGGTCACATTTACAATACACAATCTAGGCGGAAAACCAATCGGTTTTGGAGCAAGAATACTCACTCAGGATAAAAAACAACCAAAATACATCAATTCACCTGAGACAGAAGTGTATCACAAAAGTGATGTGCTTTATGGGATGTTTCAGGCCAAAAAATCGATCAGGGAAAAAGACAACTGTTATCTAGTAGAAGGATATACGGATGTCATATCCATGCATTTGGCTGGAATAGAGAATGTCGTGGCATCCTCAGGTACCTCGCTTACGGAGAATCAGATTAAGCTAATCAAAAGGTTTACTGACAATGTCACGGTGCTATTTGACGGTGATGCAGCAGGTATCAAGGCTTCCTTGAGGGGTATTGATATGCTTTTGGAGGGTGGGCTGAATGTCAAAGCGGTGGTTTTTCCTGATGGAGATGATCCTGATAGCTATTCTAGAAAGGTAGGGTCACAGGTTTTTGCCGATTATCTTGTAAGCAATGCACAAGATTTTATAGCATTCAAAATCAGTCTTTATGCTGATGAAGCAGCCAATGATCCTGTCAAAAGAGCCGAATTGATCAAGCAAGTGGTGCAAAGCCTTGCCAAAATTCCAGAACCGATAATCAGGTCAGTGTACGTAAGGCAATCTGCCAAGCTATTGGAAATAGAAGAAGAGATCATTCAGATTGAATTGAATAAGATTCTTCTCAAAGTTCAAAAAGACCAATACTTTAGAGATCAAAGAGAGCAAGAAACTGCCGATACTCCATTTGAAGATTTCTTACCTACCAAAGAAGAGCCGCTCCCTTACAGCTCTCAGCTTGAGGCTCAAGAGCGGGAAATGATGCGGATGTTGGTCAATTATGGTTTTGAGATGGTTTCTGAGGAGTTGAGTGTTTGCGAGTATTTGTTGCAAGAAACACATGACCTGACTTTTGAAACGCCTGTTTTCAACAAAATACTAAATCTATACAAACAGGCCTTAAGTAAAGGGATTTTACCCCAGCCTACCTACTTCATGGAGTCTCAAGATTCAGAAGTGAAAAAAGAAGTGATCAATATGATTACTCGCAAACATGAAATATCCAGACTTTGGCAAGAAAGATTTCAGATTTTCACCACAACGGAAGCAGATGATCTGGCCAAGTCAGTTTATGATAATATATTGAGATTGAAACAAAAAGTAATCAAAAAGATGCTGGAAGAATCCAGACACAAAATAAAGTATGCCCAAGAAGCTGGAGAGTCCTCTGAGGAGATGGATGAGAAATTGAGAGTTTATATGGAATTGAAGAAATTTCAAACTGAAATCGACAAACAGCTAGGAATTGTCATCAGCAATTAACCAAACTTAAATTGGTTTTTGGCAGTTTTACTGACTGAAAACCTTTAATTTTGCAAACCCAAATCTATAGCATTCAAAATAAAATTATGTCCTTACCCTACCAATTAGATTCCATTGAGGAAGCCATTGAAGCCATCAAAAACGGAGAAGTTATCATTGTAGTAGATGATGAAGATCGAGAGAATGAAGGTGACTTTGTTTGTGCAGCTGAAAAGGTTACCCCAGAAATCATCAACTTTATGGCCACACATGGCCGAGGTCTTATATGTGCACCCTTGATAGAAGATAGGTGCGAAAAACTTGGTCTCGAATTGATGGTCGGGAGCAATACGGCTGCTTTTGAAACACCATTTACAGTCTCAGTTGACTTAGTTGGTCACGGATGTACTACGGGGATTTCGGCTAGTGATAGGGCAAAGACCATTCTGGCTTTGGTAGATGATTCTATTCATCCGGATGAATTAGGCAAACCTGGTCATATATTTCCACTCAAAGCAAAGCGAGGTGGGGTATTGAGAAGAGCAGGTCATACTGAGGCCGCCATAGATTTTTCAAGATTGGCTGGATTACAGCCTGCGGGGGTTTTGGTAGAGATTATGAACGAGGATGGAACCATGGCCCGTCTTCCTGATTTGGTGAAAGTAGCAGAGCGCTTTAACCTTAAACTTGTTTCAATCAAGGATTTGATTGCTTACAGGCTGAAGAATGAATCTTTGATCAAAAGAGAAATAGGTGTAGAAATGCCAACAACCTATGGAGATTTTGATTTGATCGCATTTAGACAAACCAATACTGATGATATACACATGGCTTTGATCAAAGGCCAATGGTCAGAAGACGAGCCTGTGATGGTTCGTGTGCATTCCTCTTGTATCACAGGAGATATTTTTGGGTCCTGTAGATGTGATTGTGGACCACAATTGCACAGGGCGCTTGAAATGGTAGAAAAAGAAGGTAAAGGTGTAGTCTTGTACATGAACCAAGAAGGAAGAGGTATAGGTTTGATCAATAAATTGAAAGCATACAAGCTCCAAGAGCAGGGCATGGATACCGTTCAAGCCAACCTTGCATTAGGTTTTCCAATGGATAAAAGAGATTATGGTGTGGGAGCTCAAATATTGAGAGATTTGGGCATCAGCAAAATCAGACTGATCACAAATAATCCCACCAAGAGAGTTGGACTATTGGGTTATGGTTTAGAAATCGTGGAGCAGCTTCCTATAGAGATTAGCTCTAATCCGCACAATGAAAAATACCTGCAAACAAAAAGAGATAAAATGGGTCATACCATAATGAAAAAATAGTATTGAAATCCTCCTGAACATCAGGAGGATTTTTTGATTGAGCTTGTTTTTTAGAAATCAAAGCATAAGAAAAGCTATTATGCTTCAACCAATTTTATAAATTATTCGTTATTTTAATTGGACAAACTCAAAAATGGCTAAAGAGATGAAAAGATTATTGATTCTTTTATTCCTTACATATACAAACTTCACCCAAGTAGAGGCACAAAATAAATTTCCATCACAAGTCTGGCACAAGGGGCAAGTGACTACCACAGATGGACAAATTATTGTTGGGTTGGTAATGTATGATTTAGATAACAACATCGTACAAGTTCAGAGACAAAGCGTGGAGACTTTTGGTGCTTCCAATGTTTCTCAATTTGAAGTTTTTGACGAAATCTACGGAGGAATCCGTACATTTTATTCTTTACCTTATGCCTTAGCCACAGATTATGAAACGCCAGTATTTTTTGAAATATTGACTCAAGGCAGCGAAATGGCCTTGTTGTGTAGAGAGTATATAGCTACTGATACAAGAGGAATGAATAACCCGATGATGATGAACCCCATGTGGGGAGGTCCCATGATGATGAATAATGGTTATAGATTGGCATTCAATTTTTATTTTTTTAAGGAAGGAAAGATTCAGAGATATTCTTTGAAAAAAAGAGATTTAATGGATTTCTTTGATGATAGAGAAGACGAAGTGAAGCTATACATGCGGAAAAATAGACTCGCCCATGACAAACGTGGAGATCTTCTTAGAATCACTGCATATTACAACCAAATCAAATAAAAATTTATGCCAAAGAAAAAACCATTGATTCTGGTTTCTAATGATGATGGAATCACTTCAAAGGGAATCAGGGTACTTGTCAATGTGATGAAAAAAATCGGGGAAGTAGTAGTAGTTGCTCCAGATAGCCCCCAATCAGGGATGGGACATGCGATTACAATAGGTGAGACGCTTCGATTATCCGAGGAAGATATTTTTGAAGATGTAGAAGCTTTTAAGTCTAGTGGTACTCCCGCAGATTGCGTCAAATTAGCCAAACACTATGTTTTGAAAGACCGAAAAGTCGATTTAGTTGTCAGTGGTATCAATCATGGTAGTAATACCTCAATCTCCGTTTTGTATTCAGGCACCATGTCAGCAGCTATCGAAGGGGCACTTGAGGGCTATCCTTCCATTGGTTTTAGTCTCTGTGATTATTCTTCCAAAGCAGACTTTTCGCATGTGGAAGAATACGTCTACAAAATAGCAAAGCAAGTGCTTGACCATGGTATGTCCAAGGGTGTCGCTTTGAATGTGAATTTCCCGCCAAAGAGGAATGAACCCATCAAAGGTGTCAAAGTATGTAGACAAGCACATGCCAAATGGCAAGAAGAGTTCTCGGAAAGATATGACCCTAATGGACGTAAATATTTCTGGATGGCTGGCAATTTTGTGAATTTCGATAAAGGAGAAGATAATGACGAATGGGCAATAGCCAACAACTATGTGTCTATTGTTCCTTGTCAGTATGATTTGACAGCTCATTATGCTATCAATCAAATGAATGAAGACTGGGATTGGGATAATTTATAATTTTGAATTTGATAAAATCACAGAGAAGCCTACCAAACATCTTTTTGGTAGGCTTATTTCGTTTATGTAGATATTATTAATCAAAAGATGCATCCTTTCTTAAAAGTAAAATTGTTATGAAATACATTTTTGTTTATATATTTGATAATAAATAGAGATTTATGAAAATAAACTTTTATAGATGTATTGCTTTTGCTGCAATCGTATTGGTTGGCATGACGTCTTGTGCTGAGGATAATCAAGAAGCTGTGGAAATGACAGATGATCAGGAAAATATGACTTTTCCTAATTATAGTACCACGCCTATCGATGGACAATACTTTGTAATTCTGCATGACAACCAAATCAATTTCAGAATTGATCCAGATGATTACGAAGGTGCACAAGCAGCCATGCGTAAAGAAGCCATTTCATTTTTAGCGCAGTATAAGTTGAGTGAAGAGGATCTTGATCGAACTTATACAATGGCATTGACTGGTTTTACAGCTAGAATATCCAAGGAAAAAATTCATGAAATTAGTACAGACCCCAGGGTAAAGTATGTAGAGCAGGATAGGATGGGCATGCTAGGAAGACCCATTGATCATCCAAAAAATCAACCAGAAGAGCCTGTAGTCAATACACAATCTATTCCTTGGGGCATTAAGAGAGTCGGAGGACCCTTTCAGTATTCAGGTAGGCACAGTGTATTCATTTTAGATACGGGTATCGATTTGAATCATCCTGATTTGAATATTGATACGCAAAAAGGGTTTGATCCTTATAATAGATTTAGAAAAGATTGGAACTTCAATGACGAGCATGGACATGGTACCCATGTAGCGGGTACAGTGGGAGCATTAGATAATCATTTTGGTGTAGTAGGTGTAGCAGCAGGTGTGCCAGTAGTACCTATTAAGATATTTTTTGGTCCTAGGGCAGCTTACACTTATTCAGGAATGGTAGCTGGTATCGAGCACTTAGGTGTTCGAGGTATTCCTGGGGATGTCGCAAATCTGAGTTTTGGGGGTTTCGATGAGAGTAGAGTTCTAGATGATGCCTTACTGAATGTATCCGAAAAAAGAAGAATTTGGATGGTCATAGCTTCTGGTAATTCTGCCTTGCCGGCCACAGCATTTAGTCCAGCTCGTGTGGTTGGTAACTATACCATTACAGTTTCTGCAATAGATTCTAGAGACAGGAGAGCATGGTTTTCACACTATGGTGAACCTATCAAATATGCAGCTCCGGGTGTTAATGTGGTATCAACCTGGAGAGGAGGTGGTTATAGTAATCAGACAGGAACTTCCATGTCAGCCCCCCATGTGTCTGGCTTGAGGGTACTAGGAGATATCGATACAGATGGATATTCTATAGATTGGATAGGAAAGGCTGATCCGATAGCTTTTAGGAGGTGAGTCAGATTCTTAATGTTGTCATTTGGAAGACTACTTTCATTCAAATGTTTTAAAAAAAATCAAAATCTTCAAATAATACAGGAATCTGCAATCGAGAGATAGCAGATTCCTGACTTTTTTGAATTGTTATAATTTAACAGTGAACTTACCTGCAACAAGATCAGTTTTCTTGATCTTGATTTCTTTTTCCTGACTTCGACACTGGGACACCCAAAATCAAAAATCGAACATTTTTGCCAGTTTTTGCTGACCCTCGTTCAAAAACAGGGTTTTTCTCAGCTT
>NZ_FTOP01000028.1 GCF_900156785.1 Belliella pelovolcani | reverse complement strand
CTGACCAACTCTCCATATATCGCCGAAGGCAAATATCTACTTTATATCGCAAAGCATATATCAATCTCTACCCCCTTTAACCTTTTTCCTTTTCCCTCAAACCCCCTAAACAGTTAATAAGCCCCGACACTTCGGGGCAATTAAACAAATGCTTTCCCCTTCGTAATTCGATATTTTACAGATGAACTTCGAATTCTAACCAACTCTCCATATATCGCCGAAGGCAAATATCTACTTTATATCGCAAAGCATATTTCACTCCATTTCCTTCCAACCCAATCCCTCAATCCCCCTCCCGACCCCTCGGGGAACTAATCCCCAATAACTAAATCCCCCATTCCCCCAATATCCCCCCCAAACCCCACCTTCGACCCCTCTATTTGCTCACTTGTCGATTCTTTTTGCTTTTCCATGAAAATCAATACTATTTCATCGCAAAAAAATCATGGACTTTATCATCAGACTTCCTTTAATAGATTTTGATATTGATGACCTAGACCTAGTTGCGCAAAACTTCAATCGAATAAAAAACAAAATCAAGTACAGCTCTCCAATCCTCTATCAAGCAATTTGTAATGAATCTTTCAACACCTTAAATGATAAACTCAAAATTAAAGTCCTCAAATACCTAAAAAGAGGTAAATACAGAGCAGTTCCATTCGCAGGATGGTCAGGAATAGGTGTCGGTAATTGGGCACCCAATACCCATATAGATTGCAATAAATCCTACAATATCCAAGCAGCATCCAAAAACCCAAGATGGGAAAGTTTCTTAAAATTAGGCCCTGAAAGAGTTTCCAGCTTCCAGGTCAACCAAACCATTTCATATGAAGGGGATGCATGGATTTTCCATACTTTCACTCAATCTGATGATCGGACAAATGGAGCATGGGACTGGGTAAAAGTGGAATATCACCCAGCATTAGAAAAAGTGATCAACTACCTAAAATCACTGAAAACAATAACAATCCCCCATATCCTAACTATTCATAAACATGTAGAGATTGAAGATATTGGTCAAATAATATATGATTTGATCTCCGTAGGAATGTTAATTCCAAAATACCCACCTCAGCGTAAAAAAACACTACCTGAAAATCATAATGATACAGAAGATACTTATATTCAAGGTGAATTTTTTCTAGATAAAAGCATTAAGATCAAGTTAGATCATGCTTCACATGCGATAGCCACCCTTTTGGAGCCGAATAGATCAAGGGTATTGGATAACCTAACACATAAACTACAATCCACCTTTGACGACAGATTTGTACCACTCGATCACTTATTGCACCCCCATTTCCAACTATGGGAAATTTTTGATAATCCTATTCAAGAAGCATCAACTCTCCAAAAGGAAAATCACTTAATTCAGAAATTATTGGAACTCAATTTAGAAGAAGCCACTGAAATTGATATTACTGATCTTGGCCCAGGCATCATACAGCCCAATGAAATCGAATCCTGTGATTACTTATTCAAGATTTCTGAAAGTGGAAGAATAGTCATCGATAACCTCCTGATCAATCAAAAGGGGAAGCTCAGCGGAAGGTTCAACCATTTACCAAATTGCGAATGGCTAGCCTACCAGTCCACGGCTGATATAGCACTCAAAGCCGAAGTCCTAATTTGTGAAGCTACAAATGTCCATCGAATTTTCACCGGAATCCAATCCAATATACCTTTCATAATTCTTGATGCTCTTGGCAAAAGAACAAATACCGATTTAGAACCAAGTGAGTTATTTCTCGGTATCGATAAAGGCAGATTGAAGCTTGTAAATAAAGAGGGACTGCAAATCATTCCACAATTTCATACCCCAATTTCCTACACCAGGTTGACACACCCTCTGGCCAAAATCCTTTGGCATTTTTCTGAAGAGAATCTCCCAAAATGCTGCCTATATCAAAATATACACTTTCTCAAACTGCCTAAAACGCCCAGGATTATTTGGAATGACCTCATATTGATGCCACAAAAATGGTTCTTTGAAGATATATGCATCAAAAATCCTGATCAATTAAGGCAGTTCATCCAACATCACCGATTGCCCAAAAGCTTTTTGTTTGGCGAATCAGATGCCGAGTTGCTGATTGATACAGACAAGCCATCAGATTTATTGATATTATTAGACGAGTTGAAAAATAAAAGCACATTTTTTATCTATGAATGGATCAATACCATGATGCATACAGCCAAAGGATACCTTGCAAATCCACAATTTCATTACTGCCACGAATCAGGACGCAGTTTAAATAAACCCAAAGTTCATTTTGTCAACAAGATATATAACCAAAACCAAAACTGGACTTCAATCCATATTACTGTGAATCCGATTACAGTTGAACCGACATTAAGCAAAATATTGAAAACTTATTGCAGGGAAATCAAAAAGATGAAATGGTACTTCTTGGTATATGATGCCAACAAAACTGAAATCAGAATTCGATTTCAAACCAAAAGGAAACCAGAGAATGATCAAATCATCAAAAATTTAATAGCAGAAATCATCATGGTAGATGGAATCAAAGCTATTCAAAAAGTACCTTATAATCCAGAATATGATAAGTATGGTAAAAAAGGAATGACTGTATCAGAATCGATTTTCCACCTAGAATCTCAATTCTTATGTGATATCCCGAATTTAAATGAAATCAAATCAATGGATAGGGTATTGACAATAAGTTTAATATGGTCTAAAATTCTTATTGATCACTCAGCCCAAAACTATATAGCCTACTACAAAAGTATTTATGCCAACTATGACAACTATAGCAAAAAGTCACTTCAAAGAAAGTTTCAAGAGCATAGAAATGACGAGGAACTATCATTTGCTGCCACTCAACTTTTTGTAGATTTGATTGAAGCGCTAGATAAACATCATTTTGATGGACTAGAAGGCCCACTTTTTACCATGCTCAACCATATCCACATGTTTTGCAATAGATTCATGTTACTAGGGGAGGAGGAGAGAACTGTTTTTTATTTTATCTATAGACACCTACTCTCCAGAAGCTTAAATAAATCTGCCCTGTATGATGGTCCAATTGGGATTTCTATGCCGTCCTCTAATATTGCTTTATCATAAATACACTTCCTGATTTTCCTTACATTGACCACATATGATTTATGAACCCTGACAACCATTGGGTCTTCTATAGACTTAGTGATATCATGTAGACTGATTTGATAAAGCAGCTTTTTCTGTCCTGATGAAGCAGAGAAATAAATCTCTGCATAATCTTTAGCACCCTTGAAATACAGGACATGATTCAAATCCAATGATTCTATAATATACGGGTTATTACTTTTTATAAACATCTTCTCAGGCATCACCTGAAGCATTTTTTCTTTATGACTTTGAATCGCATACTTAAGCTTATACTTCTCTAAAATATCCGATATGCCCTTTTGAGAAATAGGTTTGTGAATAAAACCCACAATATCCAGATTAATACACATATGTGCAGACTCCCAAACCCCAGAAGTGATGGCTACAGCTATATCATGCGAGATCATCTGCTGAGCCACCCAAATTCCATTAGTATTTGGCATATGTATATCTGTAATCAAAAGATCCAATTCTTTCTCTAATGCCAATGACATCGCTTTCAATGGACTATCCTCTTGAAACAGAACGTCAAAATCCCCCTCTTCTTTGATATAATGTGCCATCAAAGCCAATGCTTTTGGTTCATCATCCAGTATTCCTATTTTAAATTTACCGCTCATATTTCAATATTAGGTTTAGTGTGAACAAGTCGCCCTGAGAGAAATAGCTCAAATCATACCGATCATCAAAATATGACTTCAGAATATGAGATACAGCCAGGAATCCAGATTTTGAGGATATCACCGCTTTGTTATTTTCATTTACAGCATTTTTAATGGCTACTAGCACAGTAATATACTTTTCATCAGGCAGTATACTTATCTGAATGATTGGAGCACAGTTCTGATCATTGACCCTACCATGCTTAAAAACATTCTCTACCAATGTCAATAAGGTCATTTTGGGGATTTCTAATACACTGCAATACTGCGCTTCATCCTTTAATTCGTAGCTTAAATGCAGCTTTTTACCGTATCTATGCTTTTGAAACTGAATGAATTTCTCTATACAAGCCAATTCTTCCGAGAGTTTGATAATCTTCTGAGTACTATTCGTGAAGCAATATGTCAACATCTCAGTAAATGTCACCAAATTATCCTTCGCCCTTGCATCCCCAAGTATAAAATCCGACTGAATAGCATTTAATCCATTTGCAATAAAATGAGGATTCATCATAAGTTGATACTGAGCCAACTCAGCCTGTCTTGCGGCCAATTGTATACTGTACTGTTCCTTCAATTTTTTGAAGGAAATAAGAATAAAACACACCAAGGCAGCTAAAATGGAAAAATGGAAACAGCGAATAAGCTCAATCATAAAAAACTTTAAGTAGGGCATTTCCATTGCCACTACTGATGGCATTAAGAGCCATTTTAATTGGATGATGATTACAAGCAAGAGAATAAATTTCAATAAAATATACCGCTTATTCTTTAAAGGAATACTCCTTGGTATGACCACAAAACAGGTCCCATAGAAAAATATCAAAACAAAAATAAAATTAAATAAGGAGCTAAATAGCTCAACTTGATCAGGGTCAATTAATAAAGAACTGACATAATCAATCAAAAAATAAACCATCCAAAACAAGAGATTATTCTTAGGCGATAAAATGTTCGTCCTTACCATATCCTCATTCAACCGTTCAATTTGCTCACTTAGCGATTTCATTTTTTAAGTTTTATATGAATTGATAGATTTCCCGAAACAATAAATCATATGAACATGAAAACCAAAAACAACAGCTTTCGCATAAAACGAGAGCCTCTAAGAACTGCTCAAAACAATTTGAACAGCTCTAAAAACAAGACTGGTAGAAGATTCACAGGCAGCATTGTCCGTGTCTGCCTGGAAGAAAAAGGACTTTATTGATCTCTAGACAATATTTCAATAAAGCCTTGAATTCGGTTCAGGATTGAAGTTTGAGCGCTTCCCTGATGACATCTTAAATAATTATTTTCTTAAACGACAGCGTTTCGTAAGATACCGGATATAGATCCGGCGGGTTTGTTAGAGCCCAAAAACGGGTGCAGTCTCAGACTGCACCTTATTTATTTCAAGTACTTTTTGAGCAAATCCATAGGAATTCCATGAAAAGTAGCATATTCTTCAATGGTCACCATTTGATGTTCAGGCTTATTAAAGTACAGCTTCACCTTCTTCAGGACCGCGTATGCATATGTCTTGCTACGTCCAGAAATTGTCATGATATCCTTGGCATAAATAAAACACCTGTCTCTCTGAGGCATTATTTGTTTTAAGTCAAAGAAATACAAAATATAAAGGAGTTTGTAAAGCTTAAAAACACTCCTTTGATTACAAAAAACCTTCCCCAAAACTAGAAAGGTACCCCATTAGCAACAATTATTTCACTAATAAACCACCAATAACCACCATTAAACTAATCATTGTAAGTATAATATGCAAATTTTAAGAACACAACTTATTACTTATCAGTCCCCTTCAACCTTTTCCCGCTTCTCTTAATTCGTCCAATTCCTGCCTAACAGCAGACATCCGTAGTTCCTTTTTTCCCTCAAACTTTCCCCTTTTTTCTTTACCCTTCCACCCCTCCGAGCCTCCGTGGAAATTACCAAAGTACCTCTGCGCGTGCCCTTCGTGCCAATCCTAGCGCTTCAGCGCTCTAAATTAAAAAACACCCCAAACTCCCTTATCCATTTTAAATGCAACCTGAACATCTCAAACTCCTAATACTCCCCTTCGTGAAATTCGCGCAATTCCTGCCTGGCGGCAGACAGGCGTGGTATCCCTTTTTCCTTTAACCTTTTCCTCCCAACCCCTCCGTTGCGCCCGCTGCGACATTTCGTTGCGCCCGTCGCAAGAACCCAACTCAATTCCTCAATCCCCCTCCCGACCCCTCGGGGAACTAATTCCCCCAATCCTCCCCATCTAAATTAAAAAATCCGCGTAATCCGCGTAATCTGTGCGAGCCTCAATTTTCCAACCCTTATTAACTAATCCCAACCCCCAATAAACCAAAGAAGGCCTTCCCATCTCCGGAAGACCTTCTCAAATTACACCCGACCTTTGAGGTTTTCAAAACCTCGAAGGTCTCCACAGGTTTGAGTCAAGCAAAACTAAGATTTGCTATCAACACCCTTCTTCCTCGACTTTGGCAACACCGGCTTCTCCTCAGAAGTAGCCTGTGCTATCACAGACAACGAAGATCCCACTGCCAAGGCATACCCGGCAGCTGTTACAATGATCTCTGGAATCACATCAGGAAGAGCCAAAATAGCTCCTGCGATGCTGACCAGTATCAACCCTATATTTCTGATTTTCTGAAATAGGGGAGGTTTCGGCGACTGCCAACCTTTATTCAATGCTTCTAAAGTATTCATGATGCTTAATGGTTTTACATACCCGCTTTCTTCAAAGTATATCTTTCCCTCTCCATAACTTGAGTGATCAACTCCATCGCCCGTCGACCTTTAATCACCCATCGCCATACCAAGAAAGTATATCACTAGCCTTACTCGCGGATAATGATGTTAATTGTTATTTAAGTTGATTTTCTAAGAGTCTCAGACCCTTTGATAATGACCTTTTTAAGCCATTTCCTGATAAACTCCTGCTCAGACCTAAGCTTAATGCAAAGGTGCCCGAGTTTATGCTGCTCTAGTTTCATGTACCTGATATCCTGTATCAGCAGATGAAGAAAGTAGGCGATGATGGAGAGGAGGAGTGAGACCACCCCTCCAATAATTGCCTGATAGACTATACCATCCATCTCTGCTCAAGTTTTGCCAAATTCAATGCATTACTTGGATTACTTCTAATCTCTAGCAACACATCTTCTTTTGACTCAAAGACCGAGAATACCAATTCCTTGAATTTCTCAAAGGCAAGCCTAGATTGGGATCCTTGACCCTCGCCCCTAAGTCTCGAAACTGGAATTATACTCCCAGGTTTTTCTTGCTCAAGATTACAAGATGGAAGGATCTTGACTTTTCCCCTGCCTGGTACATCAAACAACAGTAAATGAAGCTGAAGCTCCTCGTCATAATGCTTTTGAAGAGGATATATCCCTTCCGGAATACAGGAATCAGGTTCATTACGGTTCCATGGCCATTCTATGGTATGACAGAGCTTGAATTCATCAATCTTAATCGTACCATTGGTGCCACATGGCCAATATTCACGTTCCAGATACAGTATCATAGCTATTCTACAAGCATGATTCTGGATGAATTGTGAATCTTGTTGTTCAGGTCATAGAGGTTTTCGTTGACCTCCTGCAAGTATTCAATACCCATCGCATAAACTTTCGTCGTGTCAGGAGTACTGAGCTTTGGAATACTGAAACTAAATCCCGACACAACTTCATTCGTGATCTCTACCACTGGACTAGCTACATAAGTAGATTCTGATGTATTCTCGTCAGCATTGATCGCTGCAGCAGAGAAAAAGAATCTAAAATGTGTAGCACCCGTAGGCTTTGATACCTTGATAGAAGGCACAAAATCATGAAAGTTGGCAGTTAACTCACTTGCATCATTTTGTAAATCAAATCTTGCATAGACTGTGGTACTCCATCCTGCATTGATGTTGAATTGGAAACCTAGCATCAGTGACATATCCCCCTGACTGAATTGACGCAAACCCCTTCCATTCACCAAATCAGACTTGATGATCTTCATGGCCATGGCATAGAGCCTATTATGAGTTCGTAAGTCTTTAGCCCTTAAGGTAATCTCCCTAAAAGCACCCTTGAGCAGTTGTGATGCTGCTGCTGCTCTGGCGAATTCAGCTAGATTTTCTCTGGTCCGTTGAAATGCCGGATCATTCATAATCTTGTTTTTGCTGACTCCGCCCTTTTGTCTTGCAAAGGAACCATTCGCCCCTTTGTAGAAGGTCACATCCCCGATGGTCCCTTCTAACTTGATAAAACTGGTCTGTCTTGCCATATGATCTATGGTTTAAGTGAAACATGACCAAATTTGGAACTAAAAAACATCCCTTCACAACGAAAGTGAACTATAAGGAAATAAAGGAATCTTAGGAAAATAAGGACTGTTTTTTCATACAAAAATCCATCTTTCCCCATCAGTACAGCAAGATACCGCCAGATGTAAATCACCAGGCTTAGATTGCATCTAAGCCTTTTTTTAAACCCCTTCCAACCTAAAAATACCCCCAACAGGGTATTTTTTCTTAGCAAAATCTACTATAGTTTTAAAATATAAAAATATGTTTGAATATGAAGGATTCACAAACTACAATGTATGATCACTCTGAAATAAAAGTAAGGTTGCTTGATACATACATTCAAAAATACCTAAACATATTAAGTAGAGCTCCTCATATCTCTAAAGTCCATCTCTATGACCTTTTTTGTGGTGAAGGAATTTATGAAAATGGAGGTGAAGGAAGTCCGATAATTTTCCTTAAAGCTATAAAAAACGTTTTTTATAGGAATCAGCATCAAGGTCAGAAAACTATACCTGTTGACTGTGTTTTTAACGATATCAAAACTTCTAAAACAGAAAAACTTAAAAGAATTATAGAAGAAAAAAAACTTCATTACCCTAGCTTTGGTGATCTTAGGTTTAGAAACATAAACTATACGGAAGCTATCCCAAAAGTTATAAGGCAAATTTCAAGATTGAAAAATGAAAAAGCATTCGTTTTTATTGATCCTTATGGATATAAAGAAGTGAGAGCGTCACATATTAAATCTATTCTTGATACTAAAAGGGCTGAAGTTCTATTATTCTTACCAACTCAATTCATGTTTAGGTTTGAAAGAAAAGGAGCTCCCGAGGCTCTTTTAACTTTTATAGAGGATTTAGTCCCTAAAGGGATGTGGCCAAACTCCCATACTGGTATTGACTTTATCGAAAATTTAAAATCAATTTTTAGGGAGTACCTTGGTGAGGATCATTTTGTCGATACTTTTATAATTACACGCGAAAAAAATCAATATTTCTGTCTCTTCTTTTTTACAAGCCATATTTATGGTTTCGATAAAATGTTAGAAGCAAAGTGGGAACTTGATGCAGAAGAAGGAAGAGGCCATTCAATTGTTCAACCGGAAGCATTGCCATTATTCAGTGATCCGTCTATTAAAATTAATAATAAACTCGAATCGTTTTTATTGGAATTTTTAGAAGAGCCTAGAACGAACGGAGAGATATATAAGGCCATCCTACATTTAGGCTTCAAACCAAAACATGCAGTGGATGTATTGAAAACCCTATATTCGAGCAGCAGAATTTCTGTGACACCAATTGGCAGAATAAAAATCAAAAAAGGAGCGTTTTACATTAATTATTCCGAATTTTCGGAAAATCCTAATAAAGTATCAATCCAACTAAAATAACTCAAAACATGGCACAAACATCAATTGAATGGACTGAACTGACCTGGAACCCTGTGACAGGTTGTACCAAGATATCTGCGGGTTGCAAATTTTGCTATGCAGAAGTGATGTCCAGGCGATTAAAGGCCATGGGTGTAGATAAGTATAAAGATGGATTCAAAAAAGTTAGAATTCACGAGGATGCCTTAAGGATTCCTTATACTTGGAAGAAATCCAAAGTAGTTTTTGTCAATTCTATGTCAGATCTTTTTCACAAAGATGTTCCGCTAGAATTTATTCAACGAGTATTCCAAGTCATGAGGGACAATGGTCAACATGTTTTCCAAGTCCTGACCAAAAGAGCTGATCGATTGGCAGAGATTTCGGATCAGCTAACCTGGCCCCACAATATCTGGATGGGAGTTTCTGTAGAAGATGAAAGAGTTACTGAAAGGATCGATTTTTTGAGAGCTTGTGGTGCTCGGGTAAAGTTCCTTTCCTGTGAACCCTTAATAGGTCCACTTCCCAATCTCAACCTCAAGGCAATCGATTGGGTCATAGTAGGAGGGGAGAGTGGCCATAATCCTCGACCAATGAATCCCGACTGGGTATTGGATATTCAAGAGCAATGTCAGCAAGCTAATGTCGCTTTCTTTTTCAAACAGTGGGGAGGAAAAAATAAGAAAAAAGCTGGTAGAGAACTCAATGGTAAAACTTATGATGAAATGCCGGAGGTTGAGTTGCTTAGAAATATTTAAGACTACTTTATTATTAGGAGATTCATTCAATTGTGCTTGCTGTTAAGAATATTATATGCATAAACTAGAATTCGGCCTGAAAAACAATGAATTAGTCACAATTGATGATGTGGAAGGTGGTTTGGCTTGTGATTGCATTTGCCCTAATTGTAATAAACAATTAATTGCTAGAAAAGGGGAGCTTAAAGAACATCACTTCGCTCATTATAAATCTGATGATTGTAATTACGGTACAGAAACAGCAATACACCTATTGGCTAAGGAAGTCATAGCTAAGGCAAGTCATTTCACCACGCCTCAGCTCTTGTTAAATGACAAATATTATGAAATTTTCGACGAAATAAGTATTCCTATTGACCAAGTTTGGGTCGAAAAACATCAGAAACATTTTATTCCAGATATAATAATTGAATCAGGAGGCAAAAAGCTATACATTGAAATCATAGTTACTAATAACGTTTCTTGGCAAAAGATGCAATTGATAAGAGATAGGAATCTCCCTTTCATTGCTTTCAATGCATTAAGAATAAAAAACTATTTAAGAAGGAATTTTAAGGATTTGGGCAATGATGAAAACTTCATAAAAGAGTTAGTTGAAGGAACTCGTCATAAGTACTGGCTGCATAATCCCAAAAGAGAAAAAATCAGAGAAATACTTTCAGAAAATTATGCCGAAGTTAAACCAATTAAGTCATTTGGGAATTATAATTTCGAGTATGTTGCTGATTGTCTGCTTGAAAAGAATGAATGGAAAAGTAAAAAACTTCAAGGACAGTTCTATGCCAAGCCAGAAAAAGACTGTGAGAAGTGTCGCTTTTTTTTAGGCCAAAATAGAATAGATTCAAGAGAAAATGTTCACTGCATAGCATATATGCAATTTGAATTAAACGCTTTAGTAAAAAAGCTATCTAAGAACATATAAATTGGACACTACTCATCTTCGAAGCTATGCTCGCGAATATCCAAACTCCCAAATTCAACCAAAAAACCAAAACAACCGCTTCCTAAAATCCACCAACCAGCCTACTATTCCACCTAGCAAGCCCTTCACCCTGCGGATGTCAGTCAACAGCCACTAACCTCCCGATCACTATCGGCGACCTGAATAGATGAATGCATCAATCAGAGATTTTTTTGAGGGCTTTTGGCTAGTGGGCTAAATGTTAGTATCCGTCCGATAAACCCCATATTTTCTGATTTCTGTTTGGTTCGTAATCTTGCGTCATGAAAAAGATTAGCAACGACGAATATTACAAGCTG
>NZ_FTOP01000014.1 GCF_900156785.1 Belliella pelovolcani | reverse complement strand
GCCGCCACATTATTAAAAAGCCTTTCAGGAAACTGAGAGGCTTTTGTGTTTTATAGCCCCTTGCTCTCGCTAAGCTAGCAAAGGAGTAAAGAGCGGAAGGAAGTAGAAGGAAGATAGGAGAAATAAGACAAAAGATCAATATCGTGCTTTTCCAAACTTTAAACTAAATTCCACCCTCTTCGAGCAGTCAATTCACATCATAACTCAATATCCCAATCAACTAACCCCCGCTAACTTTCTAACCTTCAAACCTTTCAACTCAATTCCCAATTTTCCAATTTTCCAATCTTGTAATCTCAAATCCCTTAATAACCCAATCAACCAATAACTAAATCAAATAACCCCCGCTAACTTTTAAACTTTCTAACCTTTCAACCCAATTTCCAATTTTTCAATCTTAAAATCTTGTAATCTCTAATTCGCCCAATAACTCAACCAACCAATAATTATATAGATTAAAAATTCTAGTCAAGTAAGAAGTTGTTGAAGAAAGTGCTTTTTAGAATCATCCAACTGAAAAAGAATAAAAGTCCCCAGAATAAATAAATTCGATAGTAATCATTGGTCTCTTTATATCTTGATTCAATGATTTCTGCTTTTTCTAGATTGTCTATTTCTTCAAATATTTGTTCGAGTGCATTATCATCAGATGCTCTGTAAAATTTACCCCCTCCTATAGTAGCAATTTCTCTCAGAGTAGTTTCATCCAAATAACTTTCAATCATTTGAGGCCTACCAAAAAAATCAACTCCATAAGGAACCATGCCATCTTTCCCTACTGCAATGCTGTATATTTTGATATCAAAAGCTGCTGCAAGTTCAGCAGCAAATATAGGGTCTACATTTCCTGCGTTGTTTTCCCCGTCAGAAAGAAGGATCATTACTTTGGATTTAGATTCTGCTTCTCTCATTCTGTTTGTACCCGCAGCAATAGCACTACCAATTGCAGTGCCTTTGGCATCCATCATATTGAAGGAAATATCTTTGATCAAATCTGTCAGTAAATTATAATCAGTTGTCAAAGGAGCCAATGAATATGCTTCACCCGAAAATATGACCATGCCTATCCGGTCTCCAAATCGACCATTAATGAAATCAATAGCAGTTTCTTTCGCAGCTTCAAGTCTATTTGGTTGGAAATCTTGAAGGTCCATTGATTCTGAAATATCAAGAACAAGCATGATGTCAATGCCTTCAGTGTATTGTTCTACTCTTTCATTTGATTTTTGTGGCCTTGCTAATGCTAATGCTACCATCCATAGGGATAATAAGAAAAATAATGTAGGAACTAATCTGAGATAAGTCCAAGGGTTATTGGTGGCAACAGAACCTGGAAGAGATAGCTCTAAAACAGGATTTTTTAGAAGTTTCACGAATTTTCTAAGGATCATCAAAAGTGGGATGATCCATATTAAGTGAAGCGCCCAGATATTTTCCCAATCAAAGCTTTTGAAGGTTTCAGGAAAAAACCAATACAAAGAAAAGAAATCAGAGATGCTATTAACGCTCATTACTTTTGGGTGATTTTTTGTTGATAGGATTCAGCACAGATTCCTTTGAGGTTTTGACATGCTTTGCTTATATCTTGCCCTTCCTTACCAGCATAAATGACCATTTCTATGTCTCTGAAGTCTTTGATTATTTCTTTATTGGCTAAGAACGCTGATATTTCTAAAGTAGTCCATTCCCTAAATGGCTTGTTATTTAGATGCTCCATGTAGGTTTTCCATAATCCTAGTAATTCATCTGCACCATCCATGTCGGGTTTTGAAGCAAATGTTCTTTCTGCTTTTTCCCAACGAAGCATGAATCTCTTATATTTTCTTTTTTCATTCCAAATTTGAAACTGTCGTTTAATACCTTCTCCAAAGAAGAAAAATAGCACTAGAGATAAGATGATAATGCTTACCAATACAGCAATCAATAAAAGGTAATTAAAGCTCTTTGGGATTGTTTGATAGACATTGTTATCTTGAAATAAAAGCTGCTCAGGTAGAGGATTGATCATCAGCTTTAATGCTAACGATGCCTCTTCAGGATAGTATTCTAAACTATCATACTTCATTACCTCAAAAACGGGCAAGGAAAAAGAAGAAATTGGATCTAAGGAAAAATTGGACACATAATAAATAGCACTATCTAGTGTTATATCCTCCTTGGTATTACTCATAAAGGTTTGCTTTTCGAGTAATACAAATGGACTAAAATCAAATGTGGAATCGGGAAATACCACATTCATTCCTTGACTGTATTTTGCTTTAAGCACATAAGGGATTTTCTCTCCAATTTTGGCAGAGTCTTTCATGAAGTAACCCTCCACTTTCAGTTCTTGTCCTTGACTGAACTGACAAGTGAATAGTAGGATTGAAAAGAATAGAAGTTTAGTAATCTTAGCCACGTTTCATGGTTTTATTTCTGGTCTTAAACAACTCGATTAACGGCAATACGATGTCTTGCCCTGTATCGATTTCAAGATAATTGATCTGGTTTTTTTTGCAGATTCTTTTGAGTAAATCTCTTTCTGTAGTAAATGTATCTGTAATTTTCTTAGAAAATGATCCAAATGCAGTATTTACCCAGGTTGTTTTTCCTTCTTCTTTGTCAAAGACTGGAATAATTCCCAATGCAGGTAGTTTGGATTCCCTAGGGTCAGTCAATTGAATGGCTACCAAATCGTGTTTCTCTGCCAAAGCTTTAAAAGGACGTTCATATCCATCATCAATGAAATCAGAAATCACAATTATGATGCTACGCTTTTTGATTAAGTTCAGCGCAAATGAGAACATCTCCTTTAAGTTTGTTTTTAGTGATTTGTTCTCGTGGTTAAAAATCCCTTGAATTACTTTAACTCCTTGCTTGGGACCCTTACTTGGAAGAATGATTTTTTCTTTTTGGTCTGAGAAAGATACAAGTCCTACTTGGCTTCCTTCAAAAATAGCCGCTAAGGTCAAAACGCCAGCAACTTCTTTTCCTTTATCTATTTTCTTTTTTCCTGATGCACCTATATCTTGAGATCCACTGATATCTAAGAGGAAATAGACACTTTGATCTTTATCTTCTTTGAATGTTTTGACAAAGGTCCCGTGGCCTTTAGCTGAGACCTTCCATTCTATGGTTCTTACATCATCACCATACTGGTATGGTCTCAAATCATCAAATTCCAACCCTGCGCCTTTGAAAATGGATTGGTAATCACCCTGAAGGTGGTTGTTGGCCACTTTCCGGATCATGATTTCATATCTTCTAAGTTTTTTGAGTAGTTGGTTCATGAAGGTTGTTTTCGGATGTCTAATTTAAGGCAGTCTTTTGAATAATAAAATTTATATGTGGTTCTCTGTTTAAAGTGTTAATTTTGAAACGTGAAAAAGTTATTATTCTTTATACCGCTCATCCTTTTCATGCAGTCTTGCAGAAAAGAAACCAAGCCTGAGTATGTTCTCAATGAAGATCAAATGGTAGGGATGCTGATAGATATTCATATTGCGGAAGGCTATGTGAGCACCTTACCTATCAATTATGATTCATCAAGAAATTTGTACCCCATGTTTGAGAAGGAAGTTTTTCGAAAACATCAAGTGTCAGACTCAGTTTTCCATAGGAGTTTAGAGTACTATTTGGCTCGACCTAGAATTATTGATAGGGTCTATGCCAGAGTAATCGATTCATTGAATGTAATCGAAAAAGAAGGGAACGTAAAAGAAAGTGATGAATTACCCAACTAGTGTTGAAGAAAAGATCAATTTTGATAAAATCAGAGAGTTGATCAAAGAAGAATGCTCCAGCTCCTTAGGGACTGCTTTTGTTGATAAAATGACTTTTTCAAAAGATCTGGGTTTGATTACTCGGCTTTTGGATCAAACGGAAGAATTTAGACAAATATTAATTTCAGGTGAGTCTTTTCCAGCTTCCAATTATACCAATATTCACCCCTATTTGGATAAAGCTAAGGTTGAAGGTACTTTCTTGTATGAGGATGATTTCCATGAAATCAAATTGTCTTTATTCACATTGGTGGGCTGTGTTAATTTTTTTAATAGGTTTTCTGAAGAATATCCCAACCTACACCAACTTCTTGGCCTAGTCCAACTGGATCAAACGCTACTGAAGGCAATAGAGCGTGTGATAGATGAAAAGGGAAAAATCAGAAATAATGCATCAAAAGACTTGGCTCTGATACGCTCCCAGATTCTTTATGAAGAAAGTCGACTTAGGAAAGTTTTGGATAGGATTTTTAGAGATGCAAGATCCAAAGGTTTGACACCAGAAGATGCATCTGTTACTATCAGAGGTGGAAGGATGGTAATCCCAGTTTTGGCCGAAAACAAACGGAAAATAAAAGGATTTATCCATGATGAATCAGCTACCGGTCAGACGGTTTTCCTCGAGCCAGCCGAAGTATTGGATATCAATAATGAACTCAAGGATTTGGAGTACATGGAGCGTCGGGAAATCCAACGAATCCTCACTCAATTGACGGATATCTTGAGAAGTTTTATTCCAGATTTGAGAAAGGCATTTCAATTTTTGGGATTGGTCGATTTTATCAGAGCGAAAGCAAAATTTGCTCTGAAAACAAACGCTGCTAAGCCTGTTCTTGAAAAAGCAAAGCAACTAGACTGGTACAATGCTAAGCACCCACTTTTGCAGTTTGCGCTAGCCCAGCAGGGAAAAAAAGTAACACCACTGAATATTCAATTAGACCACAATAGGAGACTTCTAGTGATATCTGGGCCTAATGCAGGTGGTAAATCTGTGACCTTAAAGACCGTGGCCATGTTGCAATATATGCTGCAATGTGGTTTATTAATTCCTGTGGATCCACATTCCAAATGTACTGTTTTTGATAATTTCTTTATAGACATTGGAGATGAACAAAATATTGAGAATGATCTCAGTACCTATAGCTCACATTTGATGAGCATGAAGTACTTTACTCAGTTTGCCAATAAAAAGACCATCCTTTTTATTGATGAATTTGGGACGGGTACAGAGCCTCAGTTTGGAGCAGCTATAGCAGAAGGAATTCTCTTGGAGTTGAATAAGTCAGGAGCATACGGAGTAATCACTACTCACTATGGTAACCTCAAGGAGATTGCTTCGAAGAATCAGGGTTTGGTTAATGGAGCCATGCGCTATGATGTAGATAAGCTGGAACCCTTATATCAGCTTGAAATTGGTAAGCCAGGTAGCTCATTTGCGCTTGAGATAGCTTCTAAAATCGGCATATCTAAGGATATAATCGCCTATGCAAAAGCTAATATTGGGGAAGAACGTGTCCGATATGATCGTATGCTCAACAAGCTTGAAAATGAAAAAGTAAAGTATGAACAATTAGTCAGTGAGAATGCTAGGAAGGAGCGAATGCTGGAGCAGCGTATGAAAGAGTATACGCAGCTAAAAGAAACCATCGACACCAATAAAAAACAATACATCCAAGAGGCTAAAGCAGAGGCGAAGGCACTACTTGATGAAGTAAACAAAAAAATAGAAATCACCATCAAGTCTATCAAAGAACAAAAAGCAGATAAAGAGGCAACCAAGAAGTTGAGAGTTGATTTGGAGGTGTTCAAAGCAAAAGTCAAACCAGAAAAAGAAGTGGTCAAGGCTCCTGAGATCAAGGTCATAGGAGGAGATATTCAAGTAGGGGATTTTGTAAGGCTAAAGGATAATGGTGCTGTAGCTGAGGTGCTTGCCATCAAAAGTAAGGATGTGGAGATCAGCATCGGAGATTTGAAGTCTAATGTCAAATTGAAGCGCCTGGAGAAGATATCCTCTTCTGAAATGAAGAAGGAGAAGAAATCCATAGCCAGAAGGTCAGGATTTGATCCCAATGCTAAGATGATGGACTTTTCCCCCAATTTAGATATTAGAGGAAAAAGGGGAGAAGAGATATTGCCATTGGTTCAAAATTTTGTGGATGACGGGCATATGTTGGGTCTCAAAGACCTCAGAATTGTACATGGTAAGGGAGATGGCATACTCAAGGATATTACAAGAAATATCCTTCGTAACATGTCTCAGGTAAAAAAAGTAACTGATGAACATGCTGATCGGGGAGGAGCTGGAGTGACGCTTGTAGAGCTAAAATCGTAATTTAAAGTATTGCTTAAAAACAACAGCGCCTTGATTTCATCAATAGAATCAAGGCGCTGTTGTTTTGGTTTTAATTTATGGTCAAGGCTTTCTTTTCAAAGCGAATCTATAGTTGCCAGCGATTGCGCCATTCGGAGGAGTGATTTTTTCACCAGACCCTGGCGCAACAATTGTAAAGGTCAATATAAGGTCCGAGCCCGATCTTGTAAAGGAAATTTCTGGTCCGGACGCAGGTCTTGTTCCTGCTAAAATGAATTTTGAAACATCGGTTCCTACAAAATTCCAGTTTCCTGAGCCATCGAAAAGATCTCCACCGTTGACTGTATTATAAGTTTTGCTGTTTTGATTGGCAGCGAAAGTTAATTCAAAATTTGCATAAATATTGGTCTCTGAGCGGTTATCCCTAGTGACGGTACCGCCACCAGCTACAGTCCATGTGGTAGAAGAACTGCCAGCCAGGTCTTCTATAGCCAATTCTTCGGGAGTTTTTTGCGGAGCAGGATCATCACCTTTTTTACATCCAAAAAGCACTAAGCCAAAAGCTGAAATCAATAAAAGGTTAAGTACTAATTTATTCATAATAGGGTTGTAATTTTTTGAGATTTGTAAATTTAAACATATGGCTGAAGAATCAAACACTTATTTTAACTTATAGTTTTCGATGTGTATATGATTTTCACAAAAAGTATATTCTCTTGGATCATTGGAACATACCAATATAGTCCTTTCCTTACCAAATTTCTCGATCAGCGCAAGGTACCAGTTCACCCCTTTTTCATCAAGATTGGAAGTAGGCTCGTCTAATAGTACGAGTGGGACATCTGAAAAAAGGCAAAGCCCTAATTTCAGTCTTTGCTTCATCCCTGAAGAAAATTGGTTAATAGTTTTTTGGCTATGATTTTCCAAATACATCTCTCCAATCATTTCCTCAAAAGAAAGATTTTGAAAAACTTTTTTAAACTGAAAGTGAAAGTTAAGGATCTCCAGTAAGCTAAACTCTTCGGGTAACTCCAAGTAAGGAGCAGAAATAGTCAAATATTGATAAATCTGTTCTTCAGAAATTTCTTTGTCTTCAAAAAAATACTTTATTGATCCTTCCGTCAAAGGGTTGAGGGAAGCAATAGATTTGATCAAAGTGGATTTACCAGAGCCATTACTCCCCGTGATTGCCCACTTTGATCCTGCTGGAATACTGATGCTCAAGTTTCTGAATATCCATTCATATTGAAACCTTTTTGACGCATTAACCAGCTCTATTTGAACCATATTATTGGATATAGCCTTTCATTACTCCTCTTTCGGAAGAACGGATGAAATTTACAATTTCATCTCTCTCTTTGGTAGCTGGGAGATTCACTTCTATTTCTTCCAAGGCCCGACTGTTATTGAGGCTATTTAGGAAGAGGTAACGATACACATCCTGAATATGACTAATAGTCTCACTTGAAAAGCCTCTTCTTCTTAAACCAAGACTATTGACGCCTGCATAACTGAGTGGTTCTCTGGCTGCCTTGGTGAATGGGGGAACGTCTTTTCTTACAAGTGAGCCTCCAGAAATCATCGAGTGCATCCCAACCTTTACAAATTGATGGATTGCGCTACTTCCACCTACGATTGCCCAATCGTCAATGATCACGTGACCAGCTACTTGAACGGCATTTGCTATAATTACATTATTTCCAACAATACAGTCGTGTGCAATGTGTACATAAGCCATCAATAGGCAATTGCTTCCTACTTTAGTGGTCATTTTGTCCAAAGTACCTCTACTGATGGTCACACACTCTCTGATCGTTGTATTGTCACCAATTTCAACGAGTGTTTTTTCCCCTTGGAATTTCAAATCTTGAGGAATCGCTGAAATCACAGCACCAGGAAAAATTTTACAGTTTTTACCAATTCTAGCCCCAGGGTAAATAGTGACATTGGAACCTATCCATGTACCCTCTCCGATGGTGACGTCTTCATGGATCATGGTAAACGGATCTACATGAACACCTTCACCTAAAACTGCGTCTTCGTGTATTTGGGATAGTTTGCTGATCATGATTCTTTTCTTACGATGCTTGCGGTCATAACGGCCTCGCAGACGAGTGTATTGCCTACGTAAGCTTCACCTTTCATTTTTGCTATTCCTCTTCTTATAGGAGCAAGTAATTCACATTTAAAAACTAGGGTGTCTCCAGGGATAACCATCTTTCTAAATTTACAATTTTCAATCCCTAAGAAATATGTCCAGTAGTTTTCAGGATCATCTACAGTGCTGAGGACTAAGATTCCTCCAGTCTGTGCCATCGCTTCTACTTGCAGTACGCCTGGCATCACGGGATTATTTGGGAAATGCCCCATGAAAAATGGTTCATTCATGGTGACATTTTTTACTCCTGCTACAACAGTATCATCGAGGTAGATAACCTTATCCAATAACTGAAAAGGGTATCTATGTGGTAAGATATTGCTGATTTGAGCAATGTCCATCACAGGAGGGAGTTTTGGATCGTAATATGGAATGTGACTTGGGCCAGCCTTTTCCATAGCTCTTTTTATTTTTTTTGCAAAAGCTACATTGGCAGCATGACCTGGTCTAGCTGCAAGAATTTGAGCTTTCAGAGGTCTTCCAACTAAGGCTAAGTCACCTACCACATCTAGAAGCTTGTGTCTTGCAGGTTCGTTTTTATACCTCAAATCCACATTGTTTAGGATGCCTTCTTTACGAACTTCTACTTTTTCTTTGTTGAACATTTTTGCCAAATGTGCCAATTCCTTTTCCTCGACAACTCTATCAACTACTACAATAGCATTGTTCAGGTCGCCTCCTTTGATCAGGTTCTGATTGTACAGCATTTCGAGTTCGTGTAGGAAGCAGAAAGTTCTACATGATGCTATCTCAGATCTGAATTGGCTAATATCTGTAATAGAGGCATGCTGAGAGCCTAGAACTGGAGAGTTGTAGTCCACCATCACAGTGACTCGGTAATCATCCAAAGGTAGTGCCGCCATCTCTACTTCCCTAGATGGGTCCCGATAGGAGATGCTTTCAGGAATTTCAAAAAATCTCCTCAAGGCGTTTTGTTCTTCAATACCTGCCTGGTCCAAAGCCTCGATAAATTGTATCGAAGAGCCATCCAAGATTGGAGGTTCTGGACCATCCAATTGTATCAGGACATTGTCTATTTCTAAACCTACAAGAGCAGCAAGTACATGCTCTACAGTGAAAACTCTTGCGCCACTTTGCTCCAAGGTAGTCCCTCTAGATACGTCTACGACATTGTCAACATCTGCATCGATGATGGGCATACCTTCGATATCTATCCTCTGAAATTTGTATCCATGATTGGGAGGTGCAGGCAAAAAAGTCATGTTTGAAATTACTCCTGTGTGGAGCCCGACACCAGATACGGTGACTTGTTTTTTAATAGTATGTTGTTTTACCCTCATAGGTATCGATTACTAAATTTGATTTGAGTGCGTAAATTTATTGTTTTTTTTCCAGTTCTCTCAATCGATCCTGAAGCTGAGGTAGATTTTTGAAAATTGCGTAAGCTTTTAAGAAACCTTTCAGCTCAAATCCCATGTATCCGAAAAGTGTTTGACCTGAAGTCTCTATGGATCTAATAATCCCTGTATTAGCACCTATGGTAGTTTTATCGGCGATTTTGATATGTCCTACGATTCCAGCCTTTCCCGCAATGACGCAGTTTTTACCAATTTCAGTAGATCCTGAGATGCCAGCTTGAGCGGCAATCACAGTGTTTTCTCCTATGATTACATTATGGGCGATTTGTACCTGATTATCAATTTTAGCGCCTTTTCTAATGACTGTTGATCCCATAGTTGCGCAATCTACTGTGGTGTTTGCACCTATACTCACAAAATCTTCAATGATTACATTGCCTATTTGTGGAATTGCCTTGTAGGTGCCGTCTTCTTGTGGTGCAAAACCAAAACCATCAGAGCCTATGACCGCTCCTGGGTGAATTTCACAATAAGAGCCAATGATCGTGTCATTGCAGATTTTCACTCCTGGATGTATGATACAATGATCACCAATCCTTACATTATCACCTATAAATACATTGGGGTAAATTTTCACATTGTCACCAATTACGGTTTTTTGGCCAATGTACGAAAAAGCGCCTCTATAGTGATCTCCGCCTATGGTGCTGCTATCATGAATGAAGGAGGGTTGTTCTATGCCTGATTTACTGTTTTTGGTAAATTGTGCATAAGCTTCTAAAATTTGTGTAAAACCTGTATAGGCATCTTTCACCCTGATGAGTGATGTTTTGAGTGATTTTTTGGGTTGGAAATTTTCAGATACGATTACCGCAGATGCTGAAGTTTCGTAGATGAAGTTTTCATACTTCTCGTTTGATAAAAAACTTATGCCACCAGGCTGCCCATCTTGAATCTTATCCAATCTATTGACTTTTGTAGATCCATCTCCTTCTACTTTGCCATTGAGAAGTGAAGCTACCTGCTCTACGGTAAATTCCATTATAATTGCTATTTTTTGGCTACAAAGTTAAATTTTTAGCGCGACATGCATAGTGTTTTTTGACAATCTTACTCATCGCTTTGATATTGGGTAAGTCAGCAGCTTGTGCTACATCAATAATTTCTCCTTTTTTAGTGAGGATATGAATTCGCTCTTTGGCTACATAGGCATTGTTACTGATAGTACCATTAGAGAAGAAATACTTCATGTCTTCTGTTGGAACTTGAAGCTTTTGTTGTGTTTTCTTCCAAAGGTTTTCCAATTCTTCCTGCGAAAACTCCTCACTATTTAAATTGATCTTAAATAGATTACGAGAAAGAAACATATTGGATATGCTGCGAAGGATATAATCTTTGTCTTTTTTCCAAAACTTGATACCTCCCCAAATGTCATAATCATCAAGCTCTAAGAAGGTCTTGATCAGAACATCGGAGGATTTGAAATCATCCAAAGTGAAATCATTTTTCAGGAAATGCAAAAACTCGTCTGTAGCTTTGATCTCTACACCTTCTTGAGTGAGATCTTTTGCTCTACTGATTAAGTTGATTAACATCTTCTCTGCAGCGACTGTGGTCTTATGTAAGTAGACTTGCCAATACATCAGACGACGAGCACTCAAGAAGTTTTCGATACTGTAAAGTCCCTTTTCTTCTACTACAAGTTGATCATCTTTGATCGCCATCATTTTGATGATCCGGTCTGCTCCTATGGTTCCTTCAGAGACCCCGGTAAAAAAGCAATCTCGCTGTAAATAATCCAATCTATCTATGTCGAGCTGACTAGAAACTAGTTGGTGAAAAAATTTTCTTTCATAATGATTCTTAAAAATCCTCAGTGCAAGGTCAAGTTGGCCGTTTAATTGTTTATTAAGTTCGTCAATGATCAATAAGGATAAGGATTCATGAGGGATGTTTTTCAACAGTGAAAATTCCAAAGCATGAGAAAATGGTCCATGTCCGATATCGTGAAGCAGTATGGCAATAAGAGCTGCTTCGTACTCTGCGTCACTAATTTCATTACCTTTATTTCTCAGGTTGTCCAAAGTGATGCTCATCAGGTGCATAGCACCTAATGCATGATGAAATCGGGTATGTAGTGCACCGGGGTAGACATAGTCAGTCAAACCTAGCTGCTTGATCCGACGTAACCTTTGGAAGTATGGATGGTCTATAATGGTAAAAATCAACTCGCTGGGAATTGTGATGAATCCATAGACAGGATCATTTAATATTTTACGGCTTTTCAATGTCTCGGACATTTGATTGGAGTCAAAAGTAATTATAATTTTAAACGATTTAAACAGAATTTTATGCAAAAATACAAAATCCTTTGGGCTGATGACGAAATAGATCTATTAAAACCGCATATACTTTTTCTTCAGCAAAAAGGCTATGATATCAGTACGGTGAATAGCGGGGTAGATGCAATTGAAAAGGTAGAGGAACATAATTTTGATGTTATTTTTCTAGATGAAATGATGCCAGGCATGACAGGTCTAGAGACACTTCAGCAAATCAAAATGATCAAGCCACAGATTCCTGTGGTCATGATTACCAAAAGTGAAGAGGAGCACATCATGGATGATGCCATCGGAGGTAAAATTGCTGATTATCTGATCAAGCCTATCAATCCAAACCAGATTCTGCTCTCTGTCAAAAAAATTCTTCAAAACAAGCAGTTGATCTCTGAAAAGACCAATTTATCCTACAGACAGGATTTTATGAATATCAGCATGGCTTGCAGTGATGCTTCTACACATCAGGAGTGGACTGATATATATAAAAAACTGACTTATTGGGAACTGGAGATTGATAAGACAGAAAATAAAAGTATGCAAGAGGTGCTGGAAACTCAAAAGGTTGAAGCCAATGCTGCTTTTGCAAAGTTTATCAAAAATAATTACCTCGATTGGTTAAATGACTCAAAGGCTGATAGTCCAATTCTTTCCCATCAATTGATGAAGGAGAAGGTATTTCCTCACGTAAAGGAAGGTAAGCCGCTTTTCTTTGTGGTGATAGATAACCTTAGGTTGGATCAGTGGGAAGATTTAGAGCCTTTAGTCTTGGAGTATTTCAATTCAAAAGAAGATGATACTTACTACAGTATTCTTCCTACTACCACCGCCTTTGCCAGGAATGCTTTATTCAGCGGCTTGATGCCATCTGATATGGCGAGATTTCACCCAGACCTTTGGGAAGGAGAAGATACAGATGAAGGGAAGAATAATAAAGAAGAGGAATTCTTGGCTGAAAATCTGCACAAGAACAGGTTGAATATACGATATAGCTATCATAAGATTTTACAAGCATATCAAGGAAGGAGTTTGGTAGATCAATTTCATTCTTTGATGAATAATGAACTTAATGTTATAGTTTTCAATTTTGTGGATATGATGTCCCATGCAAGGACAGATATGAAGATGATTAGAGAATTGGCTCCAGATGAATCGGCTTATCGATCCTTGACCAAGAGTTGGTTTGAGCATTCCTCTTTGTTTGAGTTATTTAAAAAAATCAGCGCTGCGGGAGCTGAGCTAATCGTCACAACTGATCATGGTACCAAGCGTGTCAACAAGCCCTACAAAATTATAGGTGATAAGAACGTAACCACAAACCTTCGTTACAAGCAGGGTAAGAACTTAAACTTTGAAAGTGGAAAAGTCTTTGAAATCAACAAGCCTGAAGATGCTAAGCTTCCAAGATTTAATGTCTCTACAAGTTATGTTTTTGCAGTAGAAGATTATTTCTTTGCATATCCAAACAATTACAATTATTATGTCAACTATTACAAAGATACTTTTCAACATGGAGGCGTATCTTTGGAAGAGATAATAATTCCTGTAGTGCATCTTTTACCGAAGAATAATTAATAACTTGAAAAAAATCTATTGTGATAATCTAGCTAGCTTACCTCAAGTAGCCCAAGAAATTATTGAAGTCTGCAAAGATGAAAAAATCTGGGTTTTCAAAGGTCAAATGGGAGCAGGCAAGACTACTTTAATCAAGGCTATTGCAAAGGAAATGGGTGTAGTAGACCTAGTCTCTAGCCCTACCTTTTCTATTGTAAATGAATATAGCAGTGAGCAAGGTCAGCAGTTTTATCATTTTGATTTTTACAGGATTGATGATGCTGAGGAAGTATTGGAAATTGGAGTTGAGGAATATTTCTATAGTGGTGCCTATTGTTGGATCGAATGGTCGGAGAGAATTCCAGAGTACATTCCTGATACTTTCCAGTTGATAAGCATTCAGGTAGATGAAAAAGGTTGGAGAGTGATTAGCATTTCAAAAATTGTAAATGGAGCACAGCATGGTTGATGTTACCGAATCTGTCGAGATACTTCCCAAAGAGGCATCTGCAAAAGTCAAGAAGTCTAAGGGTGATTTCGTAATTGGAGTACCAAAAGAAATCGATTCTCAAGAAAAGCGAGTTTTGCTTACTCCAGAGGCGGTACGTCTATTGACCAATAATGGGCTCAAGGTAATCGTGGAGACTGAAGCTGGAAAGAAATCTAAGTTTGAGGACAAAGACTATTCAGATGCTGGAGCAAAAATTGTCTACACCGCCAAAGAAGCGTTTGAGTCAGAAGTTGTACTTAAGGTAGAGCCGCCTAGTGTTGAGGAGATTGCGTATATGAAGCCGGGGTCTTGTTTGATTTCTGCGCTTCAATTGGGAAGACAGTCAGCCGATTATATTCATGCGCTCAATTCAAAGAGAATTACGGCAGTTTCTTTTGAGAATTTGGAAGATAAAGTAGGGGGAATGCCTGTGGTAAGAGCAATGAGTGAGATTGCTGGATCTACTGTGATGCTGGTTGCTTCGGAATATCTTTCTAGTGTCAATGATGGTAAGGGGCTTATTCTTGGAGGGGTCACGGGTGTTCCTCCTACTCAAGTAGTCATTATTGGAGCGGGAACCGTGGCGGAATATGCCGCAAGAACAGCACTTGGCTTAGGTGCAAATATCAAAGTTTTTGATAATCACATCTACAAATTGAGGAGGATTAAGCAATTGCTTGGTCAACAAGTATTTACTTCTACCATCGATAATATCACACTTGTACAGGCACTCAAAGAGGCCGATGTGGTGATTGGTGCCTTAAGGGCTGAAAAGGGTAGGAATAAAATAGTAGTGACGGAAGAGATGGTAGCTGCAATGATGCCGGGTAGCATCATCATTGATGTGAGTATAGATCAAGGAGGATGTATTGAGACTGCTGAGATGACTTCACATTCAGAGCCCATTTTCAAAAAACATGAAATCATCCATTATTGCGTACCAAATATTGCCTCTCGGGTTTCTCGTACGGCCTCAGTAGCTTTAAGTAATATTTTCACCCCGATTCTCCTACAGATGGCAGATTTGAAAGGGGCAGAAGAGATGATTTTTAATTACAAATGGTTTATGAAAGGGGTATATACTTATAGAGGGAGCTTGACAAACGCACATTTAGCGAGAAAATTTGCCATGACACACAAAGAGCTGCAATTATTACTTGCAGCTCGTTACTAAGAGAGTAGGTTTTGTCTTAAAAGGAATTCCAATTGATCGTTGGCCTTGATCAGGTCTTCGGTTAGTTTTTTATTTTCTCTCCTCAGGGAAAGGACTTCAAATGCATTATTGATGACTGTCCTCAGGTAATCTTCATCCCAGGGTTTGGTCAGGTAATGATAAACTTGCCCTTTGTTGATTGCGTCGATTACGGCTTGGATGTCTGTATACCCAGTGAGTAAAATTCTTATTGGGTCTGGATAAAGGGGAATGATAGATGCTAAAAAATCTACACCAGTTTCTTCTGGCATTCTCTGGTCAGTGATAATGATATCCACTTCCTGCGTTTTTAGGAATTCCCGTCCTTCCTCTGCGGAAATTGCAATTGAGATCTTATAATCTCTTCGAAACGTAGCTTTGAATGCTTGAAGATTATTTTCTTCATCGTCTACGTATAGAATTCTTATTTTTTCCTCTTTGGATTCAGACATTATTTTCAAACAGTTTGAATATTAATTAGCTAAAACATTGAATAAAAACCAATATAATTAGGTAAGTTTTTGATAATTAATAAGCTTAGTTCACTTGTTTAGCTTTGTATTTTACCAAATATCTAAATAAAATTCATTTCAGAGAACATTTTTGGCTTTTTTAATATGAAAATGATTTCAAAAATATAACTTTACCACTATCTACCACCCACCACAAATGTTAATGATTGCTCAAAAAGAACTTGATTTGGAGAGTCAGCTCGAAGTTTTGATACTTGACCCCCTCAACAATCATGATTTAAAAATAATAGAGAAACTGAAGCAAGATGACAAAATTCAGGTTTTTGACGAAATAAAAAGTCAAGTAGCTGAGCTGACCAAGCTTCAGAATCCAAGCATTAGATATAGTTCTTCTCAGCTTGATGAGGAGGTAAATAGATTTTTTGAAGAGCACGTACCTGAGACTTATGGCGTGTGGGTTTACTATCCATGGAGAAAGACCATAGCGCATTTACTTCCGGAGGAAGATTTTGTTGCGGTGAGGACGATAAGAAACAAATATAAAATCACTCAAGAAGAGCAAGATCAACTCGCGACTAAGAGAATTGGCATTATTGGATTGTCAGTTGGGCAGAGTGTGGCGATCAGTTTGGCAATGGAACGTTCTTTTGGTGAGTTGAGAATTGCTGATTTTGATACTTTGGAATTAGGAAATATGAATCGTCTTCGTACGAGCGTACTCAATATTGGAGTTCCAAAAACTACCCTCGTCAAAAGAGAAATCGCAGAGATAGATCCTTTTTTGAAAGTGACTGTATACGAGGAAGGGATTACCGATGAAAATTTGGATGATTTTTTCAGTAAAGGAGGTGACCTTGATCTATTAATCGAAGAGTGTGACAGCCTTGCAGTTAAAATCAAGGCAAGGATCAAAGCAAGAGCACTTGGAATTCCTGTCTTGATGGATACCAGTGATAGAGGGATGGTAGATGTAGAGCGATTCGATTTAGAGTCAGATAGACCAGTGTTTCATGGTAAATTGAGTGAATATGGCGAAGAGGGAGATATTTTGAATAATTTAGAGAAACTTGCTCCTACAATATTAATGTCAGTGCTTGACTTCAAAAATATTTCTGAAAGGGGAAAGGCAAGTATTGCTGAAATGGGGAAAACCATAACTAACTGGCCACAGCTAGGCACATCAGTTATTATGGGAGGAGCGATGTGTGCGCATTTTGCAAGGAATATTTTGAATGGATTTGATATTAGGTCAGGTCGAGAATATGTTGATTTAGATAAATTCTTTAGGAAAGCAGATGAAAGTTAAAATTAGAGTTGTGAGAGCAATCTCCTCTCCTGAAGATACTGAGAAATATATAGCGGGACACTTCAAGGTGCTAGAATCATATGGAGTGACCAAAGTGACCTCAGCCGATAGATCTTGGGTGAACAACCCCAATGTATATCTCCTACTAGTAGAGTCTGAAGATGGCCAAAGGATTTTGGGTGGAGGTAGAGTTCAATTAAGAAGTTCAGGCTATCCATTACCACTAGAGGGAGCTATTTTCGAAAAGGATGAAAGAATAGTAGAATACATGACTAGATTTGAGGATTTGAAAGTAGCCGAGTATTGTGGTTTATGGAATTCTAAGGAGGTATCTGGTTACGGTATTGGAAGTATATATTTAATCAGAATTGGGGTTGCTTTGACATCATTCTTGAACCTAAACTGCCTTATGGCATTTTGTTCCCCTTTTACAGTTGCAAACTCTCAAGCAGTCGGCTTAAGGATTATAGAAGAATTAGGGGTAAATGGGACATTTTTGTATCCAAAGGAAGGATTGGTAGCTACGATAATGGAGGTTGAAGATGTGAATTCACTAGAACGTGCCTTACCTGCTGAAAAGGACTTTATTTTTGATCTTAGGAGAAATCCCAAGCAGATAAAAATACTAGAAAGTAAGATGGGTGAAATGGAAGTTGAGTTTGATTTGAATTTGGAAATGTTATGATAAGAACTCAAAACAGTAAGCAGCCTTTGGTAATCGGTTTAGTAGTTATCATTTTTATTTTAGCACCTGTCATTGCATTTTTGAAAGCCACTGGGAATATCGATTCTTATGAAGTACAAAATTTCACTATATATGAGGATGATAGTTTTAATAATAAGTTGGAAGAAGTCATACTCACTGGAACTGCTTTAAATCTAGGACACCAGAATTCTGTTTTCCTTTGCTTTAGAATAACGGAACGATTGAACTTCAATGGTGATTTGGCTCTAGAACTAAGGAACCCAACTTTTAGGGAAGTTAAACTATTTAAAAGACTAGATTCAGGAGATTTGATAGAAATAGGTAAAGCAGGGACCAATTATGGAAGGTCTAACCCTTTTTCAAGCCCGAATCCAATTTTTAAATTAAACGGTGAAGAAAGTATTGGAGACTTTTTTATTTCTATACAAAGTTTTGAACCAATTACGGTCGAATTAGTCGTTAGCTCCTACGACACTTTTCATTTTGTCTACAGTCAAAAAACACTGATTGTAAGCGTTTATATGGGTATAATGTTCGCATTATTCCTCTATAACTTTATTTTGTTTTTCCTCATTAAGGATAAGATATACTTTATATATTCCATTTATATTTTATTTATAGCACTTGCTCAGACATCTTTATTAGGCTATTCTTTTTATTACTTTTTGAATCTCAACCCAAGAATTTATGAACTGAGTATAATTGGTTTTTCTTCAATCTCCGGCGTTGCAGGGATTACTTTTATGAGGAAATTTTTAAAAACAAGAAATTTTACTCCACTATTGGATAAATTTCTAGTTGTAAATATTGTCGTTTATGGGATTGCTTTTTTAGTTAGGTTAGTTGATAATGTGAAAGTAAGCTACATGCTTACAGATATTTCTGGATTGATGGTTATTGTTTTATTTGCTTTTACAGCCAGTATTATAGCAAAGAAAGGCTATAGGCCAGCAGTGTATTTTATTATTGGATGGTTCTTCTTCTTTATCGGGTTACTAGTTTTTATTCTTCAAACAAATGGCGTAATCAAACTGAACATGATCGCCAATTTCCCGATGCTTGTGGGGACAGCGATGGAAGCGATTTTGCTTTCTTTGGCATTAGCGGATAAAATCAATATTCTCAAAAAAGAGAAAGAGGATGAGCAAGCTGAGAAATTGAGAATTCTCAAGGAAAATGAAAGTTTGATTTTGGAACAAAATGAAATTTTGGAAGCCAAAGTCAAAGCAAGAACAGAGGAATTGGAAGAGACGCTACATAACCTTCAAAATACCCAAACACAGCTTGTCAATCAAGAAAAGATGGCCTCCCTCGGTCAGCTTACTGCAGGTATTGCCCACGAAATCAATAACCCAATCAACTTTGTGAGTTCAAATATCTCTCCGCTCAAAAGGGACATCAAAGACCTGCTAGAGGTGGTGCAAACATACAAAGACAGAGGAGAGGCGCAGTTTGATGAAAAGACTAAAAAAGAACTCAAAGACCTCGAAGAAGATATAGAGTTGGATTATGTCTTGGACGAAATCGATCAGTTGCTCAAAGGTATGGAAGATGGAGCTAAGCGAACAGTTGAAATAGTCAAGGGTCTCAGGCTTTTCTCCAGGGTAGATGAACAAGATGTCAAAAAAGTCGATATTCATGATGGAATCAATAGCACCTTGGTCTTGCTCAATAGCTCGATGTCAGGAAGGATTAAGGTTATTAAGGAATACAACGAAATCCCAATGATTGAGTGTTTGGCAGGTAAAATCAATCAGGTGTTTATGAATATTATCACCAATGCCATTCACGCGCTTCAAGATCACTTGGATACCAATCCAAATCCAGAAATCACCATCCGTACAAAGCAAATAGGAGATCATATACAGATCGAAATAGCGGACAATGGTCCAGGGATGCCTGAGTCTGTGAAACAAAGAATATTTGAACCTTTTTTTACAACGAAAGCTGTAGGAAAAGGTACTGGTCTTGGATTGTCAATTGTTTATACTATTATTGAAAATCATAAGGGTACTTTAGAAGTAGATACTAGCGAAGGTCAGGGAACAAATTTCATCATTACATTGCCGATTTATCAAAATACACCACAAAATGAGCAATAAAATCCGTGTTTTATATATTGATGATGAGGATAATAACCTCAATTCTTTTAAAGCGAGTCTTAGAAAAGACTTCCATATCATCACTGCAATAGACGCGGAGGAAGGCTTAAAGATTGCTGAAGAGGAAGAGCTACATGTGGTGATCGCTGATCAAAGGATGCCAGGCTTGACTGGAGTCGAGTTTTTTGAAAAGTTAATGAAAATCAACCCAGATCCTGTCAGGATATTGTTGACAGGATATTCTGATATTGCCAGTGTCATCGATGCGATCAATAAAGGAGAGGTCTATAGGTTCATTGATAAGCCTTGGAACTTGGAGCAGATCAAAAATGCCATCAAAAATGCAGCTGAGATATATTTAACCAAAAGAGAACTTAAAGACAAAAATGAGAGACTGAAAAAGGTGCATTCTGAAATGAATCAGTTTGTCTACAGCTTGTCACATGAATTGAGAGGCCCATTGATGAGTATATCTGGTGTTTCCAAACTAGCCAAAATGGAAGCTAAAGACCCGAATATCATTGAGTATTTTGATATGATTGATTCTGCTACCTTAAGGTTAGATGACTTTATCTACAAGATGTTGGATTTTTATAGGTCTACTAAAATTGACAATAAAGTAAGCAAAATAGATTTCAAGGATATCGTCAATCAGCAGTTAGAAGCATATAAAGAAAAATGGGGATTGGATGATATTAACATAGCCATTGATGTCAATCAAACGTCAGACTTCTATTCTGATGATGCTAAACTGCGGGTGATTCTCAATAATCTTTTTAGCAATGCTTACAAATTTCAAAAACTTGAATCAGAATCCAAGTTTATCAAGTTAACAGTAGATGTAAAAGATGCTGTTGCTACCGTGAAAATAGAAGACAATGGAATTGGCATTGATGAAAAGTATCATACAGAAGTATTCAATCTTTTCCACAGGGCGACACAGAGAAATGTTGGATCGGGTTTAGGGTTATACATGGTGAAGGAATCTGTAACTCAAATGGGTGGAAAAATTCAATTGGAATCAAAGTTAGACCACGGTACAATTTTCACGATTACGCTTCCTTCTTTGAAGGGATAAATTCAAAAAATCACGAAGTTTTTAATGATTTTGATCATAAACGCTCTTAAATCTATAAATATTTCAAAATTGAAGGGGGATACTTTGATAAAAATGGGAATAGGAAGTAAATTGCGCCCCATTTAAAAAGTAGAACGATAAAAAGTTTTTAGATATGATCAATCCATGGCACGATGTGCAAATAGGTAAAGAGGCTCCAGAATTCGTGATGGGCGTAATCGAAATTCCAAAAGGTAGCAAAGGGAAGTACGAATTAGATAAGAAAACGGGAATGTTACTGCTCGACAGGGTACTTTTCTCTGCTGTCCACTATCCAGCTAATTATGGTTTTATTCCACAAACTTTTTGTGAGGATCATGATCCATTAGATATACTGATTATTTCTCAGATAGACATTCCTTCTATGACTTTGGTCAAAGCAAAAGTGATTGGTGTCATGAGAATGGTCGATGGGGGAGAAGCGGATGATAAAATTATCGCCGTTGCTGCTGATGATCAGTCTGTCAATTATATTGAAGACATCGATGAATTGCCTCCTCATTTAATGAAGGAAGTACACAGGTTCTTTGAAGACTACAAGAAGCTAGAAAGCAAGGAAGTGAAAGTGGAGGATTTCTTAGGTAGAGAGGAAGCTTACAAAATCATCAGAGAGAGTATTGAGCTTTATGATAAAAACTTCAGAACAAAACGATAAAAATTCAAACCTGAATCGATTTAGATTCAGGTTTTTTTAATTTTAAGGATGCGAAAGGTTTTACTATACCTCTTTTTATTATCCCCTCTTTTAAGTGTTGCGCAAGAGCACGGCAAATTCACATTTTCAGGTTATTTGGAGACCTATTATTCTTATGACTTCAATCAGCCTGCGGATCATCTTAGGCCTGAGTTTTTATATAATTTCAAAAGGCACAATGAATTCAGTGTCAATCTTGCCCTTCTACAGGCTTCCTATCAAGAGGATAATATTAGAGCTACCTTGGGTTTGATGGTTGGGAATTATGCGCAGTTTAATCTTGCAGATGAACCTCAATGGGCTCAGCTGGTGTATGAAGCCTCTGTTGGGTTCAAGCTTTTGGATAAGCTTTGGTTGGATATAGGTATTATGCCTTCCCATATAGGTTTTGAAAGCGCTATTGGAGCAGATTGTTGGCATTTGAGCAGAAGCTTGCTGGCTGAAAACTCCCCTTATTTTCTTACGGGAGCCAGGTTGAGCTATGCTTGGAGCGAGGGTCTGGATTTTACACTATGGGCAACCAATGGCTGGCAAAATGTACAAAGACAAAGCAGGAATCAGGGGATTGGATTAGGGTTTGCAGCCAATTACCGCCCTGTTTCAAATCTTGAAATTCATTATGCCAATTACTTTGGGAATGAAGGAGTCAATCCAGCCTCCGAGCTCAGGTTCTTCAATAATTTCTACACGCAATATTCACCAGGCAAATGGGGAGCTACGATAGGATTTGATTATGGCGTGCAATCCTCAGTTTTTTCTCAAATCAATCACTGGATTGGTCTAACGGCTTCCCTGAGAAGGGATCTGGGCGAAAAATTCAAACTTGCGGGTAGGGCGGAGTACTATGCTGATCAGCAGGCAATCATCTTAGATCAAGGGATGAGAATTTCTGGTCTATCCACAAATTTAGACTATGCTATCCACCCGAGAGGGCTAGTTAGGATTGAGCTGAGGCAGTTTTTTGGAGATGATTCTTATTTTGAATTGCCAGGTGCAAAATTCAGCTACGGAAATACAGCATTGACCACATCTTTTTCAATTTCTTTCTAGCGAGATTTCACCTTTTTCTTCCCTGCTTTTTTAGAAAGATAGGATACGAACTCTTCGTAGTTTTGGTGTTCATGGTTGCTCATTGAAAATGAATTTTTATCTGCAAAGGCCACAGTGAGTTGCTTGAATTCTTTTTTGTTTGCGATCACTTTTTGTTCCTCCCAGGCTAGCACTTCATCTATTTGATAGGTTTTGGTTTGGCCTCGCAAGGGGAGTCTAGTAATGATTTTATCTTTTCCAGCTGAGATAAATTTAAAACCAGCCATCATTTTTACCAATAGCATCAAAATGACCACTGTGATCAATGGGGCACTGAATAGGTAGAAGAAAAGACCAAAACTTCTCGTCGTAGCAAATTCATTGAGAATGTAGATCAAGCCACTGATCAAGATCAAAAGAACAAGAGAGAGGGCGAAATAGGTGTTTGGTTTCGGTTTACAATGAATCATATTTCTGCTTTCAATACACTCAATCTTTTTTTAGAAAAGCTCACCAAATCCTCAAAAAAGTCGCCAAAATGTTTTCTAAGTACTTCGTGATTTTCATCCAAGAAAAGATGAGCTGTTTCCATTTTAGAATCAAATCTAGTTCTCTTTGAGATACCTGTCAAGGCTCTTCTGATGCCGTCTAACTCAGAGTAAGAATACAGCCAATTGTAATGCTTCATATACTGATAAGCTTTGAGGAAGCTTTCGGGTAATATTTGATGGTAAGCTTCTATCACTTTGTATACATCTTGCGCAAACTCATCAAGAGGCTGATGGTGGTAGTTTTTCCAATATCTCCCCAAAAAGTAGTCAAAATACATGTCTGTAATCACAGATGAGTAGCGCCCATACTCAGGCTTGAGTAATTGCTGGGCTTCCTTGACTACAGGATGCGTATCTGTAAATCTGTCAATCTCTCTATGGAGTAAAATACCAATCACGATATCCCTTTCATAAATTTCTTCAACAGGTCCTCTGACAAAGTCGCCAATAAAGTTTCCAATCAGTACCTTTGGATCTTCGAAGGATAAATAAGCGTGAGCAAGAAAATTCACAAATGATTACAATTTATTTATTGGGTTAAAACCACTTTCCCTTGACTTTGGTTCTAAGCTTAAATTCAAAGATGGATGTCTAATATACAGGAAGAATTAAAGATTTCATTAAAACTTTTGAAAGAAGAATGGAGAGAGGATTTGGATCAATACCGAAAAAAATTCCTATATACTTCTATATCAGATAAAAAGGTACAAGGAGTGTGCTGGTATCCTGTGCAGATAAAAAAATCAAAAATTGGTTTTGGGGATAGGGTTTTACTCGAATTAGAGCGTTTTGATACTGATCAGTCCCATGTGTTTCAGTCTGGTAAATCCGTGTCCATTTTCTCAAACCATGGAGATCATCAAGGGCAAGAATATAGGGTAAATGCAGTCATCAATGTGGTGAAAAAGGAGCTCATGGTGGTGACACTACAGAATGAAGAGTTTCCTGATTGGTTAGAAGATGGCAAAATAGGCGTTGATTTGCTTTTTGATGAAGCTAGCTATAGAGAGATGGAGCACACGCTCAAAGCTGTGATCAAAGCAGAGAAAGGGAGATTAGGAGATCTCAAAGAAATCCTTTTAGGAGGGAGAGAGGCTTCTTTTTCTGCCAAGGCTTTTCAGAAAATTCCAGAATTGAATTTTTCTCAAAATCAGGCTTTGAAATTGATAGATACAGCAGAGGATCTTGCAATCATTCATGGGCCTCCTGGTACAGGAAAGACAACTACCTTGATCTCGGCAATCTGTCAATCCTTGATCAAAAATAGACAAATCTTGGTCTGTGCTCCCAGTAATGCCGCAGTAGATTTATTGGTTGAAAAGTTGTTAGACCGGGGTATCGATACGCTTCGAATAGGCCACCCTGCTCGCGTAGATGAAAAGATCTTATCCCAAACCTTGGATGCTAAAATAGCTGGTCATGAAAGTTACAAAGACCTCAAGAAGCTCAGGAAAGCAGCGGAGGAATATAGAAAGCTAGGTAGGAAGTATAAGCGGAACTTTGGTCCAGAGGAACGTGCTCAGAGGAAGCGACTTTTTGATGAAGCAAGCCGAATTAAAGAAGATGCAGAGAACTTAGAAAACTACATCACTTATGATGTGTTTCAGAACACGCAAGTGATTGCCTCAACCTTAGTGGGTGCTGCCAATCAAGTGTTGAAAGGAATAGATTTTCCACTAGTATTCATCGACGAGGCAGGGCAAGGATTAGAGGCTGCTACTTGGATTCCCATTCTAAAGGCTAAAAAAGTGGTGATGGCTGGAGACCATTGCCAACTTCCGCCTACCATCAAATCATACGAGGCCGCAAAGGCTGGGCTTAGTGAAACGCTTTTTGAAAAAGCAATCAAAAGGCAAGCATCAGCGGCTACCATGCTTACCATGCAGTATAGAATGCCAGAAGTAATTATGGGATTTTCTAGCACACAGTTTTACAAAGGAAAGTTAGAAGCAGCAGAGAATACACTGAGTCATAGATTAAATGAAGATGAAGCTGTGCTCGAATTCATTGATACTGCTGGGAGTGGCTATAGCGAGCATCAGGAAAAAGAATCACTGAGTACACTCAATGCCGAGGAGGCCAAATTCACACTTTCTTATCTGGAGAGTTTGCTGAAAGGTGTTGGTATTGGTAAAATCAAGCAGGAGAATTGGAATTTAGGTTTGATTTCGCCTTATCGAGCTCAAATCAGAAAGTTTCAAGAGTTGATTTTTGAAAGTTACCAATATCCAAATATCAGATCATTTGCTGAACTCTTGACAGTGGACTCGATCGATGGTTTTCAAGGTCAAGAGCGTGATATCATTGTGATCAGCCTAGTCAGATCTAACGCAACCGGTGAAATCGGCTTTTTGTCAGACACCAGAAGGATGAATGTGGCGCTCACTAGGGCGAAAAGGAAATTGGTAATCATAGGAGACAGTGCCACTCTTAGTCATCATCCTTTTTACAATGATCTTCTAGCTTATGTAGAAGCGAATGGGGAATACAAAAGTATTTATGAATTTATTGAGTTTTGATCTGCAAATAGCTATTCAGGTAGCTCAGAACAGCCCCAAATGCTTCCGTGGCTTCTTGGTATATTTTGGGGATTTCTCTTCCCTTAAGTTTTGCCAATAATAGACCGTAGATTCCATTCAGGCATATTTGGATTTCATGACCGATAGCTACACCTTCGGCATCCATGATCATTTGGATGATATGAGGTTTTGCTTGGTTGTAAATGTTGAAATATGCTTGATCTTCTTTGAGGAGTTGCCAGTGAGTTTGGGCTAAAAGGTCAACTTGTGCTTGGATTATATTCAAGTGTCCTTTTGCAGTGATTTCTTCTGCTTTCATTAGCTCAATCAAATCTGAGAACCAAGCAGCGGTGGCCTCTTTTTCTTCAGAGGAAATAGGGTAGTGATTGACCACATATTGCTTGATGTCCTCAAGATTGCATTCATAAGCTCTAATCAAATCTTCCATTTGATACATGTAAATGATGTATTCGGGAATATTTTGAGAGCGTTTTTTTTCGGCTACAGCTTTCATTTTGGATTTTTGGTCGGACAAAAGTAAGGAACAAGTATAAAAATTAAACAAAGAGGTTCCACAAGTTTTTAAATAAGTGATATGATTATCTGCAATGACACCAGTAATTCAATAAAACGAAAGCATCAAGTGGATAATCGTCGACGGACGACGGATGACAGCAGCAACAGCTGAATTTAAGGTATGTGCCTGATAAAATATGATTACTGGTGTGAAAGCGGATATACACAATAAGTAAATAGATTAAGCTAGAAATAGGTTCAAGTATTGGTTTATATGGGGTATCAATGGAGGTAATTCTAAATTCCAGAGGTTAGGCCATAGAAATACTGATAATCCACATAAAATTACCTATTTTTGCGCCCTGAATGCGTATGAAAAATATAAGAAATTTCTGTATCATCGCCCATATTGATCATGGGAAGAGTACATTGGCGGATAGATTGTTGCAAGAGACCCAAACTGTCTCAGATAGGGACATGCAAGATCAGTTGTTGGATAATATGGACCTAGAGCGAGAGCGTGGCATCACGATCAAGTCTCATGCGATCCAAATGAAATACATGCATGAAGGTGAGGAATATACACTCAACCTGATAGACACTCCTGGACATGTGGACTTTTCCTATGAAGTGTCTAGATCTATTGCTGCATGTGAAGGGGCATTGCTAATCGTAGATGCCTCTCAAGGTATCGAAGCACAGACCATCTCTAACCTTTACTTGGCTTTGGGTCATGACTTAGAGATCATCCCCGTATTGAATAAAATAGATCTACCTGGGGCAGATCCTGACTCTGTAGCCGTTGAGGTGATTGATTTGATCGGTTGTGACAAGGAGGAAATAATATTGGCCTCTGGTAAAACGGGGATCGGTATCGATGATATTTTGAAAGCTGTAGTGACACGTATCCCTGCACCGACGGGAGATCCTGAGGCACCACTTCAAGCGATGATTTTTGATTCTGTCTACAATCCATTCCGAGGAGTGGAGGTGATTTTCAGAATTTTCAACGGCACGATTAGCAAAGGTGATAAAATCAAATTTGTCAATACAGGTAGAGAATATGAAGCCGATGAGATTGGGATTTTGGGTCTCAATCAAATCCCACAGAAAACCATGTCTGCAGGTAATGTGGGCTATTTGATCTCAGGGGTGAAAGTAGCCAAGGAGATCAAAGTAGGGGATACCATCACACATATCAAGCGCCCATGTGAAAAAGCCATCCAAGGTTTCGAAAACGTAAAACCTATGGTTTTTGCAGGGATATATCCTGTGGATACTACCGAGTACGAAGATCTAAGAGCTTCTATGGAAAAGCTACAGTTGAATGATGCTTCCCTTGTATGGGAACCAGAAACATCAGCAGCTTTGGGTTTTGGTTTCCGTTGTGGGTTTTTGGGAATGCTCCACATGGAGATCATCCAAGAGCGATTGGAGCGGGAGTTTGATATGACGGTAATCACTACTGTACCTTCAGTGCAGTTTAGAGCTCTGATGACCAATGATACCTATCAAGTGATCAATGCCCCTTCAGACATGCCTGATCCTACCAAATTCAAGCACATAGAAGAGCCATTTGTAAAAGCTTCGATCATCACTGCATCCGAATATGTAGGTCCTGTGATTCAGCTATGCATGGAAAAGCGTGGTCAGATCAAGAACCAAGTTTATTTGACTGCCGAGCGAGTAGAATTACAGTTCGATATGCCATTGGCAGAGATCGTATTTGATTTCTTTGATAAGCTAAAGACGATTTCTCGTGGATATGCTTCATTGGATTATGAATTGAAGGGTTATCAGCCTTCTCACATGGTGAGACTAGATGTCATGCTCAATGGAGAAGCAGTCGATGCGCTTTCAGCTATTGTTCATAGAGACAAAGCTTACGAATGGGGTAAGCGTCTATGTGAAAAACTGAAGGAACTTGTACCACGTCAAATGTTTGAGATTGCAATTCAAGCAGCTATTGGTACGAAGATCATCGCGAGGGAAACGGTGAAAGCCTTGCGTAAAAACGTGTTGGCCAAGTGCTATGGTGGTGATATCTCCCGTAAACGTAAACTGCTTGAGAAACAGAAAAAAGGGAAGAAAAGAATGCGTCAAGTAGGTAATGTAGAGGTACCACAGGAAGCATTTATGGCTGTATTGAAGTTGGATTAAGATTCAAGACACAAGACATAAGATACAAGACTGTGATAGGGAAGTTATTTTAGGTAAATCACTGATATATGCTTTGCGATATACATGGAAATAAGCTTACGACGATATATGTAGAGTCAAAAGTTCTTCGTGGATTGTTACTAGAAAAATAAATTCCGACTTGAGATATTTAAAAAAATGATATCGAGCTACTAATTATGAAAGTTTGGAGGTATTTCTCCAAACTTTTTACCTTTACAATCACCCAAAGAAAAAGCACCTCAAATAAAAATTTAAAATCTTTCAATTTTACAACCTTCAATCAACATGTTATTAATCGACGGTAAAAAAACCTCAGAAGAAATCAAATCAGAAATTGGGGCAAGTGTAGCTCAAATCAAAGAAAAGGGAGGTAAGTCGCCGCACCTAGCTGCAATATTGGTTGGGAATGATGGGGCAAGTCAGACTTATGTAGGAGCGAAAGTGAAGGCCTGTGAGCAAGTTGGTTTTGAATCTACTTTAGTGAGACTTGAAGAGACTGTAACTGAGGAGGAATTGTTGAAAGTGGTAGAAGGGATCAATCAAAATGATGAAATTGATGGATTGATTGTGCAATTGCCTTTGCCAAAGCATATTTCTGTGGAGAAAGTAACCAATAAGATCAAGCCAGAAAAGGATGTAGATGGATTCACTCCGGCGAATGTGGGTAGAATGACCTTAGGCTGGCCAGCTTATGTCGCTGCTACTCCCTATGGAATTGTAGAGCTTTTGAAAAGATACAATATCGATACTGCGGGTAAGCATTGCGTAGTTATAGGAAGAAGTCACATTGTGGGCTCACCTATGAGTATTTTGATGGCTAGAAATGAATACCCTGGTAATTGTACTGTGACGTTGACACATAGTAGAACTCAAAATCTTTCTGAGATCACCAAGACTGCTGATATTCTGATCGTAGCCATCGGTAAGCCTGAGTTTGTGACTGCCGACATGGTCAAAGAGGGTGCTACGGTTATAGATGTTGGGATTCACAGAATTGCGGATGCGAGTAAGAAGTCAGGGTTCAAGCTTATAGGCGATGTGAAGTTTGACGAAGTAGCTGCCAAAGTAGCTGCTATCACGCCTGTACCAGGAGGAGTTGGCCCGATGACGATAGCATCCCTGCTATACAATACCCTTCTGGCGGCAGAGGGAAAGGTGTATTCAAAATAAAAGATTGATAATGAGTATTCAGGCTTTCTGAGCTTGAAAAATCACAAATAAGATTTGCAGAGAAAGGCTTTCCTTTCTACTTTTGCTCTCCCTTGTACCGCGCACGTGGTGAAACTGGTAGACACGCCATCTTGAGGGGGTGGTGCCCTACGGGTGTGGAAGTTCGAATCTTCTCGTGCGCACAAAAAGCTCCAAGAAATTGGGGCTTTTTTATTTTTGAGATGAGTGATTTTTTAGGTTTCGAGAAGTTGCGGTGATAGTGAAATTTAGAAAAGCTTTAGGAGCATATTTACTTCTATTTTGTTACTTAGTATAAGACTACATGATTTGAAGCAAAAGACTAAATAAATTACCCTGAACAAAATCTTTAGTCCCCCAAGTATAAGTCAGAGGAATAAATTTTAAACTGAATTTTTCAGAATGAACATAAACCAAAGAAAGTCCTGTTTCAAGACCTAATCTATAAAAGTTAATTGACTCTTGGTCTAAAAATACCCTGCCCGATCTGATTCCAGTAGCCCAAACAAACGATGGCCCCACAAATGGAGAAATTTTAATCTTTTTTGTAGAAATGATATCATAATTAATGTGAGTTGCGAGAGATACTGTAGTATAGAATTCTGGCGAAAATTCTAGGTATTGTTTATCTGTCAATAAATTTCCTTGAAATGTTGGAGTCAAAGAAAACCTATCTTTTAGGTTAATTTGACGCTGAATAATGGCTCCAAATCCTCTGTATTCTTCTAGAGCTGATGGACTAAATTGACTGATAACTCCGGCTCCACCAAGATAAACTTGTGAATACGTTTTTTGGCTTAAGGAAATAAGAATAACCAAAATTGATAAGGCTTTTAAGATTTTAATCATTGCAGTTTTAATATTGAATTAAATTATTGTTTAAGCTCTTATGGTGTTATTTGAGATGTATCTACATGATTTGGAATAAAAACCTTAACACATCACCTTGTACAAAATCTTTAGTTCCCCAAGTATAAGTTAGTGGAATAACTTTCATGCTGAATTTATCAGAAAAGAAATAGCTCAATGACACACCACCCTCTAGTCCTGAACGATAAAAGTTACTGGTATCATTTTCGAAAAAGTCACTTCCTGATCTTAATCCCGTAGCCCAAATAAAGGACGGCCCAATAAATGGAGTTAAACGGAATTTTCCGATCGAAAGTAAATCATAGTTTAAATGTAGACCAAGTGTAGTTGATGCGTAGATTTGCGGTGAGATAAGTGAATACTGTTTATCAGTCAATATACTTCCTTGTAAGGTAGGTGTAAATGAGAATTTACCATCATTGAGATAAATCTGGCGCTGGATAATTGCGCCGTACCCATAATGCTGATCTTGACTTGCAGGAGTAAAAAAACTTACTGTTCTTCCTCCTCCCATGTAGACTTGGCTATGTGATAATTGACAGCTTAAAATTATTAATATAGGTATAAATAATATTCTTAAAATTTTCAACATTCCTCAAAAATTAAATAGTTATTGCTGATTGAATGACAGTTGGAAGTAAGTCAAAAATTACTATAAACACTAATTTTAGTTTGTTTTTTTATTCTTCAATAAATTCAATTTTTTTAATATAATATTTTTATTATTATATATTAAGATAATATTTATTAAAATAGGTAGTTCATACCCGGTGAAATATTTTCAATACTCTCCTCTTTTTTTGCTTGATCTAGTGAGGTTTTTGATTTTTTGTTGGATTTTTAATCAAATGATATGTCCTTATGGGAAATTCAAATTTATTATTATGTCATTTAACTAAAAATAAGCCTTACTATTGAGTCAATACTTTTGCGTAATCTTATTTTAATTAGATTCGTGAATAATCTTGATATCTATCATATTAATCGAAAACTCAACATGAACAAACTCTTTAATATTACCCTATTCCTTTCTCTTGCTTTTTCAACCTTTTCTTATGCCCAAACACCTCAATTCCCAATTGTAAAAGGATTTGGAGGGATTTATGAAATTCCTGAGGCAACCGAAAGACCAGATCCTGATGGGACTTATAAAATTATCATCGACCTTGTATCGGCTGCGGAGTCTCCAGGTACAGTCAATAGAATGGTAGATAATATTGCCAGAATGGTCAACCTACATGGGATAGCTGGTGTATCCAAAGATAATATCAAGGTAAAGGTGGCAATCCATGGTGGTGCGGTGTTTAGCGTTTTGAATGATGATTTTTATAAAAAGCTTTATGGCATAGAAAATCCCAACCTTCCAGTGTTTGAAGCCTTGAAGGAAAGTGGTGTGGTCGAATTCTATGTTTGTGGACAGTCACTGATTGCAAGAGACATGTTGACCACGGATGTTTGGGGTGGAGCAGAGATAGCGCTTTCGATGCTTACTACACTCACCAAGTATGTGCCACAGGGGTATATGCTGATGCGGTTCTAGAAAAGTTTCATTTGCTCTGGCAAATGTTTGAAGGACTTTCTATGGATAGGCGTCAGCCCTAGTTTGATGATGCCTTCTCTATGCGCCTTAGTTGGGTACCCGGCATTCTTTTCCCATCCATAACCTGGGTATTGCATGGCATATTCTGCCATCAGCTGATCTCGATATACTTTGGCCAAAATGGAAGCTGCGGCGATGCTGGCGTATTTTCCATCTCCTTTGATGATGCAACTATATGGGATTTCCAGATCTGTTTTGAATCTATTGCCATCGATAAGCAAATGAGCTGGTGATTGAGTCAGACTAATGATGGCGCGATTCATAGCTAGAAAAGAAGCATTGAGGATATTGATTTCGTCAATTTCAGCTACGCTTGCCTCTGCTACTGCCCAGGCTATGGCATGTTTTTTTATTTCAAGGACCAAAGATTCTCGGTTGGTTTTCGTAAGTTTTTTGGAATCATTGATCAATTCGTGGGCATAGTCAGGAGGTAGTATTACTGCTGCGGCCACTACTGGGCCACAAAGACAGCCTCTGCCCACCTCGTCACATCCAGCTTCCAATCTATCAGATTCTAAAAAGGGGAGTAGCATATTTTTTGTCCGAATCGTCTTTACTGTATTTGTAGATCATCTCAGCGACCAACCCAGTCCAACCTGTCTGATGTGAAGCACCAAGCCCTCTGCCATTATCTCCGTGGAAATATTCATAAAAGAGTATATAATCTCTGAAATGTGGATCCTCTTGCATTTTCTTGTAGTCGCCATTGAATGGGCGATGTCCATTTTGATCCTTCATGAAGATTTTCATACAGCGTAGGGAAAGTTCCTTGGCGATCAAATCCATGGTTAGGAAGTTGCCAGACCCTGTAGGATATTCGATGCTGAATTCGCCGCCATAGTAGAAGTCATATCGCTTTAGTGACTCTATGATCAGATAATTGATAGGAAACCAAATTGGGCCTCGCCAGTTTGAATTACCTCCAAACATCAAAGAGTCTGATTCTCCCGGTATATAAGAGATCGTAGAGACATCCCCATTGATTTGCATGGAGTAGGGGTTCTTTTCATGGTATTTGGAGAGGGAACGAATCCCATATTCGCTGAGAAATTCATCACTATCTAGCATTTTCTGTAAAATACTCTTCATTCTATGTCCTCTCAGTAGGGCAAATAACCTTCTCTTGTCATGTCCCGGCTGTTCCCAGCTTGTCACCAAAGAAGCAAGTTTGGGCTTTTCTTTCATGAAGAATTCCATGCGCTTTTTGAATTCAGGGAGGTTTTCAAACATTTCTTCGCGTATGGGTTCCACAGCGAAAAAAGGAATAATCCCAACTATTGATCGCACTTTCATGACCTTAGGGTCTTTGCCATGTAGGTGGAAGATGTCATAGAAGAAATTGTCTGCATCATCCCAAAGGCTGATGTTTTCTCCAGAGATATTGTTCATAGCTCCTGCTATGTAGAGAAAATGCTCCAAGAATTTGGTGGCGGTAAACTGGTAGACCTTGTTGAATTCACAGAGATCAAGTGAGATTCTTAGCATGTTCAGTGAAAACATAGCCATCCAAGATGTCGCGTCTGCTTGCTCTAGTTTACCTTTGTATAAAGCTGCGTGACTTCTATCTATCAAAGAGATATTGTCCAAACCAAGGAATCCACCTTCGAAGAGATTTTTCCCGTCATTGTCTTTTCTATTGACCCACCAAGTGAAATTGAGCATCAGCTTGTGAAGCGCTCGTTCAAGAAACTCTTGGTCACCTTTGCCCCCATTCATTTTCTTATCAATCTGATAGACCCGCTCGACGGCATAAGCATGTACAGGAGGATTTACATCAGAGAAATTCCATTCATAAGCTGGAATTTGCCCATTGGGGTGCATGTACCATTCGTTGAGCAGCAGGATCAGTTGATTTTTTGCAAAATCGGGATCGATTCTAGCAATTGGGATACAATGGAAAGCCAAATCCCAAGCCGCATACCATGGATATTCCCATTTATCAGGCATGGATATGATGTCATAGTTTTGGAGATGGCGCCATTGATTGTTTCGCCCTTTTTTTCTTTCTACAGGGGGGATATATCTTCCTGGATCTCCATCAAGCCACCTTTCTACATTGTAGTAGTAAAACTGCTTCCCCCACATCATGCCTGCAAAGGCCTGCCGCTGAATTTGTTTTAATTCCTCCTCTTGAATATTCTCTTGAATAATAGCATAGAAGTCGTCTGCATCCTTTTTTCTAGATGCAAGGATAGATTCACAATGCTCGGTAGCATCATCAAATTGCTGATGCATCATTCTGAATTTCACAGATACACTCCCCTTTGCAGGTACAATAAGTTTGTAGATTGCAGCTGCTTTTGTGCCGAAATGTCCTTTGTTTAGATGTGATTTGTCTCCATCTACTACATAATCATTGATTCCGTCTTTGAGATATTGCTTTTCGTTGGGAATGTGATATAGTCTCTCCCTGTTTGTTTCATTGTCACAGAACTTCAATTTCGGTTTTCCCTCGAAAGTGAAAAAATAATTCCCATTTTTTGGTGTAAAAGCCTTGATCCGATTTTTTTTGACCTTACTTAATTTGGGAAGAAAAGGTTCGTGACCTGTAAACCAGGTTTTTCGAAACCAAATGGTGGGCATGACGACTATTTCAGCGTCTTTATCTCCTCTATTATGAATCGTAGCTTTCCCAACAATGTCTTCTACGTCGTTTTTGGCATATTCTATGAAAATATCGAAGTACTCGTCCTGATCAAAAATCCCAGTATCAATGAGCTCGTACTCTCTTTCTTTTTTGCCTCTTTTCCTATTTTCGTCTACCAGTTTCCCATAAGGGAATTCATTCTGAGGATACTTGTACAGCATCTTCATATAGCTATGGGTAGGAGTGCTGTCCAAGTAATAATATAGTTCTTTGACATCCTCCCCATGATTTCCTTGATTACCTGTCAATCCAAATAATCTTTCTTTGATCTGAGGGTCTTTACCATTCCAAAAAGCCCAGCTGATGCACAGCTTTTGCTTGTGATCGCTGATGCCACCTATTCCTTCCTCACCCCAACGATAGGCTTTGCTACGAGCATCCTCGTGGGTGACATTTTCCCAAGCAGAACCATCCTTACTGTAATCTTCACGAACAGTTCCCCATTGTCTCTCTGTCAGGTAAGGCCCCCACTTTTTCCAATGCTTCTTTCGCTCCCTATCCTCTAAAAGCCTCTGTTTTTCTATATTCATGAATTTCGAATGCAAACTATCAGTTCGAAATTTACCAATTTTTAGCAGACTAGATGGGCTAAAAAGATAAGGATGTATGAAAAAGGTATAATTATTTTTTCGAAATCGTTTGAAAACAGTGCTTTGGAAATTCAAATGACAGTTTCCAAGCTGTTTATGCTTTTTGGGTTATTGTCAAATGTGCCTTAAAGTATGGATTCGCGAGTTTTGATTTGTGAGGTTTCGAGTTCAAAGGATGATTGATCAATTGATTCAATAGCTTGTCTAATGATTTGATCCAATCAGACATTTGATTTTTGGATTGGTCATGACTTGTGATATAATTGTCAAATAAAGCAAAATCAAATTCATGATGAGCGATGCCTGCTCCTGCAGCCTCCCCATCTATGGCATTACAAGCTTGCTCATATTGGCCTGCCACAGGCACCATCATCACGGGTTTGCCCAAATACATGGCTTCACAAATAGACTCAAAGCCTGCTGTACTCAATAGTCCTCGGCACGCCGCCATCTTAGTTAAGAATAAGTGATCATCAATTTGATGAAATGTGATATTAGGAAGCGGGTTTTCTAACTTGAGCGCTTCAGGATTATCCCAGAAGGCTTCTATTTTGATCTGTGGATTAGTTTTTCCAAATCGAATGAGCTCTTCTGCATAGCCTGGATTGACCATATAGCAAAGGATGAAATCTTCTTGGCTTGGACTGAGTTCAAAAAGTGATTTGCGCAAAAGTGGAGGAATGATGACGAATTTGGGGTCACCTGGGGCCATTTTATTGAAAGAGAGTGCGAGGATTCGATCAGCATTTAGAGCTGTTAGCTTGTTGTTGAGTAGAAAGAGCTCTTTTTCAAAATTCTTAGAAGGAGCAAACCTAAACTTAGGATGTGCTGTCAAATATTGATGACCGATTACCCAAAAAGCTGATTTGGGACGGTAGCAGAAGTTATAGACACCTGCAAGCAAATCATAAAAATTGATGATCACATCTGGCTGTTGGCTCAGCACAATCTCGTTGAGGAGTTTGAGTGATTTGAGGAATTTACCAGTTTTGAATAAGTTATAGGTGAGTGTTCTTCTGAGGAGGATCTTCTTGTTTGCCTTATCGCTGATAAAATTCGGGCTTTCAAAAGTGACGACTGGAGCGGAAAGGCTTTCGTAGACAAAATTTGGTATTTTTCTTCTTTTGCTTTTGCCAATGCAAACTGATACAATTTGATGACCTTTTTCTTCTAGCATAGATGCTAATGCAATCGCTTGGGTCATGTGGCCTCTCCCTTCCCCTTGGACTATGAAAAGAAATTTCATGGTTTTAAAGCATAAAGGGTGGCTTTTGATCATCTTGAAGATTCTGAAATGCCACAGTTTTCAATTCTTGATAATTAATTTTTGGTAATTCTTCTTGGATGCTTTCTTCCTGTGTTCGTTTCTGTCTAAAATTGATTTCATTGTAATAGATCAATTGCCAGTTGCCTGCTTCATCTTCGGCCAAGGCTGACATGGTTTCTACCCAATCTCCCGAATTGAGGTACTCAATCCCTTCTATACTTCTATTCTCAGCTTTGTGAATGTGACCGCAGATGATACCATCACAGCCTTTGGCTCGGGCCATTTTTGCAAGTTCTTCTTCATATTGATCTATGTAGGATACCGCAGACTTGACTTTCCCCTTGATATATTGACTTAGTGAAAAATACGGAAGGCCTCTTTTTCTTCTATGGTAATTGACCAATCTATTGAGCCAAAGTAGAAAAGTATAGCCTATATCTCCTAGGTAGGCGATCCATCTCAAGTTGGTCGTGACACTATCAAAAATATCCCCGTGTGTGATGAAGTATTTTTTTCCATTTGATTCATATATCATATCCGCAAGAATGGAAAGATTCCCTATCTGTAATGGAAGAATCTGATCTAAAAAATCATCATGATTTCCTCTAAGGTAATAAACCTTGGTGTTGTCACGCTCGATCATTTTGAGCATCCGATTGAAAAACCTGGTGTGTTTCCGCTTCCACGAGCCAGATTTCCGTAGCTGCCAACCATCTATAATGTCTCCATTGAGAATAAGGTTTTCACAGCTATACATCTTGAGAAATTGGGCTACTTCTTTGGCTTTGGATCCCTTAGTTCCTAAATGTACATCTGAGATCACGATGGTTTTGAAGTGTGTTTTCAAAGTCTTTCAGTTTTGATTGCAAGGTAGCTGCTCACTATAAACTGATGATGAATGTAGCGTTATGAAAATGAGATATTTGTGTTTGAAAAAACTAAGTTTATGAAATCTGAGTTAAGTGAATATTAAATTCAAGCATGGCTTTTGTTTCCAAAACTTTGAACTCAGGCTAATCGTTAGTAATTTGGCTTAAATTATTGAAAATGAAATGAAAAAAGGCTTTATATATATTTTTCTAGCATTACTTTGCTTTATGTCATGTAACCAAGATGACAAGGATCCTCAGTTTAATATTTTGGGTTATTGGAACGTAAGCCTTGTTAGCGCCCCTATGACAAATACGGTTTTGTCAGGAGATCAGATTGTGTTTTCAGAGCGCTATATTTTCAATGATGATGGTACTTTCATCAAGTTTTCTACGAGGAATAATCGATCCTTGGAGCCATTGTCCGAACCGATTCAGGCCTTAGGTTTGTATGAAATGAAAGACGCATTGGATCCTAGTCATGTATTTGAGTTAACTTTAATTTTTGAAACCAACCGAGGGATGGCGGCAAATTGTGGCAACGATGGTGTTGAAAATCTTCTCCTTACCAAAGAAAATAGATTGGTCAATAATTCTTGGTCTGCCTGTGATGGATTACATTTTGTCTACCAAAAGAACTCGAGTAGGTTTTGATTAAGCATTGAAGATTAATTTAAAAGTAGTTCCTTTTCCTAGTTCTGATCTTACTTGGATATTTCCCTTATGCCGTCGCATGATTTGTTTTGACAAGCTCAGACCTATGCCAGACCCTTTTTTCTTTGTAGTGAAGAAAGGAATAAAGATTTTTGAAAGTGCTTCCTCTTCTATTCCCTTGCCACTATCGTTTACTTCAATGATTATTTTGCCAGATTCATCTATAAAAGCATCAATTGATAGCACTTTTGTAATGGATGTTTCCATTGCATGAATGCCATTGTGAACTAGATTGATAAGCACCTGCTCGATGAGGTTTTGATCTCCGAATAGAATTAGGTCATCAGGAGTGACTGTACACTTGGTCATAATCTGATTGCTTTCAAACTGATGCTGCATCAAGGTCTCTAGTTGCTGTAATAAAGTCTTCAGATGAATCGTGCTGAACTTGGGGTTTGGTATATGCGCAAGACTTCTGAAGTCTGATACAAAGTTGATCAAACCTTCACTGCGTTTTTCGATGGTCGTAATTCCCATTTGGTAATCTTCCAAATCATCAAGGGCTGCTGGGAGATTTTGTTCTATTTTATGTTCGATTTCTCCTTTGATCGTGGAGGCAAGTGATGAAATCGGTGCGATGGAATTCATGATTTCATGAGTCAGCACTTTGACAAGGTTCTGCCAAGCTTCCATTTCTTTCTCTTCTAGTTCACTTTGAATATTCTGAAGCGAGACTAGCTTGATCTTCACATCCCGCATGACCAATTCGATGACGTAAACGGAAAGCTGCATGATACCATCAGGATGTGCGATTTTGATCAATTCACTCCCGCCTGTTCTCAGTCCATGTATGGCTTGGTGAAGTTCTTTGTTGACAGATTCAATTTCAGTAATAAAGTGGAGCTGCTCTATGTTCAGCATGCGTTTGGCTGCTGTATTTAGAATTTGAATCTTCCCATCTTCTTCAAATGTGATCAGTCCAATGCTGAGATGTTGGAACACAGATCGGAAATATTGGTAGTTGGCTTCTTTTTCAGCTTGGTCTTCTTTGAGTTTAGCTAGGATGGCGTTGAATTCTATATGAAGGTCGTCAGTTTCTGTTCCATCAAATTTGACAGGAAAAACGCTCGTATAATTATCCTGTTTGATGTTGTCCAAAAACTGTCGGACTTTTTTGAAAGAGCTCTCAGCATAACTGATCAAAAAAATGATCTGAGCCAAGATTAATATAATAAACAGGGATGTGGCAAACACCCCTGCTCCATTGAGGATAAAGTAAGAAAGTAAGAAAATCGATGCTGCGAGTAGGATAATCCTTCCCGCTAGCCCTACTTTATAATCCATATTTTTCTAATCTTCTATAAAGAGAGGCCCTCGTTAGTCCCAGCTCTTTTGCCGCTTTTGATATATTACCACCATTTTTGTCAATGGCCTTTTGGATGACATTTTTCTCTACTTCATCTAGGTTGTACGATGCAGGAGTGGATACTTTATCATTCGTAGGTTTGGAGCTAAGAAAAAAGAAGTCTCTACTGTCTAACTCTTCTCCTTCTGCCATGATGATAGCTCTCTCTATGGCATGCTGAAGTTCTCTGATGTTTCCAGGCCAGTTGTATTGTTGTAATAGTTGCATAGCAGCAGGCTTGAATCCTTTGAAGTCCTTTCTGTATTTCTGTCCATAGATTTTCAGGAAGTGTTCAGCCAAAAGTGGAATATCATCTTGACGCTCTCTCAGTGGAGGGAGGAAAATCTCTACGGTATTGATTCTATAAAGCAAATCTTGTCTGAAAGTATTGTCCATGACCATGTCATGCACATGCATGTTGGTAGCGCAGATTAGCCTGATATCTACAGGGATTGCTTTATTGGTTCCTATTCTTGTGACTTCTCTTTTTTGAAGTACAGTGAGCAGTTTAGATTGGAGAGGCATACTCAAATTTCCGATTTCATCCAGGAATAAGGTACCCTTGTCTGCGATTTCAAATCTACCAGCTCTATCCTCTTTGGCATCGGTGTATGCACCACGCTTGTGACCAAATAGTTCGGATTCAAAGAGTGATTCCGTAATTGCCCCCATGTCTACACCTACGAAGATTTCATCCTTCCTAAGAGACCTATCATGTATCGCACGAGCGATCAATTCTTTTCCGGTACCATTTTCTCCTAAAATTAGAACATTAGCATCTGTCTGTGCTACTTTATCTATGATCGAGAAGATGTTTTTCATAGAAGCACTGGTGCCAATGATATCAGCATAAGGCTTTTTGAGATCAGATTGTAGTTGTTTCTGTTTTTTGGAAAGTTTATCTACCTGATCATAGCTTTCTTTGAGCCTGCTAGCCGAAGTTAGGGTGGCCAGAAGTTTTTCATTCTGCCATGGCTTGAGGATAAAGTCTGAAGCCCCCTCTTTTAGAGCTTTGACTGCCATTTCTACATCACCAAAAGCCGTTATCAAAATTACAACAGCCTTAGGGTCTATCTCTTTGATTTGTTTGAGCCAGTGAAAGCCTTCTTTGCCAGAGGTGGTGTCTTCAGTGAAGTTCATGTCCAAAAGGATCACATCATAACTGTTGTTATTGACTAAAAATGGGATACGTCGGGGATCTTTTTCGATAGTAACTTCCTTTGCATACTTCTTCAAGTGCATTTTGGCTGCAAAAAGTAAGTCTTCATTGTCATCTATGATTAAGATTTTGCCGAGTTGCTGATTGTCCATGTTTACCAATTGTTTTTCTGATATTCAGTCAAAATAATGCCATTCGCAAAAAAGCTTATTTCTAGCTCATTTAAGCAATATTACAAATAATACTGTTCAAATACGAACAATTTTTGAACGTTTATGGACGCTTTGCAGGATACTGTCCGCTGAGGTTTTTATCCCTATCAAAAATACCTACCTTTGTGATTTACAATAAATAATAAAAAATAATTATGTCATTAGCTAGTAAAGGAAATTCGGTAAAAGTTCACTACACGGGTAAATTGAAAAGCGGAATCGTATTCGACTCTTCTGAAAATAGAGAGCCGCTTCAGTTTGTCCTAGGTGATGGAAATATGATCAAAGGTTTTGATGCAGCTGTTCATGGAATGCAAGTTGGAGAAGCAAAGTCTGTCACTATCCCTTCAGATGAAGCATATGGTGAGAAAAGAGACGATATGATGGTGGATATTCCAAGAGCAGAGGTTCCTGCCAATATTAGTCCTGAAGTAGGTATGGACTTGACACTTCAAGGGCCACAAGGACAGCCTATGCCAGTAAAAGTAGTCGCAGTAGATGAGGAGAAAATTACTTTAGATGCAAATCATCCATTAGCTGGAGAGGATTTGATTTTCGATATTACCTTAGTAGAAATCGCTTAAGCATAGCTTGCGTGTATCAATAAAAAAGTCGCTGGAATTTGATTTCAGCGACTTTTTTATTCATTAACTTGTGCATTACTGCCACTGCGCTTTCCTGGTGGAATGGCGTAGATGCTTTTTGTAATATTGTATTTAGCATTTCCCACTTCTACTACAAATAGTTGACTTTGTACATTTGAGAAGTCAAAGGTCTTCTTGTTTCCATCTTCTGGATTGATTCTGTCTTCATGAATCAAATTTCCAAGTGTATCAAAAACCTTGATTTTTGTAATTACTGTTGGTTTTTTTTCCAGTATTATGGTGAATTTTTTTATTCCTTCAGATTGTAAATCAAAAGCTACCATTTCTCTGTTGAGCGTGGAAGGGAAAGAAATTTCTGTTTCAACTTTAGCCCTTTTCTTAAAAATTTGACCAAAAGCTTCAAATGAAAAAAATAACATAGTCATCATCAAAACTGATGCGAAGTGTGTCATTTTAGGCTTAAGGTTTATAGGTTTGTTCATGAACTACAAAATTGCAAAAATCAAACCAGTTTATTGCAGAAAAATGAAAGCTTTTAACAATTTTTTATAAGATGTGTCGTTTATCGCTGATTTAAGGGTGATAAAGCCTTGTCGTAGATCAAAATTTCTGATAAGTTGTAAAAAATGACAGCCTTGTCGGAAATTAAAATTGAGTGGTTATTCACCTCTTTTGGAATTGTGAAAGTGGAGGCTTTGGTATTGACATAATCCATGAAGTGAATAAGTCCATTCTTAACATACACCAATTCTTGTTTTGTGAATGACAAAGCTTGATCGGTATTGAATGGTAATATTTTGATTAAGTTGGCTTGGTTGTCTAAGATACTGATGCCCTCGTCTTTGATGCGAAGAAATACCAAGTTTTGATATTCTTTGATCTCCTGAATCATCAAATCAGAATTGGTCAAGATCAAATTGAGAGGTTGTTGCTGTATGATTTGATTTCTTCGATGATCGAATTGCTTGAGGCTAAAGTCAGATTCGTCATAGATCCAGATGATGTTATTATTGCCTAGCGTGGCAGCTTTCCCCAAATTGATGCCTTTCGTTTGAACTCTGTTTTCAGCTATAGGATTGAGAAACCTATCCAGAATTCTATATTCTTGGAGATCTATAGAGTAAGTGAAAATATTGACTGTCCAAGAAGCTTCTAAAAAGTCTATACGCCCTTGGCGGCTCGGAGAAAAGTTATTGACAAAATCACCAAATCTATCATATTGGTAGATATCCCCCTCTTGATTTGCCATCATGATGAAGCCCTGATTGTCTAAGGATACAGCAGTGATTCGGTTTTGTTTTATGACGATAGGTTCTGACCATTCATTTTCTTGCGCCCATAGAAAAGGACCAAAACAAAAGAATGACATAATCAAAAAAAACCTTTTCATGCTTCGAATTTTTTGAGCTTTAACCCTTCATTATCAAAAACAGCATAGGTGAATTGACTGACCCATTCTCCAAGGTTGATGTATCTGGATTTTTCTCCCACAGGAAGATCCAGAGGCAAATGCCTATGACCGAAGATGAAATAATCAAAGGCTTTACTTTGGTCGATTTGCTTACAATAAGCCCAAAGCCATTCATCATCTCCCTTAAAATGATCTTCATTTTTACCCATATTTGTCAGTCGGCTATTGCTAGACCACCTGTGAGCAATTCTGATGCCGATGTCGGGATGAAGCCATTTAAACAACCATTGGCAAAAGGGGTTAGTGAACAGTTTTTTAAGCAGCTTGTAGGTTTGGTCTCCAGGACCTAGCCCATCTCCATGACCAATTAGGAAATGCTTGTTTTCTATGGTGATCTCAATAGGCTGATGAAACACTGGGATGCCAAGCTCTTGGCTGAAGTAATCCTTCATCCATAAATCATGATTGCCTGTAAAAAAGAAGATTGGGATACCTTGATCTCTTAAGTTGGAGATTTTAGAAATGAACTTGACAAATCCTTTGGGGATGACCTTGTCATATTCAAACCAAAAATCAAATATATCACCTACCAAAAAAATAGCTGCGGCATGATCTTCAATACTGCTTAGCCACTGTATGATTTTTTCTTCTCTTTGCCTACTTGATTTTTCGTCAGGAGCTCCTAAGTGAAAGTCTGAGGCAAAAAATACTTTTTTCTGATTGAGCTGGATGTTCATTTCATAGCGTTCGACCTTCAAATATAGAAATTAAAGGTTGATTCGATTGGGTGGGGATGAAATAAAAGTATTGATCAAAACAGATATAAATAAGAGATGCTAGTGAAATAAAGGGTTTTATTTTAATCTGCTTTTCGTTTTTTGTTGCTTTTCGCGTCAATTTCGATAGGGAGTATAGGCGTATTGTCTTTGGCTAGAATACTTTTGGAAGAGGGGTCGAAGAGGATTTGGTGATAATGTATGGGTAGTCTGAAATTACCATCTTCATCAAGAATCCCATATTTTCCATCTTTTCTAGCTAAAATAATATCAGTAGACTCTCTTCTCAAAAGCTCGTATTGAGGAAAGAGAATTTCCTTACCATTTGGATTAATTAATCCAAAATCCCCTTTAATTTCTGTCAGATAGTAATTATCAGGGAGTAAAGAGATTTTATCATACCCGTGTTCTGTGATAATAGCTCCATTAGTATTAATCAGTTTACTTTTTCCGTCTTTTTTGACGATCGCTAGCCCCCTATGAAAATCTTTAGCATCTTCATAAGTATTTTGAAGATTAAAATTTCCTTTGCTATTGATATAAGTCCATTGACCATTGAGCTTTACAGCTGCCATACCATTTGAAAATTGCCTAGCTTCCTCAAATTTATTTTCAATTACCCAAGAACCAGACTTATTGATATATCCCAATTTCCCATCTTTGATAGCGGGATAGAGGTTTTCACTTCCAGGTAGAATAGCGTCTACTCCTCCGATTGGATTTACCTCCCAGCCTGAATTCCCTAATAGCCCTACTTTCTTTTCTCTTGTATAGATATTGTACCAGTTTTTCCCAATAGGTTTGACTGCTTCCATTCCCGTCATGTCTAAAAGTATACCATCATTTTTCATGACCCTTCTGAGTTTGCCGTGGATATACTCGAGTAGGATGTTGTTTTCAAATGTGATTTTATGATAACTGGTGTAGTTGATGTCAACTTTCTCTTCTCTACCCTTGATTAGCATGTATTGATTGCCATCGAAAGCATAAAAATAATCATCCTCTAAATGAACCATGTGATCAATGATCGGATCCAATACGTATCGGCCTTCTCTATTGATCAAACCATAGCCACTATCTTCTTTAGAAATTAAAAAGTTCTCGTTGACTTCTTTGATTTCTATATAGATTCGATCGGGATCAGCGGAAATGGGTAAGAAATAGCCTTGTGCTCCTTTTGCTATGACTTGGCCATTTTGAGCTAGGGTTGCATTTTCAAATTCACCAATCATATGATTAGTTCTATTCATTCGGTCATAGACCCAGTATTTATTTCCTTTTTTAGCGAGTAGACGGGTATAGAATGTTTGGATTTCATCATATTCGAGTGCAAGTATCTCTTCTCCATACTCGTGGAAAGCTCCAAAGCCCTGCTTACTTTCAACAATGATCCATGGTTCGATAATTTGATTGATGCTGTGTCCTTTGAGATTAAGGAATGGTCGAAACTCTTTGCTCAGTAAATTTACCTGATTATTGGTTTTTCCAATCCTGATCTGCTCACTTAAAAAGTTGATATCTTCATTAAGAATCCTAGATTTCAGCTGAATATTTTGGTCATATATTTCCCATGTTTGTGCTAAGCCTAAGAAAGAAATCATTGTAAAACCTAGACCGAAAAGCCCCAACTTAATCGTACGCATAATTCTCATAAATCAAGTAATTTGAGAGGTAAAATAAGCGCTTTGAATCTGTAATTCAAAAAATAACTTGACATAAGAAGAAATAAAAAAGGATGCCTTTTGGCACCCTTAGGATATTTTTTAGCTTTTCTTTTCACTGACTTTTTCTAAATCAAACAAATCAGATAGAAGTTCTATCATTTGATCTGCCTGATCTCTCTGGCAAGCAGCCTTTAATTGTACTACAGGCACCTTGAGAATCTTTTGCATCATGCTCTTTGTCACCCTCTCAACGATAGCTTTCTCTTTTTCATCAGCATTTTTGAGGAATCTTTCCATTTCCTCTAGTCTGATTTGCTCTAAAGCATTTTTTAATTTATTGATGGTAGGAGATACCATCATTTCTTTTTTCCAATTGTAGAACTCCTCAATACTTTCGCTGATGATGCTTTCTACTTTAGGAATGGAATCAAGCCTTTTTTCTAATGTCTCAGAGGCTTTGCTTCGAATATTATCAACATTGTATAGTAATACCCCAGGCACCTCTTCTATTGATGTCTCAATGCTCCTTGGGACAGAAAGGTCTACAAACAACTTATAGCTTGCAATATCAAATTGGCTAACCAACTCCTTGGTGATAAATGGCTCAGATTTCATGATTGAAGATACTATCACATCTGCATATTTCATAGCAGATACAGCGTTTTCAAATGGAATCACATCAAAACCCATTTCATCAGCTAATACTTTTGCTTTGTCAAAAGTTCTGTTGGTGATGGTGACTTTAGCCTCAGGTAGGTGCACCATATTTTTAGCTACATCTTCGCCGATTTCTCCTACGCCAATTAACAAAATTCTAGGTTGGTAGGTATTAGAAGTCAATTCTTCAATCAATTCAACTGCTGCATAGGATACAGATGCAGCTCCATCTCTGAAAGCCGTTTCCTGTACTACTCGCTTGTTGGTAAAGAAGATTGTGTGCATCAAGCGATGTAGGAATGGACCTGCCATATCTAGGTCAGCAGAAGCTTGGTAAGCTCTTTTTACTTGATTTGCTATCTGCATATCACCAATCACTTGAGCCTCAAGCCCCATAGACACCTTGAATAAATGGTCTATGGCCAACCTGTCATTATTGATTATTTTAAAATACTCTATGTAATCTACGATTCCTGTGATACCTTTCTCCACACCGATAAGCTTGATTATCTCAGTACTCAAATCAAGGTCATGCGAGTAATAAATCTCAGTTCTATTACAAGTGGACAAAATCAAAGTGTCTGTAATGCTAAAAAAGTCTTTCAGTTTGACCAAAAGTGAATGAATAGAGGCCTCGTCTAAAGCAATGATCTCCCGGATTTGAACAGGAGCACTCTTGTGAGATAAACTTATAGCTCTAAAGTTGTTTTGCATTTCAGGTAATTTACGGTACAAATTTAATTCATTAAACAGAGCAAAAGAAAATTTTGAAGAATGTCTGATTAATTTAAAATCTGTCTAAATAAGAGTTTTTATTTTCTTTATTCAGATACAAATATCGCCATTCTTGACTTCATAATCCAATTTTATTAACTTATGACCTATAGATACGATCTATAATGGAATCTTGGATTTACTTTTCATTGATTTAATTGCTGTCGGGTATGGTCAAAAAGATTTATTTTTTCTTCAAAACCTATTTTGGGTTCACCAACAGGGAATCGAGGGGGTTCATGTTGTTATTACCAATTGTTGTTTTACTCTATGCTATTCCTATTGTCTACGAACATATAGTTTTGAGTAGAAAATCTTTAGACAACGAGCACTACTTGTCTCAATTGGACAGTTTGGAGAAAAGTGGTTGGATCCAAATGGCATCTATGCCCAATTACCAAAATTCAATTGCTGATACATCGCGAAAGCAGTCTAGTAATAGAAGGCAAGAAGTTTACAAGAAGTTGAATTTTGAAGAAGCAGATTCTATTGTGCTTCAAATAGTACCAGGTATTGGTCAAACAATGGCAGGTAGAATTATCAAGTTTAGAGATGGGTTAGGAGGAATGCATAGCAAGGATCAGCTACTTGATGTTTATGGGATGACAGAGGAAGTCAGCGCAAGAGTTTTTGAATTTTTTGAGTTTTCGCCGGGAATCAAATCAAAGATTTCGATCAATACTGCAGATGTCCAATCTCTTGCCATGCATCCTTATATTAATTATGGTTCTGCAAAGGTGATTGTTGCGTATAGAGATCAACATGGTCCATTTGCTTCAGCTGATGACTTATTCAAAGTGCGAATTTTTACAGAAGAATGGATCAATAAAATCAGGCCCTACCTTACTTTTTGAATTGGTAAAAAATACCCTGAACAGGGTATTTTTTCAAAGTGATTGTTTAGTTAATTTTAACTTATTGTAATTCAATTTGTTGTATAACTTTTAACCCTACTACTTTTATGATAATAGAAAAAAGATACTGCAAGAAATGTAACGAGCCAATTTATGGACGTTCGGACAAGGTGTTTTGCGATGATGGATGTAGAAATGCTTACAACAACATTCATCGAAAGGAAACCAACGATTGTGTTGTAAAAATTTACAAGCAATTGCGGTTAAACAGAAAAATCCTAGAAAAAATTTACACTGGAGGGGTTGGAAATGTAAGAGTACCCAGGAACAAAATGTTGAAACTGGGGTATAATTTTCTTTACCTTACCAATTTCCAGGTAGATTACAAAGGTGACCAATATGAATACTGCTTTGATTATGGATACTTGGTTTTGGACAAAGACTGGGTATTGGTAGTCAAAGATATGTTTGAGTGAAAAGTAAAATCACTGTTGATACAATCTTTGATCATTTGGGAGTTTTTCGGAGCTCCCTTTTTTGTGGCCTCTATCTATTTTCTGACCTTTTTTCCCAATACATTTAAGAATGATTGATAATAATTAACTTTTTTTCACAACTTCATGCAACCAATTTTTGAGAACCTGCATCTACCTACTTGAAAGACGATTTACAATGTTTGGAAATAGAATTTTTAGAAGTGAACAAGATATCATCGAAGGATGCAGAAGGGGAGACCGAAAGGCTCAGCGCATACTTTATGATAGCTATTCTAAAAAATTCTATGCGATCTGTCTGAGATACATCAAAGACAGAGACCTAGCAGAAGATGTATTGGTAGAAGCTTTCATGAAGATCTTTGAGAAAATCAATCAGTTTGAATCCAAAGGAAGTTTTGAAGGATGGATGAAAAGAGTAGTTGTGACCCAGTCATTGCTGACACTCCGAAATAACAAGAACTTACTGATGGAAGTCAATTTAGAATCAGAAGGAGATTACAACCAACCAAGCTACGAATCTAATCATCTTGAGGCTGAAGAGCTGATGGATTTGGTGACTAGCCTGCCTACTGGATACAGAACGGTATTTAACCTTTATGCGGTAGAAGGCTATAGTCATGCAGAGATTGCAGAGCTTCTAGGGATAACTGAAAGCACCTCAAAATCTCAATTGAACAGAAGTAGAAATTTGCTAAAGCAAAAAATAGCCGAACAAGAACTTAAAGAAAGGAGAATCAATGGCTAAAGAAGATAAAAGAATAGACGAGTTGTTTCGAAATAAACTCGCTAATCATGAAGTGAAACCCTCAGCGCTTGCATGGGAAAAATTGGAAAGTCAATTACCTCAAAAGAAAGGGGGAGTTTATTTCCCATTGATGCGAATTGCTGCATCCATACTAGTATTGCTGGGCTTGGCTTATCTAGGCTGGTTCCTATCCAATGACCTAGTACAAGAGGATATTCCAGTAGCCTTCAATGAATCGGTACCCTCCTTCAATCAAGAGTCCGAAAACTCGGTAGATGTTGACAATAAACAAGTAGAGGAGGCTTTCAAGGATGATTCTGAAAATCAAAGTCAATCACAAGTCAAGAAGACGAGTTCTAATCCTTCGCCTAAAGCAACAGCTGTAAATGTTGATGTTTCTAAAAAACAAGAAACAGTACAAAAGCAGGAATTGGTAGCTGAGGTGAAAAACGAGATGGAAAAGAGCACTGAGCTTTTGGATTTGCCAGAATTGAAGTTGCCAGAGTTGAAAATTGAAGAGGCCATAGCAGAAGCCAAAATAGATGACACACAAGAGGAGGTGTCATACACCATTACCATACGAGGAAGTGGAATCAAAGAAGCAGAGCCTGCCAAGCAAGGGCTGATAGATGAAATTGAAGAAAAAGTAGAAAAAATAGGTGGATTTCTAAACAAAGTAGATCAGGGTTTTGCAGAACTGCAGGATGCAAAAAACAATCTTTTTGCCACAATCACCACTAGAAAAGAGAGAAGTAAATAAGCAAAATTTGAATTAAAGACTTATGAAAAAATATTTGTTGTTATTCGGTTTAATGGCTATAGTACAGTTTGCGTTTGGAAACAGCCATATGGGGAAATTTGCAGAAAAAGACAGCATCATTGTTGAATTTGGTAAATCTGGTAAGATCGTATTGATTATTGAAAGCAAAGAGGATTTTGATAAGCTCAAAGCGATGGATGTCAATGAAATCATTCGACAATTGGACATAGAACTAGATAAGGAAACTGGTGAGTGGAATATTGTAGAACAAAAAGCCAAGATTGGTAACAAAGAGATCATCACAGTCAGAGAACAAGGGCCTGAAACAGAGGTGACTGTAGGGAGGGTAAAGGTGACTGTAGACGAATCAGGAGGGAATACCAAAGTGAAGGTTGAGTCTGGTGAAAAGAAAGTGAAAAAAGAACAGACCTTCAGAACTTTTTTTAATATCGATTTGGGTATCAATACTTATTTGGATGGAGACGGTAATTTTCCTTCCTCAGCAGAGCCTTTTGCTACTAAGGGTTGGGGAAGTTGGAATGTTGGGTTGAACTGGATGGCCTCTCAGCGAATCGCTAAAGGTTTTTATTGGGATTTCGGGATAGGTTTCCAGTGGTATAACTTCAAGTTTGAAAATAGAGATTTTCAAGCGGTGAGAGGTGATGGAGAAATAGATTTCATCCAAAGAACAGATGTGAATGGATTCAAAAGTAAGATTTCTGCGTCTTACCTGACTGCTCAGTCCTTACTCAAATTAGATTTTGGAAGGATGAATGATAATGGTGACAAAGGACTGAGAATAGCTGCTGGCCCATATGTTGGTTACCGTGTAGGAGGTAGAAGTAAGTATGTCTATCGAGAGCTAGATGGTGGAGGAAGAAGAAAGGAGAAACTTAATACTGGGACCTATTTGAGTAATTTAAGATATGGTCTAAGAGGTGAAGTAGGTGTAGGTAGATTCAATTTCTTCTCAACATATGACCTCAATACGCTCTTTCAAGATGGTCGTGGTCCAGAGTTGCATCCGATCACATTTGGGGTGATATTTTAAATACAACAAATTAAAAGATTGATTATTTCTGAATAGTAAAATGTAATTATATGAAAAGGCTTTTTTTAACATTTACAATGACTATGATCTGTATAGGAGTCATTATGGCTCAAGAGCAAGACACTGTTGGCAAAGAGGTTGTGAAGTCCCGAGATTTTAGAATGTTTGGTGAGGAATGGCATTATGAAAAGTATGAAGACAAGACTTGGAGCTTAACAACAGAAGGTGGTGCCATTGATATGGAAGGTAAAAAGAAGCGTAGACATGAGCGATCCCTCAACCTTGATTTGGGAATTAATACTTGGTTGGAAAATGATGCAGCACCTCAAGTAAAACCTTGGGGAAGTTGGATGGTGGGGATCAATTATCAGCATCAATATAAGCTTGGTAAAAACTTCTCTTTGAATCCTGCCATTGGTGTGAATTGGTTCAATTTCAAGTTTGAAGACAGGAATCTAATAGCTCAAAGAGGAGCTGATGGAATCCTTTTTGAGCAGTTTGAAGATGGAGAAGGAACCAAGTCAAAAATCACTTCATCTTACGTAAATCTGAGTTTTATTCCCACTTTTCATACTGCAAATGGTAAATTCAGATTCGGAGTTGGTCCATATGCAGGGTACAGATTAGGAGGAAGAGGCAAGTTTGTTTTCGAAGACGAATCTGGTTCAAGAAACAAGACTTTCGATAGAAATAATATGTTCGCTAACAATTATAGGTATGGAGCAAGATTGGCCCTTGGGGTAGGAGGGACTGACTTTTTTTTCAATTATGATTTGAACGAATACTTCCAAAAGGACAAAGGGCCACGAGTAAATGCAATTAGTTTTGGTATCATTTTATAACTCTAAAGAAATGAAAAATTCAATAAGTATATTTCAAATTATTGTTGGTGTGCTCGTGCTTATGGTGTCATCAGAATCGATTGCTCAAAGGCAAGTTTTGATTGATACAAAGCGGGATTTTAGTGGTATCCAGAGAATAGAAGCGAGTAGCGGTATGTTGGAAATGGAGTACTTAGGTGATCCTAACAAGCAAGATGTAAGTGTAGATGTGTACTTGGAGTCCACCAATACAAATCAGGATGTTGTTTTTGTAGCCGTCGGGGATGTGTTGAAAATCACCTATCAGCAGAATAATAGTGGGAGCAATTCCTGGAAAGGTAGTCAAACTAAAGGTTATATTAAAATTTCAGGTCCGGAGCAAATGCTTTTGGAACTTAGTGCAGGATCTGGCACTATCAAAGTAGATCAAGTTATTGCTGCACAAACAAAAGTCAGAGTAGCTTCTGGTAGCATGGATGTTTCTAATGTGACAGGTGCTTTAGATGCCAAAGCATCATCCGGAAGAATTAGTATCAGGGGGTTGAATGGTGATTTGATGATGAGTGCATCATCAGGTTCAGCTTCCTTGACAGACATCATGGGTAAGGCCAATGTAAGCTTGGTAAGTGGTTCAGTGAAAGGAAATAATATTGAAGGTCCATTGTCACTTAAAATTAGCTCAGGAAGTGCCAAACTAGCACAGGTTAAGCAAATTGAATCAGTCAATTCAGTTTCAGGCTCAGCAGAGTTTACTAAGTCAGGCTTATCAGATTTAACCAATCTAAAATCTAGTTCAGGGAGTATAAAAATTAAAACCACATCGAGTATTGAGGATTATAACTATAATTTAAAAGCTTCTTCAGGTTCATTGCGAGTGGGGAATAATTCAAAAGGGAAAGCACTTCAAATCAATAACGGCTCTTCAAAAATTGTCAATGGATCTGTCGTTTCTGGTTCGATCAGTATTGAAAATTAATGTTTTAAATAATCAACAATTGGAATAAAAAAAGCGACTAGGATCACTTAGCCGCTTTTTTTTATTTGGTTTTTGAGCGTTTTACTCAGCTTTTTCTTTTTTCTGAACCTTGATCGTCAACTCTTCACCTTCGCCAGAATAATCTGCTAGGATGATATCGCCTTCTGAAAGCTCTCCTTTTAAGATTTCCTCTGCTAGGGCATCTTCCAGATATTTTTGGATAGCTCTATTGAGTGGTCTTGCACCGTATTGCTGATCATAACCTTTTTCAGCTAAGAAATCTTTAGCCTTATCAGACAATTCTATCGTGTAGCCTAGATCTGTGATTCTGCTGAATAGCTTATTCAAGCTGATATCAATGATCTGATGGATATGTGATTTTTCTAGGGAGTTGAATACCACTACATCATCCAAGCGATTGAGGAATTCAGGGCTGAAGGCTTTTTTCAATGCGCTCTGAATGGTGGATTTCATGATGTCGTCCATATTTTCAGATTTCGCTTTATTCGCAAATCCAATCCCAGCTCCGAAGTCTTTCAAATCTCTTACACCGATATTTGAAGTCATGATGATAATCGTGTTTCTGAAGTCAACCCTTCTACCGAGCCCATCTGTCAAGATACCATCATCCAATACTTGCAGTAGGATATTGAATACATCTGGGTGTGCTTTCTCTATTTCATCTAGCAATACTACTGAGTATGGTTTTCTTCTGACTTTTTCTGTCAACTGACCACCTTCTTCATAGCCTACATAACCTGGAGGTGCTCCTACCAATCTGGATACGGAGAATTTCTCCATGTACTCTGACATATCAATTCTGACCAAAGAGTCTTCTTTGTCAAATAAATAGGTGGCAAGCATTTTAGCCAATTCTGTTTTACCTACACCTGTTGGTCCTAGGAAAATGAATGAACCGATTGGTTTTTTTGGATCTTTCAATCCAACTCTGGTTCTTTGAATTGCTTTGGTTAGCTTCTTGATCGCTTCGTCTTGACCGATGACCTTACCTTTCAAATCCTCAGCCATGTTGAGCAATTTAGCCCCTTCTTTTTGAGCGATCCTTTTGGCAGGAATGCCAGTCATCATCGCAATTACCTCAGCCACATTTTCTTCTTCGACTTTGTAGCGTTTAGTTTTGCTTTCTTCCTCCCATTTTACCTTGGCATTCTCAAGTTGCTCGAGTAGTTTTTTCTCTTTATCCCGAAGTTGTGCTGCCTCTTCATATTTTTGGCTTTTGACAACTCTGTTTTTCTCAATCTTAATCTGCTCTACCTCTTCCTCAAGTTTCAAGATGTCTTCGGGCACATGGATGTTGTTTATATGCACCCTAGCACCCGCCTCGTCCAAGATGTCTATAGCCTTGTCGGGCAAGAATCTGTCAGAGATATATCTATCAGATAACTTGACACAAGCTTCTATCGCCTCAGGAGAATAGATGACATTGTGATGATCTTCGTATTTATCCTTGATGTTGTTCAGGATTTGTACAGTTTCTTCTGGTGTGGTAGCATCTACCATCACCATCTGAAATCTTCTCGCCAAAGCTCCGTCTTTTTCGATGTATTGTCTGTATTCATCTAGGGTAGTGGCGCCGATACATTGGATTTCTCCTCTAGCCAATGCAGGCTTGAACATGTTAGAAGCATCTAAGGAGCCACTGGCGCCTCCGGCACCTACTATGGTGTGTAGCTCGTCAATGAATAGGATTACGTTTGGAGATTTTTCAAGCTCGTTCATGACAGCTTTCATTCTCTCCTCGAATTGACCTCTGTATTTGGTTCCAGCTACTAAAGAGGCTAGGTCCAAAGTGACCACGCGCTTATTGAAAAGCACACGTGAGACTTTTTTCTGAACAATTCTCAGTGCGAGGCCTTCTGCGATGGCTGTTTTACCAACACCTGGTTCACCTATAAGAATTGGGTTATTTTTCTTTCTTCTAGATAAAATTTGAGCTACTCGCTCGATTTCTTTTTCTCTACCGATGATTGGATCTAACTTGTCATCTTCTGCCATTTTGGTCAAATCACGTCCAAAGTTATCTAAAACAGGTGTTCTAGATTTTTCGGCACCTGGTTTTGACGAGCCAGAAGATCCACTTCCAGAAGATCCAAATAGCTTGCTGCTATCTTCATCTGGATCATCAGCCTCAGCTTTTGATCTTGGACCATCTGTTTGAAACTCCAACATTTCCTTCACCGCATCATAATTGGTGTCGAATTTTTGTAAAATCTGTGTGGCAATATTGTCCTCGTCACGCAAGATGGATAGCAATAAGTGTTCTGTACCAATCAAGGCACTTTTGAAGATCTTAGCTTCCAGATAGGTGATTTTTAATACTTTTTCAGATTGTCTTGTCAATGGGATATTGGCAAGGTTCTTTACATTGTGTGTTGCGGTGCCTTTGACAGCACGTTCCACAGAATTACGGAGTTCATCCAATGGAACTCCCAACTTCTTCAATATGGAAACAGCCACTCCTTCCCCCTCACGAATCATGCCCAGCAAGAGGTGTTCTGTACCAATGTAATCATGTCCTAGGCGCAAAGCTTCTTCGCGACTTAGGGAGATCACCTCTTTGACTCTGTTTGAAAATTTTGCTTCCATTTATATCCTTTCTAAATGATTTGAATTCTATTCTAATGTTACCGATTTTGTTTTAAAAACACAATCCTTTTGCTCATTGTTCAATCATTTTTTTGTGATTGGATCAGAATGCTTTTGGATTCTGGACCCATACAAAATAATAGATCGATAATGCTCAGGTTAGGAACAAAGTCTAAGCCAAATAACTGTGGATAAGGTATAGCTCTGTATATGCTCCTCTCTGTATACGACTTTTTGGCATTGATTACCCCCCTGATATCTCTAATTCCTTCATTTGCCATGCGCTCGTCCAGTTTTTGAACCTGAGTTTTGCTTTGAAGCATTTTCAGACAAACTGTCAGTAAGGCCAAGTTCATATCTGCTAATAAGTCAAACTTTTTAGCGAAAACCTTTTCGAAATATGGGAAATAATATTCAAAATATGGGGCTTTTCCATAGGCACTTTGGATACCTCTAAGGTGCACATTAAGCCATTTTTGATCATGATCAATTTTGATTTGACTTGTTTTGATCTTTTTATTTCCTCCAAATACAGGTATGCTTAAGGTTTCTGTTTTGTTGGCTAATTGAATTTGAGTTCTATTTCTGTAGGTTTGTTTCTGATAGTTTTCTTCTAAATCAAGATAGATTACGTCTTCTTCCCAAATTGCCGAGAAATATTCAATCGATGGAAGATAAAACAACTCCGTTATGATTGCCATAAGTAATATCCCCTAATTTTAATTAAAGTAACTCCTCGATACTCCCCAAGCCTTCTCTGATGACTTCTATCTCCTCTCCACTACAATCAATGACTGTAGATGCGACGTTATTCCCATACCCACCATCAATCACGATATCTACCAAATGTTGATACTTTTCAAAAATCAACTCAGGATCTGTACTGTATTCGATTACATCATCTTCGTCTCTGATGGACGTGGTTAGAATTGGTTGCCCTAGCTCCTTGACCAGAAGTCTCGGTATAGCATGATCCGGAACTCTGATCCCTACCGTTTTTTTATTACTATTGAGGATCTTCGGGACAGAATTATTAGCTTCTAAGATAAAGGTATAAGGGCCAGGTAATGCCTTTTTCATCATCTTGAAGACAGGGGTGTTTAGAGCTCGAGTATATTCAGAAATATTACTCAGATCATAACAAATAAACGAAAAGTTATGCTTTTTTGGTTTGATTCCCTTGATTTGACAGATTCGCTCTACTGCTCGCTGATTGTGAATGTCACAGCCCATACCGTACACGGTATCTGTTGGGTAAATGATGATGCCTCCATTCTTCAATACATTGACGATGTGCTCAATTTTCTTGATCTCTGGATTTTCAGGATATAGTTTAATTAGTTCTGCGGCCATAGGTTTAGGTAGTTGGTAAGTTTTATTTTAAAGCGGCAGCTTGTTGTCCGCTTCTAGACTTTTGATTTGAGAGATGATTGGGATATCTGCCTCTGCCCAATCAAGTAGGGCCAGTTTAGAAGGTTTTACCCAAATGATTTGCTGATGCTCTCTGAGTATCAATTTACCTTTTATATAGCGACAAACAAAAGGAATAAGTTCAATTTCTTTGTCAGAATGGTAGCTGTGAAAATTTGATTGGAGCAATAAAAGCGGTTCTATTTCTATGTTTAACTCTTCTTTGATTTCCCTTTTGATACATTCCTCTTTGGTTTCTCCTGATTCAATTTTACCACCAGGAAATTCCCATTTCAGGGCATGTGACATTTCTTGACTCCTTTGAGCGCATAGGATTTTCCCCTCTTGAATGATAATTGCGCAGGTGACTTGTATCCTTAATGACATCAAAATTTGAAATTGAAAAGCTCGCTGAACAAAATTCCCTATTTTTGCGCTTTATCAAAGAGATTTCTTTAAAAATATGTTTGACGATAAGAAAACAAAATATTACCTCGTCGGTGTCATAACCTTCTCTGTGCTTTTGACTTCGTTGTCCTTTTATTTTTATCAGGCATTCTTCAGCCCCAATACTTTATTAGAGAAAGAGGAGCCTTATTTACTCAAAATTCCAAGTAATGCAACTTTTCAGACGGTATCAGATAGTTTGTACTATGCTGAAGCCATTCAGGATGTGATTTCTTTTAGTTTCGTGGCCAAGGTGCTTGGGTATCAAGAATTGGTGAAGCCAGGGCTTTATACCATACAGCCGAGGATGAATAACTTAGCTTTGGTGAGAAAACTACGATCTGGAGATCAGACTCCCGTGAAGATTACTTTCAATAATGTGAGAACAAAAGAGGACCTAGCAGAGAAAATCACCAAGAACATAGAAGTACAAGAGTTGGATTTTTATGGACTCTTAACAGACTCGGTTTATATCAGAAAATTTGGGTTTGAAGAGGAAACCATCATGTCTATGTTTGTTCCCAATACCTATGAAGTATGGTGGAATACCAGTGCAGAGAATCTGTTCGATAGGATGTATAAAGAATACGAGCGCTTTTGGACTGAGGAGCGTAAGCAAAAAGCCAATGATCTTGGACTTTCTCAATTAGAGGTGTCCACCTTGGCTTCTATTGTGCAAGCGGAGACACAAAAGGCTGATGAAAGACCTAAGGTGGCGGGAGTCTATCTCAATAGGTTGAGAATTAACATGCCCCTACAGGCTGATCCGACATTGGTTTTTGCAGTTGGTGACTTTTCTATCAAGCGAGTACTCAATGTTCACAAAGAAATAGAAAGTCCCTATAATACCTACAAATATTTAGGTCTTCCTCCCGGCCCAATCAATCTACCAGAGATATCTGCATTGGATGCAGTTTTGAATTATGAAGATCATAACTATCTTTATTTCTGCGCAAAAGATGATTTCTCAGGATATCATGCATTTGCCACCAATCTCAATGAGCACCTAAACAATGCCAGAAGGTATCAAAATGCATTGAACAAAGCTAAAATTTATTGAGGATGTTCCAAGCAGAAACACAAGTCAGAGTCCGCTATGCAGAGACCGATCAGATGGGTTATGTGTATTATGGCAATTATGCCATGTACTTCGAAGTTGGTAGGGTAGAGGCGCTAAGGTCAGTAGGCTTTTCATACAAAAGGATGGAGGCAGATGGAATCATGATGCCTGTTTTGGAACAACAAACAAAGTATCTTAAGCCAGGAAAGTACGATGAATTATTGACCATAAAAGTTAAAATCCCTGAAATGCCTGGAATTAGGATTACTTTTGAATATGAAGTTCTTAATGAGGCCAGTGAATTGATTACCACAGGAAAGACGACTTTAACCTTTCTGAAGACTGATACACATAGGCCAAGCAGGCCTCCGCAGTACCTTTTGGAAATATTGAAACCTTATTTTGAATAGTGATTTGGTGAAAAAAAGACTCAGACTATTATCGATCAAATTTACAAGAGAGGCAAAGAAATTGCGATCTATTCATTTTGGCAATCCTGACCAGAATGTCTATGATGTAGGCAAGATTTTTCTTGAACAAATTAGAAAAGATGAGATCATAGAAAGAGCTGGCTCAGTTGCATTCAGTTTTACAATTGCAATGTTTCCTTTGTTGCTTTTTTTACTTAATATGATTCCCTATATCGGTTATTTTTTTCCAAATGTGACCACGCAAAACATCCTACTCTTTATTGGGGAGATCATACCACCAAGCATATATGGTGAAGCTGAATCTACGATCATGGATATTGTCAGTCGTCCAAGGCAAAGCTTACTTTCATTAGGTTTTTTTCTTGCTTTATTTCTTGCGACAAATGGAGTCATGTCATTGATGAGTGCTTTTAACTCAGTCTACAGAACAAAAGAAAACAGGACTTTCTTGCAGACAAGGTTGATTGCAGTGGGTATAATTTTTGTATTGGTGATGACTATTTGTGGCGCTGTAGTCATTATGATATTGGGAAGTAGTATTCTTTATAATATTTCGGAGTGGGAAATTGTGTCCAGCAATTTATATTATTATTTGCTAGCCTTTTTTAGGTTTTTTGTCCTTTTGGCAGTCTTTATGGTGGCGACGGCTTATATATTCCGATTCGCACCAGCAGTACATGACAAGTGGAAGTTTTTCTCTGCTGGTTCTGTGACAGCAGGCTTATTGATAACTTTGGGATTCTATCTTTTTTCTTTCTATCTGAATAATTTTGCTACTTACAACAAGCTTTATGGTTCCATTGGAACTATGTTAGCTGTGATGTTGTGGCTTTTTATTACATCCTTGATTATTCTGGTTTGCTTCGAAATCAATGTTTCTTTAGATAAAGCTGCTAAAAAGAAGACAGTAACTAGAGCACTCAAGCATACGCTTTAATATAAAAAAATGTAGATAAGGAATAATGCCAGATAGATAATTTATAGCTGGTCATTGATTCAATTCGATCCATCAATGACAAGTAAATCATTGATACCTATTCCGTAATTGTGGAACCTATCCTGAAGACCAGGGATCAAGTTAAATCAATACAGACCTGCCATAAATTGCTAATTGGAAGATTCCTGGAAACCATATAGTTAAGTTTTCAACATCCTTCCATATTCATGCGAGCAATATCACTTCCCCTATTCGCAGCTTGAATGAGATCATTGCAAGCTGTAGGGTTTCTAAGTACTTTTTTACACATGCCTCTTCTAGCGAGCGCATCTACATGGTCTGGCTTTCTCTTAAGCAAAGCTTCAAAATCTTCCAATGCCCAATGATAGGCACCTGTTGCCATATTGGCTATACCGAGATTGTATAGTGTTACTAGATTGTCAGGATCCAAAGAAAGCGACATGTTAAATGAGCCAGCAGCTCCGAATGTGTCACCTAATGCTGATCTGGCCATGCCCTGATAGAAATAAACCCTAGCGTCCTTAGGTCGCATTTCCTTGGCATAGCCAAGAAACTCTTCCGCACTTTTATAATTTTCATTTTGAAGCATGGCTCGACCTAATAAGAATAAAATTTCAAAATCACCACCATCGTGTTTGGCTGCTATTAATAAGTGCTTTTCTGCTTCCCTGAAGTTATCCATTTTCCAGTATAGCTTACCAATTCCAGCATGTGCTTGAGCATAATTTGGGTCTATGTTGATGATCCTTTTATAATCTTCAAATGCCTCTTCAAAATTTTCCAACTCCTCGTAAGCTCTTGCTCTCAAGTGTAGGGATTTGATGTCTGTCACATGGACAAAAAGTGTTTTAGAAAATTCAGAGATAGCTTTTTCATACTCTCCATTCCTAAAAAGAAGCTCGCCTTCCGAAAAACTACCAAGACACGAGGAAACCACTATGGTCAAGAAAATGAGGATGTTGAGTTGTTTTTTCATGTTGTATCATTTTTTCAAAACTAATAAAATAGACATTCAATTAAAAATTATCTCTTATTTTTTTTAAACCATGAAATCCAAAGCAATTGTCAGGGTCGTATATCTCGAAAATCAAATGAATTGAGCCATGTTTAAAAAAATTGTTTTAGGGTTAATGATTGTTTTCGGAGCGTTGATCGTAACGCTAGCCGTTCATGTGTATATGGTCACTCAACCGAAGCAGGGCGCTATGCCTAATTTGACCATGAGTAGGATTGACTTTGAATCTCCCCTAGATTCTCTCAGTGCGGTCAAAATCAAAACCTACACCAGTCTGATGGAGGGTGTAAAAGATGTGAGGGTCAATAAAGAGTCAGGTCATATAGTTTGTCTTTATGATAGAAACAAAAAAGCTCCTCAGGAGATCGTAGATGCAATCAGTAAAGATTTTTACCTCAGCGCAAGTCTTTATCAGCCATCAGATGAAATGCTTGCCCAAAGTTGTCCAGCTATCAACAAGAATTCTTTGACATGGAAGCTGGGAGCATTCTTCCAAAGAACATTTGAAAATTAACTAACACTAAATTTTATGATTATGAAAAAGTTAAATGTATGGCTAACCGGATCAATGGTAATAGCCGCCCTGGTTTTCACCTCCTGTAATAGAGATGATGATGGGCCGATGATGATGGATGATTCGTTTTATGCTGTTCAGCTTGGTGGAGAAGCGAGAGTCGCTGACCCACTTAATCCAGGACAGACCATAGAGCAAGGTTTCTTGAATCTTAGAACTGTAGTGACCAATACAGTTTTGACAATAGCAGAAAACGAGGGTGGAAAATATGATGCATTGCAACCGTATTTTTCTGTTTTACTAAATGAAGTAGGTAGAGGGGAGACATCTGGTTTTAGTACTTTGGTATTAGATTTCACGGAATTTTTAGCTGAGGCTACAGGGGCAAAGAATTTTCAATACACTGGCTTAGACATGGAAGCAGCTCACGACCCGGTGAGAAATAGTCGTATGAATGGCAGAATCAACAACGCAGATTACGACCTTTTTGTGCAAGCTGTGGTAGAAGGTGCTGCTCAAGCAAATATTACTTCAAGTGAGGTGATCGGTCCTGTAGGTCAATTGTTAGAATCAGTAAGAGAGCCTATCGTACAGCGAGCAGACAATGAAGGCTTAGACCTTTACACTAGATTGGGAGGTTCAGGCTTGATCAATGTAGCTGATGATGGAGAACCAGTAAGATTAGTCGAGGCTGGATATGCACCTCTGGAAGCAGTGGTGACCAGTACAGTATTGGTAATTGCAACCAATGAAGGAGGAAAGTATGATGATCTACAGCCTTATTTCTCTGTTTTGCTAGCAGAAGTGGGAGCAGGTAATTTATCTGGTTTCACCACTTTGGTGACAGATTTCTCTGAGTTTTTAGCGCAGGCAATCGGTTCGGTTAATATTGAATATACAGGGCTGAATATGGCAGACGCTCACAATCCAGCTGTCAATTCGAGAATGACTGGATTGGTATCTGCTGCTGATTATGATTTGTTTGTAGAAGCTGTGGTGGAAGGTGCACTTGAGAATAATGTGCCTATGCCAGTCATCCAAGAATTTGGAGGGCTATTGAATAGTGATGGATTAAGAGGTGCTATTATTCAGCGGTAATCAGTTGATATATGCATTTTAAGAAAAAACCAGCCTTGATGAAGGGCTGGTTTTTTTGTAATTATTTAAACTAGTTAGGCTGAGTGAATTTTGAGGGTTTGATATCGTCCATCCCTATGGGACTTTCCCTTCATCGAAAGTTTAGTGGCTCAGTGTGTTGAAACCCACCGTTATGATGTCGGTCGTGCCCGCCCGGATGCCCGGTCGGACGGGCCGCTGGTACTGGAAAGTCTGGGATATTTCTTAAGATAAGAGTGAGTTTCCGTATCAGTTCCGTAGGAGTGACCGATGTATTAGTCATGGATTTCAATCCATGACAAGAAATTGGCCATAATACCATGAATTCTGCTAGGGGTAAGGGATGTGTTTAATTATCAATCAGCAAATTAAAAAACTGCTGAAAAAATTCTATTCGCCGGATTTGAACGTTGCTTTTTTTTTGAAATTTTTAGCTTTTCTTTTCAAATAATAATCATTTATAATTTGTAAATTAGTATTATGGAATAATTATTAATCGAAACAAAAGATAAGTCGAAGCTTGATCTTGTGAAATCAATGCTTGAAGCAATGAAAATAAATTTTCTTGTTATTTCTGAGGGTTTTAGTGATGAGGAAAAAACCCTTGATAATATTAAGAAAGGCTATTTAGAAGCCAAAGATATGGAGGTTGGAAAGGTGAAATATAAGACTTACTCAATGTTTTCAGAAATGAAAGATGACTTATAAGTTAGCTTTTACGAAAAGTTTCGGGAGAGAATTGAAGAAACTTAAAAAGAAGTACCCTTCAATCTTGAAGGACCTGGACAAAATAGCCGTTAAACTTTTAGAAAATCCATCTTTAGGTGTTCTCGTTTATAAAAACTGCTACAAAGTTAGAGTTCCAAATTTCAAGTATGAATAAAGGAAAGTCAGGCTCTGCTAGACTAGTGACCTATGTTGTTTATTCTGAATCTACTGTGTTTTTAGTGGCTATTTTTACTAAATCAGAGAGGTCATCAATTACAGATAAAGAAATTAGGCAATTGATAAAAGAATTGGAAGGGGATTAGTAGGTGTTGAAATTTAATTTTTTTAAGTGAGATAAACATTACTCATTTTTATCAGCTGCTAAACAAGCTAGTAAGAGAGCAGCGGACAGGAAGTCCGGAGGAATTTGCGGAGAGATTGGGGGTGAGTAGAGCGAAGCTGTATTTGATGCTAGATGATTTAAGAGACGAAGGGATTGAGATTAGATTTTCAAAGCGCTCAAATTCATTTGTTTACGAGAGTTGCAACGGAGTGTCAGTGGTGTTTTCTCTGAAGGTTCTTGGATCAGATGAAGTTCGGAATATCTCTGCTGGAAAAATTTCAAATTATTTTCCAGCGTCTAAATTTTTAGACGGAACTATCATTTCTTTGATATATGATCAATCAGTAAAAAGACACGCTAGCTAATTCGATTTGCTTGTGAGAGATTGGGAGTTCTCAATGCCCGGAAAAGATTGGGAAAGAATGAAAATTTATTTAGATTATGGAAAAGTTTAAGGAATTAAACAAAAATGAATTGATGGAGATTTATGGAGGGAAAGTTGATTATTATGAATATTCTTGGACTGGAACTAACAATCCTATTATTTATACAGCAGAAGCAGTTGTAAATGGAGGTAAGGCCATTGCAAATGCAGGCATTTGGATTTGGAATCAATTAGTAGATTAATTGAAAACAATTCAGAAATTCATAATTGTGCGCATCGGTGCTTTACGGTGCGCACATTCTCTTATCGAAAAAAATCATAAATGAAAAATAATTTTCCTTCTAAAATCTTGCATAGTGCTGAATTAATCGTGGTTCCTTTCTTTATTTCAGCAATAATTTGTATGCCTTTTTTGTTTTTTGGTATTGAAGATTCAATTTATGGATTTACACTTTTTATTATTTATGGAATAACAATAGTTGTTTATGCTTGGTTAAGGAACAAAAGAAAGTGGCCTTTTGATTTTAGTTTTAGGTTACCTAGCATCCGATGGATTGCTTATTCTTTGTTATTTATTGTTACCATGATTCTGGCTATTAGTCATCCTCTGAACTATTTGATTAACCTTTTATTTCAGAATAAAAACAAAGGTATGGCAATGGAATTATTTTCAATCTTCTCATTTGGAGCTGTTTTTATTGGTCCAATAGTAGAGGAATTGATATTTCGGGGTATTATCCTTAATGGTCTTAGAGATAAATATGGAAGTAATTTAGCCTTGACTATTTCTAGTATTTTATTTGCCATTATTCATATTCAACCTGCTCAGATAATTACAGCTTTATTGATGGGACTGGTTTTTGGTTATATATTTATCAAGACAAATAGTTTGGGTTTAGTAATTCTGTTACATTCTGTAGCCAACCTGACGAGTATATTAATTGGGGAGTTTTTGAAAATTGATACTTCCATAGACAACTTGGAAAGTTATATGATTTATGGAAAATGGACTTTCTTCATTATTGGGATCTCTGTTTTGATTTGTGTTTATTTGTTTTTGAAATATTGGAGAAGGAGCGGTGAATTGGAATTTAGCAGAAAGTGAAGATTGATTTTTTTAGAGCAATAATCGTCCATCCCTACGAGACTTTCACCGAGTCGCAAGTTTCGTGGCTAAGTGTGTTGAAACCCACCGTTAAGATTTCGGTCGTGCCCGCCCGGATGCCCGGTCGGACGGGCCGCTGGCACTGGAAAGTCTGGGATAATTCTTAAGATAAGAGTGAGTTTCCGTATCAGCTCCGTAGGAACGACCGATATATTAGTCATGGATTTCAATCCTTGACAATGAGGTAGCCATGCTATTCAGAAGTCACGTAGTGACGACCGATATAGTTTTTGATCAATCAGCAAAAAAAGCGAGACAAATTAATTTGCCTCGCTTTATATAAGTTTTTAATTCTATAAAACCCCTTTCGTACTCGGAAGTTGATTGAGGGCATTTAGATCTCTCTTCACGGCCATTTTGATGGCTCTTGCCATGGATTTGAAAATTGCTTCGATTTTGTGGTGTTCGTTTGAACCTTCGGCTTTGATATTCAGGTTACATTTGGCTGTGTCGGAGAAGGATTTGAAGAAATGGTAGAACATCTCCGTAGGCATTTCTCCAATTTTTTCTCTTTTGAATTCTGCTTCCCAAACCATCCAAGGACGGCCTCCAAAGTCTATTGCACATTGTGCCAAGACATCGTCCATCGGCAAAAGGAAACCATAACGATAGATGCCCTTTTTGTCTCCAAGCGCCTTTAAATAAGCTTCACCAAGTGCCAAGGCTGTATCTTCAATCGTATGATGCTCGTCGATGTGCAAGTCCCCTTTGACTTGAATATCCAAATCAGTACCGCCATGCTTGCCCAGTTGCTCTAGCATGTGGTCAAAGAAATGCAAACCTGTGCTGATATTGCACTTGCCTGTTCCATCCAAATTGAGGCTGATTTTAATGTCAGTCTCTGAAGTTTTTCTATCTACTGATGCTTTTCTCGCTGGAAGTCTGAGGAATTCATAGATTTCATCCCAAGAAGTAGTGCAGAAGTCTGCTTCTCCAAAAGCTTCTCCAATGAAAATGGATTTGGTTCCGAGGTTTTTTGCGAGTTGCACATCTGTTTTCCTATCTCCGATCACATAGGAATTGGCTAAGTCATAGTCGCCGTTTTGATAAGCTGTGAGCATACCGATCCCTGGTTTACGAGTAGGTAAGTTTTCGTGTTCAAATGACTTATCGATATGCACAGCCGAAAAAATGATGCCTTCTCCTTCGAGGGTCTTCATCATTTTGTTTTGGGCTGGCCAAAAGGTGTCTTCTGGAAAAGAATCCGTACCTAAGCCATCTTGATTGGTGACCATGATCAGTTCAAAATCACATTCCTCAGCTATTTTCCTGAGATTGCTCAATGCTTTGGGGTAGAATTCTAATTTCTCCAAGCTGTCAACTTGGAAATCAGTAGGGGGCTCGATGATGATGGTGCCATCTCGATCAATAAATAATGCTTTCTTCATGGCTTGTATTGCGCTAGAGCTTTTAATAATGCTTCGTTTTCATTTCTTGTTCCTACAGAAATTCTCAGACAGTCTTCACAAAGGACTACCTTGGATCTATCTCTGATGATGATGGTTTGTTCGATTAAGTATTCGTAAATTTTTCTAGCTCCCTCGGTCTTGATCAGAAGAAAATTCGCGTGAGAAGGATAGATTGTAGATACAAAAGGGAATTTTTCTAGTTCAGTTTTAAGGAACGCTCTTTCTGCTAGCGTATCTTCAACTATTCTTTGAATTGCACTTGCATTATCCAAAGCTTCTAGTACCTTTTCTTGGGTAAGTCCAGAGATATTGTATGGAGGCTTGATCAGATTGAGGATTTTAATGATTTCTTTGGAAGCATAAGCCATCCCCAACCTCAAAGAAGCTAATCCCCAAGCTTTGGAAAAGGTCTGCATCACCAGTAGGTTAGGATAATTAGTCAGCTCAGTAGTGAAGCTAGGTTCATCGCTGAAGTCGATATAAGCCTCGTCTACCACCACGATACCATTGAAGTTATTCAAGACTTCATAGATATCCGACCTTCTCACTTTATTACCGCTTGGGTTGTTTGGTGAGCAGATGAAGATGATTTTGGTACGTTCATCCACAGCAGCTAGAATTGCTTCTGGTCTCAGTTGATAATCAGTGCTAAGATTGACTCTTTTGATAGCGATATCATTGATCCCAGCACTTACTTCGTACATGCCATAAGTAGGTGGAAGTAAGATGATATTATCTTGACCTGGATTGCAAAATGCCCGCATGAGCAAATCAATAGCTTCATCACTGCCATTGCCTAAGAAAATCTGATTGGCAGGCACATCCTTAACCTCAGCTAGCTTCATTTTGATATCGAGCTGATAGGGGTCAGGATAGCGATTGAAATTTCCTGCTGCAAGAGACCCGTATGGGTTTTCATTGGCATCTAGAAAGATGCCTGCCTTGCCTGAATATTCATCCCTTGCTGAAGAATAGGGTTTGATCTTATTGATATGTGGGCGTAAAAGTTTTTCTAAGTCAAAAGCCATCAGGAATTTTCTTTAAGGTAGTTGAGTCTGATTGTGACCGCATTTTTGTGTGCCTCCAAGAGTTCATTTTCTGCCATGATCTCAATAGTAGGGCCGAGGTTTTGGATTCCTTTGGCACTGATCTTTTGATAGGTGATTTTCTTGGTGAAGCTGTCTAGAGATACTCCGCTGTAATTTCTAGCGTAGCCATAGGTTGGCAAGGTATGGTTGGTGCCAGAGGCATAGTCTCCCGCTGACTCAGGAGTGAAGTTTCCAATAAATACCGAGCCTGCATTGATAATTCTGCCTACTACCTCATCTTCATCTTCTTCTTTGACACAGATGATCAAATGCTCAGGGGCATATTCGTTGATCAGATCGATGGCTTTGTCTTGGTTGGGCATGACCACAGCGACAGAGTTGTCAAGCGCTTTTTTGGCGATTTCTCTACGACTTAGTTGTTCCACCTGAAGATCTACCTCCTTCATCACTTTTTGCGCTACTTTTTCAGAAGTAGCTACTAGAATCACTTGGGAATCTATACCATGCTCAGCTTGAGAAAGTAAGTCTGATGCCACAAATGATGGGATTGCAGATTCATCTGCATAAACCAGGACTTCAGATGGTCCTGCTGGCATATCAATAGCTACCCCTTTTTTTACTGCCAATTGTTTAGCTGCGGTGACGTATTGATTGCCTGGGCCGAAGATTTTGTCTACGGCTGGAACAGTCTCAGTGCCATAGGTCATAGCAGCCACTGCTTGCGCTCCACCTACCTTGACGATCCTATCTATGCCGATCAAGTCAGCAGTGAAAAGGATAGCAGGATGGATATTCCCTTCTTTGTTTGGAGGTGTACAAAGTACGATTTCTTCACATCCGGCAAGATTGGCTGGGATTCCAAGCATCAAAACAGTAGAAAATAACGGAGCTGTACCCCCCGGGATGTACAAGCCAACTTTTTGAATGGCAACTGACTTGCGCATGCAAGTGACTCCATCCATGGTATCCATGATCAAGTCGGGAGTTTGCTGTGCTTCATGAAATTTTTCTATATTTTCTTTTGCTTGAATGATCGCTTGCTTGAGTTCGTCTGCAACTAGCAATTTGGCAGCGGCAATCTCTTCTCTACTTGCTAGTAGGTTTTTGATGTTGACATGATCGTATTCTAAAGCAAACTTTTTCAAAGCTTTGTCACCTTGACGCTTTACCTTGCGTATGATAGGCTTGACAATTTTCTCTATGTCTTTGGTCTTCTGAACAGGTCTAGCCAATTCAGTTTTCCATTCTGATTTGATCGGATTGATGAGTGTTTTCATGATTTAGCAATCAGTTTAGCAATAAAAGTCAGTGCTTAGATGACCATTTTCTCAATTGGAACCACAAGGATGCCTTCTGCTCCAGCTGCTCTGAGCTCTTCTATATTTTCCCAGAATTGGTCTTCACTCAGTACAGAGTGCACAGAAGACCAACCTTCCTGAGCCAAAGGTAAAATAGTTGGACTGCGCATTCCTGGAATCAAGGAGATGATTTTATCTAAAGATTCGTTAGGCGCATTGAGCAATACGTATTTATTGCTCTTGCCTGTTTGTACGGCATTCATTCTGAAAAGTAGTTTGTCTACGATCGCCAATTTTTCTTTATTCAGATTTTTGTTGGCTATAAGAACAGCTTCGGAATTGAAGATTTGCTCTACTTCCTTGAGTCCATTCATCATCAAAGTAGACCCTGAGCTTACTATGTCGCAGATACCTTCTGCTAGACCTATACTAGGAGCTATTTCTACTGAACCAGAGATTTCGTGAATTTCAGCGTTGATGTTTTGAGACTTCAAGTAGTCGCTGAGGATTTTTGGATAGGAGGTGGCAATATTTTTACCCTCAAAATAGGAAACTCCAGGATAGGTTTGTCCTTTCGGAATGGCTAGTGATAATCTACATTTAGAGAATCCGAGTTTCTTAAGGACAGAGACATCCTTATCCTTTTCTACTAGTTCATTTTCTCCTACAATGCCTAAATCCGCCACTCCGTCAGCTACGTAGCCAGGGATATCATCATCTCTTAAAAAGAGGAATTCGATGGGGAAGTTGGTGGAGGTGGATTTCAGTTTGCCTGTGCCATTATAAAATTTGATGCCACATTCTTTGATGAGGCTGAGAGAGTCGTCGCTTAATCTACCGCTTTTCTGAACGGCAATACGAATAATATTTTCCATGTATGCAAATATACGTTTATCAAATACAATACTTAAATAGAATTGGGTTTTTGGGCTGCATCATTATACCAACAGCCAACCATGGGCGATATGTAAATAATTTTCCTCCTTAAGAGGAATGATGCATATGATGAACAGCCACAGCGGGAGCTGTGTTCAAAAAAAGTGCGCTATTGAATTTATTTCTGTTCATCTATACAGCAAAGGTAATCATGGAAGTCTAACTAGCAAAGATCGAGGATTGTTTTTCAAAGATATAAGGAATAGTTTCCACGAATGGTCAAAAGAATATCGCAAGCCACCCACAGAAACCACCAACGATGCTGCCTATCAATAATTCTTCTTGTGTATGCCTCCCAAGATACCATCTTGACCAACCAATCAGAAAGGCGAATGCTAGGTAAATAAATGCAAGAGGAAGCGATAGGCTTAAAATCTTGGTGGCAATAAATAAAGCAATTGCGAGATGTAAGGATGCCTTGGTTCTAAAGTTGATTACAGCCATACAGCACAACATCAATGTGAAAAAAACGGTTGTTTTGACCACGATTTTAGGGAAGTCAAAATAGAAAAAAACAAAAAAACAAACTGTGAATAGTGCGATTGTGAATGGGTAAAAGCCAATCCGTTCTTGTTGATCTGAAACATCAAAGTTACTGTAACTACCATTTTTTAGTTTGATCCAGTTGTGAATAATGATGGGTACTGTCACCAAACCAATGATCAAACCAGAGATTATCCAAGCGGTATTTTGCTCTAATTCATAAAATGAAATGAAGATTACATATACAGTCCCTAGCATCAAAGGATGTCCGATGATAGATATCAGATTTGCTATTTTATTTGACCGTTTCCCCATAGCGTCTATTGCTTTGGCTCTATCAAATCCCATAAATTCCCATAGAGGTCTTCGAAAACCACTACTTTGCCAAAATCTTCCTCAGATCGTTCCCTGAATATTTTTATTTTCTGATCAAGGAGATTTTGATAATCTCTTTCAAAATCATCGGTATGTAAAAATAGGAATACCCTGCCCCCAGATTGATTTCCCACCGCAATTTCTTGTTGACCATTAGCTGCTTTTGCTAAGAGAATCCCACAGCTTTCTTCAGTACTTCCAGGAGGGATTATTCTGACCCATCTTTTATTCTCGGAAATTTGAGTGTCTTCGAGCAATTTGAAGCCCAGTTTTTGGGTATAAAAAGCTATTGCTTCGTCATAGTCCTTGACTAAAAGTGAAAACTGAGCTATACGTTGTTTCATTGAAATATTTTATGTTCAAAATTAGTGATATTTATAAAATGGGTAAGCTTTTTGATCTAGAGTTTTTGAGATTATCTGAAGAATGAGATAATCCATCCACCTCAAAAAATTCGTAAATCAAATTACATAACAAGATTGCCTCTGATTTAAGAAGGTAAACAGGTTTAGTTTGTGGTTCAATTTTTCGGTAAAAAGGCAGTCAGGTTTGGCTGTCTTTTTCTTTTGCCTTTTTTATAGTGGCAGCGACTACTTCCGACATTTTTTGATACCCCAAATCTGAAGGATGAATGCCATCTTTTGCAAAAAAATCAGAGGTGTACCTTTCGTTTTGGTGGATGTATACCACCGACTTGTTTTTGTGAGCTACAAACATCATTTCATGAATCAGCACTTGTCTATGAATTCCTAAGAAGAATTGTAGCAAAGCTGGAATAGCTGGAAATTGATGTACTGGAGGAATCAAAGGGATGGTGATTGATTGGCAGCCATGTTCATGTAAGTGATCGATGCTGTCTTGTAATCCTTTGGAGAACTTCTGTGGACTACTGAATTGAAAGCAATCATTTGCTCCAATGAGAATCACAGCTTGATCAAATTGGTTTGGAAGTCTCTGAGTGTTTTTTTGGAACAACCAACTGAGAGAGCTCGCTTTCAAGCCATTTTTCCCGATGTTGTAGATGTGGTAATCTCGCTGCAATAAGTTAAAAGTATGTGCTGCAAATGTTTGACTTTGATCACTCGCCCCAACGCCCGCTGCAGTCGATTCACCTATGATCAATAATTTCTGAGTTGCACTTGAGTTCGTAAAAGACAAGAAATCGCTATAGGCTGTTAATCTCGTGATTCTTTTCCTGAGCTTTTTTCCAGCTATGATCAAAAAGGGTAAGCAGGGAATCAGCATGATTAATTCGAGTAGGTAATAAATTCTGGAAAGAATCAAATGTCTGCGCATGAAATAAGAAAATATTGAAAGTAAAAATCGCCGACAAAGTCGACGATTTGAATATTTTTGGGTTAGCCTCCTGATTTTTTGGCTTTATAGCCTGCGTTTATCAGAATGCTTAGAATTTTGTCTCGGTGATCTCCTTGAATGAGGATTTCTCCATCTTTTGCTGATCCACCAACTCCACATTTATTTTTGAGCATTTTGCCTAGTTCTTTGAGATCATCATCTGAGCCGATAAAGCCTTCTATAAGCGTGACTTGCTTACCTCCTCTGGATTTCTTATCCAGCATCACTTTGAGTGATTGTCGCTGTGGTGGTAATGTCTCAAATTCTTCTCCATCACCTGAGTCAAATTCAAAATCATCACTCGTAGAGTAAACTACCCCATCTCTTTTTTTCCAATCGTTATTTTTCTTTTTGGCCATGCTATTATTTTACTTTCATTGTCCATACCGGTCTTTTGGCATGATTGACTACATCCTCAGCGATACTACCGCTCAATAAATGTAAGAAACCTGTTCTGCCGTGTGTAGACATTGCTATCATGTCAGCATTGATATCCTCTGCATATTCGATGATGCCCTCTTCTTCTGAGCTACTGTTGTAGACTTCATAGTAGGCGTTCTCCAAATGGTGATCTTTGATGAAGCTTTGCATGCTCTTGATAGCGAATCTGCTATTTTCAAACATGCTTGGTGTGTTGATTTTTACCAAGAATAATTCAGCTCCTAAGGTGCTCTGTAGCTTTTTGAGTTTATTGACCACTTTGAGAGAATCATCAGCGAAGTCACTTGCAAAAACTATTTTTTTGATATTATTGATGTCGCGCTGATCTTTGATAGTAATTACTGGGCATTTAGCATTTCTAACTACTTTTTCAGTATTGCTTCCAATTAGTAGTTCTTCCAATCCACTACTACCTTTGGACCCCATGACTATGAGTTGAGCATCAAAGTCAGTCACTTCTTTGGTGATGCCTGCGTATGGATTTCCAAAAATCAGTTTGGTGGAAAACTTATAGGAAGTATCTGTGTGTTGTGCTTCTAGGTCGGCCAGTTGTTGCTTTCGCTTTTCTACGAGTTCTATTACATAGATTTGATCAATCTCGTGACCTGATTCTACTGTCCCCATAGTGCCTAATGAAGTCATGGTGGGAGTCTCTAGTACATGTAAAAGCTTCAGGTGAGCATTATTCTTTTTGGCAAGCCCCTTTGCAAATTCAAATGCATTTTTAGCTTGTTCTGAAAAATCGTAAGGTACAAGAATAGTTTTCATAAGATATGGATTTGTTTTGAATGGTTGTCTAGTCTAAGAAGTTTAGATATGTCGAGAGAGATTTCCGAGCAAGTCTAGCGCTATTTTTTTATAATTCAGGAAAATACAAAAAATCATGAATCTAATTCAAGATTTAGGTCATTAATTGAAAATAAACCAAGCTGATCCAAAAACAATCACCCACAAAAGCGTAGAAATCGCCATTTTTTTGAGGAAAGGATCAATTGCCTGTGCATCTTTTCCATTGCTAACTCCAAAACCTACCTTGATCATCAAGGGGCTGATCAGTAATGGGGCCAAAGCCCAGAACTGATTTCCTGAAAATGCAAAGATGATGATCGAAATATTCCCTCCTAAAATCAGAATCCAATTATAAATCAAAGCAGCTTTTTTCCCAATTCTAACTGGAATGGACTTTTTTCCAGCCATAGTATCTGACTCAATATCTCTGATATTATTGATGTTCAGTACAGCAGTACTGAATAGACCAAGAGAGACAGCGGGTAGCAAAATCACCCAATCAAAGGTCAATGCGTGAAGAAAATATGTGCCAGATACACCTAATAAACCAAAAAAGATAAAGACAGAAAGATCTCCAAGACCAGCATATCCATAGGGTTTTTTTCCAGATGTATAAGTGATCGCTGCGATGATGGCAAGGACGCCCAAGGCTAGAAACAAAGCGAAGAGCTTCCAATCTTGAAGTGCTATGTATAGCAATACCAGACCTGAGGTCAGTGAAAGGCTTGATAGAAGTATCATGGCATTTTTCATCTCAGCCAATGAAATCACGCCTGATTGGACTGCTCTGATTGGGCCTTGGCGCTCTTGACTGTCGGCACCATGCACACTATCTCCATAGTCATTGGCTAAGTTGGAGAGTATTTGAAGAAATACGGTGGTCAAGGCGGCTAACAAAAAAACATCCCATCTGAAGCTTTGGTTATAAGCAGCTAAGCATGAGCCCATCAAGATGCTGGATAAAGCAAGGGGCAATGTTCTCAATCTGATGGCGTGAAGCCAAGCTTGTTTTTTATTGGCAAGTGTGATATCCACGGTTGTAAAATTTTTCCGCTAAGGTAATAAAAAGACCTGTCTTCGGATGGAAAACAGGTCTTTGGTGAAAAAACGTATTTGATTAAGCTTTGATCAATTGAATGATTTCGTCATCCATTGGATTGACAGATGAAGGGAAGAATTTTTTCAATTCACCATTTTCATCGATGAAGTATTTACAAAAGTTCCAAGAAGGTTCTTTGTCATTCCAACCATTGAGGTCCTTATCTGATAGCCATCTATAAAGCGGGTGCTTGTCTGCTCCTTTTACAGATATTTTATCGAACATTTGGAATGTTACACCATAATTGGCAGAGCAAAACTGCTTGATATCTTCATTGGTTCCTGGCTCTTGACCACCAAAGTTGTTAGCTGGAAAGCCTAAGATTACCACTTGATCACCATATTCTTCATTGAGCTTCTGAAGGTCAGCATACTGGGGCGTGTATCCACACTTGGAAGCTACATTGACCAACAATAATTTTTTTCCTTTGAATTGACCAAAATCAACGGGATTACCATCAATGTCATTCAATGTGAAATCATAAATTGACTTTTCCATGAGCATTTGTTCGAGAGTGACTTTAGATTCATTATTTTTTTCAGGCTTTTGTACACTTGAGGTACAAGCAAAAGCAATGAAAACGAAAATTGCTAATAATTTTTTCATAGGATTACATTCTATCTGGGACATTTATACCCAATAACTTCATTCCTGACTTGATTGTTTTCGCTGTGAGCGATGATAGTGCCACTCTGAAGGCTTGAACCTTATTGTCAGATTCATTGAAGATCGAAAGATCTGCGTAGAATCGGTTGTATTCTTTGGCTAGGTCAAAGAGATATTGAGCAAGTAGCGCTGGGGAGAATTCATCTCCTGCTTGTCTGATTTTCTTCTCAAAATCATTGAGAATGATTATCAGATCCCTTTCAGCATCTTCCAAATGGTCTATACCTGCAAACCCATGCTGGTAATCCACGCCAATTTGCTCTGCTTTTCTTAAGATAGATGCGATCCTTGCATGGGAATATTGAATAAATGGGCCTGTGTTGCCTTGAAATTCAATGGATTCCTTTGGATTGAATAGCATGCGTTTTTTTGGATCTACCTTAAGAAGGAAATACTTCAAAGCACCCAAACCAAGTGTTTCATAAAGTGCATTTGCCTCTTCAGTGGAAAAACCTTCGATTTTACCTAGTTCCTTGGTGTGTGTTTCTGCGGTCTCGATCATTTCACTCATCAAGTCATCTGCATCTACTACAGTACCTTCACGAGATTTCATCTTACCAGTAGGTAGGTCTACCATACCGTAGGAGAGATGGTAAAGACCATCATCGTAAGGTCGTCCAAGTTTGCGCATGATTTTGAATAGGACATCGAAATGATAATCTTGCTCATTTCCTACTACATAGATTGACTTATCAAATCCAAAATCATTGAATTTCAGATCGCAGGTACCCATGTCTTGGGTAATGTAAACAGATGTACCATCTCCCCTTAGGACGAGTTTTTCGTCCAAGCCTTCTGCACTCAGATCAACCCATACCGATCCGTTTTCTTTTTTGAAAAACACTCCTTTGGATAAGCCTTCTTCTACAATGTCTTTTCCTAATAGGTAGGTATCTGATTCAAAGTAAAACTTGTCGAAGTCCACGCCCATCTTTTTGTAAGTGGCGTCAAATCCTGCATAAACCCATTCATTCATTTGCTTCCAAAGTGCCACTACTTCAGTGTCATTTGCTTCCCATTTGCGAAGCATATCTTGAGCTTCTACCAATAGAGGTGCCTGTTTTTTAGCATCTTCTTCTGATAGACCTTGGTCAACAAGTTCAGCAATCTGCTTTTTGTATTCTTTGTCAAAAATCACATAATATTTGCCTGCCAAGTGATCTCCTTTGAGTCCGGAGGATGTAGGTGTCTCACCATTTCCAAAGTGTTGGTATGCCACCATGGATTTACAGATATGTATACCCCGATCATTGACTAGGTTAGCTTTGGTCACTTCATAGCCATTGGCTTTGAGGATCTCTGATACAGAAAAGCCTAGGAAATTATTTCTCAAGTGCCCAAGGTGGAGGGGTTTGTTGGTATTTGGTGAGGAGTACTCCACCATTACCTTTTGGCCATTGGAAGGGAGTTGACCTAGGGATGGATTGCTATAAAGCTTTTCGAATATTCCTATCCAGGATGTCTCGCTGACTGAAAGATTAAGAAAGCCTTTGACCACGTTGAAGCCCGTTACAACATCGGATTGCGCTACCAAATATTCGCCCAGTTTGGAACCACTAGCCTCAGGAGCCATTTTGGTCACTTTCAAGAAAGGAAACATGACAAAAGTATAGGTTCCTTCAAACTCTTTTCGCGTAGGCTGAAGTCCTAGGTCTTCTATACCTACTTCATGATCAAAGAGCACTTTGAAACCTTGTTGGATCGCTGAAATAATCTGTTGTTCTAAGTACATTTTATTTTACATTTTTAACCACAGAGAGCGCATGGATTCACGGAATATTATCTCTGCGTGATCTCTGCGTTTCACTGCGGTTTTTTATTTTTTCAACATTAACCGCGGTATATTATTTTTTTAACCACAGAGGGCGCAAGGGTTCTCGGAGACGATTCTGTGCGTATTCTTTGTGATTCACGGCGGTTTAACATTTTAAATCAATATTGAACTGCGGTTTTTTTAAATATCTTAGAAGTTTTCAACCAGTGATGTGGTGGTGGCTTCTAGGACTTCGAAGGCGTTTTCGGCCATTAGATTTTCTGTATCTAGGGTTGGATTTACTTCGACGATCTCCCAGCAGCATACCCTCTTGTCTTTGATCAATTCTGCATTGAGTTGAATAGCTTCCTCCACAGTCAGTCCATTTGGAACAGGGGTGCCTGTACCCACAGATATAGAGCTGTCCATGCTGTCTACGTCGAAGGAGATATATATTTGATCACAATCTTTCAATACCTCTAATGCTTGTTGTGCAATATTTGCTACGCCTTTTTCTCTCACTTCTTCGGTAGTGAAATTCCTGATGCCGTATTTATTGATCAAATGATCTTCTGGTTCCTCAGTATCTCTTACTGATATAAATACGATATCCTCTGGATTGATTTTTGGGTGTTCGCCTCCTATATTTTTGATTTTTTCCCAGTATTGTAAAGTGTCTTCTGCAGGTTCATTGACTTGACAATCCAGATTATCAGTATGGATACACATCGCTAGGGGCATTCCATGCATATTGCCAGAAGGTGTGGTATAAGGTGTGTGTAAATCAGCATGAGCATCTATCCAAATCACACCAAGTTTTTTATCAGGGTTGGCTGATTTGATCCCCATGATCGTACCTGCTGCGGTGGAATGGTCTCCCGCTAATACGATTGGAAATTTTTTTTCTAATCTTAGAGATTCTACTGTACTGTAGACATTTTTCAGAACCTGATATACGCCATCAATGTATTTGGCGTGTGGATGCTTATTACCTTTCCAAAGGTAATTATTGGCATCAGGGACATTGATAGGATCAAACTTGGTGAAAAAATTAGACTTCTTATCCAAACTCGCAATTTTAAGCGCATCAATGCCTAGGCTGGCACCCCTGGTTCCTGCCGCGATCTCAGAGCGAACTTCTACTAATTTGATTTTTCTCATAAAAGGGTAATTGATAATAATGGGTCTGTATTCTGAAAGCTCTTGCTTGAGCTCGGCAAAAGTAGTCAAAATTGGCAAGATTATCATTTTTGAACTAGGATGAAAAGTAAATTCAAACTTGATTTTTGGCAGTAGAAGGTAGGTTTGAAGAGAAAATCAAAACAAAGAAAGAAAAAAATGTAGGGGTCGAATAGCGCCAACTATAAGTTATAAATAAAAATATAACTATGACCTCTACTTAGAGCAAATCACTAATTATAAAGGGTTTACTGCATTGTCATACACGGTTATCAATTGAAGATGTATCGTAGTCCTAGTTGCATCTGCCATACATCACCGATGTTTGCAGTCCGAGTAAAGCTTTCTAATTCTAAGGTTTGACTAGAAGGGTTTAATTGGTATGTAGGTACATTCGTAACAGGGTCAATATTTACGATTCCTATTGGTGTTTCATTGGTAATGATTTGCCCAACTCCCCAATTGTTATTGATCATATTGGTGAAATTAAAGATATCAGCTCTAACTTGTAAGGTGTTTCTTTTGCCATTGATATTGACAAAGAACTCCTGCATAAATGAAAGGTCTAATCTTCCTACAACAGGAAACTGAACCCCATTTCTGACTGCATACATTCCTCTTCGCGTACTCAAATGAGGGTCTTGCTCAATGAATTGATTGAATGCAGCTCTCTGGTCGCTTGCGCTGAATGTAGACCCATTGATCGTCAATGGTTCGAATTGCATTTCTGCTAATTGACTCGCTGTTGGAACAAATAACAGGTCATTACCCACAATCAAATCCCCATTGATATCAGTATTGTACACATAGGATGCAACACCTTGGTTTCTCAATTCATAAAAGATCGAAATAGAACTAGCAAACTTGTCTTTGTATTCTTTTCTGTATCCCATAGAACTGATTAATCTATGACGCTGGTCATCTAGTGAGAATCCTAAGTCTGGGTAATTGCTTCCTCTCACAGCAGCGATATTTTCATAGGATAGAAAGTGTTGTGTATTGCCATCCACCATGTTTTTGGCAACTGCATAGTTATATGCTGCCATGGCATGAAGCCCATTATAGAAGTTTTTTTGAAGTTGAAATGTCAAGCTGTATGCATAACCTTGGTTTGTGTTGTCAAGAACCACTGCATTGGTGATGTTTTGATTTAATCGGTTTTCTTCATCTCCAAAGCCATAAAGAGGTCTATTGTCAGGGCCTGCAAGATTTCTGGAAGATGGTCTTAGATTGGAATCATAAAAAAGCAAATCACTGACCTGTTGTGAGTAAATGCCTTCGAAGGTACCGATGATGCCACCAAAGAGTTCCTTGTCAATCCCAATGTTTGTTCGCCAAACCTGAGGATTTCTGAACCCAGGATCAATATAAGCAAGATCATAGGTTTCAGGAGCTCCTCCATTGCTAGGGATGTACGCATTCACATCAGGATTGAAAGGAAAGTTGGTGGTATTGTCTTCACGGATTTGTCCTTGTAGAACGCCATTGGTATTGACCATATTAGAGATATTCACATAGATAGGTCGACCAGAAAATAAACCTGATCCACCTCTCACCTGAAAGCTTCTATCTCCAAGGACATCCCAATTGAATCCAAATCTCGGACTCCACATGAATTGTGGCTCAGGAAGCCTGTCTGTCCTAATGCTGATTGGTTCTCCATTGGGTTTTTGGAAGTTGAGATTTTCAACTTGAAGATTTCGCTCCGCAGTCTGACCATAAAAAGGCACATCCAATCGCAGACCCAAGGTCACTTTCAAATTGTCAGTAACGTTAATTTCATCCTGAACATAAGCACTTGCTATATAGGCTTGGGTGACAGCAGTGGGGACACTTCCATCGGGTAGTGCGGAAAATTGTCTCTGAAATCTCCTGAGTTCAACCTCCTCGCCTGCAACATCCCTGTAGAAGTCATCTAGGGAGTTGTATACATAGTGTCCAAAATAGGTAGGAGTGAATGTGTATCTGAAATTAAAATATTCAAAATTGACACCTGCTGTGATGGTATGATTATTCAGATATGCAGTAAAATTGTTTTGAAACTGCCAAGTGTCAGAGTCTAGGCCTCTATTAGGAGATAACAAATCTGTACCAAATGACATGTAATTTCTTCCACCTTCTAAGATGTCTACCATAGGGAAATCTCCGCCTCCCCAAGTTCTTGAGTTTCGATTAGAAGTCAGTCCAAACCTTAATTCATTGGAAAACTTTCCTCCAAAGTTTGATTGCAATTCCACGATTCCAGAATAAATATCGTCATTGAGCAGGTAATTGGAGTTTTGGAAATTGAGCGAAAAAAGATTCTGATTTCTACCACCAAAACCTAAGGACGTACGAGCTACTGGACGATCTCTTGAAGAGAGCAGTGTATTGAATCTAGCACTCAGTTTGTGATTGTCGTTGATATTGTAATCTAATTTGAGCAAAAACTTATCAGAAATCGTAGGGAGGTTATAGTCTTCATAAGCTCCCGGATCATATCCAAAATTATCTATCAGAAATCCTCTCATTTGATCCATATCCGATTGTTGGACTCTAGTGACATTAGCGCCTGTCCTACCGGGTGCTGCCGCTACAAATGGTGAATTTGGATCACTTCGCCTTTCTGATTCACCGCTTACGAAAAAGAATAGCTTGTTTTTGATAATTGGTCCTCCCAATCTAAATCCATATTGCTGAACATTGAAATCCTCTGTGACGACTTCTGAGCCTCTGGCATTGGTTCCTACAAGTCTTTGATTTCTGTTGTTGATGAATGCCGAGCCCCTAAATTCGTTGTCTCCAGAGCGTGTGATGGCATTGATAGCTGCGCCTGTGAACCCTCCTTGGGTGACATCATAAGGTGCAATATTGACTTGTATTTCTTCAATAGCTTCTAAGGAAATCGGTGTAGATTCTGTAGGAGCGCCAGGGATGGAGCCTGTCAGACCAAAAGAGTTATTGAATACACTGCCATCTAAAGAAAAATTGATGGCTTTAGGATCTTGTCCTGCAAAAGATTCCCCTGACGATTGGGGTGTAAGTCTCGTGAAATCTTGTACGCTTCTGCTCAGTGTTGGCATAGTGGTAATAGCCTCACGGTTAATTGTGGTGGAAGCCCCTGTTTTTTCATCATTGAGTAGAGGGTCTTTTCTTCCTTCTATAAGTACTCCTTCAAGTTCGATTCCCTCCTCATCCATATCCACATTGAGCACATAGCGCTGACCTAGTCTAAGTGAAATATTTTTGAATACCCTAGGTTCAAATCCGATAAAAGAAACGGTCACTTCATAGGGGCCTCCTGTTCTCATACCTGAGATGGTGTATCTACCATTCTGCTGCGTGACCATATTGTATTGGGTACCTGAGGGGGTGTGAATGGCTTGAATGGTAGCACCTGGCAAAGGTTCTCCGAGGTCGTCTTTGACCAAGCCGCTCATACTGCCTGTGGTGACTCCTTGAGCAATAGATAAAGCGGGAAGTAGGAATAGGCAAAAGAATGAAATCGATAATGTATGGTATATCAAATTTTTCATTTCTTGAAATTTTAAGTTTAGATTTAGGATAGTTAAGATCAATTTTGGCTTCACTTTATGATCTTCATATAAGTTTCGAATTATTTGAATTCATCTCTTTCTTAGTTTATAATTTGGATATAAAGTGAAATCCACTTTTCTTAAATCGAAGACTGTACCAAGCCAGTTTTAGCTGTTTTTGCCTGTTTTTTGGTGCGGAAATGGGGCGTATTTTCACAAATTGTTGCAAGATGGGGTCATTAAAAAAAATAAACCCTATAAAATTTATAGGGTAATTAGGATAATAGAATTTTTCACTTTACATTTGAAGCATTATTTATTCATGAAGTGTATCAAAATTTCAAAATCATGTCAGTAGCACAATCTTCACAGCGATCCACGACGGAGTTTCAGATCCAAAAGTCCTCCACAGTTCAAAAAGTAAATCAGCTTGTATTGGAGCAAATGGAGATGTGCAGATTTTTTGAGATCCAAGATGTTGGGAGGTTTGACTTTCCAAATTATCCCGAGGCAAGAAAATCATTTAGAGTAGTCTATTTTCAGCTGTCTGAGCAATTTGAAGGTTTCAAAGGCTTGTTGAGAGGATTGATCAGCTTGGGCAATACAGCAGGAGCTATACTTGAATATTCGGCAGAGAGACAATTGTTTTCACTGAAATACTACAAAGCTAATGAGTCCAAGGTCTCTGCTCATATGGAATATTTAGAACGGCAGCTTGATCAGGAATTAAAATTCAAGGCTGTCCTCTCAAAACTGATCGAGAATAAAAGAGCGTTTGAAATAGAACAGTCGCTATTGAAAAGTGAATTGTTTGGTTGAATAGAGGTAAACCATAATGGGTAATAGAAGTTATGAAGGGGAAGTTCCATTGGGATTTTCCCTTTGTTTATTATGAATTCCGAATAATATAAACAAATTTTGTAGCCTCAATTTTATCCAAACCTGATCTAGCGAATGAACAAATACATTGATCTTATCCAACAGACTTTTGACTTTCCTACCAAAGAGTTTACAGTAGAAAACAACGAGCTACATTTCAATGGTGTCAATTTGATGGAAATCATTGAAACTTATGGAACACCACTGAAGCTGAGTTATCTACCTAAGATTTCAGAGAATATTCAGAACGCCAAGACATTCTTTGGCAATGCGATAGAGAAGCATGATTATAAGGGCAAGTATACTTATTGCTATTGTACCAAATCTTCACACTTCAGTTTTGTCTTGGATGAGGCATTGAAAAATGACATTCACATTGAGACCTCTTCCACTTTTGATATTCCATTGGTGAGGAGTCTGTACGAGCAAGGCAAGATCACCAAGCAGACTTACATCGTCTGCAATGGTTTCAAAAGGGAGTTGTATAAGCAATACATTACAGAATTGCTCAATGATGGTTTTGTCAATTGCGTACCTGTTTTGGATAATCTGACTGAGATTGACTATTATCTTGAACATGTCAAGGTTCCTTTTCAAGTGGGAATCAGGATTGCTGCTGATGAAGAGCCGAAGTTTGGGTTTTATACATCTAGATTGGGTGTCCGATACAATGATATCTTGAGCCTATACGAAGAAAAAATCAAGGATAATCCAAATGTCAGCTTGAAAATGCTACACTTTTTTATCAATTCAGGAATCAGGGATACGGCATATTATTGGTCAGAGTTGACGAGATTTATCCAAAAATATGTAGACCTCAAAAAAATCGCACCGAGCCTAGACACCATGGACATCGGTGGTGGTTGGCCGATCAAGACCAATGTGTTTTTTGATTACGACTATCAGTACATGGCTGAGCAGATTATCAAAAATATCAAATGGATGTGCGCCAAAAACAACACTGTCGAACCCAATATCTTCACAGAATTTGGCAGCTATACAGTGGGAGAGAGTGGGGCAGTACTCTATTCTATCCTTGACGAAAAGCTACAAAATGACAAGGAACTTTGGTACATGATCGATGGTAGTTTTATCACACAGCTACCTGATAGCTGGGGACTGAATCAAAAATACATCATGCTGGCCATTAATAATTGGGATGAAGAATATCATAATATCAACTTGGGTGGCTTGACTTGCGATAGCATGGATTATTATAATTCTGAAGCGCATCAGTTCAATATCTACCTGCCAAATCCCAAGGAAGGTAAAAAACAATACCTTGGCTTCTTCCACACGGGAGCATATCAGGAGTCACTTGGGGGATATGGTGGTATTCAGCATTGTCTGATTCCTGCACCAAAGCATGTGATTATCGATAGAGATACTGACGGTAGCATCAAGCATTGGTTATTTGCCCCTGAGCAGACCAGTGAGAGTATGCTTAAGACTCTGGGATACGTGAAATAAAAAGTAAAAGCCTGAAATTTCAGGCTTTTCTTATTTTCATATAGGATGGTTACATTAAAGAAGTTTTATTACTTTATAAAAACAGAATTATTAATTACTGATGTGAGCTGTTCCAGAACCTATTGTGAAAATTTATAAAGAGTGAGGAATTTAATTTTGCCAGATGATCAGCTTTAATTACCAGTTGTTGGTGTAAAATTTAAAATAAACACTAAAATTTTGGACTTTTGGTGTGATTTTTGAAATTTTGTGTCTTGCTAAGTAATTCAGCGCCAACTGTAATTCACCCAACATCAAATTAAGAGTATGCGAAAAAATCAAATATTTCTAGCTTTTGTAATAATCTTTTGTGTAATTTTTCCGGATGCTACTTTAGCGCAAAAAGAGTATAAAGGAGAATACAAGTTTAATAATATCAATGGCGAGGCAACTTTTCAGTTTATAGAAGGGCCAGAAAATTCAGTCATTAGGCAGGGTGATTTTTCATTTCTTAGAAAAGAGAGAGATCCAGAGAATAAAACAAGATTTTTGAGGACGGTTATTTCAGGTGCTTACGAACAAGGAAAAAAAACAGGAACTTGGGAATATTTAGACGAAGATCATCGAGCTGAGTTGAAGGATGTAGTCGACTTTGAGCTTATTTCAGATTTAAAAAGTTCTCAAATCAAATTGAGAGCAAATTACATGGGAGGTGTGCCAAATGGAAGATGGGTTTTTGAAGAGAATGAGTTTTCTGAAGGCTCTTTAAAAAAGAAAGCCCAAGCGGATGAATTCCAGTTTAGAGAAGGAAATATCAGAGGCAAATTTAATTTCAAATCTTTTGTAGGAAGATATACCCATTTTATCAGAGGTGAGTTGAAAGATGATGGAATCATGACAGGCGAATGGACCTTTGTCTATGAAGAGGATGGCAAATTGATCAGTGAAGTTAGGAATTATGAAAATGGATTTTTGCTAGGTCTCGTCAAAAGAGACCTCAACTCGGATGAGGTATTGGAAGAAGTGGTGTTTTTTGAGACGATTGCCAAGTTAAATAAAGTCAATGCAGGGGAAAATCAAGGGTTCAGAATTGCAGATCAGACTTTTGGTATTTTATTTAATGATGGCTTTCTTTCCAACACAGTAGAGTACAAAGCGCAATTGGCTGGAAATTCCTTTATTTCAGATTTTTTGGTAAAAATACTTCGATATGATCCAGCTTTTGTAAATAGTAATTTGGAATTGATTGACTACCCATTACATACTAGAAAATTTGTATTTGAATTGAGTAGGTCACAACAAAAAATCATTGAAGATCTACCTGCTAAATATGATGAGTTGGTAAAAGTGGTGGAGACTTATAAAGATAGAAACGCGTTGAGCTTGAATAGACAACGATCTGATTCATTATCTTCTGCGTATTCATTTTTTGAATTTCAGCATGATAAGTTGATGAAGTTCAATGAAGTAATAGGGAAATTCAGAACTAAAGATATTCAGTTCTATGATGTGAAGTACATGGTAGAAGGAGGATTGAGCTTTATAACTGAAAGAGACGAGGTTGATTATTCATTTGAAGAGGAAGAAAAGGTACTGGAAATCGATTATAATACTGGTGATTTTATAGCTGATTTTTATGGTTCTTTAGATAATTATATTAGTCAAATGGCAGCTACTACAAGGAATTTCAAAACTTATGTAGATAGTCAGTTGAGTAGGATTGAGGAAGATGCTGATCTCAAAACCTTAGAAGAAAGAATACAAGATAAAAAGTCTACAATAGAGGAGTTATATGCTGATCAAGAAGATTTAGATGGATTGACACGAGGCTTAATTAGAGCAATAAAAACTAATGTACTTGGTTCAGGTTTTGAAAAGATCAATGAAAGATATGCTAAGGCGAATCGTTTTTCTGAGAAAAAAGAAGAAGCTAATGTGTTATTGGATCTTCTGAGTGAAATGGAGGGACAACATGAAGTACTTTCTAATGTATCTAGGAATTGGGAAATTCTAGACGAGTTTTATCAAGAGGAAGTATTTAATCCATTTACTTACACAAGATATGATCAAAGGGCTAAACCCAGATTATTTGAGGCAGCTGAAAGGTTGTTTGAGCATTATGTTGAAAGCATTGAGGTAGAAGAGGATTACACGCAAGTAAAAGTTTGGACCAAAAAGATTGAATCCTTGATTATGAGAATGACTGATCTGCGAAATGCAGACACAAGAAGTTTAGAAAGAAGACTCAACAGGAGGTCTTCTATCAGTAAAATTGAATCAGATTTAGAACTTTAATAATTAGAATAATAAATATGTCGGTTAAATTATTAAAGTCTCTGCTTATAATTCCTGTATTAATTTTCGTATTTTCTTTTGCTCAGGCTCAAAATATCACTGTTCCTCAAGAGAAAATTGGTCTTCCAGCGACGACTGAAAACTGGAATGGTTTGTATCTGAAATTGCGATTCAATGATAAATGGTGGTGGTATCAAGAAAACCATTACAGAAGAAGGTCTAGTGCTGATAATAGGTTTGATTTTGTAGGCCGAATGAGTCAGATATACAATCGATTTGGGATGACGTATATGTTTACTGATAATTTTGAAGTAACATTCGGCCCAACGCTTGTATGGAATTTTGCTCCTGAGAGAGGCAATCCTGAGTATGTTGATTCGGTATTAGAGCCTCGTTTTTGGCATCAATGGTTATTTACACAAGGAGTTGGTTCAGTGAAAATTTTGCATCAATTTAGATTTGAACATAGATTCAAAAGGAACAATGATTTAGGAGCTGAATTCAATTACACCGATAGATGGAGGTATAAGATTACGGCTTATATTCCTTTGAATAAGTCTAAAATGGAAAATAAGACTTTTTTCATCGCTCCATCAAATGAGTTTTTCTTCGAAACAGGCAAGCAAGTCTGGAATATTTTTGAAGAAAACAGGGTCTATACAGCTATAGGGTATACCTACAATAATTACATGTTCTTTGGTGGTCATATGTGGACTTATGGACCAACCAACACACCAGGAACATATAGAAACAGACATATCATAAGGTTGAATGTGATGTACACTATTGATTTCAGAGGTAGCAGAAAGCCATTGACCAGAGATTTTGCATTTTAAAATTTGACAAAAATCATGAAAAAGTATCTTTTAATCATCTGTTTGACTTTTGTCTCATATTTTGCAAATGCTCAGTATCAAGGACAATACAGGGGGATTCATGCTTATGAAATGGCTTATGATAAACCTTTCTTCGGATTGAATTTTACAGGTGAGTATTTTCCATTTAATTATTTCTCAGTAGTTCCTTCTTTTACTTTCTTCACACCAGCTACAGGAAATGCACGTGGATTTGATATCAATGCTCGGTACTATTTGACCGAAAAAGAAAAGCAGTGGTATGTTACTGCTGGTTATGGTTTTTATAGAAGAGTATTCGAATTCAATGAAATAGGGAGATTTGATCATAACTCACTCAATCTAGGTGCTGGCGGAATGCTCAAAATCACAGACGAACTTGGGTTCAATCCAGAAGTGAGGTTTCAAGCATTTGGTCGAAATAGCATGATGTTTAAGCTTGGGATTGTCTATTTTATCAATTAAAAGCTAAATCCCTCAGTATGATCAATCCATTGACCATCCAAGCTGAGGTAAGCTTTCATACAGTCAGCTGTCATGCAGCTATGCACAGGTAGGATACCTAGTAGGCCTCCTACCTGTGCTTTTTGTAGGAGTTCTTCAGAGGCTTGGATGATGCCGTGTTCTTGGGAGATGCTTTTGACAAATGATCTTGATTTAGGAATTTCCCAGCCTTCATCGCTTAAAAACACCACTTCACCAAAATTCTTCTCTCCATTCGGCTCAAACAATACATCCTTAGCCAAATGCACGCCACCACCGTGTATCAAAATGGTTTTTTTCTCGGGATTGATATCGACCACAGGCACTGCGAGTGCCACGGCGATATCTGCCTTGGTACAACTGCCTATACCTGCTTGCGTGAGGTCATAGAACACAAAGTTGCCTGGCCCCATTTCATCTATTCCCCCAAAATCATCCATCATGGAGCAAGTCGGTGTATCCCCTGTGCGGGTGACCAAGTCAGGGAATTCAGTGCGGTATTTGTTTTTGAGCATGTTGAGTGCAGCTATATTTTGCTCGTGAATGGCAGCTACATCTTTGGCGTAATAGCTATGACCAGCATGAATATAAAAACCTCTAAATTGCAAATAATCTGATGTCTGACTGATTCGGAGGATTTCTTCAATTTTCCCAAAATCACTGACAGCGACACCTGTACGGCCGTAACCAGCATCGATTTCTATAAAGAAGCCCACTGGACTGCGTAGCTGATTAGCCAACATTTTAGCTACTTCACTATTTACCAGTTGAACAGAGATCTTTTGATTTTGACTGAGCTCATTGAGCTTTTTGATTTCAAGTGGGTTGAATGGAAAAGCGATGTGAATGGTCTCCCAGCCATCTCCACAGAAGTACTCAGCCATCTTGATAGAAGATACAGTGATTTCTGGTACGTTATAGTCTTTGGCCCATTTGCCGATAGCTTTGGATTGTCCAGTTTTGAAGTGAGGGACTAGCTTCATGCTATTGTTCTTGGCCTTAGTTGCCATTCTTGCTATATTATCCCTACAGATTTTTTCATCTATTAGAAGTGTGGGAGAGGTGATCTGCTGGAGGTAAGTCATAGAGTTGGTTTTAAAGGTAATTTCTCACTCGAAAGTAAGCATTTTTGAGCACCGCTAATGCAGGCAATTTTGTAAAGGAGTGAATTTTTTGTGATAGCAGGTTTTTTGTTGTAATATAATGTGCTAAATAAACATCGTGAATGAAGAATTTGAGAAATGCCTTAGCAATTACTTTTGCTATACTAGCCTCGATCGCTTGCCAACCACAGGTTGATAACCTTTCTGAAGTTGAAGAGCAATTTAATGAAAAACATAGACCTCAATTTCATTTTACCCCACCAAGCAACTGGATGAATGATCCAAATGGGATGGTGTATCATGATGGAGAGTATCACCTTTTCTATCAGTATCATCCTGATGGCAATACTTGGGGTCCGATGCATTGGGGGCATGCGATTTCGGAGGATTTGGTTTCATGGGAGCATTTTCCCATAGCGCTTTTTCCAGATGAGCATGGTACCATTTTTTCGGGCTCTGCTGTAGTTGATCACCAAAACTCCTCAGGTCTAGGAACGGTGGATAACCCTCCTTTGGTGGCGATTTTTACTTATCATGACGCAGAGGGGGAAAAAGCTGGTAAAAATGACTTTCAAACACAGGGCATAGCATTCAGTCTGGATAAGGGACGCACTTGGGAAAAATACGAAGCTAATCCAGTTTTGCCTAATCCTGAGATCATGGACTTCAGAGATCCGAAGGTGATGTGGCATGAAGAGAGTAGCAGGTGGGTCATGTCTCTGGCTGTGAAAGACAAAATTAGTTTTTATACTTCTCCAAATTTGATAGACTGGATTTATCAAAGTGACTTCAACCCTACTTGGGCAGCCTACGGGGGCGTGTGGGAATGCCCAGACTTGTTTCCATTGAAGACTGTAGAGGGAGAGGAAAAATGGGTGCTTTTGGTAAGCATCAATCCTGGTGGGCCTAATGGAGGATCCGCTACGCAATATTTTGTAGGGGACTTTGATGGAGAAGTATTCAAAAGTGAAACTACAGCAATCAAATGGATTGATTATGGTGCGGATAATTATGCTGGTGTGACTTGGTCTGATATTCCTGAGGAAGATGGAAGAAGGCTTTTCATAGGCTGGATGAGTAATTGGCTCTATGCGCAAGAAGTCCCAACGGAGACATGGAGATCAGCGATGACCTTACCAAGGTCATTGGAACTTATCAAATTAGGAAATGACTTCAATCTTGCTTCAAAGCCTATAGCAGAGCTCAAGAAGTTGAGGAACAAGTCTATGGTAGTGTCAGGAGAATCGATCAATCTAGATTCTGATCTATTAGAATTAGAATTAGCCTCTCTGGGTGATGATTTCGAAATGGTGTTTTCCAATGATGAAGGGGATAAGCTTCTGATTAAAAAATTAGGAGATGAAATCAGCTTCAATAGGAGTCAATCAGGGTTAGTTGATTTTTCAGATCAATTCCCTGCTTTACATAGGATTCCGCTTTTTGGTATTGATGTGAAAGATATTCGTGTTTTTCTTGACAGATCCTCCATTGAGATTTTCATCAATGATGGTGAGTCTGTGATTACAGAACTGATCTTTCCAAAATCAGCTTATACAGCGCTAAGCCTAAAGGGGATGGATTCAAAAGTTAAAATTCACCACCTCAAATCCATATGGGGAAATTAACTTTTAATAATACACATGCTTACTATTTTAAACATCCAACATAAAAACACTCAATAACCCAATAATTCAATCAACCAATCCCTAATTACCCAATAACTCAATCAACTAATCCCTAATAACCCAATCCCTAATAACCTAATAACTCAATCAACCAAATCAACTAATCCCCAAAATATGCAAAGTAAAAACTACGTGCTTTTTCTATCTATTACCGCAGCGCTTGGCGGGTTTTTGTTTGGTTTTGATACCGCAGTGATCTCAGGAGCGGAGCGGGATATTCAGACGCTATGGCAATTATCCGACTTGAAACATGGTTTGGCAGTAGCTATAGCACTCTATGGTACAGTGATAGGAGCATTATTTGGTGGGATTCCAGCAGATCGCTTGGGAAGGAAAAAATCACTCTTACTGATTGGTTTGCTTTATTTGGGTTCAGCCTTGGGTTCAGCACTAGCGCCAGAGGTTAATAGCTTTATGTTTTTTAGATTTCTGGGTGGGTTAGGTGTAGGAGCGTCTTCAGTAGTGGCTCCACTTTACATTTCTGAGATTGCACCTGCGGGAAGGAGGGGACAGCTTGTAGCACTTTACCAGTTCAATATCGTCTTTGGGATCTTAATGGCTTATTTTTCTAATTACCTGATCGGAACGGCTGATCTAGTCAATGCTTGGAGGTGGATGCTGGGTGTGGAGGCCTTGCCTGCATTGATTTATTGTCTTTTGATCGTGAGGGTACCCAAAAGTCCAAGGTGGCTAATTGCCAAATACAAGGATTTTGAGGGAGCTAGGGTGATCTTGACTAAGACCGATCCAGAAGGAGTAGATGAAGCCATCGCCTTGGCGATAGCAGAGAGTAAGGTGATCAGAGAAAAGGCAAGTTTGAAAATGCTTTTTGGGTCGAAGTTTAGAAAAATCAGCCTGATGGCAGTTTTGATGGCTTTTTTCAACCAACTCTCTGGGATAAATGCCATCATCTATTTTGCACCAAGGATATTTGAATCTGCCGGGATTGCTACAGAGGATGCCTTGATTTCTACCATTGGAATCGGTGCGATCAATCTTTTTGCGACGATGATGGGATTGTATTTGATCGATAAGTTGGGAAGGAAGATGTTGATGTATATCGGTTCTATAGGTTATTTGATTTCACTTTCGTTGATGGCTTATAGTTATTTTGGAGGTGCGATAGATAGCAGTTGGTTGCCTTATTTTGTATTTGTTTTTATTGCTGCACATGCCATAGGTCAAGGTTCAGTGATATGGGTGTTTATCTCTGAGATCTTTCCTAACGAACTCCGAGCTTACGGGCAGTCCTTGGGGTCATTTACCCATTGGATCTTAGCGGCGGTGATAGCCAATGTTTTTCCATTATTTGCCAATCAGTATGGAGCGGGAAATATTTTTGCTTTTTTTGCATTGATGATGCTGTTCCAGTTGCTCTGGGTCATATTTAGAATGCCGGAGACGAAGGGCAGATCATTGGAAGAGATTCAGAGAGACTTATTGAAAGATCATGGCTAAAAAAGTAATTTGTTTTGGAGAAATGCTTTGGGATGTATTTCCCGATGGCGCAGTGGCTGGTGGTGCACCGATGAATGTAGCGCTCAATTTGCAACAGTTGGGAGTGGATGTGACGATGATTTCCCGTGTGGGGAAAGACGAGGATGGGCAAAAACTCCTTGACTTTGTCAAAGGGTATGGATTGTCAATTACTTCTATTCAGGAGGATGAGAGTCAGCCTACTGGCAAAGTCATCATTGATCAAGCTGATAAGGAAAATATCCAATATGACATCCTTGAGCCAGCAGCTTGGGATTTTATCAGTTTGACCACAGAAAATCAAGAAATGGTTGCTAATGCGGATGCCTTGGTTTTCGGAAGTCTAGCCGTGAGGAATGAGCAATCTTGGCAAACACTCTATCACCTGGTACATCAACCGCTCTTGACAATATTCGATGTCAACATGCGTGAGCCATACGTAGATTTCTACAAGATTGATAGCTTGCTAGGATATACAGATATTTTGAAGATCAACGAGGATGAATTAGAAATTTTGGCAGCATTCTTTGAGTTGAAAAAGACAGGAGATATCGCTGGGCAGCTTTGTGAATTTTTGGTGGAGGAGTATCCTATTGAAGCAATCTGTATCACATTGGGTAGTAAAGGAGCCATGCTCTATCAGCATGGCAAATTCACCCGACACCCAGGCTACAGCGTGCAAGTGCGAGATACCGTAGGTGCAGGTGATGCTTTTCTGAGTGGGTTTGTGAAGATGTACCTAGACGGCAAGCCTCCAAAAGATATCTTAGACTTCGCTTGTAAGCTAGGTGCATTTGTGGCTACTCAAAAAGGCGGAACTCCGAAGTATAGTTTGGATGGGAAAGACACAACCATAAGGGTAAGGTAAACTCTTAGCCTTAAAAGACATAATACGCTCAATGTATGATTTGGTCTTTAAAACTTTAACCTGATTTAAACTTCAGTGAGTCAAAACAAATAGCTTGTAATTGACGTACTAATATTTTATAATTGTACGTACAGTAATATTGATTGTCATGGATACTAAATTAACGCTGAAATTAGATAAAGATGTAATTGAAAAAGCAAAAGAATATGCTTCTTCCCATCAAAGGAGTTTGTCCAATTTGGTTGAGTCATATTTAAAAGTTTTGATTGATAAAGATGAAACTAAATCGGAAGATGGTATCGAGATTTCCCCCTTTGTAAAAAGTCTGAGAACAGGTGTTAAGCTTCCTGCAGATTTCTATGAAAAAAAGGCTTATAGAGATTATTTGGAAGAAAAATATAAATGATGATTCAGAAACTTTTTCTTGATACCAATGTAGTAGTTGATTTATTAGGTGAGAGGGATCCTTTTTATGATGCAATTTCAAAAATCACTACGCTTGCCGATAAGGGGAAAATAAAATTAGTTGTTTCTTCACTGACTTTTTCTACAACTTATTATTTACTGTCAAGATTTGAAAATAGAAATTTGGTCAAAGAAAAAATCAGAAAATTCAAAGTGATTATAGAAACTGCGGATTTGACTAATCAAATTATTGAGAAGGGTCTTTCTTCAAATTTTCCAGATTTTGAGAATTCACTCCAGTATTATTGTGCCTTAGCTACAGGTTGCAATCTGATAATTACCAGAAATGGCAAAGATTTTAAAGAATCAGCAATACCAGTGCTATCTCCTAAGGAGTATTTGTTAAGTTTAAGAGTTTAATAACCAATTTCGTTTAGATCAGACTACAAGTTGAATTTAAACTTTTCCAAAGTTGGGTTAAAAGTGAAAAACAAGAATTGTTTACAAATCTGAACTTTGGAAAAGTTACCCTACACTAAATGACATTGGTTTAATAACTGATATTCACCCAAAACTCCAAGCCACTATCCTGCTAATTTTATTTCCCTGACTCATATCTATTGTTTTGATGGATTTTGCTTGCACTACATCCAGCACTTTATAGATTTGGGGCAGGTTGGCTTCTTTGGAAACTAAGCTGGTAAACCAGCTGCACTGCTTGCCAAATCTCCTGCTTTCATAGATCATATTGGTCAAAAGATCAAAATCATACCTTTCTCTGAGTTTGTTTCTTGGGTGAAGACTGGATTTGAACGGTGCATGTGCTCTTTTTTCTTTTGATATCATTCGGAAGCCTTATGTGAAACAATAGTATTCATTTTTCACCTACCATCAATTATTTCAAATTGGTTAAAACCAAATGAAAGATTCTGTGTTGGATACCTATTGAATCATAAACAACAAAAACATGAAAATCTTTAGAATTTTATCCCTAGCTGCAGCTTGCAGCGCAACAATCTTCGCAGTGAGTTGTGGAGGTGGTACTACAGAGACCACGGAAACAGAAGTAGTGGAAGAAGTAGTAGTTGAAGAAGCTCCAACTACAGTAGTAGACATTGCAGTAGGATCTCCTGATCACACTACATTAGTGGCGGCGGTTTCAGCAGCTGGCTTGGTAGAAACGTTGAGTGGCGATGGTCCTTTTACTGTTTTTGCTCCTACCAATTCAGCTTTTGCAGCTTTGCCAGAAGGTACAGTGGAAAGTCTTCTTGAGGAAGCAAACAAAGATCAGTTGACTGCTGTACTCACTTACCATGTTGTAGCTGGTAATGTATTGTCTAGTGACCTTTCTGACGGTCAAGTAGTGACTACTCTCCAAGGTCAGGAATTGACGGTTTCAATCAAAGACGGAAAAGTTATGATCAATGGTGCTACTGTAGTAGCAGCTGACCTAGCTGGTAGCAATGGCGTAGTTCACGTGATCGATGCTGTATTGTTGCCGAAATAAGTTTTAGAAAAATTAAATTATTTTCATCTATGGGATTTTGTCAGTAGACTTCAATTTAGCTTATTATTGATAAATATTTGTCAATAGCCTCTGTTAAATCCAAAGAGTTGATATTTTCCGCAAAGTAACTTACAATCTTGTTAAATTAATAAAGCCCGCCTCAGAGTGGGCTTTTTTTTGGATTAGAAATCGATTAGGTGTTACATTTTAAATTAAAGCAAGATTTTTTCGCAATTTCCTTGCATCCTAAAATTTCCTGAATTTACTTTGCAGTATCCTTTCACTTTTTAGGTGTTGGGATTTATAAAGAAGAGGCGAGAGACAGGCTCTAAGACCCTCTGGCAACCTGGAAAATCCAAGGTGCCAATTCCTGCCGAACGAGAATATCCTCTTTCGGAAATATAAATTCTTAACAAGATGATTTATATTCCACACATTTCAGATTTCCAAAATTTCCATTTGACAAGTTCAAACAATTTAGCAATGCAAGCTATCTTGATGCGCTGTCCCATGTGTAGGTAATTTTTTACCCTACTCTATTTCCTGTTATTTCCTTCAGAAATTTTGCAAAAAGGATTCCCAAATTCAATTTACAATCCTATAAAACCTATCAATTATGTCTACTAATTATCGTTTTGAAACACTGCAACTTCACGCAGGACAAAGTCCAGATACTGCCACCAATTCCAGGGCGGTACCCATCTATCAGACTACTTCTTATGTGTTCAATTCAGCTGAGCATGGAGCCAATCTTTTTGCCCTAAAGGAATTTGGAAATATCTACACCAGGATCATGAATCCGACCACAGATGTGTTTGAGCAGCGTGTAGCGGCACTTGAAGGTGGTGTAGCTGCGGTGGCCACTGGTTCGGGGCAAGCAGCTCAATTTTTGGCGCTGAATAACATTTTGCAAGCTGGCGAAAACTTTGTTTCAACTTCTTATCTCTATGGCGGCTCTTATAATCAATTCAAAGTTGCCTTCAAAAGAATCGGTATTGAAGCGAGGTTTGCAAAGGGAAATAACCCCGAAGATTTCGAAAAATTGATTGACGACAAAACCAAGGCGCTCTATCTGGAGACGATTGGCAATCCTGAGTTTAATATCCCTGATTTTGAGGCTATCGCTGCGATTGCTAAGAAGTATGATATTCCGCTCGTGGTGGATAATACTTTCGGAGCTGGTGGCTACTTAGCCAATCCAATCAAGCACGGAGCCAATGTGGTTACTGCATCGGCCACCAAGTGGATTGGCGGACATGGTACTTCAGTCGGAGGTATCATAGTAGACGGAGGCAATTTTAATTGGGGCAATGGTAAATTCCCTCAATTTACAGAGCCTTCTGAAGGATATCATGGTTTGAAATTCTGGGAGGTTTTTGGTGAAAATAACCCACTGGGTCTTCCTAATATCGCTTTTGCTATTCGCGCTAGGGTTGAAGGTTTGCGTGATTTTGGGCCAGCCCTGAGTCCTTTCAACTCTTTTCTATTACTCCAAGGATTGGAGACGCTTTCTTTGAGAGTGCAAAGGACAGTAGACAATGCGCTAACAATAGCGGAGTGGCTTGAAGCACATCCTCAAGTAAAGAAAGTCAATTATCCTGGATTGAAATCCTCTCCCTACCATGAATTAGGGAAAAAATACTTGAAAAATGGGTTTGGCGGAGTATTGAGTTTCGAAATAAACGGAGACAAAGAAAGTACTTCAGAATTTATCAATAAGCTTCAGTTAATTTCCCATCTGGCCAATGTGGGGGATGCTAAGACTTTGATTATTCAACCTTCGGCAACTACACATCAGCAGCTCAGTGATGAAGAGCAAGCTGCTGCAGGTGTGACACCTACATTGTTGAGATTGTCGCTAGGGATTGAACATATTGAGGATATCAAAGAAGACCTTCAACAGGCTTTTGATCAAATCAAGTCATAATTAGTAAAGTAATTCAAGTCTATACACCCCTCAATGAATCTAGCAAGTCCATACTTGATTATTGATATGAAGCAAGAGACCTTTACATATGAAGGTGATTTTCAACTGGAATCTGGAGAGGTACTCCCTGGATTTCAGCTGTCTTATACTACTCAAGGCCATCTGACTGCAGCCAAAGATAATGTTGTCTGGGCAATCCATGCTTTGACTGGTGATGCCCAAGTGCAAGACTGGTGGTCTGGTTTGGTAGGAGAGGATAAATTCTATGACCCTACCCGACATTTTATCGTCTGTGCAAATTTACTTGGATCTTGCTATGGGTCTACTCAGTCCCTTTCTGAAAACCCACTTTCAGGGAAGCCTTATTACTATGATTTCCCTAATTTGACTAGCCGTGATATGGCTGCTGCTTTGGATTTGCTCAGAATTCATTTAGGTATAGCATCTATCAATACATTGATCGGGGGTTCTCTTGGTGGTCAAGTAGGGTTGGAATGGGCTTACCTGCTTCAAGAAAAAGTGAAAAACACCATTATTCTAGCCTCCAACGCCAAAGCTACACCATGGATCATTGGCTTCAACGAAACACAAAGAATGGCTATCTCAGCAGATCAAACTTGGGGAGAACGGCACGAAGACGCCGGGAAGAAGGGCCTGGAGGCAGCTAGAGCGATAGCGATGTTGACCTATAGACATCCTGAAAACCTCGCAGAAAAGCAAGCAGATCTAGGTGAAAGCCTAGATGACTATAGAGCGAGCTCTTACCTAAGATACCAAGGACAGAAATTAGCCAATCGTTTCAATGCCTTTTCTTATTGGACGCTAAGCAAAGCGATGGATAGTCATGATTTGGGAAGGAAAAGAGGAGGAGTCGCAGTGGCACTATCTCAAATACCTTCTAGGGTATTAGCCATTGGTGTAGACAAGGATTTACTCTTTCTCAAAGAAGAATCACAATATATTGCCAATCATGTCCCTAGAGGGACCTATCGTGAAATTCAATCGGCTTATGGGCATGATGCCTTTTTGATTGAATATGGACAGTTAAACTACATTCTCACCTCATTTTACCTAGAAAACAATGACTAAACGAATCGGACTCTTTGGCTTTGGCGTAGTGGGCCAAGGCTACTATCAAATCGCCAAAAAACAAAAAGAACAATGGATTCCTGATACCATTGTGGTGAAAAATAAATTCAAAAGGAGACCTTCTGACATCAAGTTCTCTTACAATCCTCAAGAGGTTTTTGATAAAAATCCTGACTATGTTTTGGAACTTATTTCCAATACTGAAGAGGCTTATCAGTATGTGACAGAAGCGCTCAAGAGAGGAATCACTGTCATCTCTGCTAATAAAAAATTGCTTTCTGCCCACTTGCCTGAATTGATTCAGCTCCAAAGAGTTTTTGGTGGCAAACTTCTTTACGAAGCCGCCGCCGCCGCTGGCATTCCTGTGATCACCAATTTGGAGACGCATTTTGAAGAGGATAATATCGTAGCATTGGAAGGGGTACTCAATGGTTCTTCAAATTACATCTTATCTAGGATTTTTAATAATGGACTTTCATTTTCTGATGCGCTGAGGTTGGCTCAACAGAAGGGTTTCGCTGAAGATGATCCGAAGTTTGACATCAATGGTAGTGATGTAGCTAGCAAATTAAATATCCTATGTTTGCATGCTTTTGGGAAGTTTATAGGGGAAGCGCATATCCCTACTTTTGGTATCCAACACCTAGGAGAGGAAGAGATTGCTTTAGCCAAAAGTCTTGGTTTGAAGATCAAACTGATCGCAAAGGCTGAGAAGGATTATCGAGGAATTTCTGCATTCATTATCCCAACCTTAGTGGCAGAGTACAATCCTTTTCATGGAGTGGAAAATGAATACAATGCTGTAAAAATCACCTCTGAGCATCTTCAAGAGCAGTTTTATCAAGGTAAAGGCGCTGGTAGTCTACCTACAGGGGCAGCCGTATATGGAGATTTGATCAAAGCAAAAAATGGATTTGGGTATAATTACTCCAAGGTAAATTTTGATAAACCTTTGGAAGAGAAACTGCTGAATTTGGGTGTTAGGGTGCTGATCAAAAGTAAATCTGAGAGTCAGATTGAGTCTGTGTTATTTTCTCCAGAGCTAAATCAGCACATTGATGGCTATCACTTTGCTGTGGGAAAAGTCAAACCTAAAAACTTCAACAGACTCAATGAAAGTGGAGAGGTATCCATCATCGCTTTGCCAGATGATCTCAGCGCTGACCAAATTTCGGAAGGCTTAAATTGTGCTCAAAATGCTGAAGAAATGGTTTGAAAAATTTAAAAGCATGTATATCCGCAATTATACAACTAACCAATTTAAATAAGGGTCTATATAAATCCGATACTAATAGATATTGGATCCGCCTCGGCGGACAAGTTATTCATTGATATTGACTATAAACCACAGGTTTGTTCCATTATGTAGGTTCTACTTGTAAGTAAGCGGATAATCATGTTTAAAAGTCTGTAAATATTCTAGAATCCTGACCCAATTTATTTTGGGTCAGGATTTTTTTTGAGTATTGAGTTTTTTAAATTGTAAGATGAATTATATTCAAATAAAGGAAACCTGCTTATATATTTCAGACTTGGACATCGCCGAAGATTTTTACTTTGGAATTTTGGAAATGTCAGTCATTTCAAAAGTGACTGATAGACATATATTTTTCAGGTGTGGAAGTTCAATACTTTTGTGTTTTCTTCCTGAGGTTACTAAAAACGAATCTACTTTGCCTCCCCATTTTGCTGAGGGCAAGCAACACATTGCCTTTGAAGTCAGTCAAGAAGATTACGAGGAGTCTAAGAAAAAGCTACAAGTTAAAGGTGTACAAATCACCCATGAGCAATCTTGGTCAACAGGGCAAAAAAGTATTTATTTTGAGGATCCTTTCGGCCATGTACTAGAATTGGTACCAGTGGGGATCTGGGAACCTTGAAATAGGAAAGGAATAAATTTTTCTTTTGCTTATTTCACTTTAGTCCATTCTACAGTTCTTCCCACTAGCGAAATACCGATATATCCTCTTACTTCTAGCGTTTTATCATTTTTCTTTTTGAGGGTGCAAGAATAAGTTTTTCCATTGGTAGGATCGTAGATGGTGCCGTTTTCCCATGTGCCATCTTTAAACTCAAAACCTTCCAAAAGCTCCATTCCTAATATTTTCCTGTCTCGCTTCGATTTATCAGAATTGTTTGCATCAAGGATAGGTTTACCGTTTTCAGTGGGTTGCTCCAGCCAGGTGATCTTGCCATTGTATTTTCCATTTTCCTTATAGATTTCTACTTTGGCATCTTTCTCTGTGGTATACCATTCACCTACGATGGCATCTGCATCTTGCGCTATACTTGTATAAGAAGCGAAGAAAAACAAAGAAAAGGTAAGGAGTTGAGTAAGAGATTTCATGAAACAATTATTTTGTGGTTCTTCTAACTTACAAGTACAATACGAATTCTTTAAGGAATGTTTGCGATTGTAAGAAATCATTTTACAAATTTGTGCCTGTTGTTGAATTTGGAATGTAAAGTCAGAGCATGCAGGATAATACATTGAAGGTGGTTATGGAAGAGTTTGGTGAGTTTCATTTTTTACCTCAGAAGGCTTTGTTTTTGCCTAAGTATAAAGCCTTGCTGATTGCTGATCCACATTTTGGTAAGGCTGGACATTTTAGGAAGGCAGGTATTCCCATTTCTGAATTGCTCCATGATGAAGACCTAGATAGAATAGCGAAGATGATTGCAAATACACAAACCAAAAGCGTTTACTTTCTAGGGGATTTATTTCACTCAGATTTGAATGAGTCTTGGTGGGGCATAGAGGCTTTTATTGATCAGTTTTCTGAGACCAATTTTCATTTGATCAAAGGCAATCATGATATTTTACCTCCTGCTTGTTACCAATCAGGGAAATGGGAGATTCATGAGGAACCACTGACTCTAGGAGGTTATCTTCTTTCCCACGAGCCACTCGAGGATTTCTCAAAAGATAAAATTAATATTTGCGGGCATATTCATCCTGGCATCTCACTTCGAGGTAAGGGAAGGCAGAAAGTCACCTTGCCTTGTTTTTTCTATTCTGAAAGAAGATTGATCATGCCTGCATTTGGGAGGTTTACAGGATTGGTAGCCATGCCCTGTACCAAATCTGATCAAGTTTACGTTATTGCAGAGGAAAAGGTAATTCGGGTCAATTAAATCAAGATTGATTGGTATTATACCATAAGCTGATTAATTTTGACCAATTCTCTTTTAGCAGTTGTCATTGCCATAGAGAATTTATAAGAAAAATGCTTCAAGAGCTATATGAAAGGCAAATCAAGGAAGAAAACCAAAGTAGGTAAATTCAAATTCATTTCTGTACTATTCAGTACGACCTTGTCTCTTTTTATTGTAGGCTTGTTTGGAGTGATTTTTATCCAAGCCAAGACACTCACCAAGATCATCCGAGAAAACATTGAGATTCAAGTTTTTTTGAATAAAAATATCTCTGATGCACGAAATCCGAAATCGGAAAGCAATTAGCAACAAAACCTTATGTGATGAAAAGAGAAGAAGGTACTTCTTTGCTTTTTATTTCTCAGGAGGAAGCTGCGGCCAGTTTTCTTGAAGATACAGGGGAGGATTTTACCAAGTTTTTGGATGATAATCCACTGCGTGACAGCTACACGCTGGCAATAGCTGAAGAGTATCAGACTTCAGAAGAAATTCAAGAGATCGTCACCGCTATCAGAGACATGGATGGAGTTTTTGAAGTGACTTACATGTCTGACTTGGTAGAGTCTATCAATGAAAACTTGCTGAAAGTCAGTTTGGTCATGGGAGGTTTTATAGCTATCCTGATCATTACTGTGATCATGTTGATCAATAATACCATTAGACTGGCACTTTTCTCTCAAAGGTTCTTGATCAGAAGTATGCAGCTTGTGGGTGCAACAAGAGGTTTTATTCGAAAGCCTTTTCTAAGCAGGGCATTCTTCTTTGGTGCACTTTCTGGCATTTTGGCTTCAGCGATTCTCTATGGTATCATTGAGTATACCAAAGCCAATATTGATGGTTTTGCCATGTTACAGAATTATGAGCTGCTCTATTATTTGTTTGGAGGATTAGTTTTGGCAGGCGCCATGCTTTCAGTATTCAGTACTTTGAGAGCCGTAAATAAATATTTAAACATGTCTTTAGACGAACTTTATTAATCATATGAGCAATCAACCTTTTCCATTTTCTAAGAAGAATTATACCTTGATGTTGATCGGTATAGCAGTCATTGTCATTGGGTTTACGATCATTGGGCTTGATCCGGAGCCACATGGATTTGGATTTATGGGCTTGACTTTAGGACCTATCATTGTCTTGGCTGGTTTTGTTTTTGAGTTCTACGCCATTTTCCATAAGGCCGAAAAATAATTTGTAATGGATATTATAGATGCGATTATCCTTGGAATCATCCAAGGTTTGACGGAGTTTTTGCCTGTTTCGTCTAGTGGACACCTTGAGCTAGGAGCTGCATTGCTTGGGGATTCAAAGCTACCTGAGGAGAGCATGATGTTCTCCGTGATTCTTCATTTTGCAACAGCACTAGCTACTATTTTGGTGTTCAGAAAAGACATTGCTGAGATTTTTAGAGGGCTTTTTCAGTTCAAATGGAATGAAGAAACCCAATTTTCATTGAAGATCGTGTTGTCCATGATTCCAGCAGCTATTGTTGGTGTTTTTTTCAATGACCAACTCGAACAATTCTTTGGAGGAAAGATCGTCTTTGTAGGGAGTATGCTATTGCTCACGGCGGTTTTGCTCTACTTGGCAGACAAGGCAAAGCATACAGATAAGCCAGTGAACTATGGAAATGCCATATTGGTGGGAATAGCTCAAGCTATCGCCATACTTCCAGGAATTTCTAGATCAGGCGCTACGATATCGACTTCAGTATTACTTGGGATTGATAAATCAAAGGCAGCTCGATTTTCATTCTTGATGGTAGTTCCTTTGATATTGGGTAAGATTGCAAAGGATATTTTGGATGGGGCTTTGGCTTACAATTCGGATAGTTTTGGATACCTGTCGGCAGGTTTTATTGCTGCATTTATTGCTGGATATTTTGCATGTACTTGGATGATTGCATTGGTGAGGAAAAGCAAGTTGACTTATTTTTCTATTTATTGTGCCATAGTTGGATTGATTGCTATTGGAGCTGGATTGTTGAGATAAGATGCAGGAAAAAGAACCATACGGAGAAGTGTTTCTGATCAATAAACCATTGGAATGGACTTCCTTTGATGTGGTCAAAAAGGTGAGAAATGTCTTGAAAATCAAAAAAGTTGGTCATGCGGGTACTTTAGACCCCTTGGCAACTGGCTTGTTGATAGTCTGTGCTGGGAAAAAAACCAAAAGCATAGAGACCTATATGGGTCAGGAAAAAGAATATATCGGGACATTTGTACTTGGAAAGACCACAGAGAGCTTTGATAGAGAGAAAGAAGTGATCGCTGTAGCGGATCCATCGCATCTCACATTAGATCAAGTGAAAGCCGCCGCTGTACAATTGACAGGGGATATCATGCAGGTGCCCCCCATGCACTCTGCGATCAAAGTAGATGGAAAACGTGTCTATGAATCCGCTCGAAAAGGAATAGAAGTGAAAATGGAGGCGAGACCAGTGCAAGTTTCGGAGTTTGAAATTACCAGATTTGAATTACCAGAAATAGACTTTAGAATCGTCTGCTCGAAAGGAACTTACATCAGAAGCCTTGCTAGAGATATGGGTGAGATTTTAGAAGTTGGGGCATATATGTCCGCTTTGACACGAACAAGGATCGGTGACTTTATGTTAGAAGATGCAGAAGAATTGCCCAAATTAATAGAAAGTATAAAATCACGTCCGAATGAGGATTTATGAAGGAATTGAGGATTTTGGACCAGTAAGAAACCCAGTGGTGACCAGTGGAACCTTTGATGGGGTACACTTGGGACACCAAAAGATCCTAAAACGAATCAGAAACATAGCAGATGAAATAGGAGGGGAGACCGTTCTGATTACCTTTTGGCCGCACCCCAGGTTGGTACTCTATCCCAAAGAGCACAATTTGCTCTTGCTTTCTACTTTTGAGGAAAAAGCCAAATTTCTACGCGAATCAGGAATCGATCATTTAGTCACGATTCCTTTTACGAAGGAGTTTTCTCAATTGAGTTCTGAAGAATTTATCCAAAAAATCATCATCAATAAGATCCAAACCCGTAAATTAGTCATAGGCTATGATCACAGGTTTGGAAAGAATAGAGAAGGTGGATTCGATTATCTTAAGACACACATAGATCAATATCCATTTGAACTAGAGGAAATTTCAAGACAGGATGTAGACGATGTGGGGGTTTCCAGTACCAAAATCAGAGCAGCGCTCCAGGATGGGAGAATTGAGATTGCCAACGAGTATCTTGGCAGAGCTTACGAAATCAATGGAATCATCATCAAGGGGCAGCAGGTAGGTAGATCCATCGGCTTTCCGACCGCCAACGTGCATGTGCCCAATGATTACAAATTGATTCCTCACGATGGTGCCTACGCTGTGCAAGTCAATGTGGAGGGGGAGTTTTACAATGGTATGCTCAATATCGGTAACCGCCCCACTGTAAATGGTCATAGCAGAACAATCGAAGTAAATCTGTTTGATTTTGAAGGAGACTTGTATGATAAGCGTGTTTGTGTCAAACTCAAAGCTTATTTAAGACCTGAGACTAAGTTCGAGAGCCTCGAGGGTCTTAGAGCACAATTGAAGGTGGATAAAGACAATGCATTGAAAATATTAACCCAGATATAACCCAATAATCATGATCAATAAAACTGTAGCCAATGCCGAAGAAGCCGTGAAAGATGTTTTTTCCAATGCCGTCCTGATGTTTGGAGGTTTTGGACTTTCTGGAATTCCTGAAAACAGTATCAAAGCACTATTAAAAAAAGATCTGAAAGGTTTGACTTGCATATCAAATAATGCTGGAGTAGATGATTTCGGAATTGGACTGATGCTCCAAAAAAGGATGGTCAAAAAGATGATTTCCAGTTATGTAGGCGAAAATGCGGAATTCGAGCGACAACTCCTAAGTGGAGAGCTCGAAGTGGAGTTGATTCCTCAGGGCACACTTGCAGAGCGAGTGAGAGCAGGTGGAGCAGGGATACCGGCGTTTTTTACCCCTGCTGGGGTAGGGACAGAGGTGGCAGAGGGAAAGGAAATTCGCGAATTTGATGGGAAGCTTTACCTTCTTGAGCGCTGGCTCAAAGCAGACTTTGCTTTTGTAAAAGCTTGGAAAGGTGACACTGCTGGGAATTTGATTTTCAAAGGTACTGCGAGAAACTTCAATCCAATGATGGCTGCCGCAGGTAAAATTACCATCGCAGAAGTAGAGGAACTGTTGCCTGCCGGAGAATTGAATCCAAATGAAATCCATACTCCTGGCATCTATGTGCAGCGGATTTTCCAAGGAAAGGATTACGAAAAGAGAATTGAGCAAAGGACGGTAAGGAAATAAAGTGGAAATATGCCTTCGGCGAAATAATGTAGAAATATGCCTTCGGTGAAATATAGTTGAAATAGACTTCGTGAAATAAGATGGAAATATTTCTATTGTATTTCTATCATATTTCAACTTTATATCAATTGTATTTCTACTGTATTTCGATTTTATATCTTTTAAAAATTAGAATCAAACCCAAATAAATCATAAAGCCATGCTAAATAAAGATCAGATAGCCCAGCGAATAGCCAAAGAGGTCAAAAATGGTCAATATATCAATCTTGGAATAGGGATACCTACATTGGTGGCCAATTATATTCCTGATAATTTGGAGGTGGTGTTGCAATCAGAAAATGGACTTTTAGGCATAGGGCCTTTTCCTACGGAAGACAAAGTAGATCCAGATCTGATCAATGCAGGTAAGCAGACCATCACCATGACCAAAGGGTCGGCGCTTTTTAGTTCGGCAGAATCTTTCGCAATGATCAGAGGAGGTCATGTGCAATTGACAATTTTGGGAGCAATGGAAGTGTCCGAGAATGGTGATATTGCCAATTGGAAGATTCCAGGTAAAATGGTCAAAGGCATGGGAGGAGCAATGGATCTGGTGGCCTCGGCGGATAATATCATCGTTGCCATGCAGCATTGCAGCAAGGATGGCCAGTCTAAACTACTGAAAGAGTGTAGTCTCCCGATTACAGGAATCAGGTGTGTTAAAAAAATCGTTACAGATCTAGCTGTTTTAGATGTTTTGCCTGAAGGAGGGTTCAAGTTATTGGAAAGAGCTCCTGGAGTGAGTGTGGAGGAGATTCAATCCAAAACAGAAGGTAAATTGGTAGTAGAGGGAGAAATTCCAGAAATGACCTTCGAAGTTTAGTATCATCTCGGAACTATGGGGCTTCTTTTGTAGTTTTGTGGCATTAAATAACAAGCAATGAAAAGTTCAGAAATAAAATTCACGGTCAACCTTGACGATAAAAACCTTCCAAAATCCATACAGTGGGATGCTTCAGATAAAGAAGGAGAGGGAGCAGAAGCGACAAAAAGTATCAGTTTGAATGTTTGGGATAATTTGAATCACAGTACGCTGAGAATCGACCTTTGGACAGAGGATATGTCGGTAGCTGAGATGAAGCGTTTCTACATCGATATCGTTGGTGGTATGGCACAGACTATCCTGAATGCAACTGGAGATGAATACATGTCCGAAGAGATGAAAGAACTCTGCGATAGACTAGTCAAACATGTCAATGAAGAGAATAAAAAAGCCAGCCAATAAGCATTAAATACCTGATGAAAGTCAGGTATTTTTTTTTAGATAAATAATGTTTAAAAAACTGTTTTAGAAGAGCGTTAATTAAAAATAGCCTAGAAAGCGTTACATTTTTTTAATATAAAACTAAAGATCAGTCAGGTTTTTATCTGATTTTCAACAGGTTCCTAGAAAGTGTTAGGAGTTTCTGATTTTTATTTTTAATTTTTATTTGAATTTGTAAAGGATTATTGGGAAAAAAATCTAATTTTCCCAATAATTATCACCTATTATCCCTAATCAACAAAGTATTAACAACTAACCCAAGATTAACTTATGCAAAATTTTACTAGAAAGATTTGGCAGGTAGTTTTATCACTACTTGTCATAGTTTCCTTAAGCACATCTTCGGTTTATGCACAGACAACTACCATCAGCGGTACAGTCACTGAAGCAGGAACCAAGGAGACACTCGTAGGGGTGAATATTGTGGTGAAAGGAAGAGTAATCGGTACTGTGACCGATTTGAGAGGGAATTTCAACCTGAGGGTAAGTCAGGCTCCACCGCTGACATTGGTTTTTTCTATGGTGGGCTTCACTTCGCAAGAGATTGAGATCACGGAAGCAAATGTGTCCAACTTACAAGTCGCGATGCAAGAGCAATTTATGCTTGGGCAAGAAGTGGTCGTATCTGCTTCGAGAGTAGAAGAGAGTATTCTGCAGTCTCCGGTATCAATCGAGAAGATGGATATCTTGGCGATCAGAGATACTCCTGCTGATAACTACTACAAGGGTATTGCCAACCTCAAAGGAGTCGATGTAACTTCTTCTTCCATCAATTTCCAAATTATCAATGCTAGAGGATTTAACTCTACTGGTAATACCAGATTTGTGCAATTGACAGACGGGATGGATACTCAAGCACCAGCCTTGAACTTTCCTATTGGTAACCTCAATGGCCCATCGGAATTGGATGTGGAATCAGTTGAATTTATCCCTGGTGCATCTTCTGCGCTATATGGACCAAATGCCTTTAATGGTATTTTGCTAGTGAATAGCAAGAGTCCTTTTGAGTATCAAGGTCTCAGCGCTTTCTATAAGCAAGGAGTCAACCATATCAATGGCCAACCAGGGGAGCCTAGCAACCCTCAGCCAATGTATGAAGGGTCGATTCGTTATGCAAAAGCATTCAACAACAAGTTTGCCTTCAAAGTCAACGCTTCATATATGCAAGCACTTGATTGGCATGGAACCGATCAAACAGATCTAGGATTTAGAAACCAAGGTGACCTTCCTTTCAATCCAGGGGCAAATAGGGTGCACGTCTTTGGCGACGAAGTGTCAAATAATGTTGGCCTATTGAGAAATTCTGCTGGTTTTCAACAATTGGCTCAGCAGAATGGTCTTGGAGATTTTCTTCCATTTTTACCAGATCAAGTTGTGTCTAGGACTGGGTATGAAGAGAGGTTTTTGGTGGACTACAATGCAAAAAACTTGAAATTAAATGGTGCATTGCATTATAGAATCAATGATAGATCAGAGTTGTCTTATACGATGAACTATGGAGCAGGGACTTCAGTCTACACTGGCGCACAAAGATACTCATTAGCTAACTTCTCCATCATTCAGCATAAATTGGAACTGAAGGGAGCTAATTATTTCCTAAGAGCTTATACTACAATTGAAAATTCTGGTGATTCCTACATAGCAGACCTTACTGGTGTAGCTATCAATGATCGTTGGAAAAATAATACTCAATGGTTTGGGGAATATGGATTAAACTATCTAGGAGCACTGGCTGCTGGAGGTTTTAACCCAAATTCTGGAGGAATGCCATCAACCCAGCTCATGGCAGGCGCTCACCAATTTGCTAGAGGAGCTGCCGATACAGGAAGATTCTTGCCTGGCACTCCAGAATTTGAAGCTGCAAAAGCTGCTGTAAGAGGGGATGTGATACCAAATGGATCGCTATTCAATGATCAATCTCGCATGAATATGCTTGAAGGTCAGTATGACTTCAGCAATGATATTGACTTTATGGACTTACAAGTTGGCGGTTCTTACAGAGTATATGACTTGAGATCCAATGGAACCATCTTCGCTGATGTGGAGGGTAATGATATCACTATCCAAGAAATTGGAGCTTTTGCACAAGGCTCCAAGAGATTTATCCAAGATAAATTGAAGTTGACTGGATCCTTGAGATATGATAAAAATGAAAACTTCCAAGGTCAGTTTAGCCCGAGGATTTCTGGTGTATTCACAGAGGGTAATAGCAATATCAGATTGTCTTATCAAACTGGTTTTAGAAACCCAACCACGCAAGGTCAACACATTGATTTGAATGTGGTGTCAGCGAGATTGATTGGTGGGTTGCCTTTTTACAGAGATAAATATGATATTTTCACCAATGCTTATTCTTTGGCTTCTGTAAATGATTATGTAGCTGCTGTAGGTGGGGGATTATCTCCTGTTGATCCAAGAGCAACGGGTTTGCTAGAGCAAGTAACTTCCCTTCCAGAGCTCAGACCTGAGCGCGTTCAGTCCTTCGAGATTGGATACAAGAGCTTGTTGGCAAGCAACAGGTTGTTGATAGATTTTGCTTATTACTACAATATCTACAATGATTTCATTACTCAGACAGCTGTGAGAAGAGCACCAGGGCCAGTATTCCCAGGAGCAATGCCAAATACAGATCAAGGAGCAATCAATGCGATCAATGCGCCTACTTTGTTGACGCCGATCACAATTCCTGGTCAGGAGAATACTTTCCAGACTTACACCAATATCGTAGATCAAGAAGTTAGAGCACACGGAACTGCTCTAGGTTTGACTTACAACCTTCCTAAGAACTTCACTTTGGGTGGTAATTATAACTTCAATAGGTTGATTTCTGATATAGGGGAAGATTTCTTGAATGATTTCAACACACCAGAGCATAAGACCAATATTACTTTTGGTAATAGAAAGGTGACAGAAAAATTAGGCTTTGGAGTGACTTACAGGTATCAAAGTGCTTTCAGATGGGAATCAACTTTTGCACAAGGAGATGTGCCAGAAATTCACACTTTCGATGCACAGGTAAGCTACAGATTGAAGGACTTGAAGTCAATTGTAAAACTGGGCGGATCAAACCTTTTCAACAACCGTTACTTCCAGAATTTTGGAGGTCCGACTATTGGAGCGATCTACTACATCTCCATCACATTTGATGAATTGTTGAACTAAAAAATCGGCTAAAATGAAATATATCAATAAATTATTACTCTTACTGGTACTGGGTGCATTCGCAGCTTGTACCTATGAATTTCCTGAGCCGCAGATTGATGAGCCAACCTCCGGTTCGGCTGATTTGACCAAGATAGTTTCCGTAGGTAATTCTCTTACAGCTGGATTTATGGACGGCGCACTCTATAATAGGGCGCAACAGAATTCCTTTGCAGTGATTCTTGCGGAACAAGCAAGAGCGGTGGGAGGAGGAGACTTCAATGTGCCAAATATCAATTCAGTAAATGGCTTCTTTCAAATGGGACCTCAGGGTCCACTAGGAAGGCTTGTACTGACAGTGAACCCACAAACTGGAGCTACTGGTCCAGCCCCTATAGGTGCGGGAGATTTGCCTAGTGATTTCACTGGCAATAAAGCTGCTTTGAATAACTTCGGCGTGCCTGGAATTACTTTGCTAACTGCATTGATCCCTCAGACAGGAGGGCCTGCTTCACCAGCCAATCCAGCTTATAATAGACTCTACGAGAGGTTTGCATCTAATCCTGGTACTTCCACGATCATCGGTGATGCGGCAGCAGCCTTGGCTAATGGTGGGACTTTCTTTACTTTCTGGTTGGGAAACAATGATGTGCTAGGATATGCAACTGGTGGGGCTTCCAACCCTGCTATATTGACCTCAAATTCAGATTTTCAACAGCGGTTAGCAGCAGCTTTGGGAGCTATGCTCGCAGCGAATCCTAATGCAAAAGGAGCAGTAGCGAATATCCCGAGTTTGGCTGTATTGCCATATTTCACATTGGTTCCTTGGAATGCATTGCCCCTGAGCCAGGCACAAGCTGACCAAGCCAATCAAGGTTATGCTGCTTATAATGGTGGATTGGCCATGGCAAGAGCTGGTAATTTAATCACAGCAGAGGAAGAACAGAGAAGAAGAATTCAATTCCAAGCTGGTCAAAATGGCTTTGTGATGGAGGATGAGTTTCTGACTGATTTATCAGCGCTTGGACTTCCTTCTATCAGACAAAGTAAGTCTACTGATAGAGCTACATTGCCTTTGTCTGCAGCACTTGGTCAGCCAGTTGGCGGAAACCCTGCTTTGATTAGAGGGATTAGCTTCCCCGTAGAAGATCAATTTGTCTTGACACCTGAGGAGCAACTTGAAATCAGAGATAAAATCACCGCTTTCAACGGATTCATCAATGCTGCTGTACAAGCGAATAGTGATCGATTGGTATTGGTAGATGTAAACAATCTGTTAGACAGAGTCTTTCAAGGTCAAGTTTCTTCAGGTGGTGTTGGACTGACTGCTTCTATTATTCCACCGAATGGTGGGTTTTCTCTAGATGGTGTACACCCTAATGCAAGGGCACATGCTTTTGTAGCTAACCTCTTCATCGATCAAATCAATCAAAAATGGGGAGCAAATATTCCAAGAGCAAACCCTAATGAATATATAGGAAATGATCTTCCTAGATAATTCTTATCCAAATTATCAATCAATTAAAAAACCACCCAAATCGGGTGGTTTTTTGCTTTTCTCTCTTTGTTAAATCTTTTCCTGTTTTGTGCGATGGGACACCCACTCTAAATTTTCATGATAATAGAGATAAGTTCCTGTTGTTGCTCTGTGGGTTTTAGTGGTATAGTT
>NZ_FTOP01000035.1 GCF_900156785.1 Belliella pelovolcani | reverse complement strand
GCTGAGAAAAACCCTGTTTTTGAACGAGGGTCAGCAAAAACTGGCAAAAATGTTCGATTTTTGATTTTGGGTGTCCCAGTGTCGAAGTCAGGAGTTTATTGCAGAGTGACTTTTCCTGAATTTGCAACAATCAATAGGGTTTTATTAGAACAGTATTATATCCATGCAGAAGAGCGAGCTTTTACCGCAAGAATCCCTGGAGCAGCAGAACGATACGACTACTTTGCTAAATCTGGTAATAAACACCTATTACAGCGTGTTCCTCACAAATATTTAGCCTCTTTGTTGGGGGTAAGACCTGAAACTTTAAGCAGAATCATTACGAATTCTTGATAAATGTCAATTTTTTTACTCTTTTTTTGATGGAAGCTACATTTAACTAGATATGAAAGTATCTTTATGGTTAAATTTTGATTTATGAATATAAGTTTACTGCTGATCATCATCCTACTTTCAGTTGCTACCGTCAATAGTTTATTGTTGATTATCAAACGAGAGAAATCAATAATAAACAACAAAATGCTAGGCTGGTCACTTTTATTTTATAATGTTTTTTTGCTGGTTTATTTTGTGTGGTTCGAAGCGGGTTTTATACTGAAATCTCCACATATGTTGAGGTCAGTAAGTCCTTTGATGTACCTGTCAGCACCTTTCTTCTATTTTTACATTAGAAATAGCATCGAAGGAACCAAAGGGTTTAGAAAGTATGATTCCATTCACCTACTCCCTGCATTGATACATTTCGTCGATCTGATTCCATTTTACATACAACCTTATGAAGTTAAATTTGACTTGGTTGTTCAGATAGTAGAAAATCCTTTTATGATAAATAAGTTAGGAAATGGCCTTATCCCTATGAGCTTTCATTATCCATTTAGATCATTTTTACAGATAATATATTTAGGAATATCAGTCAATCTAGTGATTTCAAAAAGGCCAAAACTACTTCTTGAAATCAATAGAAATAAACTCAAAAATTGGCTTTACTATTCCTTGATTTTAATGGGTTTTGTAATCATTGCCCATTTTGGATACTCATTTTTTGAGATGCTCAAAAATTTTGAAATCTTAGACTGGTCGGGATTGGTTTCGTTTTTCTCAAGAATGGCATTACTTGGTATTTTGGTTTTAAATCTATACATCAACTTCAATCCTGATTTTGTTTTTGGATATAAAGAGGAAGAAAATATTGAGGAAATTATTAACCTTGAAAATGTATTAGTTGAAGCCGAATTGAAGACAGAAGAGAAGCAACCGGTCAAAAAGAACATAAAAGAAAGTTTACCGACAGGAGTTTCGGAGTTGGACCTTTTGACAGTGAAGAAAAGAATGGAGTATCTTTTAGATGAAGGCGCTTTTTTAGAAAATGGTATAAGCCTAGCGACTTTTTCAAAGCAAATGGGCTTATCACCGAAAATCATCTCAATGGTGATTCATAGATATTTTGAAAAAGGCTTCAATGAATTGATCAATTGCTATAGAGTCAGGTATGCCATAGCTGAAATTCAAAACGGCTATCTAGATGACTATACCATAGATAGTCTAAGTGAAAAAGCTGGATTCAACTCAAGAATTACTTTTTTCAATGCATTCAAAAAAGAGGTAGGTTATAGCCCTAATGAGTACTGGAAAAAATTTGTCAATGGACAAATTGAAGAAGAGGAGTAGGGTTAGACTTCAACAAAACCTCTAAATCCTCTAGCAGCATAATAGGAATCTGCTCCGTTATGATAAATAAACGTCCTTCCGAACCTTTTATCTCCAAATATTGCCCCACCTTTCTCTCTTATGGCATCCGGTGTTGCCAGCCAAGAAGATGTTTTCAAATCAAAATCACCAAGTGATTGTAATCTAAAATACATGTCTTCAGTCAAAAGCTGTATGCCTATTCCCTTTGCCAGTCCTTGAGCAGTTCCAGAGGGCTTATTTGCTTTTCTTTTTTCAAGCGCTTCTTGGTCATAACAAAGGCTCCTTCTTCCTGAAGGACTTTCAGCACTACAATCACAAAAAACTAATTTCTCAGAATCATTCATACCAATTACATCAGGCTCTCCTCCAGTCTCTTCCATCTTTCCAAGAATACCTAGAACAGTTGCATCATCTGAGATTTTTTGTAATACAACCTCCCATTCAAGGTCAGCATGTCTATGCATATTACGCTCAAATCTTTCTTTTAAAATTGCAAGTAAGTTTTCCTTATCCATTTTATTTAAGTATTTCCAAGTTATACATGCTCCAAAAAGAGCGTTACAAAATACGCAAAGGACCACTAAGCTCACAAAATGATAAATCTTGGTGTCTCTCTTACGTATCTTTAAGATTTCCTCCTTTATGGGATAGTCTTTTGCGACATGATGCGATAATCAACAACCTGCACTTTCACGTCTACCGTTAAACGTTAACTATACATCGTTAACCGTAAATTTATCCTATTACTTACCGTGTTCTTATTGTTAACGTAATTAACATTTAACGCTTAACATTTAATGCTTAACACTTAACTCTTAACAAGCTAGCGCTATTTGTATCCCTAACCAAATAACCAAATAACCAAATAACCAAATAAACCCTAACCCCTAATCCCCAATAACTAAATAACTATCACTTTTTACTCCTAATGAATATCATCGCTATTCCAGTAGTTAGCACACCCATGACCAATGCTGCAATGGTAGACTGCTTGGCATAATTAGCAAAGTTGAACTGAGCCTCTGCCTCCTCAATGGTATCAAAGTAACCGATTTCTACTGAGCGCTGAATGACGTTTGGGAAGTATTCTGGCGTGATTATGTAGGAAATTATCCATTGCATCCCAGGACTAAATATGGCTATGATTATGGCTATGATTACGCCAGCTTTTAGTCCTTGAAGATAAGATATTTGTCCAGCATATTTTTGAGACTTGATATCTTTCAGACCCATGACCATCACGATGATGGCAGGAATTGCGTAAAGGTTGGTCAAGTACAGGTGATAATCAATGTATTTACCATGAAGTCCAGCGATTTTTTCTAAGACCATCCAAGCCAATGTCATCAAAATAAAGATAACGGCCCATTTGAATTCGAGTTTGATATTTTTCATTGTATGTAGGGTGGTTAATTATGTAAATATAAGGAATGATTGCTTTATGAAATAGAAGATTATGCAAGCTTAGTATCTTTTCTCCTATTGGTACAAACCACCATGTAAAGCGAGTCAAATGATCTTAAACTATTTTAATGCAAATTGCCTTATTTAGGATAAATTCTCAACATTTGACGTTTAAAAAAATTGGTGTTAATCACGTTTCTATTTGCCTAAGAAAAGAGCGTCACAAAATACGAAAAGGTCCACTAAGCTCACAAAATGATAAATTTTGGTGTCTTTCTTAAGTTTCTTTAAGATTTCCTCCTTTATGGGATGGTCTTTTGCGACATGATGCGATAATCAACAACCTGCACTTTCACGTCTACCGTTAAACGTTAACTGTACATCGTTAACCGTAAATTTATCCTATTACTTACTGTGTTCTTTTTCTTAACGACTTAACATTTAACACTTAACCCTTAACAACTTAGCGCTCTTTTTATCCCTAACCAAATAACCAAATAAACCCTAATCCCCAATTACCATTAACTAATAACTAACTCCTAATTCGGCAATCTTACCAATTGCAACCAAAACTCTTCAATTTTGGTAATAGCTTTCAGGAAATCTTCCATCTCCATAGGCTTGGTGATGTAGCTGTTGGCATGATGCTCGTAGGCCTGATCAATATCTTTTCTAGATGAAGATGTTGTCAACATGATGACCGGAATCCGCTTCAGGTTGGGATCAGTTTTGATTTCCTGTAGGACTTCGTATAACACTCCCCATTTGTTGGACCAAAAGTATCAGTTGCTAAGTTAATTTATTTTTTTGTTAATGCTTCTTTAGTTGTCCTATTTCCCAAGGGT